>NZ_MUBG01000003.1 GCF_002022415.1 Bartonella sp. WD12.1
ACGTATAATTGCGCCTTCAAAAAATCTTTCGAAGAAAGACATTTTCAGGAGCGCATAAAATGCGCACTTTCGATTATTGATATCAGTGTCTTTTTCTGTTAAAAAATTTATAAACTTTACAAAAAAGAAAGATATTTAAATGGCAAGAAAATCATTAAATAAGCTCATAGAAGAAAAAAAGATTCTTGAAGAAAAAAGAAAAAAAATCATTGAAGATATTAAAGCTGCTAAAAAATATGAAGGGGAAAAAATTGCATTATTAGCAGCAGAAGCTGGATTAACAGAATTAAATATAACAAATGAACAATGGAAAGAAATTTTTGAAGAAGTTAAAAAGCGATTTCAAAAAGAACAATAAAAATCTGAATAATCTTGGAAAATCCATAAAATTACTAAGACGTATTGAAAAAAGGATTAGATATTTGAATGACGAAATAAGACGTAAAGATGCACGTGAAAAAATTATATTAGGAGGGCTTGTTGTAAAAGCTGGTCTTAGAGAAGAAAATAAGTCTTTCATTTTAGGTTGTTTGATTCATGCGTCAAAACTCGATAAAACTTCGAAAGAATACAAAGATTTTGAAAAAATAGGAAAAGATGCTTTTGCGGATATGCGGATAACAAATGATAAATAAATTAGATAGTAAACAAATCATACTTTTAATATGCCCAATTATTTTTTCTATTATCATACCTTTTCTTGTTAACATAACAATCAGTGAAATTACAGAAAATGGTACAACACCAGATGCTTATTGGTTTATACGTTCAAAGCCTCTTGATGTTCTAATTCTTATTGCACTTTCATGCTCTTCATTCGTCTTGTTACAAAAAAGACATATTAGAAAAAATATCACCATCTCTTCATTAATCGTATTTTGTCTCTTTGCTACTTATTACAATGCATCTGAATATATAAGATTAAGTCCCTATGTTGGACAAAATGGTATGACGTGGAAAAATGTTTTGCCATTTTTTGATAGGATGGTTTTAGCTGGATCTTTCATTGGAATTCTTATTCTTGGTTTCACTATGAAATTATCATTAGCTTCTCCCTCTCCTTTAAAAAATTCGAAAAAAATGATTTTTGGGGGAGCTCAGTGGATTGATATGAAACGTTTGGAAAATATTTTTCCAAGTAATGGGGAAATAATTATTGGTGAGCGATACAGAGTCGATGAGGACGTTGTAAAAGATATACCCTTTAATCCAACAGATAAAACAACATGGGGGAAAGGTGGGAGTCAGCCACTTCTAACATATAACCTTGATTTTGACTCAACACATATGCTCTTTTTTGCTGGTTCAGGAGGTTATAAAACAACAAGTAATGTCATCCCTACTTGTCTCAAATATAGTGGGCCATTAGTTGTTTTTGATCCATCAACAGAAATCGCTCCTATCGTTAAAGAAACACGGCAATGCCTTAATAACAGAACTGTGCATGTTCTTGATCCACATGGAAAATCAACTAAAGCTTTTAATCCTTTGGATTGGTTATTAAATGAAAATATCCCCTTATATGAAAGGGAAGCTGGTTTAGTTGAAATTGCTAGACTTTTATTATCTGAAAACCATAAATCAACATCAACAGACCAGTTCTTTACATCACATGCACACAATTTGTTGACGGGATTACTGGCTCACATTGTTTTTTCCAATGAATACAAATTAGAAGAAAAAAATCTAAAAACTCTTCGTGTTCTCGTATCTGAACCTGAACCCTCTGTTATTAAGAAATTGCGTAAATTACAGTCCTCTTCACCATCACAATTCATTCGTGAAACCCTTGGTGTTTTTACCAATATGGCAGAACAGACATTTTCTGGTGTTTACGCTACAGCATCAAAAGATACACAATGGCTCTCACTGTCTAATTACGCTCAGATGATTAGTGGAAATGATTTTAAAACAGAAGACATAACAAAAGGCGATATTGATATCTTTTTAAATATCCCTTCAAAAATTTTAAAATCTTACCCTGGTGTCGGCCGTATTCTTGTTGGTTCTTTTCTTAAGGCAATGGAAGCTGCTAATGGTCATTATGCTAAAAGAGTTTTATTTGTTCTAGATGAAATTGATCTTTTAGGATATATGAACATTTTAGAAGAGGCTCGTGATCGTGGGCGTAAATATGGCATATCACTGATGTTATTTTATCAATCGGTCGGTCAAATTGAAAGACACTTTGGTTATGCTGGTGCTATGGCATGGTTTGAAAGTTGTGCTTTCGTTAGTTATGCAGCAATTAAAGATATTAAAACGGCTAAAAATATTTCTGAGTCATGCGGAAAAATGACTATTGAGGTTAAAGGGAAAAGTAAAACTTTAGGGACAACAGGAGTAAAAGGAACCGAAAGTACAAGCTTTCAACAAAGACCTTTAATCTATCCTCATGAAATAACACAATCCATGCGAAAAGATGAACAAATCATCCTTGTACAAGGACAGCCTCCTATTCGTTGTGGACGATCTATATACTTTAGACGAAAAGATTTTAAAGCTCTTGCTAACGAAAATAGATTTGCACTTAAATAACAAAACTCCTATTTTCAAAAAAATGAGAGGTTTTCCACCTCTCAAACTCACCGGACCGCTCACCAAAATCATGAAGTCGTTTCCGCTTTTAGAGAAGGAACTAACAAACCTAGGTTCTTAAGGTCAAGGAAACCCCTATGGGGCGCTTAACAGCGTCCTTGACTCCAGAACCTAACGGTTTGTTCTATCCTTCTCACGCGGCTCCGAAATCATGATATTAAGAGGAGAGCTTATAAGGGCATTTCAAAAAATGCCTTAAAAAAGCATTCTATATGGTGGGGAAGATACTAATGTGCGTTAAGTAAAGAGGATATATTTTAAGCTGTTTTAACTAAACACGTACAGTATTTATACCGGCCATCTCAAGTCTAATAGCTAGATTAGCGCTAATAACAGACTTTCCATTTAAAACCCTAGAAAGCGTTATACAAGATAAACCAAGCTATGGAGTTTGAGAGGCGGAAAGCCTCTCATTTTGAATTATGTACAAACGAAGTGATATCTCATTTAGCCAAAAAGCATGATATCATAACCAGGAGGCGCGAGAGACAGTAAAAGTGCATCATAAGCCCAAGTAAGCCATAAACAAACACATGCAAAAATAAATCCACAAATTATTATTGCTATGTACAAAAACGATGTTTCATCTACTAGCATGCACCCAACACTGAAAAAGAATAACGTTAACATTGATCCTCCCGCGAAAAAACTTAGGATGGCACGAACTGGTGTACGAATAAACAAAAGAAAGAGAAAAAGGAGATGTAAAAATCTACCTATGAAAAATAAAAATATACGTATAAATAGATTGCGTTCACGTTTCTTTTTCGAAACAGGTTGTTCTTCGTGTAAGCTTTCTTCTGTCTTGTTTAGTTCAACCTCAGATATACTATTCATTATCCTTATCCCCTCGCGTCTTTAAATATATTAAATCATAATTTAACATATACTATATCTTTACAAGATGTAATAACAACTTCAAACTTTTCTTTTAGGAGCTTAATTTTTTTAAAACCAACCAAGATTAAACCGCATCATTTATGTGACGCGGCTTTATTTTTTGCTATTTAAAAGCAGGTGCCCCCTGTGCCTGTTATTTACGCTGCCATATCAACCGTCTCGACGACATTATCGCCCTCATAAACCTCACAATTTGTTGGAACACTAAACAACTCACTGCGTCTTTTAATTCTCGCATTTCCATGAACTTTTCCACGAATTACTCCGTAACCTGTCACTTTCGCATTTCCATAAACAGAACCGTAAACATCAAAATGATCACCAACCGTAGCGTTTCCATAAACTTCACCAAAAATTCTTACAGCACCAGAGACTTTTGCATTCCCATAAACTTTTGCTCCTGGTTTAATACGAGCTGAACCAGAGACCTGGGAATATCCAAAAACATGTGCATCATTATGAATCCATGCTTTATTTAAAATACGAGCATTACCATAAACTTTTGCACGAATATAAACACGAGTATTTCCAGACACATGAGCATTACCATAAACGTGGCCACTAACAACAGCATCATCACATACAATAGCATTGTCGTAAACTAAAGCTTCACCACACACAAATGCATTACCCCCAACCCAACAATCGCCATTATGAGAAAGATTTTCTTCTTTCTCTATAAAACCACCTAAATCACCAGCTTTAACATTACCAAAGTCTCTTAACGCACGAATACGATGCAGAGTACGCTTACCAGCTTTTAGGGTTTCATTTGTAAATTCATATTTTTTCATAACGAAGTCCTTACTATTTCAATGTTTCTTAATGACACCCTTAACGGGCGCCGGGTGTTAAGAAACACGGTAGTAAGTCCGTCGTTACACTTTCCCCATAAAGGGTATTGTATGGTGTAACTACACCCGACAAAATCACTATACGTTGGAATACGTATAAAAAAAAGTCAGTTTAAAAAGACATTGGAGAGATTGTTTCGTAACCTATCCGCTTACTATCAAGGTGTTTCTTAAGCACTTGAATATTTATATAACAAAATTCTCCGTTACTGTCAATTATTTTATTCTCTTTTTTTGACATTTTTTATAATTTTTTCAAATACATAGCTCATAAAAAAGCCTTATATTTTTATCAATTTTTTCTACTTAAGTGCCCTTATAAGCTCCCCCCTTATTATCATGATTTCGGAGCCGCGTGAGAAGGACAAAACAAACCGTTAGGTTCTGGAGTCAAGGACGCTGTTAAGCGCCCCATAGGGGTCGCCTTGATCTTAAGAACCTAGGTTTGTTAGTCCCTTCTCTAAACGTGGAAACGACTTCATGATTTTGGTGAGCGGTCCGGTGAGTTTGAGAGGTGGAAAACCTCTCATTAAAAAACTACAACTTAGTGTTTTTAGACTCCAGGAATACCAATGTGAGGACACTCACTACCAGCCGGGGGGATATTGAGAAGTACAAAAAAGTCTTTATAATAAACTTTTTTATTTATAAAAAATTTGGAATTTTCCCAAAATTGTTAGAAATTTCGTTTCATGTAACTTTTTTTCGTGTTATACGTTACATGAAACATAGTGGAGGTTATACTATGGGTACAATGCATGTTAATGAACGCGTTCAAAAATATCGCAATGCACAAAGAAAAGCTGGATTACGTTTAATGCAAATTTGGGTACCAGATATACGTCAACCGGACTTTGCTGAAGAATGCCGTCGTCAATGTCGCTTAGTAGCAAAGACAGATAAAGATAATGCATTTATGCAATCATTTATGGAGCAATCCTTAATGGATATTGATGGCTGGACATAATAATGAGAGGTTCTCTTATAACAGTAGCTATGCAAGGCGATTTTGGCAAACCAAGACCCGCACTAGTAATCCAAGCTAATCAATTTAATGAGCATACCAGCATCACAATCTTACCAATTACAAGCACACTTATTGTCGCTCCACTACTGCGCATTACTATTCAGCCAAATAGCGAAAATGGTCTGCTAAAACCCTCTCAAGTGATGATTGATAAAATTATGACGGTACGACGTGATAAAATTAGTTCAATTTTCGGCTATATTCACACAGATGAAATGATACAAATTGAACGCTGTTTAGCTGTATTTTTAGGAATAGTAAAATGAAAATTAATATTTTTTCCTTTTGAATAGGTATACGTATTTTGTGATAAATTTATTAACCGAGTTAGGCAGTTAACTAATACGTCTTATCGTTCAATTAAGAACCTAGTAAAATATGGAAACAGAAATGATTTTTACTTCTTTTCATAGACGATCATTATTTTCTGAAGCATTTCTTTTTCTATGAACTCTATGTATTTTGCAGTTTCTCTTCTTTTTTCAAAAAGATAGCTTAAAAAAGCCTTATATTTCTATCAATTTTTTCTATTTAAGCCCCCTTATAAACTCTCCTTTTAATCATGACTTTGGTGAATGATCCGGAGAGGAGAAGCGGAAAGCCTCTCATTTTGAACTCTGTACAAACGAAGTGATATCTCATTTAGCCGAAAAGCCTGGTATCATAACCAGGAGGCGCTAGACGTAGTAAGAACGCATCATAAGTCCAAGACGCCCATAAACAAGCACATGCAAAGATAAATCCACAAAAAATAATTTATTGTACGTGTATTATATGTATAGCATATGTATAACATACGTTAAGCATATATAATACATATTTATTATATAAATTTTACAAATATTAAACATATGTTAAGTGTATGTCATGTATAAGTGTGACATATATAATATGTATGTAAGGATCTTTATATATGCCAACAATTGTATTTTGTTCAACAAAAGGTGGTGTTGGAAAATCAACATCAGCGCTTATTCTTTCTCAGGTGTTAGCTCACCATGGATCTAAGGTAAAAATAATAGATACTGATCCCAATCAGCCTATTGCTGATGAATGGTGGCAAAATGCTGGTCCTCATTATCCAGATAATATAGACGTTCAAGGAGGGGTTAATGAAAATACCATTATAGACGTTATAGATGAAGCAGCGGATACAAATAGTTTTGTCATTGTTGATCTTGAAGGGTCAGCAAATATAACAGCATCATACGCTATTAGTCGTTCTGATATGGTTATTATTCCTATGGCCGGAACAAAACTTGATAGTCGCGAAGCGGCAAAAGTCATTGCTTTTATAGCTCGTGAAGGAAGAGCGAGACGAAGTGATATTCCTTATCGTATCATGTTTTCAAAATGCTCTGTAATACAAACTCGTGAAGAAAAAGAAATCCGTAAAGAACTGATTGAAGCAAAGCTTCCTGTTTTGGATCACGGAATGATGAATAAAGCTGCCTTTTCTTCTATTTTTGGATTCGGTTGCACTCTTTATCAACTTAATAAAGAAGATGTATCAAACGCTGAATCTGCCATAAAGAATGCTGAACAAGTTGCTACTGATATTGTGAAAGCATTAAAACTCGAAGGAATAATAAAATGATAAAAGAACGCAAATCAACATTTTCAGCCTTAAAGGATCTACATGATTTAAAACCTATTACAAAGGCTCCTAAGCGTGAAAAACAAGATATTGATAAAATTGCACAACAAAGTGGTTTTACAACGCGTCATGCATCCTATGAAAATCTAAGAGAACCTATTTTAACTAAATCCGGTTCTATTGATGGTCGTTCTAGACGCCGCAGTATGAAAACTAACCGCATAACTCTTTCAATCAGACCTGATGTTGACGAAGAATTCCGCGCACTCGCTGAAAAATTAACGCCACCTGGACAAGATCTTTTAACTCTTGGTGATGTTTTGCAGTTTTTAATCTATTATTATAACAATGCTGAAAAAGATTAACTAAGGAGCAAAAATAACGTCAACATGGCCTTTCAGTGTGCTCACTTTTTCAGAGCTAACAACAATTTTGATATCATTGCCCAATTTAGCTAAACACTCAAGCATCTTCATCTCACTAATTCCTCGAAATTCTCCATTTAAGATATTGGATAACTTAGGTTGAGAGAGAGTCAAAATTTGACAAGCTTGTTGTTGAGTTAGACCTTTTTCTTTAAGGATTTGACTAATTTTTCTGGCAAGTTTTGCTTTAATAAGCATCTTTTCAGAATCTGGAAAATCAAGATCTGCATAAATATTACAACTTCCGTGAAAAATGTCTGTCATTTTTATTCTTATCCCAGTTGTTCTGTTAATTTAAAACATTCTTTGATGAAGCCTATATTTAATTTAAATGTTGCAATGCCATGAGTTGATTAAAAAAACAATGGAGTATGTAAAGAGTATTCTTATATTGCACAATGTAAACAAGCGCGATAAGTTTCTTGTTTACTGTATGTAACAATCTTTAATATATTTGTAGATTCAAAACCTTTCAAATTTTGACATTTTTTCAAACACATAGTTAACGAGAAACCTTATATTTTTATCAACTTTTTCTACTTAAGTGCCTTTATAAGCTCCTCCCTTATATCATGATTTTAGAACCGCATAAGAAGGACGAAACAAATCGTTTAGGTTTTTCAAATCAAGGACGCTGTTAAACGCTCCATAGGGGTTGCCTTGATCTTAAGAATCTAGGTTTGTTAGTCTCTTCGTTAAACGCGGAAAAAATTTCATGATCTTGGTGAGCAATCCGGAGACTTTGAGAGGTGGAAAACCTTTTATAGAAAGTCTTTTTAAAAAGACAATTTTAAAATTAATCTCTAATTAGAATGAAAACTTCTTAAACTCATGACATGTAGCACTCTTATAATTATTTGATAAATAAACAATATTTATTACGTATTTTGTACGTAAATAATAAATATTCACTATTTATTTTATGCGTAATAATTGAGAATAGGGTATATATTCCGGTTAACAGCGATTTTCCACTATCATTTTGAGATAGATCATCTGCTTACAACTTCTTCTGAAGAAGTAATTGAATTTTACATTACTTTTATATATACTCAATAACTATATTTATAAATGAGGACTTTTTTTATGCCTTCATTAACTGTTACAGCAAAAGGACAAATTACGTTGAAACGGGATTTACTACAGCACCTTGGTGTTAGACCTGGTGAGAGGATTGATTTTGATAAATTACCAGATGGTGAACTTCGTATAAAAGCGTCACAGCCTACAAGCACAATTGAGAGCTTTATTGGACGATTTGCTGGAAAACTAAAAAAACCACTAACCATTGAAGAAATGAACGAGATTGTTGCTTCTAGTTGGGCGAATGAGAAATGAAGATTTCTGTAGATACAAATGTTTTAGCTCGCGCTGTTTTACAAGACGATAAAAAGCAGGGTGAGGTAGCAAGCAAGATCTTAAGAAAGGCTTCACTCATAGCTATTTCTTTATCTTGTCTTTGTGAACTTGTTTGGATACTTCGTCGAGGTGCAAAATTATCAAAAGAAGATGTAGCTGGAATGTTACGTGATTTACTAGCAACTAGTAATATAGTAATGAATCGACCAGCTGTCGAAGCAGGGCTTTCTATCCTTGAGGCTGATGGAGATTTCGCTGATGGTATTATATCCTATGAGGGAAATTGGCTAGGTGGTGAAACCTTTGTTTCATTTGATAAATTAGCGATTGAACTATTAACGAAAAACGGACAATCTACAAAACTTCTTTCTTAACGAATAAGTTAAGACCGTAATGCTGCAATTGGCATAGTAATGATTGGAGCAATTTTCGTAGGTTTAATGTTTCTGCGTTTGATAAACAATCGTACAGTATCTAAGCTTACTCCTAAAATTTTAGCAATACGACGTTGTGATAATCCAATATTGATAAACGCTTGAATTTCTTCAATACGGCTATCAAGTTTTAATTTCGTGGCTATACTGCCTTTTGGCCGCCCTAATTTTATACCACGTTGGCGAGCAACATGGAGTGCTTCTTTTGTACGTGTCTGAATGAAATGTCGTTCAATTTGTGCAACCATCCCTAATACAGTTGCTATGATATCACTTTGTAGGCTTCCATCCATAATAAGACGTTGTTTTGTTATATGAAGAATTAAACCACGTTCACTAGCTGCTTTAAGGATTTCTAATACAGCAAGAGAAGATCCAGCTATACGAGAAAATTCAGGAGTCAGTAATACATCACCTCGTTTAGCTTTTTCAAGTAAATAACCAAGTTTACGTTTACGCCAGTCTTTTTCTCGACTTGCAATTTCCTCTTCAATATGAAGTGGAGCAAACCCATGATTATTAGCATACTCTAACAAACCAAGTTTTTGGTTTTCTGTATCTTGTCCATCACGAGAAACGCGTAAATAAGCATAAAATTTTGTCATGACCAATAAAAATACCAATTTATATTTAAAATAGTATATTTTATTATAGAAAAAACATCAATTAAATATATCATTTTGATCTAGAAAAAACGATCGTTTTTTTAATAGAATTCTATTGAACAAGAACCAAAAATATATTACATTTGAATTATATTGTAACACATTAAATGGTAATAAAATGGCTGAAACAACATTTACCTTTCGCGTTGATGATGTATTAAAAAATGAGTTTTCCAAAGTAGCAAAAGCATTTGATAGATCTGGTGCACAACTTTTACGGGATTATATGCGTGATATAGTAAAAGAACAAAAAGAAAAAAGTGCATACAATTTATGGTTTCGGGAACAAGTTCAATTTGGAATAAATTCTGCTAATGCAGGCCATATAATATCTTCTGAAGAAATCGAAGCAGAAGCAGAAGAATGGCGCTTGAAAACACAAAGTAAACTAGATAAATCAACTTTATGAAGCTAATTTGGACACGGATAGCACATGTTGATCGCAAAAAAGTGAATATATAGCACAAGATAACCCTTCTGCTACCTTAAAATTTGATAAACTTTTATCTGAAAAGATAAAAAACTTGTTAAATTTCCTACTCTTGGTCGTTCAGGACGAATTATAAATACACGTGAACTTATCGTGCATTCAAATTATATCATGATTTACGATATTTCAAATGGCGTTGTACGTATTTTGCGTGTGCTTCATGCAAAACAAAAATTTCCATAATCAACTGCTTGCAAAGCCTTTTGTATCTGCTCTTGTATTAAAAACTACTTCTTTAGTATCGTAATTTATATAATTAAATTTTCTTTTTTGATAAGAAATAAATCATGGTCTTTACTAACATTTTCTCTAACTTTTTTGTTGGCCAACTTTTTTTAGAGCAGATGTTGTTTTTCCACTACCACCTTTTGAATTGGCAAATGAGATAACAGGCATTCAATTCCTCATTAAATAGGATATTATATTATAAGATATAGTATTCTAGGATAGGATAAGATACTATATTATACTATATTCTAAGATATAGCGTTTAAAAGAGTTTTCTAATTCTGCTAACTTGTGTTGGGAAAAATAGGCTGGCCACTTATCCTTTAATAAAATAAATACAATGGTAATTAGAGAGACATGCCTTATTTTATGACAGATCAATACCAAGCGCCTTTGCTTGCATTTGTTCGTACAATTTGCGCATGACTTTCATATTGTCTCTTCGTGCATCAATGATTGATTTTTCAACGGTTGTTAAACGCGATTTGTCCAAATTACCTAACCTTGTATAATGCGATGCCATTGCCTGACGTGCTTCATCATGAGGCAATCCATTTTTTCGGTGTTTTGACAGACTATGCGCTTTGTTGATCAATTGATATTGTATAGGATCAGCGACAATTGTTAAATGTTCTCTAACAACATTGATTTCAGTCAAAGCCGTTTCAAGACTACTTTTCATTGCATTGCTATTGGCATACCTAAACAAATCATTTTTCACAATACTCTCTTCCATATTGAGAAGTAGTGAAAAATCACCACTCTTACCGATATTGCGAATATAATTATAAAGACCTTTCCGCACATCACTCAAATTTTTAGCTACTAATGTATCTTTAAGATCCTTAACATAACCATCTTCTCGCAACAAAAATTTTCTTAAAATTTCACTTTCGTTAGAAATGATGACCTCCTATAGTAACACCTTTGTCCAACCAATCTGGTCCGTATTCTGCGTCAGCATTTTTGGTAGAAAACCCCATATCACGGATAAATTGGGGTCCATGCTCATGTCTAAGAAATAAAAGCGAATGAGCTGGCAACTCAGTCATAGCTAACCATTCCCATGCTGTCTGACCGTCATTAGCTTTATCCGCTGCCTCTGATTCAGCAATATAGATACTATTTTGCGACAATCCCCCCGCACGTAATTCTTCACGTTGCTCATCAGTCATATAACTTTTAGGTAACTTTTTCTTCATCCAAATCTCCTCATCGTTATGTAGGAAATATATACTATATATTAGTTTAAGTCATGAATTTAAGCAATTAAAACCACGGTTTTCTCTGATACTTTCTCTAACTTTCTTGTTGGTCAACATGTTTTTTAAAGAGCAGATATCATTTTTTTCATTATAATTAATAAACTATTGAATGATTATTTAAATAAATCTGAATGGGTTCCTGTTCTGTCAAAATGAACATGTTCATCATTAACAATATAAATTAGTAACCAATCTGGTTCTATATGAAGATCGCGACGTGGTTTCCAATTACCTTGTAATGCATGATCACTTAATGAGGGAGGTAATTGCTGCTTATTGATTAAAAGATGCATAATCGTTGTAAGTTTTTGCATATCCTTTCCGCGTTTTTTAGCGCGTTTCATATCCTTTTTAAACTTTCCAGAGTAACTTACTGAACGCACAATTAAATATCCAGTTGCTTAAATAGATCCGTTGCATCTTTCGCGTAAAAAACATCCTCCCCCTTATCAGTTTTCTCAAAAGTTTTAAGTGTTTCTGCATTAGGTATATGCATATCGAATGGCAATCCCCGTTCATTGACAACTTTAGTTAAAGCAATTCGTACATAATCAGAAATAGTAAGCCCCATATTTGCTAATATTGCACTGGCTTCTTTTTTTAAACTTTTGTCTATTCGGGCGCGTATAACATCTTTCGAACTTGTTGCTACATCCATAGAATAAGCTCCTTTCTATTCTACTTCATAATATAGCACAATTGAGCTACATAACAAACTTTTTAAAATCTCATTTTTGTTAGAAATGATGACCTTCTATAACAACACTTTTATCTAATTAATCTAGTCCATATTCTGTGTCAGCATTTTTGGTAGAAAATCCCATATCACGGATAAATTGAGATCCACATTGATGCTTAAAAGGCCGCATCATATCAATGACGCGGCTTTTACTTTGTTAAAAACTACTGTTTCACTGTTACAAAAACTATTCTTCCATCCATACGAGGTTGTACATAATTATTACCAATTCTGTCATTACCTACATACTCAGCAGAACCACCAACCTTAGCATTTTCGTATACATGAGCATCCCCATGAACCCTGACACAATCCATAACTACCGCATTGTCATAAACACGTGCCCTTTCATAAACTTCAACACCTCCTTGCACTATAGAATTTCCATAAACAGATGCATCATCATAAACATGTACACCTCCTCTTAATTTAGCATTATCGAAGATTTGAGCTTTTCCACTAACAATAGCATTATCACACACATAAGCGTCATTATAAACCATAGCATTATCTTCAACCCAACAATCACCATAGTGAGAAAGATTATCTTCTTTCTCTATAAAACCACCAAGATCACCAGCTTTAACATCACCAAAGTCTCTTAAGGCACGAATACGATGAAAAGTACACTCACCAAGTTTTTGGGTTTCACTTGTAAATTCATATTTTTTAAAGATCGTGTTCATAATGAACTCCTTACGGTTAATAAAAGTTTTGAATTGACCCCTTACAGAAGTCGGGTGCTCAAAACACGGCCGTAAGTCCGTCGTTACACTTTTCCCATAAAGGGTATTGTATGGTGTAACCACACCCGACAAAGTCGTTATACGTTGTAATACATATAAAAGATAGTCAGTTTTTTAAAGACAGAGGAGAGATTGTTTCGTAACCTATCCGCTTACGGCTTAAGTGTTTTGATCACTTAAGTATTTATATAGCAAAATTCCTTTTTATTGTCAATTATTTTATTCTCTTTTTTTGACATTTTTTCTATTTTTTTCAAACACATAGCTCATAAAAAAGCCTTATATTTTTATCAATTTTTTCTACTTAAGTGCCCTTATAAGCTCCCCCCTTAATATCATGATTTCGGAGCCGCGTGAGAAGGACAAAACAAACCGTTAGGTTCTGGAGTCAAGGACGCTGTTAAGCGCCCCATAGGGGTTTCCTTGACCTTAAGAACCTAGGCTTGTTAGTCCCTTCTCTAAACGTGGAAACGACTTCATGATTTTGGTGAGCGGTCCGGTGAGTTTGAGAGGTGGAAAACCTCTCATTAAAAACTATTTTATTGCCAATTTTTTGAAAATACTTTATGAGTTAAGGGGTGTATTGATCGTATACGCAGCGATCAAGAGGGATCTAAAAACCCTACAGTTTAGGCGCAAAAATTAACCCATTATATGGGGTTCCCGGGATTCCGGGAGTTTTTGTGATGTCCAGGTGCTATAGCACTAAAAGCAAAAAAGCTGACCTAAACTCAGTGTTTTTAGACTCCCGGAATACCAATGCGAGGGCGCTCGCTACCGGCGGGGGTTGCCCTAGAAGTGCAAAAGAATTCTCATAATGATATTTTTGTTGGCAAGAAGATTCGATTTAGAAGAAGAATGCTGGGAATGTCTCAAAGAACACTAGCTGACTATTTGGGTATAAGCTTTCAACAGATTCAAAAGTATGAAAAAGGATTAAATCGTGTAGGAGCTGGCCGTTTGAAAGATATTGCCGATATATTCGGTGTTCCTATTTCCTTTTTTTATCCTGATACCACAACAAAAGAAGGCGCTGTGCATCATCATGATGAAATGATATCGAGCAAGGAAGAGTATCTGCTTTTAAAAAGTTTTAGAGTTCTTACACCTATAAAGCAGAAGGTAATCTTAGAACTAATTTCTAACTATAACTAAAAACTTTATTCAAAAAGGTAATATCTGTAAAAATAATTTATTACACCTATAGCATATATTTAGCGTACATAATGTAAAACTAAAATCTCCATCTTAGAAAAAGTCGATAAATCGCTAAAGAGACATGTCCTTATTTTGAGACAGATCAATCCCGAGAGCTTTTGCTTGCATTTGTTCGTACAGTCTGCGCATGACTTTCATATTGTCTCTCCGTGCATCAATGATTGATTTTTCAACTGATGTTAAGCGAGATTTATCTAAATTACCCAACCTTGTATAATGTGACGCCATTGCCTGACGTGCTCCATCATGAAAACTGTACTGCTCTGCTTGAAATTATGAACGTAGTAAAAAAATTGTAAGTTTTAAGCTTTAATATGGTTTTCAAATAATATGAATAGTTGGAATTTTACTAACATCTGTTTCATGCTCAGCATGCCAAGCATCATAAGCTGCTTGCATACGCAACCAGACAGCAGCACCATCCCCAAATAATTTACCTAGACGAGCTGAAACGGAAGGAGAAACTGGTTTTTTTGTTTTCAGAATATCATAAAGATGCTGACGTGATATCCCAAGCATTTGTGCAATTTCTAATTTTGTTTTGCCAGTTGCTGGAATAATTTCTGCCAGTAAATCACCTGGATGAGAAGGACAACGGTTTCTTTTGCATTGTACAGGAATATCATTCATAATTTTACTCCTAGTGATATTGTTCAAGATTAACATGATAAGCATTGCATGAGTCAAATTCAAATGTGATGCACCATGGTCCATTTACATGTACCGTGTAACGAGTGGGGTGAAATCCAATTAAAGCATGAAAATTAAATCCTGGAAGATTCATGTCTTCGGGTTTTTCAGCAACATCTAAACGGTCAAGACGAACAATGATCCGTTTAAAAAGTCTCTTGTCAATTTTGGATGAACTTCCCGTTTCAAATAATTCAGCTAATGTCTTACTTTTGAACGTTTTAATCATACTATATTTATAATATTAAGAGAATAGATATGTCAATAGATAGCTTACATTTTAAAATAAAAAATCATGATTTTTTTAAATTGATATTAGATTTAAAATTAATAAAATGTGTATATATTTACACATTATGAGTATATAAAATGGAACAAGATAGCCGAAAAATCATTGCAAAATTAAAATGTGACGGCTTTGAACTTGTTAAAGTAAAAGGTTCTCATCATAAATTTAAAAAAATGGTCAGGTAATTATTGTTCCTCATCCTAAAAAAGACCTTCCAATCATCGGTACAGCGCGTTTCATTGCACAACAAGCAGGTTGGTAAAAAAAGGAAAAAAAGAATGAAAAGATTTTTTGCTCTTGTTCACAAGGATGAAAATTCTGCTTTTGGTGTTCAGTTTCCTGATTTTAAAGGACTATTTTCTGCTGCCGATCAGGAAAAAATCTTATTGCTAATGCAACAGAAGCTCTTCAACTATATTGCGAAGAAATGGATAAATTGCCAACTCCTTTAAAATTTGAAGAAGTGATACAGAAAGAAACTGTCAAAATAGCTTTGTCGGAAGGAGCTTTTTTAATACAAGTTCCATTTATTGAAAATGATTCAGAAGTGGTGCGTATGAATATATCAATTGAACGAGGGCTCTTGCGTGCAATTGATGATTGTGCACAAGAAAGAGGCTTAACACGATCTGCTTTTTAGCAACAGCAGCACGTCATGAGCTTAATATTTAGGCAATTAAAACTACAATTTTCTCCCATATTTTCTCTAATTTTTACTATTGACTAACTTTTAAGAGGCAAATGTGGCTACTTATCATCTAGAAAAATAAATACAATGATAATTAAAGAGAAATACCTTTATTTTGAGACAGATCAATCCCGAGAGCTTTTGCTTGCATTTGTTCGTACAATCTGCGCATGACTTTCATATTGTCTCTCCGTACATCAATGATTGATTTTTCAATTGATGTTAAGCGAGATTTATCTAAATTACCCAACCTTGTGTAATGCGATGCCATTGCCTGACGTGCTCCGTCATAAGGCAACCCATTTTTTCGCTGTTTAGGCAAGCCATATGTTTTGTTTACTGCTTTATACAACACAGGATCAGCGACAATTGTTAAATGTTCTCTAACAACATTGATTTCAGTCAAAGCCGTTTTAAGACTACTTTTCATTGCATTGCTATTAGCATACCGAGACAAATCATCTTCTACAATGCTATATTCTGTATTGAGAAGTAATGAGAAATTACCACTCTTACCGATATTGCGGACATGATCACAAAGCTTTCTTTGCACAGCAAATAAATTTTTTGCAGTTAATGTTTCGTTGTGTTTTTTTATATATCCACTTTGTCGTCCCAATAGCTGTTCTAAAATTTCACTTTCGTTAGAAATGATGACCTCCTATAGTAACACCTTTATCGAGCCAATCAGGCCCATATTCTTCATCAGCATTTTTGGTGGAAAACCCCATATCACGGATAAATTGCGCTCCACGCCTTTTTTTAATGCCCAAAAGCCCATAGGCTGGCAGTTCTACCATAGCTAACCATTCCCATACTGTCTGTCCATCATTAGCAGCAGCAGCAGCATCTGATTCAGCGAGATAGATAAGCTCTTGATCAGCGCCTTGCGCTCTTAATTCTTCACGTTCTGCGTCAGTCATATAGCTCTTAGGTAATTTTTTCTTCATTGAAATCTCCTCATTAGTATGTGGGAAATATATACTGTATATTAATTTAAGTTATAAATCTAAGCAATTGAAACAATGGTTTTCTCTAATATTTTATCTAACTTTTTTGTTGTCCAACATGTTTTTTAAGGAGTAGAGTGAAACGTTAGGTTTCTACTTCTACAACTTCGCGCAAATGATAATTAAAGAGAAATACCTTTATTTTGAGACAGATCAATCCCGAGAGCTTTTGCTTGCATTTGTTCGTACAGTCTGCGCATAATTTTCATATTGTCTCTCCGTGCATCAATGATTGATTTTTCAACTTCTGTTAAACGAGCTTTGTTTAGATTACCCAACCTTGTGTAATGCGATGCCATTGCCTGACGTGCTCCATCATAAGGCAACCCATTTTTTCGCTGTTTAGGCAAGCCACATGTTTTATTGATTGCCTTGTACAATATAGGATCAGAAACAAGTGTTATATGCTCTTTAATGATATCTATTTCAGTCAAAGCCGTTTTAAGACTACTTTTCATTTCTGGACTATTAGCATATCTAGACAAATCATCATCAACAAAACTACGCTCCGTATCAATAACTAATGAGAAATCACCACTTTGACTTATTTTGCGGATGTAGTCGCACAGATCGCTTCGCACATCATGTAAATTCTTAGCGGCTAATGTCTCTTCAACATCTTGAACATAGCCGTTTTGAAATAAAAAAAGCTCTCGTAATTTATTAAAAATGATGACCTCCTATAGTAACACCTTTGTCCAACCAATCAGGTCCGTATTCTGTGTCAGCATTTTTAGTAGAAAACCCCATATCACGGATAAATTGGGGTCCATTCCATTTTCTAAGACATAACAGTGCATGAGCTGGATATTCGACCATAGCTAACCATTCCCATGTTGCTGTCTCATCATTTGCCTTAGAAGCAGCTCGTGCTTCAGAAAGATAAATACCATTTTGCGACAATCCTCCTGCTCTTAATTCTTCACGTTGCTCATCAGTCATATAACTTTTAGGTAATTTCTTCTTCATTAAAATCTCCTCATTCGTATGTGGAAAATATATACTGTATATTAGTTTAAGTCATAAATCTAAGCAATTGAAACAATGGTTTTCTCTAATATTTTATCTAACTTTTTTTTTATTTTTCCGCGACAGTTTGTTGATTTGAATTGAGTAGCCCATAGATAGAACGCTCAAGATATAATTCCCCTCGTTTTTCCTTATCAATCATGCCACGCAAATATCCTCCTGGTGAATGAATGATTTGACGAGCGTATTTTTCGAGAATAATGCCCATAGCAAATGCAGCTTTTTTGAATCCCATGGTTATTTTAGCGTGTTTAACAGCATCAGGAGAAATACCAGTCATTTTAGCTAAGAAGTCCGTTGAGTTGACCAAATCGTCGACTGAATTGAGTTTGTTATCAAGGAATTCAGAGACGTTAGGCATAGCACTAATTAAAGTCTCAGGTTTAATTTGAGGCAATGCACCACCATTTAAAAGAAGTGTTTGTTCGGCTTCGCGTGTGTCTCTTTCACTGTTATTTTTGACGCGACTGAAAGTCGCGTTAATTGTTTTAGAGTATTCGGATTTATCCGAATTCATTATTGTTATTTTGTTTTTTGAAGAGTGGTTTGTTTTTTGTGTGTTTGTATTACTTTTACAAATGGGATAGGGGTTTGTATTATGTATGTGCATGTCGTCGGCGACATACGTGTATGTCGTTTTTGATATTTTAACATCAAAAAAACGTTGCAAAATCCACTCGAAAAATCGAATAGCTTTCTTCAGCTTTTCAAAAGAAACTTGTGATGGCCGTCCTATAATATGTATAACTTTTTGTACTCTAGAAAAAAGCATATGCGTAAACGGTGTGATTTCAGATGCACAAGAAAACTTAATCTGTCTTACTAATCCTCTAAAACAACGTAAAGCTTCTCTTCGCTTTTCTAAATCTTCCAATATATCATCGGCTTTTTGTTTAAGCTCACAATAGCGAGCAATTAAAATACGCAGATCAATACCACAAGCCGTTGTGATATTATTATGACTATTGTGTGCAGAATACCGTTTAAAATTTCCAGAGTCCCGCATGACAATAAGACCCTTATCATAAAGACTTGAAAGCAAACGACTAACACGAGAGTCACTACGACTGATTTCCACTCCCAAACGTTGATTGCTTTTGAATACGATTGGCATTCCCCCTTGTTCAAAAGAAGAAACTGAAGCTGTATCCAATAAAGCTAAAAGAAGATTACATTCAGTGTCTTTTATAAAACCAGTCATTCGCAATTTCTTAGCTAATCTAATCAATTGGCCACGGCTTACAGAACCAACCTCTGCATTTTCCGCCAATCTTCTGTATTCTATATGATGAGCATCTATACGTCTTCCCGACGTTTTATTAACCATAATCATTTTAACCTCTCTGTTAGAGGCAAAAAAATGATAAAAACATCCTATCTCCGCAAAAAAAACTCTTGCAGAACTCTCCGTAATGCATTAAATTGGGGATTGTGAGTTTCCCGCATTTTTATGCACTATATTTAAATGTTTTTAGAAAACCCTTCTGTTTCAGCAGTTGGGTTTTTTATTTTTTTGCCATTAATTTCCTCTTATTAAAAAAGAATCATTGATTTGCATATTTCATGCAATCTGCGACTATATGTAAAACAAAAACATTTTCAATACACTAATAAATCTAAGGTCTAAGGTCCCCTTCCTCCTATTCGGAGTATTAGACTAATAAGCCAAAGTCCTCCGTTTTTCTTTCTTCTATTAAAGAATTCTTCTTTCCTTCACTGCATTGAATATGCAAAGAAAAAACAATATTGTTGCTATCAAATACGAAATTAGGATTGACAAAATACCAACCGCGACAAAAGGATCTAGCCTATAATATTAGCTTTTTCTAACTCAACTAAACCACGTGAAAAGGTTGAGTGCGATAGTGTTATTTTTTCTCCATCCAAATCTCCTCATGAATATGTAGGAAATACATATTGTATATTATGTTTAAGTCATAAATCTAAGCAACTAAAACGATCGTTTATTCTGACACTTTTTCCAATATTTTTGTTGGCCAACGTGTTTTTTAAAGAATAGAGCGAAACGTTCTGTTTTTGCTCCTATGGCCTCACAAGTGACAGAGGGGTTTTATTAAACAAACTAGAAAAAATGGGAATACAGTTTTGAAGCGGTTAGATTGGTTTGTTTTTGGAAAAGGGGCCGGTCTCTTACCCCCAATTATATAAATATGATGATAATTAAAAAGAAATAATTATTTAAATAAATCTGAGTGAGTTCCTGTACGCTCAAATCGCAATTGGTTGTCACTAATTTTGTAAATTAAAAGCCAATCTGGTTCTATATGTACGTCCCGAAAACCATGCCAATTTGCTTTGAGTGGGTGATCTTTGTAATGTAAAGGTAATGGCTTTCCTGTTTGTAGTAATAGCATAACTCGTTTAATTTTTTCTAAATCTTTACCACGTTTAATAGCCATTTTAATATCGCGTTTAAATTGATTTGAGCGAACTATCTGGAACATTAAATCCCCAAATCATTAAATAAATCTTCCATATCTTTCGCAATATATAAATCTTCCCCTTTCTCACTTTTGTTTAAAGTTTCAATTGTTAATTGATTAGGTATATGCATATCGAATGGTACTCCCCGTTCATTGACAACTTTAGTTAAAGCAATTCGTACATAATCAGAAATAGTAAGCCCCATATTTGCTAATATTGTACTAGCTTCTTTTTTTAAATCCTTGTCTATTCGGGCACGTATAACCTCTTTTGAATTCGTTGTTACATTCATAAAATAAGCTCCTTTCTATTCTACTTCATAATATAGCACAATTGAGCTACATGACAAACTTTTTAAGATCTCACTTTCGTTAGAAATGATGACCTCCTATAATAACACCTTTGTCCAACCAATCAGGTCCGTATTCTGTGTCAGCATTTTTAGTAGAAAACCCCATATCACGGATAAATTGGGGTCCATTCCATTTTCTAAGACATAACAGTGCATGAGCTGGATATTCGACCATAGCTAACCATTCCCATGTTGCTGTCTCATCATTTGCCTTAGAAGCAGCTCGTGCTTCAGAAAGATAAATACCATTTTGCGACAATCCTCCTGCTCTTAATTCCTCACGTTGTTCATCAGTCATGTAACTTTTAGGTAATTTCTTCTTCATTGAAATCTCCTCATCGTTATGTAGAGAAATATATACTGTATATTAATTTAAGTTATAAATCTAAGCAATTGAAACAATGGTTTTCTCTAATATTTTATCTAACTTTTTTTTTATTTTTCCGCGACAGTTTGTTGATTTGAATTGAGTAGCCCATAGATAGAACGCTCAAGATATAATTCCCCTCGTTTTTCCTTATCAATCATGCCACGCAAATATCCTCCTGGTGAATGAATGATTTGACGAGCGTATTTTTCGAGAATAATGCCCATAGCAAATGCAGCTTTTTTGAATCCCATGGTTATTTTAGCGTGTTTAACAGCATCAGGAGAAATACCAGTCATTTTAGCTAAGAAGTCCGTTGAGTTGACCAAATCGTCGACTGAATTGAGTTTGTTATCAAGGAATTCAGAGACGTTAGGCATAGCACTAATTAAAGTCTCAGGTTTAATTTGAGGCAATGCACCACCATTTAAAAGAAGTGTTTGTTCGGCTTCGCGTGTGTCTCTTTCACTGTTATTTTTGACGCGACTGAAAGTCGCGTTAATTGTTTTAGAGTATTCGGATTTATCCGAATTCATTATTGTTATTTTGTTTTTTGAAGAGTGGTTTGTTTTTTGTGTGTTTGTATTACTTTTACAAATGGGATAGGGGTTTGTATTATGTATGTGCATGTCGTCGGCGACATACGTGTATGTCGTTTTTGATATTTTAACATCAAAAAAACGTTGCAAAATCCACTCGAAAAATCGAATAGCTTTCTTCAGCTTTTCAAAAGAAACTTGTGATGGCCGTCCTATAATATGTATAACTTTTTGTACTCTAGAAAAAAGCATATGCGTAAACGGTGTGATTTCAGATGCACAAGAAAACTTAATCTGTCTTACTAATCCTCTAAAACAACGTAAAGCTTCTCTTCGCTTTTCTAAATCTTCCAATATATCATCGGCTTTTTGTTTAAGCTCACAATAGCGAGCAATTAAAATACGCAGATCAATACCACAAGCCGTTGTGATATTATTATGACTATTGTGTGCAGAATACCGTTTAAAATTTCCAGAGTCCCGCATGACAATAAGACCCTTATCATAAAGACTTGAAAGCAAACGACTAACACGAGAGTCACTACGACTGATTTCCACTCCCAAACGTTGATTGCTTTTGAATACGATTGGCATTCCCCCTTGTTCAAAAGAAGAAACTGAAGCTGTATCCAATAAAGCTAAAAGAAGATTACATTCAGTGTCTTTTATAAAACCAGTCATTCGCAATTTCTTAGCTAATCTAATCAATTGGCCACGGCTTACAGAACCAACCTCTGCATTTTCCGCCAATCTTCTGTATTCTATATGATGAGCATCTATACGTCTTCCCGACGTTTTATTAACCATAATCATTTTAACCTCTCTGTTAGAGGCAAAAAAATGATAAAAACATCCTATCTCCGCAAAAAAAACTCTTGCAGAACTCTCCGTAATGCATTAAATTGGGGATTGTTGGTTTCCCGCATTTTTATGCACTATATTTAAATGTTTTTAGAAAACCCTTCTGTTTCAGCAGTTGGGTTTTTTATTTTTTTGCCATTAATTTCCTCTTATTAAAAAAGAATCATTGATTTGCATATTTCATGCAGTCTGCGACTATACGTAAAACAAAAACATTTTCAATACACTAATAAATCTAAGGTCTAAGGTCCCCTTCCTCCTATTCGGAGTATTAGACTAATAAGCCAAAGTCCTCCGTTTTTCTTTCTTCTATTAAAGAATTCTTCTTTCCTTCACTGCATTGAATATGCAAAGAAAAAACAATATTGTTGCTATCAAATACGAAATTAGGATTGACAAAATACCAACCGCGACAAAAGGATCTAGCTATAATATTAGCTTTTTCTAACTCAACTAAACCACGTGAAAAGGTTGAGTGCGATAGTGTTATTTTTTCTCCATCCAAATCTCCTCATGAATATGTAGGAAATACATATTGTATATTATATTTAAGTCATAAATCTAAGCAACTAAAACGATCGTTTATTCTGATATGGCCTCACAAGTGAGAGAGGGATTTTATTAAACAAACTAGAAAAAATGGGAATACAGTTTTGAATCCGTTAAGTTGGCTTTTGAGGGTAAGGAGTTAGTCTCTTATCTTTAATTTGTATAAATACAATGATAATTAAAGAGACATGTCCTTATTTTATGACAGATCAATACCAAGCGCCTTTGCTTGCATTTGCTCGTACAGTTTGCGCATAATTTTCATATTGTCTCTCCGTGTATCAATGATTGATTTTTCAACCTCTGTTAAACAAGCTTTGTTTAGATTACCCAACCTTGTGTAATGCGATGCCATTGCCTGACGTACTCCATCATGAAAACTGTATTGCTCTGCTTGAAATTATGGACGTAGTAGAAAAAACTTTAATTACAAGGCTTCAAAATAAAACTCTAGATACTCTCAAGATTCTGGCAGTTCTTACAGGTTTTGGTAATTCAGATTTGCCCTGAACATTGGATCCTTTGTTGGAAGCTTATAGTCCGTGTTCAGATGGAGTATCTTATCAGCTATAAATAAACCACACTCCCCTTCCCATCTTTAAAAGATGGGGAGAGGTTAAGCTGCATCCTTGATTGTGATAATCACCTCTTTACCAAGAACGGACAGTGCTTGTTCTAATGTTTGAAGTTTAGTCGGATAGTTTGGATCAAGAATGCGCCGTGCTTCTGTTTCTTTTTTGCCGAGACGGTTGGCTAATTCTGTTTTTGTAATATTAGCTTCATTAAAAGCTTCTATCACTGCCAATTTAAGAGCATTCCATGCATTCACTGTTACTGCCATTAAGTTTTCATACCGTTGTGGTGTAGGTAAAGGCAACCCACGCATAGGATAACTACGCAATGCCAACCCTAAAGCTTCAACCGCATGTTTTAGCGCTTCAGCACGATTTTTACCAGCTGTGATTGCTTCAGGTACATCCGGAAAGGTTACTACAAAACCGCCATCTGGATCAGCTTCTAATTTTGCTTGATAAATATATTCCATTTTAGACCTCTCTATTATTACCAAACATGTTTGAAACAAAGAATTAAAAGCGTTTAAGTTGTTTTACATCCCTAATCGCTTTTTTATTATTTTCACATAAAGTGGTGTCAACTCACCGGATTTAATAACAGTTGTCTTATCTCCAAAAATCACTAAACAATGTGAGCCTTTACCCGCATCAAGAGCTTCGCTGTAATGAATGTCTCTCTTTCTAGCTTCTTTACGCAATTTTCTAAGAAGAGCTTCTCATTTCATTTAGTCCCTCTTTAATTCTCAATACAATTTATATCGCACAAAAAAGTTCGACAGTCAACAATAAAACAAACAAAAAAGTTCGAATTTATATTGATAAAAGGTAACTAAAATTACTGTACACTCACAATAATCAAATTTTCTAACAAGATGGAGAGAGGGTCTTTAAGCTTTTTCTAAAGATGTCCTGTTTGTTCAAAAGGTGCAATATGCAGAATCGGGTTATTCTGTCGTGCTTGCCATAAATCGTGTTTTTGTTGCAGTTTAAGCCAAAATTCTGCATCATTTAAACCGGCCTTTTCTAACCGTAAGGCTAGATTAATGCTGATTGCTGCATTGCAGTTTAAAACACGCGATAAAGTTAAACGGGCAACACCGAGACGACTTGCAGCTTCTGTGACTGTCAATTTTAGTTCATCAAGCAATTCTTCTTTTAAAATGCCACCTGGGTGCGGAGGATTGTACATCATAATAACACCTCAAAAATCAATGATAGTCTTGATAATCAACAAGTTCAACGTCTGTTCCAATGAAACGAAAAGTAACACGCCAATTTGCATTGACACGCATTGCCCAATAATCCTTTAATTCTCCTGTCAGTTTATGAAGACGATACGATTTAATCTTCATTTGTTCAGGAGAAGATATTGTATCTAAAATCACTAAAATATTTGCTAGTTTTTGAGCATGTGCAGGTTGTATACCTTTGCATACCCCTCTTTCAAAGAATAATTTTAATCCCTTATGCTAAAAACTAACGATTGCCATAATTCACCTTTTGATACTTGACACGATACACGATGCACATTTTATAAGTCAAGTATTTGTTAGTTTATTCATTACATATGTTTTATATTACATTTCCACTGAGGCAGTTTGGAGAGAACGAGTGCAATAAACTCTGTGTGTTTTTCAGTTTTTCTTGTTAATAGGCTTCCATCCACAGAACCGTTTTCTGTGTTCATTATGCTTTAAAGAAGATCAATTGGTTGAAGCAGTGAAGAATATTTTGAAAAAATAAAAACAGCACAAATTCCTACGTGGGTGGAGGAAGCTGAACACCTAACCTATGTTTATGCATAACTCTATTTTTGCGAACGATTATGTCACTCTATCGTATCGAGCGAAGCATAGCATCGCGTAAAATAGCATTAATTCGCGTCTGATAACCTTTACCTTGACTTTTAAGCCATGCCAACACATCGGAATCTACGCGTACAGTCGTTACAGTTTTAGTTGGCTTGTAAAATGAATTACGAACAGCATTTTTCCAAAATTCACTATCTAGTGGTGGAATATCACTATAATCAATTTCACTGTCAGGCATTTTAGCCAATTCATTAATTTCAACTTTCTGTTCATCAGTCAAAGGCGGTAGATTACTTACATCAACCTCATAACGAACTTTCTTCTTCATAACGCTTTCTCTCTTTCAAACTAGCACGTCGTGCTGAAATAATACGAATTACCTCTCCCCCATCTTTATCGTCATAGATAGTATGAGCGACCAATAGTAATAAGAAGCCATTTACAAGACCCAAAGTTTGCCAACGATATTCTCCATTTTCAATACGATCCTGTCTCGTCATAGCAAATGGATCTGCAAAAACACGAACAGCTACCTCAAAACTTATATGATGCTTTCGGAGATTGTTTTCCGCTTTAATTTTATCCCACTCAAATCTTATTTTCATACTTTATTGTTAATACAATTATGTATGTACGTCAATAATTTCAAATCAAATATGTTTTATTATGTATTTCCACTGAGGTCGTTTGGAGAGAGCTTGTGCAATTTGCCCTCTGTGACACATGCATACATTTTCTTCAAAACAAGTAATTGCAATGCGTTTTTTATCTAAAAACAACTGACATAATTTTTCTATTGCAAGATGATTATTTTTAAGAGTTGTATTGTTATAATCTTGAAAAAGACGCTCATAATCTTTTTGCGTTTTCAAATCTTGACGCTTTTCAGAAATAATACCCAGTTCAGGAATATGCCTATATTCAATACCCAATGCATTTACAGTTTTAGACAATTGTGTTTTAGAAAATCCATATTTGCGACTTAGCGGGTTTTTGCGAACGTCACACAAAGTTTTGATATTATTTTTGATAAGACGATTAAGATAATTTTCAAAAGACTTCCCCTCATATCCAATGGTGAAGAAACAAAAAGTCTCATCCTCTGATCGAAATGTATCAATTTTTTCTAAATCTTTTTTCTCCATAAGATTATTTGCTATACAGCTGTTAATCGCAAAATATGGATAGTTTTTGTAGACATACCGAATAAGTTCATCACCTTTGAGTTTGCTAAATTTTTCAACAAATGAAGAAATTTTCTTTTGTGTAGCAAATTCAATATGAGTACTGTGATCACTCTTTATTGATGTAAGCCGCCAATCATTTTTGTTGGCAAGCATACCTAATTCTATAAGCTTGTGTTTGTCTGCATAAGATTGAAAAGAGAAGCATCCATATTTGTAGGGTACAAACTCATAACTTTGTTTTTCTTCCCATTGCGTAAATAAAAATAAGTACTTTTGAAAATCTATACTTGAAAGGTGTCCTTCAAATTCTTGAAGTAAGGCTAATAATAGTTTTTGCCGTTTGAATAGAATCCTACTTTTTACTGTTTTCATAGTATTATTTCTGTATCTGATCGATGTAGATAAATTTGAAAAAATCACTCAAATTTCAACAAGTGCGCTGGTTTATAATTTGCTTAGAACCAAACAAATGAAATTATATCACAAAACAGCATTTATGCACCGATAAAATTGACAATAAACTGTTTATTTTCAGTTATTTATGTCATTTTTTCTTTGGAAAATGTACTATATATGCTATAGTAAAAGCAGCGTTTCATATCCGTATTTCATTTCAATTATTTTCCTTAGAAAAGATATAAAACATGCTTAATAAAGTAATTTTAATTGGTTTCTGGGTGCCGATCCAGAAAGCAGAACAATGCCATCTGGAGTAGAAGTGGCGAATTTCCGTATAGGCACTTCTCAAAGCTATATAGATAAAACAACTTCTCAAAGAATAAATAAAACAGAATGGCATTCTATTGTAATTTTTAATCCACATCTTGCAAAGGTTGCACCTCAATATCTGGGCAAAGATTCCAAGGTTTATGTTGAAGGTCAATTACAGACGCGTAAATGGCAAGATAAAAGTGGGCAAACACACTACACAACAGAAATTGTCTTACCGCAATATAAGGGTGAGTTAAAAATCCTTGATAGTGCTCAAAAGTCTGATTCTGACATGGCTACTCAAGAGCAAGCAACGGCATGGGAGAATAGTAGGCAGGAGCAATATTTAGAAACGACTTTGAATGACAGAATTCCGTTTTAATTGGTAGATTTATCATGAAAAAACGCAAAAAAAGGGGAAGACCTAGAATAGAATGTCAAATAAGAGAACCCAATGGACGTATTTCGCGTTCAAAAAAGCCTCGTAAGCCTGCTGATCAATTAACTCTTGAAATGCGTGCCAAGCGTTATGGAGTGAGTATTCAAGATGTGAAAAACCCGATTATGGGCACTTATGTAGGACGATTATATTTGTTGGAAAAAAGATTAATCAAGATCAATATGATGCGTCACAACAGTATATTCGAGTATTAAACGATTATCGGTGTGCGAAAGGATTTCCACGGGCTATTTATGATGAAACACCAATATCTTCTGATGATAGAGAAAGGGACAAGTGGGTTGAGACAGCAACTGATCGCTATGAAGCTATGCAAGAGATTATTAGAGAAACACAGAGACTGCATCGTCAGTATAACCTTCATGATGCATTAGAGCATCTGGTTATTGAAGACCAACAACTGCCACATCTTGTCAACTCTCTACGCATGGCTCTGAATGCTCTTCAGAAATACTTCTCGCAAAAGCGTTAAAAACTATTGAATAATAGGTTTTAGAATATTATATTTTTATATAATACCTTGAAGGGAGATTCTATGCACACAACGAAATTGCGTAAAGTTGGAGGGTCAGTTATGCTTTCTATACCACCTGCATTACTTGATGTTTTACACCTCGTTGAAAATACTGAGGTTGGTTTGACTATTGATAATGGGTGTTTAATTGTACAACCTCAGGTATTTCCTAGTTATACTCTTGACGAATTGTTAGCTCAATGTGATTCTTTGGCTGATTTGAGTGATGAGGAAACAGAATGGCTTGATGCTAAACCTGTTAGTAGAGAACTCTTGTAATGAATCGGGGAGAAATTTGGTTAGTATCGCTTGATCCAAGTTCAGGATATGAGCAAAAAGGAACGCGTCCGGTGCTTATTGTATCACCAGAAGCATTTAATCGTGTGACTAAAACACCGGTTGTTTTACCCATTACAAGTGGGGGAAGTTTTGCAAGAACAGCGGGTTTTGCTGTTTCATTGATGGGAATGGGATTGCACACAACAGGTGTGATACGCTGTGATCAACCACGTGCTCTCGATATAGGAGCGCGCAAAGGAAAAAAACTAGAAACGGTTCCTGTCATGATTATGAACGAAGTATTAGCTAAGTTGTCAACATTCCTTACGTAATTAATTATATTGATTACAGTTAAGATTATCATATTTATCATAATCATAATATTATTTATGTTGGTGTTTTAATGTTTGACACAAGTCACGCCGATTAATATCAAACTACTCAAGTACTTCATCTGGAAGATCATCCAAATTTTGCGGACCAACATTGAACATGTCAAGAGCATCATCTAGGTCGTTTGGAATATAATAATTCTCATCTGCATTTGTTTCTCGTTCACAATTAGCAAAAACAAGCCCACTGATAAATCTACCCAACAAAAGTTCTTCAACTATATTGCGAAGAAATGGATAAATTGCCAACTCCTTTAAAATTTGAAGAAGTGATACAGAAAGAAACTGTCAAAATAGCTTTGTCGGAAGGAGCTTTTTTAATACAAGTTCCATTTATTGAAAATGATTCAGAAGTGGTGCGTACGAATATATCAATTGAACGAGGACTTCTGCATGCAATTGATGATTGTGCACAAGAAAGAAGCTTAACACGGTCTGCTTTTTTAGCAACGGTAGCATGTCATGAGCTTAACATTTAAGCAATTAAATATAAAAAAACTTACAGCTTTTCTTCTACGACCATTTGCACTTAAAAAACACTGGATTTAGGTTTAGCAAAATAAAACATTTGCTTCCGGTGTTCAAGCAATTTTTAGTCTATCTCGTACCGGATATCGTGCTCTTATTTTAGCTTTGCAAATATACCATGCCAATCAAAGTAATCATGATGAAAGCATCACTCTGATTTGGTATGATGGGGGAGTTAATGGACAAAAGCTGGATATGACTGATAGAACATTTTATAGCGGCATAAAAGAACTTATAAATAAAAAAATTTTGCAATCAAAATTACCAAATCAATATTGGATTAATCTAGCCATATTCTTCAAAGGTGATAAAATTTCTTTTATAAAAGAATATCAAATAAAATCATTTTCTACCAAAACTAAAGAAAAGACAAATCAAGTAAAACAAGATTTTCAAAATGATATATCAAAGTAATATTGAATATTATTACAAATAAATAATAATCACACTTCATTGTTTTTTGTATAATTAAAGAGGAAATATATAAAATCCTCTTGTATTATAATAAATATAAGTTATTCTGTTTAAATATAACATTTTGATTTAATTATAAGCTACTTATAAATAAGTTACTTCATTTTTTATGTACCCCTGCTGAAAAGCCCTTCTGTTTAGACAGTTGGGTTTTTCTTTTTTTTGTATTTCTCTTTTTTCACGTCATTTATTTCATTGCTTTCTCTAGCGACACGAAACGGTGTAGAGGGAAGGGAGCGCGCTCCTTCATAGCGCCGTAGTGACCACCCGATACGAGTAAGTAAAAGCTTCAATAAAAACAACAATTTTCCATAACCGGAGTTGTCCATCAGAATGCAAAGCAGGCTGTGGTCAACTTTTACCTGACAGTATTACTGGAGGGCCGGTTGTGGAAATATTGTCCGGCCACTTTTAAAGGCTATCTTTTAATAATCTCAAAGTTAATATGATATTTTGTACTTGATAACAAATTTCTTAAAAATTTTTATACGAAATCAGTTCTGATTCTGTTTAGAACGATCAATGTGGATCGATAGGATTATAAGCACCGTTTCTTCTTCTCCAATCTTCAGGATGTTCAAAATCGCCAGACCATAATCCAACTTTGGCTTTTTGAGCAGAAAATTGCAATTCTTTGTAATGTGCAGGTGAAGGAAAATTGTGTTGATCTTTCGGTAAAACCATCATTCCTTCTGAAAGGCCTAAACTGGCAATATCAACCCCATCAACAAAACACTGTGCGTAATGAATCTGCCTGACGACACGAGCTTGCTTACAACTAACATCTTTATCAATTGTTTTAGATACAAGCCATGCAGTAACAAAAAAACCGCAAGGCCACTGAACACCGTTACGTAATGCAAATTGACGTGGCTCACATGATTCAACACCATACAATTGAACACGACGTACAATTCTCTTTCGCCAGATCTCATCTACTGGTGTCATCATTTTAAAAGTAACGCCGCTTGTTACCTGTATAGCACCTGAATAAGTTGGTGTGTTCTCTTTGTGTAATTGTGATGAACCGGAAATTGTTATTGGTTTGCTTGAATCAAAAGCAAATTTTGAAGTCTGATCTTGAAATTGCTTTTCTATTATAAATTTTGCTTCTTGAATGAAAGGTAATTGAATAAAATTTTCAGTATTTTTACTAAAAGTAAAAATAACAACAATAATGATGTAAGTTAAAATTAGATATTTAAACCACGATCGAAATATTTTTTTGTTTATATCCATTGTTATAGAATTATTATTCTCATGAAATAGTTGCACAAACTATTTTTTCACTTATACAGTTATTATTTTATAAAGCTATCATAATATAAGGAGCGGGGGATTTTATGCCTTCATATAAATTAACTGTATCAGATACACAAAAGAAATGGTTAGCCACAGGGCTTATGTTATTTATCGCATTTATAACACTAAGTGACCCAGCGTTGGCTCAGAGCTTCGGGCAAGTTGAAAACGCTCTTGGTAAAATAGTAGACGCTATGACGGGAACTATTGCAAAATCTATTGCGACTATTGCGGTTGCTGGAACTGGTATCGCGTGGATTGCCGGTTATATCGAAATGCGTAAAGCTTTCTTTGTTTGTGTCGGTATAAGCATTATTTTCGGCGCATCACAAATTGTAGGAATGCTATCATCTTAATATAGTGGTTTAAAGCATGAAAGAGCGTGATCAACTCACTGAAGATACACTGTTTCTTGCCTGTACACGGCCCGCAATGATCGCGGGCGTTACAGTAGAAGCTATGGGTTTAAATTTTATGGGCACGCTCATAATATTTATTCTAGCAGGTAATATTTTCTTCATGGCACTTGGTGTTACTGTACATTTTATAATGAAGGAAATTATCAAACATGATCATAATAAATTTCGTGTTCTTCTTGCGTGGTTGCAAACTCGCAAGTTCTCAAGAAACGCTGAGCAATGGGGGGGTAGTAGCATTTCTCCATTACGGTTAATCCGTAATTATGAGGAACTAAAATGAACATAGCTCAGCGCAAGCGTGAACCACAGCCGGAATCAGTCATACCTTATGTACGTCATGTGAATGAACATATCATAGCGTTGTCATCACGAGCGCTTATGACTGTTATAACACTTGAAGGAGTTAATTTTGAAACGGCAGATATTGCTGACCTTAATGTCCTTCATGAGCAATTAAATAACTGCTTTAAAAACATAGCTGATGAACGAATAGCAATTTACAGTCATATTATCAGAAGGCGTGAAACAGTCTATCCAGATGGCACTTTCAGATCAGAATTTGCACAAACATTGGATGATAAATACCGTCAAAGGATGGTGTGTCAAGAATTATATCGTAACGACCTTTATCTTTCAATCATATGGAACCCTCATGTTGATAAAACCGATAAATTAGCTGACTTTTTTAAACGCTTAGGAAAAGCTAAAGAAGCAGAAACAGAAGTAGATGCAGAATCAATTCGTAAGCTCGAAGATGTTGCAACCAATCTCATGCAAAACTTAGAGCGTTATGGTGTAAAACGGCTTGGTCTTTATGAGCATAACGGTAATATTTTTTCTGCACAAAGTGAATTTATTCATCAATTAGTAGGCGGCCGTTATGAACGTGTACCTCTTACGTGGGGAACAATAGCATCATCTGTATATTCAGATCGGATTCTTTTCGGTAAAGAAATCATAGAAATACGCCACGAAGCAAAGCAACGGTTTGCAGGAATGTTTGGTTGGAAAGAGTATCCAGCTAAAACCAGGCCAGATATGACAAATGGTTTGCTCACTCTCCCGTGTGAGTTTATTTTTACGCAATCCTTTATTTTCAAAAGCAAAAACGTTGCAAAACAGATTATGGGGCGTAAACAAAATCAGATGATCAACGCCGGGGATCGTGCAGGATCTCAAATTGATGAATTAGATGATGCACTGGATGATCTTGAATCAAATCGTTTTGTTTTAGGCGAGCATCACTTGTCATTAGCAGTCTTTGCTGACACACAACGAGAACTCATTGACAATCTTGCAAAAGCACGTTCTCGCCTTACAGAAGGTGGCGCTGTTGTTGCTCGTGAAGACTTAGGGCTTGAAGCAGCATGGTGGGCACAACTTCCTGGCAATTATGCTTATCGAACGCGTTCTGGTGCTATTACAAGCCGTAATTATGCCGCGCTTTCACCCTTTTATTCATTTCCGATTGGAAAAATAGACGGCAATCAATGGGGGCCTGCTGTTGCTCTTATGAAAACATCGGCTGGATCTCCTTTTTACTTTAACTTTCATTTTGGTGATTTAGGAAACACTTTTATTTGCGGTCCATCTGGATCTGGTAAAACCGTTATTGTTAATTTTCTATTAGCGCAGCTTCAAAAGCATGACCCTGATATGGTGTTTTTTGATAAAGATCGTGGAGCAGAACTGTTTGTTAGAGCTGGTGGTGGCACATACATGCCGCTAAAAAATGGTAAACCAACAGGTATAGCGCCGCTAAAGGGATTAGATTATAGCAATCCTGCCAATAAAGTATTCCTACGACAGTGGATTACAAAGCTTGTCTCTAACGAGGGGAAAATAATAAGTGAAGCAGAACGCCAGGATATTTCTGCAGCTGTTGATCAACTAGCATTATTACCTAAGGAACAGCGCACAATATCTGCATTGCAAATGTTTTTTGATACTACCCATAGGGAAGGCATTGCTGGGTGTTTGGAAAAATGGCGTAAAGGCAATGCGTTAGGGTGGGTCTTTGATAATGATGACGATGATATCGGGATTGACGCGAAATTTATCGGTTATGATATGACTGACTTTTTGGACAATGACGAAATCCGCCCTCCATTAATGATGTATTTATTCCATAGAATACTTGATCTGATTGACGGGCGCCGCATTATCATCGTCATTGATGAGTTCTGGAAAGCGTTAGAAGATGACTCATTTAAAGCATTTGCGCAAGACAGGCTAAAGACGATCCGTAAACAGAATGGTTTAATGCTTTTTGCGACACAATCACCAAAAGATGCACTCAATTCAACAATTGCACACACCATTATAGAACAATGCCCAACACAAATATATTTTCCTAACCAAAAGGGAAATTACGCAGATTATGTAGAGGGTTTTAAATTATCAGATCGAGAATTTAACCTGATACAAACAGAATTAACGCGGGAATCACGCCGATTTTTAGTCAAGCAAGGTCATAGTTCTGTGGTTGCAGAACTAAATCTACGTGGATTTGATGATGAAATAGCTATTTTAAGCGGAACAACCAAGAATATTGAATTACTGGAGACAATCATGAGCGAAGTGGGTGAATCTCCAGAAAAATGGTTCCCGCTCTTTCAAGAAAGGCGAAAACAATGAGGAAAATTTTATTAACAATAGCGTCTTGTACAATCTCTTTTGGGCTAACATCAAATGTATTAGCACAAATGCCCACATTTGATGCAGCAGCTGTTGCCAAAATGGTGGAACAATTAAAACAAGGCAAACAACAACTTGATCAATTAACTTCTCAAATAGATGAAATGAAAAAACTGTATGATTCTTTAAATGGCATTGCAGATTTATCTTCACTTCAAGAAATGCTCAATAATAAAGAGATTCAAGCTGCCTTACCTTCTAATTTTGGTGATTTTGAAAAATTATTAGACGGTAAAAGTGGAAACAGTGCAAAATGGGAAGAAAAGCTTTCGTATAAAAAACCAGCAGGTGGTGCAGGGTCAAAAGAAGCAGTTGATGCTTTCTATGAAGAAGAAGTTAAAAAAGCTGAACAACGCAATCAGGGGCAAGCAGCCACAGGTGAAGCTGTTTATGCATCAGCTAATGAAGTGAAACAAACTATCGCACAACTAATGAAACAACTTAAAAATGCACAAACTGCCGGTGAAGTTCAAGGTATTCAAACGCAATTAGCAGCTACGCAGGCAATGTTGCAAACGCAAGTCTTACAAATGCAAGCTGCTGCTATGATTCAACAGGCTGAAATTGAAGCTGCAAAGCTTCGTGAAGAAGAAGAATTTAGAGCACGATATAATAGTTATGCTGACCAGTTGCTCAACAAATAAATCATAAAAAAATTAAGAGAGAAAATTTAATCATGAAAAAAATCATTATAACAATATTACTTCTTTGTACTGGGCTTATCATTGCAGGCTGTGAAAAAACTTACAGTGTAGAAGAATTTAAAAAAAGTAAAGAATTACTCAACGAATGGGCAATTAAGTGCGGATCTTCTGATCAATCTAAAAATTGTAAAAACGCGCGGATAGCGGCGAGACAGCTTTGGAGTGAACGTTATAATCCTACCAAATAACGTCGTGAAGAGGAAGAAAAGAAACATAAAGAAATGGAGCGGAAAAAAGAATTCCACAACGAATAATTATGTAACGTAACGAACTCATAAACAAAAGGGGAATCTAATCATGAACAAAATAATTATGACAACATTACTTCTTTGCATGGGCCTTATCATTGCAAGCTGTGAAAAAACTTACAGTGTCGAAGAATTTAAAAAGAATGAAGAATTGCGCAATGAATGGCTATCTAGGTGCGGACTGGGTGGAGGGCCTAAAAATTGTCAAAACGCGCGGTTAGCGGCTGATGAACTCCGTAAAGAATATTATGATAATCTTTCAAAACAACTTCTCGAATCTTCTGAAAAAAGGCGTAAAGCAATGGAACAGAAAAAAGAACCTAACAACGAATAACATGAGAACACGTAACAAAACGAACTCATAAATAAAATGGATATCCTATAATGGCAGTATCAGGAGAAGTAGCTATATTTGGTACGATGGACGAAATGTTGATGAAACCCGTTACGCAAACAATGGACCAAAGCATTACAAATCTTTCATCTGCTTTATCTGGCCCAATTACGGTAAGCGCGACAATTTACATTGCGTTCATTGGTTATAATGTCACATACGGGCGTTCTACCGTGCCATTATGGGATTTTATAGCCACAGTCGTAAAGCTTGCCATCATTGTTACACTAGTAAAACAAGCCTCTGACTATAACATTTGGGTCAAAAATCTATTTTTTACTGATTTGCCTAACACTATTACAAGCGCTATACAAGCGTCAAATGTAGATCATAATGCATGGGACAAAATGATTGATGATGCTTCTGGACACGTCTTTCGAAAAATAAACAAATCACATGGGTTCGAGTGGCTGGGCAATTGGGTTGCAGGTATAGTCTGTTTATTCATTGTTACTATATTTTGTACAATTGGTTTTATTGTTGCAAGTTTTGCTAAACTTGGTCTTTCCCTTGTCTTATCATTAGGACCACTTTTTATAGGCCTTTATATGTTTTCAACAACCAGACGATTCACAGAAGCGTGGTTAGGTCAAGTTGCAAATTTTGTCATTTTGCAAGTATTGGTGGTTCTTCTAGGTGGTATATATGTCCATCTCACAATGAGTATTATTGGAAAAGATATTACAGATATAATGATTGCCCTTGTTCAGTTTCTCGCGATTGGTGCATGTGGTATCTATCTTTTCATAAATTTACCCGCCATTGCATCAGCTTTAGCCGCTGGTGGTGCAAATCTTACAGGAGCAACACATTTAGCTCAGGATTCTGTTAAAGCAGCTAACAAAGCAGCAAAAGAAATCGGTCATACTGTTAGAAAGCTAATTTCAAAAGCGTGAAGAGGATAAATCACAAATGCGGGGTTTCAAAAACATTGGGATTATTTTATTGCTCATCTGTTTTATGAGCGGATGTGCGTCTTTTCAAAATACAGGACAATCATTACCGAAATGTAATGGATATTCTAAGAGACCGTTAAATAAATCAATGTGGAATTGGGAAGGGAAAAATCCATCTTCCACTCCAATCATGATCAACAATGATACAAGCGTCAAATCATCAGCGCAAAATGATAGTTTTGATATGGCTTTAGCTGAAAAATCAAAACATCAAGAAATTGAATCATATAAAAATTGCGCAATGAATGGGCAGCTAGATGTGGAATGGGTGGACAATCTAAAAATTGTCAAAACGCCCGGGTAGCAGAGGATCAACTCCATAGAGAGTACTATGAAAATCTTTCTAAAGAATTATGATGATTCTAACAATTAATAAAGAAAAGCACAAAGAAAATTTAATCATGAAAAAAATCATTATGACAATACTGCTTCTTTGCACTGTGCTTGTTATTACAGGTTGCGAAAAAATTTACAGTGCAGAAGAATTTAAAAAAAATAAAGAATTGCGCAGCGAATGGGCATTTAAATGTATGACTGGAGAATCTTCTAAAAATTGTGAAACTGTGCAGGAAGCCATCAACGAAATTGAAATAGAAAATAGAAAAAAGAGGATGGAAGAATTCAAAAAAAAGCTAGAGGACGATAGGAAAAAAGCTAAAGAAGAATACCAAAAACAGCTAGAAGAGTATAATAAAAAGAAAGAAGAACGCGAAAAAACTCAACAGAAAAAAGAACCTCACAACGAATAGAGAAACGTAACGAATTCATAAATAAAAGGGGAATTCAATCATGAAAAAAATAATTATGACAACACTACTTCTTTGCACTGGGCTTATCATTGCAGGCTGTGAAAAAACTTACAGTGTAGAAGAATTTAAAAAAAATGAAGAATTGCTCAAAGAATGGGCAGCTAGATGTGGAATGGGTGGACAATCTAAAAATTGTCAAAACGCCCGGGTAGCAGAGGATCAACTCCATAGAGAGTACTATGAAAATCTTTCCAAAGAATTATGATGATTCTAACAATTAATAAAGAAAAGCACAAAGGAAATTTAGTCATGAATAAAATCATTATGACAATACTGCTTCTTTGCACTGTGCTTGTTATTACAGGTTGCGAAAAAATTTACAGTGCAGAAGAATTTAAAAAAAATAAAGAATTGCGCAGCGAATGGGCATTTAAATGTATGACTGGAGAATCTTCTAAAAATTGTGAAACTGTGCGGGAAGCCATCAACGAAATTGAAATAGAAAATAGAAAAAAAATAATGGAAGAATTCAAAAAAAAGCTAGAGGACGATAGGAAAAAATTCGAAGAACGTAGAAAAGAAATGGAGCGGAAAGAAGAACTTCGTAACGAATGATATGAGAATATATAACGTAACGAACTCATAAACAAAAGGGGAATTCAATCATGAAAAAAATTATTATGACAACACTACTTCTTTGCACGGGTTTTATCATTGCAGGCTGTGAAAAAACTTACAGTGTAGAAGAATTTAAAAAAAATAAAGAATTGCGCAGAAAATATTCATTTAAGTGTCTAGCTGGAGAATCTTCTAAAAATTGTGAAGCTGCACTAAAAGCTATCAAAGAAATTGATAACGAAAATATGAAAAAAGCACAAGAAAAAACCGAAAAACAGTTAGAGGAAAATAGAAAAAAACAAGAAGAACGTAGAAAAAATCAACAGAGACAAGAACTTCGTAACGAATGATATGAGGATCTGCAACGAAACAAACTCATAAATATCGTAAATAAAATGGATATCCTATAATGGCAAAAATATTAGAGGAATATGGCATCTATGGTCCAAAAGACTTCTAAGCACGTTTTTGAAAAAACGGCAAAGGCAAAATGGTGGCAATGGATTGGCTTATGGCTTACAGGTATGTGCTGCATTATCATTGTTGGTGCATTTTGTTCTGTTGGTTTTATCGTCACAATTTTTGCTAAACTTGGTCTTTTTCTTGTTTTATCATTAGGACCACTTTTTATAGGTCTTTACATGTTTTCAACAACTAGACGTTTTACAGAAGCATGGTTAGGTCAAGTTGCAAACTTTGTTGTTTTGCAAGTATTGTTGGTTGTGCTAGGTGGCTTATATCTCAATCTTACACTAAATATTATAACAAATGATATTGTGGATTTAGCAAGTGCCCTCAGCAAATTCTCGGCGATTGGTATATGCGGTATTTATCTTTTTATGAATTTACCTGGCATTGCAACGGCTTTAGCTTCAGGTGGTGCAAATCTTATAGGGGGAAAAGATGCTGCTAGGCACGCAGGGAAAGCAGCAAAAGCGGGTGGGCGTGCAGCAAAAGCAGTCGGTCGTGCTATTAGAAAGCTAGTTACAAAAGTGTGAAGAGGATAAATCACAAATGCGGGGTTTTAAAAACATTGGGGTCATTTTATCGCTTGTTTGTTTTATGAGCGGATGTGCGTCTTTTCAAAATACAGGGCAATCATTACCAAAATGTAACGGGTGTTCTAAGAGACCGTTAAATAAATCAATGTGGAATTGGGAAGGGAAAAATCCATCTTCCACTCCAATCATGATCAACAATGATACAAGCGTCAAATCATCAGCGCAAAATGATAGTTTTGATATGGCTTTAGCTGAAAAATCAAAACATCAAGAAATTGAATCATATAAAAATTGCGGGTAAACAAAATGAAAAAGAAAGACGTTGAGCAGTACATTGCTGAAGCGCGATCATTTGATCAAGATCGAATAATCACATCCCGCCGTATTACACGTGCCTCGCTTGCTGTTGCTGGGGTAGCAGTTATAGCTGCAATTGTCTCTTCATTAGCTGTTATAGCGCTTGTGCCCCTCAAAACAGTTGAGCCATTCGTAATCCGCGTTGATAATTCAACAGGTATAGTTGAGGTGGTTGAAGCGTTAAAAGAAAGCCCCGCAAATTTTGATGAAGCTATTACACGCTATTTTGCTGCAAAATATGTTCGTGCTCGTGAAGGATTCAATTTAAGCGAAACGCAAAATAATTTTAAGACGGTCTCTTTGTTATCTTCTTTTGAAGAGCAAGGTAGATTTGCTGAGTGGTATGGTGCAAAAAATCCACAAAGTCCACAGTTTTTATATAAAAACGCTATTGCAACTATCTTTATAAAATCAATCTCGTTTATCAGTAAAGATGTCACTCAGGTTCGTTATTATAAAACAGTTCGTGAAAATGACACGAATAAAGAATCCATTACGCATTGGGTAGCAACTCTTACTTTTGGATATAGCAATGCTCCGATTTCTACACAAAATCGTTTGGTAAATCCTCTTGGTTTTATGGTTCGTGAATACAGAACTGATCCTGAAGTGGTGAATTAACAATGAAGCAAATTATATTTTCTTTTTTTCTCAGCATTGTGGTCAGCTTTTTTTTAAATAATATGAGCTATGCTAGTATCTCTCCTGTACGCGCACCTAATGACAATAGAATTCGCTTTGTCAATTATGATGCCTACAATGTAACAAAAATCATTGGATCTATACGTTCATCTGTACAAATAGAATTTTCCCCTAATGAAGAAATTGCACATGTCGCTATTGGAAATAGCATTGCATGGGAAGTGGCGCCGGCTGGAAACATTATCTTTCTTAAACCACGAGAAGTTCAGCCTATTACAAATCTACAAGTCATAACAACACGGCGTGATGGGTCAAAACGGTCTTATCAATTTGAATTGATGGTTAAAAATGGGGAAATTTCATCTGAAAATGAAACATATTTCCTTGTAAAATTTCGCTATCCTGAGGATGAAGCAGCACAAAGACAAATTGAAGCACAACTTAAAAAGGATAGAAAACAAGCGCTACAGGTAGATGAAGTCTTTGGTGCTTACGAACAACATGGACCAAGAAATTGGGCTTATTCAGCTCAAGGAACAGTTATTCTTGAACCAACATCAGTTTATGATAATGGCAAAACAACCACATTTACTTTTTCTGATAATCAAGAAATTCCCGCTATTTATATCGTTGGAAGTGATGGTAAAGAATCCCTCATTCCTAAAACAACAAAAGGCAATATGGTCATTGTGCATGCTATTAGTCACCAATTCATTTTAAGACATGGGGCAAATGTTTTATGTATTTTTAATGAAGCCTATCAGCCTAAAGGAAGCGATCCAGAAACAGGTACAACCTCACCATTTGTTGAACGTAAAATCGTTACAGATCTTCAAGGGGAAAAGTGAAAGGAATAAATACGTGAGTGACAACAATGATGAGATAATCGCTGAGGATCGCGGAAAAATTGATGATAATCAAAATAGTATATCAAGCGAAACAAGAAAAAAAGTAATTATAGGACTCGCCTTTTTAGGGTTTGGCGCCTACATGCTTTGGAATATATTATCAACCTCATCAACACAAGATGATATAGAAAAAGAGCCTAAAAAAGAAGTACAAAGCTTTAATACTTCACTCACTCCTTTAGAATTAGCTCCTCCTGAACCAAAACCGCAAATTGGTCAAATTACATTACCAGCACCAACACCACCAACCGAAGATATTAAAGATGATCCATTATTTGATGCAGCAAGACGTGCACCAGTTTTAGCTTTTGCTAGTGAGGCTCATTCCCAAAACAATAAAACAAAAAGAAACAATCTTTCTGAAATAACTGAAATCTTTAATAAGGATTCTCAAAATTTCTCTGCTCTTTTAAAGCCCACAAAAACAGAAGAAACAAAAGCAGGATTACTAGGCAATAGAAATTTTATTATTGCAATGGGAACATCCATTCCATGTATATTAGAAACAGCAATAAGCAGTGATCAGCCAGGTTTTACAAGTTGTGTTATTAATCGTGATATTTTATCTGATAATGGCCGCGTTGTTCTTCTTGATAAAGGAACACAAATCGTTGGTGAATATCGAGGTGGATTAAAAAAAGGACAGCACAGACTTTTTGTTCTTTGGACAAGAGCAAAAACACCCAATGGAGTTATTGTTACTCTCGCATCACCAGCCACTGACAATTTAGGAAGATCTGGTTTTGATGGTACCATTAATACCCATTGGTGGGAACGCTTCGGATCAGCATTGTTACTTTCTATCGTTGATAATACCTCAGCAAACTTATCAGGTCAAATAAGTGATAACATCCAAATCGCTGGCACAAACAACCTTGGTAAAGACGCAGCTAGCATTGCACTTGAAAATCAAATTAATATACCTCCTACCTTAGAAAAAAATCAGGGTGAATTAGTAAATATCTTTGTAGCAAGAGACTTGGATTTTTCGTCAGTTTACAAGTTAGCCGTAACAGAAAAAGAGAACAAAGTCTTTACGCGCTCTGCTCCAAGCAATTTCTTTCTCCATTCTCCATATCGGTAAAAGTAAACCATCATGACAGCAACGAAAAATGCAGAACGAGCCTCTGTTGTTTTAACAAAGTTGAAGTTATTAAATGACTACTTAAATGATGAAAGTTTATTTGAAATTGTTATCAATCGTCCTGGCGAGATCATGGTTGAGAGTCAAAATGGTTGGAAAACACATAAACTTGAAGAACTGACATATAGTGAATTGGAAGGCATAGCAAAGGTTGTTGCTGCTTACACAACTCAAAAAATCAGTGTAGAAAATCCAATCCTCTCAGCAACACTACCTAATAATGAACGCATACAAATTGTAATGCCTCCTGCAGCTGCACCAAATACTATCAGTATGACAATTCGTAAGCCTTCCTCACGAACTTTTTCTCTTGAAAGTTTGCATGAAAAAGGTTTGTTTTCTGTCACTAAAAATGTCAGTTTTACCCCATCTGAACAAATGGCTGAACGGTTAGGTGAGCTTTCCGATAGCGAACAAGAGTTAACGAAATTATTCATTGCTAAAGATTTTATCAGTTTTTTAGAAAAGGCTGTTATTGCACAACAAAATATTTTGATATCTGGTAAAACAGGATCAGGGAAAACAACACTCTCTAAAGCTCTAATTGCAAAAATTCCTGAAGATGAACGAATTTTAACTATTGAAGATACTCCCGAGCTTGTCGTTCCTCATCCAAACAAAGTGCAATTATTTTATTCAAAAGATAATCAAGGATTGGCAAGAGTTGGGGTTAAAGAATTGCTTGAATCTGGATTGCGTATGCGACCAGACAGAATTCTCTTACAGGAATTGCGTGATGGGACAGCTTTTTACTATATCCGCAATGTCAATTCTGGGCATCCAGGATCAATCACAACTGTTCATGCTTCATCCACTCTAGCAGCCTTTGAACAAATGACACTTCTTGTCAAGGAAAGTGATGGGGGAAGCGATTTGGCACGCGAAGACATCCGTGGTTTATTGATTTCTATGATCGATATCATTATTCAATGCAAACGTTTAGAAGGCAAATTCCGTGTAACAGAAATTTATTATGATCCTTTTAAACGTCGAGATGTTTTCTAAAAAACTTAATCTACTAAAATAGCTACATTGATAGAGCTTTTTTAAGTGCACGGTTGACGGCATCAGGTTCATTTTCAATGACAGTAAGTAATATGCGAGAAGAAGCATCTATAGAATATCGTCCTTGTTCCCAATCGCGAATACGTCCTACAGAAAAACCATACCGTGCTGCAAATTGCGTTTGTGTTAAATCAACATTTTTCCTGATTTTTTTCACATCAATGTTTGAAGGAATATGGATACCAAACTTTGTAGTATCTGCTTCACCTTTTGCATAAGCAAGAGCTTCACGAGCACCTTGTAATATACGTGATCCTACTTTATTTACCTTATCCATTACATCTCTCTCCTATATTCGTTTAAGAGTGCAGTTAAAATTTTCTTCAGTTCATTTCTCTCTGCCTTTGTTAAATTTCCTTGAGATGACTTACTATAAATATCTAAAAGAAATACGGGGATATCTTGACCACTAAAAAAGGTAATAATTCTATATCCACCACTTTTACCTTTCTGTTTAGAATGATATCCAATAATTCATCAGATAATATACCTTCCTCTTTTGCAGAGGTCAGATAAGCTATTGTTTCAATTACTGTCTGCATACTTTAAATGTGCGGGTAACCCGTACTTGTATCAAGCAATAATATAGTTACAATTACCTTATAATTCCTTTTGAAACCGTACGTGTTATTGCAAGATTGTTTAGCTCTTGTATATGTCTTTGTTGTAGAAATTTTATTGCCGTTTGAAGTTCATTGACAAGCTTCTTATCATAAGGCTGTTTTGAGGCTATTTCTTTTGATAAGTTAAAATCTCGCTTATAAATCATATCTTCTCCAAAACGCCTATTTAAAGCACTTTCAAGCTGCAAAAATTCTTTATTAATGTTCTCTGGTATCTTGGAATAATTATTACGGCTAACTTCAACATTTTTCATATAAGCAATAGCTTCTTGAGAGAGAGAAGGCACCTCAACTTTTAATTGCTCACGTTCACGTGTAAGCCTATCCATATGCTTCTCATAGGAGTTTTTATAAAATGATTGAAGTTCTCTAATTGTAGAAACTGCAAGAGGAACATTATAAAGTGCAGCTTTTCGTTCTTTTCCTGCTGATCTTAGTTTGTCTATTAAACGATCTGATCCACGTAGTTCACCAGCTCTATCAGGTGTTTTAGCTAAAATATCAGGTAATTTATCCCCCTTGCCTGCTAAAATCGTTTTTTCAATCTTAAGTGCTGCTGCTTGGGGATTTTTATAGATAGTCTTCAAATGATCGTTTAATTCTTTAAAAGTATCAACGTAAGATTTTTCATTCCTAAGAGCGTTTTGCGCTTTTTGTTCTAAATTAGAAGTATCTGTATAAGAAGAAAGGTACGGTGCTGGTCGTATTGATTGTGTCGTAATCTTTTCATTTGTATCAATGTAAGAAGAAACTCGTTCACCAACACCTTGAGAAACATCAATTCTTCTATTTGCAGTAAATTCAGTGAGGTTCTTACGGATTAGTGCAGACATTAAATCAGAATTACCATAATATGATTCAATTGACGCACGCGTTATTTCCTGTCGCTCTACACGATCCCAATCAATATAATAACCAGCTTCACGAGCAAGTTGCCAAATAAATTCACGTAGAGTACGTCCATTACCTTCTCGAAACGGGTGCAACACATTCAACTCACCCATGTAATATCCAGCTCTCTGGCTAAATTCATTAGCGTCAAGACCGCGTAGATGTTGTTCTCTTGCAAGCTGTTGTGTAATCTGCGGTGCGTAACTCTCAATCTGAGTATAATGGGCAAATCTACTATTACCTTTGGCAATATCCACTACACGGATCTTTCCTGCCCATTCATAGACGTCACCAAACAGCTTTTTGTGGATTTCTTTCATGTGATCTAGATCGAACTTACCGCTAATAGAAGTACGTCTAAATTCAAGAGCCCTTACACAAGTAAAGGCAGTTTCTACACGTTCCAGTCTGGCTTGGTCTTTAATTCCAAGCAGGTTATACATAACACCAGTCTCTGAATCAGTATAAGGATCGTTGCTCCCTTCATATTTCACCACGTTTTATCCGTTCCATCAAATCTTTGATGACATCACTTGTTTCAAGCTCTCCGATAGCAACACGCTCCATTTGTGCAACGACTTGTGGATCTGGCTCCAAACCTTCTAAACGGTGACTTGCCAATACATCTCTAACATCACGACGACGCTCTTCAATCTCTTCCTCGCTTAACATATTAAATCTCCTTCAATTGCCTATTATTATAGCAAAATAGGACTATAACAACAACGTTTTAATGCTTTAACTTTTACTTTTTTACCTTATAATTCCTTTTGAAACCGTACGTGTTATTGCAAGATTGTTTAGCTCTTGTATATGTCTTTGTTGTAGAAATTTTATTGCCGTTTGAAGTTCATTGACAAGCTTCTTATCATAAGGCTGCTTTGAGGCTATTTCTTTCGATAAGTTAAAATCTCGCTTATAAATCATATCTTCTCCAAAACGCCTGTTTAAAGCACTTTCAAGCTGCAAAAATTCTTTATTAATGTTCTCTGGTATCTTGGAATAATTATTACGGCCAACTTCAACATTTTTCATATAAGCAATAGCTTCTTGAGAGAGAGAAGGCACCTCAACTTTTAATTGCTCACGTTCACGTGTAAGCCTATCCATATGCTTCTCATAGGAGTTTTTATAAAATGATTGAAGTTCTCTAATTGTAGAAACTGCAAGAGGAACATTATAAAGTGCAGCTTTTCGTTCTTTTCCTGCTGACCTTAGTTTGTCTATTAAACGATCTGATCCACGCAGTTCACCAGCTCTATCAGGTGTTTTAGCTAAAATATCAGGTAACTTATCCCCCTTCCCTGCTAAAATCGTTTTTTCAATCTTAAGTGCTGCTGCTTGAGGATCTTTGTAAATAGACATCAAACGGTCGTTTAATTCTTTAAAAGTATCAACGTAAGATTTTTCATTTCTAAGAGCGTTTTGCGCTTCTTGTTCTAAATTAGAAGTATCTGTATAAGAAGAAAGGTACGGTGCTGGTCGTATTGATTGTGAAGCTATATTAAAATCTTTTTGTGATTGCTCAATCTTGATACCTTCTTTTTGAAGTTTAGCAAAACTTGCTTTTGCTCTATCCCAAAGCCTTTCAATCTTTTCTCTCTGTTTTTGCAACCATTCTTTATTTGTCTCAATATAAGAGAAAACTCGTTCACCAAAACTTTGAGAAACATCAATCCCTCTATTTGCCGTAAATTTAGCAATATAATCTCGATAATCAGGGGATTCAGAAAAATCGAGGGTTGTTGTTTTGACGCCAGATCTCGAAAAAGCCGCTACTAATTTTTCATATGTATTTGCACAATCAAATTGATTGACACCACCAGCTAAAGAAGGGTCACCGCGTTCTATTAAATCAACATTAAAAATATTCTTTTTGATTTCTTTATTGTTAACAACAATAGTTTCTTTGTCTTGACGAAGAGATATCTTATCACCAAACTCAATACGAGCGCCATCTATAGCAAAAGGCAGATTCACACCATAAACACGTTCAATTCCACGTGAAGTTGCGATATCAGCATAAGGTGTTTTGATTTTTGCATTTTCATTAAAAGAAGTATACCCTGTTTCTACAAGTTCACCAATTATTGTACCTTTAATCTGCCTGTGTTCATGTAATCTCACATTTTTAAAATCCTGCTCTGCTACATAAAGATGTGATTGATATCTGTGTCGAGACATAGAAACATATGCAAGATGTTGATCCATAAATGATGAGGCTAAAACAAAAACATTATCAACTGTCACTCCCTGACTCTTATGAATGGTAGCCGCATATCCGTGATCAACATTTTGATAAGTCTGATTGGAGAAAACAACCTCTTGGCCAGAATCAAGACGCACCTTTAAAAGTGGTTTTCCTGTTTTATTTTGCGTAGACAAAACAGTGCCTAACATACCATTTTTAACTTTTTGCTCTCCTAATTCTGGTGCATATCTTTCCTTAAACTGAGCATTTTCAAGAAAAATAATCCGGTCACCAACAACAAATTCCCGTTGTCCTTTCATAGTATCAAAGTTTGTTGTGCTCGCTATATCTTCTGATTTGAGTAAACGAGCATTTTTAAGTGCTGTTCGAATTTTTTCGTTTAATTTTTTTACGGCCGCATTTGTATGTGCAAGAACAAGAAGTTCATCACCCCTTAAAGATTTCCCTTCTTCTACATATTTTGTTTCTACCTTCTTTCGTGTATCCATCCAATCTTTAACAATAGTATTTATTGCTTGTTCACGCGTTTTAGTTTGGTGAATGAATCCCCTATTTTTATAGTTATCTAAAGCTTCTTTTACTTGACCACGCGCAAATTGTCTTGACGCTTCCTGTCCCCATTCTTCTTTTTGTCTTCTTATGCCGGACAATTCAACATAGCCAATATTATCAACAACAGCACGAAATGCTGCTCCAGCTTCAATTGGTTGTAACTGCATATTATCGCCAACAAGAACTATTTTAGCACCAGCTTTTTTAACTTTTTGAACAAAATAGGAAAGCTGCTTTGAAGAAATCATCCCAGCTTCATCAATGACAAAGACATCACCAACCCGTAGTTCATCTTTTTTATTTTTCCACGCTAGCTCCCAAGCGGCAAGAGTTTTACTTTTTATTTTTGAGGATTCTTCAAGACTTTCTGCAGCTTTACCCGCAAGAGCCGCACCAAATACACGTCGACTACCATTAGTCCAAGCAATATTTGCCGCTTCTAATAAAGTTGATTTTCCAGCACCAGCATAACCAACAATCGCTGCAATACCTTTATCACCTGTAATATGCTGTACTGCTAACTTTTGTTCTTCTGAAAACTTGAATCTATTGCCGCGATCTTTATTCTCAACAAACTTTATTGCATCTAAAACTTTCTTACTTTTAAGACCATGTCCTGTTGTTTGAAACAAAGAAACGACGTCACGTTCCATATTATATTCAGTTTTTATAATTTCTTTTGTTGAGTAAATAATTTTATTAGGATGAGAATGATCTTTAATTTTAATAAGATTGTCACTTTGCTCTAAACGCACCATAATATCATTAAACTCATTTGCATCATCAACATATCGATTAATGATTTTAGCAAGGTCTATACGACTAAATGTTGATTTTTCAAATGAAATTAACTTCAGTACTTCATCAGGATTTTTTTTAATTATCTCTACAGATTTTTGTTTTATTTTTTCATTAGCTTGCACTGCATTACTAAGCAGTCCCCTTTTTTTCATCGCATTTGCAGACTGTCCTAAATGAATAGTTGGTTCTATAGATAACCCCCTATCTTTATATGATCGCATATCCACTTTCATATCATAACCAGACATTACTAAATGCTTTGTTGCGATTTCACCCCATGAATTACGCAAATCCTTAATTGCATCTTTATAACCTATGACATTTTCATAAACTACACGTTCTTCTCTTTTTATCGCATTTCCTTCCTTGTCATGAATCGTAACAAAAGATTTTTTCACTGTTCCATCATCATTTAAAACAGCTATTTTTTTTGACCCAAGCCCATGTTCTGCAACAGGACGTAAAGTATGCATTATATGAACATGTGGATTTCCTTCACTATTGTGGTAAACCCAATCAGAAATAAGACCTCGTGATGTAAAGTTTTTATTTATAAATTCTTGTACAAGGGAAATATTTTGTTTTTTAGATAATTCTAATGGTAATGCAATAACAACTTCTCTTGCTAACTGCCCATTTACACGCTCGTTATTTTGAACATAATTCCATAACCATTCACTTTTTTCTTCGTTTTTATTGAGATATTTTAATGGTTCTGCAAGCCATTTCGGTGAATTTTTAGGAAAGTTAATTTCTGAATAGACGAGATCTTTTTCTTTATTATATTTGTGCGTACTCGATCCTTCTAATTCATCAAACATTCTCGTTCTATGACGATACGCTGCAGCTGCAACTGCTGATCTTCCGGAACTGATAATTTTAGCTGATAAATGCGCTATTGCCATAAGGTAAAATTCTTTTAAACGATAATATTTTTTATAAAAAAATTCTTAGCATGAAACGTTTAAAAATAAA
>NZ_MUBG01000001.1:0-1145000 GCF_002022415.1 Bartonella sp. WD12.1
TCCCGAATTACTTTTCCACCACAGAACCAATAACATCGCGAATTTTATCTACAGGAATGTTCATCATTTCTATACGTGGAGAAAACTCGCTTAGTTCATCACGTGCACTGGTTAAGGCTTTTGACATTTCATTGAGAATATGGATTCGACCATCTTTGGCTTGCTCAAGTGCTTTTCATAATTTCTTCGGTAATACCATCAATTTTAATGTCCATTTGCAAAGATGTGATACCGTTTTTTGTACCTGCTACTTTAAAGTCCATATCACCAAGATGATCTTCATCACCTAAAATATCAGACAAAATAGCAAAACGTTCACCTTCTTTAATCAAGCCCATTGCAATACCTGCAACAGGGCGAGCCAAAGGAACACCTGCATCCATAAGCGCAAGTGAAGTCCCGCAGACAGTTGCCATTGAAGATGATCCATTAGATTCAGTAATTTCCGATACAGCACGAATAGTGTAAGGGAAAGAGTCTTTTGTTGGCAATATTGGGTGAATAGCACGCCATGCCAATTTACCATGACCAATTTCTCGACGACCAGGAGAACTACGTCCTGTTTCACCTACTGAAAAAGGTGGAAAATTGTAGTGGAGTAAGAATGTTTCTTTGTACGTTCCTGTTAATGAGTCAATGTATTGTTCGTCTTCACTAGTTCCCAAGGTTGCGATAACAAGTGCTTGTGTTTCACCACGGGTAAACAGCGCTGACCCATGTGCACGAGGTAAAATACCAACTTCTGATTGAATTGAACGTACAGTTGAAAGGGTGCGTCCATCAATGCGTTTTCCAGTATCAAGAATATTTTGGCGAACAATTTTAGCCTGTAAATGCTTGAAAACAGTGGCAATTTGATCAGCATTAAATTCACAATTTTCCTCTATTTTCGACATAAATTTGTCGACAACGTTTGCCTTAATAGCGTCAATTGCGGTGACGTTCTTGTTTATCGGTGATTGTGTAAGCTTTTGGAGGTCTTTTTCGACCATTTCAAGCATAGTTGTTTCAAGGTCAGATAAATCTTCTGGAATGAAATCGCGCGGTTCTTTTGCAGCAACTTCGGCAAGTTTAATGATAGCGTCAATAACTGGTTGAAAACCTTTTTGACCAAATATAACAGCACCAAGCATGACATCTTCAGGTAATTCTTTGGCTTCTGATTCAACCATTAACACGGCATTTTCTGTTCCAGCGACGACAAGATCAAGTTTTGATTCGGGCATTTCATCAATGTGAGGATTGAGAACATATTGTCCATTACAATAACCAACTCTTGCACCAGCAATAGGACCTAAAAGGAATGCCTGATAAAGTTAATGCAGCAGAGGATGCAATCATAGCAAGAATATCAGGGTTGTTTTCTAAATCATGCTGTATAACAGAGGCAATGACTTGAGTGTCATTCTTATAACCGTCGACAAAAAGAGGACGAATCGGACGATCAATCAAACGTGAAATCAATGTTTCATTTTCACTCGGCCGACTTTCGCGTTTGAAATAGCCGCCTGGTATTTTACCGACAGCATAGGTTTTTTCTTGATAATTGACGGTTAATGGAAAAAAATCTTGATCTGGTTTTGGATTTTTTGCTGAAACGACGGTTGCCAAGACGATGGTTTCACCGTAGGTTGCAATAACTGCACCATCAGCTTGACGTGCAATTTTTCCTGTTTCGAGGATGAGTGGCCGACCGGCCCATTCAATTTCTACCTTATGGGTTTTAAACATTTTTTATCCTTAATGGCCAGTGTTCACGTTCTAGTTTTGTATGTTTACTTTTAAATGCGGGCAAGACAACAAGATGCTTCTGTTTTTTTCGCAAAGATAAGAATAAATCACAATTGAGATATGAAGCAACTGGCAATCCTGCCGTATGAAATTTTTTATCAATTTTGAAGATGAAAGCAGTAAGCCGACATAAATGGATGTTTTTTGTAAAAAACATCCATTTACTTTGTTTTAGCGACGCAAACCTAATTTTCCGATCAATACCTGATAGCGATCTTGGTCAATTTCTTTAAGGTAATCAAGAAGGCGACGGCGTTTAGAAACCATCTTTAAAAGGCCACGACGAGAATGATTGTCCTTTTTGTGAGATTTAAAATGATTAGTTAAATTAGAAATACGTTCAGAAAGAACAGCAACTTGCACTTCTGGCGAGCCTGTATCACCGGTTTTAGTTGCATATTCGTAATGAGAGCGTTTACGTTCAGCTGTAATCGACATCATATCATCCTTTCAAAAATGAGGAAACAACAGTCACCCATAGCCGAGATGTCGTCCAGCGAGGGTCTATGAAAACCAAGAAGAACAAAAATTCTTACTTGCTTTGGCATTATATAAGAAAGAAGAACAAATACTAGCCCTTGAAAGTATATTGAAGATCTTCTTTAGAAATAAAGTTGTTTAGTTTAAGGCTATTTTATGAAATATGGCATATCATTTGAGAGAAAGATTGCAGCTTTGCGCAATGTGTTTATGGTAAAAAGAGATTAGACTGCCGATTGGAGACAAAAGATGCAGAAAATTCTAACGTTAAAGCTTTTTCGAAATTCAGTGTTTCGAAATTTATGGTCAGCGACTCTCATTTTTAATTTAGGAGTTGTTATACAAGCTGTAGGGGCAAGTTGGCTGATGACTTTGATTAGTTCATCGCATTCATGGTTGGCTTGTTCAAGGTGCTACAGTATTACCGCTTTGTTTTTTCTCTGATGGCAGGAGCATTAGCCGATAATTTTAATCGGCGTCAGATTATGTTATTTGCACAAATAGTTATGATAATTGTATCAATTAATTGACTGTTTTATCCTATTTAGGATTGATAACGCCTTGGCTTTTACTGTGCTTACATTTTGATTGGATGTGGGCTTGCTTTTCATAATCCTGCTTGGCAAGCAACAATGGGGGATATTGTAAGTAGAGAAAATATCCCTACTGCTGTTACTCTAAATAGTATTGGCTTATTTAATGCGCAGTATAGGTCCTGCTATCGGAGGAGCTGTTATTGCTACTCTAGGTGGAACGGTTGCTTTTTTATTAAATGCTATGAGTTATATTCCTTTAACGAGTGCTTTATTTTTATGGAAACCCAACTATAAGACCAATACATTACCATTGCCGCGAGAGAAATTTTAGGGGCTATAGCAGATGGTTTGCGTTATGTTGTGATGTCGCCTAATCTTTTAAGCGTTATGGCCAGAGCATTTCTTTTGGTATCGGGACGATTTCGGTTTCTGCTCTGTTACCAATTGTTGCATGTGACATTCTTGGGGAAGTGCCCTTCTCTATGGTACGTTACTTGGTTGTTTTGGTATAGGTGCGATTACAGCTGGCTTGTTAATTCGTATATACGGCATTGTTTAATTCAGAAACAATTGTTGCGACTTCATTTATTGGCTTTCTTTTGTTTGCTTTGTTTTAGCAGTAAGTCGTTCAATTGTTGTAAGCCATCTTGTTTTATTTCCTGCTGGTTTATTTTGGGTTTTAGCGTTGTCGCTGTTTAATACATCTGTGCAACTTTCCACACCACGTTGGTTGTTGCGCGTGCTTTAGCACTTTATCAAACTGCATCTTATGGTGGTATGGCAGTTGGTAGTGTGATCTGGGGTGTATTTGCTGATGCTTATTCTCCAACAGTGGCTTTGGTGTTGTGCTCTCTTTTTAATTTTAGGAGCTCTTGCGGGTATAAAGTTTAAAATCCAAGAAATTCCTCAGATAGATTTTGATCCACTTGATCAATTTAAAGAACCACAAGTTTTGCTTGACTTGGAAGCATGTAGTGGTCCTATCATGATTATGATTGATTATCAAATCAATGAAAATGATCTCAAAGAATTTCTTGAAGTTATGGCACGTCGTCGTCATATTCGTCGACGTGATGGCGCTCGCCAATGGTTCTTGTACGTAATCTTGGAAAACCTGGCTGTTGGACAGAAGTTTATCATATGCCAACATGGGTAGATTATCTACGCCATAATTATCGTGCTATAAAAGCAGATGCAGAAGTGAATAAACATCTTAGTCGATTAAATTGTGCACCCGATGGTATAAGAATACATCGTATGATTGAGTGGCAAACAATACCACAGGCTGATGAGGTATATTTGAAGCTTTCTACAGAGCAATGATTTTAGTAGAACGGTTTGGATATAAAGTGGTAAAATGGACCAATTATTTGTAATAAGTGTAGGAAAATACTTTGTTCCATAAAGAGGTTATCGCAGATAGAAAGAAGTTCATCTATTTGTGAAAATACGTTTTGGTTTGAATTGGTTTTTTCAATAGTACCTATAGCGAGAAGTTGGTCTTTGTGGATTATACAAACATCATTTCATCAATACATGCATTTTGATTACGTAAGAGTACTGGATTGCCCGTTTTTAAATGCTGTACTTGATTTTCGCTTATGGTGTAATGAGGTAAGTGAACTAATGCGGCCTTTGTTTCAGTTAGTAGTTCATCAAGTATAGAGAAATCCCGTTTGGAAAATGCATAATTTTCTCCTTTTCGTCTTTATGTATTACAGCTGCCTCTAATTTACTCCATGGAATGAGATCATTTTCATTAAAAGGAGCCACTGCGACACGGCGTAAGTCAGCAATATATCCATAACAACCAAGGTCACGTCCCATATCGCGCGCTAAGGAGCGTACATATGTTCCTTTTCCGCATGTTATTTCAAAAATGGAATGTCCTTGTGTGGTTCCAGTAAGTTTGAGGGATTCAATTTTCACTTCGCGGGGTGGAATTTCAACAATCTCGCCTGCACGGGCTAGATCATAAGCACGATTACCGGCAATTTTAATTGCAGAAAATTTTGGAGGTGTTTGTAAAATAACACCTGTATATTTGGGTAAAAGGCGAGGATATCTTCTTGTGTTGGACGTTGAATCGCTGTTTTAATTACTTCACCTTCGAGATCATCTGTTGAACGCTCTTCTCCCAAGCTACATGAAAGTGATAGGTTTTGATACCTTCCATAACATAAGGAATAGTTTTGGTTGCTTCACCTAATGCAATAGGTAACATACCAGAAGCAAGTGGATCAAGTGTACCTGCATGCCCTGCTTTTGTGCATTAAAGAGCCATTTGATTTGTGAGACAGCTTCTGTTGATCTCATTCCTTTTGGTTTGTCAAGAATTATCCAACCAGAGATAGAACGACCTTTTTTTTTGCGTTGTTGTGCCATGCTCTTTTAATTTTCAGGCTCGTTATTATAAAGAAGATCGCGTGCTACTTCAGGTGAATGGAGTAGAGCATCAATTTTTGAAAAATTATCAAAACTATTATCAAACCGAAAACGTAATTCAGGCATGTATTTCATTTGTCGCAATTGATGGCTAATTTCTTTACGGATAAAACGACTATGTTTATTTAAAACTTCTATAATAGCAGTATGAGAAATATCGTGAACAATACTGAGTGGAGAAACAAAGCAAGTAGCAATTTTCAGATCTGCTGACATACGTACTTCAGAGATAGAAATAACAACACCTTTTAAGGCATCATCAAGTAAAATATCTCGTTGTAGTATATGAGCTAACACGTGGCGAACTTGTTCTCCCACTCTTAATTGCCGTTGTGATGGACCTGTGTTTTTCATTGAACTCATAACCTTTATTACAATTTCTCTTCTCTTTACTTTTTAAAAAATTAAAAAGGAAAGAGACACCATTCACCAATCCAAAAATTTCTCTCTTTTAATAGAGAGGAAAGTTATCAGGTGATTTTATAATGTGCGATTAATGTGCTCGACTCGGAAAATTTCAACAATATCGCCGATACGTGTATCTTCATAATTTTCAAATGCTATCCCACATTCTTGGCTAACTTGCACTTCATTAACTTCATCTTTGAAACGTTTAAGTGTTTTAAGTTTTCCTTCATGAATAACAATATTATCCCGAATGAGACGAACACTTGCTCCCCGTTCTATTTTACCTTCTGTAACTCGACAACCAGCAACTTTTCCAATTTTTGTAATATTAAAGACTTCCAAAATTTCAGCATTACCAAGAAACGTTTCACGTTTTTCTGGTGAAAGTAATCCTGACATGGCCGCTTTGACATCGTCAACAAGATCGTAAATGATGTTATAATAGCGAATTTCGATTCCTTGAGCTGCGGCTAAATCACGCACTTGTTTATTAGCTCGGACATTAAAACCAATAACAGCAGAATTAGATGCTGCAGCAAGAGAAATATCACTTTCAGTAATTCCTCCAGTACCAGAATGAACAATACGGGCACGTACTTCCTCATTTCCTAGCTTTTCTAATACTGATGCAATCGCTTCAATAGATCCCCGAACATCTCCTTTAATAATAAGCGGAAATTCTTTTATGCCAGCGGTTTGCAGTTTTGTCATCATTTGTTCAAGAGAACCACGAGAACCAGCTTTTCGTGCTACAGCTTTATCACGTGCTAATCGTTGACGGTATTCAGAAATTTCACGTGCTTTTTCTTCATTCACTACAACGGCAAAACGGTCACCAGCTTGCGGTGTACCTTGCATACCTAAAATTTCGACCGGTGTAGAAGGACCCGCTTGTTTAATATGGTTACCATGATCATCAATTAAAGCACGAACACGGCCCCATTCATTACCTGCTACGATAATGTTGGAAAGATGCAATGCACCTTTTTGAACAAGAACAGTTGCAATGGATCCACGTCCTCTATCAAGTTTTGCTTCAATAACAATACCTTCTGCAGTTCGCTCTGGGTCTGCTTTCAGGTCAAGAATTTCAGCTTGAAGAAGAATAGCTTCTAGAAGTTTATCAAGATTTTGACCAGTTTTAGCAGAAACTTCAACCTCTAAAGTTTCCCCACCCATGGATTCCACGAAAACTTCGTGTTGCATAAGTTCTGTGCGCACTTTTTGTGCATCAGCAGTTGGTTTATCAGTTTTGTTAATGGCAACAATAATAGGCACACCAGCAGCTTTTGCATGATTGATTGATTCAATTGTTTGCGGCATAACACTATCATCTGCAGCGATTACCAGAATAGCAATATCAGTAATTTGAGCACCTCGAGCACGCATGGCTGTAAAGGCAGAGTGTCCGGGTGTATCAATAAAGGTAATCTTCTGTCCATTTTGTTCAATTTGATAAGCACCAATATGTTGCGTAATACTACCTGCTTCATTAGATGCAACATTGGCTTTGCGAATAGCATCGAGCAAAGATGTTTTTCCGTGATCGACATGACCCATAATTGTTACCACTGGTGGACGTTGCCGCATTTTTGAGGGTCATCAGCTATATTAAAGATACCTTCTTCTACATCTGATTCTGAGACACATTTAACTGTATGACCGAATTCAATAGCGATAAGCTCAGCAGTATCTACATCAATAACATCGCCGGGCTTCATCATTTGGCCCTGTTTCATCAGAAATTTTATAACATCAACAGAGCGCTCAGCCATACGTTGCGCAAGTTCTTGAATGGTAATAGTTTCAGGAAGAATAACTTCACGAGAAATTTTTTCCCGTGGCTCTTGGTTTTGAGCACGTTTAAATTTTTCCTGTCTGCGGCGCATTGCAGCCATTGAACGGCCACGTGCACTGCCTTCTTCATCTAAGGCACTATTAAGTGTGAGTTTTCCGCGGCGGCGTTCATCGGCACCTTTTACAGCTTTAGGTGCACGTATTTCTGATTTAGAAAGATTAGCGCGACGGTTACGCTTTTCTTCGTCTTCATTGTCATCTATGGCGCGTTTTTCGATTGAAGCTGTATTTTTAAACGGGGTAGCTGCCTTTGCTGATTCTATTGGTTCTGTTAGAGAGACTGCAGGAGAAAAAGTTTGAGTTTGTACAGCAGTGTGTTGAGTGTCTTGCTGTTTCATTTTTTCTTGAGCAGCTTGTAAACGCAAGCTTTCTTCACGTTCTTTGGCACGTCTTTCTTTTTCTTCAGCTTGTTGACGCGTTATCTGTTCTTGGATTTTTGCTTCTTCTAAAGCACGAAATCTTGCTTCTATTTCAGCTGAAGAAAGATTACTTTGAGCCACAGATTTTTGGGCTATAGGTTTACTCGTTGCTTTTTCTTCAAACCGCGGTTTGGAGCGTGGTTGAGCCACATGCGGTTTAGTAATTGACAATGATGTCTCAACTTTTTCATCAGGACGTGTAATTTTACGTCGTTTAGTTTCGACAACTACAGCTTTTGTACGGCCATGACTAAAATTTTGTTTGACCATACTAGTTTCTAGCCCTGTTCGTTTGAGGGTCAGCGTCTTTTTAGCTGTTATCTTGTCATTATTATTTTCACTCATTGTATTTCCTTCACGGCTTTTGCCGTCATCTCACAAGGCTTATTGTATTTCTCGTTACGATAGGCGATCAATTTGTTTATCGTTTTGCTAAAACCCTCTGCAGATTTTGTATTCAATAAGGCTGCATGTATCACAAGATTAGCTCCAAAAACCACACTCATTTCATCGCTTGTAAATAAAGATAAAACTTTTATATCCTGATTCGTTTTCTGTTGTATTGCATAGATTGCTTGTAAAATTTTCCGTTTACCATCTTCCGTAGCTTCTTTTGCATGCAACACAAGAGCAACCTGACCAGAGCGGATAGCAGAATCAACTTTGGTTAAACCTGTGACAACAGCACCTGCTTTTCGCGCCATAGAAAGGCTCCCAAGGGCAGATTTTAGGAGGAGTTTATCCACAATATTAGCAAGATTTGAAGCAACCTCCACATCTGTTTTAAGATTTTTGCTAAAAGCTTTACGTTTAATTGCTTCTTCAACGGTATTATAATGAGCAGAGACCCAAATACCACGCCCGGGCAAATTAGCTTTAAGATCGGGGATAATTTGATTGTTTGGACCAACGACAAAGCGAATCAACGCTGTTGTTGAAGCGCTCTTCTTTGTCACAATACAGGTCCGCTCATTCATTTAAAGTGTGTCTCCTATTTAAAGTGTGTCTTCATCCACGTTATCTGTTTTCTCATTTTCTGTAGAATTTTCTGCGACACAATCAGTTTGACATATCCAACCTGCTTGCACACGTGCAGCTAAAATCATAGCTTCTGCATCAGTACGTGTAATATCAAATGGGGTTAAGATACCAGAGAAGTTCTGAACTTGACCTCCTTTGCGTTCTCGCCAGCCAATTAAGTCGTCCACTGCATAACCTGCAAAATCGTCTATTGTTTTAATACCATCTTCGCCAATAGCAACCAACATCGCGTTTGTCATGCCAGGAAGTGATCGCAATTCATCAGCAACACCAAGTTTTTTACGTTTTTCATCTAATTCTTTTTCTTTGCGTTCTAGGTATTCGCGTGCACGGCTTTGAATTTCTGAAGCAGTTTCATTATCAAAACCATCAATAGAAGCGATTTCTTCAAGATCAACATAGGCAATTTCTTCAATTGAAGCAAAACCTTCTGATGCCATAACTTGTCCGACCATTTCGTCAACATCTAAGGATTCCATGAAAAGCTTACTACGTTCATTAAATTCTTTTTGACGATTTTCGGATTCTTCTTGTTCTGTTAAGATATCAATGCTCCATCCTGTTAATTGCGAGGCTAAACGAACATTTTGCCCACGTCGCCCAATAGCGAGACTGAGTTGGTCATCAGGAACGACAACTTCAATACGTTCTGCATCTTCATCAAGAACGACTTTTGAAACTTCAGCAGGCTGTAATGCATTGACAATAAATGTTGCAGCATCAGGTGACCAAGGAATAATGTCAATTTTTTCTCCTTGCAATTCTGCAACAACAGCTTGAACCCGACTTCCTCGCATTCCAACGCACGCTCCAACAGGATCAATTGAACCATCACGTGAGACGACAGCAATTTTGGCACGCGAACCTGGATCACGTGCAACGGATTTAATTTCTATAATACCATCATAAATTTCTGGCACTTCCATGGTAAAAAGTTTTGCCATAAATTGAGGGTGCGTACGCGAAAGGAAAATTTGCGGCCCTCGCTGTTCACGATGTACGTCATTAACAAAAGCACGAATCCGATCTCCATAATGAAAGGACTCACGAGGAATTAGCTCATCACGCCGTATTATAGCTTCTCCACGTCCTAGATCGACAATAACGTTACCATACTCTACACGCTTGACTGTACCAGAAATTATTTCACCAACTTTATTTTTGAATTCTTCAAATTGCTGGTCACGTTCCGCATCACGTACTTTTTGGACAATAACCTGTTTGGCAGATTGTGCTGCAATGCGCCCAAAATCCATAGGAGGTAAAGGATCACAGAAAAAATCACCAATTTTTATATCAACTTGATGTTTTAAGGCGTCAGATAAAGCGATTTCATTTGTATAATCTTCAACGATATCAACAACTTGAAGTAAACGCTGCAATTTAATTTCACCAGTTTTAGAATTAATTTCAGCACGGATATTGGTTTCTTGACCATAACGTGAACGCGCTGCTTTCTGTATAGCATCAGCCATTGCAGAAATGACAATTTCACGGTCAATTGACTTTTCGCGTGCAACAGCATCTGCGATTTGCAGAAGTTCAAGCCTGTTAGCGCTTATAGCCATAGATTTTCTCCTTTTTTATACCATCCAAGCGGAATGATTCTAATTAACATTAATTTTGACAGTTTGTTTTCTCGGTTAAAGTATTAAAATTGTCTTCAGGGATTAGCTGTTGACGTAACTCTTTATCTTTTTTCAGTGCGTCGCGAATAAGTTCATCAGTAAGCACTAGACGCGCATTCGTAACATCAGCGAAGGGAATCAAAACATCCGCTATTTCTCCGTGAGAAGCTTTATCGGTATTTAAGGTAAAGCTATTTTGTGTAATATTTGTTAGTGTGCCGCGAAATTTTTGGCGCCCATTAATAACAACACCAGTTTCAATTTTTGCAATATGTCCTTGCCATTTGAAAAAATCAGATTTTCTTACCAATGGGCGATCAATACCAGGAGATGAGATTTCCAAATGATATTTTCGTTCAATGACATTTTGCACATCAAGAAAAGGCGAAACAGTGCGGCTAATAATTTCACAATCTTCTATTGCCATGGTGCCATCAGTGCGTTCAGCCATAATCTGAAGAGTTAAGCCATTTAAACCAGAGAATTTGACGCGAATTAAACGATAATTTAAAGGTTTGAGCAATGGTGAGACAAGAGCAGCCACACGCCCTTCAATCCCATCTTCTTCAAACAGACGTGGCTCATCAATGTTATTTATTGTTTCAGTTTCGTTTATATCATTCAAGTTGTTTTGACCCACTGATATTAAAAAAGAGCGGGTTCAAACAACCCACTCCTTATCACAAGATGAAGAATCCGTTTCATTATATTCTTAAATTTAAAGTTTTTCAAGTCGTCCATGATAAAGTGTTTTATCAGCTATTTCCTAATAAAAGTAAGATAAGCAGGTGTTCTGCCTTCACGCAAAGCTTTTGCTTCATAACGGGTGCTCTGCCATGACGGGTAGGGGTTTTTCCAATCTTTAGGACTTTCTACTTGCCATTCAAAACTGTCGTGATGTGTGCAGTGGTATAGGGTCCAATTAACGTAAGTATCTATATCGCTGGCAAAACGGAAATTTTTACCTATCTTAAGAACTCGAGCAAAACGATTAAGGTTTTTTGCATTGATAAATCGCCGTTTCCAATGCTTTTTTTTAGGCCATGGATCGGGATAAAAAAGGTCTATTCCATCAAGTGATGCTGTTGGCAGCCAATCAAGAAGTTGTGTGGCATCATTATCATAAAGGCGAAGATGATTTTGATAATGTGTGTGTTTTTCAATATGGACCAATATTTTTGCCATACCATTAATAAAGGGTTCTACGCCGATAAAACCAGTTTGTGGAAAACGTTCCATTTCATGAATCAAATTTTCACCTCCACCAAAACCAATTTCAAGCCGGACTTCCTTTACTTGAGTAGCAAATAAAGATGTTAGCTCTAAGGGTGCTGGTTTATTTAAATCAATGTTAAGAGTAGGGAGAAGCGTTTTTATACACGAAAGTTGATTGTTTCGTAGTCGTTTTCCTTGTCGGCGACCAAAAAAAGCTTCGCTCATACGTGTTTTATGCGCAATCATGGTACTTTAATCATTGATTTAAGCGTTGCAATTAGATCAGTTTTTTCCCATGAAAATGAACCGTCATGTTCTGGTTTGCGCCCAAAATGGCCATAAGCAGCTGTTTTGGCGTAAATAGGTTTGTTAAGACCAAGGTGTTTTCGGATACCTGTTGGTGAAAGATCCATTATTTTGCGGATTGCGGTTTCAATAGTATTTTCATCTACTTTTCCTGTTCCGTGAAGGTTGAGGTAAATAGATAAGGGTTGTGCAACACCAATTGCATAAGAAAGTTGAATAGTACACCGTTCTGCTAAATCAGCTGCAACAATATTCTTAGCTAGATAGCGTGCAGCATATGCTGCAGAACGGTCAACTTTTGTTGTGTCTTTACCTGAAAACGCCCCTCCACCATGGGGTGCTGCGCCACCATAAGTATCAACAATGATTTTGCGTCCTGTTAATCCTGCATCACTTTGAGGGCCGCCAATAACAAATTTGCCTGTTGGGTTAATATACCAACTGCATTCATCAGAAATAGGAATATCACGTAAAGCTTGGCGAATATAAGGCTCAACCACTGTTTGTACTTTATTTGAATCCCAATTTTCATCCAAATGTTGTATTGAAAGAACAATAGACGTTACTTCTATAGGTTTTCCATTTTTATATCGTATTGTTATTTGACTTTTAGCGTCTGGCCCCAGTTTTCCAGCTTCTCCTTCTTTTTTATGGCGCGCTATAGCAAGAAGCTCTAAGATTTTGTGCGCATAATAGATTGGCGCAGGCATAAGGTCTGGTGTTTCACGGCAAGCATATCCAAACATAATACCTTGATCGCCCGCTCCCTCTTGGCCTTGACGATCAGTTGCATTATCAACCGCTTGTGCAATATCAGCTGATTGTTGACGCAAAAGAACATCAATTTTAACAGTTTTCCAATGAAAACCTGCCTGTTCATAACCAATCGCACGAATGGCTCGACGCGCAGCTGCGCGAAAATGAGTAGGATTGATAATAGGAGAGCCAATTTTATCATAGATAAATTCTCCATTTCTATCTCTTTTTAAGAGTGTATCAGGAACACGTACTTCACCAGCAATAACCACGCGATTTATGCTCACTAAAGTTTCACAAGCGATTCGCATTAACCATGGATCAGTTCCAGTTTTCTGCGCTTCTTTATAAACCATATCAACGATTTCATCTGAAATGCGATCACAGATTTTGTCAGGATGCCCTTCGGATACTGATTCACTAGTGAAAAAATAATTTTGATGCGGCATAAAAACTCCCTCAGAAAAGAAAACCGGCATTTTCTTATTATTTATTTGAAGTTTGCTCTATTTGCCAATCCTATGGCAAATCGTCAATGCTGATTTATGAGGCGATATTAAAGGAAAAATGTATTTTTATTTTTATAATTTATTTGTTTGATCTTCTTCAGAAAGAGCTTTTGCTAAATCAATGATTTTTCGACGTACTTTAGCATCAAGTATATTAGTAAAAGCACGCATTAATTGGATTCCTTCGCTGCTAGAGCAAAAATCCATAAAATTACTTTCGCTTTCAGCAAAACCCTCTGCAGATTGAGTAATACCTTTATCAAAAAAATAAGAAACAGGAACATCCATAATTTCTGCAATTGCTTGAAGGCGACTTGCACCAACACGGTTTGTACCTTTTTCATATTTTTGGATTTGCTGAAAAGTAATACCTAATTGCTCACCTAGTTTTTCTTGGGTAAGACCTAACATATTACGACGTAAACGAATACGAGTGCCAACATAAACATCTATTGGATCGGGCTTTTTTCTAGTTTCGGTCATACTGCAACTCTTTATTTTAGCGCTTTGTTTCCAAATCAATATTAGATGCACGTAAAGTTAGTTTATCATAAATTAGGATAATGTGTAATACTTTTCCCCAACGTTACTGGTACGTATAACATGATATTGTACATAAGCATTCAATCATTAAGATTGTTTTGTAAAGCCAAAACTAATACGGTACAATAGCATAAGAATGAATAAGATGAAAGTAGAGAATATTCTGCATTCATTGTTCCATATTAGAATAATTGGTGATGGAATCGGAGAATCAAGAAAACCAATAACATTTTGTTCAAGAGCATCAACGATTCGTCCGTAAGGGTCGATCACAGCTGATATTCCATTGTTAGCTGCTCGTATAAGAGGTATTCCTAGTTCAACTGCACGCAGCCGTGCTTGTTGAAAATGTTGGTACGGACCAGGTGTTATGCCGAACCATGCATCATTTGTAACATTAATAATTGCTTGAGGAGGAGGGCCTTTAAAAGTCATTTCATGGGGAAATATGGCTTCATAGCAAATGAGAGGAAGATAAGAAAATCCATTTGGCATCATGACAGTTTGGCGCACAGAAGCAGAGCTATATCCACCAATTTTATCGGCAATGGCATTTAATCCAATTTTATTCAATAAATTTTGATAAGGTAGGTATTCACCAAAAGGGACTAGGTGAAGTTTATCGGAAGAGTTAAGAATATTGCCCTTGGCGTCAATGACTTCAATTGTATTAAAATATTGTGTTTGGGCATTAGGGAAGTCAGTATTGGCTCGCACAGCACCAATAATAGCCCATTGTTGTGGCTTAAGAAGTGAGGCGATGCGCATTGTGATAGCGGAAGTACCTGTGAGAATATAAGGAACAGATGTTTCAGGCCATACGATAAAGTCAGGCTTTAAGGTTTGATCAGTTTCTGACATCATACTTAAGTTTAGATGAGCTGTGAATATATCTTCAGATGTAGTATTATTTAACTTTTTGTTTTGTTGGATGGAAGGTTGAACAATGCGTACCCAATAGCTACTTTTTTGATAATCAGCGATATTAGGTGCTGTATTCAGTCGATAAAATCCAAAGATGCTATGGGTTAATATAAGTAGAAAACAAAGAATAAGAGCAAATTTCTTTTTTTCATTTGTGAGTAAAACTGTAGGTAAACTATAAACTAAAACAGAAAGAATATTCATTCCATAAAGCCCTACAATCATGTCTGATTGCATGAACATCGGGGTTGGCATAGCTGTGTAGCCAAGAGCATTCCATGGAAATCCTGTAAACAAGATGGCGCGCAACCATTCTGCTAACCCCAATGCAAAAGCAAGAACAAAGAAGCGCGCTATCCCTTTTGTCCATAACCAACCAATAATAAAACCAGCAAAAAACCAATAAAGGGCAAGATAAATGGGAAGGCCAAAAATAACAAATGGTATTGTCCAAGCATAAGTGATCGGGTCTATCAATAAAGCATTACTTGCCCACCAAAGGCTGTAAACAAAATAACCAAAGCCAAAATTTCCGCAAGTTAGTGCACTTATTAAAAGGCGTTTTTTGAAATTTTGAATAGTGTTGATTGCATCAAGTAAGATAACAAAGATAGGAAAAGTTAAAAAACTGACAGGTGTTAGATAAAAGGGTGGGAGCGCAAAGGATGTAAGCGCACCACATAAAAAAACACATATTTGTCGTTTCCAACCAGTGATAGAAAGTAGGAAAGCTGTGAGCTTATTAAAAAGCACTTGACCATTATCCTTTTAAAGTAGCCTCTTCAGTTAAGTGCTCATTTTCTGAGATACGAACAATGCGCAATCGCTTAATCCGGCGGTTATCAGCTTCTAAAATACGGAATCTGTAACCAGGTATGGCTTCAATGATTTCACCTTTTGAAGGAATACGATCAAGAATAGAAACAATCAAACCACCAATGGTATCGACTTCATCACCGTGTTCTCCTACAATAAAATCAGGACCGAGAGCTTTTTCCACATCTTCTAATTCAGTTCTTGCATCAACAAGCCATTTATTGTCGGGTTCACGCACAATAACATTGTTGATATTGTCGTGTTCATCTTCAATATCACCAACGATGAGCTCAACAATATCTTCCATAGAAACTAAACCATCTGTGCCACCATATTCGTCAATAACCAAAGCCATTTGTGTTCGTGTGGCTTGCATACGTGTTAATAATTTACTGGCAAGCATGGAGCTTGGAACAAATAGAACTGTTCGAATAAGATCTAGTTCACCAATTGGGGTATGTAAATTCTCTGTATTACTTAGCTGAAGTAGACCAGATTTCTGTCCATTTTTTGTGGAAGCTGAGCTGGTGATAAAGCGGGTTATATGACTAAGGATATCACGAATATGGATTATACCTCGTGGATCATCTAGAGTTTCAGCATAAACAGGCATACGAGAATAACCAATTTTTTCGAAACATTCGAGAGCGTCCCCAAGAGGAGTATTTATTTCTAATGCTTCAATTTCAGAACGTGGAATCATCACATCATCAATGCGTGTTTCACGTAAGCGTAAAATATTGTGCAACATAATACGCTCTTCAGGTGAGAAGAGCGTTGCATCATCTTCATTGTGAGCAGCAAGGGCATCAGTTAAATCATCACGCAGTGATGTGGAATTACGTCCACGTAAGAATGAAAACAAATGGCTTAGAAATGAATTTTTTTCTATGTAATTTGTTCGTTGAGAAGAGGCTCCTTCAGTATGAGAAGATATTTGGTTATTATTGTGTGTACTAATTTTATCCACCATGGTTCTAAGATTTTCTAAGCCTTACTTTTTATAATAATGAGATGCTTTAAGTTTTATTGTGTAATATCGGTTTCTAAAGTTTGATTTTTATCATTTTAAAGCAACTCAGTATAGGGATTTTTTATGGAAAGCTTTTGAAGGATTTCTCTTTCTAGTTTTTCCATTTGATTAGCTTCATCATTTGTTTCATGATTGTAACCAAGAAGATGGAGGAGGCCATGAACAATCATGTGTGTCAGGTGATCTTGAAATGATTTCCCTTCTTCTTTTGCTTCTCGCATAATAGTTTCTCTCGCAATGATAATATCACCGAGCATAAATTTAGGACTTTGTCCAACTTTAAGAGGAAAAGCAGGAAAGGATAAAACGTTAGTGGGTTTGTTTTGAGAGCGCCATTGTGCATTGATTTGTGCTATGTGATCATCATTTGTAAAAAGCAAGCTGAGTTCACTTGTTACTTTGTTTAATGATAAATGGTGCATTGTGGTGGTTAATGCTTTTGTGGTGATGTCATAAAGTACGTCCTCATTATCCCATTCAGCATCTTCAATGGTTATATCAATAGTAATCATGATGGATTTAATTCATTTTTTAATCAAGATCATTAGAATGATACTTTTTTGCTTGTTTGCCAGAATCGCGATCATAAGCACGCACAATAGCAGCAACAAGAGGATGGCGCACAATATCTTTTTCGTCAAAACGAATGATCGAAATATTTTCTATATCTGAGAGAATGCGAATTGCTTCCGTTAAACCTGACTTTTGTCCTGCAGGAAGATCAATTTGGCTTATATCACCTGTAACAACAACACGCGCTCCTTCTCCAAGACGTGTGAGGAACATTTTCATTTGCATGGGTGTAGTATTTTGTGCTTCATCAAGGATGATAGCTGAATGAACAAGTGTCCGTCCGCGCATGAAAGCAAGAGGAGCAATTTCTATGACTCCAGAAGCTAAAATGCGTTCTACCTTTTCAGCAGACATCATATCGTAAAGAGCATCATAAAGCGGGCGTAAATAGGGATCAACTTTTTCTTTGAGGTCACCAGGAAGAAAACCAAGACGTTCTCCAGTTTCAACTGCAGGACGTGAAAGGATAATTCGTTCAATAATACCGCGTTCTAAGAGTGTGACAGCGTGAACAACAGCAAGATATGTTTTGCCGGTTCCTGCTGGACCTATGCCAAAAACAAGTTCAGAACACTCCATTGCTCGCAGATAAGCCTCTTGCGTTTGGGTGCGGGGATAGATTGTTTTTTTATGAGTGCTCAATTGTATTGGTACATGTTTTGTCATAGATTGAATTGTTTTTGGAGACTTTTGCTTTTCATTTGGCAAATTTGCCATGGCAATTGCACTTTCTGTGTCTGATAAAGTAAGCTCTTGACGTGTTTTTGCTAGTTTATAGAGCTGGCCTAATGCGTATTGCGCGTGTTTTGTGGCAGCAGCACTTCCACTAATTGAAACTTTGTTACCGCGCGGGTAAATATTAAGTCCGAGTTTTTGTTCAATATAAGAAAGATTTTCATCGAATTTTCCAAAAACCATTTTTGCGTAATTGTTATTTTCAAAAGTTAAAACAATATGATGAACTTCTGATAAGTTCTTTTTTTCAAAAATATTAATGTTTTTGGGGGAGGCGTTTGTTGTCTTTTTAGTGTGTTTTGGTTTTTCGGTTGATAGTTTCAACCTATTCTCCTGTGTTATTTAAGTATGATACATTTAAAATATAATTTTTTCTTTAAAAATGAAAGAGTTTTTTAAGTTAATACTTTGAACAAAATTTTAGGAGTATTTTTAAATATTCACTTTTTCTCCGACAAAACTATTTGAACTCGCATTTTTAATATGAATCTCCATAATAGTGCCTGTAGAAACTTGTGCATCTACGACAACAGGTAAAAGCCAAGGGGAGCGACCTACCATTTGCCCAAGATGGCGACCAGATTTTTCGATAAGGATATTGGTTGTTTGACCAATTTTAGAACGTAAAAATGTATGTTGCTGGTCAAGAAGGAGCGCTTGTAAACGTTGAAGACGAGAATTTTTTACAGTTTCATCAACATGGTTTTTCATTGTAGCACCAGGCGTTCCAGGACGCGGTGAGTATTTAAAAGAATAAGCTGAACTGTAACCCACTTGTTTAATGAGTTTAATGGTTTCTTCAAAATCTTCATCAGTTTCACCTGGAAATCCCACAATAAAATCGCCTGAAAAAGCAATGTCTGGTCGTGCAGTACGAATTTTTTCAATGAGTCGAAGATAATGAATACTTTTATGCTGACGATTCATTGCTTTTAAGATACGATCTGAACCCGATTGGACGGGAAGGTGCAGATAAGGCATAAGCATATCAAGATCGCGATGTGCAGCAATAAGGCTTTCATCCATATCACGTGGATGACTGGTTGTATAACGCAATCGCTTTAAACCATCAAGTTTAGCAAGATGATAGAGAAGGTCACCAAGGCGCCAAGTTTTACCATTAGCACTTTGTCCATGCCAGCCATTTACATTTTGCCCCAAAAGCGTAATTTCTTTTACACCAGCTTCAATGAGTTGGATGGCTTCGTGAGTAATTTGCTCAACAGGTCGTGATGTTTCAGCGCCTCGTGTATAAGGAACAACACAAAAGGTGCAAAATTTATCACATCCTTCTTGTATTGTTAAAAATGCGCTAACGCCTCGTTTTTGAACAGCATGTTTATTATGAGGTGGTAAATGAGTAAATTTATCTTCAACAGCATAGTTCGTTTCAACGACTTTTTTTCCTTGTTTGGCCTGTTTTAACAACTCTGGCAAGCGATGATACATTTGCGGCCCAACAACGAGATCTACTGTTGGTGCACGACGCAAGATTTCATTTCCTTCGGCTTGTGCAACACAGCCCGTTACACCAATTATTAAAGGTTTATCAGGTGCACGTTTTTGACGTATCATCCGCAAGCGACCAAGATCAGAATAAAGTTTTTCTGCTGCTTTTTCACGAATATGGCAAGTGTTAACAAGAATAAGGTCGGCATCATTTGGTGTTTGTGTGGTTACATAACCTTCGGCACTAAGACTATCGTTCATTCGTTGGCTGTCATAAGTATTCATTTGACATCCATAGGTTTTGATAAAAACCTTTTGGGGAGAAATAGAAAGTGTATTCTTAAGATGCGACTGCTTCATGATGCATTCCTAAACGCTTTTTACACAAATCTCAATCTGTTTGCTTAAAAGTTTTTTGCATGATAATTGCATTTTTGCGGCCATTTGGTGATTGATAATAAGCAAGACGTTTGGCAATCTTTTTGAATTTAAAATGCCGATAAAGAGCCAAGGCAGAAAGATTTGTTTCTTCAACTTCTAAAAATAGCTTTGCGGCACGTGCATGTTGAAGATAACAAAGTATACTATCGACAAGCAAAGAACCAATTCCTTGCCTTTGGTAATGAGGTCGAACAGCAATCGTAATAATTTCTGCTTCATCAAGAATAAGACGGCATAGACAAAATCCTAAAATTTGATCAGGCTGATTAATAAGGTAAACTTTGTAACCGAAAATAGAATGATCTTTTAAAAACAGATCAAATGTTTGTTCTTCCCAAGCCGGAATAAAACAATTTTGGTGAATTTGATGAAGACAAGCGCTATCATCAGTTTGTAGTGATGCAATTTCAAAATATTTTTTTGTGGGTGAAAGTTTAGCCATTATTTTTTCGTGGTAAGACAAAACTGGCATGTTGTTTTGCGTCGGCATCGCGTAAATAAAGTGGACGAGGAGGTGCAGCTTGTGGTTGTTTGTTTGCCGCAAGGTGAGCATAAGTTAAAACGTCAGCCGCTTCACATGGGATGAAATCTAATATGGTTGCGGTGTTTATCTTATTGTTTTTGATATGTGCAGCAATAATATCGGCAGCTGGACCAGTTAATATTGTTTGTTGTGGTAAATTTGCGATGATGTTTTCAAGTGTTTGTAAGCCAGGCGCACATAAAGCTGTAAGGTCTTTGTTAAAACTCTGATAATAGAACATTCCTCTACCAGCTTCAATAACAACAGTGATTGTTGACATAGTATTTTTGTTGTGCGCTTGTTTTGCTAACGCTTCAAGTGTGCTCACTCCAATAGCCGGTATTTCTAGTGCTAATGCTAAAGCTCTTGCAGTCGAAACACCTGTACGTACACCTGTAAATGACCCTGGTCCGATGTTAATGGCAATCCGATCCATTTGATCAAGTGTGATGCCAGTTTGATCAGTTATTTGCGTAATCTGACCAATGAGCTTTTCAGCATGGCCTTTGAAAATGTGTTCGCTGATACGCGCAATAACAGCTTGATGACGGGTAAGTGCAACAGCGCAATAAATTGAGGCAGTGTCTATGGCAAGGATAAACATGAACGCATTTTAACTGGATATAACAACAGATAGAAAGTTAATTATAGTTTTTTGAGTATTTTTATTTTGTATATTTTGCAAATGTTTGAAGATAATTGCAATATTAATAAACATTACCTTTTTGGGAATATTTTTTAGACTAGATTAATATTTAATATGTTTCTTGATATAATATGGCAAAAGTGCACGCAAGGGTATCATTAAAAGTATTACAATTATAAAGAGGTAATCGAGAAAGAACTATAAAATCTATATGCAGCATTAGAAGAATATGGCAAATATGAAAGATCCAGGGTTATTTAGATTTTAAGTCACAGGATATTTACTAAAAAGAAAATTATTACTCTGAAATGTGTGATATTTTAAAAACTAGTCAATTAATGAATTCTAATAAAACTGCCAGAGTTTTCAAACTGTATTTGTGTAAGAAGCTATTTTTCTATAATTTCTAAATCATACGCTCAGTCTTAAGTGTGTATATTAGTAAAATGCGCGAAATTTTATGAGAAGATATAGTCTCTTATTTAATCTTTTTGATATTTTTTTCTTTAAAAATACCATGGAAGAAATAACAAGATGATAGAAAAATTATATTTTAAAGATTGGTTCTCGCTCGTAGGGCTGCAGCTAAAGTTCCATCATCGAGATAATCTAGTTCACCACCTACCGGTACTCCATGGGCAAGTCGGGTAATTTTAACTGAAAAATTAGAGAGTTGATCGGTGATATAATGTGCTGTTGTTTGCCCTTCAACAGTTGCATTAACAGCTAGAATAACTTCTGCAATTGAGTCATTGATAACACGGTTTATTAAAGAAGTGATGTTGAGTTCATCTGGACCTATTCCATCTAATGGGGATAGTCGTCCACCTAGTACATGATAGCGCGCTGGTAAAATTCCGGCTCGTTCAAGAGCCCAAAGATCAGAAATATCTTCAACAACAATAATCGTTGTATTATCACGACGAGGATCTGTACAAATCAAACAAGGATCAGTTGTATCTACATTGCCACAAACAGAACAAATGCTTACTTTGTTTACAGCTTCTTGTATTGCAGCTCCTAATGGCTCCAATAGTATTTCTTTTTTCTTGATAAGATGAAGGGCAGCACGACGTGCTGAACGTGGTCCAAGACCTGGTATTCGCGCTAAAAGTTGAATGAGGCGCTCAATTTCAGGGCCTGCAATATGTTGAGACATACCATTATTCCAAAGATTAAATTAAAGCCACTTTATTAAAACGGGAGCTTGAAACCTGGTGGAATCGGTAAACCTGCTGTTATACTTTGTGTTTTTTCTGCTATAGCCGTTTCAATTTTTGCTTTGGCTTCATTATGAGCCGCCATAATGAGATCTTCAAGTATTTCAACCTCTTCAGGATTGATTAATGACGGGTCAATTTTGATTGCCGATATAGTATTTTTACCATTTAAGGTGATACTAACGAGCCCGCCGCCAGCTGTACCTGTTATATGCAAATTAGCCAAATCATCTTGCATTTGCTGCATTTTTTCTTGCATTTCTTTGGCTTTTTTCATCATGCCCATCATATCACGCATAGCAATTAGTTTCCTTATTCATCATTTGTATGATCATTATTTTCATTTTCGAAGATATGAGGAGTGAAATCAAGATCATTTTCTTGTTTATTCAGACGAATATCGACAATTTTTGCTCCTGGGAAATGATTGAGAATTGTTGCGATATCAGGATCTGTTTCCACATCAGAAAAAAGAGCCCTTTGGGCGGCTGCACTTTCTTCCTGTAAAGTTGGTCCTCCTCCTTCGGTGACAAAGGTTATTGTCCAATGTTTTTTAGTCCATTGATACAACATTTTTTTTATATCGCGAGCTAGTGAACGCGGAGCATTTTCAGCAAGTCTTAATGTTATATGCTCCGGTTCAAAAGAAACAGGATGAACAAATTCTTTGACAAGCAATTTGAAATGTATTTCACGGTGTTGTTCAGCTAAATTAACGATATCATGTAGGGAATTTATATTTAGGGACTTTTGTTCTGTCGTTTCCGTTTCTGGTGGAGAAGAAGCGTACGGTAAATGAACAACATTGTTAGAAGATTTGGTAGTTTGAATCTTATCAAGATTTTCTGTTGTTTCAAAAGAGTCTGTATTTTCAGGAGTTTGAATTCTTAATGATTCTATTGGTTGAATTGAAAGATTAGGTTGATTAGCTAAGGCTGTTTTTAAATTATGTTGGTTTTGCTGCGGGTTTGAAATTTGTGAGAAAGAATGAATGTGCGCATCATCGGCTTTTACGGTATGATTTACATTGTTGGTTTCTTGATGGGAGTTATTTTCGGTAATTGTAAAAGATGTTTTTTCTTGTGTAAGTTTTTTTAGGGCTTCATCAAGAGTTGGCAGGTCAGCAGTATGGGTAAGACGAATCAATACCATTTCAGCAGCTTGAATAGGACGTGCAGCTTTATTGACTTCCTGTAAGCCTTTGAGCAGAATTTGCCAATTTCTAGAAAGAACGGGAATAGAAAGTTTTTGTGAAAAATCTAAACCTCGTAAACGTTCTTCTTCTGTTAAAAAGAGATCTCCAGCTATTTCTGGTGTCAAACGCAACCGTGTGACCAAATGGTTGAAGTCAGATAATTCTGTTAATATCATAAAAGGGTCAGCGCCTGCGTCATACTGGTTACGTAATTCGCTCAATGCACTAATAATATTTCCTTTCATAACAAATTCAAACAGATCAATAATACGCGCTTGATCAGCTAGTCCTAACATTGTGCGTACTGAAACGGTACTAACCTTGCCATTACTATAAGCAATAGCTTGATCAAAAATAGACAAAGCATCACGTGCAGACCCTTCTGCAGCACGAACGATTAGAGATAAAGCTTGATCTTCTACTTTAATTTTTTCATGTTTAGCAATTTTACGTAAGTGCTCTACTAAAACTGCTGATTCAATACGCCGTAAATCAAAACGCTGACAACGTGAAAGAATTGTAATAGGAACTTTACGAATTTCTGTCGTTGCAAAAATAAATTTTATATGTGGGGGTGGTTCTTCAAGCGTTTTTAATAGGCCATTGAATGCTTGTGTTGAAAGCATATGAATTTCGTCGATAATGTAAATTTTATAGCGCGCAGAAACAGGGCGGTAACGTATTTGTTCAATAATTTCGCGAATATCATCAATGCCAGTGTGCGAAGCAGCATCCATTTCTATAACGTCGATATGGCGGCCTTCAATAATTTGTGTACAGTGTTCACCAAGTGTATTAAGCGCGATAGTGGGTTGATCAATGTCTTTTGTTTTGTAGTTGAGTGCGCGCGCTAAAATGCGTGCTGTCGTCGTTTTTCCTACTCCGCGAATTCCTGTTAACATCCACGCTTGTGCAATACGCCCTGTCTCAAAGGCGTTAGTAAGGGTGCGTACCATTGCTTCTTGACCAATAAGGTCAGAGAAATTCTGAGGTCGATATTTGCGAGCGAGAACACGGTAAGTCGTTGCTGCAGGCAGATTTTCCATCAATGATTCCAATTTTTAAAGTTCTTGTAAATATATTACAATGACATGAAAACACAGATTAAAAATATACTCTACTATAAAAGGATTTTTTCTCAATCAATTTATTTTAAGAAAATAGGATCATTGTTTAAAATACTCAAGATTTCTTTGTTTTTTAAATGTAGAGTACTTATTCTATCACGAAAACTTGTAAAATAACAAAGGCGTGATTCCATTTAATAAAAGTGGAAGGTCGGCACGATGACCCGTACCAGAGCTCGTTAGGGCTGCTTCTTTCCAGACCTGACCCGGTTGGCGAGTAGTTCGTCCATCACCAACCTCCCAATTTTATATTGTTGATTTGAGACGGAAAATCAAGCTTTGAAACAAAAAACATAGAAAGAATAATTAAAAAGCTTCTTTTTGAATTTAATTTATATTTAACATAAGCAGTATTTTAGGTTTTCCCTAAACACTTTGTGATTTACGGTTTTTGAATGATTTTATTTTCTATGTTGTGGGTTGCTGAATACGCAAGAAATTTGTCAACTATTTATAATAAAACAGCCTATGTTTTTGTTTGAAGTAGATAAAATATTGGCTTTGTTATAGGTAATTCCTGATCAAAATTTTCTCTTATTTCTAATGTTTGTTTGCAATATGGTTTATAATTTACGGGATGATTGGGCTGTAAAAGTGAACGCCGCCAATTAATGTGAAAATTAATTTTGCTTTTTAAAAAGTTCGGTTATCCAATCTATTGGAAAATCTATACAATATTTGAATATTCGTTGAATATATGTGGAGGTATAAAATTACTCAAACTGAGTTGAGGGTATTTTGCAAATCCGGTTTTAAAGAAGAATTTTTCCAAATAACTGAGTAGATTCTATACATTTGGAGCTCTTATAAATGCCTTATTTGCCAAGCGTAATCTTCTATAATGCAAGTCTATCTTAATAGCTTTTTACTTATTTAAAAACTACAGCGTTTTCATAAAAAGAAACTTACACTTAGAAATTAGATGCTTTTAAGAATAATATCTTTTTTCTTTATGTGGCAATGTGAGTAAAAAACAATAAGCCGTCTGGCTATTGTTAGTGATAATTTTTAGCGTGGTGCAAAAGTGTTAATATGATTACAAAGAGTTGATTTCTTTATATTAAGATTTTGCGTACTTTATCAAGATCATACTGTGTGTCGACACTTAAAGGAATCGTATCAATTATTTCTACATCGATACGCATATTATTTTCTAATGCACGTAATTGTTCAAGTTTTTCACGTTGTTCGAGTGTGGATGGTGCAAGAGTTACAAATCGTTCAAGTGCTTCACGTCGATAAGCATATAATCCAATATGATGGTAAAGAGGACCGTTTCCGTAAGGTGCAGTTGCACGGGTAAAATAAAGAGCACGCAAACGATTTTGAGAAAGTGGTGTGCCAATAATTTTGACTACATTGGGATTTGTTTGTTCATCTTCTTCAACAAGTTTAGCGCTCAGGGTTGCAATATCAGTTAAGTCATTTTCTAAAGGCTGTAGAGCACTAATAATTTGGTGAGCGGTTATTGTTGGTAAATCACCTTGTAGATTTACAATGATATTGTAGTGTCGCTCAGGATCAATGATGGTTAAAGCTTCATAGATACGATCAGATCCTGACTGATGGTCAGTACGTGTTATGACGCATTCGTGTCCGTAAGCTGTAACAGCTTGAGCGATGGTATTGTGGTCTGTTGCAACAATGATACGTCCTAATGCAGCTTTTTTTGCTTGTTCAGCTACATGAATAATCATAGGTTTTCCAGCAATTTCAGCGAGAGGTTTTCCTGGAAGACGAGATGAACCCATGCGAGCGGGAATAAGAATAAGTGGTTTAAAAGCCATCACTAGAGTTCCAAATGTTGTATATTTGATATATTTATAATGATATACTATAAGGAAAAGTCTTAAACTGAAAATGATAAAAATTGAACATTTAGATTTTAATGAAACGATCTACATTTACCTATTTTATTTGTGTTTCTCTGTTTTTTCTAATTATTGCGGGGGGAATTTTCATTTTTAGTGATGTAATTTATGAGTATTTTGCATCAGTTCAACATTCTTATACTGCAGATAATGATGAGCTTAAAGAAAAGCAGGATCTGTCTCATCATTATCTATCGTTAAATGAGCGTCTTCAACAAGGTGATCTTGAAAATGGGCGTAAAATTTTTCGTCAGTGTGCTCTATGTCATACTTCTGGGCGTGATAATTCTAATCGTGTTCTTGGCCCGACACTTTGGGAGATAGTGAATCGCCCTTTTGCGGATGCAAAAGATTTTACTTATTCAAGAGTGTTACGTGAAAATTCTAATAAAAAATGGGATTTTCCCACTTTAGATCGCTATCTTCAATCACCTCGTAAAGCGTTTCCAGGGACAACTATGTCGTTTCGAGGGATTAAAAATGATCAAGATCGTGCTGACCTTTTACTCTATTTACGTAGTTTATCTGATCACCCTGTTCCTTTACCACTGGATAATGAAGATGCTAACCAAAATTAGTTTGTGCCAAAAGTTCTGACTTTAAAAGTATGCGTAGTTAACTTTACTTGTGATTTGGGTTTTATCGAGTTATCAGAAGAATTGTGATGAATGTATTATTTTAAGTGATTTGGTGTGACTTGATCAAAAGGTAAAATAAGAAATGGTGGCCTATATTCTATGGCGTCTCTTACTAATTATACCGACACTGATTGGTATTTTGACGGTAACATTTGTCATTGTACAATTTACACCGGGTGGACCTATTGAGAATATTATTGCTCAATTACAAGGGATGGGTGGTGATGCAGTGGGACGGGTGGCTGGTGGTAGCGATCTTAGCCTTTCTTCTGATAGTGTTTTTGATGGTGCGCGTACTGATTTATCTGCTTATGGGAGTTTTAAGTACCGTGGAGCACAAGGGTTAGATCCAGAATTTATTGCCAAACTTGAACGGCAATTTGGTTTTGATAAGCCACCTTTGGAGCGTTATTTGACGATGCTTGGCAATTATATACGTTTTGATTTTGGGGAGTCTTATATACAAGGGCGTTCAGTTGTTGAGTTGATTAAGAGTGCTCTACCTGTTTCTCTTTCTTTTGGTTTTTGGAATTTGCTGATTTCTTATGCTATTTCCATACCGTTAGGAATCCGTAAAGCTCTTAAAGAAGGCTCTGCTTTTGATGTATGGACGAGTGCTATTATTGTTATTGGCTATGCAATTCCTAATTTTCTCTTTGGAATTTTTTTAATGGTTTTTTTTGCTGGGGGATCTTTTTTTGATTGGTTTCCATTAGGTCATTTGACTTCGGATAATTTTGATAAATTATCCTTTGGAGGCAAGATATTAGATTATCTGTACCATTTGATTTTACCATTAACAGCGATGGTCATTTCTTCTTTTGCTACAACAACCTTGTTAACGAAAAATTGTTTTCTGGAAGAAATTCGTCAGCAATACGTTATTACAGCTCGTGCAAAGGGTTTAAGCGAACGCTCGATTCTTTATGGTCATGTTTTTCGCAATGCGATATTGATTGTAATTGCTAGTTTTCCTGCAGCTTTTATGGGTTCATTTTTTAGCGGATCTTTATTGATTGAAATGCTGTATTCATTAAACGGTATGGGGCTTTTAAGTTATACATCTATTGTTAATCGTGATTACGCTGTTGTATTTGCCTGTCTTTATATTTTTTCGCTGATTGGTCTTGTTGTGAGTCTTATTTCTGATATCATTTATATGCTAGTTGATCCACGTATTGATTTTGATAGAAAAGATTTATGATGGAAAAGATAAAATATGATCAATTCTGTAACTCGAAGTTACAAAAACGATCTTTTTTTTCTCCATTGAGTGCGCGTCGTTGGCATAATTTCAAACAAAATCGTCGTGGTTGGTGGTCATTGTGGCTCTTTTTATTTTTATGTTTTTGTTCTTTTTCAGCGGAATTTATTGCCAATGATCGCCCTATTATTGCTTCTTATAAGGGGGAGTTGTTATTCCCTGTTTTTTTTGATTATTCCGATGAAAAGTTTGGTGGGAACTTAGCTGTAGCGGACTTTCGAGATTCTTTAATTCAAAATGAAATTGCAAAACATGGTTGTGCGGTGTGGCCATTAGTTCGTTATTCCTATAATACAGTAGTAGGTAATAAAACTGTAGCATTATCACCTCCTTTTTGGTTTCAAAGCAAAGAAGAGCGTTGTATCAATTATGCACAAGGAAGCGCTGATCCGGAATGCACGATAAGTCGATGGAACTGGCTTGGGACAGATGATCTGACACGTGATGTTTTTGCACGGGTTTTATATGGCTTTCGGTTATCGATAATTTTTAGCATTCTGTTGACAGCTATTTCGACTATTATTGGTGTTATAGCGGGAGCAGTTCAGGGGTATTTCGGTGGTTGGGTTGATTTGATTTTTCAACGTTTCATTGAAATATGGTCTTCTGTACCATCGCTTTATTTAATTATTATTATGGCTGCTGTTTTAGCGCAGGGTTTTTGGGTATTATTAGGGGTTATGCTTCTTTTTCAGTGGGTCGCATTGGTTGGTGTTGTACGTGCGGAATTTTTACGTGCGCGCAATTTTACCTATATTACTGCTGCGCGCGCTTTAGGGGTGCCTGATCGCATTATTATAATACGTCATTTATTGCCAAATACTATGGTTGCTTCCTTAACTTATATGCCATTTTTATTAACATCAGGTATTTCTTTACTGACGTCACTTGATTATTTAGGGTTTGGTCTTCCGCCTGGTTATCCTTCTTTGGGTGAGGTGATGCGGCAGGCTACCTCTAATTTAAACGCTCCTTGGATTGGCATTACAGGTTTTGTTGTTATTGCTACTTTATTGGCTTTGTTGGCTTTTATTGGTGAGGCAGTACGGGATGCTTTTGATCCACGAAAGACATTACAATGACAAAGATGCTTTCGGTACGTAATTTATCGGTCGCATTTTGCCAAATAGAAGAAAAAAATGTGTTGTTGACCAAATTTCTTTCGATATTGGAAAGAGAGAGATAGTTGCTCTGGTAGGGGAGTCTGGTTCTGGAAAATCGGTAACAGCACTATCTATTTTGCAACTTTTACCTTTTGTGAAAACACTTTATCAATCAGGTGAAATTCTTTTTAATGATCAAGATTTAATGAAACAGAAAGAAGAGGATTTGCGTAAAATTCGTGGCAAAGATATTGCTATGATTTTTCAAGAACCAATGATTTCTCTTAATCCTTTGCATACTGTGGAACAGCAAATAGGTGAAGTTCTTAAAATACATTCAAACATATCTGATAAATTATTACGCACACGTATTATTGATTTGTTGACTCAAATGGGAATTGATGAACCGGAAAAACGTTTGGGTTCTTTCCCACATCAATTATCGGGTGGTCAACGGCAACGCGTGATGATTGCAATGGCGCTTGCAAATAAGCCACAATTATTAATTGCCGACGAACCAACAACTGCACTTGATGTGACAGTTCAAGCACAAATTCTTGAGCTCTTAGTGCAGCTTAAAAAAAGCTGCAATATGTCGATGCTTTTAATTACCCACGATTTGGCTATTGTGCGTCGTGTTGCAGAGCGCGTTTATGTTATGAAAGAGGGGAAAATTATTGAAAATGGTACCACGAGTGAAATTTTTAACAATCCCCAGCATTCCTATACAAAGAAATTATTAGCGGCAGAGTTTCAAGGTTATCCTCTACAGGCTAATGATAATGCGCCTGTTTTGATGCAAGGTAAGAAAATACGTGTTTGGTTTCCAATTAAAAAAGGTTTATTGCGGCGAACAGTTGATTATGTAAAAGCCGTTCAAGATGTTGATATTACAGTTCGTACCGGCCAGACACTTGGTGTTGTTGGTGAATCAGGTTCAGGGAAAACAACATTGGGGCTTGCACTGACACGAATGATTTCTTCCAAAGGTCAGATTTATTTTGATGGTGTTGATATTGGCAATTTTACTTTCAATCAGATGCGTTCTTTACGCCGCCATATTCAAATTGTTTTTCAAGATCCTTTTGGTTCGCTTTCACCACGTATGTCTGTAAGTGAGATTATCACTGAAGGGTTATCGATTCATGAACCATATCTTTCTGATTGTGAACGCGATGATCGCGTAATTGAAGCTTTGCGTGAGGTTGATCTTGATCCTGCTGTGCGCTATCGTTATCCCCATGAATTTTCCGGTGGACAAAGACAGCGAATTGCCTTCGCACGTGCAATTATTCTTAAGCCTCGCTTTATTATGCTTGATGAGCCAACATCTGCTCTTGATATGAGCATGCAAGCACAGATTGTTGATCTTTTGCATCGTTTACAAAAAAAATATCATTTGGGTTATTTGTTTATTAGCCATGATTTAAAAGTCGTTAAGGCGCTTGCTCATGAAGTACTCGTAATGCACAAAGGAAAAGTAGTTGAGTATGGTTGCGCTGACCGTGTTTTTTCTTGTCCCCAAAATTCTTATACGCAAGCTTTAATGGCTGCAGCATTTGCATTAGAATCTGGCCGTTTATAGACAATCACATCAAATTGCGCTGACAGTCCATTATAGAGAAGGATTTTTCCTACTAAAGGTTCACCAATGTTTGTGATTAGTTTAATAGCTTCCATTGCTTGTAATGTCCCGATAACTCCAGGCAAAGGACTAATAATTCCAACTTCAGAACATGTGGGTATGACACCAGTTGTAGGTGGGTTAGGAAACAAATCGCGATAGTGGGGATTATTGTCTTTATAAGGCATCAATACTGTTAGTGAGCCATTGAATCGGTTTATGGCACCACTTATTAAAGGTTTAGCACATTGAGCAGCGTGGTCAGCAAGTAGATAACGTGTTGCAAAATTATCGCTTCCATCGATAATAATATGGTAAGCATTGAGCAGTTTATCCACATTACTTTCATCTAAACGTAGACTATGTTTTTCAACTATAACATGAGGGTTTATCGCTTTTATAGTGGCTTCAGCGCTAATGGTTTTGCATTGATTAATTGTATTTGTGTTATGAATGACTTGGCGTTGTAAATTGGAAAGTGAAACAATATCATCATCAACAATTCCAAGCGTTCCAATACCTGCTGCAGCAAGATAAGTAAGAACAGGGGAGCCAAGACCACCTGCGCCTATGACAAGAACACGAGCAGTTTTAAGCTTTTGCTGTCCCGCACCACCAATTTCGGGTAAAACAATATGACGTGTGTAACGTTCAATTTCTTCTTTGCTTAATTTTGTATCACCGTTTTGTATCATAGATTTTCTCTTGTCATAGTTTTTTTATGATTTAATAAATTTATGGCTCATTAACCAGTCTGTTTTTAGTGATAGGAGGTTTTATTTATGAAGATTGCTATTCAGATGGATCATATTTCAACGCTTCAGATCCAAGGAGATACTACATTTGCGCTTGCTTTAGCAGCGCAAGAACGTGGACACTCTCTTTTTCATTATACACCAGATTGCTTATCTATGCGTGGTGATTGCGTGATTGCACGGTTAGAGCCATTAATCGTACGTGATGAAGAGGGGAGTCATTATAAATTGGGAGAGTCTATGTATACACCATTGGTGGATATGGATGTAGTTCTTTTACGTCAAGATCCACCTTTTGATATGCATTATATCACCACAACTTATTTATTAGAGCGCATTCATCCTAAGACGCTTGTCGTAAATGATCCAACATGGGTGCGTAATAGTCCAGAAAAGATTTTTGTTACTGAATTTTCTGATTTGATGCCAGAAACATTAATTACAAAAGATATTGAAGAGATAAAAGCATTTAGGAATAAAGTTGGTGACATTATTATTAAACCACTCTATGGCAGTGGGGGAGCGGGTGTTTTTCATTTGAAACAGGATGATCGCAATTTAACGTCGCTTGTGGAGATGTTTGAACACAGTTATCGTGAACCTTTTATTGTTCAGCGTTATTTGGATGTCGTTCGAAAAGGGGATAAGCGGGTTATTTTGCTTGATGGTATGCCTGTTGGGGCGATTAATCGGATTCCGGCGGAAATGGATGCTCGTTCCAACATGCATGTTGGAGGTCGAGCAGAAAGTATTGGTTTGACTGAACGTGATTATGAGATTTGCGCACGCATTGGTTCTGTTTTGCAGAAACGAGGTTTTCTTCTTGTAGGAATTGATATAATTGGAGACTATATAACAGAAATAAACGTTACATCTCCCACTGGGATTCGTGAAATTAAACGCTTTGGAGGTGCGGATATCGCCTCTCTTTTTTGGGACATTATTGAACGTAAGCATTCAAGTTAATTTATTTAAGAAGATTACTAAATTTATTTTCTGATTCTACAAATGTAAACTAGAATTTGGGTCTTAGGGAGTGTATGAATGAGTAAGTTGTTATCAGTTGGAGTGGGGCTGATGTGCGTTACTGCGTTGCTAGTTGATATTAGCAATGCTCGTGATCAGATTAAGATTGCGGGTTCATCGACAGTTTTACCTTATGAAAAAATCGTTTCTGAGGTATTTGGAGAAATTTACCCTAATTTTAAAATTCCCGTTATCGAGTCTGGTGGTTCAGGTGCTGGTATTAAAGAGTTTTGCCGTGGTATTGGGGATAAGACGATCGATATTGTTAATACTTCACGTCCAATGAAATCAGGTGAATTACAGTCCTGTTTTGATGCTGGTGTGAAGGATGTTGAGGAAATGCGCATTGGGTATGATGGCATTGTTTTTGCAACAAATATCAGTGGACCTGACTGGGAATTACACTCTGTAGATGTGTATAGGGCATTGGCTGCTCAAGTTGTGGTTGATGGGAAATTACAATTAAATAAAGTTACGAAATGGAATACAATCAATAGTGCTCTTCCTGATTGGGCAATTACAGTTTATATTCCTGGTGAAAAACATGGAACGCGTGAAGTTTTTGAAGAAAAATTATTAGCTGCAGGCTGTAAAGCTAGTGGAGCAGTTGAGGCAATGGAAGCTTTGGGGATGAGTGAGAAGGAGATTAATACTGCTTGTATTGCTGTACGTAAGGATGGGAAGGTCATTGATATTGATGGCGATTATTCTGAAACATTTGCTCACCTTATGTCCAATAAAACAGGTGTTGGTGTTTTGAGTTTGTCTTTTTATGAGAATAATGCTGATAAACTTAAGGTTGCATACATTAATGGTGTTGCTCCAAATAGTGAAACAATTTCTAATGGTGAATATTCACTTTCGCGTCCACTTTTCTTCTATGTTAAAAAAGCACATTTTGGTATTGTTTCAGGTTTGTGGGAATATGTTGACTTTTTTCTTTCCGATCAAATGATTGGTCCAGATGGACCATTAGCCGATTATGGTTTAGTTGCTGCTTCTGAAGAAGAACGGCAAGTGCAGCGTGCTTCTTTTTATGCTGGTACAGTGATGAATTTAAAATAATTTTCTAAAATGATGATGTAGGATTCTTCTGTGCTACTTTTTTGTAAAAATTGAAAGACAATATGCTTATTTCTTTTGTTATTTTTCTGCTATTGATTTTTGGTTTTGTCGGTTTTTGCATTTCTTATATGCGAGCTCGTTTCCTTGAATGTATGAGATTCAAGATGCACTCTCGTGCGTATTATTACGGTTGGTGGACATTGTTAATGACTGTTGTCCCAGCTTTTATTTTTTTAGTTTTTTGGAACGTTGGGAGTACAGTTTACTTAGAATATAATGCTTCGCAGGCAGTTAAGATATCTATAGTACGGGCGATAGAAATAGAAAATCATGACCTTATTTTAGAGATCATTCGTGATTTAGCTAAAATTATTCATCATTTTGAGGGGGATTTGATGACAATTTCCTACGCGGATATACAAGAGAAATTGTCGAAAAAAGGGTTTGTTTTGCCTATGGAGGTACCAGATTATGCGTTGAAAGTAGCACAATCATGGTATTTTTCTTCTAAGAAACTACAATTTATCGGTTATGGTTTATGCTTTATAATTGCATTTTGTGGTTTTGTTTTTGGGATTATACATGTTTCTCCACAACAGCGTGCACGCAATAAGGTTGAGCGTTTCATTATTATTGGGTTAATTTGTGCATCTGCGATTACAGTTGTAACAACAATTGGCATTGTAATTTCCATGTTATTCCAGACGGTGAGTTTTTTTCAATCCGTACCATTTTTAAACTTTTTTTGGGGAACAGTTTGGGACCCTCGTTTTTCAACCAATGGTTCAGGGGGTGAAATAGGGCAATTTGGTTTCATACCGCTGTTGGCTGGTACGCTTTATATTGCGTTTGTGGCAATGCTTTTTGCTGTTCCTATTGGGTTGTTTGCTGCTCTTTATATGGCCGAATACGCTTCAAGTCGATTACGGTCAATTGTAAAGCCATTATTGGAGGTTCTTGCCGGTATACCCACTATTGTTTATGGTTTTTTTGCTTTAATGGTTGTTGGACCTTTTTTGCGCGATCTTTCTATTTCTCTTTCTGGTGGTGCTGGTTTTATTATGGCTCATAGTGTTTTGACTGCTGGTTTGGTTATGGGAATTATGTTGATTCCTTTTGTTTCATCTTTGTCAGATGATATTATTACTGCTGTTCCCCGTTCTTTGCGCGAAGGTTCTTACGGTTTGGGAGCAACGCAATCTGAGACTATTAAAAAAGTCATTATACCAGCAGCGCTTCCTGGGATTGTGGGGGCACTTATATTAACAGCATCCCGGGCAATTGGCGAGACAATGATTGTCGTGTTAGCAGCGGGCGTTGCAGCCAATTTGACTCTTAATCCATTTGAGGCAATGACTACAATAACGGTTAAAATTGTTAATCAATTAACAGGTGATTTTGAGTTTAATTCACCGCAGACTCTTGTAGCTTTCGCTTTGGGAATGACACTTTTTATTTTGACTCTTTTGATGAATATTTTTGCTCTTTATATAGTGCGTAAATATCGGGAGCAATATGAATGAATGGAGATTTTGTCTCGTATCGTCGTAATATTGGTCTGAGGCGTCGTTATTGGGCTGAACGTCGTTTTCGTACTTATGGCCTTGTTGCTATTTTTATTAGTTTGTTTTTTTTAATTATTCTTTTATGGTCTATTCTCAGTCAAGGCTATACAGCCTTTTTTCATAGTGAAATGACATTATCAATTTATTTGGATGAAAAGGTGATTGATCCGAGTGGTCAACGTGAAACTAATCCAAAGGTATTAATAACTGCAAATTATCCACTTCTTGTACGTAATGCTTTGGCTACAAAACTTGGAGTAGATTACAATGATCGGGCAGCTATGCGCGATATTAACCGTATGTTTTCGGGTAATGTTCGCGTGCAGTTACGTGATATGGTAGTAAAAAATCCGAACTTAATTGGTACAACGCAGAAAATTAAAATTTTAGCGGCGGCAGATGTTGATTTAGTTTGTAAAGGACAGATTAATTTGCAAGTAGCAGAGGAAAAGCGCAAAGTGTCTAATAGACAGATAGAATGGATTAGACGCTTAATTAATGACAATACACTTTATAAAACATTCAATCGCGGTTTTTTTACATTTGGTGCTTCAAGTCGTCCTGAAACTTCAGGATTAGGTGTTGCAATAATTGGTTCTTTTTATATGATGTTTATTGTCTTAGCAGTTGCGTTGCCCATAGGGGTAGCAACGGCTCTTTATCTTGAAGAATATGCGTGCAAAAATACGTTTACAGATTTTATAGAGATTAATATTAATAACCTTGCTGCTATTCCTTCGATTATTTTTGGTCTTTTAGGGCTTTCTATTTTTATTAATTTTTTAGGAATGCCACGTTCTGCATCTTTTGTTGGTGGGCTTGTTTTAACTCTTATGACATTACCAACAATTGTTATAGCTACACGCTCTGCTTTGCGAGCTGTTCCACTATCTATTCGTACAGCAGCTTTAGGATTAGGTGCATCAAAGACGCAAATGGTTTTTCATCATGTTGTTCCTTTAGCAGTGCCCGGTATTCTGACTGGCACAATTATTGGTTTGGCACAGGCACTAGGTGAAACTGCTCCTTTACTTTTGATTGGAATGGTTGCTTTTGTTGCGAATATTCCTACTACACCAATGGATCCAGCAACTGCTTTACCTGTGCAAATTTTTATGTGGGCTGGTGAAGCAGAACGTGCTTTTGTTGAAAAAACATCAGGTGCCATTATTGTATTGATGGTGTTTCTTGCTGTGATGAATATTTCAGCTGTTCTTTTGCGTCGACGATTTGAACGACGTTTATAACTTCAGTAAAGTATGTACATCGAGATAAGGTTAGGTCTACAATGAAGGTCAAAATGCGAGGTCAAGATGTTAAGGTTTTTTATGGAGATAAAGAAGCTCTCCATGGTATTACTCTTGATATCCCTAAGCATAAAGTTACTGCATTAATCGGTCCTTCAGGCTGCGGAAAGTCAACTTTTTTACGTTGTTTTAATCGTATGAATGATACAATTGAAGGTGCTAAAGTAACAGGTTTGATTACTTTAGATGAGGAAGATATTTATGATTCACGGATTGATGTTGTAGAATTACGAGCACGTGTGGGGATGGTTTTTCAAAAGCCTAACCCTTTTCCAAAATCTATTTTTGACAATGTTGCTTATGGGCCACGTATTCATGGTTTAGTGAAATCACGTATTGAATTGCATGAGGTGGTTGAAAAAAGTTTGATACAAGCAGGATTATTCGACGAAGTTAAAGATCGTCTCCATGGACCGGGAACAAGTTTGTCAGGAGGACAGCAACAACGTTTGTGTATTGCGCGTGCTATTGCTGTGAATCCTGAAGTTATCTTAATGGACGAACCATGTTCAGCTCTTGATCCGATTGCGACAGCACGTATTGAAGAACTTATCGATTCATTACGACAAGATTACACAATCGTCATTGTAACACATTCAATGCAACAAGCTGCACGTGTTTCTCAATACACGGCTATGTTTCATTTGGGGCATTTGGTAGAAGTTGATGAAACTGAAGTGATATTTACTTCACCAAAGGAACAGCGTACGCAAGACTATATTACAGGGCGTTTTGGGTAAGTTAATTTAGGAGTATAAAATATGCCTACGAGCCATACTGTCCGTTCTTATGATGCAGAGTTAAAATATTTGGCAGAAAAGATTGTGGAAATGGGTGGTTACGCAGAAAGAATGATTGAGCGCTCTATAGCATCAATTGTTCATAATGATTTTCAGCTTGCTACTACGGTTATTGCTGATGATTTATTTTTGGATGAAGCAGAACGCGACATTGATGAAAAAGCGATTACTGTTATTTGTAAACGTCAACCAATGGCTGTTGATTTGCGTGAAATTGTTGGTGCTATTCGCATTTCTTCTGATCTTGAGCGAATTGGGGATATGGCAAAAAATATTGCTAAACGGGCAGCTGCTATTTCAGAAATACGTCAACCTGAAGCTTTTTACTGTAAACTTGAAGCGATTACAATTTTGGCACTCAATCAGTTAAAGGAAGTGCTGGACGCTTATACTAAGCGTTTGTTAGATCGTATTGATGTGGTACGCGAACGTGATAATGAAATTGATGCTTTGTATACTTCTCTTTTTCGTGAGCTTTTGAATTACATGACAGAGGATATACAGAATGTTGCAGTTTGTACGCATTTGCTTTTTTGTGTAAAGAGCATTGAACGGATTGGTGACCATGTCACCAATATTGCTGAAACACTGCATTATATCATAACGGGCCATCATATGTCTTTTGATCGTCCTCGTGATGATCTTACGTATACAATTGGGGTAGATGATAAAAAAGCAGATTGAAGTTTTGAATCGTGTTTGCAAATATGATATTTGATAGATAATCCAACCTTAGATATGCAGATCGAGTAAGTATACATTGAATGATAAAAAAAAGAAAGATTGATCGATTTGCCTAGTTAAAGGAATAAGATGTTACTTTAAATTAAGGTTTTTAATTGTTTTTTCATGTAAATCTTTTTTAGTGCTTATTATATTGTTAAGGGTTTACTGGTAGGTAAATAATTAACGGTATAGTGTTATTTAATTACATATTTAAAATTTGAGTGTTTTGAAAACATATGAATCTACTGTATAAAATGAAAAAAAATAGATGGATTATACGTATCGCTGTTTCTGTAATACCGTTTGTTACTGTAGGTTGCGCATCAAATCATTTAAATATTAAGAAGGCACCCAATAATCAGGTAACTAAAGTGGCGGCACCTTCATTGACAGAGCGTCAATGTCTTATGCGTGCGATGTATTTTGAATCAAATCGTTCAAGCCGTGAGGGAATGATTGCAGTCGGAACGGTTGTTATGAACCGTGTTAATTCAAGTGCCTATCCGAAAACGATTTGCGGGGTCGTTGGTCAGCCCAAACAATTTGCTCCTGGTGTTTTAACGCGTCCTATGACTGAGAAAGCATCTGTTGCTCGTGTTAAAGAGGCTGCAGATGCTGTTTTACGGGGTGAACGGGATAAGAAGAGTAAAAACGCTATGTTTTTTCATACTGCTGGGTTGTCTTTTCCCTATAAGAATATGCACTATGTTCGTGTTGCCGGAGGCAATGCTTTTTATGAGAAACGGGCGCGTGATGGATCACTTCAAGTTCCTGTTAATGATCGTCCTTATAATGTTGCTTTTGCTTTTGCCCAAGATCGCGATGATGTACCAAATTTCATAGATATGGGCTTAAAGAACAAGGGAACAAAAGTAGAAGAAATACAAATAGCATCTGCTTCAATAGAAGTTGAGCAAGTGAATTCTATACCTTTTGTTGTTACGCAGCCTGACATGATCCCTATTCCTACGCCTGCACCTAATCGCATTGCTAAGACACAGGAAACTACGCCAGCTATAGCATATACTGCGCCATCATTGGATAAGTTAAATACAGTTGTTGCAATGTTAGAAAAACAGTACAAAGTTCGATAATTTTTCATAATTTAGAAGGATTATAAGTGATGTGTTGTAGCATTCATGCGGTATTTTCGCGTGAAATGCTTTACCATTTTGCAGAAGTTACGGTAAGAGTATGGCTTAAGCTATGAGAAAGACAATGCTTTATTCTACGCTGTTTTTTGATTATGGTTTTATGAATAACGTTTTGCTGCTTTTTATAGTTAGCTACTAATTTAACTGCTTGTTTAGCAAATAGGCTAAAAAAACGGAAAAACTTTTATCACGCAAAAGACGTTATCTATAATTTCCATAGTTTGGCTGAAGAAGTGTTTAAGCTCTCCTCATATTTATAAGATTAAAAATTTATACATTCAATGAGACCATTTTCCTATCAGAAGAGTATTGATTAGTAATGTTAAGTACATTTTAAAGTGAGGTGTATTGTTGACGCACATGCTTTAATAAGTCAAAAAATTATTCAACATAATAAGAAGTTTAGTTGATTGGATGACATCGTTCTTGTTTGATATTTTTTGCTTATTTTTAAGAGAGGCTTACTTTTTATAATACCTTATTGATAAAAATATTGCACATTGCTTTGCTTTAAAGAATGTTCTTTCAAATGCTTTTAATAGAGCATTGTTTACTAGTGAAAAAGATTGCAATGTATTGTAACTATAAAAATATGCTTCATATTGATTGGATGGTGGAGAAGGGGTAATCAATATAGATAGTCTTACTCAAATTGGCATGGTAGTTTCTAGTGTTTTGTTAGAAGAAATTGAGTTAGCTGTGATGAATTTTAGGAGTATTTTATTTGAAGATACATCAATATTAGGAAGATGAATGCCGGAACTTCCTGAAGTAGAAATAGTTCGTTGTGGGCTTAAACCAGTTTTGACTGGTGCAGAGATTATATCTGTGACACTTAATCGTAAAAATTTGCGATTTCCTTTTCCAGAAGAGTTTTCTAAAAAGCTTGTTGGTAGAAAGATCATAGAACTTGATCGACGTGCAAAATATTTATTGTTTCATCTTTCACGGAATGAAACAATTTTAGGTCATATGGGAATGTCAGGAACGTGGCGCATAGAAAATGGGCTTTTGAAAAAAGAGTACGCTTCTATAGGCAAATTAGTTGCACATGATCATTTTATAATGGACGTTAGAGCGAAAGATAGTAACGTTTACCGTATTATTTATAATGATGCTCGTCGTTTTGGTTTTATGCTTTTAGTAGACACAATAAGGCTTGATGAGCACCCGCTTTTAAAGAAGTTAGGAGTTGAGCCTATGGGGGATGCGCTTTCTGGTTCTTATTTGCAAAAGGTTTTTATCAATAAGAAAACATCTCTTAAAACTGCTTTGCTTGATCAGTCTATTATTGCAGGACTTGGGAATATTTATGTTTGCGAAGCGCTTTGGCGTAGCCGTTTATCTCCACAACGTAGTGCGTTTACATTGGCATTAAAGAGCGCGCGTGCATATGAATTTGCAAATCGTTTAGCACAAAATATATGTGCTGTGATTTCTGAAGCGATAATTGCTGGTGGATCTTCTTTACGTGATTATGTACATATAGATGGTTCACTTGGTTATTTCCAACACAATTTTTCGGTTTATGGACGAGAGGGAAAGGAATGTTTGCAATGTGGGGTGCCTATTGTACGTATTTTGCAGGCTGGACGCTCAAGTTTTTACTGCCCAAAGTGTCAAAAATGAATAAATATCTTGCAAAATCTTACAACAAGCTTAAAGTCACGGGTGGCTTATTAAAATGGAGAAATTTTTATGCTTGATAAAGTGCTTACACATCTTGATGAAAATATAGATAAAAGTCTTGAACGTCTTTTTTCTCTTTTACGTTTTCATTCAATTTCTACAGATCCAGCTTATAAGGATGCATGCCGTCAAGCAGCTGATTGGTTGGTGGAAGATTTAAAAACTATAGGTTTTGAAACTTCGCGTCGTGATACACCTGGCCACCCGATGGTTGTTGGACATCATCCAGGACCTTCGGATGACTGTTTGCATGTCCTGTTTTATGGGCATTATGATGTTCAACCAGTTGACCCCTTAAATTTATGGGCCGATGATCCATTTGAACCTTCTTTAAAAGAACGGAATGGAGAGAAGGTTATTTGTGCTCGTGGTGCTTCAGATGATAAAGGTCAGCTTATGACTTTTATTGAAGCATGCCGTGCGTTTAAAAAAGAAACAGGCCAGCTTCCTGTTAAGGTTACTATTTTATTGGAAGGTGAAGAAGAAAGTAGCTCTCCTTCACTTATTCCTTTTTTAAAAGCAAATGCTGATGAACTTAAAGCTGATTGTGCATTTGTTTGCGATACACCAATGTGGGATGCCAATACCCCCTCAGTTTGTATTGGTCTTCGGGGGTTGTTAACAGAAGAAGTCATTATCACGGGAGCTAATTGTGATTTGCATTCTGGTGCTTTTGGAGGGGCAGTAGCCAATCCTCTTCGTATTTTAACTAAAATTTTGGGTGGGCTTCATGATGAAAATAGTAGGGTGACGCTTCCTGGATTTTATGACGGTGTAGAAGAAACACCTCCACAAGTTTTGCAATCATGGAATGAGCTTAATAGTAGTGCAGAAGCGCAGCTTCGTCCCTTCGGCCTTTCTATTGCTGCTGGCGAAAAGGGGCGTAGTATTTTAGAACAAATATGGGCTCGTCCTACAGCGGAAATCAATGGTATTAGTGGGGGCTATGCAGGTGAAGGGTTTAAAACAGTTATTCCTTCTCAAGCCAGTGCAAAAGTTTCTTTTCGCTTGGTTCATAAACAAGATCCTGAGAAAATACGTCAGGCTTTTCGTAATTATGTGTGCGGCCTTGTTCCGGCAGATTGTACAGTTACATTTAAAGACCATGGTGCTTATCCAGCTGTCCAGTTATCTCATAATTCACCTTTTGTTGAGGCAGCAAAAGATGCTTTATCACAAGAATGGAATAATCCTGCTTTATTAATTGCTATGGGTGGTTCAATTTCAATTGTTGGAAGCTTTCAATCAATTCTTGGTATGGAAAGCGTCTTAGTTGGATTTGCATTGGCTGATGATCGTATTCATTCACCTAATGAAAAATATAATTTAAAGTCGTTTCATAAAGGACAACGGTCTTGGGCGCGTATTCTTGAAACTTTCGCGAATAGGAGAATAAATGACAGAAATTCGTGTTCATCAAGGTGATTTGCCAAATTTAGACAATTATCACGTTGATGCTATTGCGGTTGATACTGAAACTTTAGGATTGCAACCGTATCGTGATCGTTTGTGTGTTGTTCAGCTTTCTTCTGGGGATGGCACTGCTGATATTATACAAATTGCTAAAGGGCAAAATAGTGCTCCTAATTTGGTCAAATTGCTTGAAGATAAGGCAATTACCAAAATATTCCATTTTGGGCGTTTTGATCTTGCCATTTTAGCGCATACTTTTGGAATTATGCCAGATGTTGTTTTTTGTACAAAGATTGCATCAAAGCTTACGCGCACTTATACTGATCGGCATGGTTTGAAAGAGATTTGTAGCGAGTTGCTGAATATTAATATTTCTAAACAGCAACAATCCTCAGATTGGGCGACAGAAACTTTATCACGCGCGCAAATTGAATATGCGGCATCTGATGTTTTATATCTACATCGTTTGAAAAATGTATTTGAGACACGTTTAAAGCGTGAAGAGCGAGAAAATGTTGCAAAAGCGTGTTTTCAATTTTTACCGACGAGAGCAAAACTCGATCTTTTGGGATGGCCAGAGACTGATATTTTTGCACATAGTTGAGTTTAAAAATTTGTTTTTAATCTAAGCAGAAAAAGTTAATAGAATAAAATGCTTGTGTTTTACGGGCATTTTTTATTTTCCTATTTTTTTCAATGTATTGTTTTTGAAGAGTTTTATAGAACAGCTTTTATAAATCAATCTATTTGATCTGAAAATTATATCACGAATATGTATTCTTTTATTATAAGACATATCCTTATGTGAGATCAAAAGATACAAAATGGGGTTTATAAGGTATAGCGGTAGATAAAAGTAGGAGCTATTAATATACGTTGAAGGTCAGATATGTAGTATCTCCAAGAGTTATTGTTGGCACTATGGCCATGGGTAGTGCTTTTTCTAGAGAAGTCGGCGAATAACAACTTGTGTGCAATTTTATTTATTTTTAATCACGCATTAATACCTAGTATCGTGAAGGCGCGATTATGGTATGGTTTTAAGGTATTTTAAATTTGAGATACATTAAAGGTGCTATAAGTCCATTGTGAGTAATGGGTGGGTATAAGGTGTTTCTTGGTTATATCCTTGGTATTGAATATTCAATAACCAAAAAATTATCGTCCCGTATAAAAGATTAATATTTGAATTTCAAGAAAAAGAAATTTGCAAAAAACAAGGTTTCAAATTGGTTGCCAAATCAATTTTTCATGTTGATATGCACCATGCACAATCCTCATTTATGGGGGGTTACATTGTTAGAATACCCTATTTTGATGAATCTTTCACTTTTTTCTTAATCTTCCTATGGATATTTGGAGTGAAGTAATTATATATAAAATCCGTTTTGGATATTTAGATATTTTGTATGGAGATTGATCTATGAATATAAAACATCTCGGATTTATATTTTTTTTCGCTTTTGGTTCAACTTCTTCAGTCCAGGGAGCTAGTCTTATGAGTGTGAAAGGGTTAGCACTAGATATTGCTCACACTTCTTCTTCTAAAGATTTGCATTTTGGTGAGCAGGATAGTGATACTACGAATGGTGCTTTTCTAAATATTTCTTGTACTGATCACAACAAATGGACAACGAATTATGGGCAGGGTGCAGTTTTTTTAATTAGAAACAATGGAGGCAATAGAAATCTGGTATCATCAAATCGAAGATTACGGCGTCCATCGTGGTGGCTTAGAATACATACGTTTAGTTATTAGTTAATAATGAAACTGCTTCAGTGACGTTTTGAACAAAAATAATAGAAAATGAGGTGAGTGTATATGCATTTTCCTGCACCTTATCTGGTTTTGTTTGTGTTATTAGCTATCTGGGACCTCAGAGTATTATTTTAAGTTTAGTCAATCCGTAGAAATGGATGATTGGATTATTTCTAGTCGTGTAATGGATGGCATGAAAGGCACTATTTATGTTTCTACTAGACGGCGTGAGTGGTTCATTCTGAATGATTGTTATTTGTGTAATGAGTATTTGGATTTCGGTAGATATTTGAACAGAAGCTCAAATTTACAAGTTTGCTACACGATTACTGGGCTATTATAGCTTATAAATCTCATTTATTAAGACGTTAAAAGTTATGTCTTTATTCTTGATGGTGCGTTTATTTAGAAAAGCCAATTTTCTTTATTATCCTATTTATTTAAGGGGGAGGTGTGGTATTGTAGTGAACAGATTGATGGAGTCTCGAGAAAAGATTTATTAGATAATATAAGGACATACATAACAATTACAGTACAATGTCATATAGTATTTCAAACATATAAAATTTTTTATGTATTTAAGAAGATGCTGAATTTATTATTTATGGTTTTATTAGGTGGAGTGCTTGTCACGTTTTTTCTGCCAAATAGTGAAATATCTTTCTATTATTTATCGCTATCTTTTTAGACTATATTGCTGTTAGCGGGTCTTTAGGTCGATTATTATCAATAATGAACAAAAAAATAACTTAATCAGACTCATTTCTATAATATGTGTCCTCTTGTTAATGAAGAACCGAGAATTATTTTTCTATAGATAATTGAAATAAAATATTATAAAATACATTTTGAATCGTATTATGGAGATCAGTCTATGATAAGGTGCCTTATTATTATATGTGCTCTTACTTTATTCTCAACTTCTGTTGTGCGAGCATCAGGTTATATGGTTATTCAAGAACCAATGCCAGTTTTTGTTCCTTCTACTTTTTCTTGGGAAGGTTTGTATTTAGGTGGACAAATTGGTGGGGCATTGGGCAAACTTTCTTTAAGTCCTCGTGTTATTTCTGGTAAAAATACTGTTACTAAAAAATCTCAAATAGTTTCGAGTGATAAGCATAATCTTGCAGGTTTTATAGGTGGTTTTTATGCAGGTTCCAACCTTAGGATCGACAATGGACTTATCTTAAGCGTTGATACAGACATTGTTTGGTCTAACCAAAAGAATGTACAATTTGGTAAGCGGATGACTGTTGGTGATCAATCAGCTCGTGTACATAACGCACTCGTTAGTCGTTTTGGGCACAAAAAATCTGGCTCGGTTAAAGTGGGTGATGAGGTAACTTATAATACCACTCGTAAAGAGAAATGGGCTGGTGCCACACGGATTCGTATTGGTTTTGCTGCTGATCGTATTATGCCTTATATTGCCGGCGGCATTGCTTATACGAAACTTCAAATCGTCCCTTGGTTTTTAGTTAATTCAGCTAACCCTTTAAATTTAACAGCAGAAAAAAAGGCGATGATTGGTTATACTCTTGGTGCAGGGGTTAATTTTGCAGTAAGTGATAATGTTATTCTTCGTGGAGAATATCGTTATTCAGATTTTGGTAAAAAGAAATTTATGGAGAGTCCGGTAAATGTTAGTTATAGCACCCATGACTTACGTGTGGGTGTAGCATATAAATTGTAACCTTTTGTTAAGATTAATTGATAAAGAATTCTATTTTTAATGGAACTCTCGACGTTTAATTGAGGGGTGTGTCTTTTTTGTTACAGATATTTAGCGAAAGTAGTTTATATAAGTTTCATATTCACACATTAGCTATGGAGTAAATTATGAATATGAAATGTGTAATAACAGCGTCTATTTTTGCTTTAGTTTCAGCTTCTGCAGCTCAAGCAGCAGATATGCCAATTCAGGAAAGATCAACACCAGTGTTGCCACAAGTTGTTGTTGCTCCTGCTTTTTCTTGGACAGGTTTTTACCTCGGTGGCCAGATCGGTGGTTTTTCAAGTAACAGTAATTGGGTGCAGACTTCTGGTAACATACAAGGAATTCTTGAAAACAATAAGGCGTTTCCTAAATTTTCAGGTTTTGTGGGGGGGCTTTACGCAGGTTCTAACGTTGATTTCGGTAATGGCTTTGTTTTGGGTGTTGACACAGACATCGTTTGGTCTGGGGAAAAAGCTAAAGCATCGAGAAACTCTACTTTGTCTCAGACTGGTAGTGAAACAAGATTCGCAGCGCGGGTTGGAGTATCTACTGGAATTTCTGAGCTTGTGCCAGAAACTAACCAAGGATCTGGTAATAACGCTTCTAATGTAACTGGAGATGTAACTTTTAGCGATAAATGGTCTGGTGCTACACGGGTTCGTCTTGGTGCTGCTTTTGATCGTATTATGCCTTATGTTGCTGGTGGTATTGCTTATTCGCAAATTAAAGCTTCAGTTACAGCAAAAGATGCGGCAGGTACAGAGACAGTTGTTGAAGGCTTGTCAGGTTCAAAAACGTTGGTTGGATACACTCTTGGTGCCGGTGTTGATTTTGCAATGACTGACAGTGTTATGTTACGTGCAGAGTATCGTTACTCAGATTTTGGTAAAAAGAAATTTATCAATGACCAAGTTGAAGTTGATCTTAAGACCAATGATTTCCGCGTTGGTGTAGCGTACAAATTCTAATTTGTTATAAGGTTTAAATTTTTAAAAGGCTCTGTCTTTGGCAGGGCCTTTATCTTTTGATAAATTTATTTTTAATGGAACTCTTAGCGTTTAATTGAGAGGTGTGTCTTTTTTGCTACAGATATTTAGCGAGTGTGATTTATATAAACTCCATATTCGCACATTAGCTATGGAGTAAATTATGAATATGAAATGTGTAATAACAGCGTCTATTTTTGCTTTAGTTTCAGCATCTGCAGCTCAAGCAGCTGATATGCCAGTTCAAGAAAGACCGACAACAATGTTGTCACAAGTTGTTGTTGCTCCTGCTTTTTCTTGGACAGGTTTTTACCTTGGTGGTCAGATCGGTGGTTTTTCAAATAACAGTAATTGGGTGCGGACTTCTGGTGACATACGAGGGATTCTTGGACACAATAAGGCGTTTCCTAAATTTTCAGGTTTTGTAGGGGGCCTTTACGCAGGCTCTAACGTTGATTTCGGTAATGGTTTTGTTTTGGGTATTGACACAGACATCGTTTGGTCTGGAGCTAAAGTCAAAGTATCAAACAGCTCTTGGTCTCAGACTGATGATGAGATAAGAGTTGTAACGCAGGATGGAAGATCTACTGGAAGACCTGTTCTTGTTCAAGAAACTAACAATAATGTTTCTCGTGTAACTACAAATGTAACTTTTAGCGATAAATGGTCTGGTACTACACGGGTTCGTCTTGGTTTTGCATTTGATCGTATTATGCCTTATGTTGCTGGTGGTGTTGCTTATTCGCAGATTAAAGCTTCGGTTGCAGAAGAAAGGCAAGGCGTAGAAACAGTTTTTGAAGAATTGTCAGGTTCAAAGACGATGGTTGGCTATACTCTTGGTGCCGGTGTTGACTTTGCAATGACTGACAGTGTTATGTTACGTGCAGAGTACCGTTACTCAGACTTTGGTAAAAAGACATTTATCAATAACAGCGCTGAAGTTGATCTTAAGACCAATGATTTCCGCGTTGGTATAGCATACAAATTCTAATTTGTTGTAAAATTTAAGTTTTTTAAAGGCTCTGTCTATGGCACAGGGCCTTTATTTTTTGATGAATTTATTTTGGGGTTTCTTTTTTTACTGATTTTGTGATAAAGCCCTGACGCGTGATGATATTTTCTTCTTAATCGTTGCTTCATACGAATTATTAATTCGGCCTTCCGCATAAATTAAACAACCATGGTTGCAGGGTTTAGGGGAATTGTGAAAAATAAAATCATAAAAGTGGACAGGAACGTTTCACAATGACTGTGAAAAATGAAACAATAGATTACTCAAAAACTCTTTATTTACCAAAAACAAATTTTCCTATGCGTGCAGGGTTGCCGCAAAAAGAGCAAGAATTAATGGCTCGGTGGGAAAAGATTGATCTTTATACCCGTTTGCGTCAACAAGCAAAAGATCGTCCACTTTATGTTATCCATGATGGTCCGCCTTATGCAAATGGCAATATTCATATTGGGCATGCTTTAAACAAAGTTTTAAAGGATGTTGTTGTGCGTTCATTTCAAATGCGTGGTTTTAATGCAAATTATGTCCCTGGGTGGGACTGTCATGGGCTTCCCATTGAGTGGAAAGTTGAAGAAAAATACCGTGCACAGGGGAGAAATAAGGATGATGTACCCCTTAATGAATTTCGTCAAGAGTGTCGAGAATTTGCACAATATTGGGTTACCGTTCAGAGTGAAGAATTTAAACGTCTTGGTATTGTTGGAGATTTTAAAAATCCTTACACGACAATGGCTTTTCACGCAGAAGCATGCATTGCAGGTGAATTGATAAAATTTGCTATGTCAGATCAACTTTATTGTGGTTCAAAGCCTGTAATGTGGTCTGTGGTGGAGCGTACGGCTTTGGCTGAGGCAGAGATTGAATATCACGATCATGAGTCTGAAGTTATCTGGGTTAAATATCCTATTTTACGCTCTTCTTCTCATGATTTATGTGATGCTTTTGTAGTAATTTGGACAACAACACCATGGACAATTCCTGGAAGCCGTGCAGTTAGTTATGCTTCTAAGATTTCTTATGGTGTTTATGAAATTGAGAGTGCAGAAAATGCTTTTGGCCCCCAAGCTGGTGAAAAGCTTCTTTTTGCTGATGCTTTGGCTGATAGTTGCGCAGAAAAAGCGAAACTTGTTCTTAAGCGTTTGCGCTCTGTTTTAGATGATGAACTTAAATCTCTTGTTTTATCCCACCCCTTAAAAGGTTTATCTGGGGGATATCTCTATAAAATCCCGATGCTTGATGGTTCCCATGTAACGGATAGTTCTGGTACAGGTTTTGTCCATACAGCACCTAGCCATGGGCGTGAGGATTTTGAAATTTGGAATAGTTATAAATCTGCATTGGAGCAGGCTGGTATCGATACGGCTATTCCTTTTCCCGTTGATGATGCTGGTTTTTATACAAAAGATGCACCTGGTTTTGGGCCAGAACGTAAAGAAGGGGCTGCCCGCGTTATTGATGATAATGGTAAAATGGGTAATGCAAATAAAGAAGTTATTGATGCTTTAATTCAAGCGGATCGATTATTTGCACGTGGTCGTTTAAAGCATTCATATCCTCATAGTTGGCGTTCCAAAAAACCAGTAATTTTTCGTAATACGCCACAGTGGTTTATTTCAATGGATAAAGATTTCGGTGATAGTTCAACTTTACGCAGCCGAGCCTTAGAAGCTGTTTCGATAACGCGTTTTGTTCCATCTTCTGGTCAAAATCGTTTAGCTTCTATGATAGCAGATCGCCCTGATTGGGTACTTTCTCGTCAGCGAGCTTGGGGTGTTCCGATTTGTATTTTTGCTAATGAAGATGGTGTTGTTCTTAAAGATGAACAAGTCAATGAGCGTATTTTGCAGGCTTTTGAAGCGGAAGGTGCGGATGCTTGGTTTGCACAAGGGGCGCGTGAACGTTTTTTGGGTGCACGTGCACATGAGTCTTGGCACCAGGTGCGTGATATTTTAGATGTTTGGTTTGATTCTGGGTCGACTCATAGTTTTGTATTAGAAGGTCGCGCTGATTTGAAATGGCCTGCTGATGTTTATTTTGAAGGGTCGGATCAACATCGTGGTTGGTTTCAGTCTTCTCTTTTGGAAAGTTGTGGGACGCGTGCTTGTTCACCTTATAAAACGGTGATTACACATGGTTTTACTCTGGATGAGAATGGCAAAAAATGTCTAAATCTTTAGGGAATACAGTTGTTCCACAAGATGTCATTAAAACCTCTGGCGCTGATATTTTTCGTCTTTGGGTGATGACGACTGATTATTGGGAAGATCAGCGTTTAGGCAAAAATATCCTTCAGACAAATGTGGATTTGTATCGTAAATTGCGTAATGCAATTCGTTGGATGCTTGGAACTTTAGCGCATGATACAGGGGAAGAAGTACCTTATTGTGCTATGCCGGATCTTGAAAAGTTCATACTGCATCGACTTTATGAGCTCAATCAATTGATTAATCAGTCTTACGATGCGTTTGATTTTAAAAAAATTATGCGTGCATTATTAGATTTTTCGATCATTGAGTTATCTGCATTTTATTTTGATATCCGCAAAGATTCTCTTTATTGTGATGCACCTTCATCAAAAAAGCGTAAAGCTTCTTTACAGGTTGTTCGTGAGATTTTTGAACGGATGGTAACGTGGCTTGCTCCTATGTTGCCTTTTACAATGGAAGAAGCTTGGTTGGAGCGTTATCCAGAAAGTTGTTCAGTACATTTAGAGCAATTTCGTTTTGCTCCAGAAGAGTGGAAAAATGAAGCATTAGCTGAGCGTTGGAAAAAAGTTCGGCAAGTTCGGAAAGTTGTTACGGGCGCTTTAGAACTTGAACGGGCAGAAAAACGTATTGGATCATCTTTAGAGGCAGCGCCTGTTGTTTTTATTTCTAATCCAGTTTTATTGGAAGCGTTAGACAATTTAGATATGGCGGAAATTTGTATCACCAGTGCTCTAACAATTGTTCAGGATATACCACCTTCAAATGCTTTTATTTTAGATGATGTTGAAGGTATTGGTGTATGTTCAAATAAGGCTTTAGGTGCAAAATGCGCTAGGTCATGGCGTTATACACAAGATGTTGGAAGTGATCCAGCTTATCCTGATGTCTCTGCTCGTGATGCGGCTGCTTTGCGGGAATTGCAGGAACTTGACGAGAATTGCAAAGGCTCTAAGTTAGAAGAATTGAAGTAAGCGATATTCAACAGTTTTTGTCATGTGAATTCTGTCATTGCTGAGGAGGGTCTTTTATGTTAAGTGCAGAATGCATTATTATGTCTACAGATAGGTAAGTTTGTGCGTAGATAACTAGTTCCTAGTTAATCAGAGTGGATATAAGTGAATCATACGTTTGAAAAGTGGATAAGCAGTGAAAAAGCGTGAAGTCAAAATAGTGTTAATGAGCACCCTCAGTGTATGCTTTATTTTAACAGGGTGTCGTGTGCCTGCTCCCACTTATGGGACAGATAAGGCAGTTTCATTGCAATTTGTTGATGATATTGTGAGCCTTGTTCCATCTAGTTCAACAGATAATAATCCACCTGTTATGAAGCAACGCCCTGAACTTGTATATCCAGGGCCGGATTCGCGTACAGTTTTACCTCCGCCTCGAGAAGATAGTGTAGGGGGCTCCCCACAGGTGAATGTGAAACAACGACGTAAGAAATATTTGTTCCGTCGACAAGCAGCAGATGAGGGATATGTAAATTATCAGAGAGATCTTAGTGAGCCACCTTTAATTTATCGTCAACCAGCAAAAACAGCACCTGTTGGTCAAAAGGGGCACGATGAATCAGTGAAAGAACGTAAAAGGAAGCGTGCTGCAAGAAAAGCAAAATCTGGTGACAAGAAGAGCTTGTGGCCTTTTTAAAAGCATTGCCTAAAGAGTAGGTATTTGAGGCGAAAGTAAAGTGTGTTTTTGATTTCGCTTTTGAGCAAAGAATTCTTTAAGTAAGTGACTTGCTTCTTTTTCTTTGAAACCAGAATAGACTTCAGGTATATGATGACAAGTTGGCTGTTGATAAAAGCGCGGACCGTGTTCAACAGCACCGCCTTTTGGGTCGCTTGTTGCATAATAGAGGCGTCGTATGCGTGCAAATGAAATGGCTGCAGCGCACATAGCGCAAGGTTCGAGTGTTACATAGAGATCGCAATCAGGAATTCTTTCGCTTTGGAGCATTTCACAAGCTATACGAATAGCGCGTATTTCTGCATGTCCTGTAGGGTCGCATGCAGTTTTTGTATAGTTTCCAATACGTGCAATGATTGTTTTACCACGCATGATGACAGCACCTACAGGGATTTCATCTTGCTTTGCTGCCAATTGTGCTTCTAAAATGGCTATTTCCATAGGAGTAAAAGTCATATTTTTCTTTCTATGTAGAGAATAGGTAATCAAATAGTTATAGAAGTTTGCTGTAGAGTAATTGAATGTCTTATATTTAATTTATGATAAAAGAGATTTTATCATTTCTTTAAAAGTGTTTACAGTTAATTTGAAAATAAACAGGTGCATATTATTGCTGTTAAAGGATAGAAAATGATGAACGATAGTACTACTCCCTCTTTTCAGGATAAACGATATGATGCATGTGATAAATTTTCTAAAAGATCTGAGGGGGAGCAAAATAAAAAGAAAATAGATGACAACAGTGAAAATGAGCGGATTGCTAAAAGATTAGCACGTGCTGGTGTAGCATCGCGTCGTGATGCGGAAATGATGATTATTGCGGGGCGTGTTGTTGTTAATGGGGCAGTTGTAACTACGCCTGTTTTTAATGTTACGCGTTCTGATGTTATTACAGTTGATGGCAAATCTTTGCCTCCTGTGGAAAGAACACGTTTATGGCTTTACCACAAACCAGCAGGATTTGTTACAACTAACCGTGATCCTGAGGGAAGACCAACAGTATTTGATAATTTGCCGAAAGAAATGCCTCGTGTTTTATCTGTGGGTCGTCTTGATATTAATACAGAAGGGCTCTTGTTATTAACTAATGATGGTGGTTTAGCACGTATATTAGAGCTTCCTATAACGGGATGGGTGCGAAAATATCGGGTGCGTGCCCACGGAAAAATTAAACAGAGTAAACTTGATAGCCTTAAAAATGGTATTGCGATTAAGGGTGTTTTTTATGGCTCGATTGAAGCATCAATTGAACGTGAGCAGGGAGCAAATATATGGCTTTCTGTGGCTTTGCGTGAAGGAAAAAATCATGAAATTAAGAATGTTTTAGGAGCTTTAGGGTTATCGGTTAATCGTTTAATTCGTATATCTTATGGTCCATTTCAACTTGCTGACTTAGACAAAGGGGCAGTTCGTGAGTTAAGAGGCCGGGTATTACGTGATCAATTGGGTGAACGTTTGATTGCACAAGCCAATGCGGATTTTGATTCTCCTATTCTTAAACCATTTTCAAATTCTGTAGTTTCTGTAAAAAAACAGAACAGTAAAAAGCTTTTTTTAGCAGGTGATGATGAGGTTATTTCTCGTGTAAATGGTACACGACATGAAAAACAAAGTGGCTTTTGTGAAGGTCGTCGGGCACGATTGAATACGAAATCTGATGAACAATCTATGGATAAAACAAAGAATTTGTCGCTGCGTTCACGTCATTCTAATGTTTGGATGGCTCCTGGCGCGCGTCCACAGGTTGAGCGTAAGAAGTTTTGCTATAATGAAGACAGTTATCATAATCGTGCAAGTGATTATGTTGGTAAAAGATTTTCGGGTAAAGAAAAATTATTAGAAGGCCAATTACGAAAAGAGAACTCCGTTAATTTTAATAAAAAACGTGGCAAAATACCTTATGATGCAACACGTTCTTGCAGCAAGGAAGATCAGCTTTTTAAAAAGAAGGGGAAAGTTACCACGGGCGATAATGATAAGCGTTTTTCAGATAGCAAGCGAAAGAGTAAGTTTTGTAGTGGTAATTTAAGCAAATTTAAACCTGTGAGAAATGGAATAAAAACATCTAAATTATCTAGAGGCTGATATGCGAGTTATTAGCGGTAAATTTGCCGGGCGTATTTTATCATCTCCTCTTGGTCAATCCATTCGCCCGACGAGTGATCGTACGCGCGAAAGTCTTTTTAATATTCTTGTTAGCCGAGAGGAGCAATTTTGGGCAAATAAGCGTGTTCTTGATCTTTTTGCTGGCACTGGTGCTTTGGGCATTGAAGCGCTTTCACGTGGTGCAAAAGCTGCTGTTTTTGTTGAAAACTCAGTTGAAGGGCGTGGCTTAATTCAGAAAAATATTGAATCTTTTGGATTACAAGCAATTGGGCGAATTTTGCGTCGTGATGCTACTAAACTTGGTAATATTGGAACAATGCTTCCATTTGATGTTATTTTTGCAGATCCTCCTTATGGTTATTGTTTGGGTGAAAAAGCTTTTATAGAGGTTCTTAAAGGTGGATGGGCAAAAGATGGAGCACTTTTTGTGCTCGAAGAAATGAAAGAGGCAGTTATTAATTTACCCGATATATTGCATTTAGATGATGAACGTTTTTATGGTGAGACAGCCATACGTATTTATAAGCTTCAATTATAATCTTTGACTTTGAGAAAAGTCATTCTCCATAATAATTGGTTATATTCGCTTTTAAACTTATTTATCTGAGTATTGTAAAAGATAATCATAATTTTCGTGAGTAAATAATATTTTTAATGGATAGAACTTAGTGTGGTGATGATTGTTAGTAAGTGTATGAAATGTTGCCTTACTTTATAGAGTGCGTTTTCTCTAATAGTTTAAAAGACGTAGATATGGTGAATAATTACTGCTAAAAAATGTGTTTTCGGTCTTCAAAAAAGGTACGCTATTTTAATGATATATCATAGTAACAATCTTACATAAATGCATAGGGTGTTTTCTATGGTATCTATTACAGTGAAAAGTAGTTGATAGGTATAAGTTAGAGCAAGTAAACTTAGACAATAGAAGTGCAATTGGTTTTTATGTGATACAAAAATATAATAGCACTTTCTGACATAAGTATATGAAGAATAAGATTGGGGATTGCTGATTAGTTATACATACGCGCTAAAATATAATCAGTATTGTTATGTTTGATCATGTCAGATTAATTACTTAAAATTTTAATAAAGGACTGACGTTAGTAGTTGTGAGTATATTAAAGCATTGATCCAATATGGATAGCACGAATCGTAGAAGGGTGTTGCTTTATATTTGCTTAGAAATCGAAGAGTAAAAGAGGCACGATAAGAATGAAAATTGGTTTAGCGTTTGGTAGTGGAGGAGCGCGCGGTTTTGGTCATCTTCCGGTTATTGGAGCGCTTGAAGATTTGGGTTTAAAACCAAGTGTTATTGCTGGGTCTTCCATTGGTTCGATTATAGGTGCGGGTTTAGCTGCTGGAATGACACAAGCTGATTGGGAGGATTATTGTCTTTCGACTTTTTCTCATTCGGATAATGTTCTGCGTCGTTTATGGTCTTTGATGCCGATTTCATGGAAAGAGCTATGGGAATGTGGTTTGCGTTTTTTGCAATTTAATTTGGAATCTATTTTAGAGAATTTTTTACCTCGCGATTTTCCACGAGATTTTTGTACTTTAAAAGTTCCTTTTTGTGCTGTGGCTACAAATTTAAAAACGGCAGAAATGGTTATTATTCAAGAAGGAGATTTGCGTTCGGCTTTAGCTGCTTCTTCTGCTATTCCTGGTTTATTTAAGCCAGTTTTGCGCAATCATATTTTGTTGGTTGATGGGGCGGTTTGTAATCCTGTACCTTTTGATTGCTTTATTGAACCAGTTGATCTTTCAATTGGTGTTGATGTTATTGGGCCACCAATAGTTGATTGTAAAAATGGACATGTTTCAGTTGCGGAAAGCTTTATTGCTGCAAGTGTTGTAGGACAACAGGCGCTTGTTGCAGCACGTTTGCGGTTTTCAAATTTGAATCTTTTATTGCAACCTCCTATTGATGGGATTCATATTTTAGATTTTCTTGAAGCCAAAGAAATTTTACAACGTTTAGCTCCTTTTCGTGAAAAGGCTAAGAAGGAAATTTCTCAATTAATTGAAAATGCAATGGCATATTAATATGCATATTTGGCTATGAATATATAAAAATGATGTTTTGTATGATTTTGTTAATGATTTATCATTGTAAATGGTAAATATTTGAAGGAGCTTATAATGACTGTCGAAGAACAAATTGATAAAGCCGTTTCATTGATTGAAGCGGCAAAGCGTTCTGGGGCAGATGCTGCTGATGCTGTTATTGTCCATTCACATTCTGTTCGTGTATCGGTTCATCTGGGCAAAGTTGAATCGACAGAAGCTTCGAAAAGTAATGATTTTACATTGAGAGTTTTTGTAGGGAAAAAACTAGCAAGTGTTTCTGCTAATTTGGCATCATATCCAGAAAAATTAGCAGAGCGTGCTGTTGCTATGGCTAAAGCTTCACCTGATAATTTGTTTGAAGGTTTGGTAGATAAAGGATGTTTGGTCACTCATCCTAAGGATCTTGATCTTTTTGATGGTTTTGTTCCGCAAAGCCATTTTTTAACAGAAGATGCTTTGAAAATGGAAGCAGCAGCTCTTGATGTTAAAGGAGTCAACAATTCTGGTGGTGCTACAACAGCTTACGGCAATAGTGGGCTTGTTCTTATAACCAGCAATGGTTTTTGTAAGGCGTATCGTTCTAGTTGTTTTTCACGTTCTTGTAGTGCACTTGCTGGTGAAGGTACAGCAATGGAACGAGATTATGATTATACAACTTCTTTACATTTTTCTGATTTGGAAGAAGCAGAAGTTATTGGCAGAAATGCAGGATCAAGAGCAGTTCGGCGTTTAGGAGCAGTTCGTGCAGCTACTGGGGTAGTTGATGTTATTTTTGATCCGCGTGTGGCTCGCGAAATTGCTGGGCATATTGCATGTATGGTTAATGGAGCATCGGTTGCTCGTAAAACGAGCCTTTTACAGAATTTACAAGGGACAAGGGTGATGAAACCTGATGTCAATGTAACAGATCAGCCTTTGAGATTGCGTGGCAATGCTTCTCGTCCTTTTGATGGTGAAGGGGTAGAAGGGCAAACATTAAATATTATTGAAAATGGTGTTTTAAAAACTTGGCTTCTTTCATCATCAGCAGCTCGTGAATTGGGGCTTAAAACCAATGGGCACGGTGTACGTTGTGGATCGTTTATTCAACCAGCGAGTACTAATTTTGCTATTGAACCAGGTTTAGCATCACCTCATGATATGATAAAAGCTTTACGAAATGGTTTTTATGTTACAGAATTGTTTGGGCATGGGATTGATTTTGTTACCGGTCAATATAGTCGTGGTGCTTCCGGTTTTTGGATTGAAAATGGTGAAATCGCTTATCCGGTGAGCGAAGTAACTTTGGGCTCTGATTTGCTTCATATGTTAGCGCATTTAACACCGGCCACTGATATTGATCGACGTTATGCAACAGCTTCTCCAACATTGTTAATTGAAGGAATGACACTTGCAGGAAAATAACGCGCATTATCATTCTGACCTTAATCTTTTGCTTAATGTTTGTCGAGAAGCGGGGGATTTGGCGATGAAATATTTTGGGTATGAGCAAGAAGTTTGGATCAAAGATGGTAATTCACCGGTCAGTGAGGCGGATTTCGCAGTTGATCACTTTTTGAGGGAACGACTTCTTAAAGCGCGACCGACTTATGGCTGGATTTCAGAAGAAATGGAAGAGAATCAAACACAACAGGTTTATGAGCGCTATTTTATGGTTGATCCCATTGATGGAACACGTGGTTTTCTTTCTGGCAGTATTTATTGGTGTATTTCGGTTGCCATTATTGAAAATGGGCGTCCTGTTGTGGGTGTTTTGCAGTGTCCAGCTAAAGGAGATATTTATGCTGCTGCCATTGGTCAGGGGGCGACGTTGAATGGTATAAAGTTGCCTCGCTTAATGTCGTCTCATGTTAATCAGAAATATGGAATTTCTCTTGATCAATCAGTTGCCCAAAAATTACCGTGCGATTTTTTAAATCAGGTTAGTTTTTTTCGTTATATTCCTTCTCTTGCTTATCGTATTGCCCTTGTTGCTCAAGGTGAGATCGATCTTGTGTTGGTTCGACCAAATTGTCATGGTTGGGATATTGCTGCTGCTGATCTTATTTTGCAAGAGTGTGGTGGACGTTTTATATCATTTGATGCACCGTTTATTTCTTATAGAATTGAGCCTTATCAATATGGCTTTTTAATTGCTGGTGAAAATAATTGCTGTCAAAATATGATAGATGTTGTTCGTCAAGCAAAGTTAGTTTAATCAAATGAACAACATAAACTAAAGTTTAACGATACGGAGGCAGTAATGAATGAAACCAACAAGAAAAAGCAATTATTGCACCTTGTATTTGGTGGGGAATTAGAAAATCTTGATGACAATCAATTTAGAAATATTAATGATTTGGATATAGTAGGTATTTTCCCAGATTACCAATCAGCTCATGCAGCATGGCGGGCAAAGGCGCAAAGTAGTGTAGATAACGCATTACAACGTTATTATATTGTGCATTTGCACCGACTTCTTGATCCTGAAATAAGTGATGCATAATTTAAGTATTCAAATATTATTTTCCGGCTACAATAAAGCAGTCAGACTAAATTGACTGGATTTGACATCAAGATGAGTGAAATAATTCAGAAGAAAAAGGATAGTGTTTTAAAGCGATTTTGGCGAAAAAATCGTGGTTTATTGATGGAAACGTGGTTTGTCCAAGTTTTTATTGTATGGTTATTGGTGAACTATCTACGTTTTGTTTATTGGACAAATCCGCGATTAAAAAGTTCAGATGATCTTACAAAGACGTACAATTCTTATAATCCATTTATTATCACATTTTGGCATGGGCGCCATATTATGGCGCCTTTTCTGCGTTCTCGAGATGAAGTGGTTATGGCTATGTTTTCTCGTTCTGCAGATGCAGAAATAAATGCGCAATTGGCAAAAAAATTAGGGTTTGAAATTGTACGTGGTTCAGGGGGACGCGGTCAAACGCATCACGTAAATAAGGGGGGCGCGCAGGCGTTGTTAACGCTAAAAAACGCTCTTAAATCTGGAAAAACGGCAGCTATGATTGCAGATATCTCACATAAAAAAGCACGTGAAGCTGGGAAAGGAATTATTTTATTAGCTAAATTATCGGGTCGTCCTATTATTCCTTGTGTATATGCTTTTTCAAGAGAGAAAATTCTTGAAAAAACGTGGGATAAAACTGCAATTCCACTCCCTTTTGGGCGTTCAATTGTTCTCGTTGGGGAGGCATTTTTCGTTTCCAAGGATGCAAATGATGCTTTGCTAGAAGAAAAACGCATGCAATTAACAGATATGATGAATCGCTTAACGGATGAAGCTTATAATCGTCTTGCAATAGGTGAGTAAGGTTTATTGAAGATGATAGACTTAAAAGCACGAATAGCCCTTTCAATTTATCGGATAGTTGGTTCTTGTTCGCGCCCTATAGTGCCCTTTTATTTATTTTGTCGTACTATATGTGGAAAGGAAGAACCGGGGCGGCAGAAGGAACGTTTGGGTAAAAGCCATAAAGTGCGTCCTCAAAGCCCATTGATTTGGTTTCATGCGGCCAGTATTGGAGAAACACTTTCTCTTTTCCCACTTATTAATTATATCTTATCTTTAAAAATTAATGTATTGTTGACAACAAGCACTGTGACATCTTCCACTCTTGTAAAAAAGCATTTTGGTGATCGGTTAATTCATCAATATGCTCCATTGGATTTAGAATCGGTTATATGTCGTTTTATCAGCAATTGGAAGCCTGATTTAGTATTGATTTGTGAATCAGAAATTTGGCCTTTACGTATAAAAACACTTGCTAAAATGCGTATTCCACAGATTCTGGTTAACGCACGTATGTCTGAACCTTCTTTTAAGGCGTGGCAAAAACGATTACCCCTTGCTAAGCACATTTTTAAACATATTGATATGGTTATTTGTCAAAGTCAAAAGGATGTAGCTTACTATCACGCGCTTGGGGTAAAGTCTGTTGCGCTTTCTGGTAATCTTAAAACTGATGTTGTTCCGATTGTAAACCAATCGTTGGTTACACGTTATTGTAATGCTATTGGAGATCGTCCAGTTTGGGCTGCTATTTCAACTCATGAAGGGGAAGAGAAGATAGTTTTTGAGGTTCATAAAATTCTTAAAAATTATTGGCCAGATTTATTAACGATCGTTGTTCCGCGTCATCCTGAGCGTTCAGAAGATATTATCAAGGCATGTAGTGATAAAGGTTTGCGTTTTATTCGTAGAAGCAGGCATGCTGTTCCAGATGCAAATACAGATATTTTACTGGGAGATACAATTGGGGAAGTAGGGCTTTTTCTTCGCTTATCAAAAGTTGCTTTCATTGGTAAATCGTTATGTGGTTACGGTGGTCATAATCCATTGGAATTGGCTTTGCTTGGTGTAGCTATTTTAACGGGGCCTCATGTCGCAAATTTCCGAGATATATTTGAACATTTTTTATCTCGTGATGCAGCTTGTATAGTTGAAGATACTGCGCAGCTTGCACTTCAAGTACAGAAGCTTTTAACAGATGAAATATTTCGGCAAGAAATGGTTAATAAAGCATATGAAATTGCAACAGATATGGCAGGTGCACTTGAGCGCACATTAAAGATTCTTGATCCATTTTTACAGCCACTTGTAATGCAGACAAGTTTAAGTCAGTGTCGGGGTGGGTATGCTTATTAGAGCTCCCCATTTTTGGTGGAAAAATAAAAGCATTTTACGTTTTTTATTTACACCAATTGCTAAAGTTTATGGCTATTTTTCACATTGTCGTATGAAAAGACAGCCCTGTGTTATTGATTTGCCAGTTTTGTGTATTGGCAATTTTACATTAGGTGGAGCGGGCAAAACACCTGTTGTGATTGCTTTTGCCAAAGTAGCCAAAGAGCTTGGTTTTGTTCCTGGCATTGTGTCGCGTGGTTATGGAGGGACGACTAAAGGTGTACATCTTGTTAATGAGAAATATGATAATGCACGTGATGTTGGAGATGAGCCGCTTTTACTTGCACGTTATGCTTTGATAGCAGTATCGCCTAATCGTTATGCGGCGGCACAACGCCTTAAGGAAGAAGGCTGTAATCTTATTTTAATGGATGATGGGTTTCAAAGTCGTCGCCTTTATATGGATTATGCATTACTGGTGGTGGATGCAATGCGTGGTTTTGGAAACGGGGCTGTTTTTCCAGCAGGGCCCTTGCGCGCACCATTAGAAACTCAGTTTTCTTTAATGGATAGTGTTTTAATCATTGGTCACACGGCTTCTCATAATGATGTGGCTTTTGTGGTAGAGGGCTCTGGAAAACCATTGCATTATGCTCGTCTTAAACCTTTGGTTGCTGATGAGGTTGCTGGAAAATCTTTTTTGGCGTTTGCGGGTATTGGCAACCCAGATAAATTTTTCGAATCCATTAAAGAGATGTCTGGTCATGTTATGCAAACGTGTTCTTATCCAGATCACTATTTTTTTACCAGTACGGATCTAAAGAATCTTGCACAAAAAGCCAAAATTCACAATTTGTGGCTAGCTACCACTGCTAAAGATTATACTCGCATACAAGCGAATGGCTTGCAAAAAGAGTTAAAAAATCTTACCGTATTTGATGTTGAAGTTGATTTTATTCAAGCAGATTTTTGTCGTATGTTGCTTGAAGAGGTTATGACCCGTTTTAGGAAGCGCAAACATTCTTTTTAATCTATATTTAAAGCACTAGTTTCTGCTTTATGGGTTTTCATTCGCTATTTTTAATAATTGGCGAAGATGTGGATTGCATTCAAGTTCACGACGATAGGACAATTCACAATTAGCATATGCTTCTTGACGATGATGATTCCAGTATTTTAGGTCATCTATAGGGATTTTTTGTCCGCTAACAGCACAAAGAGTATAAGTTCCGTATTTCACAATTTTGTATCCATTACTAGAATACTGAATAGTTGCTTCACGTTCATTATTAGAAAACATTCTCTATGAGCCCTTTCTATTTTTATAACATATAAAGTGCCATAAGATGCTTTCTTTATAAAGTCGAGAGTGAATTAAAATATTTTTTCAGGTTAGAATAGTGAGTGAGATTTTATTTTCTTCCAAAAAGACGTTCTATATCGGCTAGTTTGAGCTCAATATAAGTAGGGCGGCCATGATTACATGTGCTTGAATTAGGTGTTGCTTCCATTTGTCGTAAAAGAGCATTCATTTCTTTAGGATGCAAAAGGCGTCCTGAACGTATTGAACTATGACAAGCCATGGTTGCTGCAACATGATTGAGCATTGCTTTTAAATTATCTGTGGTATCGTACTCAGACGCTTCATCGACAAGGTCTCTGATAAGAGCTTGTGCGTTGATTTCTCCTAACATGGTGGGTGTTTCACGCACTACGATTGCCCCTGATCCAAATGCTTCAATTCCTAAACCAAATTTCTGCAAAACATCTTTATGCACTAAAAGGCACGCTGCATCTTCTTCAGAGAGTTCTACAATTTCAGGAATAAGCAATAATTGTGAAGGTAATGGTTTGGAGTAAAGTGCATTTTTAAGGGCTTCATAAACCAATCTTTCATGGGCAGCATGCTGGTCTACAATAATCAAACTATTTTTGGTTTGAGCGACAATATAGTTTTTATGAATTTGTGCTTTTGCAGCGCCTAATGGATAGTGTAATTCTTCTGATGTAGGGGGGTGAGTTACAGCACCTACGTCACTACTAGGTGTGTTTACATATTCTATCATAGGGGTGATATTTTCTCTTAAACCAGCAAAGTCAGGAATGTCTACTGGTTTATGATCTGCTGATGTAGTTCCTGGTGCAGCATATTGTGGTTGCGGGTTATAGGAAAAAGGCTGATGAGGGCTTCTAAAAGTTTTGAATGATGATTGTCTTTGAAATGCAGCTAACATCGCTTTAGAGCCTGTTGAACTGGGGCGAATGCCAGTCTGACGTAATGCCTCATGAATGGCTCCAATAATTAATCCGCGAATTAAACCGGGGTCACGAAATCTTACATCAGCTTTTGCTGGGTGCACATTGACATCTACATCAGCAGGTGGCAAATCGATAAAAAGAATGGATACAGCATGGCGATTTGGAGCCATAACATCGGTGTAAGCCCCCCGGATTGCTCCCGATAGAAATTTATCGCGCACTGGGCGCCCATTAACATAGACAAATTGATGAAGGCTATTACCACGATTGAAAGATGGCAAACAGGCAAAACCAGTTAAACGAGCTGTTTCACGTTCAGCATTTAGTGTAATACTGTTGGAGCCAAACTCTTTTCCCATAATCTGTGTAATACGCTCTAATTGCCCTTGGGTGTTGTTTTCAGTTGCGGGTAATTCCATAAGAGTTCGATCTTTACCAGAAAGAGAAAAACGGATATGTGGAAATGCGATAGCAATTCGTTTAATCATGTCTGTAATAGCGTTCATTTCAGCGCTATCAGTTTTCATAAATTTTAGCCGTGCTGGTGTCACAAAAAAAAGGTCACGAACTTCAACAGTTGTTCCAGAATTAGCAGCAGCAGGTTTTGGTCCTTCAACTTTTCCTGCTATAACGATAATTTCAGCAGCGCTATCAGCGTCTTGTGTTCGTGAAACGAGTTTAAGTTTAGCAACAGAACCAATAGAAGGTAAGGCTTCTCCCCGAAAACCAAGGAAGCGAATATTATGTACATCATCGACAAGTTTAGATGTGCAATGACGAGAAATTGCTAAAGTTAATTGATCTTTTGAGATACCACAACCATTATCACTTACTCTTATAAGGTTTTTTCCACCGTTTGCTGTAACAATTTCAATACGAGTTGCTCCTGCGTCAATAGCATTTTCAACAAGTTCTTTGACAACATTAGCTGGCCGTTCAATAACTTCACCGGCGGCAATTTGGTTAATAATGGTTTCGCTGAGGTGGCGTATGATCATAGTTTAATTTAACAAGGTTCGTTTTTACTGTATAGAAAGAGTAAAAAATATTTACTCAATATCTAAGAGTGAGAGAAAGTTGAAAATAATATTTTAAGAATGGTTCTGTTCACTTTCAATGGAAGAAATAATACATAATTGGAATTTTCAAGGTTTCTACTCTTAGATCACACTTTACCAAAGACTGTTCTATTTTTATAGTTTTGAGTTATATTAATTGTGGTTATAAACCAGTTGAATACATCGGTAAAGAATGAGTTTATTATTCTTAACAAAACTTACGATAACTAATGATCTAGGTCAAAAAGAGGCAAATAAAAATGAAAGGCAGAATATATGGTGTGCACGAACGGTATTCTCGCAGATAGTGATATACAAGCTTTAATTGATAGTAGCGTTCTTAAAGCTATTTGCCCATTTGATGCCGATCAAATACAACCTGCGAGTATTGATTTACGTTTGGGAAAAAAAGCATATCGCATACGTGCTTCCTTTATGCCAGGGCTGGATACAAAAGTTTTTGATAAGCTTGAACGGTTAAAGTTACACGAATTTGATTTGCAGGATGGAGCAGTTTTAGAAACCGGCTGTGTTTATATTGTTCCTCTTTTGGAAAATTTGGATTTGCCAAACATTTTTTCTGCGGTCGCTAATCCTAAAAGTTCTACAGGACGGTTAGATGTTTTTACACGTGTAATTACAGATAATGCTCAAGAGTTTGATAAAATTTGTGCGGGTTATCATGGTCCACTTTATCTTGAAATTAGTCCACGCACATTTCCGATTTTAGTACGTACAGGTTCGCGTTTATCACAGCTTCGGTTTCGTAAGGGGCAAAGTTATTTGAATGGAACTGAGTTGCACGCTTTGCATAGAAACGAAATACTTATATCGGACGATTTTCCCAATATTAACGACGATGGTATTGGGCTTTCTGTTAATTTGAAAGGAAACGAAGAAGGGCTTGTGGGTTATCGTGGTAAACATCATACGAGTGTTATTGATATTGATCAACGTTGTGTTGCTAATGTTTTAGATTTTTGGGAACCTATTTATGATTGTGGTGAAATGGAATTGGTTCTTGATCCTGATGAGTTTTATATTTTAGTTTCACAAGAATCTATCCATGTTCCGCCGCTTTATGCTGCTGAAATGACACCATTTAATCCCTTAGTTGGTGAATTTAGAGTACACTATGCAGGTTTTTTTGATCCAGGATTCGGACATACACAGGCAGGTGGGAAAGGAGCCAGGGCGGTTTTAGAAGTACGTAGCCATGAGGTTCCATTTATCTTAGAGCATGGCCAAATGATTGGTCGTTTGGTGTATGAGCGTATGCTAAATCGACCGTTGCTTCTTTATGGGCATGATATTGGTTCGCATTATCAAGCACAAGGATTAAAACTGTCTAAGCATTTTAAATGAGTTTGAAAATACAGATTTTGATTAAATATACATAAGTTTAGCTTTTGAGGAAACAGCTTTGGTATTTCATATATAGAAAAAGGATATCGCTGTGATTATTTCTTCAACTTTTGATTATCGCAAAGCAGCAAAACGTCGGTTACCTCCCTTTTTATTTCACTATATTGATGGTGGTGCTTATGCTGAAAAAACGATGCAGCGTAATTGTAGAGATCTTCATGCACTTACATTACGTCAACGGATTCTTAAGCAAGTTGGAGAGGTTGATCTTTCAACTCGGATTTTTGATCAAATATTAAGTATGCCAATTGTTCTCGCACCTGTTGGGTTAACTGGTATGTATGCGCGTCGTGGTGAGGTACAAGCTGCGCGCGCGGCTGTTGCGAAGGGTATTTCTTTTACTTTATCTTCCGTTTCAGTTTGCTCTATTGAAGAAGTAGAGGCAGCAGTTGGAAATGCATTTTGGTTTCAACTTTATATTCTCAAGGATCGTGGGTTTATGCGTGATGTGTTAGAGCGAGCTTGGGCAGCTGGTGTACGCACATTAGTTTTTACAGTTGATATGCCGGTTCCCGGTGCACGTTATCGTGATGCTCATTCGGGTATGTCTGGGCCTTATGCTGGGTTACGCCGTGTATTACAGGCTGTTGTCCATCCTCATTGGGCTTGGAATGTTGGTGTTATGGGGCGTCCACATGATCTTGGAAATGTTTCTACTTATCTTCAAAAGAAAATTAAACTAGAAGATTATATTGGTTGGCTTGATGCAAATTTTGACCCATCGATTGCTTGGCATGATTTACAATGGATTCGGGATTTTTGGAAAGGACAAATAATTCTGAAAGGTATTCTTGATCCAAAGGATGCACGTGAAGCAGTGCAATTTGGTGCTGATGGTATTGTTGTTTCTAATCATGGCGGGCGTCAACTTGATGGAGTACTATCAACTGTGCGGGCGTTACCGGCAGTTGCGGAGGCTGTAAAAGGTGATTTGACTATTTTTGCTGACTCTGGTGTTCGGTCTGGCCTTGATGTTGTACGCATGGTGGCACAAGGGGCTGATGCTGTTATGATTGGCCGTGCTTTTGCTTATGCGCTTGCGGCAACAGGTGAGAAAGGTGTTGCTCACCTCCTTGATCTTTTTGCTAAAGAAATGCGAGTGGCTATGACATTAATTGGTGCTCGTACAATAAAAGAAATCACACGTGAAAATTTAGTCAATACAGATATTTATAAGGATTGATCAATGCAAAAGCACGCTATGTTATTTTTTGAGAGAGAAGGGTAATTACAAGGAAAATATAATTTATAAAGTAAAAATAATTTGTATCGCTTTATTTTTTAGCGTCTGCAAAAGTACTAATGCTTTTTGTTTTTGTATCAATATTTTAAAACATATCATTCTTCCACGTAAACGGTAAATTAGTTCGTAATTTTAGGCTGGAAATCAAGGTGTGTTTTTCCAATATATAAAAAATTTAGATCTTATTATATTCAATATTGAGGCAGTTTTTATCTAATAACGATTGCAAATCGCTATTGAATGTTATTCAATTTTTTCTGTGTGCTGAGTGATTGTATCACTATAGTTCTGAGAGGGTGCTAGGTAAGATTCATCATTTGTTTTTTTTGAATAAAGTAATTAGCAGCATATTGAACAAGATATATCAGCTACAAACAATTTACATTACGACTCTATAAAGGATAGGGAAGTAGCGTTTAACAATGCAAAGCCTTCTCTACACAGCTTGCAAAATTTATACAAAGCGTAAACTCACATACAGATGAGTTGTGTGTGAAGAATTCTATTAATTACACCGAATTAATATCATCGACAAGTTTTGGGCAAGTATAAAGATATTAAGATGCTTGGTGGTTTCGTGTCTTTGGTGTGTGAAAATGACTTATTGCTTTAATTTCTATCTATACTTGTATTATTTTTACTACAGTTCTTTTGAAGAGTAATGTGAGACTATTTGTTAGAGCTATCGTAACTAAGGAGGAAATTTATGTACATGAAATATTTAATAACAGTATCTGTTTTTGTTTTGCTTGCAACTTCTGCAGTACAAGCAAAAAATGGTACAATTCCTCAAGAATCAATGTTTGTTGAGCCATCAGTTATTGTTACTCCTGCTTTTTCTTGGACAGGTTTTTATTTTGGTGGTCAGATTGGTGTTTTTTCAAGTAAGACTGATCTCAGTTCAAGTCATTTAAAGAATGGTGATGTTGAGAAATGGGCTTTGATTAAGAAAGATTTTATGCCTAAATTTTCAGGATTTGTTGGAGGTCTTTATGCAGGTGCCAATGTTAGTCTCGGGAATAGTTTTATTCTAAGTGTTGATACGGATATGGTTTTGTCTGATAAAAAGAACATAAAAACTATTAAAACAAATAATTATATTCAAAATAAAGAGTTAAGCAATGAAAACGTAGCGAGAGATTCTGAAGGAATGGCTGCTGCTTCTGACTATGGTATGTATAATGAAAACGTTGTTTCAAAGAGTAAATTTGCAACTTATAATCGTACTTTAAAACAGAAATGGGCTGGTGCTACACGGGTACGTGTCGGTTTTGCAGATGATCGTGTTATGCCTTATGTCGCTGGTGGTATTTCTTATACGCAGCTTCAAGATGTTTCATTGAGGTCAAGCGAAGAACAGGGTCAAATAGTGGATAACACGGTGGGAGGAACAGGGACAATGATTGGTTATGTTTTGGGTGCTGGTGTTGATTTTGTAATGATCGGTAATACTATTTTGCGTACAGAATACCGTTATTCGGATTTTGGTAAAAAGAAATTCGCAAAGAGTAGAATGGAGTATAGCTACAAAACTAACGATTTCCGCGTTGGTGTAGCTTATAAATTTTAATGTTTATGATGTTAAGTTATAAAAAAGCTTTTATTAAAATAAAGTTTTTTGATCAATTACACATTGTAAAGCGCCATTTTGGTGGAGAAGAGGTTAAACTATTTGCTTAATTGAATTTTGATAAGTTTTAGTGTTTATAACGGTAATCTTATTAATCTGGGTTTATTGTGGATAGTAAAAAACGACATCAATCACACGGAACACAGCTCCCCTATAATGACATATAAGAATGGCATTATTATATGTTTTAGGGCAAATGACGTAAATGTTGGCACCTCAACAATAACTGTTAGTAATTTAAATGAGAGACCTAATTTTATAAAAAACCGATGCAGGAGTTATATCCTTAGAAGGTGGTGAGCTGTAAAAGGGTGGCATTTATGAACTGGTCTATAATAACAGTATATTAACAAGACATTTTGGTGATTGGTATTTATTAAACTCAATTCCCAAAACATCTTCCAAGATAGAAATTTTCCAGTTTGGTTTATTGCGACATTTGCTATGCAAGCATTACCAAATGATTGGCTTTTATGTGATAGTGCAAGCTATGAGCGCAAAAAATATCTTCGGTTATTCAAGGCAATAGATATATATTAGGGGACAAACAGCGATACTACTTTTAGAGTTCCCGATTTTAGGGGGATGTTTTTACACGGTTTTGATAATGGGCGTGGTGTAGATCAAGGTAGAAAATTTGCCGAAAAGCAGCAAAATAGCTTGAAAGTATATACACATGACTGCACCGTTCAATCAGCAGGGGCGCACACGCACAATGCAACGATTTCTTCAACAGGTGGAACAGAAACACGTTCTGTTAATGCAACGGTTGTTTACGCCATTAAAATCATAAAGTTTTTTTAAGGTGCTTAATAATTCATCAGCAATTGATGAGATTGCTGACACAGAGTAGATTCGTGTTCTTTTTTGCAAGTCATAGATTAGTTCATGCATCCTTAAATAAGGTCAAAGACGATATTCAGCATGATCTTTCAAGTGCTTTTATAGCTTACCAAAAAAAGACAAATAAACGCATTGAAGCTTTGCAAGGAGGCTGTTGATAAATTGCATTTGCAACTTTCAGATCTAACACATCCCAAAGATACAAATTAAGGAATTCAAAACAATGCCTATTCCTTATCACACGCATAAATTTGAAATTGAACCAGCAACAAATAAAGCAGTCAAAGAAGGTATTTTAGACAATAAGGTCGTTGCACCCTCTTCATTAGACAGTGCAGCAGCTTATTTTATGGGCTATTTTGCAACTGTTGTTCAAGGAAAGAAAGCTGATGAAACTGTTGCAAAAAGAGATGTTAGAGCACTTGCTTACAAAGATACGGTTACAGTTAATGACATAAGCACAAGTGGTGATTCTAGTGAGAATACAGTTCTATCGGGTACTGGCTGGGTAAAACTATCGCCTTTAGGAATCGGCGATATGAGTGCTGCTATTTATGATCTTTTCAATATTATGTCAGATACCTTCTCTATGGAAAATGGAGTGTTATTAAACTTACGTCTAGCTTTTTGGGATCTTTTGGGGTGCATTTCAGATATTGATTTCTGTGGACTCCAAGAGCTTATATCGTAGGAGTTCTCAATTACTGTAAAGCTGAACTTTCAATATTTACCGTTCCACTATCAATCCTTCCTGCAAGAAGAGCAGTTGCGTTTGGATATTTTAAAGACATGTGAGTAATTAAAGCAATTTTAGTTACTAGAAAACAGCCATGAAAAGACTACACACGAAACTACCTCAATCTCCTCTATTCAAATAATAACATACTGCTTTATTAAGTCTGAGACTTTATAGCTATTTCTTATAGCATTCTCAATTTAGTAAACGATTTAATATGGTCTATAAAGTTTTTAGCAAAAATGCTTAATCTCGATTTTGATACTGTCGAATAAGCTAAAATAACTATGAGCTTTTAAAAAGCTGTTCTTTTTATCGGTATTGTTTTCAGAAAACATTTATTTGTTTACAGTATACTTGCGTTGCATTGTTGAGTGAGAAAACGCGGGGCATTACACCTTGAAAGTTCTATCTATGGATTGCTTAATTCAAACGTTAGATAGGTATGAAGCTTCTCATAGGTAATAAGTTAAGTTTCTCAGGTTCAGTTTTGGATTGTGGAATGCAATTTTCTTTTTATTATTCAGATGATTATGATGAACTTTTAGTTATGTAAGTAATGCAGCACGTGAGAGGATTACGGGTAAGAATGGTATTTCTTCTATTAGATCAAATACGGTCTCTTATTTAAAACGGATGGTATCCAGAAGTCGTTAGAATAGCTAGCAATAATGGATTTGGTTCACACACTTTTGTTTCTTAGACGTTAGAATGGAGTCTAAATTTAATTGTGCTATGGGATTTTCTATAAAAAGTTACAAAAACAAAAAATACTCCAGCACTATTTCATAACAACCAGTTTTTGCATTTTTTAGGTGTGTTTTATTTTAAATTGTTAATTGGTGTTTATGTTTTTTTAGAAGGTACGTTTCATTCGTTTTTACGTTTGCTTTCTGTTTCCTGTGTGATGTGTGTTTGTATAGGATTTTTTACCTTATAGGTTTATTTTTTTGTTTTGGGGTATGTGTTTAGCCTTATTCATTAGATCGTTGTGTTGATGAGTGATGTCTTTTGTATAGGTCTCAATGGGGGTATGGCGTTAGATCTGATTTGTATCAGGTGTGTTTTAATTTTCGATTCTCGTTTTGCAAAATAGTTCGTCTCTTTTGATCCTATTCCGTTAAAGATGATGAGAGGGTTATGGTTATGCGTCGCGTATTGAAGCATCATGTTTGTTTTTGTTTTTTATCGACAGCTCTTCTAGCAGGTGTGTCTCTTATAGCTGCTCAGGAAAAAGTATATGCTCAGTCACTGGGTAATTGTAAGGGGGATGTTGATACTGGTAGCGATGGTGAACAGCCGATTGTGTGTGGTGGGAGTGATAGGTTGGGTGGGGGTGGAAGTGTGAGTGTGAGTGATGGGAGGACTATAGATATGGATAAGTACCCTGGTTGGCCTGCTGTAGAGGTGCGTGGGGGGGATACAAATATTACGATGGGTGGTATGCTGAGGGTTATGAATAGTAGTGATAATCAACCGGCGATTAAGGTGCATGATGGAGGGGGGCTGAAGTTGATGGATGCTACTGTTACAAATGTGAGTAAGGGGATAGTGGCTGATGGAGGATTTGTTACGGTGGTGGCAGGATCGATTGGGGTTAAAGCAAATGGAGTTGTGGTTGAGGTGAAGAATGGGGGGAAAGTGACGTTGATGATGAAGGGACAGGGGGTGCGTGGAGGGGAAAGTAATAGTACGGGGATAGAGGTTGGGGATGGGGGTGGGACGGTGGTGTTGGATGGTACGAATTTTACGCAGGTCACAACGGGGATAATGATTAAGGGGAATGGGGGGAAGGCGAGTGTTAATATGGGGGAGGGAAAGATTACGGTTGGGTCGAGTGGTAGGGGGATTGTGATGCAAGGGCAGGGAGAGGCGAGTGCTACTGTGATGGGGGGAGAGATTGTGGGGAGTGGGAGTGTAGTGGGGGCTGAGGTGAAAGATGGGACGTTGACGTTGGTGGGTACGAATTTTACGAAGGTCACAACGGGGGCACAGGTGTCGGGACAGGGGAAAGCTGAGGTGACGAGTGTGAAGATTGTGGGAAATGAGAAGGGTCAGGGGGTGGTGATGATGGGGGAGGGAGAGGTGACGTTGATGGGAACGACGGTTGAGAGTTTTTTAACGGGGGTAAGTGTGAGTGATGGGACGGTTAAGATTAATGGGGAGTCGACGATTAAGGCTGAGGGGGATGATGGGGTGGGGATTAAGATAACGGAAAAGGGAAAGGCTGAGGTGATAGGTGCGACGATTGAGGCTAAGGGGGATAGGGCGGTGGGGATTAAGGTGGAGGGACAGGGGAAGGCGAATGTTAATATGATGGGGGGGAAGATTCAGGGACATGGGAATGAGAGTGGTCAGGGGGTGGGGGTGGATATGGCGGGGGAGAATGGGACGGTGACGTTGACGAGTGTGGGGGTGGAGGGGTTTGAAACAGGGGTCAAGGTAAGTAAGGGAAAGGTGATGATTAGTGGGGCGTCGACGAAGATTACGGCTAGGGGGAAAAAGGCGGTGGGGGTTCAGATAACGGAGACGGGGAAGGCTGAGGTGATAGGGGCGACGATTGAGGGAGGTGGGGATTGGGGGACGGTGCTTAAGGTGGAGGGACAGGGGAAGGCTGAGTTGAAGGATGTGACGATTAAGGGAAATGAGAATGGGAATAATAAGGGGGTGGTGATGATGGGGGAGGGAGAGGTGACGTTGAATAATGTGACGGTTTCAGGCGTTAAAACGGGGGTAGAGGTGACGAATGGGATGGTGAAGATTAAGTGGGGAGTTGACGAAGATTGCGGCTACGGGTACGGGGCTTAGTGTGCAGGGGGGAACGGTTACTATGATGGGGGGAACGATTAGTGGCGGGGGGAGTGGTCAGGGTGTTGGTGTGTCGGGGACGGGGAAGGCTGAGTTGAAGGATGTGGAGATTTCAAAGGCTACAACGGGGGTGACGATGTCGGGTGGGACGTTTAAGATGATTAGGGGGTCGATAAAGGGAAATGGGAATGTGGTGAATGTGACGGGGGGAGAGAAGGCTGAGTTGACGAATGTAAAGATTGTGGGAAGTGGGAATGGGGTGTATATGGCGGGGAAGGGAGAGGTGACGTTGGAGGATGTGGAGATTGAAGGGGTTACAACGGGGGTGAGTGTGAGTGAGGAGGCGAGTGGGACGTTGACGGTGAAGAAGGGGGAGATAAAAGAGTTTAAAACATCGGGGGTTAGTGTGGAGGCAACGGGAGATGTGACGGTTAGTTTGGATGGGACGAGGATTATAGGAAAGGGGGGTGCTGGGAATGGGAGGACAAAGGGGGTGAAAGTGGAGGAGAAGGCGAACAGGAAGGTTGATACAAAAACACCAGGAAATATTCTACCTTACGGTGTATTTTTCTTATCTAATCATTGTAATATATTTATATTTTAAATTGATTGATATCATCAAGTAAATCACGAAGTCCACAAAGAACATGGGAAAAAATCGCTTCACCTGCTTTGGGTGTTGCCTTACTTGCATTTCCTGCTGCTCCTCGTGGGTTAAGATCACGCATTGTCCACCCAAAGGCATGAGGTCCATAGGCACGCAAATACTGATAATTAGCAATCATATCAGCTTGCTTGTTATAAAAATTTTCTGCCTGTTCCATTTGTACTTTTTCTGGAGCTAAATAGAGCATTAAGGAAGTTTCAATAAATCCTCCATGGATGTCAAGGTGATGCTCAGATGGCTCTATTAAACCTTCCGGTAAACCAAAACGATGCCAACTTGTTGCTACTGCAAGCATTGAAAATCGTTTTCGTAATTCAGTAATGACAATACTCATTAAAGGTGAATTGCCTCCATGAGCATTTAGAAGTAGAAAACGCTTGATACCTTTACGGTAACATCTCTCACCGATATTAATCCAGCGTTCTATGGCATCAGAAAAGGTGAGTGTTTGTGTGCCAGGAACATCCATATGTTCTATAGAATAGCCAATCTTTTCTACCGGTAATAGTTTAATATGAAACTGCCCTTTTATTTGCAAAATGAGCGCTTTTGCGAAAGCTTCAGCAATAATCCAGTCAGTTTCAAAGGGAAGATGATTTCCATGATATTCATGAGAACCTAAAGGTAAAAGAGCGAGGGAAAATGTATCAGATATCATAAATTCGTTATTAAATAGAAAGTAAATAGATTGCAAACTGCATCCAATGTGATGGAGTTATTTTTAAAAATTTTAATTCATATATGCAAAAAAGGCAAATTGCTTACTCAGCTCTTTGGTCAAGGTTTTATTGTGATATGAATTTTGGTCGCTATGGTCGTTAATTAACACATAACGATAATTCCAATATTATATCAATGCGATAGTTAATTAAGATTAGCACAAAGAGTACTCGTAAGCAGATGAATGTATAAAACGTTTTACTATTAATCTTCCAGACAGTTTACATTGCTTGATTGAAGTAAATTGCGCAATTTGTAGACAAAAAATAGTAGATGTAAGGTCGCTAATTACTTTTTAAAAATATAAAACTCGCAAACATGACCATAAATTTAAAGATGGCTGATATAAAAATTGATTAAATAAATATGCGAAACATATAGAATATTTGTAAATAAATAGGCATTAATGCTTCGTTTATTACTTTTACAAATAAGATAAGAATTTGTATTGTGTATGGTATGTGTTTTCGACACTTTTACACAAAAAAACTTGCGCAAAATCTGCTCGAAAAACCGTATGGTGATAACGGTTTTGTTCAGTCATGGTGCTAAAATGATTAACGATAACTGTGCTAGTTCTAATATTGATCTGTACATCATGTTATTGTTCATGACTTGGAAAGGTAGTTGTTTTATTTATTCCTCTACGTTCAGTAGTGTGTAAAGAAAATACAATTTTTTGTGATTGAAAATCAGAAAAATCTTATGGTTTTTTCTCGTTGTTTATTATTTGCTTTTGTTTGAATTAATTTTAATTTTGTCACAACTTTCGTGACAAATTCTTCAACATTATCAATTACAGTTTCTGAATTGACGATTTCCTTTGGATTAAGATAGCGATAAAGAGTCCCTAATTACAAAATTGCAGAAAAAGCTTCTATGAATTTCTTTAATGTAAATAGGATAGCGAGCAATAATAATGCTCCTTTTGTATGTGTTTGAATGAAATACTATTCAATTTGTGCAATCATTCCCAACATAGTCGCTATAATATTACTTTGCATGTGCTTCCATCCATAATAAAACATTGTTTGTAACATGAAGGATTAAGCCATGTTTGCAGTTACTTTAAGAATTTCTAGTACAAGTAAGAAAAGGTCTTACTATACGAGAAAATTTAGGTGTTAATAACATATCATCTCATTCGGCTTTTTCAAGTAAATGCCCAAGTTTATGCTTATACTAGTTTTTTCTTAGTTTGCTATTACTTTTTCAATATGAAGATGGACAAAATCTATTACCAACAACCAACATTTCTTTTTTTTAAAAAGAGCGAAGCATTTCGTTTCTACTTCTCCGGCCTCGCAGATGAGAACGGGAAGTGGTGGGTAAATTTTAGAAATCAAGGGGGATTACCTATTCTTACAGATTATTTGTGAAACAAACTGGTAAAAAAGATAAGGATACAGTTTTGAAGTTGTTAGGTCCGCTTGTTTTGGGAAAAGGGTTAGTCACTTACCCCTAATTGGTACGAATAACTATATTTTCTTGCGATTTCATTTCTCCCACACAGTTTGTCCATTTGAATAAGGTATCCTTAGATAAAACACTTAAAATTAATTCTCCACGTTTTTCCAATCAATCACATCGCACAAGTATCTTTTTGGTGAATAAATGAGTTGTCGAGCATATTTTTTGAGAATGATAACAATAGCAAGTTTAGTTTTTTAAATCTCATAGGTTGCTCTAGTTTGTTTAACAACATTGGGGTAATTGGCATTTTATTTACTAGAATAGATATTTGTTCAAATGATGTTGATGGGATTTTGAGTGCAAAGTGAAAATAATCCAGAAAGAGTATCTTCTAATGCTTGAACATCAATATAATGGGTGTGTAAATGATTATTTTCTTTTGAGGAGAGGCTAAGAGATTAAAAGTTTTATTTTCTTGCAACTAAGGCGCTAATAGCAAAAATGTTGTTCCTCCATTATTGATAACATTATTGGTTAATATAGTGATTTATTATTACTTCTTAACAGAGCACATATATTGTGTATCCGGTATTTTTTAGTATGCCGATAGTATAGAAACGGCGATAGCCTTAAAAGGCTTTAACTGAAATAAAGGCATTGTTGAAAAGCATATAACGCTTATCGCTAATTCCTATACACAGTGTCAATTGATCAACGAAGCTTATAGTTTATGTCTACTGAAGAAGCATTTGAGAATGAAAACATGTCAAGTTTTTGTATAGTGTATATATGGTCAAATAATTTCAACAAAATCGAAGATCTATTCACAGTGTTTGAAGAATGATAGCTGATGTGAATAAGGCAGTATGAAAGTCATTGTGAGGATTTATAAACACATGCAGGTAACTGAATTACACCCCACTATATATGAGAGTGTTGTTTAGGTGTATTTTATTTTAAATTGTTAGTTGGTGTTTATGTTTTTTTAGAAGATACGTTTCATTTATTTTTGCGTTTACTTTCTGTTTCCTGCGTGATGTGTGTTTGTTTGGGATTTTTTATCTTATAGGTTTATTTTTTTTGTTTTGGGGAGTGTGTTTAGCCTTATTCATTAGATTATTGTGTTGATGAGTGATGTCTTTTGTATAGGTCTCAATGGGGGTATGGCGTTAGATCTGATTTGTATCAGGTGTGTTTTAATTTTCGATTCTCGTTTTGCAAATAGTTCGTCTCTTTTGATCCTATTCCGTTAAAGATGATGAGAGGGTTATGGTTATGCGTCGCGTATTGAAGCATCATGTTTGTTTTTGTTTTTTATCGACAGCTCTTCTAGCAGGTGTGTCTCTTATAGCTACCCAAGAAAAAGTATATGCTCAATCACAGGGTAATTGTAGGGTGGTTGCTGATACTGGTAGCGATGGTGAACAGCCGATTGTGTGTGGTGGGAGAGAGAGGGGGGATGCGAGTGATGTGGTGCTACGTGATAATCGAGATATAGATATGGGTAAGTACCTTGGTATGCCTGCTGTAGAGGTGCATGGGGATGCAGATATTACGATGAGTGGTACGCTGAGGGTTACAAATACTGGTGATAGAGGTAGGAGTAGTAATGATAATCAGCCGGCGATTAAGGTGCATGATGGAGGGGTGCTGAAGTTGATGGAGGCTACTATTGTAGATGTGAGTAAGGGGATAGAGGCTGATGGAGGATTTGTTACGGTGGTGGCAGGATCGATTGGGGTTAAGAATGGGGGAGATGCTGTGATTGAGGTGAGTAAGGGGGGAAGGGTGACGTTGATGATGAAGGGGCGGGGGGTGAGTGGAGGGGGAAGTAATAGTACGGGGATAGAGGTTGGGGATGGGGGTGGGACGGTTGAATTGATGGGTACGGGTTTTACGGATGTCAAGACAGGGATAATGATTAAGGGGGCGGGGGAGGCGAGTGTTACTATGACGGGGAAGGGAACGACGATTACGGTTGGGTCGAATGGTAAGGGGATTGTGATGGAGGGGCAGGGAGAGGCTGAAGTGACGGGGGGGACGATTGAGGGGAGTGGGAGTGTAGTGGGTGCTGTGGTGTCAAGTGGGACGTTGACGTTGATGGGTACGAGTTTTACGAAGGTCACAATGGGGGCACAGGTGTCGGGGGATGGGAAGTTGAAGATAGAAGGAAGCTCGACGAAGATTACGGTTACGAAGAATGGGGTGGGGCTTAATGTGTCGGGAAAGGGGAGTGCTACTGTGACGAATGTGAAGATTGTGGGAAATGAGAAGGGTCAGGGGGTGGTGATGATGGGAGAGGGAGAGGTGACGTTGATGGGAACGACGGTTGAGAGTTTTTCAACGGGGGTAAGTGTGAGTGATGGGACGGTTAAGATTAATGGGGAGTCGATGATTAAGGCTGCGGGGGATGGGGTGGGGATTAAGGTGGAGGGGGGAACGTTGAAGATTAATGGGGAGTCGACGATTGAGGCTAAGGGGAAAGATGGGGTAGGGATTAAGGTGGAGGGAACGGGGAAGGCGAATGTTAATATGATGGGGGGGAAGATTCAGGGACATGGGAATGAGAGTGGTCAGGGGATAGGAGTGGATATGGCGGGGGAGGGGACGGTTGAGTTGACTAAGGTAACGGTTTCGGGGTTTGAAACGGGGGTCAAGGTGACGAATGGGACGATGAAGATAGAAGGGAGCTCTAAGATTACGGCTACGGGGCAAAAGGCGGTGGGGGTTGAGGTGAAAGGTACAGGGGTGTTGAAGATTAATGGGGAGTCGACGATTACGGCTGAGGGGGATAATGGGGTGGGGCTTCAGATAACTGGGGGAAAGGCTGAGGTGACGGGGGGAGAGATTAGTATAGGTGGGGTGTTTGGTAGAGGAGCTACAATGGGGGTGAGTGTGTCGGGGACGGGGGAGGCTGAGTTGAAGGATGTGAAGATTATGGGAAAGGGGAGAGGGGACGATAAGGGGGTGGAGGTGAATACTTCGAGTAAGGAAGAGGTGAAGTTGACGAATGTGGATATTTCAAAGGTTATGTATGGGGTGAGTGTGAGTAAGGGGACGGTGAAGATTAGTGGGGAGTTGACGAAGATTGCGGCTACGGGGACGGGGCTTAGTGTGCAGGGGGGAACGGTTACTATGACAAGGGGAACAATTAGTGAAGGGGGGGTGAGTGTGGAGGATGGGACGTTGATGATGACAAAGGGGGAGATAAAAGGGTTTACGACAGAGGGGGTTAATGTGGGGATTTCGGTGACAAGGGCTGACTTGACGGGGACAATAATTACGGGAAAGGGAAGTGGTACGGGGGTGAAGGTGGAGGATAAGAAGACAAGTGCGAATTTGACGTTGAAGGATGTGATGGTTTCAAAGGTTGCAACGGGGGTGGAGATGAATGGGGCGGGGGCGTTGACGATAGAAGGAAGCTCTACGATTCAGTTTAAAGGGAAGTATGGGGTTTATGTGGGAGGAGAGGTGACAAAGGCTGAGTTAACGAAGACGGTGATTAGGGGAGAGGGGAATGGGAGTGAGTACGGGGTGTATGTGAAGAGTGGGGCGACTGCGAGTTTGACGTTGACGGATGTGAAGATTTCAAAGGTTGCAACGGGGGTGGAGATGAATGGTACGGGGGCGTTGACGGTGAGTGGGAGCTCGACGATTGAGTTTACAAGCGACAATGGTTATGGGGTCTATGTGGGAAGTTCTGTGAAGAGTGCTACTTTAACGAAGACGAAGATTATGGGAAAGGGAGGTGGTCAAGGGGTGTATGTGGCGGGGGGAAATGTGACGTTGAAGGATGTGATGGTTTCAAAGGTTGGGATAGGGGTGCAGATGAATGGGGCGGGGGCGTTGACGATAGAAGGAAGCTCTACGATTGAGTTTAAAAGGAAGTATGGGGTGTATGTGGGAGGAGAGGTGACAAGGGCTGACTTGACGGGGACGAAGATTACGGGAACTGGGGCTAGTGAGTACGGGGTGTATGCGGGGGATAAAGTGATGGGAGAGGTGACGATGACAACAATTACGGGAAGGAGAAGTCATGAGGTGAGGGGAGCGTTGAGGGGGGCATTGAGGGGGAGAACAGTGAGATTAGAGGGGGTACAGATTTCAGGAGTGCAAAAAGGGGTACATGTGACGAGAGGTGGGACGTTGACAATGAATCAGGGATCGATTGAGTTTAAAGGGAATGGTTATGGGGTGTATGTGGGAAAAGGGGTGACAAAGGCTGACTTGACGAATGTGACGGTTACGGGAAAGGATAATAAAGGGGTGGGTGTATATGCAATGGGAGGGAGAACGATGGTAATGACATTGACGGATGTGAAGATTTCGGGGGTTGGAATGGGAATATTTGCAGCGGGGGGTGGGATGTTGGCGATAGGGGGAACCTCTACGATTGGGTTTCAAGGGAAGTATGGGGTCTATGTGGGGAAAGATGTGATGGGAGAGGTGGCGATGACGACAATTACGGGAAGTGGGGAAGCTGTGAGGAGTGGTACGGGGGTGTATGTGAATGGAGGAGCGGCATGGTTGGGTGGTACTACCCTGAAAAGTGTCGCAAAAGGTATGACTGTCGAAAATGGGATTGTGGTCATGCAGAATGGGGTGATAAAGTTTCATGGAGAGCATGGGGTACTTCTCAAACAGGGGAATGCTTTGTTAGTCAATGTGGGGATGAAGTATGAAGGTAATAATGCTGATGCTACTTTCCTCAAGGTTGATGCAACGGAGGGTGTAAACAAGGCAGATATTAAGGGGGCGCTCATCGAAATCGACGGACAGGGTAAAGGGCTGGGCGTTCATGTGATGAATGGTGGGCGTGTCATGTTAAAAAATACGGTCCTTGCCAATGTCGTAAAGGGGGTGGATGTTTTTTTTAGAAGGTATGTTTCGTTTATTTTTGCGTTTGCTTTCTGTTTCCTGCGTGATGTGTGTTTGTATAGTATTTTTTACCTTATAGATTTATTTTTTTTGTTTTGGGGTATGTGTTTAGCCTTATTCATTAGATTATTGTGTTGATGAGTGATGTCTTTTGTATAGGTCTCAATGGGGGTATGGCGTTAGATCTGATTTGTATCAGGTGTGTTTTAATTTTCGATTCTCGTTTTGCAAATAGTTCGTCTCTTTTGATCCTATTCCGTTAAAGATGATGAGAGGGTTATGGTTATGCGTCGCGTATTGAAGCATCATGTTTGTTTTTGTTTTTTATCGACAGCTCTTCTAGCAGGTGTGTCTCTTATAGCTACCCAAGAAAAAGTATATGCTCAATCACAGGGTGCTTGTAAGGGGGCTGCTGATGGTGGTGATGATGAACAGCCGATTGTGTGTGGTGGGACCAGTGATGGGGTGGGTGGGGGTGTGGTGCTGAGTGTGAGTGATGGGGTGCTGAAAAGTGATCGAACTATAGATATGAGTAAGTACATTGGTATGCCTGCTGTAGAGGTGCGTGGGGGGGCGGATATTATGATGAGTGGTACGCTGAGGGTTACAAATACTGGTGATAGAGGTAGTAGTGGTAGGAATGAGCCGGCGATTAAGGTGCATGGTGGAGGGAAGCTGAAGTTGATGGAGGCTACTATTGTAGATGTGCATAAGGGGATAGTGGTGGGTGATGGGTCTGTTACGGTGGTGACAGGATCGATTGGGGTTAAGAAAGATGGAGTTGTGCTTGAGGTGAAGAATAAGGGGAGGGTGATGTTGAATAGGGGGGTGAGGGGGGTTGGTACGGGGATAGAGGTAGGGGAAGGCGGTGGGACGGTGGTGTTGGATGGTACGAATTTTACGCAGGTCACAACGGGGATAATGATTAAGGGGAATGGGGGGAAGGCGAGTGTTAATATGGGGGAGGGAAAGATTACGGTTGGGTCGAGTGGTAGGGGGATTGTGATGCAAGGGCAGGGAGAGGCGAGTGCTACTGTGATGGGGGGGAGAGATTGTGGGGAGTGGGAGTGTAGTGGGTGCTGTGGTGTCAAGTGGGACGTTGACGTTGATGGGTACGAGTTTTACGAAGGTCACAATGGGGGCTGAGGTGAGGGGGGGATGTTTAAGATGACTGAGGGGAAGATTGTGGTTACGAGTGCTAATGGTGGAACGGGGCTTAGTGTGTCGGGACAGGGGAAAGCTGAGGTGACGAGTGTGAAGATTGTGGGAAATGAGAAGGGTCAGGGGGTGGTGATGATGGGGGAGGGAGAGGTGACGTTGATGGGAACGACGGTTGAGAGTTTTTTAACGGGGGTAAGTGTGAGTGATGGGACGGTTAAGATTAATGGGGAGTCGATGATTAAGGCTGCGGGGGATGGGGTAGGGATTAAGGTGGAGGGAACGGGGAAGGCTGAGGTGATAGGTGCGACGATTGAGGCTAAGGGGGATAGGGCGGTGGGGATTAAGGTGGAGGGACAGGGGAAGGCGAATGTTACTGTGATGGGGGGAAGATTGTGGGAAAGGGGGATGGGAGTGGTCAGGGGGTGGGTGTGGATATGGCGGGGGAGGGAGAGGTGACGTTGACGAGTGTGGGGGTGGAGGGGTTTGAAACAGGGGTCAAGGTAAGTAAGGGGATGGTGATGATTAGTGGGGCGTCGACGAAGATTACGGCTAAGGGGCAAAATGCAGTGGGGCTTCAGATAACGGGAGAGGGGAAGGCTATTGTGACGGGGGCGACGATTACGGCTGAGGGGGATAGGGCGGTGGGGCTTCAGATAACTGGGGGAAAGGCTGAGGTGACGGGGGCGACGATTAAGGGAAATGGGGGGAGAAGTGGGACGAGTAAGGGGGTGGTGGTGGATACTTTGAGTGAGGAAGGGGTGAAGTTGACGAATGTGACGATTGAGAGTTTTGCAACGGGGATGGAGGTGAAGAAGGGGACGGTAAAGATTAGTGGGGAGTCGAAGATTGCGGGAATTAGTACGGGGCTTAGTGTACAGGGGGGAACGGTTACTATGACAAGGGGAACAATTAGTGAAGGGGGGGTATATATGTCGGGGGGGACGTTGATGTTAGAGGGGGTGACGGTTTCGGGGAATAATGGGGTGAGGATGTCGGGTGGGACGTTTAAGATGATTAGGGGGAAGATTACGGGAAGTGAGACGAGTACGGGGGTAGATATGTCGGGGAAGGGAGAAGTGACGTTGGAGGAGGTGGATATTTCAGAGGTTACAATGGGGGTGCAGATGTTAGGTGGTAAGAAGCTGACGATGGAGAGAGGGTCGATTACGGTTGTGGAGAATGGGGTGGGGGTTAGTGTGGAGGGGGGAGAGGAGGTGACGGTTAATTTGGATGGGACGAAGATTACAGGAAGTGGGACTAGTAGGAATGGGGTGTATGTGGGGAGTTCGGTGACGGGAGCAGTGACGTTGAAGGATGTGATGATTTCACAGGTTAGGAAGGGGGTGGAGGTGAAGGGAGGGGCGACTGCGAGTTTGACGTTGACGGATGTGATGGTTTCGGGGGTACAGATGGGGGTGAGTATGATGGGAGGGAAGAGTTTGACGATGACTAAGGGGTCGATTGGGTTTACGAGGAGTTATGGGGTCTATGTGGGGGGAGAGATGACGGCTAAGTTGACGAAGACGGTGATTACAGGAAGTGGGGGTGGGAATGGTGGGACTGGGGTGTATGCAACGGGGGGAGAGGTGACGTTGACGGATGTGACGATTTCACAGGTTGGGACAGGGGTGGATATTTCGGGTGGTAAGAGCTTGACGATGAAGGATGGGATGATAAAAGAGTTTACGACAGCGGGGGTGAGTGTGGGGAGATTTGCGACAAGGGCTGACTTGACGGGGACAATAATTACGGGAAAGGGAAGTGGTACGGGGGTGAAGGTGGAAGATAAGAGGACAAGTGCGAATTTGACGTTGACGAATGTGACGGTTTCAGAAGTTGCAACGGGGGTGGAGATGAATGGGGCGGGGGCGTTGACGGTGAAGGGTGGGACGATAAAAGGGGTGCAAACGGGGATAGATATGTCAGGAAGTGGGGCGTTGATGATTAGTGGGAGCTCGACGATTGAGTTTACAAGCGACAATGGTTATGGAGTATATGTGGGGAAAGATGTGACAAGGGCTACTTTAACGGGGACGAGGATTATGGGAAGGGGAAGTGGTACGGGGGTGTATGTGAAAGGAGGAAATGTGACGTTGGCGTTGACGGATGTGACGGTTTCGGGGATTGAGACAGGGGTGGAGATGAATGGGACGGGGGCATTGATGATCAGTGGGAGCTCGACGATTCAGTTTACGGGGGAATATGGGGTAAAGGTGGGGAAAGGGGTGACAAGGGCTGACTTGACGGAGACGAAGATTAGGGGAAAGGGAGGTGGTACAGGGGTGTATGTGGCGCATGAGGGAAAGGTGGCGATGGCGTTGACGGATGTGAATATTTCAGAGGTTACAACGGGGCTGTATATGATGGGTAATGGGGCGTTGACGGTGAGTGGAAACTCGACAACGATTAATTTTGCAGGGGGTATGGGGTCTATGTGGGAAGTTCTGTGAAGAGTGCTACTTTAACGAAGACGAAGATTATGGGAAAGGGAGGTGGTCAAGGGGTGTATGTAGCGGGGGGAAAGGTGACGTTGACGGATGTGATGGTTTCAAAGGTTGGGATAGGGGTGCAGATGATGGGGGCGGGGAGCTTGACGATGAATGGGACAACGGAGATTCAGTTTGCGGGGAATTATGGGGTCTATGTGGGAGGAGAGGTGACAAGGGCTGAGTTAACGAAGACGGTGATTAGGGGAGAGGGGAATGGGAGTGAGTACGGGGTGTACGCAGGGGATAAAGTGATGGGAGAGGTGACGATGACAACAATTACGAGAGGTGGAAGTGGTGCAGGAATGCATGTGAAGGTGCATGAGATGAGGGGAGCGTTGAGGGGGGCATTGAGGGGGAGAACAGTGAGATTAGAGGGGGTACAGATTTCAGGAGTGCAAAAGGGGGTACATGTAACGGGAGGTGGGACGTTGATGATAGAAGGAAGCTCGATAATTCAGTTTACGGGGGAGTATGGGGTAAAGGTGGGGGAAAAGGTGACAAATGCGAGTTTGAAGGATGTGAAGATTACAGGAAGTGGGAAAGCTGAGAAGTATGGAATGGGAGTGTATGTGGGGGAGGAGATGTGACGGTTAGGGGAGGGAGCAGTGATCAGGAGATGCATGTGGAAATACATGCGATGAGGGAAGCATTGAGGGGGGCATTGAGGGAGAGAACAGTGAGATTAGAGGGGGTACAGATTTCAGGGGTGCAAAAAGGGGTACATGTGACGGGAGGTGGGACGTTGACAATGAATCAGGGATCGATTGAGTTTAAAGGGAATGGTTATGGGGTGTATGTGGGAAAAGGGGTGACAAAGGCTGACTTGACGGGGACGAAGATTACGGGAGAGGGTAAGGGGGTGGGTGTATATGCAATGGGAGGGAGAACGATGGTAATGGCATTGACGGATGTGAAGATTTCGGGGGTTGGAATGGGAATATTTGCAGCGGGGGGTGGGATGTTGGCGATAGGGGGAACCTCTACGATTGGGTTTCAAGGGAAGTATGGGGTCTATGTGGGGGGAGAGATGACGGCTAAGTTGACGAAGACGGTGATTACAGGAAGTGGGGAAGCTGTGAGGAGTGGTACGGGGGTGTATGTGAATGGAGGAGCGGCATGGTTGGGTGGTACTACCCTGAAAAGTGTCGCAAAAGGTATGACTGTCGAAAATGGGATTGTGGTCATGCAGAATGGGGTGATAAAGTTTCATGGAGAGCATGGGGTACTTCTCAAGCAGGGGAATGCTTTGTTAGTCAATGTGGGGATGAAGTATGAAGGTAATAATGCTGATACTACTTTCCTCAAGGTTGATGCAACGGAGGGTGCAAACAAGGCAGATATTAAGGGGGCGCTCATCAAAATCGACGGACAGGGTAAAGGGCTAGGCGTTCATGTGATGAATGGTGGGCGTGTCATGTTAAAAAATACGGTCCTTGCCAATGTCGTAAAGGGGGTGGATGTTTTTTTTAGAAGGTATGTTTCATTTATTTTTGCGTTTACTTTCTGTTTCCTGCGTGATGTGTGTTTGTATAGTATTTTTTACCTTATAGATTTATTTTTTTTGTTTTGGGGTATGTGTTTAGCCTTATTCATTAGATTATTGTGTTGATGAGTGATGTCTTTTGTATAGGTCTCAATGGGGGTATGGCGTTAGATCTGATTTGTATCAGGTGTGTTTTAATTTTCGATTCTCGTTTTGCAAATAGTTCGTCTCTTTTGATCCTATTCCGTTAAAGATGATGAGAGGGTTATGGTTATGCGTCGCGTATTGAAGCATCATGTTTGTTTTTGTTTTTTATCGACAGCTCTTCTAGCAGGTGTGTCTCTTATAGCTGCTCAGGAAAAAGTATATGCTGGGTCACAGGGTAATTGTAGGGTGGCTGTTGATACTGGTAGCGATGGTAGTAAGCCAATTGTGTGTGATGGAAGTGTGATGAGGGGGGATGGGGTGCTGAGTGATGATTGGAATATAGATATGGATAAGTACCCTAGTTGGCCTGCTGTAGAGGTGCGTGGGGGGGCAGATATTACGATGAGTGGTACGCTGAGGGTTACAAATGGTGATGGTAGGGATAATACTTATCCGGCGATTAAGGTGCATGGTGAAGGGAAGCTGACGTTGATGGATGCTACTATTGTAGATGTGAGTAAGGGGATAGAGGTGGGGGATGGGGCTTCTGTTACGGTGATGGCAGGATCGATTAAGATTAAGGATGGGGGAGATGCTGTGATTGAGGTGAGTAAGGGGGGAAGGGTGACGTTGATGATGAAGGGACAGGGGGTGCGTGGAGGGGGAAGTAATAGTACGGGGATAGTGATGGATGGTGGTGGGACGGTTGAATTGATGGGTACGGGTTTTACGGATGTCAAGACAGGGATAATGATTAAGGGGAATGGGGGGAAGGCGAGTGTTAATATGGGGGAGGGAAAGATTACAGTTGTGGGGGGTGGTAGGGGGATTGTGATGCAGGGGCAGGGAGAGGCGAGTGCTACTGTGATGGGGGGAACGATTGAGGGGGGTGGGGGAGTAGTGGGGGCTGAGATGAAGAGTGGGACGTTGACGTTGGTGGGTACGAATTTTACGAAGGTCACAACGGGGGCACAGGTGTCGGGGGGGAAGCTGGAAATGACAAAGGGGAAGATTGAGGTTACGAGTACTAATGGTGGAACGGGGCTTAGTGTGTCGGGACAGGGGAAAGCTGAGGTGACGAGTGTGAAGATTGTGGGAAATGAGAAGGGTCAGGGGGTGGTGATGATGGGGGAGGGAGAGGTGACGTTGATGGGAACGACGGTTGAGAGTTTTTCAACGGGGGTGGAGATAAAGAGTGGGACTTCGGGGACGGTGACGTTGACTGGGGGGTCGATGATTAAGGCTGCGGGAGATGGTGGGGTAGGGATTAAGGTGGAGGGGGGAACGTTGAAGATTAATGGGGAGTCGACGATTGAGGCTAAGGGGACACATGGGGTGGGGATTAAAATAATGGAGACGGGGAAGGCGAATGTTACTGTGATGGGGGGGAAGATTGTGGGAAATGAGAGTGGGAGTGGTCGGGGGGTGGGTGTGGATATGGCGGGGGAGAATGGGACGGTGACGTTGACTAAGGTAACGGTTTTGGGGTTTGAAACGGGGGTCAAGGTAAGTAAGGGAAAGGTGACTATTAGTGGGGAATCGGCGATTACGGCTAAGGGGCAAAATGCAGTGGGGGTTGAGGTGAAAGGTACAGGGGTGTTGAAGATTAATGGGGAGTCGACGATTACGGCTGAGGGGGATAATGGGGTGGGGGTTCGGATAACGGAGACGGGGAAGGCTGAGGTGACGGGGGCGACGATTAAGGGAAATGGGGGGAGAAGTGGGACGAGTAAGGGGGTGGTGGTGAATACTTCGGCGACGGAAGAGGTGAAGTTGACGAATGTGACGATTGAGAGTTTTGCAACGGGGATGGAGGTGAAGAAGGGGACGGTAAAGATTAGTGGGGAGTTGACGAAGATTGCGGCTACGGGTACGGGGCTTAGTGTGCAGGGGGGAACGGTTACTATGATGGGGGGAACGATTAGTGGCGGGGGGGTGAGTGTGGGGAAAACGGGGACGTTGACGTTGGAGGATGTGACGGTTTCGGGGAGTAGTACGGGGGTGAGTGTGACGAGTGGGACGTTTAAGATGAGAAGGGGGTCGATAAAGGGAAATGGGGGTGGGAATGGTGGGACTGGGGTGTATGCAACGGGGGGAGAGGTGACGTTGGAGGATGTGGAGATTGAAGGGGTTACAACGGGGGTGACGATGTCGGGTGGTAAGAGCTTGACGATGAAGGATGGGATGATAAAAGAGTTTACGACAGTGGGGGTTAGTGTGGAGGCGGCTGGGGTGGAAAGTGTTAGTTTGGAGGGGACGAAGATTACAGGAAAGGGGGGTGGGACGAGTAAAGGGGTGTATGTGGGGGGCAAGGTGAAGAGTGCTGAGTTGACGTTGACGGATGTGACGGTTTCAGAAGTTGCAACGGGGGTGCAGATGTTAGGTGGTAAGAAGCTGACGATGGAGAGAGGGTCGATTACGGTTGTGGAGAATGGGGTGGGGGTTAGTGTGGAGGGGGGAGAGGAGGTGACGGTTAATTTGGATGGGACGAAGATTACAGGAAAGGGGGGTGGGAATGGGGATGGGAGGAGTAAGGGGTTGAGTGTGGGGAGAGAGGTGACGGGAGCAGTGACGTTGAAGGATGTGACGATTTCAGAAGTTGCAACGGGGGTGTATGTGAAGAGTGGGGCGACAAAGGCTGAGTTGACGTTGACGGATGTGACGGTTTCAGAAGTTGCAACGGGGCTGTATATGATGGGAGGGAAGAGTTTGACGATGACTGGGGGGTCGATTGGGTTTACGAGAATGGGGGTTATGGTGCAGGACGGAGAGGCTAAGTTGATGAATGTGAAGATTACGGGAAGTGGGGATGCTGTGAGGAGTGGTACGGGGGTGTATGCAACGGGGGGAGAGGTGACGTTGACGGATGTGGAGATTTCAAAGGTTGGGACAGGGGTGGATATTTCGGGTGGTAAGAGCTTGACGATGAAGGATGGGATGATAAAAGAGTTTACGACAGCGGGGGTGAGTGTGGGGAGATTTGCGACAAGGGCTGACTTGACGGGGACAATAATTACGGGAAAGGGAAGTGGTACGGGGGTGAAGGTGGAGGATAGGGCGACTGCGAGTTTGACGTTGACGGATGTGAAGATTTCAAAAGTTGCAACGGGGGTGGAGATGAATGGGACGGGGGCATTGATGATCAGTGGGAGCTCGACGATTGAGTTTACAAGCGACAATGGTTATGGGGTCTATGTGGGAAGTTCTGTGACAAGGGCTGACTTGAGGAATGTGACGGTTACGGGAAAGGGAGGTGGTCAAGGGGTGTATGTGGCGCATGAGGGAAAGGTGGCGATGACGTTGGCGGATGTGAAGATTGAGAGGGTTGGAACGGGGGTAAGGATGATGGGGGGGAATGATCTGACTGTGACAAAAGGGTCGATAACAAATGTGCAAATAGGGGTAGTTATGATGGGTGATGGGGCGTTGACGGTGAGTGGGACAACGGAGATTAATTTTGCAGGGGGGTATGGGGTATATGTGGGAAGTTCTGTGAAGAGTGCTACTTTAACGAAGACGAAGATTATGGGAAAGGGAGGTGGTCAAGGGGTGTATGTAGCGGGGGGAAAGGTGACGTTGACGGATGTGATGGTTTCAAAGGTTGGGATAGGGGTGCAGATGATGGGGGCGGGGAGCTTGACGATGAATGGGACAACGGAGATTCAGTTTGCGGGGAATTATGGGGTCTATGTGGGAGGAGAGGTGACAAGGGCTGAGTTAACGAAGACGGTGATTAGGGGAGAGGGGAATGGGAGTGAGTACGGGGTGTATGCGGGGGATAAAGTGATGGGAGAGGTGACGATGACAACAATTACGAGAGGTGGAAGTGGTGCAGGAATGCATGTGAAGGTGCATGAGATGAGGGGAGCGTTGAGGGGGGCATTGAGGGGGAGAACAGTGAGATTAGAGGGGGTACAGATTTCAGGAGTGCAAAAAGGGGTACATGTGACGGGAGGTGGGACGTTGACAATGAATCAGGGATCGATTGAGTTTAAAGGGAATGGTTATGGGGTGTATGTGGGAAAAGGGGTGACAAAGGCTGACTTGACGGGGACGAAGATTACGGGAGAGGGTAAGGGGGTGGGTGTATATGCAATGGGAGGGAGAACGATGGTAATGACATTGACGGATGTGAAGATTTCGGGGGTTGGAATGGGAATATTTGCAGCGGGGGGTGGGATGTTGGCGATAGGGGGAACCTCTACGATTGGGTTTCAAGGGAAGTATGGGGTCTATGTGGGGAAAGATGTGATGGGAGAGGTGGCGATGACGACAATTACGGGAAGTGGGGAAGCTGTGAGGAGTGGTACGGGGGTGTATGTGAATGGAGGAGCGGCATGGTTGGGTGGTACTACCCTGAAAAGTGTCGCAAAAGGTATGACTGTCGAAAATGGGATTGTGGTCATGCAGAATGGGGTGATAAAGTTTCATGGAGAGCATGGGGTACTTCTCAAGCAGGGGAATGCTTTGTTAGTCAATGTGGGGATGAAGTATGAAGGTAATAATGCTGATACTACTTTCCTCAAGGTTGATGCAACGGAGGGTGCAAACAAGGCAGATATTAAGGGGGCGCTCATCAAAATCGACGGACAGGGTAAAGGGCTAGGCGTTCATGTGATGAATGGTGGGCGTGTCATGTTAAAAATACGGTCCTTGCCAATGTCGTAAAGGGGGTGGATATTTTTTTAGAAAGTATGTTTCATTTGTTTTTACGTTTACTTTCTGTTTCCTGCGTGATGTGTGTTTGTATAGGATTTTTTATCTTATAGGTTTATTTTTTTTGTTTTGGGGAGTGTGTTTAGCCTTATTCATTAGATTATTGTGTTGATGAGTGATGTCTTTTGTATAGGTCTCAATGGGGGTATGGCGTTAGATCTGATTTGTATCAGGTGTGTTTTAATTTTCGATTCTCGTTTTGCAAATAGTTCGTCTCTTTTGATCCTATTCCGTTAAAGATGATGAGAGGGTTATGGTTATGCGTCGCGTATTGAAGCATCATGTTTGTTTTTGTTTTTTATCGACAGCTCTTCTAGCAGGTGTGTCTCTTATAGCTGCTCAGGAAAAAGTATATGCTGGGTCACTGGGTAATTGTAAGGGGGATGTTGATGGTGGTGATGGTAGTAAGCCAATTGTGTGTGATGGAAGTGTGATGAGGGGGGATGGGGTGCTGAGTGATGATTGGAATATAGATATGAGTAACTACATTGGTTGGCCTGCTGTGAAGGTGTATGGGGATGCAGATATTACGATGAGTGGTACGCTGAGGGTTACAGGCAGTAGTGATAATGATAGTCCGGCGATTAAGGTGCATGGTGGAGGGGGGCTGAAGTTGGTGGATGCTACTATTGTAAATGTGAGTAAGGGGATAGTGGCTGAGAGTGAAGGGGCTGTTACGGTGATGACAGGATTGATTGGGGTTAAGAAAGATGGAGTTGTGGTTGAGGTGAAGAATAGGGGGAAAGTGACGTTGATGGGTACGAGTTTTACGAAGGTCACAATGGGGGCTGAGGTGAAGGGGGATGGGAAGTTGAAGATGACTGGAGGGGAGATTAGGGTTACGAGTACTAATGGTGGAACGGGGCTTAGTGTGGGGGGGACGGGGAGTGCTATTATGATGGGTGGGATGATTGTGGGAAAGGGGGGTGAGACGAGTAAGGGGGTGGTGATGATGGGGACGGGGACGGTTGAGTTGAATAAGGTGGAGGTTGAGAGTTTTTTAACGGGGGTGGAGATAAAGAGTGGGACTTCGGGGACGGTGACGTTGACTGGGGGGTCGATGATTAAGGCTGCGGGAGATGGTGGGGTAGGGATTAAGGTGGAGGGAGGGACGTTGAAGATTAATGGGGAGTCGACGATTGAGGCTAAGGGGACACATGGGGTGGGGATTAAAATAATGGAGGGGAATGGAAGTGTTACTATGGTGGGGGGGAAGATTCAGGGACATGGGAATGGGAGTGGTCAGGGGGTGGGGGTGGATATGGCGGGGGATGGGACGGTTGAGTTGACTAAGGTAACGGTTTTGGGGTTTGAAACGGGGGTCAAGGTAAGTAAGGGAAAGGTGACTATTAGTGGGGAATCGGCGATTACGGCTAAGGGGCAAAATGCAGTGGGGGTTGAGGTGAAAGGTACAGGGGTGTTGAAGATTAATGGGGAGTCGACGATTACGGCTGAGGGGGATAATGGGGTGGGGGTTCGGATAACGGAGACGGGGAAGGCTGAGGTGATAGGGGCGACGATTAAGGGAAATGGGGGGAGAAGTGGGACGAGTAAGGGGGTGGTGGTGGATACTTTGAGTGAGGAAGGGGTGAAGTTGACGAATGTGACGATTGAGAGTTTTGCAACGGGGATGGAGGTGAAGAAGGGGACGGTAAAGATTAGTGGGGAGTCGAAGATTACGGGAATTAGTACGGGGCTTAGTGTACAGGGGGGAACGGTTACTATGATGGGGGGAAAGATTAGTGGCGGGGGGAGTGGTCAGGGTGTTGGTGTGTCGGGGACGGGGAAGGCTGAGTTGAAGGATGTGGAGATTTCAAAGGCTACAACGGGGGTGACGATGTCGGGTGGGACGTTTAAGATGATTAGGGGGTCGATAAAGGGAGGAGAGACTGGGACTGGGGTGGATATTTCGGGGAAAGGAGAGGTGACGTTGGAGGATGTGGAGATTGAAGGGGTTACAACGGGGGTGAGTGTGAGTGAGGAGGCGAGTGGGACGTTGACGGTGAAGAAGGGGGAGATAAAAGAGTTTACGACAGCGGGGGTTAATGTGGAGGAGGGAGCTGTGGTGGTTAATGTGGATGGGACGAAGATTATGGGAAAGGGGGGTGGGAATGGTTATGGGGTGTATGTGGGGAGCAAGGTGACGGGAGAAGTGACGTTGACGAATGTGACGGTTTCACAGGTTGCAACGGGGGTGTATGTGAAGAGTGGGGCGACAAAGGCTGAGTTGACGTTGACTGGGGTGACGATTGAGGGGGTTGAGAAGGGGGTGCAGATGTTAGGTGGTAAGAAGCTGACGATGACTGGGGGGTCGATTGGGTTTACGAGAATGGGGGTTATGGTGCAGGACGGAGAGGCTAAGTTGATGAATGTGAAGATTACGGGAAGTGGGGGTGGGAATGGTGGGACTGGGGTGTATGCAACGGGGGGAGAGGTGACGTTGACGGATGTGGAGATTTCAAAGGTTGGGACAGGGGTCATGATGTCGGGAGGTGGGACGTTGATGATGACAAAGGGGGAGATAAAAGGGTTTACGACAGCAGGGGTGAGTGTGGGGATTTCGGTGACAAGGGCTGACTTGACGGGGACAATAATTACGGGAAAGGGAAGTGGTACGGGGGTGAAGGTGGAGGATAGGGCGACTGCGAGTTTGACGTTGACGGATGTGATGGTTTCAGAAGTTGCAACGGGGGTGGAGATGAATGGGACGGGGGCGTTGACGGTGAAGGGTGGGACGATAAAAGGGGTGCAAACGGGGATAGATATGTCAGGAAGTGGGGCGTTGATGATTAGTGGGAGCTCGACGATTCAGTTTACAAGCGACAATGGGTATGGGGTAAAGGTGGGAGGAGAGGTGACAAAGGCTGACTTGACGAATGTGACGGTTACGGGAAAGGATAATAAAGGGGTGGGTGTATATGCAATGGGAGGGAGAACGATGGTAATGACATTGACGGATGTGAAGATTTCAGAGGTTACAACGGGGCTGTATATGATGGGAAAGGGGGAGCTGACAGTGAGTGGAAACTCGACAACGATTAATTTTGCAGGGGGGTATGGGGTATACGTGGGGGATAAGGTGAAGAGTGCTACTAACGAAGACGGTGATTAGGGGAAGTGGGGAAGCTGTGAGGAGTGGTACGGGGGTGTATGTGAATGGAGGAGCGGCATGGTTGGGTGGTACTACCCTGAAAAGTGTCGCAAAAGGTATGACTGTCGAAAATGGGATTGTGGTCATGCAGAATGGGGTGATAAAGTTTCATGGAGAGCATGGGGTACTTCTCAAACAGGGGAATGCTTTGTTAGTCAATGTGGGGATGAAGTATGAAGGTGATAATACTGATGCTACTTTCCTCAAGGTTGATGCAACGGAGGGTGCAAACAAGGCAGATATTAAGGGGGCGCTCATCGAAATCGACGGACAGGGTAAAGGGCTGGGCGTTCATGTGATGAATGGTAGGCGTGTCATGTTAAAAAATACGGTCCTTGCCAATGTCGTAAAGGGGGTGGATGTTTTTTTTAGAAGGTATGTTTCATTTATTTTTGCGTTTGCTTTCTGTTTCCTGCGTGATGTGTGTTTGTATAGTATTTTTTACCTTATAGATTTATTTTTTTGTTTTGGGGTATGTGTTTAGCCTTATTCATTAGATTATTGTGTTGATGAGTGATGTCTTTTGTATAGGTCTCAATGGGGGTATGGCGTTAGATCTGATTTGTATCAGGTGTGTTTTAATTTTCGATTCTCGTTTTGCAAATAGTTCGTCTCTTTTGATCCTATTCCGTTAAAGATGATGAGAGGGTTATGGTTATGCGTCGCGTATTGAAGCATCATGTTTGTTTTTGTTTTTTATCGACAGCTCTTCTAGCAGGTGTGTCTCTTATAGCTGCTCAGGAAAAAGTATATGCTGGGTCACAGGGTAATTGTAAGGGGGCTGTTGATACTGGTAGCGATGGTGAACAGCCGATTGTGTGTGGTGGGACCAGTGATGGGGTGGGTGGGGGTGTGGTGCTGAGTGTGAGTGATGGGGTGCTGAAAAGTGATCGAACTATAGATATGGGTAACTACATTGGTATGCCTGCTGTGAAGGTGTATGGGGATGCAGATATTACGATGAGTGGTACGCTGAGGGTTACAGGCAGTAGTGATAATGATAGTCCGGCGATTAAGGTGCATGGTGGAGGGGGGCTGAAGTTGGTGGAGGCTACTATTGTAGATGTGAGTAAGGGGATAGAGGCTGATGGAGGATTTGTTACGGTGGTGGCAGGATCGATTGGGGTTAAGAATGGGGGAGATGCTGTGATTGAGGTGAAGAATAAGGGGAAGGTGACGTTGATGATGAAGGGACAGGGGGTGCGTGGAGGGGGAAGTAATAGTACGGGGATAGTGATGGATGGGGATGGGACGGTGGTGTTGGATGGTACGAATTTTACGCAGGTCACAACGGGGATAATGATTAAGGGGAATGGGGGGAAGGCGAGTGTTAATATGACGGGGAAGGGAACGACGATTACGGTTGGGTCGAATGGTAAGGGGATTGTGATGCAGGGGCAGGGAGAGGCGAGTGCTACTGTGATGGGGGGAACGATTGAGGGGGGTGGGGGAGTAGTGGGGGCTGAGGTGAAAGGGGGAACGTTGACGTTGATAGGTACGAATTTTACGAAGGTCACAACGGGGGCTGAGGTGTCGGGGGGGAAGCTGGAAATGACAAAGGGGAAGATTGAGGTTACGAGTGCTAATGGAACGGGGCTTAGTGTGTCGGGACAGGGGAAGGCGAGTGCTACTGTGACGAATGTGAAGATTGTGGGAAAGGGGGATGGGAGTGGGGATAAGGGTACGGGGGTGGTGATGATGGGGGATGGAGAGGTGACGTTGATGGGAACGACGGTTGAGAGTTTTTTAACGGGGGTAAGTGTGAGTGATGGGACGGTTAAGATTAATGGGGAGTCGACGATTAAGGCTAAGGGGACACATGGGGTGGGGATTAAGGTGGAGGGGGGAACGTTGAAGATAGAGGGGAGCTCGACGATTGAGGCTAAGGGGACACATGGGGTGGGGATTAGGGTAGAAGAAAAGGGGAGTGCGAGTGTTACTGTGATGGGGGGGAAGATTGTGGGAAATGAGAGTGGGAGTGGTCAGGGGATAGGAGTGGATATGGCGGGGGAGGGGACGGTTGAGTTGACTAAGGTAACGGTTTCGGGGTTTGAAACGGGGGTGGAGGTGAAGAGTGGGACGGTGACGATAGAAGGGAGCTCGACGAAGATTGCGGCTACGGGTACGGGGCTTAGTGTGCAGGGGGGAACGGTTACTATGATGGGGGGAACAATTAGTGAAGGGGGGGTATATATGTCGGGGGGGACGTTGACGTTGGAGGATGTGACGGTTTCGGGGAGTAGTACGGGGGTGACGATGTCGGGTGGGACGTTTAAGATGATTAGGGGGTCGATAAAGGGAAGTGAGACTGGGACTGGGGTGGATATTTCGGGGAAGGGAGAGGTGACGTTGGAGGAGGTGGATATTTCAAAGGTTACAATGGGGGTGACGATGTCGGGTGGTAAGAGCTTGACGATGAAGGATGGGATGATAAAAGAGTTTACGACAGCGGGGGTTAATGTGGAGGAGGGAGCTGTGGTGGTTAATGTGGATGGGACGAAGATTATGGGAAATGGGACTAGTAGGAATGGGGTGTATGTGGGGAGTTCGGTGACGGGAGCAGTGACGTTGAAGGATGTGACGGTTTCAGAAGTTGCAACGGGGGTGTATGTGAAGAGTGGGGCGACAAAGGCTGAGTTGACGTTGACTGGGGGGTCGATTGGGTTTACGAGAATGGGGGTTATGGTGCAGGACGGAGAGGCTAAGTTGATGAAGACGGTGATTACAGGAAGTGGGGGTGGGAATGGTGGGACTGGGGTGTATGCAACGGGGGGAGAGGTGACGTTGGAGGATGTGGAGATTTCAAAGGTTGCAACGGGGGTGGATATTTCGGGTGGTAAGAGCTTGACGATGAAGGATGGGATGATAAAAGAGTTTACGACAGCGGGGGTGAGTGTGGGGATTTCGGTGACAAGGGCTGAGTTGACGGGGACGAGGATTACGGGAAAGGGAAGTGGTACGGGGGTGAAGGTGGAGGATAGGGCGACTGCGAGTTTGACGTTGACGGATGTGAAGATTTCAAAGGTTGCAACGGGGGTGGAGATGTTAGCTGGTAAGAATCTGACGATCAGTGGCGGGACGATAAAAGGGGTCATGACGGGGATAGATATGTCAGGAAGTGGGGCGTTGATGATTAGTGGGAGCTCGACGATTGAGTTTACAAGCGACAATGGGTATGGGGTCTATGTGGGAGGAGAGGTGACAAAGGCTGACTTGACGAATGTGACGGTTACGGGAAAGGATAATAAAGGGGTGGGTGTATATGCAATGGGAGGGAGAACGATGGTAATGACATTGACGGATGTGAAGATTTCAGAGGTTACAACGGGGCTGTATATGATGGGAAAGGGGGAGCTGACAGTGAGTGGAAACTCGACAACGATTAATTTTGCAGGGGGGTATGGGGTATACGTGGGGGATAAGGTGAAGAGTGCTACTAACGAAGACGGTGATTAGGGGAAGTGGGGAAGCTGTGAGGAGTGGTACGGGGGTGTATGTGAATGGAGGAGCTGCACGGTTGATTGGTCCTACCCTGAAAAGTGTTGCAAAAGGTATGACTGTCGAAAATGGGATTGTGGTCATGGAGGGTGGGAAGATAGAGTTTCATGGAGAGCATGGGGTACTTCTCAAACAGGGGCATGCTTTGTTAGTCAATGTGGGGATGAAGTATGAAGGTAATAATGCTGATGCTACTTTCCTCAAGGTTGATGCAACGGAGGGTGCAAACAAGGCAGATATTAAGGGGGCGCTCATCAAAATCGACGGACAGGGTAAAGGGCTAGGCGTTCATGTGATGAATGGTGGGCGTGTCATGTTAAAAAATACGGTCCTTGCCAATGTCGTAAAGGGGGTGGATGTTTTTTTTAGAAGGTATGTTTCATTTATTTTTGCGTTTGCTTTCTGTTTCCTGCGTGATGTGTGTTTGTATAGTATTTTTTACCTTATAGATTTATTTTTTTTGTTTTGGGGTATGTGTTTAGCCTTATTCATTAGATTATTGTGTTGATGAGTGATGTCTTTTGTATAGGTCTCAATGGGGGTATGGCGTTAGATCTGATTTGTATCAGGTGTGTTTTAATTTTCGATTCTCGTTTTGCAAATAGTTCGTCTCTTTTGATCCTATTCCGTTAAAGATGATGAGAGGGTTATGGTTATGCGTCGCGTATTGAAGCATCATGTTTGTTTTTGTTTTTTATCGACAGCTCTTCTAGCAGGTGTGTCTCTTATAGCTGCTCAGGAAAAAGTATATGCTGGGTCACTGGGTAATTGTAAGGGGGATGTTGATGGTAGTGGTCGTGATGATGAACAGCCGATTGTGTGTAATGGGAGTGATGGGTTGAGTGGGGGTGCGAGTGATAAGGTGCTGCGTGGTGATCGAAATATAGATATGAGTAAGTACCCTGGTTGGCCTGCTGTAGAGGTGTATGGGGAGAATGCAGATATTACGATGAGTGGTACGCTGAGGGTTACAAATGGTGATGGTAGGGATAATACTTATCCGGCGATTAAGGTGCATGGTGGAGGAGTGCTGAAGTTGGTGGAGGCTACTGTTACAAATGTGCATAAGGGGATAGTGGCTGATGGAGGATTTGTTACGGTGATGGCAGGATCGATTAAGATTAAGGATGGGGGAGTTGTGGTTGAGGTGAGTAAGGGGGGAAGGGTGACGTTGAATAACAGGGTGGCGGTGATAAAGGGGCAGGAGGGTAGTAGTACGGGGATAACGGGGATAGAGGTGGGGGATGGCGGTGGGACGGTTGAATTGATGGATACGAGTTTTACGAATGTTAAGACGGGGATAATGATTAAGGGGGCGGGGGAGGGGAAGGCGAATGTTACTATGACGGGGAAGGGAAAGATTGAGGTTGGGTCAGGTGGTAAGGGGATTGTGATGCAGGGGACGGGAGAGGCTGAAGTGACGGGGGGGACGATTGAGGGAAGTGGGAGTGTAGTGGGTGCTGTGGTGTCAAGTGGGACGTTGACGTTGATGGGTACGAGTTTTACGAAGGTCACAATGGGGGCTGAGGTGAAGGGGGATGGGAAGTTGAAGATGACTGGAGGGGAGATTAGGGTTACGAGTACTAATGGTGGAACGGGGCTTAGTGTGGGGGGGACGGGGAGTGCTATTATGATGGGTGGGATGATTGTGGGAAAGGGGGGTGAGACGAGTAAGGGGGTGGTGATGATGGGGGAGGGAGAGGTGACGTTGATGGGAACGACGGTTGAGAGTTTTTTAACGGGGGTGGAGATAAAGAGTGGGACTTCGGGGACGGTGACGTTGACTGGGGGGTCGAAGATAGTTACGACTGTGGAGAATGGGGTGGGGGTTAGTGTGGCGGGAGGGACGTTGAAGATAGAGGGGAGCTCGACGATTGAGGCTAAGGGGACACATGGGGTGGGGATTAAGGTGGAGGGAACGGGGAAGGCGAATGTTAATATGATGGGGGGGAAGATTCAGGGACATGGGAATGAGAGTGGTCAGGGGGTGGGGGTGGATATGGCGGGGGAGAATGGGACGGTTGAGTTGACTAAGGTAACGGTTTCGGGGTTTGAAACGGGGGTCAAGGTGACGAATGGGACGATGAAGATAGAAGGGAGCTCTAAGATTACGGCTACGGGGCAAAAGGCGGTGGGGGTTGAAGTGAAGGGTACAGGGGTGTTGAAGATTAATGGGGAGTCAACGATTACGGCTGAGGGGACACATGGGGTGGGGATTAAGGTGGAGGGACAGGGGAAGGCTGAGGTGACGGGGGGAGAGATTAGTATAGGTGGGGTGTTTGGTAGAGGAGCTACAATGGGGGTGAGTGTGACGGGGACGGGGGAGGCTGAGTTGAAGGATGTGACGATTAAGGGAAATGGGAAGGGAACGAGTACGGGGGTGGTGGTGGATACTTTGAGTGAGGAAGGGGTGAAGTTGACGGATGTGGATATTTCAGAGGTTATGTATGGGGTGAGTGTGAGTAAGGGAAAGGTGATGATTAGTGGGGAGTCGAAGATTGCGGGAATTAGTACGGGGCTTAGTGTACAGGGGGGAACGGTTACTATGACGAGGGGAACAATTAGTGAAGGGGGGGTATATATGTCGGGGGGGACGTTGACGTTGGAGGATGTGACGGTTTCGGGGAGTAGTACGGGGGTGAGTGTGACGAGTGGGAAGTTTGTGATGAGAAGGGGGTCGATAAAGGGAAATGGGAATGTGGTGAATGTGACGGGGGGAGATGTGACGTTGGAGGATGTGACGGTTTCAGGAAGTGGGAATGGGAATGGTGGGACTGGGGTGTATATGGCGGGTGGTAAGAGCTTGACGATGACGAATGTGACGGTTTCAAAGGTTACAACGGGGGTGAGTGTGAGTGAGGGGGCGAGTGGGACGTTGACGGTGAAGAAGGGGGAGATAAAAGAGTTTAAAACATCGGGGGTTAATGTGGAGGCGGCTGGGGTGGAAAGTGTTAGTTTGGAGGGGACGAAGATTATAGGAAAGGGGGGTGGGACGAGTAAAGGGGTGAGTGTGGGGAGCAAGGTGAAGAGTGCTGAGTTGACGTTGACGGATGTGACGGTTTCACAGGTTGGGACAGGGGTGTATGTGAAGGGAGGGGCGACTGCGAGTTTGACGTTGACTGGGGTGACGATTGAGGGGGTTGAGAAGGGGGTGCAGATGTTAGGTGGTAAGAAGCTGACGATGACTGGGGGGTCGATTGGGTTTACGAGAATGGGGGTTATGGTGCAGGACGGAGAGGCTAAGTTGATGAATGTGAAGATTACGGGAAGTGGGAATGGGACGAGTGGGACTGGGGTGTATGCAACGGGGGGAGAGGTGACGTTGACGGATGTGACGATTTCACAGGTTGGGACAGGGGTCATGATGTCGGGAGGTGGGACGTTGATGATGACAAAGGGGGAGATAAAAGGGTTTACGACAGAGGGGGTGAGTGTGGGGATTTCGGTGACAAGGGCTGAGTTGACGGGGACGAGGATTACGGGAACTGGGGCTAGTGAGTACGGGGTGTATGTGGGGGGAGGAGATGTGGCGGTTAGGGGAGGGAGCAGCGATCAGGAGATGCATGTGGAAATACATGCGATGAGGGAAGCATTGAGGGGGGCATTGAGGGAGAGAACAGTGAGATTAGAGGGGGTACAGATTTCAGGGGTGCAAAAAGGGGTACATGTGACGGGAGGTGGGACGTTGACAATGAATCAGGGATCGATTGAGTTTAAAGGGAATGGTTATGGGGTGTATGTGGGAAAAGGGGTGACAAAGGCTGACTTGACGAATGTGACGGTTACGGGAAAGGATAATAAAGGGGTGGGTGTATATGCAATGGGAGGGAGAACGATGGTAATGACATTGACGGATGTGAAGATTTCAGAGGTTACAACGGGGCTGTATATGATGGGAAAGGGGGAGCTGACAGTGAGTGGAAACTCGACAACGATTAATTTTGCAGGGGGGTATGGGGTATACGTGGGGGATAAGGTGAAGAGTGCTACTAACGAAGACGGTGATTAGGGGAAGTGGGGAAGCTGTGAGGAGTGGTACGGGGGTGTATGTGAATGGAGGAGCTGCACGGTTGATTGGTCCTACCCTGAAAAGTGTTGCAAAAGGTATGACTGTCGAAAATGGGATTGTGGTCATGGAGGGTGGGAAGATAGAGTTTCATGGAGAGCATGGGGTACTTCTCAAACAGGGGCATGCTTTGTTAGTCAATGTGGGGATGAAGTATGAAGGTAATAATGCTGATGCTACTTTCCTCAAGGTTGATGCAACGGAGGGTGCAAACAAGGCAGATATTAAGGGGGCGCTCATCAAAATCGACGGACAGGGTAAAGGGCTAGGCGTTCATGTGATGAATGGTGGGCGTGTCATGTTAAAAAATACGGTCCTTGCCAATGTCGTAAAGGGGGTGGATGTTTTTTTTAGAAGGTATGTTTCATTTATTTTTGCGTTTGCTTTCTGTTTCCTGCGTGATGTGTGTTTGTATAGTATTTTTTATCTTATAGATTTATTTTTTTTGTTTTGGGGTATGTGTTTAGCCTTATTCATTAGATTATTGTGTTGATGAGTGATGTCTTTTGTATAGGTCTCAATGGGGGTATGGCGTTAGATCTGATTTGTATCAGGTGTGTTTTAATTTTCGATTCTCGTTTTGCAAATAGTTCGTCTCTTTTGATCCTATTCCGTTAAAGATGATGAGAGGGTTATGGTTATGCGTCGCGTATTGAAGCATCATGTTTGTTTTTGTTTTTTATCGACAGCTCTTCTAGCAGGTGTGTCTCTTATAGCTGCTCAGGAAAAAGTATATGCTCAATCACAGGGTAATTGTAGGGTGGCTGCTGTTGGTGGTGATGGTAGTGATAATGGTGAACAGCCGATTGTGTGTGGTGGAAGTGAGGGGAGGTTGGGTGTGAGTGTGAGTGATGGGAGGACTATAGATATGGATAAGTACCCTGGTTGGCCTGCTGTAGAGGTGCGTGGGGGGGATACAAATATTACGATGGGTGGTATGCTGAGGGTTACAAATACTGGTGATAGAGGTAGTAGTGGTAGGAATGAGCCGGCGATTAAGGTGCATGGTGGAGGGAAGCTGAAGTTGATGGAGGCTACTATTGTAGATGTGCATAAGGGGATAGTGGCTGATGGAGGATTTGTTACGGTGATGGCAGGATCGATTAAGATTAAGGATGGGGGAGATGCTGTGATTGAGGTGAGTAAGGGGGGAAGGGTGACGTTGATGATGAAGGGACAGGGGGTGCGTGGAGGGGGAAGTAATAGTACGGGGATAGTGATGGATGGTGGTGGGACGGTGGTGTTGGATGGTACGAATTTTACGCAGGTCACAACGGGGATAATGATTAAGGGGAATGGGGGGAAGGCGAGTGTTAATATGGGGGAGGGAAAGATTACGGTTGGGTCGAGTGGTAGGGGGATTGTGATGCAAGGGCAGGGAGAGGCGAGTGCTACTGTGATGGGGGGAGAGATTGTGGGAAGTGGGAGTGTAGTGGGGGCTGAGGTGTCAAGTGGGACGTTGACGTTGATGGGTACGAGTTTTACGAAGGTCACAATGGGGGCTGAGGTGAAGGGGGATGGGAAGTTGAAGATGACTGAGGGGAAGATTGTGGTTACGAGTGCTAATGGTGGAACGGGGCTTAGTGTGGGGGGGACGGGGAAGGCGAGTGCTACTGTGACGAATGTGAAGATTGTGGGAAAGGGGGATGGGAGTGGGGATAAGGGTACGGGGGTGGTGATGATGGGGGATGGAGAAGTGATGTTGATGGGAACGACGGTTGAGAGTTTTTTAACGGGGGTGGAGATGAAGAGTGGGACTTCGGGGACGGTGACAGTGACTGGGGGGACGAAGATAGTTACGACTGTGGAGAATGGGGTGGGGATTAAGGTGGAGGGGGGAACGTTGAAGATTAATGGGGAGTCGACGATTGAGGCTAAGGGGCAAAAGGCGGTGGGGATTAAAATAACGGAGGGGAATGGAAGTGTTACTATGATGGGGGGGAAGATTGAGGGAAAGGGGGATGGGAGTGGTCAGGGGATAGGAGTGGATATGGCGGGGGATGGGACGGTGACGTTGACGAGTGTGGGGGTGGAGGGGTTTGAAACAGGGGTCAAGGTAAGTAAGGGAAAGGTGACTATTAGTGGGGAATCGGCGATTACGGCTAGGGGGAAAAAGGCGGTGGGGGTTCAGATAACGGAGACGGGGAAGGCTGAGGTGATAGGGGCGACGATTGAGGGAGGTGGGGATTGGGGGACGGTGCTTAAGGTGGAGGGACAGGGGAAGGCTGAGTTGAAGGATGTGACGATTGTGGGAAAGGGGAATGGGGGGAATAAGGGGGTGGAGGTGGATACTTTGAGTGAGGAAGGGGTGAAGTTGACGAATGTGGAGATTGAAGGGGTTACAACGGGGGTGAGTGTGAGTAAGGGAAAGGTGATGATTAGTGGGGAGTCGACGATTACGGCTAAGGGGGGTGGTACAGGGCTTAGTGTATCGGGGATGGGGGAGGTTACTATGATGGGGGGAAAGATTGAGGGAAGTGTGAGTGTGTCTGGAACGGGGAATGCTGAGTTGAAGGATGTGGAGATTTCAAAGGCTACAACGGGGGTGAGTGTGACGAGTGGGAAGTTTGTGATGAGAAGGGGGAAGATTACGGGAAGTGAGAGAGGGAGTGGGGTGGATATTTCGGGGAAGGGAGAGGTGACGTTGGAGGAGGTGGATATTTCAAAGGTTGGGTATGGGGTGAGTGTGAGTGAGGGGGCGAGTGGGACGTTGACGGTGAAGAAGGGGTCGATAAAAGGGTTTACGGGTACGGGGGTTAGTGTGGAGGAGGGAGCTGTGGTGGTTAATGTGGATGGGACGAAGATTATGGGAAAGGGGAGTGGGACGAGTAAAGGGGTGAGTGTGGGGAGTTCGGTGACGGGAGCAGTGACGTTGAAGGATGTGACGGTTTCAGAAGTTGCAACGGGGGTGCAGATGTTAGGTGGTAAGAAGCTGACGATGGAGAGAGGGTCGATTACGGTTGTGGAGAATGGGGTGGGGGTTAGTGTGGAGGGGGGAGAGGAGGTGACGGTTAATTTGGATGGGACGAAGATTACAGGAAGTGGGACTAGTAGGAATGGGGTGTATGTGGGGAGTTCGGTGACGGGAGCAGTGACGTTGAAGGATGTGACGATTTCAGAAGTTGCAACGGGGGTGTATGTGAAGAGTGGGGCGACAAAGGCTGAGTTGACGTTGACTGGGGTGACGATTGAGGTGGTTGAGAAGGGGGTGCAGATGTTAGGTGGTAAGAAGCTGGTGATGGAGAGAGGGTCGATTGGGTTTACGAGGAGTTATGGGGTTAATGTGGGGGGAGAGATGACTCAGTTGACGAAGACGGTGATTACAGGAAGTGGGGAAGCTGTGAATAGTGGGGTGAGTAAGGGGGTGTATGCGACGGGGGGAGAGGTGACGTTGACGGATGTGACGATTTCACAGGTTGCAACGGGGGTGAGTATGATGGGTGGTGGGACGTTGATGATGACAAAGGGGGAGATAAAAGAATTTACGACAGAGGGGGTTAATGTGGGGATTTCGGTAATAAGTGCTGAGTTAAAAGGGACGGTGATTACGGGAAAGGGAAGTGGTACGGGGGTGAAGGTGTCGGGGGGAAAGGTGGGGATGACGTTGGCGGATGTGACGGTTTCGGGGGTACAAACAGGGGTGGAGATGAATGGGACGGGGGCATTGATGATTAGTGGGAGCTCGACGATTGAGTTTACAAGCGACAATGGTTATGGGGTCTATGTGGGAAGTTCTGTGACAAGGGCTGAGTTAACGAAGACGGTGATTAGGGGAGAGGGGAATGGGAGTGAGTACGGGGTGTATGTGGCGCATGGGGGAAAGGTGGGGATGAAGTATGAAGGTAATAATGCTGATGCTACTTTCCTCAAGGTTGATGCAACGGAGGGTGCAAACAAGGCAGATATTAAGGGGGCGCTCATCAAAATCGACGGACAGGGTAAAGGGCTAGGCGTTCATGTGATGAATGGTGGGCGTGTCATGTTGAAAAATACGGTCCTTGCCAATGTCGTAAAGGGGGTGGATATTTTTTTAGAAAGTATGTTTCATTTGTTTTTACGTTTACTTTCTGTTTCCTGCGTGATGTGTGTTTGTATAGTATTTTTTACCTTATAGATTTATTTTTTTTGTTTTGGGGTATGTGTTTAGCCTTATTCATTAGATTATTGTGTTGATGAGTGATGTCTTTTGTATAGGTCTCAATGGGGGTATGGCGTTAGATCTGATTTGTATCAGGTGTGTTTTAATTTTCGATTCTCGTTTTGCAAATAGTTCGTCTCTTTTGATCCTATTCCGTTAAAGATGATGAGAGGGTTATGGTTATGCGTCGCGTATTGAAGCATCATGTTTGTTTTTGTTTTTTATCGACAGCTCTTCTAGCAGGTGTGTCTCTTATAGCTGCTCAGGAAAAAGTATATGCTGGGTCACTGGGTAATTGTAAGGGGGATGTTGATGGTAGTGGTCGTGATGATGAACAGCCGATTGTGTGTAATGGGAGTGATGGGTTGAGTGGGGGTGCGAGTGATAAGGTGCTGCGTGGTGATCGAAATATAGATATGGGTAACTACATTGGTATGCCTGCTGTAGAGGTGCATGGGGATGCAGATATTACGATGAGTGGTACGCTGAGGGTTACAGGCAGTAGTGATAATGATAGTCCGGCGATTAAGGTGCATGGTGGAGGGGGGCTGAAGTTGGTGGATGCTACTATTGTAAATGTGAGTAAGGGGATAGTGGCTGAGAGTGAAGGGGCTGTTACGGTGATGACAGGATTGATTGGGGTTAAGAAAGATGGAGTTGTGGTTGAGGTGAAGAATAGGGGGAAAGTGACGTTGATGGGTACGAGTTTTACGAAGGTCACAATGGGGGCTGAGGTGAAGGGGGATGGGAAGTTGAAGATGACTGGAGGGGAGATTAGGGTTACGAGTACTAATGGTGGAACGGGGCTTAGTGTGGGGGGGGACGGGGAGTGCTATTATGATGGGTGGGATGATTGTGGGAAAGGGGGGTGAGACGAGTAAGGGGGTGGTGATGATGGGGACGGGGACGGTTGAGTTGAATAAGGTGGAGGTTGAGAGTTTTTTAACGGGGGTAAGTGTGAGTGATGGGACGGTTAAGATTAATGGGGGGTCGACGATTAAAGCTGCGGGGGATGATGGGGTGGGGATTAAGATAACGGAAAAGGGAAAGGCTGAGGTGATAGGTGCGACGATTGAGGCTAAGGGGGATAGGGCGGTGGGGATTAAGGCTACGGGTACGGGGCTTAAACATCGTGTATTGGGGACGGGGGCGAGTGCTACTATGATGGGGGGAAAGATTCAGGGAAGTGTGAGTGTGTCGGGGGGGGGGGGGGGGGGACGTTGACGTTGGAGGGGGTGACGGTTTCGGGGAGTAGTACGGGGGTTAGTGTGGAGGAAGGAGCTGTGGTGGTTAATGTGGATGGGACGAAGATTATGGGAAATGGGAGTGGGACGAGTAAAGGGGTGAGTGTGGGGAGATTTGCGACAAGGGCTACTTTAACAGGGACGGTGATTACGGGACAGAATAAGGGGGTGGGGGTGAAGGTGGAGGATAAGAAGACAAGTGCGAATTTGACGTTGAATGGAGTGACGATTTCAAAGGTTGCAACGGGGGTGGAGATGAAGGCAGGGAATGATCTGACGATTAGTGGCGGGATGATAAAAGAGGTGCAAACGGGGATAGATATGTCAGGAAGTGGGGCGTTGACGATTAGTGGGAAAACGGAGATTCAGTTTACGAGCGACAATGGGTATGGAGTATATGTGGGGGGGGGGGTGGTGACAAAGGCTACTTTAACGGGGACGAGGATTACAGGAAGGGGAAGTGGTCAAGGGGTGTATGTGAATGGAGGAGCGGCATGGTTGATTGGTACTACCCTGAAAAGTGTTGCAAAAGGTATGACTGTCGAAAATGGGATTGTGGTCATGCAGAATGGGGTGATAAAGTTTCATGGAGAGCATGGGGTACTTCTCAAACAGGGGCATGCTTTGTTAGTCAATGTGGGGATGAAGTATGAAGGTGATAATGCTGATGCTACTTTCCTCAAGGTTGATGCAACGGAGGGTGTAAACAAGGCAGATATTAAGGGGGCGCTCATCAAAATCGACGGACAGGGTAAAGGGCTAGGCGTTCATGTGATGAATGGTGGGCGTGTCATGTTAAAAAATACGGTCCTTGCCAATGTCGTAAAGGGGGTGGATGTTTTTTTAGAAAGTATGTTTCATTTATTTTTGCGTTTGCTTTCTGTTTCCTGCGTGATGTGTGTTTGTTTGGGATTTTTTATCTTATAGGTTTATTTTTTTTGTTTTGGGGAGTGTGTTTAGCCTTATTCATTAGATCGTTGTGTTGATGAGTGATGTCTTTTGTATAGGTCTCAATGGGGGTATGGCGTTAGATCTGATTTGTATCAGGTGTGTTTTAATTTTCGATTCTCGTTTTGCAAAATAGTTCGTCTCTTTTGATCCTATTCCGTTAAAGATGATGAGAGGGTTATGGTTATGCGTCGCGTATTGAAGCATCATGTTTGTTTTTGTTTTTTATCGACAGCTCTTCTAGCAGGTGTGTCTCTTATAGCTGCTCAGGAAAAAGTATATGCTGGGTCACAGGGTAATTGTAAGGGGGCTGTTGATACTGGTAGCGATGGTGAACAGCCGATTGTGTGTAATGGGAGAGAGAGGGGGGATGCGAGTGATAAGGTGCTGCGTGGTGATCGAAATATAGATATGAGTAACTACATTGGTATGCCTGCTGTGGAGGTGCGTGGGGGGGCGGATATTATGATGAGTGGTACGCTGAGGGTTACAAATACTGGTGATAGAGGTAGTAGTGGTAGGAATGATAATCAGCCGGCGATTAAGGTGGAAAGTGAAGGGAAGCTGACGTTGGTGAATGCTATTGTTGAGAAGGTGCATAAGGGGATAGTGGCTGATGGAGGATTTGTTACGGTGATGGCAGGATCGATTAAGATTAAGGATGGGGGAGATGCTGTGATTGAGGTGAAGAATAAGGGGAAGGTGACGTTGAATAACAGGGTGGCGGTGATAAAGGGGCAGGGGGGTAGTAGTACGGGGATAACGGGGATAGAGGTGGGGGATGGCGGTGGGACGGTTGAATTGATGGATACGAGTTTTACGAATGTTAAGACGGGGATAATGATTAAGGGGGCGGGAGAGGGGAAGGCGAGTGCTACTGTGATGAATGTAAAGATTGTGGGAAAGGGGGGTGAGACGAGTAAGGGGGTGGTGATGATAGGGGAGGGAACGGTTGAGTTGAATAAGGTGACGGTTGAGAGTTTTTCAACGGGGGTGGAGATAAAGAGTGGGACTTCGGGGACGGTAACGTTGACTGGGGGGTCGAAGATAGTTACGACTGTGGAGAATGGGGTGGGGATTAAGATAGAGGGAGGAAGTGGGAAGTTGGAGATTTTTGGAGAGTCGACGATTGAGGCTAAGGGGCAAAAGGCGGTGGGGATTAAAATAACGGAGGGGAATGGAAGTGTTACTATGATGGGGGGGAAGATTGTGGGAAAGGGGGATGGGAGTGGTCAGGGGATAGGAGTGGATATGGCGGGGGAGGGGACGGTTGAGTTGACTAAGGTAACGGTTTTGGGGTTTGAAACGGGGGTCAAGGTAAGTAAGGGAAAGGTGACTATTAGTGGGGAATCGGCGATTACGGCTAAGGGGCAAAATGCAGTGGGGGTTGAGGTGAAAGGTACAGGGGTGTTGAAGATAGAAGGAAGCTCGACGAAGATTACGGCTACGGGAAATAATGGGGTGGGGATTAAGATAACTGGGGGAAAGGCTGAGGTGACGGGGGGAGAGATTAGTATAGGTGGGGTGTTTAATAATGGGGCTACAATGGGGGTGAGTGTGTCGGGGACGGGGAGTGCTGAGTTGATGAATGTGAAGATTAAGGGAAATGGGAAGGGAACGAGTACGGGGGTGGTGGTGGATACTTCGGCGACGGAAGAGGTGAAGTTGACGGATGTGGATATTTCAGAGGTTATGTATGGGGTGAGTGTGAGTAAGGGAAAGGTGATGATTAGTGGGGAGTCGAAGATTGCGGGAATTAGTACGGGGCTTAGTGTACAGGGGGGAACGGTTACTATGACGAGGGGAACAATTAGTGAAGGGGGGGTATATATGTCGGGGGGGACGTTGACGTTGGAGGATGTGACGGTTTCGGGGAGTAGTACGGGGGTGACGATGTCGGGTGGGACGTTTAAGATGATTAGGGGGTCGATAAAGGGAAATGGGAATGTGGTGAATGTGACGGGGGGAGAGAAGGCTGAGTTGACGAATGTAAAGATTGTGGGAAGTGGGAATGGGAATGGGGTGTATATGGCGGGGAAGGGAGAGGTGACGTTGGAGGATGTGGAGATTGAAGGGGTTACAACGGGGGTGAGTGTGAGTGAGGAGGCGAGTGGGACGTTGACGGTGAAGAAGGGGGAGATAAAAGAGTTTAAAACATCGGGGGTTAGTGTGGAGGCAACGGGAGATGTGACGGTTAATTTGGATGGGACGAAGATTACAGGAAGTGGGGGTGGGACGAGTAAAGGGGTGAGTGTGGGGAGAGAGGTGACGGGAGCAGTGACGTTGACGGATGTGACGGTTTCACAGGTTGGGACAGGGGTGTATGTGAAGGGAGGGAAGAGTTTGACGTTGACGGATGTGACGGTTTCAGAAGTTGCAACGGGGGTGCAGATGTTAGGTGGTAAGAAGCTGACGATGGAGAGAGGGTCGATTACGGTTGTGGAGAATAGTGGGGTGGGGGTTAGTGTGGAGGCGGCTGGGGTGGAAAGTGTTAGTTTGGAGGGGACGAAGATTATAGGAAAGGGGGGTGGGAATGGGGATGGGAGGAGTAAGGGGTTGAGTGTGGGGAGAGAGGTGACGGGAGCAGTGACGTTGAAGGATGTGACGATTTCAGAAGTTGCAACGGGGGTGTATGTGATGGGAGGGAAGAGTTTGACGATGACTAAGGGGTCGATTGGGTTTACGAGGAGTTATGGGGTCTATGTGGGGGGAGAGATGACGGCTAAGTTGACGAAGACGGTGATTACAGGAAGTGGGGGTGGGAATGGTGGGACTGGGGTGTATGCAACGGGGGGAGAGGTGACGTTGACGGATGTGACGGTTTCACAGGTTGGGACAGGGGTGCAGATGTTAGGTGGTAAGAAGCTGACGATGGAGAGGGGGGAGATAAAAGAGTTTACAACAGCAGGGGTTAGTGTGGGGATTTCGGTGACAAGGGCTGACTTGACGGGGACAATAATTACGGGAAAGGGAAGTGGTACGGGGGTGAAGGTGGAGGATAGGGCGACTGCGAGTTTGACGTTGACGGATGTGATGGTTTCAGAAGTTGCAACGGGGGTGGAGATGAAGGCAGGGAATGATCTGACGATCAGTGGCGGGATGATAAAAGGGGTGCAAACGGGGATAGATATGTCAGGAAGTGGGGCGTTGATGATTAGTGGGAGCTCGACGATTGAGTTTACAAGCGACAATGGTTATGGAGTATATGTGGGGAAAAAGGTGACAAGGGCTGACTTGAGGAATGTGACGGTTACGGGAAAGGGAGGTGGTCAAGGGGTGTATGTGGCGCATGAGGGAAAGGTGGCGATGACGTTGGCGGATGTGAAGATTGAGAGGGTTGGAACGGGGGTAAGGATGATGGGGGGGAATGATCTGACTGTGACAAAAGGGTCGATAACAAATGTGCAAATAGGGGTAGTTATGATGGGTGATGGGGCGTTGACGGTGAGTGGGACAACGGAGATTAATTTTGCAGGGGGGTATGGGGTATATGTGGGAGGAGAGGTGACAAAGGCTGACTTGACGGAGACGAAGATTAGGGGAAAGGGAGGTGGTACAGGGGTGTATGTGGCGCATGAGGGAAAGGTGGCGATGACGTTGGCGGATGTGAATATTTCAGAGGTTACAACGGGGCTGTATATGATGGGTAATGGGGCGTTGACGGTGAGTGGAAACTCGACAACGATTAATTTTGCAGGGGGGTATGGGGTCTATGTGGGAAGTTCTGTGAAGAGTGCTACTTTAACGAAGACGAAGATTATGGGAAAGGGAGGTGGTCAAGGGGTGTATGTAGCGGGGGGAAAGGTGACGTTGACGGATGTGATGGTTTCAAAGGTTGGGATAGGGGTGCAGATGATGGGGGCGGGGAGCTTGACGATGAATGGGACAACGGAGATTCAGTTTGCGGGGAATTATGGGGTCTATGTGGGAGGAGAGGTGACAAGGGCTGAGTTAACGAAGACGGTGATTAGGGGAGAGGGGAATGGGAGTGAGTACGGGGTGTACGCAGGGGATAAAGTGATGGGAGAGGTGACGATGACAACAATTACGGGAAGGAGAAGTCATGAGGTGAGGGGAGCATTGAGGGGGAGAACAGTGAGATTAGAGGGGGTACAGATTTCAGGAGTGCAAAAAGGGGTACATGTGACGGGAGGTGGGACGTTGACAATGAATCAGGGATCGATTGAGTTTAAAGGGAATGGTTATGGGGTGTATGTGGGAAAAGGGGTGACAAAGGCTGACTTGACGAATGTGACGGTTACGGGAAAGGATAATAAAGGGGTGGGTGTATATGCAATGGGAGGGAGAACGATGGTAATGACATTGACGGATGTGAAGATTTCGGGGGTTGGAATGGGAATATTTGCAGCGGGGGGTGGGATGTTGGCGATAGGGGGAACCTCTACGATTGGGTTTCAAGGGAAGTATGGGGTCTATGTGGGGAAAGATGTGATGGGAGAGGTGGCGATGACGACAATTACGGGAAGTGGGGAAGCTGTGAGGAGTGGTACGGGGGTGTATGTGAATGGAGGAGCGGCATGGTTGGGTGGTACTACCCTGAAAAGTGTCGCAAAAGGTATGACTGTCGAAAATGGGATTGTGGTCATGCAGAATGGGGTGATAAAGTTTCATGGAGAGCATGGGGTACTTCTCAAACAGGGGAATGCTTTGTTAGTCAATGTGGGGATGAAGTATGAAGGTAATAATGCTGATGCTACTTTCCTCAAGGTTGATGCAACGGAGGGTGTAAACAAGGCAGATATTAAGGGGGCGCTCATCGAAATCGACGGACAGGGTAAAGGGCTGGGCGTTCATGTGATGAATGGTGGGCGCTGCAGTATCCTTATTGCACTGAATAAATAATAGCACTGCATTTTTCTACATTGGATAAGTAATAATCTCACAACGGTATCAGAAACCCAAACTATATCGTTTTACAAAATCTTTCTGCTAATTTCATAAGGTCTTTGTTTCCTCACGTGGTTCCGTAAATTTACAATTCATTCTCGGTTTTCGTGTTGTGATTTATCAGTCTGCAAATTCGTATATAAATTTTTTCAAGCGTTTTTTCACGCAATAGGCGAGGTGCACTCAAATTAATGATAACAATTATGACAACTTTTTCTATGGGGCGTTATTTCATTATCATTACAAGTAAGTTCTCCTATCCATTTATGTAATGTAAAAAGATAGAAGCAATGAGATGATATTTGATGGTGACGATAGGCAGTAAAATGGAGAAGAAAAAGATTTTGGCATTTATGCTAAAGAAAATAAGGTATAAATAACAACAGCTTATGTAAAATTACATAAACCGCAGAAGGTAGATTAAAAATTATCTTATTAAGTAAAAATCTATATATTTCAACATATTGAATAAAAAATATGGTGCCCAGACGCGGATTCGAACCACGGACACGCGGATTTTCAGTCCGCTGCTCTACCAACTGAGCTATCTGGGCACGTTTCAATAAATATATGAAACGTGTGCGGTTATAGCATTAAAATTCTCGCTGTCTAGCCGTCAAAATAAAAATAATCAATTTTTATAAGTTTATCTTTATATTTCAGATATTGTGATTATTCTTTTGTAAAATTAATTTGATAAGTATTTTGTGGTAAATTAGGTGTGTTGTAGTCAGAATATTATCTTCTTTTGGTGCAAATAGAGAATAATTCCTTTAAGGGATTAATTAGGAAGTGCTCTTGATTGAAGTGTTATTCGTAATGGCTTTTTTATGTTTAATTTTTGCAATAAAGTAGAAAATATTTTTATGCTTGCATAACTAAGTTATAAGAGTAACGTTTCAGTAAGCGATTTTCTTCAACGAAAAGTGAATTTTTTGTCAGAATAGAATAATGATATTGTTGAAGGAGCCGTGTTCTCGTCCAAATAATCCTCATTTTTCTTCAGGTCCTTGTAGTAAGCGACCTGGGTGGAATGTTGAGGTTCTTGAAGATGCGTTGCTTGGGCGTTCGCATCGCGCCCAAATGAGCAAATTAAAACTTTCTGAAGTTATTAGTTTAACCCGTGATATCCTTAATGTTCCTTCTGATTATCGTATTGGTATTGTTCCTGCTTCGGATACAGGTGCTGTTGAGATGGCTCTGTGGTCTTTATTGGGGGAACGGGGTGTTGATATGGTGGCTTGGGAAAGCTTTGGTTCAGGTTGGATTACCGATGTTGTTGAGCAATTAAAACTTTCTGATGTGCGTCGGTTAGAAGCACCTTATGGTGAATTGCCAGACTTAACACAAATTGATTTTGATCGTGATGTTGTGTTCACGTGGAATGGGACAACTTCAGGTGTGCGCGTTCCTAATGCACATTTCATCCCAAAGAAGCGTGAAGGATTAACAATTTGTGACGCAACATCAGCAGTTTTTGCACAAAATCTTGATTTTTCAAGATTAGATGTTATTACTTTTTCGTGGCAAAAAGTTTTAGGTGGTGAAGCAGCTCATGGTATGTTGATTTTAAGTCCTCGTGCTGTAAGGCGGCTTGAGCATTATACCCCAGCTTGGCCTTTGCCTAAAATTTTCCGCATGACAAAAAATGGAAAATTAAACGAAGGTATCTTTAATGGTGAAACGATTAATACACCTTCTTTGCTGTGTGTTGAAGATTATCTTGATGCATTAAGGTGGGCGAAATCTCTAGGTGGTTTGCAGGCATTGATAAGGCGAGCTGATGAAAACTTTGCTGTTCTTGATAGTTTTGTCCGTAGAACACTTTGGTTAGAACATTTAGCAAAGGTTCCTCAGACACGTTCTAATACATCTGTTTGTTTAACAATTGTGGATCCAGTTATTGCTGATCTAGATATTGAAGAGCACAGATCTTTTGTAGAAGCGATTGTGGCTCGTCTTGAGAAAGTTGGTGTTGCTTATGATATTGGTGCTTATCGGGATGCACCTCCAGGGTTTCGGATTTGGACTGGTGCGACAATTGAAGCTTCTGATCTTAAGTTATTAACGGTTTGGCTTGAATGGGCATTTCAAGTTGAAAAAACTCATCTTTAAATAACTTTTAATGTTTTCATAATGCTGTTTTTAAGCAAATAAAATGAAAGAACTTATGTGATACTTTGTGTATTTATATCAAATAAATTATACAAACTATTGTTTAGGTTTTAAAGATCGGGATGTACAAATTAGTTATTCGCCATATGTTGGAAAAGACAAGAAAAAATGAGCTAAATTGGTACTTATGGTGTGATTTATCTTGATTATCGAGGAATTTGTGGCTTAATAATATGAAATCGGCAAAAAGTTGAAATGAAAAGTCGCACTTTTTATAGGGTTTCTCTATAAAAAGCTTCTTGTTTTGGGATGCTGGCGTTATTTCACCAAACACGACGGAGAAAATTATGGCCAATGTAGTAGTGGTCGGCACACAATGGGGCGATGAGGGCAAAGGTAAAATTGTAGATTGGTTGTCAGAACGTGCAGATATTGTTGTCCGATATCAAGGGGGGCATAATGCAGGTCATACATTGGTTATTAATGGGGTGAGTTATAAATTATCACTTTTGCCATCGGGTTTGATTCGTGGAAAGTTGTCAATTATCGGTAATGGTGTTGTGGTTGATCCCCATCATTTTGTTGCAGAATTAAACAAATTGTATTCTCAGGGTGTGAAGATTACACCAGAAATTTTGCGTATTGCTGAAAATGCTCCTTTAATTCTTTCTGTACACCGTGATCTTGATACAGTGAGAGAAAATAATATTTCAGGTTTGCCAATTGGCACGACAAAGCGTGGTATCGGTCCTGCTTATGAAGATAAAGTAGGCCGTCGATCTATCCGTGTGATGGATTTGGCTGAAGCTGATACACTTATGGCTAAGATCGAGCGGCTTTTGGAACATCATAATGTTTTACGTCGTGGTATGGGAATTGCAGAAATTAATTCACAAGCTCTATATGATGAATTAATGCAGGTGGCGGATAAAATTATACCCTTTTTGGATTGTACATGGCGTCTTTTAAATGAAAGCTGTCAAATGGGAAAACGCATTCTTTTTGAAGGTGCGCAAGGTGCGTTGTTAGATAATGATTTTGGGACTTATCCTTATGTGACATCGTCTAATACAGTTTCTGGGCAAGCTGCTGTGGGTTCAGGTATGGGGCCTGGTTCAATCCATTATGTTTTAGGTATTACAAAGGCTTATACAACACGTGTGGGGGAGGGGCCATTTCCAACAGAGCAGATAAATGATGTTGGTGAATTTCTTGGGACGCATGGGAATGAGTTTGGTGTTGTGACTGGTCGAAAACGTCGATGCGGTTGGTTTGATGCTGTTTTAGTACGTCAGACGGTAGGTATTTGCGGCATTCATGGCATTGCACTAACAAAGCTTGATGTTCTGGATGGTTTAAAAGAAATTAAAGTTTGTGTGGGTTATGAACTTGATGGTAAAAGAATTGATTATTTACCATCTTCTATGGAGGCGCAAGCTCATGTGAAGCCAATTTATGAAACATTAAAGGGTTGGAAGGAAACGACAGCGTGCGCAAAGAGCTGGGCAGAATTACCAGTGCAGGCTATAGAATATATACGCTATATTGAAGAATTGATAGGTGCACCGGTAGCTTTATTGTCAACTGGCCCTGAGCGTGAAAATACAATTATGATTACTGATCCTTTCGCAAATTAGTCGTTGTTTATAAATTCCAATATTGGCTTTAATCTTATATTTTCTTTATTTTTTAGTGAGAATAAAGATTCATATATGTGAAAAGGGATGTAAATTAATATTGTTTATTTTTTATGCATTTTAAAACTGCTACAGTATTTTGTGCCAATGTAAATTATAATCAATTATAAGATTCAAGAAGAGAGACTACAAACGGTTTAAGCTTTTGTGAACTAAATTTTTCTTAAATTTGAGAAAGACTATATAAAATATGGTAGATTTCATTGGGATTTTAAAAAAGAAAATTGATGCACAAAATAATATTACACCACAGTTGCGTGAACGAATTTATAAACAAGCCTTTGAAATACTAGAGCATAAATTTTTAGAAATAAAAATGCCAAAAAAAATGGCAGATGCACAAAGACAGGCTTTACAAAGTGCTATTGTGGCTATTGAAGAGGAATATTTAACTGCTGAAAAAGAGTTGCTTTCTTTAGTTATGGGGTGGGATCTTACAGGTAAAGATAACAATAACGAAAATGTACAAAAGTCTGTACTATCACAAAGTGGTGATACATCAGCTGTAGTTACAGAAGAAAAAAAAAGACAACAACCATCTGTTAGTGGTAGAAAGAGTAAAAAGGCACTTGATAAGCTTTCTGTAGAATCGAAAATGTCAAATACAGAGCCTACCTATATGGATACTTCTTTGGCTCCTTGTTCAAGTAAAGTACATTCGAATATTGAAAAAAATGCTCGTAAAAGTACGGCTTTACAAACAGACACTTCCCATGTTGTTTCACATATTTTCGCTCAAGCCCTTCGGCGTGCTAATCGGTCAATTATAAAAAAGCGTATTTTAATAGGTATCGCTATCTTTATTGGTTTTTTTATTTTATTGATCGGAGTTTTTTTTGTTGGTGAATATATGTTCACATCATATAATAATCAGATACAGGAAGCAAATGTTCAAGCTTCTAATGGATTACAAAGAGAAGGACAAACCAATCAAAAGTTGACGCAACGCTTGTTGGAAGATGGAAGTGAAGTTGATGCTGGTTCAATTGAAAAAACAGATAAAAAAACAGAGTTTCTGAGTGAGGAGGAGGCATCAACAATTGTTGCTGACAATTCGAAAACAATTGAACATCCAGGTGAGGTTATATTCTATAAGACACATGCAGATCATGATTCAGAAAAAGTGATAACGGGTAATGCTTGGTGGTCACTTATAAAAGAAGCTTCTGTTAAAGATGCACCAGAAGAATTAGCTATACGAGGTGATATAAACATTCCAAGTGAGGGGTTATTATTACAGTTAACTTTGCGCCGTAATATTGATCCATCTTTCCCTACAGCTTATATTATGGATCTTGTTTTTATGACTACTGATAAATTTTCAGGTCAAGCAATACATGATATTAAAGAGTTAACTTTTAAGGCCAGTAAACAATCAGTCGGTCAACCCTTAAAAGGAGCTTCTGTAGCTAAGATTGATGATGATTTTTTTCTTTTTGCATTAAGTAACAATCATCCATTTCGTGACCAAAACTTACAAATAATTCGCGAATTAGATTGGATTCATTTGGTGATAAGTGACAAAAACGGTCATATGAGCGAATTCACTTTTGAAAAAGGGCCAACAGGCAAGGCTATTTTTAATGAAGTTATTGAACAATGGCTTGCACAAACAGCTAAACAAACGATTTTTGATTAGGAAATAATATATTAAAATAAAAGAGGTAAAGATAGACTCTTTTAAAGAGCTAACCCCCTATAAACCAACCTATTAATAGGTTGGTTTATAGGGGGTGGTTGGGGTATTTCTCTACTTTAATTCCGATTCATTTCAGAAACGCGCAAAGAGTGCTGTTGTTGTGCTTTTTTCTGGGATAGAATAGCTGCTTTAATAGAATTTTGCACTTTTTCAAATGCACGCATTTCGATTTGTCTTACACGCTCTCGACTGATGTTGAATGTATTTGAAAGTTCTTCAAGTGTCAGCGATTCATCACTTAACCGACGTGCTTTAAATATATGCTTTTCGCGCTCACTGAGGTTATCTATAGCATTTATTAACATAGAGCGGCGGTTTTCTAATTCATCTTGTTCAATCAAAATTTGTTCTTGACTATTTGAATCATCAACTAACCAATCTTGCCATTCGGTCTTCTCACCTTCTTTTGTGCGAAGAGGTGCATTGAGTGAAGTATCGCCACTAAGTCGATGATTCATGGAAACAACTTCATCTTCTGTGACATTTAATCGAGTTGCGATCTCTTTGACTTGTTCTGCATTGAGATCACTGTTATCAAGAGCTTGAAGTTTATTTTTTAATTTACGAAGATTGAAGAACAAACGCTTTTGATTAGCAGTTGTTCCCATTTTTACTAAACTCCAAGAACGTAAAACATATTCTTGAATTGACGCTTTAATCCACCACATCGCATAAGTTGCAAGACGAAATCCACGTTCTGGTTCGAAACGCTTAACAGCTTGCATAAGTCCAATATTACCTTCTGAAATAACCTCTCCAATAGGTAAGCCGTAACCTCGATATCCTATTGCAATTTTAGCTACAAGACGCAAATGACTCGTAACAAGCTTATGTGCAGCTTTTGGGTCGTTATGTTCACGATATCGCTTAGCTAACATATACTCTTCTTTTGGCTTAAGCATTGGAAAACGACGTATTTCTTCTAAGTAACGATTAAGACCTCCATCACCTGCTATGATTGATGGTAAATTTACATGGGCCATATAGCACCCTCCTTTCATATGAATTCCCTAATAAGGCAAATTCTATTTCCAAGTACTATATCAGTATTTCTTTCTTTTTTCCATCACTATAATTTTTAATTTTGTTCGAAAATGGGTATTTTGTTATTGAAATCATTGAAATGGTGAAAAGTTCCAATTAAGTTTTTTAAAATGATTGATAAGTTCAGCCATATCTTGAGGGAGAGGTGAGGAAAAAGACATAATTTCACCTTTAGCGGGATGCTCAAAAGTAAGGCTAGCTGCATGAAGTGCTTGCCGGTTGAATTGATCGATAGCATTTTTAATCGTCGCATTAAGTGTGTTTGTTTTTGTTTTAAAGGCATTTCCATAAACTGTGTCACCTACGAGTGGGTGTCCGATATGAGCCATGTGAACACGGATTTGATGTGTGCGTCCAGTTTCCAGGCGACATTCTAGAAGGCTGGCGAAGGGTTCTGCATCTACACAGGTTTTATATTTTTCAAGTAAAGAAAAATGCGTAATAGCACGGCGGGCATGAACATTCTGATGGCGGACAACAGTTTGCTTTATTCGGTTATGGGGAGAGCGGCCAAGGGGCACATCAATTGTCCCAATGTTGCGACGTGGAGTATTCCAAATCAAAGCATGGTAGCGCCGATCTAATGCGCAGGTACGTCCATGGTCAGAAAATTGGGCGCTGAGACTTTTATGAGCAAAGTCATTTTTAGCAACAACCATCACCCCACTTGTGTTTTTGTCAAGACGGTGAACAATACCAGGACGTTTAACACCACCAATACCAGATAAACTATCACCACAATGGTGAATAAGAGCATTAACCAATGTTCCCGTCCAATTTCCATTACCGGGATGGACAACAAGGCCAGCTGGTTTATTGATAACAATGACGTGGTCATCTTCAAATAGAATATCAAGTACAATAGCTTCACCTTCAAGATGTATGTTCTTGAGAGGAGGTATTATCAATTCAATCGTCTGGTTAGGTTGCAATTTTGTTTTTGGTTCTTTTATTAATTGACCATCAACTTTAAGGTAACCTTCACGTATCAGAGTTTGCAAACGTGAGCGCGATAGCTCATTATGATATTTTTTAGCAAGCCATTGATCAATACGTTGCCCAAGAGCACTTTCATCTGTTGTTTGTTGTATCACCATACGGTCCTGTTTTTGAAGTTTTTTATGAAATTCTTTTACCAGTACGAAATTGCTTTGGTATCCAGAAATTCTTCAATTCCCCATCTTCCACCTTCACGGGCACGTCCGGAAAATTTTACTCCTCCAAAATAACTACCATTTGGTAAGTTATGTCCATTAATTTCCACCATGCCAGAACGCAATTGTACAGCAATACGCCGACATTTAGCTTGATCTTGCGATTGTATATAATTTGTGAGTCCATATTCTGTGTCATTGGCCAAGGCTACAGCCTCATCTTCTGTGTTAAAGGGAAGGATCGAAAGGACTGGACCAAATATTTCTTCTCGGAAAATGCGCATGTCAGATTTAACATCGGCAAAAACTGTTGGGCGTACATAATAACCGCGTGTCATTCCTATGGGCAAACCAATTCCACCTGCAACAAGAGTTGCGCCTTCATCAATTCCAGATTGAATAAGGGCTTGGATTTTATCATATTGCTGTTTTGAGACTACAGGGCCAATATGATTTCCTGCCTTGTGATTTGAAGCTACCGTGGTTGTTTTAGCAATATGCTGTGCTGTTTTTACAGCTTCGTTATAGATTGAATGTTCCACAAGCATGCGCGTTGGTGCATTGCAGCTCTGCCCACTATTGTAAAAACAGTGCCGTACACCGCGTTGAACGGCATCTATATCGGCGTCGGCAAAAATGATATTGGCTCCTTTACCTCCAAGTTCTAGACAGACCCTCTTTAAAGTATCACTAGCGTTTTTAGAAATAATTTTTCCTACTCTGGTTGAGCCGGTAAAACTAATCATTGCTACATCTGGATGAGAAGATAAATAAGAACCTACGTTATCTCCATCGCCATTGATGAGATTAAAAACGCCGGCAGGTAGAGCAGCTTCATCTAAAATTTCAGCAAAGAGTATGGCAGAAAGAGGAGCAATTTCAGAGGGTTTTAAAACCATAGTGCAACCAGCTAATAATGCCGGGATGACTTTAAGGGTTATTTGATGTATAGGCCAATTCCATGGAGTGATCAACCCTACGACACCAATAGAATCATATTGAAGGATTGCGTTATTGTTTCCTTTTATTAAAGCTTTTTGGAATAAAAATTCTTCAAAAGCTTTAATGAAATCGCGGATATTATCACTCCCAGCTGTAGTTTGCGCATTGCGCGCCATATCGATAGGCGCACCCATTTCCATTGAAATGGCTTTAGCCATATCTTCAGAGTGTTTTTCATAGATTTCTAAGATTTTTTTAACAAAGGAAAGACGTTGACTCGGTGTGGTTGTTTTCCAGTTTTGAAAAGCCTTTTTAGCGGCTACAATCGCTTTATCTGTATCTTGGATACTGCTGTTGCTGATAATAGCACAAGCTTCTTCTGTTGAGGGGTCAATGACATGCAGATCATTGGGAGTACTCGGATCATTCCAGAGGCCATTAATATAAAATTTTCGTTTATTTAACATGGCTTGCTTCCTATTTTTTCGTTTTTAAATTGTATACGACTAGATTTTTATAACAAGATTATTTTGCTTAAATATGCGTAAACGTTGATTATTATATCGCAAGTGTGCACTAAGCGTACTGAGATGGTGGAATTTTGCCAAATTGAAAAAAGGTAATAGTTGTTTTTATATAATTTTATAATGGTGTTTGCATTAATAGAGCAGTTGGTTTGACGTATTGTTCATAAAGCATGTCTTATGACAAAGTGTTTCAGTATTGAAAGTTATAAAGAAGTAAAATCAAGATCTTCTTGTTAGATGGATTTCTGAAGTTTTTAGATGCATTTAAATTTTTCTTAATAAAAGTACAATTAATGATGCTTATTTTCGTTTAAAATTGGCTGATGACAAAAGGTTATTAACCTTCATAGTGTATCGCTTGCGCATTCTTTTTTGAAAAATCATTCTCGTTACTATAATTTTGTTGGATATTATGCGTAATTTAAAAACTATATCTATGTCTACGTCTTGTTTGGTTGATAAGGATGCAGAAGATGCATCAGAACAAAACTCATCTGGCAGTTTTGATAAGATGTTTTCTTATCCGACAGTGTGGAAAAAGGCATTTACTCTTGAACAGAATGTGCGTTTCACTCGAACTCCAGAAGTTGAAATTTTGCGTCGTCGTATAGAAGGAAATCCAATTTTTGCAAAACGGTTTGAAACTTTTGCAAAGCAAGAACCGCAAAAATTAACGGATGTCACAGAATTTAAAATGCAACCTCAATTGGCACAAGAGGTGTTTCATTCTCAATCACTTGAAAATAAAGTATCACTTTATTGTTCAACAACTCTTGGACAATCCGTGCAACAGGCTGTTAGTACACCAATTGAAAAAAATACAGTTGAGAATACCTTGCAGGTAGAGAGTGTAGCGCAAGAAATAAAACCTATTTCTTATCTTTCTGATAATGCGTTTTTTGAGTGTGAGCCCTTTTTACTAGAGCAAGTCAATGTTAGAATTTCACAAGAAGAAGATGCATCTGTTAATTTAGAAAATAATAGGGCTTTGCTGGGAAAAACTTCTTCTTTTGATGAATCAGTTTCTACTTTTTATCGTGTGCTTGAATGCCATTTCCCACAATCTTATAATGCGATTGTGTCAGAAGTTTCAGAAAATGATGTTCAGGATGATGAGGGAATTTCTGATTTAGATCATACTAACGACGAAATTGTTAGAGAGGTTCAAATACAGAACACTGAACCTGTTTTCGAAGAAATTGAAGAGGTTCAAGAACTGTCTGTTGTTGAGACACCTGATTGTGAGATAAGCGATGTGATGGATATAGACACTGCAGTAGGTGATGATCCCCATAACATTGCTAACTGTATGACAACTGATGTGACAAAAAGTGTAGAAGATCTTTCTGTAACAAAAATAGTAAGAAGCACAATGGAAACTACTGATGTGTCATTTCGCAACCATACTTCTGCTTTTATACCGAGTTCCCAATCTATTGATTGTGGTGTTTATGAATTACCTCCGATTGAACTATTACAAGAGCCTGTTTTTCAGGATGATACGTCGATTTCTCAAGAAACGCTGGAGCGCAGTTCCGGACTTTTAGAAAGTGTTTTGGAAGATTTTGGTATTAAGGGTGAAATTATTCATGTTCGTTCAGGACCGGTGGTAACAATGTATGAATTTGAGCCCGCTGCTGGGGTGAAATCATCGCGAGTTATAGGTCTTTCTGATGATATTGCTCGTTCTATGTCTGCCATGTCTGCACGTGTTGCTGTAATTCCTGGGCGTAATGTTATTGGAATTGAATTACCAAATGCAGTACGTGAAACTGTTTATTTGCGTGAATTAGTCCAGTCGAGCACTTTTCGCGATAGTGAATTTAAATTAGCTCTTGCTTTGGGGAAGGGAATTAATGGTGATCCTGTAATTGCAGAATTAGCAAAAATGCCTCATTTATTGATTGCAGGCACGACAGGTTCGGGTAAATCTGTTGCTATTAATACAATGATTTTATCGATTCTTTATCGAATGACGCCAGAGCAATGCCGTTTAATTATGATTGACCCTAAGATGTTGGAGCTTTCTATCTATGATGGTATTCCTCATCTTCTAACGCCCGTAGTAACTGATCCAAAGAAAGCTGTAACAGCTTTAAAATGGGCTGTTCGTGAAATGGAAGAACGTTACCGCAAAATGGTGAAATTAGGTGTACGTAATATTGATGGTTTTAATGCACGGGTTACGCTTGCGGTCGAAAAAGGTGAGACAATTATGTGCACCGTTCAGTCCGGTTTTGATAGGGAAAGTGGTGAAATACTTTATCGTGAAGAAGAGATGGATTTAACACAATTGCCTTATATTGTTATTATTGTTGATGAAATGGCTGATCTCATGATGGTTGCGGGGAAAGAGATTGAAAGCGTCATTCAACGTTTAGCACAAATGGCGCGTGCTGCAGGCATTCATCTTATTATGGCAACACAACGTCCTTCTGTTGACGTGATTACTGGCACGATTAAGGCGAATTTTCCTACACGTATTTCTTTTCAGATAACTTCAAAAATTGATAGTCGTACAATTTTGGGAGAACAAGGTGCTGAAACACTTTTAGGTCAGGGAGATATGCTTCATATGGTTGGTGGAGGACGCATTGAACGTGTTCACGGGCCTTTTGTTTCTGATGAAGAAGTTGAATCTGTGGTTGCACATCTTAAAGTACAAGGAAAACCTGATTATTTAGCAACTGTAACAGATAGTGAACACGATGATGATAAAATAGAAGATGCTCATTCGGTTGCCGAAATTATTGCGGCGGGAAGTTCTAATGAGGACGGTGAAGAACTTTATATGCAAGCTGTTAAAGTTGTAATGCGCGATAGAAAATGCTCAACATCCTATATCCAGCGTCGACTTGCAATTGGTTATAATAAAGCTGCTTCTCTTGTTGAAAGAATGGAAGAAGAGGGTATTGTTGGAACTGCCAATCACGTTGGGAAACGTGAAATTTTACTCAATGGGCGCAATGATCAAAATGATTTTAAGAGTATATAACGACGGTAATTTTAAAAACTAAAAACTTAATTTTATTTTATAAGAGCGGACATTATTTCCGCTCTTTTTTTGTCGCGAAATATTAAAAAGAATTTATAGAGAAAGACAAAGTAGAAATACTATCTTATATTTACAATTATTAGTAGGTAGTGCAGATGAATAGAAAAGAGGTTGAGAATGTCTTTAGCATTTTTAGATTTTCTAAAATGTAAAGAAATTAAACAAGCCTTTATAAAAGGAAAGGTAGCTTTTGTCTTATCCTTCGATGGTAGAAATATTCTTTGGTTAAATGGTGCTGCAGCATGTTTTTTTGGTTTTTCTTCTGTTACAGATGCAATTAAACAGCAGTCTTTCTTTGATGAAGAACTGCGTTGCCAAATATTAAATAATGCTCAATATACACGTTCTATTATATTGCATGGTTTAAAACGTTGTGCTGAATTTTCTATAGCTTCTATTGATATTACTGGTTTAGGTAAAGCATTTTTACTTGAAGCTTTGCTAGAAGAGAATGTCCCTCTTATTACTGGTTTAGATAGCGCAACAATGTCTGCTGCAATTATTGATCAACATGCAACTGTGTTGGAGGCTTCTTCCCATTTTAATTTTGTTGATGAAACAATTAAAATTCTACTCCAAACGATTGATGATGATCTTCCGGTGAAAACTGTTTTACCTATAGCAGGTGTTAATACACAAGTCGATGTGATCCGCTTGGGAGTAAAGCCGACGAGTTTTTTAGTGTTATATGCACAATTGAATGGGGATGAATTAGGTAGAGATCAAGGATCTTTTAGTTTTAAGCCACATCTTTTACCACAGCGTTTTATCTGGAAAATGGATGCAAATGGCTATTTTTTTGAGGTTTCAAAAGAGTTAGCTGAAACTGTCGGCCCTATATCTTCCCATATTATAGGATCTGATTGTCATAAACTTGCTGATCAATTTAATGATGAAAGATATCGGTCATTAAGTAGTTTTATTGAAGCTGCTATACCTTGGAAAGAACAGAAAGTTCAGTGGCCTGTTGACGATTGTCTAGAACGGGTTGATGTTGAGTTGTCCGCTGTTCCAGTTTTTGATACCAACCGTCAGTTTAAGGGATTCCATGGGTTTGGGATTTTAAAAGCACAAGAAAAAATACAAGATAAAAGTGATAAAAAACCGAATATAAAAACATCTGGTCTTTCAGAGATAGAGCGCTCAGCTTTTCATGAAATTGCAGAACAGTTGCGCGGTGAATTACATTTGTCTTTAGGGCATGAGAATACAGCTAAGAAAACGCCCGTTCAATTGCCATGTGCACAGATATTACCGGTGGATGTCATAAAACAGGCCTTAATAAAGGAACCTGAAGTAATTTTATCATTGTTGGATACAGTAACTGATGGCGTTTTGTGGCTTGATGGACAGGGCTGTGTTCAGTTTGCTAGTGACGCTGCTTTAGCATTGATTGGCTATGAAATGGATGAGTTACTGGCACAGCAGTTATCATCACTATTTACTTTTCAAAGCCGAGATTTGATTGAAGAGTATTTTAAATTGATCCGTATGGAGGGAAAAAATCAAATCTTTAATCGTGGTGAGACAGCTGATTTGATGACAAAAAATCACGAGAATATAAGGGTTTCTATGACGATTGTACCTTTGACTCTACAAAATAATTATGCCGTTATGTTGCGTGATATGACAGGGATGACTTTATCACCTTTAGATAAAATATCAGAAGAAAATAAAATGATTGAAATTATTCATGAAATGCGAACACCTTTAAATGCTCTTATTGGTTTTGCAGAAATTATGAAAGATGGCCGTTTTGGTTTAATAGAAAATGAGCGTTATCGTAGATATTTACGTGATATTGTCTCATCTGGAAAACATATATTATCTCTGGTTAATCAATTATTAGAGTACTCTAAAGCAAATTATTCTAGTTCAAATGGCACAATTGATGCTCCTGTTATAACTCAAAAATTTGATGTAACAGCTTGTTTGCGTTCCAGTATAGCTTTTCTTGAAACGCAGGCGAATCATAATGGTATTATTATGCGTATTGTTGCACCGGCACGTGTGCCATTTATTGGTGTATCACAACAGATATTTCAACAGATTATATGGAATCTTCTTTCCAATGCCATCCGTTTTACACCTTCAGGTGGACAAATTGTTATCCATGTTTCCTATGGAAAAAAAGAGCGAGTGAAGATTTCAATTAGTGATAATGGTTTAGGGATGAGTGATGAAGAAGTTGTGCAAGCTATGCAACCTTATGGTCAGGTAGAGCGCAAGGATGGTCGATGTGGAGACAACATATTTATCGGGACTGGTCTAGGACTGCCAATATGTAAGACAATGGTGGAAGAGGTTGGTGGGCAGTTTTTGATATTTTCAAAACCCAATCATGGAACAACTGTAGAGATGTTTTTTCCCATGCTTCGTGAGTAAATCTATGGAATGGATTTATTTTGTATTGGCCAATAAGTCTCTGATTTCTGTCAACAGTTGTTCTTCAAGGGACATTTCTTTTAACTTTTCTACTTCTTCTTTTTGCTGGCGCATTTTATTTAAACCTTTGACAAACAAAAAAAGGATCCACGCAATAATCAAAAAATTGATAAAAAGTGTCATAAAGTTTCCATAGGCAATGGTAGCACCTGCCTCTTTTGCAGCGCTTAATGTGGCTTTTTTCTCGCCGGCGAGCTGAATAAACATGTTAGAAAAGTCAATGCCGCCTGTGATAAAGCCGATGATTGGCATAAAAATGTCGTTAACAATTGAATTGATCAAACCACTAAAAGCGCTACCTATAATCACACCAATAGCGAGATCAATCATATTTCCTTTTAAGGCAAATTCTTTGAATTCTTTAAGCATTGCATTTCCCTCCTCGTGTATATGATGTACAGCAATTTAACTATCGCTTTTGGTAAAAAAAGAAAGAGGGAGAAGCTTATTTTCTTGAAAAATTACATTTCAAATATCAGCATTTTTTCTCATAGTATTGCAATGTATAAAAAGTGCTCATTAATGCTTCATTATATGATAGTATGCTTTTAAGATTCAGATGAATGGAAAGCTTCTTGCTAAAAGGCTGTATATCCTCTTCTTTTCAATGATAAAATGAGGAAATATATTTGATTGATGAAATCATTGCAGGAGTTTTATGGAAGAATTTTGGAAAAGAAGGTGCATTTACGAGATCACTTTTTTCTCTTCGAGGAAATTGGTCAACTTTTTAATATGTGAGTAGGTTGTTGAAAGGAAATAGGAAAGCATTATTCGAAATAAGAACAATCTTTTACCAGTCGATATTTTTAATAAGCTTGATGAGTTATTTCTTCTCGTTATGTGCGTCAATTTCTTTATTTGTATAATATATTTTATTGGTGTTTTTTTATTTTGAGAAGTTTAAATGAGATGAAAAGGGTAGTTTTCATTTTATGGAGGGAGATTTTGTGAGTTTTTTTCATTGTATTGGGCGTTCTTTTTATTTATGTTGGATCCGGAACGTGCGCATCGTTTAGCTATTGCTGGGTTAAAAACGGGATTGAGTGGGTATCAAGAAATTCTTGATGAGCGTTTGTGTGTAACTGTTGCAGGCCTTAAGTTTAAGAATTTTGTTGGTCTTGCCGCAGGTTTTGATAAAAACGCAGAGGTTATAGATGCTGTTTTAGGCTTAGGATTTGGTTTTAGCGAGATTGGTACAGTTACACCAAAACCGCAAATGGGAAATCCCAAGCCACGAATTTTCCGTTTGGTGGAAGATGAAGCTATTATTAATAGAATGGGTTTTAATAATGACGGACATCAGGCTGTTTACAAAAGGATTTGCGTGCATAAGAAGGGCGGTATTGTAGGGATCAATATTGGTGCTAATAAAGATACGGTCAATAAGATTGACGATTATATTGCAGGTATTACTTTCTTTTATGATGTAGCTGATTATTTCACGATTAATATTTCTTCACCTAATACACCAGGTTTGCGTGATTTGCAGGCACGTAGTAATTTGAATCTTTTAATGAAGGCTGTTTCACAAGCGCGCAATGAAAAAAGGAAAAACATGGTGTCTTCGTTCCGATTTTTTAAAAATTGCGCCCGATTTAACGGAGCAAGAATTAGACGATATAGCTGAGGAAATGAAACTATCTGATTTTGATGGTTTAATTGTTTCCAATACTACTCTTTCACGTCAAGGCCTTAAGAATAGTGCATTGATTAGCGAGGAGGGAGGGCTATCAGGACGTCCACTGTTTGAGCATTCCACCATTGTACTTGCCAAAATGCGTAAAAGATTGGGTAAAGATATTGCAATCATTGGTGTTGGTGGTGTACGTGATGCACAAACAGCTTTGGAAAAAATCAAAGCCGGAGCTGATTTAGTTCAGCTCTATAGCGGAATGGTTTATGAGGGGCCGGAACTTGCCGTAACTATTATGAGGGATGTTTTGCAGATTATGCAGAAAGATGGTATTGATACTATAAAAGCTTATCGCGATCATAGTGTTGATAATTGGGCAAAACGTGCACTTCTTTTGTCATGAGGTTGTTGTATTTTCACAAAAAAATGTAAGATTCTTTTTAAGGGGCTTGCAAACTCTCTTGATCTTCCGTATGTCACACAGACAGAGGATAAATATTTTTTAGGCGGTTGTAGCTCAGTTGGTTAGAGCGCTGGTTTGTGGCACCAGAGGTCGTAGGTTCAAATCCCACCAACCGTACCATTTTTCCAACATGTTTTAAGATAATGAAAAGCTTAAAAAGATCGCGAAGCGCATTTTATCTTGATAAAGGTTGTGATGTTTTGTAAAACAAATTAAATTTATGCAGTTTTTACACGGTGTTTATGCATAAAATGGTGTCATAAAAAGGGGGGCTTTAATTGTTTTTTGAGTTTGTGTGTTATAGCTGTGAGAAATAGCGAGCCAATGAAACGCAAAGGTTATAAGCCTGTTTCTGATTTTCTAAAAAGTTTGCGTGGTGTAAATAATTGGGAACAAGTTTCGCAATGGCTTTCATTCCGAGATGTGGAAGATATTGAGTGTATTACACCTGATCAGGCGGGGGTAGCACGTGGCAAGATGATGCTTTCTAAAAAATTCACATCAGAAACATCTTTAGCATTGCCTTCAGCAGTTTTTATGACAACAATTTCAGGATCTTATCCTGAAGATGGAAATGGTTTTGAATATCCAAAAACAGATGGTGATTTACGTCTTGAGCCTGATCTTTCTACACTGAGTATTGTGCCATGGGAAGATGCACCTACAGCGCAGGTGATTTGTGATCTTGTATATCAAAATGGGCAGGCTGTTGATTATACACCACGTAATGTTCTACGGACAGTAATTGATTTTTATACTCAGATGGGGTTGAAACCGATTGTTTCACCAGAAATTGAGTTTTATTTAGTGGAAAAGAATCCTGATCCTGACTACCCTTTGGTACCTCCAGTTGGTCGTTCTGGACGTTCGATTGGTGGTGGGCAAGGCTACTCGATTGCGGGTGTTAATGAATTTGATGAGTTGATTGACGATATTTATCAATTTTCAGAGGCACAAGGATTGGAAATTGATACTCTCATTCATGAAGAAGGAGCAGGTCAATTTGAAATTAATTTACGTCATGGTGACCCTATTGAATTAGCCGATCAAGTTTTTATGTTTAAACGAACGATTCGTGAAGCAGCACTTAAATATAATATGTATGCAACTTTTATGGCCAAACCTATTCAGGGGCAACCGGGGTCTGCTATGCATATTCACCAATCTGTTATCGATCAAAAAACTGGAGACAATATTTTTACAGAGAAAGATGGTGGGGAAAGTATGTGTTTTCGCCACTTTATTGGTGGTTTGCAAAAGCATATGGCTGGAGTATTTGTTATGCTTGCTCCTTATGTTAATTCTTATCGGCGCCTTATGCCGTGTTTCTCTGCACCAGTTAATTTGCGGTGGGGGTACGATAATCGTACTACAGCGTTTCGTGTGCCACGTTCTGTTCCACAGGGACGACGCGTTGAGAATAGACTTCCTTCATCGGATGCTAATCCTTATTTAGCGCTTGCTGCTTCTTTAGCATGTGGTCTCATTGGTTTGCAAAACAAACTTGAACCAGATGAGCCGGCAGAGAAAACTGTAAATGCTGATAATATTGAATTACCGCGTGGATTAATTGAGGCGGTCAATTTATTTGAACAAGATAAAGCATTACGTGCTATTTTAGGAGATGCATTTGTAAGTACTTATGCTGCTATCAAACGACAAGAGTTTGAAACTTTTATGCAAGTGATTAGCCCGTGGGAGCGTGAGTATCTCCTGCTTAATGTTTAAATATTATCACTATGATTAATTCTCATCAAATTTCTCCAGGAGTTTCTTGGTATGAAGATACTTTGGAAGATCGCCCTTCTTATCCGTTGTTTGTTGGTGAACAGATACAATGCGATGTAGTTATTGTTGGAGGTGGATTTACAGGGCTTTCAGCTGCTTATCATTTAGCTAAGGCTGGAATGAGTGTTGTTTTGTTTGAAGCTTCATGTTTTGGCGATGGCGCTTCAGGGCGCAATGGTGGGCAATTGGGGACAGGTCAACGACAATGGGTAGAAGCACTAGAGAACAAGTATGGTTTTGAACGAAGTAAAATATTATTTGATTTAGCTGAAGAAGCCAAAAGAGATATTTTATCTTGGTGCACCATGCCTGATTGTAATATCGACTTTATAGCAGGCCAACTTTCCGTTACCCATAAACAACGTGAGATCAGAGCTTATCAGCAGCATGTTGAGGCTATGCAGCGTTATGGTTATCGTGGTCTTACTTTTATGGATAAGGCTGAAACAGATGAACGGCTTGGTTCGTCTTTTTACCATGGCGGTATTTATGATGTAGATACTGGCCATATCAATCCATTAAAGTTAATTGTTTGGTTAGCAAAAAAAGCAAAGAAAGTTGGCGCTAAACTTTATGAGAAGACTCAAGTAAAGGCGATAAAGCGCAACAATAACCAATGCGTAGTGGTGACAGAACGAGGCAATATAAAGGCTGAGAGTGTATTATTGGCGACCAATGCATATAATCTTGGGCTTCAGGATTTTGTGCAAAAACATATTTTTTCTATTCGTTCTTATATTGGAGCAACTGAACCATTATCAGAGTATGGTCGGATTCTTCCTGGAAGAGAAGCGGTAGATGATTCCCGTTTTATGGTTCGTTATTTTCGAAAAAGTATCGACAATCGTTTATTATTTGGTGGGGTAGAAAGTTATAGTAACCAGTATCCAGTTGATTTAGATGAGCGTATACGTCGGCAAATTATTGAAATTTATCCACACCTTCAATCTATAAATTTGACCCATCGTTGGGGAGCAACAGTAGCAATTACGTTTGAGCGCATGCCTTATGTTCGCCAACTTATGCCGGGTGTTACTTATTGTGGAGGATATTCAGGGCATGGGGTTATACTTGCCCCCTTTATAGGAAAATTATATGCTGAATGGTTATCTGGAAAACGTGAACGTTTTAAGTATTTTCAGGATTTAAAGATTTCATCCTTTCCGGGTGGTAAGATTTTTCGTTATCCGCTTATATTTTTAGCAATGAACTGGTTTTCTTTGATGGATCATTTTTAATCAGCTATTATTTAGAATGAAGAAAATTAATGGCTTGTTTAATGTCTGTCTATTGTAATGGTAAAAGCTTTTTGTAAATTTTGTAAGCTTGTATAATTGAGTGGAAAAATAGATAGGTTCATGGTTAGTAAAATTATTTCAAATATCTTTTTTTGATTGTATTTGGTGGTAATGGTGATTTAGCAAAACAAAAATTGTTCTTACTTTTTAATCATTGTTGATATGTTAGGCAGCTTAGTGAGCTAACAATTGTATTATAGAAGTTTTAAGCTTTCTGCTAAGTGATGAAGGATGTTATAATTTTCACGCTTTTCTTGAAAAGCATATTTATTGTATAGTTTTCAATCGAGCTAAGTTCTATCACGTTCTTATGTGTTTACCTCTTATATTTCTACTGAAATTATGTTGAGCTAAGAAGATAGAAAAGTCTTACTCTGTTGTTATCAAAAGATATAGTTGATATTTGAATTTTTTATTTGGTAGTTGGTCTCATCATTTTTTGGCAATCTCGTAAGTTAAATTGGAATAAAACAGTTTAGTAACGCAGCTACATGCGAGATTTTATTTATGAAAATCAATTGTCTGTGAATAAAAAACAGCAATTGAATTACATGATATATTTGCGTAAGTATTTGATGAAAGACGGTTTTTATATTAATCTTATCTTAAAAGAAAATAGTGCAAATCAAAGAATACTTATATGATGGCACAATGAGAACACAAAATGCAGAGAATTTAATGCATGTGGTAAAAAGTGCAAAAAATTCTTAGAATTTTGGTATAGGTAATTTATGTGCTTGAGCAGCAGCTTTAAGCGTATTGACCATAAGCATGGCAATTGTCATAGGCCCAACACCTCCAGGTACAGGAGTAATAGCAGCGGCTTTTTCTTTAACTTCTTCAAAGTCTACATCACCAACAAGACGGGTTTTATTGGTACCTTTTTCTGACGCTTCAATCCGGTTAATACCAACATCAATAACAATAGCTCCTTGTTTTACCCAATCTTTCTTAATGATATGTGGACGGCCAACAGCTACAACTAGAATATCAGCACTACGACATACTTCATCAAGATCACGGGTGCGACTGTGGGCGATTGTCACTGTAGCATTGGCTGCCATCAATAAGGCTGCCATAGGTTTGCCAACAATATTAGAACGCCCAACGATAACTGCATCAAGACCTGATAAATCTCGCCCACATTGTTGTTCGATTATCATCATAACACCAGCAGGCGTACAGGGAATGATAGTATCTTCAAATATATTTACTGCGAGTTTTCCTATATTGATATAATGAAAACCATCAACATCTTTCTGAACGGCGATAGCTTGCGTTATTTTGTTTGTATTGATATGAGCAGGTAGAGGGAGTTGTACCAAAATCCCGTGAATTTTAGGGTCGGAATTTAACGTTTCAATGAGTTGCAGAAGTTCTTCTTCTTTTGTGTCTTGGGGAATTGTATGCTTAATTGAAAGAAAACCGCATTCTTCAGCTTTTTTACTTTTTGAGTTAACATAAACCTGACTTGCGGGATCATCTCCAACAATAATAACAGCAATTCCAGGCTGGATTGTATGATTGTTACGGAGTTTCTTTGTTTCTTTCTTGACTTTATTAATAATGTTTTCAGCAAGCTTTTTTCCGTCAATAATATTATTCATGAGAAGAATCCTTTCGGTAGGGATATTCAGTTTTTTAAAGTATTTGCTGATAGTAAAAAGAGCTTTATGGCACTATTTAATAACCATAGTTACGTGGTTTTCCTACCTTTTTTCTGTTGGAAAGTAGTGGAAAATAGTTGCTTTATAAAGAGAGAGTAACATTGTTGTTTCAATAAAATTTGAATAAAATAAGAGTAATCGAATTATTAAATAGATATAGCAAATTATAGGATTATCAAAACCATTTTTTAATGATCATTTAGTTTCATTTTAATCTATTATAGGATCAAAAATATAGAGGAAATTGTGCTCATCAGAATAATAAAATTTTTGAGTGGGGTTTTTGTGGCAGTTGTTTTTTTGCTTGGAACTTCTGTTATCGTTTTACCTTATTTTGTATCAACCGACACGATTCGTGTCCGAGTGGCACAGGATTTAAGCGCATGGACAGGCTATAATGTGCAACTGCGTGAACCACCACGTTTGAAACTTTTTCCTTATCCAAAAGCATTTCTTTCAGGAGTTACTTTAACATCCAAAATTAATGATGTTGCACCTTTAATGGAAGCTGAATCGATAGAAGTAGATCTTTCTTTAATTGATCTTCTGAGAGGATGTGTTTCTTTTTCAGAAACACGAATTGTGCGTCCACAATTTGTTATGGAAAAGCCTTTTAAAACAGTGTCTGATTTTTTTAATACACTTTCGCGGTCACAAGGTACCTTGGGGTTAGCAGTGCGTAATGCTCGTGAAATTGTTAAACTCAATCCTGATCAACCAGATATAGAGAGTCTTTTAAACCAGCCTTTTGGACGTATTGTTATCGAAAATGGTGTTCTCATTTATCGTGATAGTGTTTCTGATGTGACAGAAAAAATAACAGGACTAAATGCAACTATTGATTGGTCAGAATCAACACAAGCAGCGCGGTTTCGCGCAAGTGCTCGTTGGCATGGGGAGTTAACGGAATTATTAATTAATGCTGATCAAGCTTTGTTACTTTTAGCAGGGGGACAAAGCTCTCTTAGAGTGAGCTTCAATTCTTTGCGCGGTGGTATAACGTTTACGGGGAAAGCACGATTATCTGAATATTACATTTTTGATGGAAAAGTATCGATGCGTTCTCCTGGCTGGAATCAAACATTGGCTTGGATTGGTGGAAATCAGCTTTGGGGAGGAAGATTAAAGGTGCCTATTGTATGGGAATCTCATTTTTTAGCACAGCCAAAACGTATCGAAATGAATAATATTACATTTAACATGGGTGCTGCAAATGCGCGTGGAGCTTTGGAATTTGATTTTCAAAACCATGTTCCTAACATAATAGGATCTTTAGCTTTTGATACTATGAATCTTAATATATTAGAGTCAATGTTTTTACCAGTTGGAGAGGAAAATGAATTCCTTGATATGGTAATTTTTGATCGTATTGGATTAGATGTGCGAATTTCAGCGCCGCAAGCAAAAATAGGTAAGATTGCACTCACAAATTTAGCAGCAGCAATGCAAATTAAAAATGGGTATGGGAATTTTGACCTTGGAAATGCACATGTTTTTGGAGGATCTATTCAGAGTAATGTCCAAATTGTACCAAATGGTAAAAAAGCACGCATTGAAGGGCGTGTTTCGGGTACTTCTGTTGATGTACAAACTTTTTCAGAAGCTTTAGGACTGACACAATTTATACATGCTAAAACTGACTTCATTGTAACAATACAAATACTTATTAGTAGTTGGTCAGAAATCTCTGAAAAAATGCAAGGGCAGTTAACAATGAATATGCTTTCTGGCCGGTTATTGAAATATGATTTAAATGAATTGCAGAATAAGCTTTCAGAGAATGAACAGTTCTATTTAGTAAATAACCATACATTTTCAACACCTTTTGAGCGTTTAAATATTAAAGCAAAATTTTCTGATGGCATAGTGACGCAGATAGAATCATTAATGCGTACGGCAGATTGGAATTTGTCTATTGATGGTCCGATTGCAGTGCCTATCACTAAGAAAAATCAGAAAGATTTTATGTTGCAAGGACGATTACAGAAAAATAATCGTTCAGATACTTTATGCAAAGATGTTCAATGTCTTACTAATAGCCTTATGCGGCCTTTTAGTTTTTCACTTGGTTCTACGGAGCAGTCTCTAGAAAAATTTTTTGTTAGGAAAAATATTGATGAAAATTAAATTTTGTTTTTCATTATTGATTTTGATTTTAAAAAATCACTCGAAAAATATTGTTTTAGGATGAAATTTCAAAGACTACGGTAGCAGAATGTCTAACGCATCTGAGAGGAAATACCGTATCCATCTGTGGCAATTATATGCTTTCCCTTTGTTCCAACTGAGCTAATTCCTATAGTGATCAAGATAAAGGCTAAAATTGTAGCAATAGTAATAACAGTAGCTTTTTTAGCAGACATATCTTTCTCCAGTCATAGGGTAAGTCGTTGAATGCAAGAGAGTATTTTGTGATCAATTTTATATGCACAGAATCATTTAACATTCTATTTGTTCCAATTATTATAAACAAAGGTAAACAATTCTCTACTCTTCAAGATATTGTAGTTTTATGGAGCTGATTTTTTCTTTTGATTGTACTTTTTGTTTTATTATCTTGACGATTGTAATTTGCTCTGTCACAAATTTTTTATGCGTGTAAATTATAAATTTCAAAGGTTGTTTATTCAGCAACCACTTTCTTTGGACAGAGAAATAAAAATAGAAGGAGCTCAAGTTTCTTATCTTGTGCATGTTTTGCGCGTGAAAGAGGGAGCTCAGATTTTACTTTTTAACGGGCAAGATGGTGAATGGTTGGCCAAGATTACCGCTATTAAAAAAAAGTTTGTAGTGGTTCGGCTTGTTCATCAGACAAGATCTCAAACAACATGTTCGGATCTTATTTATTGTTTTGCTCCACTTAAACATGCGCGTTTAGATTATATGGTGCAAAAGGTTGTAGAAATGGGGGTATCTGTTTTGCAGCCTGTTATAACACATCATACACAAGTTTCTCGTATCAATATGGCACGTATAAAGGCTAATATTATTGAAGCGGCTGAACAATGTGGCATTTTGTCTTTACCAGAATGTTTACCTGCTGTATCGTTAAAAACACTTTTAGCACATTGGGATAGAACACACTCTTTGTTTTTTTGTGATGAGTCGCATGAAATACAAAACCCATTACCTCTTTTAAAGAAACATGGAACTGTTCCCCTTGGTGTTCTTATTGGACCGGAAGGAGGATTTAGTGAAGAAGAACAGGTCCTTTTAAGAAAACATTCTTTTGTGATTTCTATATCATTAGGTCCACGTATTTTACGTGCTGATACTGCAGCTGTTGCGGCTTTGGCTCTTATTAATACTACAATAGGGGCGTGGTCAATCGATTAAGAAGCTTGCAATATCATTTAAAATAGTGGAACTTGTTGATAAGGTAAAATAATTTATGGCGCTTGATATAACTGATGAAAGTGAAATTCACAATTTAGATTCTCTAGTTGGTTATCTTCAAGAGGGTTGTAAAGCAAAAAATGACTGGTGCATTGGTACAGAGCATGAAAAATTTCCATTCTATATAAATGGTTTTCGTCCTGTTCCATATGAAGGCGCAAAAGGTATTCGTGCACTTTTAGAGGGGATGCAACAAGCTCTAGGGTGGAAGGTTATTTTAGATGAAGGAAATATTGTTGGGCTTGTAGAATCAACGGGTCAAGGTGCGATTTCTTTAGAACCTGGCGGGCAGTTTGAATTATCTGGCGCACCATTGAAAACGGTTGGCCATACTTATTGTGAACTGATGGAGCATTTGACTCTCCTCAAAAAAATTTCGGGACCATTAGGTATTGGTTTTTTAGGTATTGGTGCTAGCCCAAAATGGACTTTAGCTGAAACACCACAAATGCCCAAATCACGTTATCAAATTATGACTAAATACATGCCAAAAGTTGGTCATAATGGTCTTGATATGATGTATAGAACAGCGACTATTCAAGTAAATCTTGATTTTTCGTCTGAAACTGATATGCGGCGGAAAATGCAAGTGTCAATGAAATTGCAATCCATTGCAACAGCATTATTTGCCAGTTCGCCTTTTGTTGAAGGGCGCCCAAATAATTTGTTGTCGTGGCGTTCTCATGTTTGGTGTAATACTGATAATCAAAGAACAGGAATACTTCCTTTTATATTTTCCGAACGCTTTGGGTTTGCTGATTATGTTGAGTGGGCACTTGATGTACCAATGTATTTTATTATACGCGATGGGCATTATCATGATTGTACACATATAACTTTTCGCCAATTTATGAATGGAGCATTGAAAGGGCAAATTGTAGATTCAACACCTAATATAAGAGATTGGGTAGATCACTTGTCGACTTTGTTTCCTGAAGTGCGTTTAAAACGCTTTTTAGAAATGAGAGGTGCTGATAGTGGATCTTGGCAACATATCTGTGCATTATCTGCTTTTTGGGTTGGTCTTCTTTATGATAGCGAAGCCCTTAATGAGGCAGAAGCTTTAACGAAAGATTGGTGTTTTGAAGAAGTTTTAGATATGCGTAGACGTGTTCCAAAAGAGGGATTACAAACGCCTTTTCGTCAAACGATGATTTTAGAATTAGCACGTCAGGCTATTGCGATTTCACGCAAGGGATTAAGAAATCGCAAGCAATATGATACTTGCGGTTATGATGAAGAAAGTTTTCTTAATCCTTTGGAAGAAATAATTGCAGTGGGTCAAACGGATGCTGATAGGTTGTTATCTAAGTATCATTCTATTTGGGGTGGGTCTGTAGAGCCAGTGTTTTTAGAATGTGCTTATTAGATTTTTGAAATGAGAAAAGCGTTTTGTGTCTTTGTGGTAAAAAAACATACAATGCTTTCTCTTATCTATTCTTTAAGAATAAATAAAAAATATTTGTAATTATGAAGTTCTCAACAATAGGTGAGAATCGATAATCATACTTAGGCACAGAGTAAAGTTTATTTAAAATAAAAAAAGAATTCTCTTTACAGATTATCATTTAAGACTGAATAATTAATATCACGTAACTTTCTTGTTTGAGCTATTTTTAGCGCATAAACAAAAAATGTATTATCGTACAAAAACAGCTCGACCGTTACTAATGAGGCCTTCTCTTTGCGCACGTTTACGAGCAAGTTTACGTGTACGACGAATAGCTTCAGCCTTTTCACGAGCCCGTTTTTCCGATGGTTTTTCATAATATCCACGCATCTTCATTTCACGAAAGATACCTTCGCGCTGCATTTTCTTTTTTAGCGCACGCAATGCTTGATCAACATTATTATCACGAACGAGTACTTGCACAGTTTACCTTACTTTGTTTCAATGTCCTAAATAAATAGATAAAAACCCACCACCCTTTGAACACAGTCAAAAGGATTACATTAGCAATGCGCATACCACATAAATAAGGTGGTTGTCTATATTGCTTTTCAAAAACTCTATTTTTTTTGTTATACGCAGTTTTTTACAATTAACAATTGCATTTACAAATATGTGTTTATAAAATTTACTAAATTCATTATTCAAGTCAAAAATCAAGATAAATTTTTCAGTGACAAGTAAGGTTAGACGTAGATTATGTTATTGTAGCAATTGCTCTATACCAAGGTGGCTAATAGAAAGCGATTCAACATAAAAATAATCAAAAAAGCTGCAAAAAGTATGGGGGGAAGAAATCAAGAATTCATTAAAATTAATAAAATCAAAAGCCTTTATAGCCTTTTGATTCTACTGATATTTGGCGCACCCGAAGAGATTCGAACTCCTGACCCCCAGATTCGTAGTCTGGTGCTCTATCCAGCTGAGCTACGGGTGCATAAATTTTCAGTCTCTTAAATATCGTTAAGACATGGGGTTCCTAATCGTTTCGTTGATGAATTGCAAGTAAAACTTGGTAAAAAAGTTTTTTTGTTTAAAGTTTAAGGTATTTATGATTTCTATAAAGCTTCTGTGTAGTATTATTTTTTTATTTGGTTCATGGTAAGAATCTAAGATGAACGATAGTTAACTTGACGGTCTGTTCCATGAAAGATAGTCAAATTAATAGGATTATATAGATGGGATACGTTTTTGCAGTATGGTTACACTCTCTACGATTGATTTTTGCAAAATTCGAATGTTGCTGGTGTAGACTATTTCAAATGCATTGGTGTAAGTAAATGACGAAGCAAGGATAGATGTATGGGGTCACTTAAAAAGATCATTCCGTTAATGCTTTTGGGTATTATTTGTATTGCCATTTATTTTTGGCCAAAACACAATATAGAATACCTTGTTCATACAGAAGGTACAACAAAAAATACACCGCATGCTGCATCAAAAGCACCAATGGGAATGCCGCCGGTAAATGTTGTCGTTGATCTTGTTAAAGTTCAGGATTTTTATGAACGTCTTAATGCTATAGGTAGTGGACAGGCTATTGCAGCGGTCAATTTAACTCCTTGGTCAGGAGGTGTTGTTGATAAGATTTTTGTGTCTGCCGGTACAAAAGTCCAGGCGGGTGATGCAATTGCAAAGCTTGATTCTAAAAAGGAAGAAATAGCAGCTGCAAGAGCAAAAGTTCAACGCGACAATAATGCTTTAACGCTTTCACGTATTCTTAAGTTACGCACGACTAATACAGCAACAGAAGTTCAAGAGATTACTGCACGCTTGGAATTAGAGAATGCAAATTTAACTTTGTCTGATGCTGATTTAGCACTTGATCGACGAACAATTCGTGCACCAATTAGTGGAATTGTTGGTATTTTACCTATTGATGTAGGAAATTCTGTTGGCCTTGATACTGTGATAGGTCGTATTGAGAATAACGAACGTATTTTGGTTGATATCTGGGTGCCTGAACGATATGCATCACGTATCCATAAAGGGGATGAAGTGACTGCAACCTTAATAGCACAGCCAGATAAGACTTTTGTTGGCCATGTTTATGCGGTTGATAATATGGTTGATCCACAAAGCCGCACACTTCACGTTCAAGTTGAAATTCAGAATGAAAAAAATGTACTTATGTCTGGTATGTCTTTTTCTGTTACGTTTCAATTTCATGATGGTTCTTTCCCGGTTGTTGATCCTCTTGCCATTCAGTGGAGCAGTAGAGGGTCATTTGTTTGGCGTGTGAGAGAGGGTAAAGTAGAATACGTTCCAGTATCGATTATTCAGCATAAAGCAAATCAAGTATTTGTAAAAGCTCCCCTAGAAAATGGTGATCAGATTGTCGTTCAAGGGGTACAAATGCTTCGTCCGGGTGGTCATGTCATTATTAGTGATTCAAAGGCTCATCAAAAGCAATTATCAGAAGCTAATGGGCAGGATGGGCAATGAGTCAAAAAGTTGAGAAAAAGCCTTTAGCAGAGTCAGAACAAAGTGGTATAATGGCATTTTTTATTCGCAGGCCAGTTTTTACCTTTGTTTTAAATGCTCTAATTGTAATTGCAGGGATTTCTGCATGGATGAGCGTTGATGTGCGTGAATTGCCAGATGTGGATATTCCAGTGGCAACAATTAAGACGACTTTTACTGGTGCGTCAGCAGAAACAATTGATCGTGAGATTACGAAAGTTATAGAAGATGCAGTTTCTCGTGTGTCAGGGGTTAAAACAATTTCTTCAGCTTCCGCTTTTGGTCGTTCCCGTGTGGAGGTTAAATTTAATGTTGGTGTTGATTTAAATGTTGCGGCATCTGATATTCGCGATGCTATTTCTCGTATTACTTATTCTCTGCCAAAAGGTGCGGAGCCGCCTATAATTATTAAAGCAGATTCGAATGCTGCTGCGATGATGTATTTGGTTGTAACTTCACCAACAATGAATATTGATGATTTAACAACGATTGTGAACGATCAAATTGTTGATGCACTTTCTGCTGTTGATGGTGTTGGTGATGTGCAGGTTGATAACGCGCGTGTAAAGATTTTTCAGATTGATATTGATCAAGCAAAACTTGCCAGTTATGGGTTAACTGTAGGAGATATTTCACGTGTTCTGTCTGATATGACCACTGATGCACCTGTGGGATCATTGCGTAATTCCGAGCAAGCTTTAATTGTGCGTGCAACCGCTCGTTTAACGACACCAGAAGCTTTTGAACAAGTTGTTTTAAAGCCTCATGTACGTCTTGGTGATGTGGCGCATGTTACTTTATCTCCTGATGTAGAAACAGTTATTCTTCGTGTAAACGGGAAGGTGGGGATTGGGTTAGGTATTGTGCGTAAGGCTCAATCTAATACTCTTGATATTTCCAAAAATGTTCGAGTGGTTGTTGAACGTCTCAAAAATGTTCTCCCTTCTTCTGTTCATATAAGTATTCCTAATGACGATGCTATTTTTATTAAGAGTGCTCTTCATGAAGTTGAGATTGCATTAGTTATTGCTGTGCTTAGTGTTGTTTTGATTATTTTTCTATTTCTGGGAGATATTCGTGTAACACTTATTCCTGCTGTGTCTATTCCAGTAGCTCTGATTGGGACAATCGCTGCAATTTATCTTGCGGGCTTTTCCCTAAATATTCTTACGTTTTTAGGGCTTGTTTTAGCAACAGGGCTTGTTGTGGATGATGCCATTGTTGTTCTTGAGAATATTGTTCGGTGGCGCAATATGGGATTTGGTGCTCGGTCAGCAGCGGTATTGGGAACTCGGGAAGTATTTTTTGCTGTTGTGGCAACGACATTAACTTTGGTGGCTGTTTTTGTACCTATTTCCTTTCTTCCTGGGCAAATTGGGGGACTTTTTAGAGAGTTTGGTTTTGTATTATCAGTGTCTGTTCTGCTTTCTTCGGTTGTTGCTTTAACTCTTTGCCCTATGCTCGCTTCACGCTTTCTTAAAGAAGAAAAGCATGTTGAAGATGATGAACAAAAGGAACATCATTTAATTTTTCTGTCTCGGATGAGTGCTTTCTTTAGTAGGGGGTATGCTCATAGTTTGCATAAATGTTTGGAACGACCTTGGACTGTTGTCTTTGGTTCGCTTATTTTCTTCGTTCTCTGTATTGGAGGTTATATGGCGCTTAAACAGGAATTGACGCCAGCAGAAGATAGGGGAATTATTTTTTTAGTCGTTAGTGGACCACAAGATATTTCGGTACAGTATCTCAATGAGCAAGTGCAGCAAATTGAAGCAAGCTTAAAACCATTGCGTGATTCTGGTGAAATTGTTAACAGTTATTCTATTTCTGGAGCTGGAGGTTCATCTAATAATGGTTTTCTTATCTTGTTGCTTTCGTCTTGGGACAAGCGTTCGCGTAGTCAGCAGGAAATTTTAAAAGATGTTAATGCAAAAGTTAGGCAGTTTCCGGGAGTTTTTGCATTTGCTGCACAAATTAATTCTTTAGGGGTTTCAGGAATTGGTCAAGGACTGCAATTTGCAGTCGTTGGGGATGATTATACACAACTACAATCAATTGCTGATAAACTTGTAAGCACTTTGCACACTGATCCGCGGTTTGTTCGTCCGCGGCTTACTGTTGATGCTACGCAACCTCAATTTTTTATTGAAATTGACCGAGAAAAAGCTTCTGATTTAGGGATTGATATCACTAATTTGGGTGATACATTGCAAACAATGGTGGATGGGAAGCAGATTGGCTCGATTTATGTGGATGATCATGCCTATGATGTAAAACTTACATCGCGTAAGAATCCTATTAATAATCCTGCTGATTTAGAAAATGTTTTTTTAAAAACCAGAGACGGTAAATATGTTCCTTTATCGGTTGTTACGGATTTACATGAAAAGGCTATTGCACCTCAATTAAAGCGAGAAGAGCGCATGAGTGCTGTCGTTATAGGTGCAAATCTTGCTCCAGGAGTTTCTTTAGGAAGTGCTTATAAGACTGTAAAAGAAGCTGCGCTTCCTTTATTATCAGAGGGAAATTATATTATTCCTTTAGGAGATGCAGCAACTCTTGGTGAAACATCTTCTGATTTAATGATTGTTTTTGGAATTGCTTTTGTAATTATTTTGTTGATTTTAGCAGCGCAGTTTGAAAGTTTTGTTTCGGGCTTTATTATAATGGCTACTGTACCATTAGGAGTTGGTTGTGCAGTAATTGCTATGCTTTTGGGTGGTGTTAGTCTCAATATTTATAGTCGAATTGGTTTGATTTTATTAATTGGTATTATGGCTAAAAATGGTATTCTGATTGTTGAGTTTGCAGATCAGTTACGTGATAAAGGTAAAAGTGTACGTGAAGCTATAGAAGAAGCGGCTAATGTTCGTCTTAGACCAGTTTGTATGACGATGATTTGCGCTATTTTAGGAGGTATTCCTTTGGTTTTAGCAAAGGGTGCTGGTGCAGAAGCACGTGTAGCTTTAGGTTGGGTTATTGTTGGTGGTTTGGGGTTGGCAACTATTTTTACTCTTTATGTAACGCCAGTTGTTTATCTATTTCTCGGACGTTTTATAAAACCAAAAGCAGAAGAAGCTAAGCATTTGACAAAAGAACTAAGCCAAGTCAAATAACTGCTTTCGGATAGAAGATTGACACAGTTTTTTAACTCTTATTTAAAAGATATCATTTGAGTGCCTTATCTTGCTATTTTTGTATTATTTCATATATGAGCAGTCAAAATGGGTTATAGAGTAAGGAACTATCCTCTATTTTAAAGTCATTTGTGTCTTGATATTATTGTCAATGACCATAGGAAAATAATTATGGTTCGCAATGAAAGAGCTTTTGAAGTAGCTTTGAAGGCTTTGAAAAAGCATATTATAGAAGATAAAGTTTGTGATATTCGTCGACATTTTGCAGAAGATGAACAGCGTTTTACTCGTTTTTCTTTAAAACTTGATGATTTCCTTTTCGATTTTTCAAAGTGTGGTGTAACATTAAACACACTGAAACTCTTAGATAATCTTGCTGTTGCAGCGGATGTTTCAGGCAAGTGTAAGGCGATGTTTTCGGGTGAAGCTATTAATGTAACTGAAAAACGCTCAGCTCTTCATATTGCGTTACGTTTGTCTGCTGATGAAGTTTTTATGTTGAATGAGCGTAATATTGTTCAAGATATCCAAGCCGTTCTTACCCGTATGGAAGAATTTTCTGAAATGGTTCGTTGTGGTAACTATAGAGGATATAGTGGTGAGAAGATAATTGATATTGTAAATATTGGTATTGGAGGGTCTGATCTTGGACCTGCAATGGTTACTAATGCTTTAAAACCTTATCATGATGGACCATGCTGCCATTTTGTTTCTAATGTGGATGGTGCACATATTGTTGATGTTCTTGCTAATTTGAATCCGGAAACAACACTTTTTATTATTGCTTCGAAAACTTTTACAACTTCTGAAACAATAGCAAACGCTAAAGTTGCACGCCAATGGATCAGTTCACATTTAGGAGAAGAAGCGGTAAAAGTGCATTTTGTTGGTGTTTCTAGTAAAACCGATAAAGTGCTGGAATTTGGTATAGATTCTTCAAGGATTTTTGAATTTTGGAATTGGGTTGGGGGGCGTTATTCAATTTGGTCAGCAATTGGTCTTGTTGTTATGTTGGCAATTGGTGGTAAAAATTTTCGCCAGTTTCTTAAGGGTGCACGCCAAATGGACGAGCATTTTAAAACTGCACCTTTGCATAAAAATATTCCGATTCGATTTGCTCTTTTAGGATTCTGGCATCGTGTTATTTGTGGTTATTCATCGCGTGCAGTTATTCCTTATGCGCAGCGTTTAGCGCGTTTTCCAGCTTATTTACAGCAGCTTGATATGGAATCAAATGGCAAGCATATTTCTTTAGATGGCAAACCAATAGGCTTTTCGAGTGGTCCAGTTGTTTGGGGCGATTCGGGGACAAATGGACAACACGCTTTTTTTCAATTTCTACATCAAGGAACGGATATCATTCCTGTGGAATTTGTTTTATTTGTAAAAGGGCATGAATCACATTTAAGTCATATGCATGATATATTAATAGCTAATTGTTTGGCGCAATCAGAGGCTTTGATGAAAGGCCACCTTATTAAGGACAGTTGGAACACTGTTGTTAATAATGCAGTTGGTGGTAATGAAACAGATAATTTGGTGTTTCATAAAAATTTGCGAGGAAACCGGCCAAGCATTATGCTAATTCAGGATTTATTAACGCCCTTTGCGCTTGGTCGTTTAATGGCGCTTTATGAGCATCGTATTTTTATTGAAGGTGTTTTAATGAATATTAATTCATTTGATCAATGGGGTGTTGAATTTGGTAAAGAATTAGCAAATGAATTGTTACCCGTTATACGTGGAGAATCTAAAGCTCATAATCGTGATAGCTCAACGTTAGGATTACTGGCGCATATTCAAGCGAGACGTGTTGAATAAAAAAATTTGAAAATTATCTCAATTTTCTTAGTAATGGCGGAGAGAGAGGGATTTGAACCCCCGATAGAGTTGCCCCTATGCCGCATTTCGAGTGCGGTGCTTTCAACCACTCAGCCATCTCTCCATATGTAAATGCAATAAAGTTTTTTCATTATATAATTTGTGTATGATGCTTGATAATCTTCAATTGTTTTAAGTACAACCTTTTTTTGCTTCTTTGTTGGCTTTTCTTGACAGCAAATAGAAATTCTATCATATATGTAACGTTAAGGGAATTTGCATTCTAAGAGGTGCTGTTTATCCCTTTTAAATTATTACGACTGATAAAAAGAAGCCTATTTCCCATACTGAATAAAGCAGAAGTGAAATAAGAGCGGGATCGAACGAAAGGATAAAAAATGTTCGCAGTCATTAAAACAGGTGGTAAGCAATATCGTGTTGTTGCTAACCAGGTATTAAAAGTTGAAAAGATCATTGGCAACGCTGGTGATATCGTTAAATTCGACAATTTATTGATGATAGGTGAGGGGGAAAGTGTAGCTATTGGTGCGCCTGTTATCGCTGAGGGTTTAGTTACAGCTGAAATTGTAGAACAAGGACGTGCTCGTAAGGTTATTGCATTTAAGAAACGGCGTCGTCAAAATTCGAAGCGTACTCGTGGTCATCGCCAAGAAATAACGACACTCCGTATTTTAGAAATTTTAACAGATGGTTCAAAGCCTAAAAAAGCAGTAGCTAAGTTGGTTGAGAAGAAAGCAGCTGCACCAAAGGGGACGAAAACTTCTACTCCTCCTAAAAAAACCGCTGCAAAAACTGCTAAAAAAAAGGTTGCGTCACAAAAAACGGCTGCGATATCAAAAAGTAAAGAAGACTAAGGGAGAATTCCATGGCACATAAAAAAGCTGGCGGTTCCTCACGTAATGGCCGCGATTCAGAATCAAAACGTCTTGGCGTTAAGAAATTTGGTGGTGAAATTGTTATTGCTGGAAACATTATCGTACGTCAACGCGGTACACGTTGGCATCCTGGTGAGAATGTTGGTATTGGGAAAGATCATACTCTTTTTGCGCTTTCAAATGGGAAAGTTTCTTTTCGTAAGAAAGCAGATAACCGCTCCTATGTTTCAGTCATTCCTATGTGATGGGGATAGAGGTAATCTGGGGATTCGTTAAATAGATCGATATGTATTAGATTTCGGTTTAAAGCTTTGGGGCATTAAAAAAATAATGTCCCATCTTTTTATTCTAGATATACGATAAGTGTTAGAGCTATATAAGAAATTGGCACAAAACAGGATTTTCTGATTAGTCTTGCTGGAAGATTTATTTTAGGTTTCCTTTGTCTGAAGATATTGAGTGATAACTTGGATTCTGCAACAGACTTTTTCTGTTTATACAATTTTACTTGAAGGTGTAACTTTGATTGCTCCAGTTTGTCCTTTGAGGTTGAAATGCCGTGGTATTGCTTGATCTTAGAATCGAGTAGGTAGGCAATTCGTAAGTGTATTTTAGATAAATGGTTCTTTATTGAGATGTACTCTGTTGAATTATTTTATGTTGGGTATTTAATTTAACTGAATTCAAATCCACAGTATAAGTTATTCATTTTTAAATGATATTCCACTTGGTATTTATTTTATAAACAATTTATCATTTTTGATACAGTTTGGCCTGACTGTACAAAAGTTGTGAAGTTGATATAACTTTAACGTATTAGGGGGTAATGTTTCATACAGCTTATTTTAGCATGTGCTTGAATTTTCAGCAATTTGCACTGTAAGCGTCAATTTTAGTATTGAGATTAGTAGGTATCGCTTAGTAAGTGGGTTAGGCGACCGTTATTGTAACTGACCTTATGAATAAATAGCATAGGTACGTCTATTACGTTGGCACTATCTGGAAGTTTGTTTATTAACTATTACCACAACGATGACAAATATGATCTTACTTATAGTGTAAATTCCTATCTGTTTAGTATTTCTGCATTATTTAGGCGAGAAAAACCGTAATAAAATAAATTGATAATTTTTATTTAGAGTTTTTCATTGACACATAAAAAAAACTTCACTTTACTCTGTATGAGCTGTTGTAAATGATTTCTGAGTTAATTACAGATTTTAAGAATCTAGCTCACTTATACAGTAAAAAAAAACTATAAAGTGAATATTTTTACGCAAAAGCATCCTGATGATATTTTCTAACTTTAATGTCGTAGTTGTTGAATGAGTATTTAAATATTAGTAAAATGTTTTTTGAGCAGTCTTTCCATTAATTTCTAATGATTTTACTTATAAACACATTATGCTATTTATATATTATGCAAAAATCAATATATGGTGATAAATTATAAAGTTAAAATAGCAATATTTTTATTATTAAAACAATCGATTATATCTACACAATATTTTTCCATAAATCAAAATTGCAATACTGAAAAATTTTTTTGAAATTGTCTGATAGTTATGTCGTGGCTATAATAGCGATTATTTTTTAGCTTCTTATCATATAAGTTTCCAAGTTTTAGAAGTGCACTGTAGATATCATTGAACATAAAATGCATTTCAGTGTTCGTTGGAATTCGTCTTATAAAAATATACAAAAATTATTTATTAGTACCCTTGCCATTTTATTAATGTGCGTTATTTGAAGAACAAATTGATCTTTAATAAAGAAACGTTTACATCGAAATGGATTATATTTTTAATGGAGGTTATGCAATATTTTTAAGAATAAGTTGTATATTTTCTTTGTTTGAAAGCTTTTAATTAAGAAGGCTGTAGTTCTTTTAAGCTCCAATTTTTTAAGAGATTTTAGAACGATGCTGCAATAAACCGTAGCATCGAGAAGGTTGTTTTTATCTTTTTTTATTTTTTCCTAATGCGCAACAGTAACTTTGCGAAGGGTTTTCTTTTGCTTTCTGTGATGATGTCAGTCTCTGTTAGAGTTTCAATATATTGCCTTATTTCAAGGGGTATTATGCAGAAATTGTATTTAAGCTCAAAAAGAAATGAACTGAATTGCTGTTATTTCTTTTATAGGTCACCTTGGATTAAAGTGGTTTCATTAGGGGCAATAATGGCTACGCTTCTATCGAATGTTACTCTAGTTTTTGCTACTAATCAGGGTCAGGGGGTTGAATGTGGTTCAGAAGCAAAAGCAGAGAAGCAATCAGATACTGCAATCGGTCAAAAAGCGCATGCTAAGGGGGACGGTGCTACGGCTGTAGGTTCTTCTAGTGAGGCTAGTCAGCAAAATTCTACAGCAATAGGTAGGTACGCAAAGGCTAATGGCTATGGTGGGACAGCTATAGGTACTTCAGCTACTACTATGGTTGGTTCCGGTGGAACTACGTTAGATACAGCTATTGGTTATTATGCAAAATCACTTGTGTGGGGTAGTGTTGCTTTGGGCAGTCACTCTAAAGCCGATATTGCAGAAAGGATTGCTGGTTATGATCCTGAAAGTGGCATCGCTTCAATGAAAACGTCACCGATATGGAGAAGTACTACAGGCGCAGTTAGTGTTGGTGATGTTAATAGTGATATAACACGACAGATTGTAGGAGTTGCGGCTGGTTTTCAAGATACTGATGCAGTAAATGTTGCGCAACTGAAAGCGTTAGAAAAATGGGTAAAAGAAGAAAGTGGCACTTGGAAACTTTCTGTTAGTAGCGAAAATACTACACAAGTTAATAACAAGTACAGACTCGGTTTAGATGGAGGTAAAAATATTAGGAATGTGGCAGAAGGAAAAGTTACTCAAGATTCGACAGATGCAATGAATGGTGCACAACTTTATACGCTAAACGACGATATTGCAAAGTATTTAGGGGGTGGTGCAGCGGTTCGTGAGGATGGTTTTTTCGGGCCACGGTATATTTTATCTAAAGTTTCTGCAGATGGGATTGTAGGACAACAGCCAATTATCTCTCATGATGTTGGTAACGCTCTTACAGAACTTGATATGAATGTTAGGAATGTAAATAGTCACCTAAAATATGTGTCTGGTAATTTTACGGAAGCAATCGATAAGATTTTAAAAAAATTTAAGCATAATACTTTGTTGTGGAATAGACGTGAAAAAGCTTTTCTTGCACTTCATACAGAAAAAGGAGAAAGAAAAAATAGCAAACTTACGTTTCTTATGGATGGAAATGTTGCTCCTAATTCCACTGATGCGGTTACAGGTCATCAGCTTTGGGTGATAAATGAGGAGATTGACAGCCTTAAAGATAAAGTTAATAATATAATAATTAGTGGAGGTGGTACTCTTATTGCTGAGGGGGCTGTTACCTATGATAAAGATAAGGATAATAGTATCACGTTAGTAGGTACTGATGATGATACACCTGTAACCATTGATAATGTTGCTGATGGTAAAGTTGAAAAAGGTTCCAAACAAGTAGTCAATGGTGGACAACTAAAGGAACAGATGAGTCTTGTTCTTGCAGGTGCAAACAAGTATACAGATGAAAAAATAGAAAATATAGTTGGTACTGCTTTTATACAAGCCCACGCTTATTCTGATATGAAGTTTGAGGCATTAAGTTATAGAGTTGGAGGCGTTCAAAAAGAAGCAAAGCAAGCAGCAGCAATCGGTTTGGCTGTAGCTAGCTTGCATTACATTAATACACCAGGGACTCTCAGTATTGCATTTGGTAGTGGTGTATGGCGTGGTCAATCAGCACTTGCTTTTGGAACTGGTTATATGTCTGAAGATGGAACGGTGTGCTCCAACTTCTCCGTTACCACGTCTGGAGGTCACTGGGGTATAGGAGCAGGATTAAGCTTCGCATTAAAATAATGATGAGAAATTGGAAAATTATTACAGGTCTTTTGTTTGTTCTTGTTTTTTTAGGAAAAGCTGTAAGCTTTGCTGAGGAGCAAGATAGTATTTACATAGTACGTCCACCGCAATTGTCAGTACCCGGTGGAAAGTCTGGTGAAACACGCCGGATTATTATGCAGTTTCATTACTGGACATTAATTTGCGATGAGAACAAAACAATGAAACAAGGGATCTGCAATGTAACTCAGACAATTCATGATGATAAAGAAGGTAACAAAGTTTTTAGTTGGTCTCTTGTTTCTACGAAAAATGGTCAACCGGTTATGTTGTTACGGACATTGCCAAACGCTAACACAAATGCTCCTATTCAAGTATTTATGGAAGATGTTAAAAAGCCGCTTCTTATTAGTTATAAGCAGTGCAATCAAGAGATCTGTTTAGCGCAGTATCCTGTAGGGCCTGTTTTAATGAAACAGATAAGTAAGAATAGCAATGTGCGCATTTCTTATCAGCTTAAAGAGGGAAAAACGTTTTCCTTTCTAGCCCCATTTAAGGGTTTGGGTGAAGCACTTTTCTCTTTGCAATAATAACAAGCAAACAAACGCAGATTTTATTTGTTTCAGCATTAGTTTGACTGATAAAGTAATTTTTTATTGCTTAAAGTATATAATTTAAGCTTGCAGGTTATTTCTTTCTGAATATAGTGCAAACCTCTGGAGAGGTGGCCGAGTGGTTGAAGGCGCACGCCTGGAACGCGTGTATATGGGAAACCATATCGAGGGTTCGAATCCCTCTCTCTCCGCCAAAATATAATACAATCAAATAGTTATGTAGAAGTTAGAGAATTTTTATTGCTTTGATTTTTTAAGTGTTTCAGATGCTATCTCTTGCCTTTTTGTAGTTTTTAATTGATTCAAGGGGCAGTTTTTATGGTTAGTACTCTTTGTGTAGAGAGATGCCGTTCTATTTTTCATCCACTTAAAAATTGCTTCCACGTATGAAATTGCAACTTTGTGTGAGCTGCTTTTATTATAGTTTATGTTTTAATCTATAAGCCTGATTTTTAATGTTTGCTGCATTACATGCTTTTCTAAGCAAGTTGCCGAATTTTTTTGATAAGTTTCTTATTCTACTTGTCGCTGATGAATGTTTCATCATGTGTAAGATTAATTTCAAACGGTTTTCCGATTTTAGGTAAGACGGAAAAAGGGACATCTGTTTGAAATTTGCTTTTTTCTGTCTCTAAATGAATGATATTATTTGTTACGATTTTTCAACTATGATTTTGATGGTTCTTATTCTTATGAAAAGGAAAATGGAAATGGTTATAAAGAAGCACCTTATATAATCGAAGCACCTTATATGATCATTGAAGGTGAAAGAAGATATCACAGTCAAAGTCTATATCAAAAAAATGTTTGCTTTCGTAACAGTAGGGCTAATTGGTATTGCTAAACATTTAGTGCCGTTGTGATAACTGATGGATTAAATACAACAAAGAAGGAAGTTGTTGAAAAGAAGGAAGTCATTGAGACGGGAAGAGATTTTGTTTCAAACGCACCAGCATAGCTAAGCCATTTATAAACACTTATCGTAATAGAAAGATTTCATAGAAACGACCACACTCAATAATTACTGGTGTTATTGCTAAACAAATTTACTCAAAATTCTTAACGCCCCCTTCCAAACAAAAACATCCATCAACATGGTATTATAAAAAGTCTCAAATAATTACATTACTTTGCAAATTAACTTCCCATAAACCATCTATTTCATTACACAGAAATTGAAAACACTCCAATTTATTTAATGAAATATCCTAATAAACGCTTCAAAAAGCCCACTTCAGTTTAAGAACAAGCGCATTACGAAAAATACTTTACCAGAAAGTCGTTTTGAAAAAATAAAGCACCCCCCTTTAAATTTTTTGCTCGTTATACATATACCCCCTTACCCTTTAACATAAAGCCAAGTTGCTTTCCGTAAACACGTTAAAAGCAAACACTACACTCAGACTAATTACTTTAATTAAGGAGATATAAAACGAACACACCCCATTAGTTATGTTTAGCTTTTAAATGATGTTTTCGAAAAATAAAATACTCTCTTAAACACCCTTCATCATATTAAAGAGAAAAATTTTTCACTAACGTCTATTAAGAACTTACTCACACAACCCTATTCTCTCAAAGGCTCAACACAACAACTTACCTTTGTTTGAATACCCCAACCCCTTTTAAGCTAACAACAATTAAACTTAATCTAATGGCAGCTAAATAACCCTTGATACTCAAATGCATTACTTAACATTTTTATTTCAGAGGATTTGCTATGAAAACCACACACCCCTAAAACCCAAATCCTTTATAAGGATAGGACCTTAAAGATCTCCTCTCCTTACTGATTATTGTTAACACGAAGTTTATTTGAAAGCTGAAAACTGCACTCTTTTGTTTTTTAGCATCCAAAATTGGCTCCGCTTTATGGTTTGTTTTTATGCTTATTTTTGAAAAACAAAACCCATTGTCAAATCACATAGCGCCAAATTGTGACTTTTTTATGTCCAAGTATATTTTTTACTTTTGAAAGATTTGTTATGAAAAAAGTACATATCACTCCAAAAGACAAAAGCTTCAATGCTCAAAGGCCTCTTTATGAGGTATCTTTGGTTAGAGCTGTTTCATTAGGGGCGGTAATGGCTACGCTTTTATCGAGCGTTTCTCCAGTTTTTGCTTCTCATCTTTCTTCAACGGGGGCGACAGTTCAAAGTGTAAGTGCAGGTGTGGTTTCTGCTAACGTTGCTCATGGGCGTGTTGGTGGGAGTGTTGGGGTGGCTAATGGTAATCGTTCTTGTGGGGTAGATCAGGTTGTTAGCCATAGTTTATCATCAGCTAAGAAAGTATCTGCAGAAGAGCAGTATAAAAAATTGAGCGCTAATCAACAATTTATTAATTGTGATCCTAATGGTTCTGTAATTCAACCAGTTACTTGGATTGCTGATACGGATGCTATGTTTCGCGCTATTGCTGCTGGTGTGAATATGAGACAAGTTGCCGAAACGTCAGAGGAAATACAGGGTTATTTTGATAGTTTCACTTTGAAAGGTATTGGTGCTGAGCTAGGTTCAAATGCGAATGCAGAGAGCGGAGAAGATGTCGCAATTGGCAGGGAAGCATGGGCTAAGGGTGGTGGTTCTGTGGCTTTAGGTTTTTCAAGTCAGGCTCTCCAGTCACAATCTATTGTAATAGGTAATTACGCAAAGGCTGAGGGAATGAAGGCAATAGCTATAGGTTCTTTTGCTGAGGCTAAATTAGGTACTGCTGTTGGTTATCGTGCACGGTCATCTGTGGAGGGCGGTGTTGCTTTAGGTGATGATTCTAAAGCCGAAGTTGCAAAATGGGTTTCAGGTTATGATCCTGTAAGTGGTATCGCTTCAATGGAAACGTCACCGGCATGGAGAGGTACTACAGGTGCAGTTAGTGTTGGTGATGTAAGCAATAGAAAAACACGACAAATTACAGGAGTAGCCGCTGGTTTTGAAGAGACTGATGCAGTGAATGTTGCTCAGCTGAAAGCATTAAAAACGTGGGTAGAAACAGAAGGTGGTACTTGGCGGCTTTCTGTTAACGGTCAAAATGCTACAAAAGTTAATAAAGACACTAGTCTCAATTTAGTTGCTGGAAGTGACAATATTAAGATTGTTAAAAGTGGCAATACGGTAACATTTGATCTGAATAAGGATCTTGTGCTGACAAGTATTTGGACAAGAAATGTTCGCTTAATAGACGCTGGCTTACTTATTGTGAATGGTCCATCAGTGACTACTGCTGGGATCAATGCTGCAGATATGAAAGTTAGAAGTGTGGCGGATGGAATTCTCTTGAAAGGTTCGAAAGATGCAATCAATGCCGGTCAGGTTTATGAACTTAATAGTACGGTTGCAACGTATTTAGGGGGTAATGCAAACGTACTCGAAAGTACAGCACCGACTTATACAATTCAAAGTCAAGGGTATAATAATGTTGGAGATGCATTCACAGGTGTTGATACTTCACTGACGCGGCTTTTTGGAAAAATTAACGATGTGGTAGATAGCATTCTCGTAGAGCAAAATTCAGGAACAAGGCGGATTACCATTGGTGCCAAAACCGATGGTAATGAGGTTTCTATTGCTAACAAAGGCGGAGAATCTCGGATACTTTCTGGTATAAAAGATGGAGATCTTTCTGCACATTCGACAGAAGCAGTTAACGGTGCACAACTTTATAAGGTGGATGAAAGTGTTAAGACACTAGGTAGTACTGTATCAAAAGTTGAAGGGAAAGTGACGAATCTTGATACTAATGTTACAAAACTTAATACAAACATTTCGGAATATTTGGGTGGTAGTGCAAATATACTGACAGATAAGGCACCAACTTATACAATTCAAAGTCATGAATACGGTAATGTTGGTAGCGCCTTTGAGGGCGTTGATAATGCACTGACACAGCTTTTTGGTAAAGTTGAAAACATTCTTGTACATCAAAATCCAGGAACGAAGGTGATCACCGTTGGTAAGGAAGTAGAAGGCAGTGAGATTTCCATTGCCAACAAAGATAGAGAATCTCGGGTGCTTTCTGGAGTGAAGGTAGGAGAGCTTTCTGCAAACTCGACAGAGGCAGTTAATGGTTCGCAGCTTTATAAGCTGAGCAGTAATATATCTCAGTATTTAGGTGTTGGTGCCAACATACTAGAAGATACAGTGCCGACGTATACAATTCAGAAACAGACTCATAATGATGTTGGAGCTGCATTTGCTGGTGTTGATGCTTCATTAACGCAGCTTTCTAGTAGGATTGATGATGTGGTAGGTAGCGACCTTGTTCAGCAAGAACAAAGCACGCATAAGATCACCATTGGTGCTAAAGTGGGGGGCAGTGAGATCATAATTAGCAACGGTGATGGAGTATCTCGAAAACTTACAGGTTTGAAGAATGGGGAAGTTACTGAAGATTCGACAGATGCAGTTAATGGTTCGCAGCTTCATGAAGTCAAGCAAAGCGTTGACGTATTGACAGGCACAGTGTCTGGTGTGCAGGAGAATGTGACGAAGCTTGATACGAATATTAATAAGTATTTAGGTGGGAGTGCAGATGTATTGAATGGTACGCCACCCACTTATAGAATTCAAGATGAAGATCGTATAGGTGTTGCAGCCGCGTTTGAGGGTGTTGATGATACATTAACACAGCTTTCTGGTAAGATTGATGGTGTTGCAAATGTGTTGAATAATGGTCTTGTTCAGCAAGATTCCATATTTGAGCTCATCACCATTGGTGCCAAAACAGGTGGTACTGAAGTCTCTATTGCTAACGCTAATAAAGAATCTCGGAAACTTACTGGCTTAGCAAATGGAGATGTTTCAGAAAATTCAACAGAGGCAATAACAGGTTCGCAGCTTCATGGAGTTACGCAAAGTGTTACCAATTTGCACGGTATTGTATTGGAAGTTGAAAAGAATGTCACAATCCTTGATGCGAATATTTCGGAGTATTTAGGTGGAGGCGCAAATATATTGGAGAATAAGGCACCAACGTATACCATTCAGAATGGGGAATATAGTGATGTTGAAGTTGCCTTTGTAGCTGTTGATGATACACTAACACAGCTTGTTGATAGAATTGATGATGTAGTACGTGGCGACCTTGTTCAACAAGAGCTAGGGACGCGTAAGATTACCATTGGTGCTAAAGCAAGAGGTGACGAGATTTCCATTGTTAACAAAGATGGAGAATCTCGGACACTTTCTGGGGTAGCTGATGGATCTGTTACAGAAGGCTCGACAGAGGCAGTCAATGGCAAGCAGCTTCATGAAGTTAAGCAGGGTGTTGAGACGTTGACTAACACAGTATCTAGTGTGCAGGGAAATGTGATAAAACTTGATACGAATCTTAATGAGTATTTAGGTGGTGATGCCAATATACTGAATGGTATAGCGCCGACTTATACCATTCAAAAGAAGGATTATCACACTGTTGCAGCTGCGTTTGTAGGTGTTGATGAGAAATTGACGAAGTTGCAGAACAATATCAATACAAATACTACAGCGGTTAAGGAGAATGCTTTATTTTGGAGTGATGAGGAAGAAGCTTTTGTTGCGCTTCATGTGAACAAAGGAGAAGGGCGAGGGGTAGCAGAAAATAACAAACTGAAGTTTCTTTTAGATGGAGATATTATAGAAGGCTCGACAGAAGCAATAACAGGTAATCAACTTTATGTACTGAATAAACAGCTTGCAGCTTATTTTGGTGGAGGAGCTGGGTATGAAGATGGAAAGTGGACAGATCCAACGTTTACAATTACGGATTTTGGTGCACAAAGCAAGAATGAAAAACAAGCATATCATAATGTAGCTGAAGCTTTTGGTGCTGTTAATAGCAGTATGTCTGGTCTCAATGACCGTATTGAGAAAGTTGAACAGCAGACAAGCTCTCAAATGAGTTCTGATCGTTTGATCTGGAATAATGATAAAAATGCTTACGATGCTAACCATAATGGTCAGGCTGGTAAGATAACCGATGTAGCGGATGGTGCAATTAAACAAGGTTCCAGTGATGCGGTTACAGGTAATCAACTTTGGGAGACGAATGAGAAGATTGACAACCTTGAAAACAAGGTTGATGGTATAATTAGCGATATTAGCACCATTACTGATGGTGTTGTTACCTATGACAAAGATGAACATGGTAACAAAATCAATAGTATCACGTTAGTAGGTACTGATGATGATACACCTGTGCTCATTGATAATGTTGCAGATGGTGAAATCGAAGAAGGTTCAAAACAAGCAGTCAATGGTGGTCAACTGAAAGAACAGATGAGCGTTGTTCTTGCAGATGCAAACAAGTATACAGATGAAAAAATAGGGAATATGGTTAGTGATGCTGTTGAGCAAGCTAATGCCTATACTGATATGAAGTTTGAGGCCTTAAATTATAAAGTTGAAGGTGTCCAAAAAGAAGCAAGGCAAGCAGCGGCTATTGGTTTGGCAGTAGCGAACTTGCATTACATTGAGACACCAGGAATGCTCAGTATTGCATTTGGCAGTGGTGTATGGCGTGGTCAATCAGCACTTGCCTTTGGTGCTGGTTATACATCTGAAGATGGGGATATCCGCTCCAACCTCTCCGTTACCACGTCTGGAGGTCACTGGGGCGTAGGAGCAGGAATAAGCTTTACACTGAATTAATAACACCACATTAAGAATTAGTATACCATATACCAAAGATATGATTTGGATAAAATCAGCTTAAATAAATAAAGACATTTTTAAGGAAAGAAAAACTTATCCACAGTTTTCTTTTGATATATTATTGCGAAAAACCGCACAAAACCACTCCGGTTTATCCCAGAGATTCACTTGGAAATAAAACACATTTCAATCTTTACGAAGAACTCACTTTTAACAAATAGAGCTAAACTTCCTTAATTTTCTATTTACTCGTCCGTGTGTACCCTTTAACATAAAGCCAAGTTGCTTTCCGTAAACACGTTAAAAGCAAACACTACACTCAGACTAATTACTTTAATTAAGGAGATATAAAACGAACACACCCCATTAGTTATGCTTAGCTTTTAAATGATGTTTTCGAAAAATAAAATACTCTCTTAAACACCCCTCATCAGATTAAAGAGAAAAAGATTTTTCACTAACGCCTATTAATAACTTACTCACGGAACTTTATTCTCTCAAAGACCTAACACTACCACTGCTCTTTGTTTGAATAAAATTCTCACACCTCTTTTAAGCTAACAATAACTAAATAACCTTTGATGCTCAAATGCATTACTTAACATTTTTATTTCAGAGGATTTGCTATGAAAACCACACACCCCTAAAACCCAAATCCTTTATAAGGATAGGACCTTAAAGATCTCCTCTCCTTACTGATTATTGTTAACACGAAGTTTATTTGAAAGCTGAAAACTGCACTTTTTTGTTTTTTAGCATCCAAAATTGGCTCCGCTTTATGATTTGTTTTTATGTTTATTTTTGAAACACAAAACTTACCATTAAATCAGATAGCGCTCAATTATGACTTTTAAATGGCTCAAATGCATTTTTTTGATGTTTTTTATTTTTTGAAAGATTTGTTATGAAAAAAGTACATATCACTCCAAAAGACAAAAGCTTCAATGCTCAAAGGCCTCTTTGTGAGGTATCTTTGGTTAGAGTTATTTCATTAGGGGTGGTAATGGCTACACTTTTGTCGAGTGTTTCTCCAGTTTTTGCTTCTCATCTTTCTTCAACGGGGTCGACAGTTCAAAGTGTAAGTGCAGGTGAGGTTTCTGCAAAGGGTGATAAGGCTGGTTCTGGGCGTGTTGGGGTGGCTAATGGTAATCGTTCTTGTGGGGTGGATCAGGTTGTTAGTCGTAGTTCATCAAGGTTAGGTAAGAAAGTATCTGTAAAAGAGCAGTATAAGAAATTGAGCAAAAATCAGTTATCTGATGGTTCTGGTGATTATTCTTTTGAGAGTAGTTGTGGGGCTGATGCATCAGTAAATGTATTAACGAGTGCAAGTGCACGTTCTTTAATTGATGTAGATGCAGCGGCGAGTGATTGGTTGTTAGAAGAAAATAATACCATCAACTGGTCTGTTAATACGAGGTCTGGCAATACAACGGGTGCACGTGTTGCTGGCACACAGATGAGGGGGGTGATTGACGGTCTTCTTTGTCGTCCGGGCCAAGAGCAAAGTCTATGCATAGGTGAGCTGACTGAGACGGAGGGTAACGAAACGGGTATTGCTCTCGGATACAAGGCTAGAGCGATTCGTGGTCCTCGTGCTGTTGGTTATGACCCTATAACTAATGGCACTTCAGAAAAAATGAATTCTACATGGATGAGTACTCTTGGCGAACTGGGTATTGGTGATGGAGAAAGAGGTCAATCACGACAGATTACAGGAGTTGCTGCTGGTGTTGATGATAATGAGGCAGTGAATGTTGCACAGCTGAAAGCGTTAAGACAATGGGTACAAGATGAAGGTGTCACTTGGCAGCTCTCTATTAACGGTCAAAAACCTATAAAAGTTGATAGTGAAAACGGTGTCAATTTAGTTTCTGAAGGTGATAATCTTACGATTACTCAAATAGATAGCAGTAACAAAGTCGCATTTAATTTGGCTGAGAATCTTAAAGTATCGAGTGTTACAGTGAAAGGTGATGGTCCAAAGTTGGATGTTAGTGGAATCGATGCTGGAAATAAAAGTATTACAAATGTGGCAAAGGGAACAATTGCTCAAGCTTCTACAGAAGCGATTAATGGCTCACAGCTTTATGAGACGAATACCACGATTGCGAAGTATTTGGGTGGAGAAGCTGCATATGAGGATGGTGATAAATGGACAAAGCCGACGTATAAAATTCAGGATACTCCGTATAATGATGTAGGCTCTGCCTTTAAGGGTGTTGATAATAAGTTATCAGAGCTTTTTAAGCAAGTTCAGGGTATGGAAAGTGCAGGCCTTGTTCAGAAAGATGAGTTGAATGTCATCACGATTGGTAAGGACGCAGAGGGTGATGAGATCTCGGTTGCTAACAGTAGTAGAGATAAGAGGAAAATTACCGGTTTGAAGGATGGAGCTCTTTCAGACGAGTCAACAGATGCAGTGACAGGTAAGCAGCTTCATAAAGTGGATAAGAGTGTTAAGGAGTTGAGCAGCACTGTTGAGAAATTTGAGAGTAGTGTTTCAAGCTTGGCAGGCAATCTTAATGAGTCTTTAGGTGGTGGTTCAAATGTACTGAAAGGTAAACAGCCGGAGTATAATATTCAGGGTAAAGACCGTACAGGTATTGAAGCAGCTTTTGAGGGTGTTGATGAAAAGCTGACGGAACTTGATGGGAAGATTCAGGGTGTTACGGGTGAGGTCAGTAATGCTCTTGTCGCGCAAGAAAAAGGTACGAATGTCATTACGATAGGAGCTAAAGCTGAAGGTAACAAGATCTCCATTTTTAATAAAAGTAAAAAAACTCGGACACTTACCGGTTTGAAGGATGGAGATCTTTCAGAAAAGTCAACAGATGCAGTTAACGGTGCGCAGCTTTATAAGCTGGGCAGTGATATATCTCGGTATTTAGGTGGTGGCGCAGATGTACTGAAAGGTGAACAGCCGAAGTATGAAATTCAGAAAAAGCCGTATAATGATGTTGGCTCTGCCTTTGAGGGTGTTGATGCTTCATTGTCAAGTCTTTCTAAGCAAGTTGAGGCTGTGGAAGGCCGTTTCATTGTGCATCAAGATGAAGGGACGCATAAGATCACGATTGGAGCCAAAACAGAAGGTGACGAGATTTCCATTTCCGGTAGCAAAGGCCCACGCAAGCTTACCGGTTTGAAAGAGGGGAAAGTTGATGTAGGCTCAACGGATGCGGTGACAGGTGCACAGCTTCATGGTGTTAAGCAAAGTGTTGAGGGGTTCAGTAGCACTGTTGAAAGTATGCAGGAGAATGTGACGAAGTTTAATACGAATCTTAATAAGTATTTAGGTGGTAATGCAGATGTATTAAATGATACGCCACCCACTTATAAAATTCAGGATCAAGAGCGTGTAGGTGTTGCAGCCGCGTTTGAGGGTGTTGATAGTAAGCTGACAGAACTTTCTAGCAAAGTTGGCAATGCGGAAAAGAATAACCTTGTAACGCAGGAAGTGTCGAAGGTAATCACCATTGGAGGCAAAGTAGAAGGTGATGAGATCTCCATTGCTAGTAGTGCAGGACTGCGCAAACTTACCAATTTGGAAGATGGAAAACTTTCAGACGAATCAACAGATGCAGTGACAGGTAAGCAGCTTCATGGTGTCAAGCAAAATGTTGAAGGGTTGAGCAGCACTGTTAAGAAGGCTGAGAAGGACGTTTCGACTTTGGTTGAAAGTCTTAATAAGTCTTTAGGTGGTGGCGCGGATGTACTGAAGGGTAAACAGCCGGAATATGAAATTCAGGAAAAGCCGTATACTGGTGTTGAAGCAGCTTTTAATGGTGTTGATGGTAAACTAACAGAGCTTTCTAAACAGGTTGAAGGTGTCACGCATGCGATAAGTAATAGCCTTGTGGTGCAAGATAAATCATCGAATGTCATTACGATAGGTAAGGAAGTAGGGGGCAATGAGATTTCGATTGCTAACAGTAGTGGAGGTAAGCGGAAAATTACCAATTTGGAAGAGGGGGATCTCTCAGACAAGTCAACAGAAGCGGTAACAGGTGCACAGCTTCATAAAGTGGATAAGAGTGTTCAGGAGTTGAGCGGCACTGTTAAGAAGGCTGAAAGTGATGTTTCAAGCTTGGCAGACAATCTTAATAAGTCTTTGGGTGGTGGTTCAAATGTACTGAGTGGTAAACAGCCGGAGTATAAAATTCAGACAAAGCCGTATAATGGTGTTGAAGCAGCTTTTAGTGGTGTTGATAAAGTTCTGACGGAGCTTGATGGGAAGATTCAGGGTATCACGGGTGTGGTCAGTAATGCTCTTGTCGCGCAAGAAGAAGATACGAATGTCATTACGATAGGAGCTAAAGCTGAAGGTAACAAGATCTCCATTTTTAATAAAAGTAAAAAAACTCGGACACTTACCGGTTTGAAGGATGGAGATCTTTCAGAAAAGTCAACAGATGCAGTTAACGGTGCGCAGCTTTATAAGCTGGGCAGTGATATATCTCGGTATTTAGGTGGTGGCGCAGATGTACTGAAAGGTGAACAGCCGAAGTATGAAATTCAGAAAAAGCCGTATAATGATGTTGGCTCTGCCTTTGAGGGTGTTGATGCTTCATTGTCAAGTCTTTCTAAGCAAGTTGAGGCTGTGGAAGGCCGTTTCATTGTGCATCAAGATGAAGGGACGCATAAGATCACGATTGGAGCCAAAACAGAAGGTGACGAGATTTCCATTTCCGGTAGCAAAGGCCCACGCAAGCTTACCGGTTTGAAAGAGGGGAAAGTTGATGTAGGCTCAACGGATGCGGTGACAGGTGCACAGCTTCATGGTGTTAAGCAAAGTGTTGAGGGGTTCAGTAGCACTGTTGAAAGTATGCAGGAGAATGTGACGAAGTTTAATACGAATCTTAATAAGTATTTAGGTGGTAATGCAGATGTATTAAATGATACGCCACCCACTTATAAAATTCAGGATCAAGAGCGTGTAGGTGTTGCAGCCGCGTTTGAGGGTGTTGATAGTAAGCTGACAGAACTTTCTAGCAAAGTTGGCAATGCGGAAAAGAATAACCTTGTAACGCAGGAAGTGTCGAAGGTAATCACCATTGGAGGCAAAGTAGAAGGTGATGAGATCTCCATTGCTAGTAGTGCAGGACTGCGCAAACTTACCAATTTGGAAGATGGAAAACTTTCAGACGAATCAACAGATGCAGTGACAGGTAAGCAGCTTCATAAAGTGGATAAGAGTGTTAAGGAGTTGAGCAGCACTGTTAAGAAGGCTGAGGGGGATGTTTCGACTTTGGTTGAAAGTCTTAATAAGTCTTTAGGTGGTGGCGCGGATGTACTGAAGGGTAAAGAGCCGAAGTATGAAATTCAGAAAAAGCCGTATACTGGTGTTGAAGCAGCTTTTAATGGTGTTGATGGTAAACTAACAGAGCTTTCTGAACAGGTTGAAGGTGTCACGCATGCGATAAGTAATAGCCTTGTTCAGAAAGATGAGTTGAATGTCATCACGATAGGTAAGAAAGTAGGGGGTGATGAGATCTCGATTGCTAACAGTAGTGGAGGTAAGCGGAAAATTACCGGTTTGAAGGATGGAGCTCTTTCAGACGAATCAACAGATGCAGTGACAGGTAAGCAGCTTCATGATGTTAAGCAGAATGCTGAGAAGTTGAGCAGTACTGTTGAGAAGGCTGAAAGTGATGTTTCAAGTTTGGCTGACAATCTTAATAAATCTTTGGGTGGTGGTTCAAATATACTGAGTGGTCAAAAGCCGAAGTATGAAATTCAGAAAAATTCGTATACTGGTGTTGAAGATGCTTTTAGTGGTGTTGATAAAGTTCTGACGGAGCTTGATGGGAAGATTCAGGGTATCACGGGTGTGGTCAGTAATGCTCTTGTCGCGCAAGAAGAAGGTACGAATGTCATTACGATAGGAGCTAAAGCTGAAGGTGACAAGATCTCCATTTTTAATAAAAGTAAAAAAACTCGGACACTTACCGGTTTGAAGAATGGAGATCTTTCAGGCGAGTCAACAGATGCAGTAAATGGTGCGCAGCTTTATAAGGTGGATGAGAATGTTAAGGAGTTGAATATCACTATTGAGAGTGTGCAGGAGAATGTGACGAAGTTTAATACGAATGTTAATGAGTATTTAGGTGGTAATGCAGATGTATTGAATAGTACGCCACCCACTTATAAAATTCAAGGTGAAGATCGTATAGGTGTTGCAGCCGCATTTGAGGGTGTTGATATTTCATTGACGGATCTTTATGAGAAGTTTGATGGATTGCAAAACAGTGTTGGAGATGACAGTCTTGTTGCACAAAATGAGGTGTCTAAGCTGATTACGATAGGTGCAAACGTAGAAGGCAATAAGATCAGTATCACTAACCGTGAAGGAAAAGCTCGTAAACTTACTGGTTTGGCAAAGGGGAAACTTAATGAAAGCTCGACAGATGCCGTAACAGGTGCGCAGCTTCATGAGGTTAAAGAGAAGATTGAACCGCTCAATGTTACTGTTGAAAGTGCGCAGGCAGATGTAAAGAAGCTTAATGCGAATATTAATAAGTATTTAGGTGGTGGCGCGGATGTACTGAAGGGTCAACAGCCGACGTATGAAATTCAGGGTACTCCGTATCATAGTGTTGGAATTGCCTTTGAGGGTGTTGATGGTAAGCTGACAGATCTTTATGAGAAGCTTGATAAGGTTGAAAGTGTTGGGGATGACAGTCTTGTAGCACAGCATTCAGAGACGAAGGTCATTACCATTGGAGGTAAAGTACAAGGCAGTAAGATCAGTATTACTAACAGTAAGGGAGAAGCTCGTACACTTACAGGTTTGAAGGATGGGGAAGTTACTGCAAGCTCAACAGATGCAGTAACAGGTGCGCAGCTTTTTGAGATTAAAGAAAAGATTGAGCCACTTAGTGTTACTGTTGAGAAGGCTAAGGGGGATATTTCGACTTTAGATACGAATATTAATAAGTATTTAGGTGGTGGCGCGGATGTACTGAAGGGTAAACAGCCGACGTATAAAATTCAGGATACTGCGTATCATAGTGTTGGAACTGCCTTTGTAGGTGTTAATAATACACTGACTGATCTTTCTAACCAGCTGGAAGATATAGAAAATAATCTTGGAGCAGGAGGTAATAGTCTTGTAGCACAGGATCCATTGTCGCATATTATCACCATTGGTGCTCAAGCAAGAGGTGACGAAATTTCCATTACTAATAACAATGGAAAATCTCGGATACTTTCTGGTGTGAAAGACGGAAAGATTACTGCAAACTCGACAGAAGCAATAACAGGTAATCAACTTTATGTACTGAATAAACAGCTTGCAGCTTATTTTGGTGGAGGAGCTGGGTATGAAGATGGAAAGTGGACAGATCCAACGTTTACAATTACGGATTTTGGTGCACAAAGCAAGAATGAAAAACAAGCATATCATAATGTAGCTGAAGCTTTTGGTGCTGTTAATAGCAGTATGTCTGGTCTCAATGACCGTATTGAGAAAGTTGAACAGCAGACAAGCTCTCAAATGAGTTCTGATCGTTTGATCTGGAATAATGATAAAAATGCTTACGATGCTAACCATAATGGTCAGGCTGGTAAGATAACCGATGTAGCGGATGGTGCAATTAAACAAGGTTCCAGTGATGCGGTTACAGGTAATCAACTTTGGGAGACGAATGAGAAGATTGACAACCTTGAAAACAAGGTTGATGGTATAATTAGCGATATTAGCACCATTACTGATGGTGTTGTTACCTATGACAAAGATGAACAGGGCAACAAAATCAATAGTATCACGTTAGTAGGAGGTAAAGAGGATGAGCCTGTGCTCATTGACAATGTTGCAGATGGTAAAATTGGAAAAGGTTCAAAACAAGCAGTCAATGGTGGGCAGCTGCATGATTACGTTAAAGAAAAAGCACAATTTGTTCTCGCAAATGCCAACAAATATACAGATGAAAAAATAGAAAATATAGTTGGTGATGCTGTTGCGCAAGCCAACGCCTATACTGATATGAAGTTTAATGCTTTAAGTTATAAGGTTGACAGCATCGAAAAAGAAGCAAGACAAGCAGCAGCAATCGGTTTGGCTGTAGCTAACTTACGTTACGATGATACACCTGGTAAATTCAGTGTTACATTTGGTAATGGTACATGGCGCGGTCACTCAGCACCTGCCTTTGGTGCTGGTTATACATCTGAAGATGGGGATATCCGCTCCAACCTCTCCGTTACCACGTCTGGAGGTCACTGGGGCGTAGGAGCAGGAATAAGCTTTACACTGAATTAATAACACCACATTAAGAATTAGTATACCATATACCAAAGATATGATTTGGATAAAATCAGCTTAAATAAATAAAGACATTTTTAAGGAAAGAAAAACTTATCCACAGTTTTCTTTTGATATATTATTGCGAAAAACCGCACAAAACCACTCCGGTTTATCCCAGAGATTCACTTGGAAATAAAACACATTTCAATCTTTACGAAGAACTCACTTTTAACAAATAGAGCTAAACTTCCTTAATTTTCTATTTACTCGTCCGTGTGTACCCTTTAACATAAAGCCAAGTTGCTTTCCGTAAACACGTTAAAAGCAAACACTACACTCAGACTAATTACTTTAATTAAGGAGATATAAAACGAACACACCCCATTAGTTATGCTTAGCTTTTAAATGATGTTTTCGAAAAATAAAATACTCTCTTAAACACCCCTCATCAGATTAAAGAGAAAAAGATTTTTCACTAACGCCTATTAATAACTTACTCACGGAACTTTATTCTCTCAAAGACCTAACACTACCACTGCTCTTTGTTTGAATAAAATTCTCACACCTCTTTTAAGCTAACAATAACTAAATAACCTTTGATGCTCAAATGCATTACTTAACATTTTTATTTCAGAGGATTTGCTATGAAAACCACACACCCCTAAAACCCAAATCCTTTATAAGGATAGGACCTTAAAGATCTCCTCTCCTTACTGATTATTGTTAACACGAAGTTTATTTGAAAGCTGAAAACTGCACTTTTTTGTTTTTTAGCATCCAAAATTGGCTCCGCTTTATGATTTGTTTTTATGTTTATTTTTGAAACACAAAACTTACCATTAAATCAGATAGCGCTCAATTATGACTTTTAAATGGCTCAAATGCATTTTTTTGATGTTTTTTATTTTTTGAAAGATTTGTTATGAAAAAAGTACATATCACTCCAAAAGACAAAAGCTTCAATGCTCAAAGGCCTCTTTGTGAGGTATCTTTGGTTAGAGTTATTTCATTAGGGGTGGTAATGGCTACACTTTTGTCGAGTGTTTCTCCAGTTTTTGCTTCTCATCTTTCTTCAACGGGGTCGACAGTTCAAAGTGTAAGTGCAGGTGAGGTTTCTGCAAAGGGTGATAAGGCTGGTTCTGGGCGTGTTGGGGTGGCTAATGGTAATCGTTCTTGTGGGGTGGATCAGGTTGTTAGTCGTAGTTCATCAAGGTTAGGTAAGAAAGTATCTGTAAAAGAGCAGTATAAGAAATTGAGCAAAAATCAGTTATCTGATGGTTCTGGTGATTATTCTTTTGAGAGTAGTTGTGGGGCTGATGCATCAGTAAATGTATTAACGAGTGCAAGTGCACGTTCTTTAATTGATGTAGATGCAGCGGCGAGTGATTGGTTGTTAGAAGAAAATAATACCATCAACTGGTCTGTTAATACGAGGTCTGGCAATACAACGGGTGCACGTGTTGCTGGCACACAGATGAGGGGGGTGATTGACGGTCTTCTTTGTCGTCCGGGCCAAGAGCAAAGTCTATGCATAGGTGAGCTGACTGAGACGGAGGGTAACGAAACGGGTATTGCTCTCGGATACAAAGCTAGAGCGATTCGTGGTCCTCGTGCTGTTGGTTATGACCCTATAACTAATGGCACTTCAGAAAAAATGAATTCTACATGGATGAGTACTCTTGGCGAACTGGGTATTGCTGATGGAAAAAAAGGTCAATCACGACAAATTACAGGAGTTGCTGCTGGTACTGAAGAAACCGATGCAGTGAATGTTGCACAGCTGAAAGCGTTAAGACAATGGGTACAAGATGAAGGTGTCACTTGGCAGCTCTCTGTGAATGGTGAAGATGCTATAAAAGTTGGTAATGGAAACGGTGTCAATTTAGTTTCTGAAGGTGATAATCTTACGATTACTCAAATAGATAGCAGTAACAAAGTCGCATTTAATTTGGCTGAGAATCTTAAAGTATCGAGTGTTACAGTGAAAGGTGATGGTCCAAAGTTGGATGTTAGTGGAATCGATGCTGGAAATAAAAGTATTACAAATGTGGCAAAGGGAACAATTGCTCAAGCTTCTACAGAAGCGATTAATGGCTCACAGCTTTATGAGACGAATACCACGATTGCGAAGTATTTGGGTGGAGAAGCTGCATATGAGGATGGTGATAAATGGACAAAGCCGACGTATAAAATTCAGGATACTCCGTATAATGATGTAGGCTCTGCCTTTAAGGGTGTTGATAATAAGTTATCAGAGCTTTTTAAGCAAGTTCAGGGTATGGAAAGTGCAGGCCTTGTTCAGAAAGATGAGTTGAATGTCATCACGATTGGTAAGGACGCAGAGGGTGATGAGATCTCGGTTGCTAACAGTAGTAGAGATAAGAGGAAAATTACCGGTTTGAAGGATGGAGCTCTTTCAGACGAGTCAACAGATGCAGTGACAGGTAAGCAGCTTCATAAAGTGGATAAGAGTGTTAAGGAGTTGAGCAGCACTGTTGAGAAATTTGAGAGTAGTGTTTCAAGCTTGGCAGGCAATCTTAATGAGTCTTTAGGTGGTGGTTCAAATGTACTGAAAGGTAAACAGCCGGAGTATAATATTCAGGGTAAAGACCGTACAGGTATTGAAGCAGCTTTTGAGGGTGTTGATGAAAAGCTGACGGAACTTGATGGGAAGATTCAGGGTGTTACGGGTGAGGTCAGTAATGCTCTTGTCGCGCAAGAAAAAGGTACGAATGTCATTACGATTGGTAAGGAAGTTGAAGGTGATAAGATCTCCATTGTTAATAAAAGTAAAGAAACTCGGACACTTACCGGTTTGAAGAATGGAGATCTTTCAGAAAAGTCAACAGATGCAGTGACAGGTAAGCAGCTGTATGAGTTGGGTAGTAGTGTATCTCGGTATTTAGGTGGTGGTGCAGATGTACTGAAAGGCGAAAAGCCGAAGTATGAAATTCAGGATACTCCGTATAATGATGTTGGCTCTGCCTTTGAGGATGTTGATGCTTCATTGTCAAGTCTTTCTAAGCAAGTTGAGGCTGTGGAAGGTCGTTTCATTGTGCATCAAGATAAAGGGACGCATAAGATCACGATTGGAGGTAAAACAGAAGGTAACGAGATTTCCATTTCCGGTAGTGAAGGATTACGCAAACTTACTGACGTGAAGGATGGAGAGCTTTCAAAAGATTCTGCAGAAGTAGTAACAGGTGCGCAGCTTCATGATGTTAAACAGAATGCTGAGAAGTTGAGCAGCACTGTTGAGAGTGCGCAACAAAATATCGCAAAGTTTAATGCTAATATTACAAAGTCTTTAGGGGGAGGAGCAGATGTACTGAAGGATATAGCTCCGAAGTATGAAATTCAGGGTCAAGGCCGTACAGGTGTTGCAGGTGCGTTTGTTGGTGTTAATGATACATTGACGGTTCTTTTTGGCAAGGTTAACGATATGGAAAAGAACAATCTTGTCAAGCAAGAAGAGTCGGGTCTGATCACTATTGGTAAGGATGTGGAGGGTGATGAGATTTCCATTGCCAACAATACGGGGAGAGCTCGCAAACTTACCAATTTGCAAGATGGAAAACTTTCAGATGAGTCAACGGATGCAGTGACAGGTAAGCAGCTTCATACGGTGGATGAGAGTGTTAAGGAATTGGATAGAAATGTTGAAAGTGTGCAGGCGGATGTAACGAAGCTTGATACGAATATTAATGCGTCTTTAGCAGGAAAGGCAAATGTATTACAAGGTAAGCTACCAACTTATACAATTCAGGGTCAAAGTCTTACAGGTATTGCAGGTGCCTTTGAGGGTGTTGATGAAAAGCTGACGGCTCTTTTGGCTGATGTTAAGGATGCTGCGAGTGCGATAAGTGATAGTCTTGTAGTGCAAGAAGATTCAAAAATCACGATTGGTGCTAAAGTAGGTGGTGATGAAATCTCCATTGCCGGTAGTGAAGGGTTACGCAAACTTACCAATTTGGAAGAGGGGGATCTCTCAGACAAGTCAACAGAAGCGGTAACAGGTGCACAGCTTCATAAAGTGGATAAGAGTGTTCAGGGGTTGAGTAGTACTGTTGAGAGTGTACAGAAAAATATCACAGAGTTTAATGCTAATATTACAAAGTCTTTAGGGGGAGGAGCAGATGTACTGAAGGGTAAACAGCCGGAGTATAAAATTCAGAGTCAAGAGCGTACAGGTATTGCAGGTGCCTTTGAGGGTGTTGATAAAAAGCTGACAGAACTTTCTAAGAAGGTTGAAGTTGCGGAAGATGGCACGTTGACATATAACGATTTAGTAGCGCAAGAGAAAGATACGAATGTCATCACGATTGGTAAGGAAGTGGAGGGTGATGAGATTTCAGTTTTTGGCAGTAAAGCAGCAGCTCGAATACTCTCTGGTGTGAAGGATGGAGCTCTTTCAGAAGTTTCAACAGAAGCAGTAAATGGTGCGCAGCTTTATAAGCTGGGCAGTGATATATCTCGGTATTTAGGTGGTGATGCAGATGTACTGAAAGGTAAAGAGCCGACGTATAAAATTCAAGATACTCCGTATAACGATATTGGCACTGCCTTTAAGGGTGTTGATACTTCATTGTCGCAGCTTTCTGATAGGATTGGTAATGTAACGGGCATAATAAGTAATAGTCTTGTGGTGCAAGATGAGTCGCATAAGATCACGATTGGTGGTAAAACAGAAGGTGGCGAGATCTCCATTTCCGGTAGTGAAGGATTACGCAAACTTACTGACGTGAAGGATGGAGAGCTTTCAAAAGATTCTGCAGAAGCAGTAACAGGTGCGCAGCTTCATGATGTTAAACAGAATGCTGAGAAGTTGAGCAGCACTGTTGAGAGTGCGCAACAAAATATCGCAAAGTTTAATGCTAATATTACAAAGTCTTTAGGGGGAGGAGCAGATGTACTGAAGGATATAGCTCCGAAGTATGAAATTCAGGGTCAAGGCCGTACAGGTATTGCAGATGCGTTTGTTGGTGTTAATGATACATTGACGGTTCTTTCTGGCAAGGTTAACGATATGGAAAAGAACAATCTTGTCAAGCAAGAAGAGTCGGGTCTGATCACTATTGGTAAGGATGTGGAGGGTGATGAGATTTCCATTGCCAACAATACGGGAGGAGCTCGCAAACTTACCAATTTGCAAGATGGAAAACTTTCAGATGAGTCAACGGATGCAGTGACAGGTAAGCAGCTTCATACGGTGGATGAGAGTGTTAAGGAATTGGATAGAAATGTTGAAAGTGTGCAGGCGGATGTAACGAAGCTTGATACGAATATTAATGCGTCTTTAGCAGGAAAGGCAAATGTATTACAAGGTAAGCTACCAACTTATACAATTCAGGGTCAAAGTCTTACAGGTATTGCAGGTGCCTTTGAGGGTGTTGATGAAAAGCTGACGGCTCTTTTGGCTGATGTTAAGGATGCTGCGAGTGCGATAAGTGATAGTCTTGTAGTGCAAGAAGATTCAAAAATCACGATTGGTGCTAAAGTAGGTGGTGATGAAATCTCCATTGCCGGTAGTGAAGGGTTACGCAAACTTACCAATTTGGAAGAGGGGGATCTCTCAGACAAGTCAACAGAAGCGGTAACAGGTGCACAGCTTCATAAAGTGGATAAGAGTGTTCAGGAGTTGAGTAGTACTGTTGAGAGTGTACAGAAAAATATCACAGAGTTTAATGCTAATATTACAAAGTCTTTAGGGGGAGGAGCAGACGTACTGAGTGGTAAACAGCCGGAGTATAAAATTCAGACAAAGCCGTATAATGGTGTTGAAGCCGCGTTTGAAGGTGTTGATAAAAAGCTGACGGCTCTTTTGGGTAAGGTTGAAGTTGCGGAAGATGGCGCGTTGACATATAACGATTTTGTAACGCAAGAGAAAGATACGAATGTCATTACTATAGGTCAAAGGGTTGAAGGTAATGAGATTTCCGTTTTGAATAATGAAGGAAAAGTTCGTGTACTTACCGGTTTGAAGGATGGGGATCTTTCAGACAAGTCAACAGATGCGGTAACAGGTAAGCAGCTTTATACGACCATTCAGAATGTTGAGAAGTTGAGTGGCACCGTTCAGGGTGTACAGGGGGATATTGCCAGGTTTGATAAGAATCTGAATGAGTATTTAGGAGGAGGAGCCGATGTACTGAAAGGTACAGCACCTACTTATACCATTCAACAATATGGGTATAGTGATATTGGAAGCGCCTTTGAAGGTGTGAGTAAATCGCTTAAAAAACTTTCAGCGAAGGCTGAAAGCGCACAAAAGAGTGTACAAACGAGACTAAAGAATGAGAAGCTTGTCGAAAAAGATGAATTGCATGCCATCACTATTGGTAAAGATGTAGATGGTGAAGAGATTTCCATTGTCAACAAAGAAAAGGGGTCTCGTGTTCTTTCTGGTGTTACAGAGGCAGAGCTTTCAGCAGAGTCAGAAGATGCGGTAACAGGTAAGCAGCTTTATAAGCTTGGTCAGTATGTTGAGAAGTTGAATAGCAGTGCTGAGAGTGTTCAGACAGATATCGCAACCTTTAATAAGAATCTGAATGCTTATTTAGGTGGTGATGCAGACGTACTGAAGGGTCAACAGCCAACGTATAAAATTCAGGATACTTCGTATAATGATGTTGCTTCTGCCTTTGAAGGTGTTGGTGAGAAGTTAGCAGACCTTTCTGTAAAGGTTGGTGAGGCGACGAGTAGCTTGGAATCTAGAATGGAGAGTGAGAAGCTTGTAAAACAAGATCTTGTGTCAAAGCAAATCACGATTGGTGCCGAAACTGGTGGTGATGAGATCAAAATTACTAACATAAAAGAAGATTCTCGTATTCTTTCTGGTGTTGCAGAGGGTCAAGTTGCAAAAGGCTCGAAAGATGCGGTTTCAGGTAGGCAGCTTTATAAGTTTGGTCAGTATATTGAGAAGTTGAATAGCGGTGCTGAGGGTGTGCAGACAGATATTGCAACCTTTAATAAGAATCTTAGTGCTTATTTAGGTGATGATGTAGATGTCCTTAAAGATCAACAACCGACGTATGAAATTCAAAATCAAGAGCGTACAGGTATTGAAAATGCGTTTAAAGGTGTAGATGAAAAGCTGACGGCTCTTGTAGCTGATGTTAAGGATGTCACGAGTACGATAAATAATAGCCTTGTAGTGAAAGAAGGTTCAAAAATCACGATTGGTAAGGATGTAGAGGGTGCTAAGATCTCCATTGCCGGTAGTGAAGGATTACGCAAGCTTACTAATTTGGAAGATGGAGATATTTCGGAACATTCAACACAAGCAGTGAATGGTGCACAGCTTCATGAGATAAACACTACGATTGCACGATATTTTGGTGGTGGTGCTGAGTATGATGGCCAATGGAAAGAGCCGACATTTATGATTACAAACTTTGGTGCACAAGGCAAGGGTGGCGAACAACAATATCATAATGTAGCTGAAGCCTTTGATGCTGTTAATAACGGTATGTCTGGTTTCAATAATCGTGTTCAACAGGTTGAAAATGAGTATTCTAGTAGTTTAAATTGGGATGCCGACAAAGATGCCTATAGCGCTAGCCATAATGGTCAGCCTGGTAAGATTACCAATATGGCCAATGGTAACATTAGCAAGGATTCCACTGATATGGTTACGGGTGATCAGCTTTGGGAGACGAATGAGAAATTTGGCAACGTTGAAAACAAGGTTGATAATTTTATGGGTGGAATTGTCACCTATGACAAAGATAAACAGGGCAACAGAATCAATAGCATCACGTTAGTAGGGGGTAAAGACGGTGACCCTGTGGTCATTGACAATGTTGCAGATGGTAAAGTCGAAGAAGGTTCAAAACAAGCAGTCAATGGCGGTCAACTGCATGATTATACCAAAGAACAAATGGACCTTGTTCTTGCAGACGCAAATAAGTATACAGATGAAAAAATAGGGAATATAGAAAACATAGAGAATATACCTAAGGATATCGTGATACGAGCCAACGCTTATACTGATATGCAGTTTAACGCTTTAAGCTCTGATATCGAAAAAGCTCAAAAAGAGGCACGACAAGCGACAGCTATTAGTTTAGCTGTCTCTAACTTACGCTACAATGATAAAGCGGGAAAATTCAGTGTTGCATTTGGTAGCGGCATCTGGCACGGTCAATCTGCATTGGCTTTCGGTGCTGGTTATACATCTGAAAACGGAAATATTCGTTCCAACCTTTCCGCTACAACTGCAGGTGGTCACTGGGGTATAGGAGCAGGAATAAGGTTTGCACTGAATTAATAACACCACATTAAGAATTAAATGCCATATACCAAAGGTATGATTTGGATAAAATCAGCTTAAATAAATAAGGCATTTTTATGGAGAAAAAACTTATCCACAGTTTTCTTTTGATATATTATTACGAAAAACCGCACAAAACCACTGGGTTTACCCCATAGATTCACTTGGAAATAAAACACATTTCAATCTTTACAAAGAACTCACTTTTAACAAATAGAGCTAAACTTCCTTAATTTTCTATTTACTCGTCCGTGTGCACCCTTTAACATAAAGCCAAGTTGCTTTCCGTAAACACGTAAAAGCAAACACTACACTCAGACTAATTACTTTAATTAAGGAGATATAAAACGAACACACCCCATTAGTTACGTTTAGCTTTCTAAATAACGTTTTTGAAAAATAAAATACTCTCTTAAACACCCCTCATCATATTAAAGAGAAAAAGATTTTTCACTAACGCTTATTAATAACTCACCCACGGAACTTTATTCTCTCAAAGGCCTAACACCACAACTTCCCTTTGTTTGAATAAAATTCCCAAACCTCTTTTAAGCTAACAATAACTAAATAACCTTTGATGCTCAAAGGCATTACTTAACATTTTTATTTCAGAGGATTTACTATGAAAACTACGCACCCCTAAAACCTATACCCTTTGTAAGAAAAAGACCTTAAGACCTCTTCTTCTTATTCATTATTAGTTAACAAAAAGTTTATTTGAAAGCTAAAAACTGCACTCTTTTGTTTTTTAGCATCCAAAATTGGTTCCGCTTTATGGTTTATTTTTATGCTTATTTTTGAAACACAAAACTTACCATTAAATCAGATAGCGTTCAATTATGACTTTTAAATGGCTCAAATGCATTTTTTTGATGTTTTTTATTTTTTGAAAGATTTGTTATGAAAAAAGTACATATCACTCCAAAAGACAAAAGCTTCAATGCTCAAAGGCCTCTTTGTGAGGTATCTTTGGTTAGAGTTATTTCATTAGGGGTGGTAATGGCTACACTTTTGTCGAGTGTTTCTCCAGTTTTTGCTTCTCATCTTTCTTCAACGGGGTCGACAGTTCAAAGTGTAAGTGCAGGTGTGGTTTCTGCAAAGGGTGGTAAGGCTGGTTCTGGGCATGTTGGGGTGGTTAATGGTAATCGTTCTTGTGGGGTGGATCAGGTTGTTAGTCGTAGTTCATCAAGGTTAGGTAAGAAAGTATCTGCAAAAGATAAGAAATTGAGCAAAAATCGGCTTTCTGATGGTTCTGGTGATTATTCTTTTGAGAGTAGTTGTGGGGCTGATGCATCAGTAAATGCGTTAACGAGTGCAAGTGCACGTTCTTTAATTGATGTAGATGTAGCGGCAAGTGATTGGTTTTTAGAAAAAAATAATACCATTAACTGGTCTGTTAATACAACGGGTGCACGTGTTGCTGATGGTGAAGATACAGATGCAGTGAATGTTGCTCAGCTAAAAGCGTTACCAGCACGAAATGGAATACGAGAAGGTTCGGATCTAATTTTCTTAAAAAATGGGCAGATCTCTATTGGAGGTAAATCGCCGGGCGATGTTATTAACATTTTGAATCAGGACGGTGATGTTCGTTTTATTTTGGGTGTAAAAGGTGGAAGTATTAAAGAAAAATCGACAGATGCAGTCAATGGTGCGCAGCTTTATATGACGAACACTAAAGTGGTGGAGTATTTAGGTGGAGGAGCTGCGTATGATGGTAGTTTTGGTGATAAATGGACAAAGCCAACGTTTAAGGTTCAGGAGGATGAATATAATGATGTTGGTTCTGCCTTTGCAGGTATTGGTGATAAGTTGTCTGAGCTTTCTGATCAAGTTGAGGATATGGAAAGTGCAGGCCTTGTTCAGAAAGATGGGTTCAATGTCATCACGATTGGTAAGGACGCAGAGGGGACGGAGATTAAAATTAGCAACAGTAGTGGAGATGATCGGAAACTTACCGGTTTGGCTAAGGGAGATGTTTCAGATAAATCGACAGATGCAATCAATGGCTCACAGCTTTATGATACGAACACCAAGGTTGTGGAGTATTTAGGTGGAGATGCTGCGTATGAGGATGGTGAATGGACAAAGCCAACGTTTAAGGTTCAGGAGGATGAATATGATGATGTTGGTTCTGCCTTTTCAGGTGTTGGTGATAAGTTGTCTGAGCTTTCTGAGCAAGTTGAAGAGGTGGAAAATTCAAAGCTTGTGGTGCAAGATCCAAAAACGCATAAGATTACCATTGGTGCCAAAGTAGAGGGCGATGAGATCTCTATTACCAACAGTAGTGGAGATAATCGGAAACTTACCGGTTTGGCTGATGGAGCTGTTTCAAAAGCATCAACAGAAGCGATAACAGGTAAACAGCTTTATGAGTTGAATACCACGATTGCGGGATATTTAGGTGGAGACGCTGCGTATGAGGATGGTCAATGGACAAAGCCAACGTTTAAGGTTCAGGAGGATGAATATAATGATGTTGGTTCTGCCTTTGCAGGTATTGGTGATAAGTTGTCTGAGCTTTCTGATCAAGTTGAGGATATGGAAAGTGCAGGCCTTGTTCAGAAAGATGGGTTCAATGTCATCACGATTGGTAAGGACGCAGAGGGGACGGAGATTAAAATTAGCAACAGTAGTGGAGATGATCGGAAACTTACCGGTTTGGCTAAGGGAGATGTTTCAAAAGAATCAACAGAAGCGATAACAGGTAAACAGCTTTATGATACGAACACCAAGGTTGTGGAGTATTTAGGTGGAGACGCTGCGTATGAGGATGGTCAATGGACAAAGCCAACGTTTAAGGTTCAGGAGGATGAATATAATGATGTTGGTTCTGCCTTTGCAGGTATTGGTGATAAGTTGTCTGAGCTTTCTGATCAAGTTGAGGATATGGAAAGTGCAGGCCTTGTTCAGAAAGATGGGTTCAATGTCATCACGATTGGTAAGGACGCAGAGGGGACGGAGATTAAAATTAGCAACAGTAGTGGAGATGATCGGAAACTTACCGGTTTGGCTAAGGGAGATGTTTCAGATAAATCGACAGATGCAATCAATGGCTCACAGCTTTATGATACGAACACCAAGGTTGTGGAGTATTTAGGTGGAGATGCTGCGTATGAGGATGGTGAATGGACAAAGCCAACGTTTAAGGTTCAGGAGGATGAATATGATGATGTTGGTTCTGCCTTTTCAGGTGTTGGTGATAAGTTGTCTGAGCTTTCTGAGCAAGTTGAAGAGGTGGAAAATTCAAAGCTTGTGGTGCAAGATCCAAAAACGCATAAGATTACCATTGGTGCCAAAGTAGAGGGCGATGAGATCTCTATTACCAACAGTAGTGGAGATAATCGGAAACTTACCGGTTTGGCTGATGGAGCTGTTTCAAAAGCATCAACAGAAGCGATAACAGGTAAACAGCTTTATGAGTTGAATACCACGATTGCGGGATATTTAGGTGGAGACGCTGCGTATGAGGATGGTCAATGGACAAAGCCAACGTTTAAGGTTCAGGAGGATGAATATAATGATGTTGGTTCTGCCTTTGCAGGTATTGGTGATAAGTTGTCTGAGCTTTCTGATCAAGTTGAGGATATGGAAAGTGCAGGCCTTGTTCAGAAAGATGGGTTCAATGTCATCACGATTGGTAAGGACGCAGAGGGGACGGAGATTAAAATTAGCAACAGTAGTGGAGATGATCGGAAACTTACCGGTTTGGCTGATGGAGCTGTTTCAAAAGCATCAACAGAAGCGATAACAGGTAAACAGCTTTATGAGTTGAATACCACGATTGCGGGATATTTAGGTGGAGACGCTGCGTATGAGGATGGTGAATGGAAACAGCCAACGTTTAAGATTCAGGAAGATGAGTATAATGATGTTGGTTCTGCCTTTGCAGGTATTGGTGATAAGTTGTCTGAGCTTTCTGATCAAGTTGAGGATATGGAAAGTGCAGGCCTTGTTCAGAAAGATGGGTTCAATGTCATCACGATTGGTAAGGACGCAGAGGGGACGGAGATTAAAATTAGCAACAGTAGTGGAGATGATCGGAAACTTACCGGTTTGGCTAAGGGAGATGTTTCAGATAAATCGACAGATGCAATCAATGGCTCACAGCTTTATGATACGAACACCAAGGTTGTGGAGTATTTAGGTGGAGATGCTGCGTATGAGGATGGTGAATGGACAAAGCCAACGTTTAAGGTTCAGGAGGATGAATATGATGATGTTGGTTCTGCCTTTTCAGGTGTTGGTGATAAGTTGTCTGAGCTTTCTGAGCAAGTTGAAGAGGTGGAAAATTCAAAGCTTGTGGTGCAAGATCCAAAAACGCATAAGATTACCATTGGTGCCAAAGTAGAGGGCGATGAGATCTCTATTACCAACAGTAGTGGAAAGCAGCGGAAACTTACCGGTTTGGCTGATGGAGATATTTCAAAAGCATCAACAGAAGCGATAACAGGTAAACAGCTTTATGAGTTGAATACCACGATTGCGGGATATTTAGGTGGAGATGCTGCGTATGAGGATGGTGAATGGAAACAGCCAACGTTTAAGATTCAGGAAGATGAGTATAATGATGTTGGTTCTGCCTTTTCAGGTGTTGGTGATAAGTTGTCTGAGCTTTCTGAGCAAGTTGAAGAGGTGGAAAATTCAAAGCTTGTGGTGCAAGATCCAGAAACGCATAAGATTACCATTGGTGCCAAAGTAGAGGGCGATGAGATCTCTATTACCAACAGTAGTGGAGATAATCGGAAACTTACCGGTTTGGCTGATGGAGCTGTTTCAAAAGCATCAACAGAAGCGATAACAGGTAAACAGCTTTATGAGTTGAATACCACGATTGCGGGATATTTAGGTGGAGACGCTGCGTATGAGGATGGTGAATGGAAACAGCCAACGTTTAAGATTCAGGAAGATGAGTATAATGATGTTGGTTCTGCCTTTGCAGGTATTGGTGATAAGTTGTCTGAGCTTTCTGATCAAGTTGAGGATATGGAAAGTGCAGGCCTTGTTCAGAAAGATGGGTTCAATGTCATCACGATTGGTAAGGACGCAGAGGGGACGGAGATTAAAATTACCAACAGTAGTGGAAAGCAGCGGAAACTTACCGGTTTGGCTGATGGAGATATTTCAAAAGCATCAACAGAAGCGATAACAGGTAAACAGCTTTATGAGTTGAATACCACGATTGCGGGATATTTAGGTGGAGACGCTGCGTATGAGGATGGTGAATGGACAAAGCCAACGTTTAAGGTTCAGGAGGATGAATATGATGATGTTGGTTCTGCCTTTTCAGGTGTTGGTGATAAGTTGTCTGAGCTTTCTGAGCAAGTTGAAGAGGTGGAAAATTCAAAGCTTGTGGTGCAAGATCCAAAAACGCATAAGATTACCATTGGTGCCAAAGTAGAGGGCGATGAGATCTCTATTACCAACAGTAGTGGAAAGCAGCGGAAACTTACCGGTTTGGCTGATGGAGATATTTCAAAAGCATCAACAGAAGCGATAACAGGTAAACAGCTTTATGAGTTGAATACCACGATTGCGGGATATTTAGGTGGAGACGCTGCGTATGAGGATGGTAAATGGACACAGCCAACGTTTAAGGTTCAGGAGGATGAATATGATGATGTTGGTTCTGCCTTTTCAGGTGTTGGTGATAAGTTGTCTGAGCTTTCTGAGCAAGTTGAAGAGGTGGAAAATTCAAAGCTTGTGGTGCAAGATCCAAAAACGCATAAGATTACCATTGGTGCCAAAGTAGAGGGCGATGAGATCTCTATTACCAACAGTAGTGGAGATAATCGGAAACTTACCGGTTTGGCTGATGGAGATATTTCAAAAGCATCAACAGAAGCGATAACAGGTAAACAGCTTTATGAGTTGAATACCACGATTGCGGGATATTTAGGTGGAGACGCTGCGTATGAGGATGGTGAATGGACAAAGCCAACGTTTAAGGTTCAGGAGGATGAATATGATGATGTTGGTTCTGCCTTTTCAGGTGTTGGTGATAAGTTGTCTGAGCTTTCTGAGCAAGTTGAAGAGGTGGAAAATTCAAAGCTTGTGGTGCAAGATCCAAAAACGCATAAGATTACCATTGGTGCCAAAGTAGAGGGCGATGAGATCTCTATTACCAACAGTAGTGGAAAGCAGCGGAAACTTACCGGTTTGGCTAAGGGAGATGTTTCAGATAAATCGACAGATGCAATCAATGGCTCACAGCTTTATGATACGAACACCACGATTGCGGGATATTTAGGTGGAGACGCTGCGTATGAGGATGGTGAATGGACAAAGCCAACGTTTAAGGTTCAGGAGGATGAATATAATGATGTTGGTTCTGCCTTTTCAGGTGTTGGTGATAAGTTGTCTGAGCTTTCTGAGCAAGTTGAAGAGGTGGAAAATTCAAAGCTTGTGGTGCAAGATCCAAAAACGCATAAGATTACCATTGGTGCCAAAGTAGAGGGCGATGAGATCTCTATTACCAACAGTAGTGGAAAGCAGCGGAAACTTACCGGTTTGGCTGATGGAGATATTTCAAAAGCATCAACAGAAGCGATAACAGGTAAACAGCTTTATGAGTTGAATACCACGATTGCGGGATATTTAGGTGGAGACGCTGCGTATGAGGATGGTAAATGGACACAGCCAACGTTTAAGGTTCAGGAGGATGAATATGATGATGTTGGTTCTGCCTTTTCAGGTGTTGGTGATAAGTTGTCTGAGCTTTCTGAGCAAGTTGAAGAGGTGGAAAATTCAAAGCTTGTGGTGCAAGATCCAAAAACGCATAAGATTACCATTGGTGCCAAAGTAGAGGGCGATGAGATCTCTATTACCAACAGTAGTGGAGATAATCGGAAACTTACCGGTTTGGCTGATGGAGATATTTCAAAAGCATCAACAGAAGCGATAACAGGTAAACAGCTTTATGAGTTGAATACCACGATTGCGGGATATTTAGGTGGAGACGCTGCGTATGAGGATGGTGAATGGACAAAGCCAACGTTTAAGGTTCAGGAGGATGAATATGATGATGTTGGTTCTGCCTTTTCAGGTGTTGGTGATAAGTTGTCTGAGCTTTCTGAGCAAGTTGAAGAGGTGGAAAATTCAAAGCTTGTGGTGCAAGATCCAAAAACGCATAAGATTACCATTGGTGCCAAAGTAGAGGGCGATGAGATCTCTATTACCAACAGTAGTGGAAAGCAGCGGAAACTTACCGGTTTGGCTGATGGAGATATTTCAAAAGCATCAACAGAAGCGATAACAGGTAAACAGCTTTATGAGTTGAATACCACGATTGCGGGATATTTAGGTGGAGACGCTGCGTATGAGGATGGTAAATGGACACAGCCAACGTTTAAGGTTCAGGAGGATGAATATGATGATGTTGGTTCTGCCTTTTCAGGTGTTGGTGATAAGTTGTCTGAGCTTTCTGAGCAAGTTGAAGAGGTGGAAAATTCAAAGCTTGTGGTGCAAGATCCAAAAACGCATAAGATTACCATTGGTGCCAAAGTAGAGGGCGATGAGATCTCTATTACCAACAGTAGTGGAAAGCAGCGGAAACTTACCGGTTTGGCTGATGGAGATATTTCAAAAGCATCAACAGAAGCGATAACAGGTAAACAGCTTTATGAGTTGAATACCACGATTGCGGGATATTTAGGTGGAGATGCTGCGTATGAGGATGGTGAATGGAAACAGCCAACGTTTAAGATTCAGGAAGATGAGTATAATGATGTTGGTTCTGCCTTTTCAGGTGTTGGTGATAAGTTGTCTGAGCTTTCTGAGCAAGTTGAAGAGGTGGAAAATTCAAAGCTTGTGGTGCAAGATCCAGAAACGCATAAGATTACCATTGGTGCCAAAGTAGAGGGCGATGAGATCTCTATTACCAACAGTAGTGGAGATAATCGGAAACTTACCGGTTTGGCTGATGGAGATATTTCAAAAGCATCAACAGAAGCGATAACAGGTAAACAGCTTTATGAGTTGAATACCACGATTGCGGGATATTTAGGTGGAGACGCTGCGTATGAGGATGGTAAATGGACACAGCCAACGTTTAAGGTTCAGGAGGATGAATATGATGATGTTGGTTCTGCCTTTTCAGGTGTTGGTGATAAGTTGTCTGAGCTTTCTGAGCAAGTTGAAGAGGTGGAAAGTTCAAAGCTTGTAGTGCAAGATCCAAAAACGCATAAGATTACCATTGGTGCCAAAGTAGAGGGCGATGAGATCTCTATTACCAACAGTAGTGGAGATAATCGGAAACTTACCGGTTTGGCTGATGGAGCTGTTTCAAAAGCATCAACAGAAGCGATAACAGGTAAACAGCTTTATGAGTTGAATACCACGATTGCGGGATATTTAGGTGGAGACGCTGCGTATGAGGATGGTAAATGGACACAGCCAACGTTTAAGGTTCAGGAGGATGAATATGATGATGTTGGTTCTGCCTTTTCAGGTGTTGGTGATAAGTTGTCTGAGCTTTCTGAGCAAGTTGAAGAGGTGGAAAATTCAAAGCTTGTGGTGCAAGATCCAAAAACGCATAAGATTACCATTGGTGCCAAAGTAGAGGGCGATGAGATCTCTATTACCAACAGTAGTGGAAAGCAGCGGAAACTTACCGGTTTGGCTGATGGAGATATTTCAAAAGCATCAACAGAAGCGATAACAGGTAAACAGCTTTATGAGTTAAACACCACGATTGCGGAGTATTTAGGTGGAGGAGCTGCGTATGAGGATGGTAAATGGACACAGCCAACGTTTAAGGTTCAGGAGGATGAATATGATGATGTTGGTTCTGCCTTTTCAGGTGTTGGTGATAAGTTGTCTGAGCTTTCTGAGCAAGTTGAAGAGGTGGAAAATTCAAAGCTTGTGGTGCAAGATCCAAAAACGCATAAGATTACCATTGGTGCCAAAGTAGAGGGCGATGAGATCTCTATTACCAACAGTAGTGGAAAGCAGCGGAAACTTACCGGTTTGGCTGATGGAGATATTTCAAAAGCATCAACAGAAGCGATAACAGGTAAACAGCTTTATGAGTTGAATACCACGATTGCGGGATATTTAGGTGGAGACGCTGCGTATGAGGATGGTAAATGGACACAGCCAACGTTTAAGGTTCAGGAGGATGAATATGATGATGTTGGTTCTGCCTTTTCAGGTGTTGGTGATAAGTTGTCTGAGCTTTCTGAGCAAGTTGAAGAGGTGGAAAGTTCAAAGCTTGTAGTGCAAGATCCAGAAACGCATAAGATTACCATTGGTGCCAAAGTAGAGGGCGATGAGATCTCTATTACCAACAGTAGTGGAGATAATCGGAAACTTACCGGTTTGGCTGATGGAGATATTTCAAAAGCATCAACAGAAGCGATAACAGGTAAACAGCTTTATGAGTTGAATACCACGATTGCGGGATATTTAGGTGGAGACGCTGCGTATGAGGATGGTAAATGGACACAGCCAACGTTTAAGGTTCAGGAGGATGAATATGATGATGTTGGTTCTGCCTTTTCAGGTGTTGGTGATAAGTTGTCTGAGCTTTCTGAGCAAGTTGAAGAGGTGGAAAGTTCAAAGCTTGTAGTGCAAGATCCAAAAACGCATAAGATTACCATTGGTGCCAAAGTAGAGGGCGATGAGATCTCTATTACCAACAGTAGTGGAGATAATCGGAAACTTACCGGTTTGGCTGATGGAGCTGTTTCAAAAGCATCAACAGAAGCGATAACAGGTAAACAGCTTTATGAGTTGAATACCACGATTGCGGGATATTTAGGTGGAGACGCTGCGTATGAGGATGGTGAATGGACAAAGCCAACGTTTAAGGTTCAGGAGGATGAATATGATGATGTTGGTTCTGCCTTTTCAGGTGTTGGTGATAAGTTGTCTGAGCTTTCTGAGCAAGTTGAAGAGGTGGAAAATTCAAAGCTTGTGGTGCAAGATCCAAAAACGCATAAGATTACCATTGGTGCCAAAGTAGAGGGCGATGAGATCTCTATTACCAACAGTAGTGGAGATAATCGGAAACTTACCGGTTTGGCTGATGGAGCTGTTTCAAAAGCATCAACAGAAGCGATAACAGGTAAACAGCTTTATGAGTTGAATACCACGATTGCGGGATATTTAGGTGGAGACGCTGCGTATGAGGATGGTAAATGGACACAGCCAACGTTTAAGGTTCAGGAGGATGAATATGATGATGTTGGTTCTGCCTTTTCAGGTGTTGGTGATAAGTTGTCTGAGCTTTCTGAGCAAGTTGAAGAGGTGGAAAGTTCAAAGCTTGTAGTGCAAGATCCAGAAACGCATAAGATTACCATTGGTGCCAAAGTAGAGGGCGATGAGATCTCTATTACCAACAGTAGTGGAAAGCAGCGGAAACTTACCGGTTTGGCTGATGGAGATATTTCAAAAGCATCAACAGAAGCGATAACAGGTAAACAGCTTTATGAGTTGAATACCACGATTGCGGGATATTTAGGTGGAGACGCTGCGTATGAGGATGGTAAATGGACACAGCCAACGTTTAAGGTTCAGGAGGATGAATATGATGATGTTGGTTCTGCCTTTTCAGGTGTTGGTGATAAGTTGTCTGAGCTTTCTGAGCAAGTTGAAGAGGTGGAAAATTCAAAGCTTGTGGTGCAAGATCCAAAAACGCATAAGATTACCATTGGTGCCAAAGTAGAGGGCGATGAGATCTCTATTACCAACAGTAGTGGAAAGCAGCGGAAACTTACCGGTTTGGCTGATGGAGATATTTCAAAAGCATCAACAGAAGCGATAACAGGTAAACAGCTTTATGAGTTGAATACCACGATTGCGGAGTATTTAGGTGGAGGAGCTGCGTATGAGGATGGTAAATGGACACAGCCAACGTTTATGATTACAAACTTTAGTGTAAAGGATAAGAGTGGCCCACAACAGTATCATACTGTAGCTTCTGCTTTTGAAGCTGTTAATGATAGTATGTCTGGTCTTAATGGTCGTGTTGAGCAGGTTGAACATCAGGCTTCCAATAGTTTACTTTGGAATAATGACAAAAATGCTTACGATGCTAGCCATAATGGTCAAGTTGGTAAGATCACTAATGTAGCGGATGGTGCGATTGAAAAGGGATCCACTGATGCAGTAACGGGTCATCAACTTTGGGAGACGAATGAGAAGATTGATAATCTTGAAAATAAGGTTGATGGCATAATTAGTGAAGTTGGCATTCTTACTGATGGGGTTGTCACCTATGACAAAGATGAACATGGTAATAAAACTAATAGTATCACGTTAGTAGGTACTGATGATGATACACCTGTAATGATTGACAATGTTGCAAATGGTAAAGTCGAAGAAGGTTCGAAACAAGCAGTCAATGGTGGACAACTAAAGGAACAGATGAGCCTTGTTCTTGCAGACGCAAATAAGTATACAGATGAAAAGGTAAAGAATGTATTTGATAATGCTGTTGCGCAAGCTAACGCCTATACTGATATGAAGTTTGAGGCCTTAAATTATAAAGTTGAAGGCGTCCAAAAGGAAGCAAGGCAAGCCGCGGCTATTGGTTTAGCTGTAGCTAATTTGCATTACATTGAGACACCAGGGATGCTCAGTATTGCACTTGGTAGTGGTGTATGGCGTGGTCAATCAGCACTTGCTTTTGGAACTGGTTATATGTCTGAAGATGGAAAGGTGCGCTCCAACTTCTCCGTCACCACTTCCGGAGGATATTGGGGTGTAGGAGCAGGATTAAGCTTAGCATTAAAATAATGATGAGAAATTGGAAAATTATTACAGGTCTTTTGTTTGTTCTTGTTTTTTTAGGAAAAGCTGTAAGCTTTGCTGAGGAGCAAGATAGTATTTACATAGTACGTCCACCGCAATTGTCAGTACCCGGTGGAAAGTCTGGTGAAACACGCCGGATTATTATGCAGTTTCATTACTGGACATTAATTTGCGATGAGAACAAAACAATGAAACAAGGGATCTGCAATGTAACTCAGACAATTCATGATGATAAAGAAGGTAACAAAGTTTTTAGTTGGTCTCTTGTTTCTACGAAAAATGGTCAACCGGTTATGCTGTTACGGACATTGCCAAACGCTAACACAAATGTTCCTATTCAAGTATTTATGGAAGATGTTAAAAAACCTCTTCTTATTAGTTATAAGCAGTGCAATCGAGAAATCTGTTTAGCGCAGTATTCTGTAGGGCCTGTTTTAATGAAACAAATAAGTAAGAGTAGCAATGTGCGCATTTCTTATCAGCTTAAAGAGGGAAAAACGCTTTCCTTTGTAGCGCCATTTAAGGGCTTGGGTGAAGCACTTTTCTCTTTGCAATAATAACAAGCAATAAATATGATTTATTGGCAGAATTATAATGCTATCAATTATCGAATTTCATTTTATACAAAATTATCAGTAATTGAGTTTTTATATTGCAGTGTACTATAGAAGTGATTTCTTCGAATAATGTACTATTTTGTGAGAATGAAATCACGTAAACTTTTGTATATTTTTAATTAGTGCAAAACATTTTAAGCAATTATTGTACGATAAAAACTTACTATTTTAACTGAACATAGCCAGTTTATTCAATGAATTTTGGGTGAGGTTGTAACCTTAATTAGAGATTATGAATCAGGCTACAGAAGTGTGTTGTTCTTTTTGAGATTGGCACATTAATTAGTTAAGTTAAATACTCACACGATCGTGTTTTTTGATGTTGAAAGCAGGTCATTAAGAATTGTATTGCTGAATATTTTTCGAAAGTGCTTTTTGCATTTGGCTAGGCAGATTACAATTTGAATATTTTTTTCTATTGGTGTTATTTACATTTTCTAGGTGTTTGAAAGTAGGAATGTAAGTTTAAGTAATTTTTAGAATCGTTAAAATGAAAAGATTTAGTCCATAATCTTAGGTTTTATATTTTGGAACTTCTGGAGCGCTTGTTGCTTTAAGGAATATAGCTTAATTTAGCGCTTACAATCGAAATACATGGATATTAGATAGGTATAACTATAAGAGATTAGTTTTAGGTATTTGGTGAATTAATATAGGGATTATTTTTGTAATAAAACGCTTATTGTCATGATAGACTAGGAAGCGAGAAATTAATTTTTGCAATAATCTGAAAAGAGCAAGTTTAATTTTAGGTTTCTGTGTAATTTTAAATCTTATTTGACAAGTTTAACCATTGCTAATGGTTGAGAATTTCTAACTGTGGGGTAAGAGAAGGTACTTTGGTAGCATTATTGGTGCACTGTGATGTATGGTGTAGTTATAAGAAAAGAGATTGTAAGCGCTAGTAATTACCAAAATATAGAGATAATAAACGACCATGAAAAAAACTATAAAAACATCGACAGGTGGACGTGGTGGCGCAGGGTCACATGAATTATATCAGCGAGTCAAAAAAAAAGCGGGGACCATTAAAGCCTCGTCACGACGATGGTTAGAAAGGCATTTGAATGATCCTTACGTTCATCAGTCGAAAGTGGATGGTTATCGTTCACGTGCTGCTTATAAATTAATCGAAATTAATGAGCGCTATAAGATACTCAAAAAAGGTCAAAAAATTATTGATTTAGGAGCAGCGCCTGGGGGATGGTGCCAGGTGGCGGCACGTATAGTTGGGTCAAATGATCAATGCCCTAGCGTAGTTGGAATTGATTATTTACACGTAGATCCGCTACCTGGAGTTGTAATGTTAGAAATGGATTTTTTTCATGAAAATGCACCACAACAATTGATAAGTGCTTTAGGGGCAAAACCAGATGTGGTCCTTTCTGATATGGCAGCGCCAACAACAGGTCATCGTCAGACAGATCATTTGAGAACAGTTTATTTATGTGAATCTGCTGCTGATTTTGCTATTTCAGTTCTCAAACCCGGTGGACATTTTTTAGCAAAAACTTTTCAAGGAGGGGCAGAAAACACTCTTCTTACGAAATTGAAACAGAATTTTAAAACAATTCATCATGTTAAACCACCTGCAAGTCGTTCTGAATCAGTTGAGCTATATCTTGTGGCTCTTAAATTGAAGGAGAAAACCGAAACACAGTAATAGTTTTTTTGAAGAAGTTGGAAATTATTTTACTGACTTGAATATAAAAAACATTTCCAAATAGTTTTGAATAATATTATGTGTGGTTTTCTTTTTTGAATGAAAAAATGGTAAAATTAGTCCATTTTCTATAAAAATAAATGTAATTAATTCCTTTGTGAGCACTGCCATGAAATTTCTTGATCAGGCTAAAGTTTATATTCGTTCTGGTAATGGTGGAGCAGGAGCAGTATCATTTCGTCGTGAAAAATTCATAGAATTTGGAGGTCCTGATGGGGGTAATGGGGGGCGTGGAGGTGACGTTTGGGTTATTGTTGTTGATGGGCTCAACACATTGATTGATTATCGCTACCAGCAGCATTTTAGGGCAAAAACGGGTGGGCATGGTAAAGGGCGTAATATGACGGGCGAAAAAGGTGAAGATGTTGTCCTTAAAGTACCGGTTGGAACACAAATTTTTGCAGAAGATAATGAAACGCTGATTTGTGATTTAAAGGAAGTTGGGCAACGGTACTGTCTTGCAAAAGGAGGTAATGGCGGTTTTGGTAATCTTCATTTTGCTACATCTACAAATAGGGCGCCCCGCCATGCAAATTCTGGTTTGAGTGGAGAAGAGCATACATTGTGGCTGCGTTTGAAACTGATTGCTGATGGAGGGTTGATTGGTTTGCCCAATGCTGGAAAATCGACCTTTTTAGCGTCAGTAACAGCTGCAAAGCCAAAAATTGCGAGCTATCCTTTTACCACACTGTATCCTCATCTGGGTGTTGTGCGTATTGATGACAGTGAGTTTGTTTTGGCTGATATTCCTGGTTTAATTGAAGGAGCGCATGAAGGTGTGGGAATTGGTGACCGTTTTTTAGGGCATGTAGAACGGTGCCGTGTTTTAATTCATTTAATTTCTGCTCAAGAAGAAGATGTGGTCAAGGCGTATCAAATTATTCGTACTGAACTTGAGGCGTATGGAAATAGTTTAAGCGATAAGAATGAAATTGTCGCTTTAAGCCAAATAGATACTCTTTCTATTGAGGAATATAAAGTTAAACAAGAAGTGTTGCAAAAAGCGATTGGTAAATCTGTTATGACGTTTTCTGCTATTAGTCATGAAGGTTTAAACAATGTGCTACGTGTTGTCGCTCACATGATTGAGATGGAGCGTAAAGGCAATATCGGTAAAGATGAATAGGGTTAAAAAAGATGGCGGTTGGACTGCAAAAACTTGAGCAATATAAACGCATTGTAATTAAAGTTGGTTCTGCACTGTTAGTTGACCCCCAAATAGGTTTACGCGTTGAATGGCTTCAAAGTTTGATAGGTGATATTGTTGTATTACACCAAAAAGGAGTGGAAATTTTATTGGTGTCTTCTGGTGCTGTTGCTTTAGGACGGACATTATTACATCTTCCTAACGGTGCTTTAAAATTAGAAGAAAGTCAAGCATGTGCTGCTTTGGGGCAAATTGAACTTGCCAAAGCTTATACTGATATTCTTGCACAACATGGGTTGAGAACGGGCCAAATTTTGTTGACATTATTCGATACAGAAGAACGTCGGCGTTATCTCAATGCACGTACTACGATTAATACGCTTTTACGCTTTAAAGCAATACCTGTTATTAATGAGAACGATACTATAGCAACCAGTGAAATTCGTTATGGTGATAATGATCGTTTAGCAGCACGTGTCGCAACTATGATGGGTTGTGATCTTTTAATCCTTTTATCAGATATTGACGGTCTTTATACACAATCACCTCATCTCAATCCAAACGCTGAATTTGTTCCTTTTATTGCATCCATTACAAGCGATATTGAGAAAATGGCAAGTGGTTCTGATTCACTTCTTTCCCGGGGTGGAATGAAAACGAAACTGGACGCTGGAAAAATAGCTAATTCTTCTGGAACGGCTATGGTCATTACTTCGGGGAAGCGTATAAATCCTCTTTCTGCGCTTGATCAAGGAGAACGTAGCAGTTTTTTTGCTCCGAGTAAAAAACCAGTCAATGCGTGGAAAACATGGATTTCCGGTAATTTAGATCCATCTGGTACTTTAACTATTGATCAAGGAGCTGTGAAGGCCCTTAAATCTGGGAAATCATTATTGGCTGCGGGGGTTGTGGCGGTTAAGGGAATGTTTTCCCGTGGAGATACAGTCGCAATTGTTGATGAAAATGGAGTTGAGATTGCTCGTGGTCTTGTAAGCTATGACAAAGATGAAGCAGAAAGCATTATAGGGCATAAAAATGAAGAAATAGAGCATATTCTCGGGTATGAGTCGCGCTCTGCTATGGTGCATCGCAATGATATGATTGTACGTAATTTGGCTAGTTTTTCTTAAAAAAAGCTAGTTTTTAATGTATTGATTGCTTTTGATAAATGGATAATTGCATGACTTTAAAAGAAGAGATGAAAGCTATGGGGCAAAAAGCGCGTAATGCTGCTTCAAAGCTTGCAATTCTTTCTGCTGAACAAAAGAAAAATGCATTGGAAATGATAGCTCTGAGTTTGGAAGCTCAATCAAGTGAGATTTTACGTGCTAATAGTCAAGATTTAGCAAATGCAGCTCAAAATAATTTGAAGCTAGCGATGATTGATCGGCTAAGGTTAGATGAATTACGTTTGCGCACAATAATAGACAGTGTCAGACAAATTGCACATTTTCCTGATCCTATCGGACAAGTGATAAACGAGTGGACACGCCCCAATGGGTTACATATACGCCGTGTACGAACACCACTTGGTGTGATTGGTATTATTTATGAAAGTCGACCAAATGTTACAATTGATGCAAGTGTTTTGTGCTTAAAATCTGGAAATGCTGCAATTTTGCGTGGCGGTTCAGATAGTTTTCATTCTGCATATGCTCTTTATTTAGCGTTGGTAAAAGGGCTAGAGAAAGCTGGCTTACCTAAGGGCATTATTCAAATGGTTGAAACTACAGATCGTGCTGCTGTTGGAGAAATGCTCAAGGGATTGGATGGTGCAATTGATGTTATTATACCTCGTGGTGGAAAAAATCTTATTGCACGTATTCAATCTGATGCACGAGTTCCTGTTTTTGCACATTTAGAGGGTCTTTGTCATATTTATATTGATAAATCAGCAGATTTAGACATGGCACGTGATATTGTGTTAAATGCAAAATTGCGACGTACAGGTGTGTGTGGAGCTGTTGAAACAGTTTTAATTGATCATCAGGCATTAAACAAATTTCTTCCTGTTCTTACTGCTTTGCAGGAAAAAGGGTGTGAAATTCGTGCAACAAAGGATATTGTTTCAATGATGCCAGAAGTCAAATTAGCGGATGAGAAAGATTGGTCTTGTGAATATCTTGATGCAATTCTTTCTGTCAAAACAGTTGATAGTGTAGAGGGAGCTATTGCACATATTAAACATTATTCATCAGGACATACTGAATCAATTATTGCTGAGGATATGAGAGCAGTGGAGATATTTTTTAAACATTTAGATTCAGCTATTTTGCTTCATAATGCATCGACACAATTTGCAGATGGAGGTGAATTTGGTTTTGGAGCAGAAATTGGAATCGCAACAGGAAAAATACATGCACGTGGACCAATTGGTGTTGAACAATTGACGTCATTTCAATATCAAATTACAGGAAATGGACAGGTTAGACCTTGAATCAATTCCAATGGGAAAATTGTATACCACATATCGAAAGGTCGAGTGTTGTTGGCCTGTTTGGTGGTTCATTCAACCCACCGCATGCGGGGCATATTCTTGTGGCGAAAACTGCAATTCGGCGTTTACGTCTTGATCAGTTATGGTGGATGGTAACTCCAGGAAATCCTTTAAAAAATTGTACACAATTACCATCTGTACACGAAAGAATGCGACTAAGTTTTAAGTTTATTGATCATCCAAAGATTCGTGTCACTGGTTTTGAGAAGGAGATAGGCAGCACGATATCAGTGGAAACGATTACTCATATTCTTGCACATTATAGAGGGATACGTTTTGTATGGGTTATAGGTGCAGATACTTTAGCAACGTTTCATCATTGGCATCGGTGGCGTGATATTATATCTATGCTTCCTATTGCGATTGTTGATCGCCCTTCGGTACGTACACCAGCACTTTCTTCTCCTGTGGCACGAACTTACCGTTATTTTCGTTTGGATGAAAGAAAAAGTGCACTTTTACCTTTTATGTCGCCACCAGCTTGGACTTATTTGCATGGACCTTTATCTTTTCAGAGTTCAACACAACTTCGCTTAAAAGAAAATAATTTTTCTTGAACATTTTATAAGATTCTGCAAATCTCTTTAGGAAAGTTCCTCTTTTTCTATATTTCGAATGATAAGAAAGGGTATCAACCTGGAAAACAACTCACAAAAACGCCATCATCTCGCGGAAGTACCGGGGAAAGAAAAACTCTTTTTAGTATCTGATGGTCTTAAAATTATTCTCAATAGTTTAGAAAATGCAAAAGCAGAAGATATTGTTTCTATTGATATTCAGGGCAAATCATCTTTAGCTGATTATGTCGTTATTGCTTCGGCGCGTTCACAACGTCATGTATCAGCTATTGCTGATCATTTGTTATCGACTTGGAAAGATAGTGGATACGGCAAGGCAAAAGTAGAAGGGCTTTCTACAGGTGATTGGGTATTGATTGATACAGGAGATATTATAGTTCATCTTTTTCGTCCAGAAGTTCGTGCTTTTTATAATTTAGAAAAAATATGGCTTGCTCCAAATTTGGACGATGTAAAGACGATTGTCTTTGGAGACAATTGATATGCAAATTTCTATTTTTGCTGTTGGACGCATGAAAAAAGGAGCTGAGCAGACATTAACTCATCGTTATTTGGATCGTTTTTCGAAAAGTGCTGGAGTGGTTGGATTTCATTTTAAAAAAATGCAAGAAATATCGGAAAGTCGTGCTCAAACAGCGTGCCAGCGCATGGAAGAAGAAGGTGCAAAACTTTTTGAGGCTTTGCCTGAAAAGTGCCGATTAATTGTATTGGATGAGCGTGGAAAATTAATTTCATCATTTACTTTTGCTGAGAAGTTGGCGTTTTATCGCGATGAGGGTATTCGTGATTTGATAATCGCTTTAGGAGGGCCTGATGGACATAGTGAGCGCGTTAGAAATCGCGCTGACTTTCTTTTATCTTTTGGTTTGATGACATGGCCACATCAAATTGCACGTATATTACTTACAGAACAGCTTTATCGGGCTGTAACAATTATGAGTCATCATCCATATCATCGCTCTTAGCTTTTTGTGTGATTTTTAGCATCTATTATTGCAATTTATTAATATTGTTTTAGTTGACACCGTTTAAAGCGTTTTATTTGATATGATTGTGCTTAACAGTTAGGCAAATGAAGCAGATTCTTCATGAAAAAATGCAATATTTTATATAAGCCATACATAATGTTTATGGCACTGATGTTGAGTATAGGGTCTTACTCATCTGTATCGTATGCTGAAGATAATGATAGTCGTGAAGCAGCGCATAAAATGTTGATGGAAATTCGCCAAAATATTTCTGTATCACGTGAGCGTATTGCTTTTCTTGTTCGTCAAGTTACTCGTTTAAAGAAAGATCAACAGACTTTAACTGATGAATTAATAAAAGTAGCTAAAGCAGAATATGATATAGAGCGTAATATTATTGCGAAAAAAGAAAAACTTGAAGAACTTATAAAGCAGCAGGAACAAGTACACAAAAATTTAAGAAACAGTCGTACTGAATTTGCAGAAGTATTAGCTATTTTAGAACGAATAGGGTTAAATCCACCTCCTGCTATTATAGTACGTCCTGAGGATGTATTGGCTTCTATACGTAGTTCTGTGCTATTGGGATCTGTCACTCCTAAGATGCAGGAGAAAACACTGGTTTTATCCGATAATCTCAAGAAATTAACTGATTTGAGCTACTCCATTACTGCAGAATGTACGGCTTTAAGAGATGAAATGCAAAATCAAGCTGAACAGCGAAAACATTTAGAGCTTTTATTAAGTGAAAAAGCAAAATTACAAAAAAAATCGGAAAAAGAACTTATAGAACAACGACAAAAAAATAGTGTTCTTTCTAAAAAAGCTCAGTCTTTGGAAGAATTAATTTCGCAACTTGAACATGAGTCACAAGTTAGCGCAGATTCATCAACACAAATGCAGAAGAATATTCGATTGTTAGAAAAGCTTAATTTTGAGCGTCAAAAAGGTTCTTTGCTTTTACCTGTATCTGGAAAAAAAATTCAGCAGTTTAATAGCGGTTCTCATGCTACGCGCTTTGGTGAAATAATTGAAACAGAACCAGCGGCTTTAGTAACAACCCCTACAAATGCTCTTGTTGCTTTTGCTGGAACATTCCGTTCTTATGGACAGATAATTATTCTCAATGTTGGAAGCGGTTATCATATCATTCTTGCTGGGATGGAAAAAATAAATGTAACTCAAGGACAATTTGTTTTTGCGGGTGAGCCTCTTGGGGTGATGAGTACACAATTTATTGCAAGCACAGTTACATTAGATATAGGTAAAAATGCTCTAATGCTTTACATTGAATTTAGAAAAGATGGAAAACCTGTGAATCCAACTCCTTGGTGGCGGACTGAAGAATTGAAAAGGGACCAAAATGATTCGTAAAGTTGTTTTTTTAGTTGTTGGGGTGTTGCTTAGCGCCAGCTCGATGATTGTGGTGCAATCTGTTTCTGCAAATAATGAAAATAATACTTATAAACAACTAGCTATATTTGGTGATATTTTTGAACGAGTGCGCGCCCAATATGTGACAGTTCCGGATGATAAAAAGCTTGTTGAAAATGCTATCAATGGTATGCTCTCATCGCTTGATCCACATTCGTCTTATATGGATGCTGAGAAAGCTAAGGACATGAGGGATTCTACTAAAGGGGAATTTGGAGGTCTTGGTATTGAGGTGACTATGGAGAAAAACTTAATAAAAGTTGTGTCTCCGATAGATGATACACCTGCTTCAAAAGCAGGTATTTTAGCAGGGGATATTATTTCAAAAATTGATGGCAAAGAAACGAACGGTCAAACATTAAGTGAAGCTGTCAATAAAATGCGAGGTGCCGTTGGAACACCAATTACGCTGACAATTATTCGCTCTGGTGTTGATGAACCGTTAGAGATTAAGATTGTTCGTGATATCATAAAGGTAAAAGCAGTAAAATATCGTATTGAAAATGATATTGGTTATTTAAGACTCATTCAGTTTAGTGAACAAACTTTTGTTAATCTTAAAGCTGCAATTAAAGATATTCAGTCTAAAATTCCTCAAGATAATTTAAAGGGGTATGTTCTTGATTTACGGCTTAATCCTGGTGGTTTATTAGATCAGGCTGTAAATGTTTCAGATGCTTTTCTCAATAAAGGTGAGATTGTATCAACACGTGGTCGTAAAAAAAGTGACGTAATGAGGTTTGATGCTAAACAAGGTGATATAATTAATGGGAAGCCTCTTATTGTTCTCATTAATGGTGGTTCAGCTAGTGCTTCTGAAATTGTCGCAGGTGCTTTACAAGATCATCGTCGCGCTACAATTTTAGGAACACAGTCTTTTGGTAAAGGATCTGTTCAAACTATTATTCCTTTGGGTGAAAATGGTGCTTTACGCTTAACGACAGCACTGTATTACACACCATCTGGTATATCAATTCAAGGAACCGGAATCACTCCAGATATTATTGTAGAGCAGCCATTGCCTGAGAAATATAAGGGTTATAATGTAACACTTGGTGAATCTGAGTTAAAAGGGCATATTAAGGGCAAAAGGGAAAGTGATAAAGGGTCTGGTTCAGCTGCTTTTGTTCCGAAAGATCCTAAGGATGATGTTCAATTGAATCAGGCTTATAAACTTTTACGAGGTGAAATAGTGAATGCAGCATTTCCACCAGATCCTAATAAAGGTATTTTAAAGTAACAATAAATATTTATAATCCACACTTTTATATGAGTTATGCTCTTTTAAGAGGTTATTCAATGGATACAATTGTAGATTTCAAAGCTCTTCCTTATCGGAAAGGCGTTGGAATGCTTGTATTTAATCGTGAAGGTAAGGTTTGGATAGGGCGCCGTTTGATGACCTTTGCTTATGCAAACACTGATGTATCTAAACTTTGGCAGTTACCTCAAGGGGGGATTGATGAAGGCGAAAATCCATTAGATGCTGCACGGCGTGAACTTTATGAAGAAACAGGTATCCAATCGATAAAGTTAATTAAAGAAGCGCAAGATTGGTTCTATTACGATTTTCCACAAGAACTTGTTGGGCACGTATTGGGTAGTAAATATCGTGGACAAACACAAAAATGGTTTGCTTTTCAGTTTATAGGAGAAAATTCTGAAATTGCAATTAATCCTCCACCTGATGGTAATAAAGCAGAGTTTAACCAGTGGAAATGGGTTAATTTAGAAGAACTTCCATCACTTGTTATTTCTTTTAAGAAACATGTCTATATGCAAGTTATTAATGAGTTTCAAAATAGTTTTAGATATTTATAAATGTATGATTACAAAAAGTTATTGTCTCGTTGAAATACTTTAGTATCATACACCGCTATTAGAAGTAGTTGAAATGATTCTATTTATGTGAGGAACTGAGTATAAGATGAAAAAATTACTAAATTTCTTTGTAATTTCTGCGTTATTAAGTATTTCTCCTGTAGCATTTGCCCAGAATTCAAAGCCAATTGCTAAGCCTTCTGTAACTACGTTGCCAAATGGTGCTTCTTCGTTAACAGAGACGTATGATTTGTGGAGCGTTAACTGTGGTATACAGGAGGGAAAGAAAGTTTGTTTCATGCTCCGTCAGGAAGTTAATGACCAGAATCGTGTTGTAGTAGCTATGAATGTTATGCTCGATGCTGATGATGTTGTGTCTGGAAATTTGACGGTTCCTTTTGGTATTTTAGTTTCTAAACCCATTCGTTTAAATGTAGATGATTCAAAAACTGTTATTGAAACTGGTGTTCGGACTTGTGTACCAGCAGGTTGTGTTGTTCCAATAATTTTTGATAAAAGTTTTGTAGCAGCTTTACGCAGTGGAAAGCAGCTGAAATTATCTATGACGGTTGCTGCTCCAGGCGAGCCACCTTTAAATGATTTATTCGTTCAACTGAATGGTTTTGGTGACGCACTTAATCGTTTAATCGTCTTGCAAAAATAATTTTCTTATCAAAGAGAAAACGGCCTTTTTAGGCCGTTTTTAATTGAAAAACAGTTTTTTGTAGAAAAAAGAACTGAAGTTATTTGGTTAGTTAAGTGGCAGGCAATCGAGAAGTTTTTAGGGTTCCTTTTAATTTAATTTTACTCCTATTTAAAACTGGCTATTATCTTATCTAATATTTGTTGTTTAGTTTTATTATATGGTATGTATTTAACGATTAAGCTGCTTAATCATTCTTTTTGTGAAAAAAGGGCTTAATTGTAGAGCCATTTTGATAGGTTTGTTAGCATGAATGCACTATATATGATCTTTTATTCTATTGGTTGGTAAAGGAATAAAGAATGATCTATGCATTGCTTCAAGTAATTGATCTTATTCTCAGTATTTATGTTGCTATTTTGATAGCCAATGTTGTCTTTTCCTGGCTTTGTGCATTTAATATCGTAAACATGCGTAATCCCTTTGTTATGATGATAGGGAATTTTCTTTATAGTGCTACAGAGCCGATTTTAAGGCGTATCCGGTATTTTTTGCCAAATCTTGGAGCAGTGGATATTTCACCTCTTATAGTATTTCTGATTATTTATTTTATTCGTATTTTTATGTGGCGAGCTTATGTAGGTTTATTCTTATAAATATGAGAATATTACACCAGATAGATAACAATGCTGTACCGTATTGATGACAGTGGCTTAATTTTATTCGTGCGTTTAATTCCCAGAGCTTCAATGGATAGTATAGTAGGGGTTGAGAGTAGAGATGGTGAAACGCAGCATTTAGTTATACGTCTTCGTGCTGTTCCTGAAGATGGCAAGGCAAACAAAGCATTAATTAAATTTTTAGCAAGGCAATGGAAAATACCGTCTTCTTATATTTCTCTTAAAAGTGGTATAACATCACGTTATAAACAGCTTTGTTTTTCAGGGTATATAGAAGAACTTGAACAGAAATTGCAACTTATGAGCAATATGCATTCACAAAGATGTAAATAAAAACTGTAAAGCCTGTTTGAACAACAGGCTTTGATTTGTTAGAGTTAGTCTATTCTATTCCTTTGTTGCTTTTGCAATAGCTTCCTTAATCAATTCACGTGCAAAATTTTTGTCACGCCAACCTTCAATTTTAACCCATTTTTCAGGTTCAAGATCCTTATAATGCTTAAAGAAATGTTCAATCTGCTTTAATGTGATTTTGGGAAGATCTGTATAATCATGAACATCAACATATCGTTGTGTTAATTTTGGGGCAGGGACAGCAATGATTTTTTCATCTTTACCACCATCATCTTCCATAATTAGGGCCCCGATTGGGCAAACATTGATGACACAACCAGGCATAAGTGGACGAGTGTTACAAATAAGAACGTCAAGTGGATCACCATCTTCTGAAAGTGTATGTGGGATGAAGCCATAATTACCGGGATAGACCATAGGTGTATAGAGGAAGCGATCAACAAATAATAATCCAGATTTTTTATCCATCTCATATTTTATTGGTTGGCCACCAACAGACACTTCAATAATAACATTAATATCTTCTGGTGGATTATTGCCAATAGGGATCTCTTTAATATTCATTGTAAATATCCTTTCCGGAGTGAAATCACACTAAATGCACTAGAATATTTGGCTAAAAAAGTTATAGTCAGGTTGAAATTGGTGAACGTGTTTTTTCAAAGCGCTTGCGTTCATTTGGGTCTAAATAGAGTTTACGTAGACGAATATTTTTAGGGGTCACTTCAACAAGTTCATCATCTTGTATCCACGATAATGCACGTTCTAATGTCATTTTAATTGGAGAGGTCAATTTTACAGCTTCATCTTTACCAGAAGCGCGCATATTGGTTAGCTTTTTTCCTTTTAAAACATTCACTTCTAAATCATTATCGCGTGAATGGATACCAATAATCATGCCTTGATAGACTTTAGCACCAGCATCGATCACCATAGGTCCTCGATCTTCAAGGTTAAAAAGTGCATAAGCAACAGCTTCACCATTATCGTTTGAAATCATCACGCCATTAGTACGGCCATTGATATCACCTTTATAAGGTTCGTAAGAATGGAAGAGGCGATTCATAATCGCTGTACCACGTGTATCGGTTAACAGTTCGGATTGGTAACCAATAAGTCCACGAGTTGGTGCATGAAAGACAAGGCGTACACGATTACCACCAGATGGACGTAATTCAATCATGTCTCCTTTGCGCTCTGACATTTTTTGAACAACAGTTCCGGAATATTCCTCATCAACATCGATCACGACTTCTTCGATTGGTTCAAGAGTTATTCCATTTTCATCCTTCTGCATAACTACACGTGGGCGTGAAACACTGAGCTCGAATCCTTCTCTGCGCATGTTTTCGATCAGTACTGCAAGTTGTAATTCTCCTCGTCCTGAAACATAGAAAGAATCTTTATCGGTTGATTCCTCAATTTTAAGGGCTACATTACCTTCCGCTTCCTTCAACAAACGATCACGGATAACGCGGCTTGTCACTTTATCTCCTTCAGTACCAGCAAGGGGGCTATCGTTCACCAAAAAACTCATGGTCACAGTAGGAGGATCAATGGGTTGAGCAGTGAGTGGTTCATTGATGGTGGGGTCACAGAAAGTATCAGCAACAGTGCCTTTTTGTAGACCAGCAATTGCTACAATATCACCGGCAATGCTTTCTTCAATTGGCTGTCGTTCTAATCCACGAAATGCCAAAATTTTTGAAATACGTCCAGTTTCTAAAAGCGTTCCATTTTGTCCAAGAACCTTAACACTTTGATTGGGTTTAATAGAACCCGAATGAATTCGACCTGTGATGATTCGACCTAAAAACGGATCTGCTTCAAGAATAGTGCCAATCATACGAAATGGTCCTTCCGCTACAGTAGGTTCAGGCACATGGCGGATCACAAGATCAAATAAGGAACTCAGTCCTTGATCTTTTGGTCCTTCAGGAGTTTCAGCCATCCATCCATCGCGACCTGATCCATAAAGAATAGGAAAATCAAGCTGTTCATCAGTTGCATTAAGAGCTACAAAAAGGTCAAAAACTTCATTAATAACTTCATCAGCACGCGCATCAGATCGATCAATTTTATTGATAACAACAATAGGGCGTAATCCTACTTTTAATGCTTTCCCAACGACAAATTTAGTTTGCGGCATAGGGCCTTCAGCTGCATCAACAAGCAAAATTGCTCCATCTACCATATTGAGAATACGCTCGACTTCTCCACCAAAATCAGCGTGACCAGGGGTATCAACAATATTAATTCGGGTATCTTTCCAAACAACCGATGTCGCTTTTGCTAGTATTGTAATACCGCGTTCTTTTTCAATATCATTTGAATCCATCATACGCTCACTGGTGCGCTGATTATCGCGGAAATTTCCTGATTGTTTGAGAAGTTCGTCCACAAGTGTTGTTTTACCATGGTCGACATGGGCAATAATGGCAATATTACGCAATTGCATAAATTTTCTTCTTTTCGTTTAATGAAATTTCATTTGAGGCAAAGTTTTTGTATTTTTAACTTTGCAGTTTGAAGCCTTTTACAGTTTTTTTTATACTTTTGGAAGAGGAGAACTGTTTTTATAGAGAAGTAGTTGAGAAGATTTCTACAATTTTAAGCGAGAATGCCCAAAAACACTTTTTTATAAGATGGGCATTTATATAGCATGTACAAAGAATAAATAACGCAATCTAATTGCGTCATAGAAGGGTTTTAAGGTTGTTTTGGGTATGCTTTTGTCTTCTTATTTTAAAGTAAAATTCCAGATAAAATAAGAGAAGCAACAGAGAAATAGATTACAATACCTGTGACATCTACTAAGGTTGCTACTAAGGGAGCTGAAGCACTTGCTGGATCAAATTTTAAACGTTTAAGAATAAAAGGCAGCATGGAACCAGACAAGGAACCAAATGTAACGATTCCAACCAAAGTTGCACCCACTGTTATAGCAATGAAAATCCAATGTTCACCGTAGTTATAGATGCCCAGTTGTTGCCAGATAACAATGCGCATTATTCCAATAATTCCAAGTAAAAAGCCAAGAGACATTCCTGCTGGGATCTCGCGAAGGATGACTCTCCACCAGTCCTTAAGTGTAAGTTCACGTAAAGCTAATGCACGAAGAATAAGTGATGTTGCTTGTGAGCCAGAGTTTCCTCCTGAACTCATAATAAGGGGAATGAATAGTGTAAGGGTGATAACTTTTTCAATCTCTGCTTCGAAATATTGCATAGCGCTGGCTGTTAACATTTCACCAAGAAAAAGCAACGCCAGCCAGCCACCACGTTTTTTCATCATTCCAAGAAAATTTATCTGCATATATGGTTTATCTAGAGCTTCCATACCCCCAAATTTATAAGCATCTTCACTCATTTCATCAACCATAGTATCAAGCACATCATCAACTGTTACAATGCCAATAACATGGTTACTGTCATCAATAACTGGCACAGAGAGAAGGTCATGGCGCTGGAAAAGGCGAGCAATATCTTCATGGTCTGTAAAAGGTGATATTGTGATAGGTGTATCATGTGTAGAGACATTGAGAATTTGATCATCGGGTGAGGCAAGAATAAGATTTCGTAACGAAACAGCTTTAAGAAGTACACCTGTTTTGGGATCAATGACATAGCTTGTGTAAACTGTTTCACGTGTTCGTTCAACGTCACGAATGTGATCTAGAGTTTTTTTGACAGTCCAATCCGCTGGGATAGCGATAAACTCTGTTGTCATTAATGCACCAGCTGTATGATTAGGATAACTGGTGAGTTTTTTAAGTTCGGTTCGAGTTAAGGGTTTCAACAAGGCGTAAAGCCGTGTACGGGTCTTTCTATCCATTTCTTGAAAAACGTCTGCAGCAGCATCTGCAGACATACCCTCAAGAATTTCAACAGAACGATTAGTAGGTAGAAGTTCAAGAATAGCTGCTGGTTGTTCGAGTTCTGGTTTATCAAAGAGCTCAATAGCATAATCAAGAGGTAAAAGACTAAAAACAGTCACGCGTTCCATAATATCTAGATCGTTGATTATATCAATTGAATCAGCAAAATGACGGTTTTTTAATTCTTCAGCGAGAGTTTCAGGAGAAAGGTTTTTAAAGTCGAAGGTTGTTTTTATTTCAGTCATGGTAAAGCGCCTTCCAAAATTATAAGATTCAGGTATATGGATAGGATCAATCAAAGTGATAGAAAACTTAGAAACATCTCTCTGAATTGTTTTTGAGATTGTGAATATTTTAAATAAAGTCAAGGATAGATCACAGTCTATAAACAATTTCATTTTTCAAATAAATGGAGCTTGTTTGTTTTTATGTATCCTATAATAAAATAGTTTTTTGCTTTTTTATTTTTTCTATCAAAATATAGATTTAAAAATTTGTTTCAGGGCATACTCGATAATTCTTCCAAGATAGTTTGTATGCTGGAAGTAATCATTTTGTTTTAAAGCGTATAGTGGAGGCATAGATATTATGACAAAAACAGCAGTTTTAGATTGGAACGGATTTTCAGGACTTCCCGATTTTGCCTCAATAAGTGACGATGATTTTAAACCCGCTTTTGAACAAGCTCTTAAAGAAGCCGAAAAAGAAGTAGAGGCAATTGCATCTGTGGAAGAACCTCCAACACTTGAGAATTTTTTGCAGCCTTTTGAGCTTTTTGGCAAGGCACTTGATCGTATATGTTCAATATTTTTCTTACGTTCAGGCGCGCATAGCAATGTGTTGATTCAGAAGTTAGAACAAGAATTTACTGTACAACTATCTCGTTATTTTTCGAAAGTTATGATGGATGCGAGGATATTTGTAAAGATGGATACACTGTATATACAGTCGCAGCAGGGTATGTATAACAGTGAAACAAAGCGCGTAATTGAATTATGGTGGAAGAAGTTTATTCGTAACGGTGCAAAACTTGATGCACAAGGTAAGAAACGTCTTGTCGAAATCAATGAAAAACTTGCTCTTTTAGGCACTACTTTTGGTCAACATGTATTAAAAGATGAAGCTGAATGGATTTTGTTTTTAGAACAAACAGATTTGTCTGGTTTATCTGATGATCTTATTGCTTCGATGAAGGAAATTGCTCGCGAAAAAGGTCATGAAGGATTTTATGCATTAACATTAGCACGTTCGATTGTTGAACCTTTTTTAAAGTTATCTAATCGCCGTGATTTGCGTGAAATAGCATTTCAAGCTTGGTCTAAACGTGGTGAAAATAATGATGATAATGATAATCGAGCGATTATTGTAGAAATGATCACGCTTCGGAATGAAAAAGCCAAATTGCTGGGATATGAATCTTTTGCAGATTTAAAACTTGATAATACCATGGCCAAGAGTGTTAATTCAGTTATGAATTTGCTCATGCCTATATGGGAACGAGCAAAAGTTAGGGCTGCTAGTGAACAGACTGAATTACAAAATTTAGCAAAAAATCTAGGAAGCAATGAGCCCTTAGCAGCTTGGGATTGGCGTTATTATGCTGAAAAATTACGTACTGAAAAATTTTCTTTTAATGAAGCTGAGGTTAAACAATATTTTCAGCTAGATCGTATGATTGAAGCGGCTTTTGCAGTGGCAAAGAAGCTCTTTGGAATTTCATTTGAAGAAAAAACAACTGTCGCACTTTGGCATCCTGATGTGCGTTTATGGGAGGTTAAACATTCTGATGGTAGTTTACTTGGGCATTTTATTGGCGATTATTTTGCACGTTCTTCAAAACGATCTGGCGCATGGATGAGTCAGCTGCAGTCACAGCATAAATTGAATGGTGGACAAAAACCGATCATTTATAATATTTGCAATTTTGCAAAGCTTCCTAAAGGGGATGCTGCTCTTTTGTCGCTAGATGATGCACGTACACTTTTTCATGAATTTGGACACGCCTTACATGGTTTGCTTTCTGATGTAACATGGCCATCCGTGGCAGGAACATCGGTTTCGCGTGATTTTGTTGAACTTCCTTCTCAACTTTATGAGCATTGGTTGACTGTACCAGAGGTGCTAAAATCTTATGCTACGCACGTAAAAACAGGTATTCCCATGCCACAAACTTTGCTGGATAAGATTATGTCAGCACAGACATTTAATGCTGGCTTTTGTGCTGTTGAATATATTTCATCGGCTTTAATAGATATCGCTTTTCATAAAGGAGTAGTAGTTTTTGACCCAATATTGTTTGAGTATAAGGAATTAGAAAAGTTAGAAATGCTTGACACAATTATTATGCGCCACCGTCCTCCACATTTTACACATGTGTTTTCAGGTGATAGTTATGCTGCTGGTTATTATTCTTATATGTGGTCGGAAGTGCTCGATGCTGATGCATTTCAAGCTTTTGAGGAAACTGGTGATGTTTTTAATCCAGAACTTGCTGGCCAATTGAAGCGTTTTATTTATTCTTCTGGGGGTAGTTGTGATCCAGAAGAGCTTTATAGATCTTTTCGGGGAAGGTTACCTTCACCAGAAGCGATGATCAAAAAACGGGGGCTGTAAATCATACATAATACAGGGTAGTCCATACTGTATTTTTTTATTCAGGTGTTTCAGGTTATGTGCAAATTTTTAATTTATTATGATAGCGTAATAAAACATTAGATTTGATATTTTAAAAGAGGTTATGGAGAAAGAATTGTCGATTTGACCTTACTTAGTAGTTATTTACGTGACTGCATTTTACCGGGCTCTAATTTATTTGTTGGGTAAGTAGCTGTTTTGTACCATCTCATAAAGAGGGTATTGGTTTTTGGTACTCAAGATTGTAAGCCTAGCTTCTTCTTATAATTTGAATAAAAGGCTTTGTTTGTTAATAAAATCATTTCAAATATAGACAAAATACTCTCCCTATATTTTTAGGATTTTCATATAGAATACGTAAAAATTTATTTTTGTCATTCAAGGGCAGATTAGCTTATTCATATTCATAATTTTTCAGAATTATGAAAAGTTTTTATCAATTTTTGAAAGTTCTTTACTTATAAAAGTCTATTCATTTTGGCTAAATAATTGTTAAGAATGTTATTGGATGTCATTATTAATTTCACTTCACACTTATCACCATAAAATATGCCTAGCTTATTTTTTCAATGAATTTTAAAATATGATTTTTTCCAAAAATGATGATCAATCGAAATGAAACTGGAAGTAGGCATTACAATTTATGGTGATTGTATTTGTTTTTTACATGCGTACACAATTCAAAAAAGTTTTGCATTTTAGTTGAAATTAGCTTTGTTGTTATAAAAGAAAAAGTAAAAAGAAGGTAAATCAAATATATTTGGAAAAATGGTATGAGTATTTATTCTAGATCATTGTTTTCTGAGGAGAGAGAGAACTTTATAACTTGGGTATCCATTAGCTTCTAAGCCATGGCGCAGTTGAAAAGCCTTAATGGCTTGTTTGGAAGCTGTACCAATTTTACCATCAATTTCTCCTTTATAGTCTCCAAGCGCAGCTAAGCGAGATTGCAACTCTAAACGTTCTTGAAAAGTAATAGATTTGAATGGTCGATTCCAATCTTGTGCTAATCCAGGGTGTCCAGCGATACGATTAGCAAGGAGAGCAACGGCGAAGGCATAACGATCTGCATTATTGTAACGTTTAATAACAAAGAAATTTTTTGTTACTAAAAATATAGGTCCTTCTGGCCAATCGGGAAATTTCAATATTGCAAGTTGAGAAGAAGAAGGAAAAGGTTTCCCGTGTGCATGGCGGACACCTAGCTTTGCCCATTGTTCAAAGGAAAGCCAATCTTCAGGGAGTTTTTTTCTATGTGGTAATTTAACTTCAACACCCCAAGAAAGATCAGATTGCCAACCATTCATGTGAAGAAGATTGGCAGCAGTAGCAAGTGCATCTGGAATTGATGTCCAAATATTACAGCGTCCATCTCCGTCCATGTCAACACCATAGGCAAGATAACTCGTTGGGATAAATTGGGTGTGTCCTAATGCGCCGGCCCAAGATCCAATGAGTTGAGAACGATGAATGCCACTGTTTTGTAAAATTTTCATTGCAGCAATAAGTTGTGTGTGTGCATATTTTTTACGTTTCTGGTCTGCGTAAGCTAAAGTTGCAAGTGAACGAATGGCATCATGCATTACATTTTTATTTTGCAAAACTTTTCCATAGCTACTTTCTATAGACCAAATAGCAAGGAGAATATTCCGGTTAACACCGAAACGTTTTTCAATTTTGGAAAGCCATGGTTCCCATTTTTGAGCGTGGTACTGCCCTTCCATAATGGCGATATTATGGACACGATTGTCGAAATAGTTCCATGGAGAATCGATAAATTCTGGTTGATATGCCGCTTTTTTTAAAACCACTGGGTCAATTGCGTCAACAGTTTTAAAAGCCATATCAAATGTAGTTGATGAGATATTGTTGGCTAAAGCTATTTTTTTAAATTCGTTAATCCAGTTTTTAAAATCACGCTCAGTATGTGCAAATGAAAGAAAAGGCGTCGAAAGAGCTAAAAGAGTAGAGATTACACCAATGATAAAGGCTCTGCGATTTATTAATTTCTTTGAAGAAGAAAGTAGACTCAGTGTTATTGGTTTCATCTTTTTGTTACTGCCGATTTTAGAATACTTTAGTATGAAGTAATTTCGTTTTTTGTATTTGGTTTGTAAAGTATACTACCCAATTAAATCGAAAAACTTTGAAAAAGTATTCTGATTATTTAACTATTCGTGTCTTTTATTATAGCTAATTTTTATGATAATCCAACCAAAACAATGAAGAATCTTTTTAGCATTTTAGTAAAACACGGTGATACATTAAATCAGAAAGCTATATAGCAAACGCTATATTTATAATCAGGAGAGTAAGTGTGCGTAAAATCCGGAAGGCAGTATTTCCCGTAGCAGGTCTTGGTACTCGTTTTCTTCCAGCAACGAAAACAGTTCCTAAGGAAATGCTGACTGTTGTTGATAAACCTATTATTCAATATGTTGTAGATGAAGCACGTGAGGCGGGCATTGAGCATCTTATTTTTGTTACTGGACGCAATAAAGCAGTGATTGAAGATTATTTTGATGCTCAAGTTGAATTATATACAGTACTTACTGAACGTGGCAAAAAAGAAGAACTTAAGCATTTACAAGATTTGCAGCCGCAACCTGGCATGACTTCTTTTACTCGGCAGCAACAATCTTTGGGTCTTGGGCATGCTCTCTGGTGTGCACGTGAGTTAGTTGGCAAGGAACCTTTTGCTTTATTATTACCAGATATGTTGATACAGGCTAAAAAGAATTGCCTTTCTGAAATGATCTACCTTTATGAAAAAACGGGTGGAGGAAATATTATTTCTGTTCAAGAATGTAATTTTGAAGACGTTCACAAATATGGTATTGTCGGCAAGGGTAAGCAAATTGCAAACGGCTTTGAAATCACAAAAATGGTAGAGAAACCAGAAAAGGAAATGGCTCCATCTAATTTATACATTAATGGACGTTATATTTTACAACCAGAAATTTTTGATATTCTTTCCAATCAAGAACGAGGGGCAGAAAATGAAATTCAGTTGACAGATGCTATGGTTCGGCTTTCAAATGAGCAAGCTTTTTTTGGTTTCCAGTTAGATGGATATACTTTTGATTGTGGTTCTACAACTGGTTTTATTGAAGCCAATGTTGCGTTTGCTTTAGCGCGTGCTGATATGAATCAGCATGTTTCTGTTTCATTGAAAAACTTACTTGAAACGATAAAAGCTTAAAAATTATATAGATCTCTGTTTTGATTTCATTTATCAAATTTAGTTATGATGATACAGTCTTCTAATATGCTGGCTTTACAAGGTGCAATTACATCGGCACTTAAAACTATTTCTCGTGAGAAACAAGGGCTTGAAGCTCTTGAGAAAGCTCTTTTAAGCCACCTTTCAGATTCTTTTAAAAAAGCTGTTCAGACCATTAGTAATGCTCAGGGTCATGTGGTGATTACTGGTCTTGGTAAGAGTGGTCATATAGGAACAAAAATTGCTGCGACTTTAGCCTCAACGGGGACGCCTGCCTTTTTTGTGCATGCTGCAGAAGCTAATCATGGTGACCTTGGTATGATTAGTTCTGATGATGTTATTCTTGCTTTGTCATGGTCAGGTGAAACTATGGAATTAAGCGGCATTATAAACCATGCTGCGCGTTTCCGTATCCCACTTATTGCAATGACATCTGGCGAGCACTCTGTATTAGGGCGAAAAGCTGATATTGTATTATTATTACCAAAGATAGAAGAGGCTTGTCCTCATGGGCTTGCTCCGACAACTTCTACAGTTATGCAATTGGCAATGGGTGATGCATTAGCTGTTGCTCTTTTAGAAAGGCATGACTTTAGCGCAACAGATTTTAAAATTTATCATCCTGGTGGTTCGCTTGGTGCAAACTTTAAATATGTGCGCGATATTATGCATCAAGGTGATAGTCTTCCTTTGATTATACAGGGTGCACCTATGACTGAAGCTGTAAATATTTTGGTTGAAAAACATTTTGGTTGTGTTGGTGTTATAAACCAAAAAGGTGAATTAATTGGAATTGTAACGGATGGCGATCTTGCGCGTAATATTCACTGTGATTTATCAAAGTTCAATGTTGATGAGGTAATGACAAAGGATCCTAAAATTGTAAACCCAGATACACTCGTTGGTGCTGCGACAGCTTTTATTAATGATCATCAGATTGGTGCTTTTTTTGTCATCGAAGATAAAAAACCCGTAGGGATTGTTCATTTTCATGATCTTTTGCGTGTTGGTGCTGTTTGAGTTAATAGGTGCCGATATCAGGTAAAATTTTTAATGCGCAAGTTAAGGTGAATTTAATAATAACAGAAGCAATTTTAAATATAGAATTACTCCGTTAAGTTATTATTGTTAAAGGGCTGTTGTTTACGTATCTTAAGATTGTATAGCGAGTTTATCAGCCAGATATGTGTAATGTTTACATTAATTTTAAAGCTCTATTAGGAAGGGCAATTACACTTTCTTATGAGTTTATTTTGTAAATTTAAATAAAATTTTGACTTTCATTTAAATTTGACGGTTGAGAAAAAATTGTAATCCAGTACTTGATGTGCAAAAAAGCTGCATTGTGTCATTTGATAATCTACAATCAGCTCTAGATATAGTTCCACGGAGAATTGAGCGTATTTCAATTTCTACATGTTGAGCATTGACGTAATTGTAAGTGCCTTCTGATAATTTTTCTTTTGTATCTGCTGCTCGTGTTTCAAAAGTGCCATTACGGAAAGAAGAAATAATACCGTTTTTATCAATCCATTCACCATCAATTCCAGTTGGTATATTTTCTACGGTCGGGTGTTGCCCATAATGGTGTGGAAGGCTGCAGGCTGCTATCGCCAAAATAGTAATTGTAAGACATAAAATGCGGCAGATATATTGCATTTGTTTCACTCTATTTATTTTATGTTGCTTTTCAATTATTTATAATAAACTTAAGATTATTATTATTAAGTTACTTTATTAATTAATATTGAGGCTTTTGCTGAAAAATAATGAAAAAGCAAAGAATTGGAAAAAATATCTTAATGTTGTTAATTATTGAAATAATAAATTTAACACGCGTGATACAAAAGGTAAAATATTTTTTATGATTTACAATAATTCTCATATTAATATTGTTTAGTAGTCTCAGAGGAGATTATTAAATTATGGTTGGTCCTATTCTTGTTGCGAGTGAAGATCACGGAAAGCGTATAGAGTTTTCTGCTATGCTCCGAGATCTTGGTTATCGTGTCATTGAAGCAGAAAATAGTCTGCGTACGATCGACCTTTTACATAGACGTAAAAATGTCATGCTTGCACTGCTTGATGTTGTTATGAGTGATTTAAGTATAAGTGATTTGATTACGACAATTAGAGCTGCTGGAGTTTCTGTTCCTATTATTGTTATAGCAAAGCAAGATAATCAAGAATCACTTCAAAAAGCTTTAAGAGCTGGAGCTATTGATTATTGGATTTATCCGGTTACACCACTACGATTGAGAATTACATTGAATAATCTTTCACGTACTTCTGCATTAGAGCGTGAAGTTTATTATATTCAACGACGAAATAAAAATTATTTACGATTTTCTGATCTCTATACAAAAAGCAGTGCAATGCAAGTGGTCTTAGAACAATCAAAAAGTGCTGCTATTTCTCCACAGAATCTTTTGATAAAAGGTGAAATAGGAACTGGTCGTGAAACATTAGCACACATTATTCACTGTGAAAGTTTATTCTCAGAAGGGCCTTTTATCCGCTTCCAGTGTTTACCTGTTATTGATCCAGAGCAAGAAAAACACATATGGTTTAAAGAATTTTTACCCCTAGTTTCTTCTCTTGAAAAGGGGACTCTTTGCCTTTGTGATATTGATCGACTTGAGCCCATACAGCAAAAACGTTTTGCACATTATCTAAAAGAGAGAGCAGAGACCACAAAGAATGAAAAGCCTCCTTTTCGCATTATAGCCATATCAACGTCACAACTTGAAGATCTAGTTAAAGATGACGTTTTTTTTCATGGTTTGTTTGAACATTTTTCCCAATTATATATCAATGTTCCTACTTTGCGAGAATTAAGGGATGATCTTCCAGAAATTTCTCAGCGTTTGATTGATCGCATCATTACTGAAACAGGACGATTGCATATACATGGTTTGGCGGGATCAGCTATTTCATTACTTATGCAATATGATTGGCCTGGTAACCATAGTGAACTTGAAAATTTATTATTTCGCGCAGTTTTACTCAGTGAAGGGCCTTTGTTAACTGTTCGCGATTTTCCACAATTAATGGGAAGTTCATTACTTGGTGTTCCAAGTATTATGTATAATCATGTTCAAAAACATTCTGAAAAAACGTCTATACAATTTTTAAATTCTGAAGGACATGTTCGTACCTTTGCGGATATGGAACGCGATATTATTGAAAAAGCAGTTAAACATTATAAAAGACGTATGAGTGAGGTTTCTCGCCGTCTTTGTATAGGGCGTTCTACACTTTATCGTAAAATAGAAGAATACGAGGGTGACAAACAGTCAAAAATAGAAGGAAAATCTATAATAGATTTCCATTCATAAAAATACGGTTTTTAATAGTGGTAATACGAAGACTTCTGTTTTTTTAGAAGTATCATTTGCGATATAACTGACTAAATTTGAAGTAATTTTTCAATCGATGTTTTTATTTTAACTTAATAAATATGAAATTTTATTTGAGGATATTCTCATTAGCTTTATTGCTTAAAGCTTGTGGTATTGAAGTTAAGACTGCATTTACAGATAATAAACAGACATTTCATGTTTTCTTGCGTCGGATACAGAATTTTAGAATCACTGATGTGGTAGGTTATATTTTCAAGCAAATAATAAGATTCTACTTATTATATCAATTGAATGATAAAAACGTTGATTTTGATGTTAGAGCACGTATTTATGAATGTGCAATAGCTTTTAAAGTAGAAAGTGTATCACTTTGATTCTGTTAAATATTATTATCGGATCTATTATCTTTTTTACTACAGCATTTATATTGGCAATTTACGCTTATGGCTGTTTTACCAAAAGTACGATAAAGGAGTATTCTTATGCGTTTAATGTCGAGAAAGATGCGACCAAGCTTGATTGTATAGTGAGTCGATTAGCAAAAGAGACGAATGGATTAGGGGTCGACAAAGATGCTCTTTCACTCATTACTAGCAATTTAGATGCGTTTTGTGTTCGTACAATGGCGGCAGCACAGGCTGAACGCAGTCTTGATCTGATGTATTATATTTGGGACGATGATTTAACAGGGCGTTTGTTACTTAGCGAAGTGGTGGAAGCGGCTGATCGTGGTGTGCGCGTGCGTCTTCTTTTGGATGATATTAATGCTCAGGGGCGTGATCCAGCTTATATTGCGCTTAATAAACATCCTTATATTGAAGTTAGAATGTTTAATCCAGGGCGAGCGCGCAGTGGTGGTTTACGTCGCGGTCTAGAGATTATATTGCGGGCACTTGTTGTAACACGCAGAATGCATAATAAAGCTTTTATTGTAGATGGACGGGTAGCTTTTGTAGGAGGACGCAATATTGCAGATTCTTATTTTGATGCCGGTAAGGAGGCAAGTTTCCGAGATCTAGACCTGATGTTAATTGGTCCATCGGTAAAAAAAGTAGAAACTATCTTTGATGATTTTTGGAATAGTTCTGTAGTTTTACCAATTCATGCTTTAGTAGTTCCAAAAAGTACAAATAACCTTGACGATTGGAAAGATAAGTTGCACAAATTTCGTCACTCCAAAGTCGCAAAAGTTTATTTAGATTATGTCAACAAATATATCAGTTTTGAATATTTTATCCAAACTGGAAAGCGATTATTTCTAGCAGATAAAGTTGAAGTTCTTTCTGATCCTCCAGAAAAAGCATTAGGCAAAAAAGTAGGCAATTGGCTGATGGAGGTACTCTCACAAGTTATTGAAGGTGCAAAAAAAACAGTCCAAATTACATCACCTTATTTTGTTCCTGGTAAAGCAGGCACACAGCATTTGAGCAGTTTGGTGTCAAAAGGTGTTGATGTTAGAATTCTTACTAATTCTTTAGCGGCTACTGATGTGGTGGTGGTGCATAGTGGTTATGCACCTTATCGTAAGGTTTTATTGAAAAGTGGTGTTAAACTTTATGAATTAAAACCAGATGGAGGTTCCCACCGGTTGTGGTTGTTTAGATCAAGTAAAGCAAGTTTACATACAAAAGCTTTTTTAATTGACCATAAAACTGCTTTTATTGGATCTTTAAATTTTGATCCTCGATCAGCTTCATTGAATACAGAAATGGGTATTCTTTTTGAGTGTGCACCAATTACAGCTATGTTGGATTTGCTTTTTTTAGAGGAAACAACAGGTGAAATGAGTTATTGTTTACGTCTTGGGGATAATGATCGTATTTATTGGGATTTTATTGAAAATGAAAAACAATATAGTATTGATTATGAACCAGAAAGCAGTTTTAAGCGTCGCGCATTTGCAAAGATAATGAGTTGGTTGCCAATTGAATCACAATTATAGCTTATACAAGAATATATTAGAAAAAATATTTATTTTTCTTTTCATTTTGTTTGCAACATGGCATAATTCATTGCCAAATTCACAGCGCATAAAAACTACAGCTGCATTTTATATTTATTTGCCAGTGTTTTATTATTAAAGGAATTTGGCTATGACAAAAATTGTTGAAACCAAAACAGGTGTGTTGGCGCTTACCTTTGATGATGTACTTCTACAACCTGGCCATTCGCTTGTTATGCCTAGCCAAGTGGATCTTAAAACACGTATTGCAGCCGATATTGAATTAAATTTGCCTTTACTTTCTGCCGCAATGGATACGGTGACAGAATCGCGTTTAGCAATTGCTATGGCTCAAGCTGGGGGTCTTGGTGTTATTCATCGCAACATGTCTCCTACAGAGCAAGCTGAAGAAGTCCGTCAAGTGAAAAAATTTGAATCCGGTATGGTTGTTAATCCGGTAACAATTGGGCCAGATGCGACACTGGAAGAGGCAAAGAATTTAATGCGCTCTCATGGTATTTCAGGTATTCCTGTTGTTGAAAATGGAGCTAAGGGTGGAATTTCTGGTAAGCTAGTTGGTATTTTAACCAATAGGGATGTGCGCTTTGCATCAGATCCAAAACAAAAAATCCGTGAATTAATGACGCATGAAAATTTAATCACAGTACGTGAAAATGTTCAACTGGATGAAGCGAAGTGTCTTTTACATTATCACCGTATTGAAAAATTATTGGTTGTAGACGAGCAAAATCGCTGTGTTGGTTTAGTAACAGTCAAAGATATTGAAAAAGCACGGTTACATCCGAATGCTACTAAAGATTCTCAAGGTCGTTTACGTGTTGCAGCTGCCAGTGGTGTAGGGGATAATGGGATTGAACGAGCTGAACGATTAGTTGATGCGGGCGTTGATGTATTGGTGATTGATACAGCTCATGGACATTCTCAGCGTGTGTTAGAAACGATTGAACGTATTAAAAAAATGGCGCTTTCTACAACTATTATGGCTGGTAATGTAGCGACTGCGCAAGCAACACAAGCTTTAATTGATAGTGGTGCAGATGCGGTAAAAGTTGGTATCGGGCCTGGCTCTATTTGTACAACGCGGATTGTTTCAGGTGTTGGTGTACCTCAGCTTTCAGCTATTATGGATGCTGTAGAAGTTGCTGATAAAGCAGGGATTCCCATTATTGCTGATGGTGGTATCAAAACTTCAGGTGATTTTGCTAAAGCTTTGGCAGGCGGAGCTTGTGCTGCTATGATTGGCTCTCTTTTAGCTGGTACAGATGAAAGCCCTGGAGAAGTTTATCTTTATCAGGGTCGTTCTTTTAAAGCTTATCGGGGTATGGGGTCTGTCGCTGCTATGGCGAGAGGATCGGCAGATCGTTATTTTCAAGCTGAGGTTCAGGATGAACTTAAACTGGTACCTGAAGGTGTTGAGGGGCAAGTTGCTTATAAAGGTCCTATAGCATCAGTTCTACACCAGCTGGCTGGTGGATTACGTGCTTCAATGGGCTATGTTGGAGCACAAGATTTAGTTGAATTTCGTAAAAAAGCGACATTTGTTCGTATTACGAATGCTGGCCTTTATGAAAGTCATACACATGATGTTTCTATTACGCGGGAAAGCCCAAATTATCGTGGTCCTGTTTGATAACTAAATTTGGCGTTATTGTTATATCAATACCACGCGTTCTTTTGAAAAAATGATATGATATCTATCATTTGTGCGCAGTCCTATGTATTGCGATTCCAAATTTATCGAAAGAAGGAATTGAGTGTTACTATTCCAATTCCTTCTAGCGGTTATCTTAAAATTAGCTTTTCATATTTTTCCGTCCTGCTTTTAATGCACAGTGGCGATCGCTAGCCTGATTATTTTGGGCGGATTTCTTTCTACTATGTGAAGACATTGTATTCTGGTTGCTTTTAGATGCAGCTATTTTCCCATTATTATGAGTATTCATTAATTTTCTCCTTTTTAACTATCTGGCATATGCCAGTATAGAGGAACGGTCATATCAAATAGTAGTTCCGAGAATTTTTGAAAAAGTTCATCTGTGCTTTGTTTGAAATGAGATAAATATAGTGGTGGCAAGAGCTTTTCTAAACAAACAGCGTTTTTTCATAATGTTAACCGTTTAGTTTTCAAAACTATTAGTTAAGTCATTCAGTGTTTATTTTTATTTTCCAAGGTGAAGAGAACTTTATAATTCTCTTGCAATCATAACTGGAATAGGCGCTTTATGGATAATAGTCTGAGTTTTAGAGCCAAATAAAAAATTATACATTTTAGAATGATGAAAAGCTCCCATAACTAGCATATCAAGATGAAGTGTCTGAATGTTCTGAAGAATCATTTGTTCAAGACTGTCCTCTGTTTTAAGTGGTTCAACTTTAATTTGAGCAGATTGTAATCGCTCTAATGTTTCGTTGAAACTGTCTTGCACAGCTTGTGTTTGCAATTCTGCCATACCTAATACAAAGGTTAGGTTATTAAAAAATTTTCGTGTACAAATAAAATCAATGGCTTTCATGATCAAAGGGCCACCGTCAAAAGCTATGAGAACTCTTTGAATTGGGCGAAAATGACGTGAAGCAACGAGAATTGGAAGCTCAGAAGAACGTACAACATTTTCAAAATTGAGCCCTAATCGTTTTTTATCAGGTGCTGTTTGTTCACCACGTTTTCCCATAACAATAAGTGAAGATTGAGTATTATAAGTATTCAATGCATCAATAAGACTGTCATGACGTAGGCGTGTTTCAATTTCAATATGACTCTGAGAATTGAGATAATCTTTCGCTTCTTCCAAAGCTGTTTGTCCAACTTTTTGCGCAAAGAGTGCTTTAGCAAGAGTGGTATCTTGTTGTTTTAAGTCAGATGGATTTAGTGTGTTATTGTCGGCTTGTTGTGTATCTGGTAAGCTAATTTCTTCTTCCGATTTGTCCAAGACGTGCAACAACCGAATTGTTGTTTGCATAGATTTAGCAGCCCATAACGCTAGGTCACATACATGTTTTGCATAAATTGAAGAATCAATAAGAGCGAGTATCGGTTTTGTCATTATATTATGTCCCAATGTTATTGCTTATAGAAGAGATTTATAATCTTCGTTAAGATCTATATTATAGAAATAATAATTCTATCTTTCTTCAGAATAAGATTCTAGCTTACAGTGAGAAGTATTCAGTTTTCAATAATAAATTGGGGAATTATTTTAAGATTATAGCTGAAAATGGAGAAGATCATTTAAAGTTTTTAATTTAATTATTTATTGATAGTATTTGAATAGGACAATAAATTGCGATTAGGTGGACGTTTGCAAGCAGCAATAGATGTTCTAAAAGAGATAGAGATGCGGCATCGTCCTGCAAGTGAAGCTCTAAAAGATTGGGGGCTTTCTCATCGTTTTGCTGGAGTGAGTGATCGTGCAGCAGTTGGTACAATTGTTTATGATGTTTTAAGACGACGTTATTCATTACAATGGCGTATGGATAGTGATGATATTCGGAACATAGCTTTTGGAGCTTTGTTAGATACCGGAGCAATGACAATTGAACAGATTGATAGTACTTTAGAAGGAGACCGATTTGCACCACAATTATTAGCCCCTGAACAGCGTCATTCATGGCAAAAACGTCAGCTATTTGATGCACCAGACTATATTCGTGGTGATATTCCCCAATGGTGTCAAGCTCATTTTCAACCCTTATTTGCTGACAATTGGGTAACTGAAGCTGCTGCTTTAGCAACACGTCCTCCATTAGATTTACGAGTAAACAGTTTAAAAGCAACACCAGAGAAGGTGCTCAAAGAATTAGCAAAAATAAAAGTTCAACCTTTTTCGTGGTTTAGACAAGCTTTAAGAATTGCACCAATTGAAAAATTTGGTCGTCATCCTAATGTGCAAATTGAACCCGCTTTCCAAAAAGGGCACTTTGAAGTACAGGATTTGGGATCTCAAATTGTTGCTCATCTTACAGAAGCGAAAGCAGGTATACAGTTATTGGATTATTGTGCAGGAGCTGGTGGAAAAACATTAACGTTGGCTGCCAATATGAATAATCGGGGGCAAATTTATGCTTATGATTCAAATAAAGTCCGCTTAACTCCTATTTTTAATCGTCTTCGCCGAGCTGGTATCCATAATGTACAATCACGGGTGCATGTAGAAGAATTAAAGCCACTAGTAGGTCAGATGGATATAGTTTTATTAGATGCTCCATGTAGTGGAACAGGAACATGGCGCCGTCGCCCAGATGCAAAATGGCGTTTGACACTAGAACAAGTAAAACAGCGTCAAGCAGAACAATTCGCTATTTTGAATGAAGCATTGGTTTATCTTAAGTCGAATGGACGTTTAGTTTATATTACATGTTCCCTTTTTATAGATGAGAATGAAGAGCAAATTTCCCGTTTTCTTCAACAACATTCCAATTTCTGCTCTGTAGATTTGCGTGCACTTTGGCAGCGACATTTTAGTTCTTCAACTATACAACCAATGTTTTCAGATTATGGATTGACTCTATCGCCAGCATCAACTCAGACAGATGGTTTCTTTTTAGCTGTTTTACAAAAGAAGCATTGAAGATATATTTCCACGTTTTTTATTTTAAATTGTATAACAATGATATTTTTCTAATGCCAAAAGGCTTGTGAAAAGAGAAAGATTAAATCATAAATCTCATTTGCTATTCTTTGCAATTATTGATTGGTTTTCTATGAGTACATCGCATTCAAATACTATTCTTATCATTGATTTTGGTTCACAAGTTACACAGCTGATTGCACGGCGAGTGCGGGCAATAGGCGTTTATTCCGAAATTGTTCCTTTTCAATTGGCTTTGGAGAAGTTCAAAAGTATTAAGCCTAAAGCTGTTATTTTATCGGGTAGTCCTTATTCGACTGTTGATGATGGTTCACCGCGTGCTCCGATAGAAATTTTTGAAGCCGGCATTCCAGTTCTTGGTATTTGTTACGGTGAGCAAATTATGTGTGTTCAACTTGGTGGAAAAGTTGAAGCTGGACATGAGCGTGAATTTGGGCGTGCTTCTTTGGAAGTAAAAGAGGCAAGTGCGCTTTTTGATGGTGTTTGGGAAAAAGGGTCGTGTCAACAAGTATGGATGAGCCATGGTGATCGCGTAACAGCTTTGCCAGAAGGTTTTCGTGTAATCGGAACATCGCAAGGTGCTCCTTATGCCGCCATTGCTGATGAGAAACGGCATTTTTACGCAGTGCAGTTTCACCCTGAAGTTGTCCATACACCAGATGGTATAAAACTTTTGCAAAATTTTGTTTATAAAATCTCTGGTCTTAAAAGTGACTGGTCCATGGCTGCTTATCGTGATCAGGCTATAGCTGCGATTCGCAAAAAAGTCGGAAAAAGTCGAGTGATCTGTGGTCTTTCAGGTGGGGTGGATTCATCGGTTACAGCTGTATTGCTTCATGAAGCGGTAGGAGAGCAACTGACATGTATTTTTGTAGATCATGGGTTGATGCGTAAGAATGAAGCTGAAGAAGTTCTTACATTGTTTCGCGATAATTATAATATAAAGCTTGTTCATGTTAATGCTGCTCATAGGTTTATCAATGCTCTGAATGGTGAAACAGATCCAGAGAAAAAGCGCAAAACTATAGGTCATCTTTTTATTGAAGTTTTTGAAGAAGAAGCAAAAAAAGTAGGTGGTGCGCAGTTTTTAGCTCAAGGAACACTTTACCCAGATGTTATTGAAAGTATTTCAGCTGTTGGTGATGCAATAACAATTAAAAGTCACCATAATGTGGGTGGATTACCAGAGCGAATGAATATGCAACTTGTAGAGCCATTGCGTGAATTGTTTAAAGATGATGTTCGCTCTTTAGGGAGAGAGTTAGGTTTGCCTGAACAATTTATCGGTCGTCATCCTTTTCCAGGTCCTGGTCTTGCAATTCGATGTCCAGGTATAGTAACGCCTGAAAAATTAGAAATTTTATGTGAAGCGGATGCTATTTATCTTGATGAAATTCGTAAAGCGGGTCTTTATGACGAAATTTGGCAGGCTTTTGCTATTCTTCTTCCTGTTCAAACTGTTGGTGTTATGGGTGATGGACGCACTTATGAATTTGTTTGCGCTCTTCGTGCTGTAACATCTGTAGATGGTATGACTGCTGATTTTTATCCATATAATATGAATTTTTTAGGCAAGGTAGCAACGCGTATTATTAATGAGGTTCGAGGTATTAATCGTGTTGTTTATGATGTAACTTCAAAACCTCCTGGTACCATTGAGTGGGAATAATTAGGATCAAATGCAAGTATTTGAACAATAAAATTGTTGAAAGGTGGTATTTAATGCAATTGAAGGAAAAGGATAATTGCTTGGGGAGTAAGTGTTCTTGAGTTGATATTGTCTTTAATCCTCATCTTATTTTTAACTGATATAGTGTGAAGTTTGGAAGTAAAATATCTATGTTTAAACCAAAAATTGTTGCTCATCGCGGTGGATCTAGTCTCTATTGCGAAAATACACTTTCAGCATTTCGTCACGCAATTGCATTGGGAGTTGATGAAATTGAATGTGACATTCATCTCCTTAAAAGCGGTGAGGTAGTTGTATTTCATGATTTTTGTCTTGAGCAATTGGTGGGGCAAAAAGGTTATATTCATGATATTGATAATGAAACGCGTAAACAACTATGTGTAAAAGGTAGTACTGAGTCTCCTCCTTTATTAGAAGAATTATTAGATCTTTTAGTACCAACAAATGTTGCACTGCATCTTGAAATTAAAACATGTGGTGCGGTTGAGCGTGAATATATTTTATCTCAAAAAGCTCTTGGATTGATTAATAGCCGAAATTTGGCAAAACAAGTTTCAGCAATTAGTTTTGATTCTGCTTGTTTGCGTCCTTTTGTTGAGGCGGGAATACCATCTGGTCCATGTATAGATAATTTTGAAGGTGATATGTTTTGTCATTTTTCTAAATGGAAACAATTGGGGTATTCTGATCTGAGTCTAGATGGTTCAACTGTATCGCGAAACTTTATTGAATCTGCACTCGATTTTGGTTTTACTGTCGGTGTTTGGACAATAAACGGGAAGGCTCGTTTATCACATTGGCTTGATATGCCTGTGCATTATATTACAACAGATCAACCTGATCTTGCTTTACAATTACGTTCACAACAGGAAAAACAGTCTCTATTATAATTTATATGTCATGACAAAGACGAAAGTTAGTTAAATGAACATTTTCTGATACAGCTTATGAGCTTTAAATTAAGCTTTTGTAATTATGTGCGCTTTCCTGTAATCTTATTAAAAGTGTGAAAACTCTGATTGGGAACGGTGAAATTTAATTTTTGCCCATAATTACTTGTAAGGCGCTCTTTTATATCAACCGTGAAAACGGTATCATTCCAACGTGTTAAGACATGACACCCTGTTCCTACAAATTTGATGAGTTCAATATGCGTATGAAAAACTGGACCTTTGTCTGGATGCTCACCTAACAAAATTGCTTCTGGTCTAAATGCTAAAATATCAGTTTGTTCGCTACAAGAAAATGAACTATTTAAATGTTGTTCTAGAGTTTGGCGATCAAGAAAATTCATAGGGGGAGAGCCAATAAAGTTCGCAACAAATATTGTTTCTGGATAATCGTAAATTTCCATCGGTGTTCCAATTTGTTCGATAGCTCCTTTATTCATAACGACGATTCTATCAGCCAGTGTCATAGCTTCTAGTTGATCGTGGGTAACATAGAGACTGGTTGTTTTTAGTGAACGTTGTAGTTTTTTAATTTCAATACACATTTGTGTACGCAATTTTGAATCAAGGTTTGAAAGCGGTTCATCAAAAAGAAAAACACGTGGTTGGCGAACAATGACACGTCCCATTGCAACACGTTGACGTTGCCCTCCTGATAATTGCTGTGGCTTACGATCAAGAAATGGCTCTATTTCCAAAAGTTTTGCAGCATGTGTAACGCGCCTATTAATCTCTTCTTTGGGTGTTTTTCGATTTTTAAGGCCGTATTCCAAGTTTCCACGTACTGTCATATGTGGATAGAGTGCGTAATTTTGGAAAACCATAGCAATGTCACGATCAGCTGGTTCATAATCGTTGATATGTTCATTATCAATATAGAGCTCACCTGAGGTGACTTGTTCGAGCCCAGCAATGATACGTAATAAAGTTGATTTTCCACATCCTGAGGGACCAACAATAACAAGAAGTTCGCTATCAGCAACGGTTAAGTTTAAATCATTAATGACCACAATGTCATTGTCATATTGTTTTTTTATATTTGATAACTGAATGATAGCCACAGCTATTTCTCCGTTTCAATGAGGCCTTTAACAAAAAGCCGATACATGCAGATGACAACTAAAACAGGTGGTACCATAGCAACAACTGATACTGCCATAAGGATATTCCATTGGGGATCATGTTGAAGTGATTCTACAACAAGTTGTTTTAGGATAATAAGAATAGTTTGGTGGTCTTGATCTGTCATAACAAGTAGAGGCCAAAGATACTGTATCCATCCATAAACGAACATGATAATAAATAAAGAAGCTATATTATTTTTACTAAGAGGCAAAAGAATATCCTTAAAAAACTTAAATGGTCCTGCGCCATCAACGCGGGCAGCTTCTAAAAGTTCATCGGGAACAGTCAAAAAGAATTGACGAAATAAAAATGTAGCGGTTGCTGAAGCAATCAATGGAATAATCATTCCACTGTAAGTATTTATCATGTTTAATTGTGCAACGACTGCATATGTTGGAATAATACGAACTTCAATGGGTAACATTAATGTGACAAAAATCAGAGCAAAAGCCGTTTTACGAAAAGGGAAGCGCATATAGACAATTGCGTAAGCAGAGAGGAGCGAAATAATAATTTTTCCAACGCTAATACCAATTGCCATTATGAGTGAGTTTATTAAAAGTGGTAGAAGGTTTGGAAGACCAAGTTGCGCAAGACCATCACCAAAAATGGTTTTATAATTTTCTAAAGTATATTGTCCTGGTAGGAGAGGGAGTGTTCCCGAGCTAAATGCAGCTGAGTTATGAGTTGAAGCAATAATAGCAATGTAAACTGGAAAACAAATAATAATAATGCCAACAATGAGGATAAGATGGGTCAGAAATGTCAAAAAAGGGCGATTTTCAACCATAATTTCTTTCCTTAATATTGTACACGGCGATCAATCCAGCGAAACTGGATAAGTATTAAGCCAATAACCATAAACATTAAGATTATTGATTGCGCTGCTGATGCTCCGATTATTTGGTTTCTAAAACCGTCGTTATATATTTTATAGACAAGCGTGGTTGTTGCATGCGCAGGTCCTCCAAAAGTTATATTATCAATAATGCCAAATGTATCGAACATGACATAATTGATATTGATAACAAGAAGAAAAAAGGTTGTTGGTGAAAGTTGTGGGAAGACTATAGTCCAAAATCGTTTAAAGGGACCAGCGCCATCAATGGCAGCTGCTTCTATTTGAGATTGTGGTATAGATTGAAGTCCAGCTAGAAAAAAGAGAAAATTGTAGGAAATTTGTTGCCAGCTAGCAGCAATCACAATAATGATCATTGCTTGAGTACCATTAATACGGTGATTCCAAATAATATTTATTTTCTCAAGCAGAAAAGGAACAATTCCAATAGTTGGGTGGAAGATAAACAACCATAATATACCAGCTACTACGGGGGCAACCGCATAAGGCCAGAGCAAGAGTATTGTGTAAGCCTTTTTTGCATGAATAATGCGATCAGCTGAAACTGCTAAAAGAAGCGATATTGTCATTGAAACAACAGTAACAGAGACAGAAAATATTATGGTTGTAAGAAATGATTTTATATAAATTGGATCAGAGAGAACTGTTATGTAGTTTTCAAATCCAATAAAAGTTGTGGTTAAACCAAATGGGTCTTCACGCTCAAAAGATGATTTTATTGCTTGGGCAGTAGGCCAAAAGAAAAACAAGAAAGTTATAGCAAGCTGAGGAAAGAGTAGACAATAAGGAAGTAGTCTATTTTTAAAATATGCATGTTTTTCTTGCATTTGCAGTGCTCTTTAGTAAGAGGCGTTGGAAGAGAAATTAAAAGAAAGTTGGAAAAATCGGCTTTTAAAGTCGAATTTTTAGCTTTTAGCAATAATCATGAAATCTTAATGATTAGCTTTTTCAAATTCACGTAAAAGCTTATTGCCGCGTTCAACCGCTTTATCCAATCCATCTTTAGGTGTTTTAGAGCCATTAAGAATAGCTTCCAATTCTTGGTCAAGGATAGAACGAATTTGTGGCAAGTTACCAAACCTTATTCCTTTTGAGTTCTCTGTTGGTGGGTTGAGATCAATTTGTTGAATAGCGATATCTGCACCTGGGTTTTTTTCATAGAAATGTTGTTCTTTGTTTAGCTCATAAGCAGCTTTTGTGATGGGGAGATAGCCTGTTGTCTGGTGCCATTTTGCTTGATTATCTGTCCGCGAGAGGAATTTGAGAAAGGCCGCTGCTCCTGCATATTCTTCAGGTGTATGACCTTTTAAAACCCAAATAGAAGCCCCCCGATAATTGAATTTTGTGGTGTATTTTGCACATCAGCATAATAGGGCAGCATACCAACTCCAACATTAAACTGAGCTTCTGAAATGATGCCGTTAAGCGACCCTGAAGATTGTATAAAGATTGCACAATGTTGTGCCATAAACATTGGAGCTGAATCTAATGCACCAGCTGGGCCACCGTAGCGAAAAATACCTTGATCTGACCATTTTTTAAGGTCAGTCCACATACGTATTTGCAAAGGTCCATTCACTGTTAGTTCTGAATCAAGCCCATTAAAACCGTTTTCTTTTGTTCCGAAGGGGATATTATGTAATGCTGAAAAATTTTCTAAACCAATCCATTGGGCTGCATAAGCCATTGTAAAACCGCAACTTGCTGCTTTACTGTCAAGAATTTTTTTGGAAAAATTTTCGACATCTTGCCATGTTTTGGGTGGCTGTTCTGGATCAAGTCCTGCTTTTTTAAAAATGTCTTTATTATAAAAAAGAATTGGTGTTGAAGCATTGAATGGCATGGAAAGCATTCGTCCTTTCTCATCAGAGTAATAGCTACTGATGGTAGACAAATAGTCTGCAGAGTTAAATTCTTGCTTTGTGTCATTCATGAGTTGATAAAGTGGATAAATTGCACCTTTTGCAGCCATCATGGTACTCGTACCAATTTCATAAATTTGGGCAAGAACAGGCTGCTGTTTTCCGCGAAATGCTGCAATAAGTGAGACCATGCTTTCTTCATATTCTCCGCGAAATGAAGGAATGATTTCATAATCAGATTGGCTTGCATTAAAATCATTAATTAAATTTTCAGTTTGTTTTCCTAGCTCACCGCTCATAGAATGCCAAAAACTGATTTTTGTTTGCGTGAAACCCGTTGTTGCTGCAGTCATAACAATTGCAAATGCTGCTGCGGAAAAATAAAAACGGTTCATGATTCACCTTTTCTGAATTAATGGAACACAGTTCTTTCAAGATTATATACTACGATGCATAAATAATACCATGATGGTTCATTTCAGAAATGCGTTAATTCATTTAAATATGAACCATGAAAAGGTCAAACGAATTTGTATAAGCTTACCAATTTTACCATTTTAGAAATATTATGCCAATGAGTACAATAATAACTATAAGTAATTGACTACAATAATTCAAAAAAGAGTAGAATAGAGAACCGATCAAATATAAAAGAAGTCGGCATTTTTTAGATAAGAATATACAGTAAAATTTATTATCTTCAGTAAGATGTCGTTGAGCTTTTGTAATGTTTGTCGATAGTTTTGAACATTATTTTGAATTGTTGTTTACATCTTAGTTATTGATAATTTGAGTAGTCTGTATTGCATTGATGATAGTGTTAACATTGTATTGTATCATACTCAGATAAGTTGTTGCAGGGCCATTTTTTTCCGATAATGCATCAGAATAAAGAATGCCACCAATTTTCAAATTTGTCTCTTTTGCAATCTGTTCTATAAGGCGGGGATTGGAGATATTTTCAACGAACAATGCAGATGCTTTATTGGCTTTAATTTGCTTAATAAGGTTGGCGACATCTGCTGCAGTGGCTTCTGTTTCTGTTGAAATACTTTGAGGGGCAAGTATAGTAAAATCATATTCATAAGCGAAATAACTAAAGGCATCATGAGATGTAATAATGGTACGCTTATCTTTTGGGATGGTCGCAATTTGTGTTGTGATGGCTGTTTGCAGTGTATCGAGTTTTTGGAGATAAGCATCAGCATTTTTATTATAGCTTTCACATGATTGGTGATCGATTGTACAAAAAGCAACAGCAATATTTTTAACATAAATTTTTACGTTAGAGATAGCTTGCCAAGCGTGTGGATCAATACTGTTGTGACGATGATGTTTTGTACCGTGTTCTTGATCTTTAAGTGTGAGGGCGGGAATATTGGCACTAGCTTCAATAAGAAGTGCTTTTGTATTACTTGCTGCGATGATTCGGTTAATAGAATCTTCTAAATGGAGTCCATTTACAAAAATGATATGAGCGTCTCTAAGAACTTTTACATCACGTGGAGTGGGTTCATACGTATGAATGCTTGCATTAGGGCCAACTAGAGTTGTCACGGAAATATGATCACCTCCTACATTTTCTACCAAGTCTGCGAGAATAGAAAAGCTTGCGACAACTTTAATTTTATTATTTGCAGTAGCAGAAGATGAAAAAAAGGAGAAGAATAAAATAAAGCCGAACAAGGCAAATTGTTTAACACGTATGTGCATATTGTTCTCCTATGATGAAGAAGAGATATAAAAAAAACGAGGGAACCGTGCTGCAATAAGGCCGCGTGGGCTTATAAAGCAAGAGAGAATATAGATAAATCCTGCAACTAAAATAATAGTAGGGCCAGAGGGAAGTGACATGTGAAAAGAAAGTAGTAGACCAAATGCGCTAGAAATTATTCCTAAGATGATAGATAGCACACAAATAGGTCCTAACCGCGAAAGCCAAAAACGAGCCGTGATGGCTGGAATCATCATAATGCCGACTGACATTAAAGCTCCTAGTGAGTGGAAACCACCAACCAGATTAAATACCGTAAGTCCAAGTAATAATATATGAATATATTTTCCTAAGGGAGAAAGTGATTTAAAAAACAATGGATCAAGGCTTTCCATTATAAGAGCACGCCAGAAAATACACAGACTGCTCATTGTTATTAACATTAAGGTGGTAATTAACCAAAGGGCTTCTGTGTTAATAGAAAGAACTGAACCAAATAAAAAATGAAGAAGATCAACAGTTGATCCTTTGAGTGAAATAATAATCACTCCTCCTGCCAACGCAATAAGGTAAAAGACTGCCATTGATGCGTCTTCTTTTTGAAAGCCATTGCGTGAAATTAAGGCAGTTGCTAACGCGACAATAATGCCTGCTATGATTCCACCAATAGCCATAGGAATGAGGTCAAACCCATAAAATAGAAAGGAAATTGCGACACCAGGAAGAATAGCATGAGACATAGCATCGCCTATTAAGCTCATTCCACGCAGTGTTAAAAATACACCAATAGGACAGGCGCTAATGGCTAATAGAGTCGAACCGATTAAGGCATTTTGCATGAATTTGAAATCAATGAAAGGTGCAAGGAAAAATTCGTACACGTATTATGATCCAATCTACTTAGAATCACTGACGGGGAAATATTGTTTTGGTGAATTGTTAGGGGAAAAACTGGGTATGAAAAATGGCACGCTATGATGGTCACTAGGGGTGAGGAGTGGTGTTGTTTCTCTATAAAAGGCACATTGTTTATTGATTTGAATCGTTTTGGGAAAATGTTCTTGAACAATAAGGGGATCGTGTAGTGCCATAAGAACAGTTCGTCCTTGTTTTTGCCAATGAGTAATTAGTGTAAGAAGATCTTTTTGGGTATTAAGATCCACCCCGTTGAAGGGTTCATCAAGCAATATGATATCAGAATCCTGTACAATAATACGTGCAAAAAGAGCACGCTGTAATTGACCACTTGATAGTGTATCAAGCGAACGATTAGCGAGCTCTGTAAGCCCAACTATTTCGAGTGCATTTTTAATTTTATCTTGATAAGAGCGCTGGTTTTTCAATAACCCACAAAAAGACCACAGTCCTGTCTTTATAAGTGTTTCTACATTGATTGGAAACGTTCGGTCAATTTCACACTGTTGGGCAAGATAAGCGATACGGCTTTTCATTGGTTTTGTAATTTTGCCACTAATAGGCTTAATCAATCCTGCGATGGCTTTAAGCAATGTAGATTTTCCAGAACCATTATCACCAATTATTGCGATTAATGAGTTCACTGTTAATTTTGCTGAAAAATCCTTTATTATTGTCCTATTTGCATAACCTAGTGTTACATTGTTGAAATATAAGCACATATCCATACCATTTTTATTCTTCCTACATAAGTTATGTTATATAGTTACATTTGTCAATGAAATGTTATATCATTGCATATGTTTTTGAAGGTTATATACTTTGGTGGGAAGATCGTGGAAAATTCACAATAATGGTTGAATTTTTCTTGACGAAATAACGTGCGTGTATACTATATATAGTATCGAAATGATTGATGATTTTAAATGAGCACAAATGGGAATATCACGCATTTTTGAAGCTCTGACTGCTTCTACAATATAGCAAAATTGTATTATGAATAATTAAGTAGTAGTTCCGCTAAAATGTTTGTTTAGCGAAGGGGGGCTTTTTTTATTTATAAATCGAAAACCTTTTTGCAATGTGAGAAGCCTAGAGGGGTATAAGGAACATCCTCTTACTATTTTTATAAAAACAGTAAGAGAGGGGAATGGAAAATGAGTAAAGTAAGATGTTAAAAATGTTGTTTTGTAACTGATTATTGTGAAATGACCATTTGTTAGCATCAAGTTTTTATTATTTAGTAATGGAGTGTCATAACTTAATATCTAAGGTTTGTATTTATTTGTAACTAAAATATAGCTGCGTGTATTTTACATGAAAGTTACTGTTTTTATTATTTTGTAAGTATTTGTATAAATTGTCAGAGTAAACTTTTTTAGGTTGTTTTTTTTGAAATATGAAAGTTGAAGAGAATGTCTATAACTATTTATAGTAAGCCATCTTGTGTCCAATGTAATGCTACTTATCGTGCCTTCGATGCTAAAGGTATTAATTATCGTGTCGTTGATATTTCACGTGATGAACAAGCCTATAATTTTATTCAATCTCTAGGGTATCGTCAGGTTCCTGTAGTTGTATGTGGTGAAAATCATTGGTCGGGTTTTAGACCAGATATGATTAATGGTCTTTGTGGCTAATGGGGCTTATTGTCTATTATTCGAGTGTAACGGGTAATACTGAGTATTTCGTTTCTCAGCTAGGTCAACAGCTTTTCAAAATTGATAAAAAAAAACCATCTGTGTTGGTTAGGGAGCCTTATATATTGGTCGTACCTACCTATGCAGATGGAGAAGGTAGGATGGCGGTGCCAAAGCCCGTTATTCATTTCCTTAATGAAATAGAAAACCGTAAATTAATTCGTGGAGTAATTGGAGGCGGAAATCGTAATTTTGGTTGTAATTATAGTTTAGCGAGCAAGATTATTTCTGAAAAATGTTTTGTGCCTTGCCTTTATCGTTTTGAGTTGCGTGGAACAGATGAAGACGTTATTTTTGTTAAAAAGGGATTAGAAAAGTTTTGGAAAAAATAGATATGGAAGGGCTTCAGAAGCCGGATCAAATTACAGATTATCATGCACTCAATGCAATGCTTAACCTTTATGATGAAAATGGTCATATTCAATTTGATATGGATCGTCTTGCTGCACGGCAATATTTTCTCCAGCATGTTAATCAAAATACGGTTTTTTTCCATGATTTGAAGGAAAAAATAGATTATCTGATAGAAGAAGGTTATTACGAAAAAGCGTTATTTGAGCTTTATGATTTTTCTTTTGTCAAAAAGCTGTTTAAACGTGCTTATGCATTTAAGTTTCGTTTTCCTACCTTTTTGGGGGCGTTCAAATATTATACCAGTTATACGCTAAAAACCTTTGATGGAAAGCGCTATCTTGAGCGTTATGAAGATCGTGTTTGCCTTGTTGCTTTATATTTAGCGCAAGGCAACAAAACTCTTGCTGAGTGTTTGGTTGATGAGATTATTACAGGGCGGTTTCAACCTGCCACACCAACATTTTTAAATGCAGGAAAAAAGCAACGAGGTGAGTTGGTATCGTGTTTTCTATTGCGGGTTGAAGATAATATGGAGTCGATTGGGCGCTCAATTAATTCAGCTTTGCAACTTTCAAAACGTGGTGGAGGTGTTGCGCTTTGTTTGACTAATTTGCGAGAAGCAGGGGCACCGATCAAGCAGATAGAAAATCAGTCATCTGGTGTTTTGCCTGTGATGAAATTGTTAGAAGATGCATTTTCTTATGCTAATCAACTTGGTGCGCGACAAGGTGCTGGTGCTGTCTATTTACATGCTCATCATTTAGATATTATGACATTTTTAGATACAAAGCGCGAAAATGCTGACGAAAAGGTTAGAATCAAAACTCTTTCGCTTGGTGTTGTTATTCCTGATATTACTTTTGAACTTGCACGTAATAATGAGGATATGTATCTGTTTTCGCCTTATGACATCGAACGGGTTATGGGAAAACCTTTTAGCGACATTTCTTTGACGGAACATTATCGATCTTTTGTTGATAATTCAAAAATCCGTAAGAAGAAAATAAGTGCGCGTGTTTTTTTCCAGACATTAGCGGAAATACAGTTTGAATCAGGTTATCCATATCTTTTATTTGAAGATACAGCTAATAGAACCAACCCGATAGCGGGCCGTATTAATATGAGTAATTTATGCTCAGAAATTTTGCAGGTAAATGAAGCAAGTGAGCTGGAAGCAGATTTAACTTATCGTACAGTTGGGAATGATATATCGTGTAATCTTGGTTCAATGAACATTGCAAAAGCGATGGAAAGCAGTAATTTTGGTTGGACAGTGGAAACAGCTGTTCGTGCTCTTACTGCTGTTTCTGATATGAGTAATATTGCGTGTGTACCTTCTATTGCAAAGGGCAATTCCGAAAGCCATGCAATTGGTTTGGGACAAATGAATTTGCATGGTTTTTTAGCACGTGAGCGGATTTATTATGGATCGCCGGAAGCTATTGATTTCACTAATATCTATTTTTATACAGTGGCATATCACGTACTGCGTGCTTCCAATTTAATTGCACGCGAACGTCAGAAAGTATTTGTGGGATTTGAAAAGTCAGCTTACGCAGATGGCAGTTTTTTTTCAAAATATATTGAAATAGAATGGAAACCACAATTTCCACTTGTACAAGAGCTTTTTGAGCGTAATAACATCGTTATACCAAATCAAGAAGACTGGAAGGAACTCAAGAAATCAGTTATTGAACATGGGCTTTATAATCGCAATCTTCAAGCTATTCCGCCTACAGGGTCTATTTCCTATATTAATCATGCGACTTCTTCGATTCATCCAATTGCTTCAAAGATTGAAATTCGTAAAGAAGGCAAAATTGGACGCGTTTATTATCCTGCTCCTTATATGGATAATACAAATTTAGATTTCTATCAGGATGCTTATGAGATTGGGCCTGAAAAAATTATTGATACTTACGCTGCTGCGACGCAGCATGTAGATCAAGGTCTTTCGTTGACTTTATTTTTTCCTGATACAGCTACTACACGTGATGTTAACCGTGCACAAATTTACGCTTGGAAAAAAGGTATAAAAAGTGTTTATTATATCCGTCTGCGGCAAAAGGCATTGAGTGGAACAGAAGTTGATGGCTGTGTTTCGTGCAGCTTGTAGAAGGAAAATATTATATGACACGAATTTCAACTAAAAATCCTGTTATTTGCGCTGTAAATTGGAATAAGTTGCATGATGAAAAAGATCTTGAAGTTTGGAATCGTTTAACTGGAAATTTTTGGTTGCCTGAAAAAGTACCACTTTCCAATGATATTCCTTCATGGACAAGTCTAACAGAGGAAGAGCGCAAGCTGACAATTCGTGTTTTCACGGGGCTGACTTTGCTTGATACAGTTCAAAATACTGTAGGAGCCATTTCACTTATGGCTGATGCAATAACAGAACATGAGGAAGCTGTTTTGACAAATATTGCATTTATGGAAGCAGTTCATGCACGTTCTTATTCTTCTATTTTTTCAACCTTATGTTCAACAGCAGAAGTCGATGATGCTTTCAGATGGTCAGAAGAAAATGTTCATTTACAGAAAAAGGCAACGTTAGTGCTTGAACGTTATGAAGCAAGTGATCCGTTAAAGAAAAAAATTGCTTCGACTTTGCTTGAAAGCTTTTTATTTTATTCTGGTTTTTATTTACCTATGTATTGGTCAAGTCGTGCTAAGCTGACTAATACAGCTGATTTAATCCGGCTTATTATCCGTGATGAAGCGGTTCATGGTTATTATGTTGGTTATAAGTTTCAATTAGGGTTTGCTAAACTTGATGAAGCTAAAAAGCAAGAAATAAAAGACTTTGCTTTTAATATGCTGTTTGATCTTTACAGTATTGAATGTAAATACACTGAAGATCTTTATGACGCTATCGGATTGACAGAAGATGTTAAAGTTTTTATTCATTATAATGCAAATAAGGCATTAATGAATTTAGGTTTTGAGCCTCTTTTTCCACCTGAAGTTTGTCGAGTTAACCCTGCTATTTTGGCAGCTTTATCGCCAAATTCCGATGAAAATCATGACTTCTTTTCAGGTTCAGGTTCTTCTTATGTTATTGGTAAAGCAGTTGCAACCACAGATGACGACTGGGAATTTTAAGCATTAAGTGAAAAAAGAAGTGCGCGAGGTATGCCATTTAAATCTTTGCGCATTTTTAAATATTCGAAACCATTTTTTTTAAACAAATCGCAGACTTCTTTTTGCTGAGAATATCCAATTTCAACAGCGACATAGGCTTTTTCTTTTAGATAATTTGCTGATTCATGTGCGAGTTTTCGATAAAAATCAAGACCATCTTTTCCACCAACTAAAGCACGTAGCGGATCATGCAGACGCACTTCTTTTGCAAGGTTTTGAACATCTTTTTCTGGAATATAGGGTGGATTGGAAATAATAAGATCAAATTGGCCTGTAACGGCAGTAAACCAATCACTAAGCAAAGGTGTAAAGCGTTGCGCAATGTCTGCATGCTTCGCATTTTTTGTAGCTGTTTTTAAGGCATCTTCAGAAATGTCAACGGCTATTGCATAAGTTTGAGTAATTTGTTTGAGAATAGCAATAGCAATGGCACCACTTCCTGTTCCCATATCAAGCAAAGTTGCTTTTCCTGTTTTTTCTACCTGTTTTTTAAGAATTGGCAAAACAAGATCGACCAGTGTTTCTGTATCAGGGCGTGGCTCTAATGTATCTTGAGATAAAGCAAGTGATATACCATAAAAATCTCGTTTTCCAATAATGCGATGGGTGGGTTCTCCAGCAATACGGCGCTGTATGGCTTTTTCTAATTGTGCGATCTGTTTAGAGGACAGACGCATATTTGGTTGCAGAATTCGATCAGTAGTGTTTGTGCCCGTTACCCACGCAACAAGTAGCTTTGCATCAAGATTGGCTTCAGGAATTCCTTGATATTGTAACTTTTTCTGGATTTTCCGGATGGTACTGTTGAGAAAATGATCACTCACTTGTTATCATCCATTTCAGTAAGGAGTCCTGTCTGATGATTGGAAATAAGTGCATGAATAAGTTCATCAAGATCTCCCTCCATGACACGATCAAGCTTATACAAAGTAAGATTAATACGATGGTCAGTCACACGTCCTTGTGGGAAATTGTAGGTACGAATACGTTCCGATCGATCACCGGAGCCAATTTGAATTTTACGAGATTCTGAACGCTCATTTTCTGCTTTTTGTCGTTCAATATCAAATAAACGCGCGCGTAAAATTTGGAGTGCACGTGTTCGATTTTGGTGTTGTGATTTTTCTGCTTGTACAACCATAATTCCTGTTGGAATATGGGTGATACGTACAGCTGAATCCGTTGTATTTACATGCTGCCCACCTGCACCAGAAGCACGCATTGTATCAATACGGATATCTTCTGGGTGAATTGCAATGTCAATTTCTTCTGCTTCTGGGAGTACCGCAACGGTAGCAGCTGATGTATGGATACGTCCACCAGCTTCTGTTTCAGGGATTCGTTGTACTCGGTGAACACCTGATTCAAATTTAAGTTTGGAAAATACACCTTTGCCAGAAACGGTAGCAACAATTTCTTTATATCCACCAACATCTCCATCACTTAATGAAATAATTTCAACTTTCCAATTGTGAGTATTGGCATAACGTTCATACATGCGAAAAAGGTCACCAGCAAAAAGCGCTGCTTCCGATCCACCTGTTCCTGCTCGAATTTCAATAATAGCGCTTTTTTCATCAGCAATATCTTTGGGTAGAAGAAGAATTTGGAGTTCTCGCTCAAGTTGCTCAATTTGTTGGTATAATAATAACAGTTCTTCTTGAGCAAGATTACGCATTTCCACATCTGTTTGCTTATCACTAATGATGTTTTTGAGCTCTTCTATTTCTTTGTAGAGAGCATTTAATGTGCGTATAGGGGTAACAACTAGCTGTAATTCTGCATATTCAGAAGCTAATTTTATATAAGTTTCAGCATTTGGGCTTCCAGCCATTTGGCTTTCAATTATTTCAAAGCGCTTTTCAATCTGCTTTATACGGTTTTGCGGCAAAGAAACCATGGGCAATATTAGCCTAATTTTGTTATGATATAATATTAATGGTTCGTATAATCATCATATGGTAGAAGCTTGATCAAGTAAAAAAACGTTTTTAACTATGAAAACTGTAAAATTCTAAAGCGAATTTGTGTAAAACTGATTTTGCGTGAGCAATTTCTGGATGAGGCACATAAAATCACCAATCTAGGAATTACGTTTTTTTCCATAAAGTTCGAGACGGTGGTGAATTATATCGTAACCAAGAGAATGAGCGATTTCTTCTTGCAATTTTTCAATAATATCAGACTGAAATTCGATAATGTGTCCTGTTTCTACATCAATAAGGTGGTCATGGTGTTGGCCATTTGCTTGTTCAAAACGCGATGGTCCGCCACTGAAAGCGTGACGATGAATTGTTCCGTTTTCTTCTAATGTTTTCATTGTACGATAAACAGTCGATAGTGAAATACTAGAATCTATTTTGTTTGCACGCTGAAAAATTTCAAATGCATTGGGGTGGTCATCTGTATCAGTTAAAATATCGAGAATAATACGCCTTTGGCGTGTTATTCTTAAACCTGCAGCTCGCAATACTTGTTCATAATTTTGTTTTTTGTCCATCTTAACTGTCTACTTCTATATGAAGGAGCCATGACAATGTTTATATTTTTTTGCTGAACCGCAAGGACAAAGCTCATTGCGTCCAATTTTTCCCCATGTGGTTGGATCATTGGGGTTACGTTCAGTTGGATCAACAAACCTATTTTCTTGTGTTTGAGCCCACAAGAAAGTGTCATTTTTTTCATTTTGATTATCAGAAGTAGAATGATCAGCGCCGGTTTGCACAGGTGTTGCTGGTTCTGTAGGTTGTTGAATAACTTCAAAACGCATGAGTTTAGAAATAGCATTTCTACGTAGGTTTCTAAGCATGGTTTGAAAGAGTTCAAATGCCTCTGTTTTATATTCATTAAGAGGATCCCGTTGTGCATATCCACGAAAACCAATAATAGAACGTAAATGGTCTAAATTAACGAGATGTTCACGCCATAATGTGTCAATTGTTTCAAGTAATATAGCTTTATGAAAGTAAGCTATAATTTCTGGACGATATTGTTCAGTACGCTCATTTTCAAGTTTGGTAACTGCTTCTAATACACGTTCAAAAATTTGTTTTTCAGCAACTCCATCTTCTTTTGCCCATTCTTCCACTGGTAGTTCAAGATTAAAAAGCTGATGCAACTCTTTTTGCAGAGTTTTCGTATCCCATTTTTCAGAATATGTTCCAGATGGAATGTAGGCTTCTACCAAATTATCAACCACTTCATGTCGCATTTCACTAATTGTTTCCGTCAAATTTTCTGCATTCATAATTTCCATGCGTTGCTCAAAAATAACTTTGCGTTGATCATTCATCACATCGTCATATTTTAACAGATTTTTACGGATTTCGAAGTTTCGTGCTTCAACTTTTTTTTGAGCTTTTTCAAGCGCTTTATTAATCCATGGATGGATAATGGCTTCATCTTCTCTCAATCCAAGTTTTTGCAGTACGCTATCCATACGGTCGGAACCAAAGATACGCATAAGATCGTCTTGAAGTGAAAGAAAGAATTTTGAACGACCTGGATCGCCCTGACGCCCAGAACGACCACGAAGCTGATTGTCAATACGACGACTTTCATGGCGCTCGGTAGCAAGAACATAAAGACCACCGGCAGATAATGCTTTTTCTTTAAGTTGCTTGACGTCTTTTATAATTTCTTCAATTCTAGCAGTTCGTTCTGCTCCTTCAGGGATATCCTGTAACTCTTGTCGAATTCGCATCTCAACATTACCACCAAGCTGTATGTCAGTACCACGACCTGCCATATTTGTTGCGATGGTTAATGCTCCAGGAACACCAGCTTGTGCGATAATATATGCTTCTTGTTCATGGTAGCGGGCATTTAAAACTTTAAAATTGGTAATACCTTCTTTGCGTAAGCGTTCTGCTAGTTGTTCTGATTTTTCAATAGAAGTAGTACCCACAAGAATAGGTTGTCCTTTTTCGTGAGCTTGACGAATATCACGCACAATGGCACGATATTTTTCTTCTGCTGTTCGATAGATTTCATCATCTTCATCAAGACGTTGTACCGGAAGATTTGTAGGGATTTCAACAACTTCAAGGCCATAGATATTATTGAATTCTTCAGCTTCTGTTACAGCTGTCCCAGTCATGCCAGACAATTTTTTATACATACGGAAATAATTTTGAAAAGTAATAGATGCTAATGTCTGATTTTCTGGTTGAATGGCTACATGTTCTTTGGCTTCTAATGCTTGATGCAAACCTTCAGAATAACGCCGCCCTGGCATCATACGGCCTGTAAATTCATCAATAATAACGATTTCGCCATTACGGACAATATAATCTTTGTCCTGAATAAATAGTTTATGGGCTTTCAAGGCGTTGTTAATATGGTGAACAGTAGCAACATTTTCTATGTCATAGAGGCTTCCACTTTTAAGAAGCCCGGCTTGTTCAAGCATTTTTTCAATTTTTTCAGTACCGATTTCGGTAAAAATTGTTGTTTTTTGTTTTTCATCTATTTCATAGTCTTCTGGAGTTAGAGAAGAAATAAATGTGTCAATAAGATTATAGAAGTCGGTACGATCTTCTAGAGGACCTGAAATAATAAGAGGGGTACGTGCTTCATCTATGAGGATTGAATCAACTTCATCGATAATTGCATAATGATGTCCACGTTGAACCATTTGGTTAGGGCTAAAGGTCATATTATCACGTAAATAATCAAAACCCAATTCATTATTTGTCGCATAGGTAATGTCACATGCATAGGCTGCTCGGCGAGCATCGCTATCGAGATCATGTAGAATAACACCTGTGCTTAGACCCAAAAATTCGTAAATTTTGCTCATTGCTTCAGCATCACGGCTAGCAAGATAATCGTTCACAGTAACAACATGAACGCCTTTTCCTTCTAATGCATTGAGGTAAACTGGCAAAGTTGCCATTAATGTTTTACCTTCACCGGTACGCATTTCAGCGATGCCTCGATCATGAAGAACCATTCCACCGATGAGTTGTACATCAAAAGGACGCATGTTATAAACGCGTTTTGCTGCTTCACGGACAGTTGCAAAGGCTTTCACCAAGAGCGAATCAATAGTTGCGCCTTCGGTTAATCTTTGACGGAATTCGCTAGTTTTTTGGCAAAGCTGTGTATCACTTAATTTTTGGAATTGCTCTTCCAACGCATTAATTTGTACAACTTTTTGGCGAAAAGTTTTGATGCGACGCTCATGAGCCGAACCAAAAAGTTTGCGTACAAAAACACCTAAATTGACCATTCTGGTCCTTTCTTTTATTTATTACCATTGCGCTTGGTCGCTTCAATATCAAATATATTGCCCCTATTTTGTATCTCTTAAAGGTACTTGATACAATCAAAATGTGGGCAGTATTATCATATTTTTAGTAGGTAACTTTTTTATATTTAAATTTTACCGTAGAGATAAAAGGCTAAATTCATCGTGTCAACTTTAGGAATATTATTTAGTTTATAGAGTATAGAATGATTTAGGGTATAATATGACATTTTTCACTATGGTTATGGTATATATTATCCGAGTAAAACAAGATAAAAGGATAAATTCTGTGTTTTTTTAACAAAATTGCTGATTTATTTATCATGTTAGAGATTAAAGTGCTATGATAAAAATTGAAGCCTGGAAGTACATTCATTCTTAAGGGAGTATATTTATGAAATTCAAATTAACAACGCTCTTTGTGACATCAACTTTATTGGTAAGCACGAGTTTGAGTGTAGTGGCTCAAGATCACGTAAAATCTGCACCAAATGATTTGAATACTTTGGATAAAGCCTCAGCAAAGCCGATTGCACCTTCTCACGTTATGGCCATTATTAATGGGAAGAGTATTACAGCGGGTGAATTGGATGAGCTAGCACTTGAAATAAATCCTAATTTGGCACGTCTTACTGATGAACAGCGTCGTATAACAGTTTTAAAAGCCTATTTAGATATGCAAGCGCTTGCTAAAGCAGCAATTGAGAAAGGTATCGATAAGACAGAAGTTTATGATAAGCGTATGGCAATTATGCGCGATAATGTTCTTCAGCAACTTTATTTTAAACAGATGGTTGTTGATAAAATTCAAGATGCTGATTTGCAAGCTCTTTATGATAAGGAAGTTGCTGCTTTACCTAAAGAGGATGAGGTTAAAGCGCGTCATATTTTGGTTAAAACGAAAGAGGCAGCAGAAGCTATTATTAAGCGCTTAAAGAAGGGGGAAAATTTTGAAGAGATTGCAAAAAAAGATTCAACAGATGGTTCGGCTTCTGTAGGCGGTGATCTTGGTTATTTTAGTTATGGCCAAATGGTTAAACCCTTTGAAGATGCTGCATTTAATTTGAAAGTTGGTGAATACACTAAAAAACCTGTTGAAAGCCCATTTGGCTGGCATATTATCAAAGTGGAAGATCGTCGCCCCAAACAGCCTCCTGCATTTGATGATGTTAAAGAGGTATTACGTACACAGATTATGAAAGATCGTTATCATGCGTTAATCACTGATTTGCGTAATAAGGTAGATGTGAAATATCCTGATTCTCATATTGCAAAACTCATGCAATCACTTAATGAAAATAATGCAGCTCTTCCAGGTGAAACATCCAATGAAGAAGAGGAATAATATTTTTTCAATCTAGGTATTTGATGTTTTTTCTTTTTCAAAAATTTCAGCAATTATTTAATTGTATGAGATTTTATTGATTTTGACGGGAAAATACATAATGGCTGTACAGATATCGCCTTTATCTCCCAAAACAATACAAGAGCTTCCGCCATTATCTAGTGTACGAATAGCAACGGCGGAAGCTGGGATTAAATATAAAAATCGTACAGATCTTCTTTTAATCGTATTTGATGAGCCAGCAAATGTGGCAGGTGTTTTTACACGTTCTAAATGTCCGTCTTCTCCTGTGGATCATTGTCGTGCATCGCTTTCTCATGGAGTTGCAAGGGGTGTTGTTGTTAATTCTGGGAATGCAAATGCTTTCACAGGGTGTAAAGGTAAGCAAACAACAGATGCGATAGTACACACTGCAGCAAGTATCTTAAAGGCTAGAGAAAATGAAATTTTTGTAGCTTCTACTGGTGTTATTGGCGAATTAATGGATGCATCTTGTTTATTAAATCTTTTGCCCAATATGGCTGCTGAAGCAGAGGAAGGCAATTGGTTAGAAGCTGCAAAAGCTATTATGACAACTGATACGTTTCCAAAGCTTGCAACACGCAGATTTGACTTTGGGGGGAAAATTGTGACCATTAATGGAATTGCAAAAGGTTCTGGTATGATTGCTCCAGATATGGCAACAATGCTTTCTTTTGTAGTAACTGATGCGGCAATTGCTTCGGATATACTTCAATCTATGTTATCAGAGGCAGTTCAGGGATCTTTCAATTCCATTACTGTTGATAGCGATACTTCAACATCCGATACATTGATGGTATTTGCAACAGGGAAAGTAACAGGTAATTCCCTTTGTTTGACGAGTAAATCAGATCCGCGTTATAAGGTGTTTACGAAGCAATTGGGTGATCTTTTACATGAACTTGCATTACAAGTTGTCTGTGATGGTGAGGGGGCTCGTCATTTAATTGAGGTTAGTGTAACTGGTGCTACAACAGATAGTGCCGCTAAAAGCATTGCTCTATCAATTGCAAATTCACCACTTGTAAAAACGGCTATTGCGGGTGAAGATGCTAATTGGGGGCGGGTGGTTATGGCAGTTGGAAAAGCTGGTGTTGAAGCAAATCGTGATCTCTTAACGATTTGGTTTGGCGAACATCGTGTGGCTGTCAATGGAGAGCGTGATCCTGATTATAGTGAAGAGATGATTAGCACTTATATGAAAAGCCAATACATTACGATTCGTGTTGATATCGGTCTTGGAAGTGGTAAAGCAACAGTTTGGTCTTGCGATTTAACAAAAGAATATGTTGCAATTAATGGCGACTATAGAAGTTAATTGATATAATATAAATTCAGATATTAAGTATACATTCTCTTTTAATTATTAGATGCTCAAGCTTTTGCTATTCTTTAGGTGGGGGGGATAATAGAAGAGCTTAGAGTTATTATATTACTGTTGGAGACAAGTAATGCAGATAAAACGCTCACTTCTTCTTGTCGTTGCATGTGCATTGTTGGATCAAGATAATCGAGTTTTACTTGCAAAAAGGCCTCCAGGAAAATCAATGAGTGGTTTGTGGGAATTTCCTGGTGGAAAGGTTGAAGAGGGGGAAACACCAGAGGAATCATTGATTCGTGAATTAAAGGAGGAGCTTGATATTCATGTTCAAAAAAATGATTTTTTACCTTTAACATTTGCAAGTCATAGTTATGAAACATTTCATTTATTAATGCCATTTTATATATGTCGCCATTATAGGGGCATCCCTCAAGGACGAGAAGGGCAAAATTTAAAATGGATTTTTATTAACGATCTTGATAAATATTCTATGCCCGATGCTGATAAGCCATTAGTGCAGGTGTTGAAAAATTTTCTTCTGTAATATGTTTATGAGTGGAGAAAATATTAAAAAATGGACGTTTTGTTCATTAAATATCTTGATAAAAGGAGACTTTAAATAGATCTACCTCCGAAAAGGTGTTTTGTGATTATCCTCAAGGATTTTCTTGTTTCTTTTTTAAGATCAATTGCTCAATCATTACTGTTTATGGCTTTTATATATCGTTTTTCATTGAGATGCGGTAGTGATTGCATGTAGCTTATTATTTATGGAAGAAATATTATATTCTTTAAATAGAATTTTGCAGATATGTAAAAATCAGCTTATTTATTTTCTATTTTTATATAACTGTGAATAGGTGCAAATTCGTTTCTGGCCTATAACTAATAAAAAGAATGATTTTGTAAAAATGTAGTAAGCTCTATATTTTTTAAATATTACAAGTGAATTTTAAATTATATATTATTTTTTAATGTAAAGCACAAAAAATAGTAGGCATAAGCAATGACATTTAATTTTTTTATTAATTTATTTCTATTTATTATTTTTTTATTATTGCTTTCTCAAAGTAAAAAAATCAAATGGGGTTTTGCGCTACGTGTTATGCTGGGTCTTATTGTTGGCCTGATTTTTGGAAGTGCTTTGCAGTTTATTTATGGGGAAGGCGAGTCAACACTGTTAAAATCTGTTGAATGGTTTAACATTATTGGAGATGGTTATCTATTATTGTTGCAAATGATTGTTATGCCCTTAGTGTTTATCTCTATCGTTTCAGCGGTAGCACATTTGCATTCTTCTTATGCTGTTAGCAGAATTAGTGTAGTCACAATTTCAATATTACTTTTTACAACGTGTATTTCAGCATTGGTTGGTATTTTAGTTGTTAACTTTTTTGGGTTAACAGCGAATGGTTTGGTGCATGGAGGGGAGGATATATCTGCTGTTCTTGGTGGGAATACTTTTCAAGTTGGAGAAATAAATATACCAAAATTAATTTTATCATTTATTCCCCAAAATTCATTTGCTGACTTAATGGGATCTGAGCGTACATCGATTATTAGAGTTGTTATTTTTTCAGCGTTTTTAGGATCTGCTGTTCTTCTTTTAAAGAAAGATGACCCAGATAAAGGGGAGAAAGCTCTTTCGTTTATTCAAGTTATACAGTCTTGGGTTATGTGGTTGGTACGTATTGTAATTGCGTTAACACCTTATGGTATTTTTGCTCTTATGACTAAGGTGGGTGCAACCTCAAATGTTGCTGATATTTTTAAATTACTAGTTTTTATTGTTGCTTCTTATATTGGTATTGTTCTTATGTTTGGAATTCATGGTGTGTTGCTTGGTATATCAGGCATTAACCCATTTCGTTTTTTCAAAAAAGTTGTGCCTGTTTTGACATTTGCTTTTAGTAGCCGTTCAAGTACTGCTACTATTCCTCTAAATATTGAAGCGCAAACACAATGGATTGGTGTACCACAATCAATTGCAAGTTTTGCAGCTTCTTTTGGTGCAACGATTGGCCAAAATGGTTGTGCAGGTCTTTATCCAGCTATGCTTGCGACCATGATAGCACCATCTGTTGGTATTAATTCTTTCGACCCTATCTGGATTGCTACTCTTGTTGGGGTAGTAACTTTGAGTTCTATTGGAGTTGCTGGCATTGGTGGTGGTGCTGTTTTTGCTGCATTAATTGTTTTACCAATTATGGGGCTCCCTATTGCTTTGGTAGCCGTACTTATTTCTGTTGAACCTTTAATTGATATGGGGCGTACAGCTCTTAACGTTAATGGTTCAATGTTGGCTGGAGCTATGACAAGTCAAATATTACGCACAACGAATAAGAGCATTTTTGAAAAATGATTTTTCTATAAAATTTGCGGTTTTTTCATTGTTATTTTGATTGTTTTTCTAAAACATCAACAAGGGATATTTGCGCTGAACCAGGACGTAAGGGTTTTTGTTGATTTTGATCAGGCGCCCAGCCGGATAACCATATAAAAGAAAAATGCGCGCGAATACGACCATCTGGGTCACTAAATTGTTGTGCGTAAATTTCAGCAGCGCGAAGAAAAAAGCGCTTAGATACAGGGCGTTGTGAGCGGTTAATTAACGCATTTTGCATCCCCATGGCTTTAAGGTCATGCATGAGATCGAACATTGTATTATAGCGTATTGTGATATTTTCGACATCCACTACGGGTATAGCAAAACCAACACGTTGTAAAACAGCTCCTACATCACGAATATCGGCAAAAGGATAAATTCTTGGGCTAACTCCTCCATAAATTTCAAGTTCAGCTTGAAGCAAACTTTCTCGTAATTCTTTTAATGTTCCAGCTCCAGCCATAACTGCAAGGAATAGACCGTCTGGTTTAAGAATGTCCTTTATTTGTTTTAAAACACCAGGGGTATCATTGGTCAATTGTAGTGAGAGGAGCGAAACAATAAGATCGCAATAGTGTGGTGGAAAATCAAGAAATTCTCTGTGACGCAAATGAAATTTTTGATCATGACTTTGGTAAAGCATGTCAGTTTCAACACGTTCTATAGAGCTAATTTTGCCAGATTTTTTTAAGGCTTGTACAGCAATGTCTGTATGGCTATGTAAATCTAGAGCTAATGTGAATTGACGGTCAACAGTGCTTAAACGTTTATAAAGATCTTCAGCAACATAGGATAATAAAAAATCATATCCCTCTTTTGCTTTTTTAAAAGCGCGTTTGCGAAATTGTTCAATGCGGATATGGTCAAAAATAAAAGGATGAGACATATCGCTTACCATTTCCTGTTTTGGGGATATAGTTTTAAATAGGTTTATTATGATGCAATGCTATATCAAGCTTATGAGGAAAAAGGAACGACGAAATAGCTTGATAAAACTGAGTATTTTTGAAAAAATAAATTTTATAGATTTTGAAACGTAAAAAATTGTCTTATGCTACGAAGTTATAAAAGAATAAACTGATGAAGTGATACTTTTAAGATTTTTTTGAATAGGGGGGTATGTTGGGTAAATTCATTGAGTACTTAATAAAAATTTTATATCCACCGACTTGTCCTGGATGTAAGAAAATTGTTTCTGCTTATAGTACGGTTTGTTCTGATTGTTGGAAAGATTTTCAATTTATTACAAAACCTTATTGTCCTGTTATGGGGATTCCTTTTGCTTACGATATGGGAGAAGGTTTTCTTAGTGGTGAAGCAATTCAAGCTTCTCCTCCTTTTTCACGTGTTCGTTCAGTGGTTGTTCATAAGGGGTTAGCGCGACTTTTGACAATCCAATTGAAATATAGTGATCGTCTAGAATTAGCACGTTTTATGTCTAATTGGATGGTACTTGCAGGACGTGAGCTTCTTGATGATTGCGATGTTATTATTCCTATTCCATTGCATTTTCATCGTTTTTTCTGGCGACGTTATAATCAATCTGCTGAACTTGCCCGTTATGTTGCAGCAGCACGGAAAAAACCTTTTAAACCTGGCTGGCTTGTTCGTTGTCGGCATACTCGTCCACAGGTTGGTTTATCTGCTAAGGAACGAAAACTCAATGTGCAAAGCGTTTTTAAGGTACCTCATGAAATTAAAAAGCATTTAAAAGGGCGTTCTATTTTGCTGATTGATGATGTTTTGACAACAGGTGTGACAATTACTGCAGCAGCTGCAACATTAAAACATGCAGGTGCACAACAAGTTGATGCATTGACATTTTCGCGCGTATTGAAAGACGTTCCTGTTTTGTCTCACTCTTGAGAAGTGATTAAAGATTGATTATATCAAAAAAATATTGGAGAAATATTATGAAAGAAATAACACTTTATACACGTCCCGGTTGTCCTTATTGCACAAAAGCGCGTGCTTTATTTGATAAAAAGGGTGTCAAATATACAGATATTGATGCATCAACTTCCCTTCGTCAACAAATGGTACAACGAGCGAATGGGCGTAATACATTTCCTCAAATTTTTATAGGTGATTATCATGTTGGAGGTTGTGATGATCTTTATGCTTTAGATGCTGAAGGTAAACTCGACTGTTTACTCAAAAGTGCCTAATAGTTATCTGTTATGGTGGGCTTTATTTAAACCTTTTTGCAAGAAGCATATAGTTAACGTCCATATCTTTTGAGCGATTCCAACTATCATTCAATGGATTATAAGTAATGCCAATTTCATCAATAACGGTTAGAGTATTTTGAGATAATAGCTTTTTTAGCTCTTGAGGTTTTAGAAATTTTTTATAGTCATGAGTTCCTTTTGGGAGCCAACGTAGAATATATTCAGCACCGACAATCGCTAGTCCCCAAGCTTTCCATGTACGGTTAAGTGTTGCAACAAACATAAGTCCTTGTGGTTTGAGCATTTTGGCAGTGGCCGATATGAAAAGATTAACATCGGCAACATGCTCAACAATCTCCATGTTGAGAATCACATCAAATTGTTCTTCTTCATCTGCAAGTGTTTCTGCAGTGGTGGCGCGATAATCAATTGAAAGACCGCTTTGGATTGCATGGGTTTTTGCTACCTCGATATTAGTTTGCGAAGCATCAGCTCCTATAATAGTGGCTCCAAGACGTGCCATTGGTTCACATAACAGCCCCCCTCCACAGCCAATATCAAGAATCCTTAAACCTTCAAAAGGAGTAAGAGACATAGGGTTTCGATCAAATTCTAAACAGATTTTTTCTTTAATATAAGCAAGGCGTGTTGGATTGAATTGATGGAGGGGGCGAAATTTGCCTTGGGGATTCCACCATTCAGAAGCAATTTGTGAAAAATGATCAATTTCACTCTGATCAATCGTAGTATGAGCTTTATTTATCATATCACTCTCCTTTTGTTTTCATATTAACAAGTCAGGTAGATTTTTCTAAAGTCAAGAGTAAATTAACATAATCACGCTGGGCTTGCGAAAATTATAGATATTGGTTATGTCGAAAAGGAATTTGATACGGCGACAGGACCTTATTCTAACTGTCTCATTTGAAATAAGAAATATAAGAGTGTTATAAATGGCACGTATTGTCATGAAATTTGGTGGCACCTCTGTAGCAAACATTGAATGTATTCATAATGTTGCCCGACATGTCAAAAGAGAAGTAGATGCGGGTAATGAAATTGCAGTAGTAGTATCTGCAATGGCTGGTAAAACAAATGAGCTCGTTCAATGGACGCGTGAAGCTTCATCCATGCATGATGCTCGTGAATATGATGTAATCGTTTCTTCTGGCGAACAAGTAACAGCAGGTTTGTTGGCTATTACACTCCAAGCGATGGGAGTGAACGCTCGTTCATGGCTTGGATGGCAAATCCCTATTTATACTGATAATGCGCATAGTGGTGCACGGATTGTAGATATTGATGGATCTTTTTTGATACAGCGTTTTCAAGAGGGGCAGGTAGCGGTTATTGCTGGTTTTCAGGGATTAGCTCCAAATAATAGAATTTCTACCTTGGGACGTGGTGGATCAGATACAAGTGCTGTTGCAGTGGCGGCGGCTTTGCAGGCTGATCGTTGTGATATTTATACAGATGTAGATGGTGTTTATACAACTGATCCGCGGGTTGAACCTAAGGCACGTCGCCTACCAAAAGTGGCTTTTGAAGAAATGCTTGAAATGGCTTCTCTTGGGGCAAAAGTTTTGCAAGTTAGGTCTGTTGAATTGGCTATGGTCCATAAAGTTCGTACTTTTGTACGCTCAAGTTTTGAAGATCCCGATGCTGTGGACATGTGCAGTTCAGTTGATCCCCCTGGAACACTTATTTGCGATGAGGATGAGATTGTGGAACAACAAAATGTTACTGGTATTGCTTTTGCTAAAGATGAAGCACAAATTTCATTACGCAGGCTGGCAGATCGTCCGGGTATTTCTGCAGCAATTTTTGGTCCTTTGGCTGAAGAGCGTATCAATGTTGATATGATTGTGCAGAATATTTCTGAAGATGGTTCAAAGACTGATATGACTTTTACTGTACCATCAGCTGATGTAGATAAGGCTGTTGCACTTCTTGAGAAAAATCGTGCAGAAATTGGGTTTGATGTTATTCAGTCTGAGAGTGACCTTGCAAAAATTTCTGTTATTGGTGTTGGTATGCGCAGTCATGCAGGGGTTGCAGCTACAGCATTTAAGGCTTTGGCTGAAAAAGGCATTAATATTCAAGCAATTACTACGTCAGAGATTAAGATTTCTGTTTTAATTGATAGTGCTTATACTGAACTTGCAGTAAGAACCTTGCATGCTGTTTATGGTCTTGAGATAGGGTAAGTATTTTTAATTTTAAATATTTTCCCCGTAATTAGGCATATTTGGATTTTGTATATACAGTAGCTAAGAGCCTTGCTAAGATCGCTCCTTATTTTTTACATCAGATATTATGAGCATAAAGTTTTTCTTTATTTTGTTCTAAAATATAGAAAAGATATCTATTATTAAAATGTTATGTGATTTATTTACGCTTAATCAAGCTACATTGGTGTGAATGCAAATTATATGCACTTTTAAGAGATTCTTGTAGGTATAAATTACACTTTTTATTGCCTATGATGAGTGACAAAATCAAAAAACAATTATATGCAGTCATTCATTGAATGTAATTAAAGCCTTAAACTATTTTCAAAGGTTTAGCTTAAAGTAAAATCTATAGCTTGATTAATTGCAATTTGTGACACGCTTTTTATTATTTTTGATGTAAAAGAGGCCATATCCAAGGCCAATAAGGGCAGAAAGGCCAGACCCACAAAGTACACCAATTTTTGCAGAATCAAGTTGAACAACGTCTTTAAAAGCAAGCATTGAAACAAAAATTGACATTGTAAAGCCAATACCTGCTAAAAATCCAATTAATAATATACCCGCCCATGCTACATTAGGGGGAAGGCGGCATAGACCTGATTTTACTGCTAAATAGCTAGCTGCAATAATACCAAGCGGTTTACCAATACATAGTCCCATGATAATGCCGAGAACAATCAGCAATGATTTGTCGGAAGAGAGGTCAAAGTTTGCAAAGTTAACGCCAGCATTTGCAAAAGCAAAAATTGGCATCACGCCGTATGCTACCCATGGATGTAATGCTTTTTGAATCCGTGTTACAGGTGCGATTATATCGCGTTGTCCTCTACGCATTTTTTTTAATGTGGTTGAGATATGGTGAAGATCTGTGCTTGTGTTTTTTTCTTGAAGTGTTTCAACTGCGTTGCTTAACATTGTAAGCGGAGCTACAAGATTACGGGTAGGTAAAACTGGGGTCATCATGCCTAAAATTACGCCGGCAAGTGATGGATGAGCGCCTGTTATCATTAATCCCCACCAGATGATTGCACCAGGCAAAATATAAAGCCATGCTGATGCAAATCCAATCCATTGAAAAAATAAGACTAAAACAATACCTGCTGCTGCGATAGCTAAACCACTGGGATCTAAATTAGTTGAGTAGAAAAAAGCAATAATAAGAACAGCGATAATATCATCAATAATTGCTAATGATAAAAGAATGATATGAAGATTAGAAGGAATTGCTTTCCCAAGAAGTGCGAGAATACCTAGTGCAAAAGCAATATCGGTAGCTGTTGGCACAGCCCAACCATAAGTATCCCCCCATTTAGGTTAATGCTAAGATAGATAATTGCAGGAAGACAAACTCCACCTATTGCTGCTACAATTGGTAAAATTGCTTGTTTTAAATTAGCAAGAGCACCTTCGTGAATTTCACGCCGAATTTCTACTCCTGCTACGAGAAAAAACACAGTCATAAGAGCATCATTAATCCAAAAATGTAGATCCCATGATAAATTAAAATAGCCAAAATTAAAGCCAAGAGGTGTATGCCAAAATGCTTCATAGGAAGAAGAATATTTAGAATTAGCAAGTATGAGTGCAGTTGCAGCTGCCAATAAAAGAACAATACCACTTACAGCTTCAATGTGGAGAAAACGCTCAATTGCGGAAAGTGCCCGATTTGTGACAAGAGAGGCTCGATTTGGTAAGCGATTTGAGGATAAATCAGGCATAAAAAAACTCCAAATATCAATTTATTCATATATGCTTTGTTTATAAGCTATTCTCTGTATCGCTTATAGTATTTATATGAAAAAAAGGGGATGATAATTCTCCAATTTTAAAACCAATTATGTTTTTAATGAGATACTTCATTTTTAATAGTGAGACTCATTTTATTAAGAACAGCTGATAGATTATTTTGCAAAGCGGCTTCAAGATCAGATACTGTAAGCCCTTTATTATCTTTTGCTGCTATTTTTATTTTTAATGTTTGTGGATTTCTAGCAAAATTACCAAGGGCTTTCGAAATATTTTCAGCTTCATCATGATTTTTTAACAATATTTTGGGACTTTGGGTCATGATTAAATAAAAATTATCATAAAGTTCTTGTTTGAGATTATGGTTATTATCGTTAAGATTTTGTGCAAGATAAGAAAAGATTTTATCAATGAGACCAGTGTCTGTATAATATATGTCAATTTCAGAGATGCCAAGATTTTGAGAAGCAGCAATGATTGCATCTTTTTGACCAGAGAAGAATGTTTTATCAACATCAGTAACTGTAGCTGAGATTTTTCCAGAGCCAATGTTTTGTACGTTAAAAGACATTGCATTAAGCGAAAGGATACGCTCTTTTTCATTGTAAGAGATATCAAGCTTTCCTGAAACATCAAGGTATTCAAAGCCTGTATTTTTAAGAAAATCTAAGCCTTTTCTCTCCATTTTTTTAGGTAAGATTGAAAGGCCATTAAGGGAGAGCAAAAGATTTTCTGGTATGGCTTGTTGCCATTGGTCTGATTTTAATTGGAATGATTCAAGAGTTGTTTTTATCTGTGGTAGATCAACAACTACTTTATCAATTTTAGCGTCAGCTGAGGTAATAGCTGAAAGGCCGTTTATGAGAATGGCATTTTGTGCTGTTTGATTATTTGTTTTTTTTGCGTTGAGGTAATCTTGAACAAGTTTTTTTAGAGGTTGATTGAGAGGTTGTATTTTTAAACCAGATGTTTCAAATTTTCCAAAAGAGAAAGAAGCATTTTTTTCTTCTCCTTCAAAAATATTAGCTACTACATTACCCAATGTAATAGGTCCAATAACGGTTTTGCCTTGATTCTTGACGTTGTTTTTATCAGAAATGATAGAATAAGCATAACCCACATCAATATCATGGGCTTTTATTGGGTTACTTTTAACGGTTAGATATATCTGTTTGCTACTATCTGCAGCCGTCTTTGCAAGACTTATATTAGTAATTATATTTTTGATACCAACAGAATGAATACGTCCATTTTTAAGATTAGAAAGCTGAAAATTCTTTATATTAATTTTTTCAGTTGGTTTATTCTCATCCTCTATGAAAAGTAATATATTTGGTGCATTAATTGATGAAATATCAACACGCATAAACGATTGCAAAAAGGAAGACGTAATTGTAGCGTCTTTGTTTTTCAAGGATACATTATTAATAGAAATTTTGGGAACTTGTAGACGGAAATTCTTATATGTTAAATCAATATTATAAAGTGTGAAAGCACCAGGAATGAAGGCAATGGGAGGACGTCCTGAAATAGAACCAATTTTAAGTGATGTATCAGCAGGGGTTGGTACAGTGACATTAGTCAAATTGATTTTACCTAGAATACTGACTTCAGATGTTTCTGCATTGATAGAACGACGGGCTATTTCTTTTTTTACAAAGCTATCAAGGTGGGGTTTTGCCATATAAAAACCACCAATAACTATGATCGCTAAAATAGCAACAAATCCAATAATATACGTCAACCAATATTTTAGGTTATTGCGATACCAACTATTAAAATTGATCATTATTTTTTCTTTCAGTTTTGTTACTATATGCTGAGAGTATAAATAAATTTCTTTAAACAACGATAAAAGTTCAGATATGATGTATATCAACTAAATATCTGTCTATTTTCTTTGATGTAAGATCATCATAATTTTTTTTTCAACAAGCTTTTGTCAACTGTCACCAGTTTTTTTCAATATTTTACATGAAACTATAACCATAAATAAGGAACTATGCACTAATTATGACCTTATTTATCATGTTTAATCATTTTTAAGGAGTAAGTAATGTGTCGTTTTTTATGTCACTGACTAAAAGAACGATTAAAGAGAATATATGATGTTGGTGATTATAAGCTAACAGGGAGTCGTTAGTGTTATGACAGAAGATCAAATAATGGCTTTTTCTATTATTGGTCTCATGATGGCTGTTTTTATGTGGGGTCGGTTTCGTTATGATATCGTTGCTGTTTGCACATTGTTAATTGCTTGCACTCTCGGTCTTGTTAATCCGAAGGAAGCATTTAGTGGTTTTAGTAGTGATATTGTTATTATCGTAGGCAGTGCGTTTATCATCAGCACAGTTATGTCACGCTCTGGCATTGTGGAATATATTATTCAACGAATGTGGCCTGATGTAAAGTCAGTAAAACTTCAATTAGCTTTTTTAGTTATTTCTGTAGTTCTTTTATCAATGTTTGTTAAAAACATTGGGGCTTTAGCCATTATGCTTCCGATTGCTTTCCAATTTGCTCGCCGTTCTCGTGTTTCACCATCTGTGTTTTTGATGCCAATGGCATTTGGTTCTTTATTGGGTGGTCTCATGACGCAGATAGGCACTTCTCCCAATATTGTTGTTTCAGCTATGCGAGAACGTTTAGAGGGAATCCCGTTCACTATGTTTGATTTTATACCGGTTGGTGCAACAATTGCTGCTGTTGGAGTCTTCTATTTGGTGTTTTTTTCTTGGCGTTTACCTATCCGTACGCATTCAAACACATCATTTGATGATGCTGTTGATATTTGTAATTATGTTTCAGAAGTGCGTATTCCCGTTAATTCTCCCATTGTCGGAAAAACTATTATTGATCTCATTAAACCATCAGGCGGCGAAGTTATGGTTATTCAGGTCATTAGAAATGAAGTGTCCATTTCGCCATTACCAGATTTTGTTTTTGCCAAGGATGATACCATTTTGCTGGAAGGTTCACATACAGGGCTAGATACTGTGATTAATTCAGCTCGCTTAGAATTTGCTACTGGCCGTACTCTTTCTGTAAGTGATAAAGGTAGTCAGCTTGATATTGTTGAGGCTGTTATTACAGATAATTCTCCTCTTATTGGTATCAGTGCTAAAAGACTTTCGTTGTTTGATCGCTATGATGTAAATTTACTTGCTTTAAGTCGTCAATGTGAAAGGGTACGTGGTAGGCTTGGTGATGTTGTTTTCCGTCTCGGGGATGTAATTGTTTTGCAGGGGCAGGATATGGTTATTCCCAGCTTGTTACGGGAATTGAAATGTCTTCCTTTGGCAAAGCGCAATATTATGTTCGGTAATTTACGGCATGGACTTATGTCTTTAGCTATTTTATTTATAGCAATTATTACGACAGCTTTTCAAATTGTTCCGGTTGCATTTTCTTTTTTTTCTGCAGCTATTGCGATGGTTGTTTTTCGGATTCTTCCAATGCGAGATTTGTACCATGCTTTAGATGGACAAATATTGGTGTTATTAGCAACTCTTATTCCAGTAAGTGAAATATTGGAAAAAACAGGGTGCACGGATTTGATTGGTGGTTGGCTTAGCCAAGTAGCTGTATTTTTACCACCATCTGGTGCATTAGCACTTATTTTAATTACAGCAATGCTGATAACGCCATTTTTAAATAATGCAGCAACAGTGATGGTTATAGCACCAATCGCGTCAAGTTTTGCTCATTCTCTTCATTATAAACCTGAGGCTTTTTTAATGGCTGTTGCGATAGGCGCTGGGTGTGATTTTCTTACGCCTATTGGGCATCAATGTACTATGTTAGTAATGGGGCCTGGTGGTTATCGTTTTAGTGATTATGCACGTTTTGGTGCTCCGTTGGCAGTGTTGATAGCAATCGTTTCGGTTCCGATGTTAATGTGGGTTTGGCCATTACAATAGAATGGTAGGAAAGCCTTTAAATAGATTTTTTTCTGAGGTGAGGATAGGTAGAAAAGCTATGTTTTACGCAGAGATATTGTTAAGATGGGAGGATCTATGATAAAGCGCAAGCGTTTCCTTGGTATTATAGCAATGTTTGTCTATCTTTCTCCAGATATTCTTAGCTATGAAAAGCTGGGTATGTATAAATTGGTGAGGATTTTAATGAACATTTTAATTGTAATGTTGGCAGAGATAAGAATGATGTTTGTTGGTTGAAAATTTAATGATTACATCATTTTATAGAGTTGTTTCTCTAATTTGAGGCTATTGTAATTCACACTTGATGTATGAAAAACTATATTTTATACGTTGATTTTTAATAATATTTTTCTAATAGAAGCTATGGAGAGATGCAGTGTAATAGCTGTTATTTTAGGGTTTTAAAAGTTGTGATGTACATATAGAGTTTTAATACAGCTAAACAATGCTGCCCGCGAGATTGGTACTTAATCTATGCGTGTTAGATATTAAGGTGATTGTTGTTTAAATAGGTATATTGTTTCTGCATTGTTCTAACAAGTTTAATATTTTTTTTGTCTTTTTGTTATTTTGTAAATGCAAATAGATGGAATTTACAAGTTGCGAACACAATTGTTAGGTGATTATCTGGGGGGGTATAGTATGTTTGCAATTATCTGGTAGGTAATATAGAGCAGTATAGGCCAGATATTTTTCTTTTGTTTTGAGTTAGCAATAAGTTTACGTTAATGTGTAATAGGAGTTGAAGTGATTGAAAGTAACTTTACGCTTTTCAATAGGAATGAAGGGTGTAAAAAATCATGTCAATCAAAAGATAATCGCGAAGATTTTTTCGGTATAGTTATAAAAACAGTTGATAAGGGTGTATGTTAATTTAAAATCAACTGACAAAATTTAGGATTTTTAATGGATAGAACTCTATCTTTGTTCATTTATACGTAATAGTGTAGGAATTAAAATTCTTTCCAGGGTAGGGTACATGTCGTACGATAGTTTTATTCGTGAAGTTAATGAAGAGCTCCGTCAGGAAAAAGTCCGTGCTTTTTGGGAGCGTTATAGTTTCTTGATTATTGTTTCAGCTATTATTTTTGTACTAGCAATAGCTGTTTATCAAATTTATCATTATGGGCAGATGAATAAAGCTAGCAAGATTGGTGATACATTTATAACAAGTCTTAATTTGGCGGACTCACTTCAATTTGATAAGGCGATGAATCAATTAGAGAGTGTCAAAACATCTGATTTTGGAGGGTATCCTTTTCTTGCTCGTTTACGTGAAGCTTCTTTGTTGATGCAGCAAGGCAATGCTGTTAAGTCAGTAGAGGTTTTTGATGCGGTTGCGGCTGATAAGAATGTACCGCAGATATTACAGAGAGTTGCAAAAATTCGAGCGGCTTATATTTTAGTTGATATAGGCACATTTGATGATGTAAAAAAACGTGTCAAAGATATGGCAAATGATATCGATCCTATGCGCATGTCTGCAAGAGAAGTTTTAGGTTTAGCTGCTTATAAAGCTAATAAGATAGATGATGCGATTTATTATTTTCAAAAAATTTCTGAAGAAAATGTTTTAGGACTAAAAATAATTGATCGAGCAAAAATTATGCTTGAGCTTATTCAGTCTGAAAAAAAGGTGAATAAGGGGTAAATTAATGAGCCTCACCATTGCTATAGTTGGCCGGCCCAATGTTGGGAAGTCAACATTATTTAATCGTTTGGTTGGGCAAAAATTGGCTTTGGTTGATAATAAGCCAGGTGTAACACGTGATCGACGTGTCCATGAGGCAAAGCTTCAAGATTTACGTTTTAATGTAATTGATACAGCCGGTTTGGAAGATGCAAGTGATCAAACACTTGAAGGTCGTATGTTTTTTCAGACAAAGGTTGCTATTAAAGAAGCGGATCTTATCTTATTTGTACTTGATGCAAAGAGCGGGGTAACACCAAGTGATTGCAGTTTTGCTTCATTGGTTCGCAAATCAGGAAAACCGATTGTGCTTATTGTCAATAAATCTGAGTCAAAAATGGCAATAGAAGGAGGATATGAAGCATGGTCTTTAGGTTTAGGTGAGCCTTGCGCAATATCTGCTGAACATGGTCTGGGTTTTTCGGATCTTCGTGATGCAATTGTGAATGCTGTTGGTAAAGATAAAGCTTTTGAGCAAGTAAAAGAAGAAAAATGTGCTCTTGCACGGTCCATGTCTTTGGATAATGATTTTGATGATTTGGAAGAAAAAGATTTTGTTTACGATGAAAGCAAACCTATTCGGATAGCAATTGCTGGTCGTCCCAATACTGGAAAATCAACACTGATCAATAGTATGTTGGGGCAGGATCGTTTGCTGACAGGGCCTGAAGCTGGTATTACGCGTGATTCTATTTCTGTAGATTGGGAATGGCGTGGTCGTTGTTTTAAACTCTTTGATACTGCGGGATTGCGTCGAAAATTAAAAGTTCAAGAAAAGTTAGAAAAACTTTCTGTTGCAGATACTTTACGCGCAATCCGTTTTTCAGAAGTAGTAGTGATTGTTTTTGATGCAACTATGCCTTTTGAAAAGCAAGATTTACAAATTGCCAATCTTGTGATTCGTGAGGGGCGCGTTCCAATTATAGCTTTCAATAAGTGGGATCTTATTGAAAATTGCCAAGAAGTATTAGCTGATTTACATGAAAAGTGTGTTCGTCTTCTTCCTCAGGTTCGCGGTCTAAGAGCTGTCCCTTTATCAGGCCAGTATGGTAAAGGGATTGATAAACTTATGGAAAATATCATGATGATTCATCGTGTGTGGAATCGTCGTATTCCTACAGGGAAACTTAATCGCTGGCTTGAAACTATAGTTACACACCATCCACCACCAGCGATTTCTGGGCGTCGACTTAAGATTAAGTATATAACACAAATTAAGACACGTCCTCCGGGGTTTATGATTTCTTGTTCACGGTCAGATGCAATGCCTCAATCATATTTACGTTATCTATCTAATGGGTTGCGTGATACATTTGATATGCCAGGGGTACCCATCCGTTTGTTACTACGAACATCTGTTAATCCTTTTGTATGATAGAAAAAAGTGACAATTTTTTTCATGTTCTGAGTCTTTAAAAAGATTAAAAAATGGGCATTTAATAACTAGTTTTTAAAGAAGATTACTATTTCTTTGAAAGTTGTTAAATTTGTGAAACAGAAGTGAATATGTAAAATAAACGAACAAAAGTATTGTGTTCATCATAATCGGAATGGGAAAAATTATTTTTTTACGTGTGAAAAAAGCACGTTTACCCGGTTTATTTACGTATTTGTATAAAGTAAATGCACGTTGAAGTAATTTTTTCAGTTTTGAAGATTTTGTAAGATTTGGAATGATTATGCAATATGTATTTGTTGTTTCAAAATTATTAAAATCAGAAGGGCCATTTTATGTAGCGCTCTAATTGTTTAAACTAAAAAGCACCTTTATCTTTATAGTTTATATTTTGCAGACTACACTGTTTATTATAAGTATTGTTCTTTTTTAAAAAGCGAGAAACTGTAATTTTATCAAGAAATATTCAAACGAATTCATAGCATGAAATATGAAGCTATATGCTTTTTATTGTTCGAACAAATTTACAGTAGTGGGTATACATTTTATATGTGCTGTTTCTAGGTGCTAAGGATATCGTTGGAAACGTGGTATTCAAGATTACAATCTTAAAAATTATATCAAGTACAAACGCTATAGAAAAAGTAGCCAACCTTTATTAAATTAATCACAATAGATATAAAATATATTTTCGTTAAATAGCTAAAAATCAAAAATTTTATAATTAGTTTTGAAATACAAAACAAATGTTGTGTTGAAGCTATTTATTTAAAGTACGATATGGGAATACCAAGAAAAATGATTGTATGGTGGCTAAAATATACACGAATCAAAAGATTCCAATGGATAATTGTTCAATAGATTTTTAAAACTATACAGCACAATATAGCTTTTTAAAGTGAGAGCGGAAATACAATTTATTGGTTCTAAGATAGCTATCTTATTGTTTGATAGTTAACGTTGATAAAACTGGCATGCCTATTATAGAGTCCGTAGTGTTAACCAGGAGTTGAGTCATATTATTATGTTTTTCGATGATAAATCATTATTGTTTTATTTATTGGTAAAATCCTTGTGATAGACGCTTTTGGGTAGCTTGACGAATGAATTGAGTAACAATATGTTGCAGGCAGCTTTAGATGTATTTTGATTTTGCTTTTAATTAAGGAGAGCCAATTATGGCAAAGGGCGATAAACCCGTTATGCCACAAAAGGAGGCTGAAGAGAAAAAGCAAAAAGATTCTTTTCATTTAGAGGATTTAGAATGGCGTAGTCAAAATTTGGGATTGGCTTTAATGCGTAAGAAAGCATTAAAGGAACAGGATCTTAGAACAGAGAACAGAGAGTCACAAAACAAGGTAGGGCATGCCGTTAAGTTGTCGAGTGAATTTCTAGCAAGTGTTATTGTAGGTATTGTTTTAGGGTTGGGATTTGATAAATTAACAGGTTTATTGCCATGGGGATTGATATTTTTTCTTTTTCTTGGATTTACTTCTGGTATAATAAATATTCTTCGGTCTTTAGGGCACATTTCTCCTAGTCAATTAGGAAAAAATAGCGTATCGCATCAAAATAAAAGGGTCGATAAATTTAATAAATGAGGTTAAAGTGACAGCGCACGCTCCAGATCCTATTCATCAGTTTGAGGTTTCACGGTTGATTAATATTTCTATAGGGAATATGGATTTATCGTTTACGAATGTATCATTTTTTATAATCATTACGGTTGTTTTATCTTCAGTATTTCTTTTTCTCTCATCATCAAGTCGTAGATTGGTTCCAACGCGTATGCAGTCTATTTCTGAAATGGCTTATGAATTTGTAGCGTCGACTTTGCGTGAATCAGCTGGTGTACAGGGAATGCGCTTTTTTCCTTTAGTATTTTCATTATTTATTTTTATTTTGGTCGCTAATTTTATTGGTCTTTTTCCTTACTTTTACACTATTACCTCTCAAATTATGATCACTTTTTCATTGGCGATGTTGGTTATCTTGACGGTGATTGGTTATGGTTTTTATAAACATGGGGTTTGTTTTTTAAAACTTTTTGTTCCTAGTGGTGTGCCTGTTATGATTTTGCCTTTAGTCATAATGATTGAGCTTATTTCTTTTTTATCTCGCCCTATTAGTCTTTCACTTCGTCTTTTTGCTAATATGCTTGCTGGTCACATCACGCTTAAAGTATTTTCTGGTTTTATTGTTTCAATGGTTGGAGTAGGGGTTATAGGTATTGGTGGTTCTATTTTACCTCTCATTATGACTGTAGCAATTACTGCTCTTGAATTTTTGGTAGCATTTCTACAAGCTTATGTCTTTACGGTTTTAACTTGTATGTATCTTAGTGATGCTGTTCACCTGGGACATTAATAAATGATAATTTTTCGTCAAACAATGCAAATTCACTTCAAAGGAGAATAATATGGAATTAGCACTTGCAGCAAAATATATTGGCGCTGGTCTTGCATGCTTTGGTATGGCTGGGACAGCATTGGGGCTGGGAAATATTTTTGGTAGCTATCTTTCTGGTGCTTTACGTAACCCATCAGCAGCAGATAGTCAGTTTGGTCGTTTAGTTTTTGGTTTTGCTGTAACGGAAGCTTTAGGCATTTTTTCGTTGCTTATTGCTCTTTTGCTTCTTTTTGCAGTTTAACCAATTTAAAAAAGGTATGTCTGTTTTTGTGCAAAGAGCAGATATAGTCTTGCGGTTTTTAATAAAAGGGAAATGACTCAGTTATTATAGGTTCTACATAAAGGGCCTGAGGTAGTTGTTTGAAGGATAAAATAGGATGCTTATTTCCAGTGCTTATGCACAAGCTGCTGAAACGCCTGTAGAACATATTGAGAATGCGGTAAAGCACGCAAATCGCGTGTTTCCACCTTTTGATTTTGTGTATTTTAGTTCTCACCTTTTTTGGTTGGCAATTTCTTTTGGTTTTTTTTATCTTTTCATTGCTCGGGTGATTGTACCTCGTATTGGAAATATCATTGAAACGCGTCGTGATCGGATTGCATCTGATTTAGATCAGGCTATGCGTATGAAGCAAGAAGCGGATACTGTGATTGAAGTTTATGAGAAAAAACTAGCAGAAGCTCGTTTACAGGCGCGTATTGTAGTGCAAGAGGCAAGAGATAAAATTAAAGAAAAGGCTGATCTTGAACGAAAAGAAGTTGAAAAAAAATTAGAGAAAAAGCTAGCAACTGCTGGAAATCAGATAGCAGAAATTCGAGATAAAGCTATGCAAAATGTTGGTTTAATTGCAGAGGAAGTAACTCGTGAAATTGTTAAGAAATTGCTTGATATTGATGTGAGTGAAGAGGTTGTCAATTTAACTGTTAAAGGCTGTAAGGAATCACAAAGATGACCGATACGTTTTGGGCTTTTATTGGATTGGTTCTTTTTTTAGCGCTTTTAGTTTATTTTAAAATTCCAACTATGGTAGCACATAGTCTTGATATGCGAACAAAGCGTATTACAGACGAACTTGATGAAGCTCTTCGTCTTCGTGAAGAAGCGCAGGAGATACTAGCTGAATGTCAGCGCAAATGTGTAGAAGCAGAAAAAAATGCTCAAGAAATTATTGCTGCTGCTAAGAATGAAGTTTCAGTTATTGTTTCTGAAGCTCGCGCAAAAACAGAAGAATATGTTAAAAATCGCAAAAAAATGGTAGAGCAAAAAATTGCTCAAGCAGAGGCAGATGCAATTCGAGTTGTTTCTCTATCTGCTATTGATTTAGCAATTTCTTCCTCACGTACGCTTATTAATAAGGAATTAGATTTTAAGGAATCTAAAGACCTTATTGAAAAATCTCTCACTAAAGAGTCTCTTTCCAAAATGAAAGAGTACCTTAATTAATATTGTTTGAAGAATTTAAAGTGCTGGTTTTTTAGAAGCAAATCTTTTGGGGGAAGGGGTTTGCGTAAACTTCCGAGAATTTGTGCTTTTATCAAACAAAATATCTATTGAGTATGATTTTTATTTTTCGAGGTTGATCAGAAATTCCTGATTTTACCTATCTCGATTTGTGTTTTCTAAACTTTTTTACCAATTTATTAGAAAGTATAATTTATATTCGATTTTTACTGTTTTGAAATTATTTAAAGCGCTATTAACAAGTAGTTTATTATTTTTTTGAGCTATTTTCGGTATAAAAAGCATTTCAAAAATAACAAAAATTATTTTTATCATTTTTAAAATTGAAAGAACGTTAGGTTTTAGGTTGTAAGCTTCGAGAAATCCGTGACATTTTGTGTGATTAAACGGATACGTTCAAGAAGAGCAAGACGATTAGCGCGAATAGCGGAATTTTTATTGTTTACTAATACTTTTTCAAAAAATGTATCAATAGGTTTTTTTAGTGGTACAAGGGCATTGAGTGCAAGTGATAAATTAGTTGCATTCGTCTGATCATGAAGCTTTTTTTCTGCGTCAATGATTGCTTGATATAATTGTTTTTCTTCTGTTTCGCTAAAAAGTTCAGGGTTAAGTGTGTTTATTGTTGTAATATCTTTGGAGGATTGATTTTCAAGAATATTTACGACACGTTTTACAGAAGCTAAAAATCATTTCCATCATTTGTGTTGATAAAAACAATGAGTGATTCAATACAACGTGCAACTAACAAAAAGTCATCAGCATCTTTGGTTAAAACTGCTTCAATAGCATCATAGCGAGCTCCTTCATCTTTAAGATAAATTTTCAAGCGTTCATGTAAAAATGACAAGAGATCTGATAAAATATCTTTTTTTGTTTCTGAAAGAGTATTTTGTTGTTGTTTAGGTTCTATTTGGGGTGAGGTATATTTTATTTTTTGTTGTAAAAAAAGATCTGCTGCCTGATAAAAGAGTGGCATAAGGTTAATTTTCCAGTCACGTGAAAGCACAAGCTTTATGATTCCTAATGCTGCCCGCCTTAATGCATAAGGATCTTTTGAACTGGTTGGTTTTTCATTAATAAGCCAAAAACCAACGAGTGTGTCAATTTTGTCGGCTAATGCAACAGCTATAGCGATAGGTTCACGCGGGATGCGATCTGTTGGTCCTAGAGGTTTGTAGTGATCTTCGATTGCTTCAGCCACGTGGGGATCTTCTCCTTGGAGAAGTGCGTATTTTCGCCCCATCAGCCCTTGTAGTTCAGGAAATTCAGCGACAATTCCTGTTTGCAGATCAGCTTTTGCAAGTATTGCTGCACGTTTTGCCAATAGAGGATCTGCTTGCACTAAAGGTGCAATTTTTTGTGCTAAAGCAGCGATCCTTTCTACCCTTGCACCTTGTGTCCCTAATTTGGCATGGAAGGTCACATTCAAATAATCTAATTGTGCTATTCGCTGATCAAGAGGTTTATTTAAATCAAGATCAAATTTTGCAGCAGAATCTTTCAAGTATGTGATATCCGGTAAATCATGCTGATCTGTTTGCCAAAAATAAAGTGCATCGGAAAGACGAGCGCGTACAACTTTGCTATTGCCCTTGGTAATTTCTTTACCACCATCATTTGCAAGAACATTAGAGATGAGGATAAAATGATTAGATAATTTAATTTTTTCACCCTGTTTGCGAGTTACAAAGCATTTTTGATTAGCTCGAATAGTTAAGCGGATAATTTCTGGAGGAATATTAAGAAAAGTCTTATCGAAATCACCCATAAGAACGACAGGCCACTCAACAAGTCCTGCGACTTCTTCCAAAAGAGCGTTATCTTCAACAAGCTCTAAACCATTAGCAAAACAAAGATTTTGGGCATCTGCTAAAATAATATTTTTTCGTCTTTCTGTATCCAGAATAACTTTGTGGGCTTCAAGCAGAGTGATATAGTCATCAAAACGGCGTATTTGGATAGGTTTTCCATCACTTAAGAAACGGTGACCATAGGTTAAATTATTACTTTTAAGAGAGCCAACTGAAAATGGGACAATGTGTGTTTCACCAATTTCTGGTCCGAAAACACAAAGAATATTTTGTAAAGATCGGACCCATTTCAAGGCTCCAGTTTGGGCTGAATCTTGGCCCCAACGCATAGATTTTGGCCATGGAAAGTTACGAATAATATCAGGCAAAATATCAGCAATAATTTCTTCTGCAGCTCGACCTTTTTTGGTGATTTTAGCAACATAAAAATCACCTTTTTTACTATCATGTACAATATGTGCTTCAGAAATATCATTAAGGCCAGTGGCACGCAAAAAACCATCAATCATATGCTGTGGTGATTTTGTGCTGGGACCTCTGCGTTCCTCATGGGTATCTTGTGAGCTTGTAGAAAGACCACGTATATCCAACGTTAATCGACGGGGTGTCCAATATTCACAGGCAGCTTTATAAGTTAATCCTGCATGAACAAGTTGGTCAGTAACACACTTTTTGAGATCACAAGCAGCTTTACGTTGCATCCGAGCAGGGATTTCTTCACTAAAGAGCTCGAGAAGAAGATTAGACATTAGATTTCACCTTTCGTATGAGCTTGACCAGCCTCAGTTGATAGAAAGGCTTCACCACAACGGCGTGCTAGATCACGGATACGAAGAATATAACTTTGTCTTTCGGTTACAGAAATAACACCACGTGCTTGAAGAAGATTAAAAATATGACTAGCTTTAATGCATTGATCATAAGCTGGTAAAACACATTGATGATAGCTATTTTCTTTGTTTGGTTTTCCAACTTCAAGAAGTGCAATACACTCACGTTCTGTATCAATAAAATGTTGATGTAGCAATTTGGTATCAGCAAACTCGAAATTATAATGCGAATATTCCTGTTCTGCTTGTAAAAAAATATCTCTATAACTTATTTTGTTTGCGCCATCTAAGCCATTAAAATTAAGATCATAGACGTTGTCGACTCCTTGAATGTACATTGCTAAACGTTCAAGCCCATAAGTAATTTCTCCTGAAACTGGCATACACTCAATGCCACAAATCTGTTGAAAGTAAGTGAATTGAGAGATTTCCATTCCGTCGCACCAGCATTCCCATCCAAGTCCCCAAGCTCCAAGTGTTGGGCTTTCCCAATCATCTTCGACAAAACGAATATCATGTAATTTTGTATCGAGGCCAATAGCTTGTAGAGAGTTAATGTAAAGCTCTTGTAAATCTGGAGGAGAGGGTTTGAGAAGAACTTGAAATTGATAATAGTGTTGTAAACGATTTGGATTTTTGCCGTATCTACCATCTGCTGGACGCCGGGAAGGCTGGACATAAGCCACTTTCCAAGGGCGTGGTCCTAATGAACGCAGTGTTGTAGCTGGATGAAAAGTTCCAGCGCCTACTTCCATATCATAGGGTTGCAGAATTGCACATCCATATTGAGCCCAGTAATTTTGCAAAGTTAAAATAAGCCCTTGAAAAGAACATGTGGGATTGAGATGCTCAGGGAAGTTCACGTTTGATACTCTTAATATGTGATTAGTAGATAAATCAAAGAAATTTAATCTTTATTACTGTCTATTGCTTCACATGGTCAAGCGTTGTTGTGTCTTGCAAACCAAATTTCAGTTTTTCTTTGATTTTTTCTAAATTTTCTGGTTGTCCATCAATAGCGTGATTCCATTGAAATACTGCTTCACGTTTACGCCCAACTTTCCAATAAACATCGCCCAAATGATCATTCAATGTTGGGTCTTGAGGTTGCAATTTGACAGCAGTTTCCAATATTTTTACAGCCTGATTATATTGCTTTAGTTTATAATGGGCCCATCCTAGAGAATCAAGAATGTAACCATTTTTTGGCTGTAATGCTGAGGCTTTTTGAAGCATAGATAATGATTCTTCAAGTTTTTGATTACGATCAATAAGTGTATAACCTAGGTAATTAAGCACGTGTGGCTGATCAGGGAATAATTCAAGTGCTTTTCGTAAATCAGTTTCGGCTTTTGTCCAATGTTTTAAACGTTCAAATGCTATGCCGCGTTGATAAAAAAGTTTCCAATCATCTTTTTGAAAATCTGCTGTTTGTACAATAGCACGATCCATAATTTTAATAGCTTCAGCAAAGTTATTTTTTTGCATATAAATAGCAGACAGTGTTATATAAATAGTGCGGTCATTGGGATTTTTTTTCTCTAATGATGTTAATAACTTAATAGCTTCAGTGTGTTGATTATTATTGGCAAGCGTTAGTGCGAGCTGCAATTGCCCTTCTCTATAATAAGGAGAGTGTGGTGATAAGGCGCGATAAAGTTTAATTGCTTGATGAGGGTCATTCAATTTAGCAGAGACGTTTGCTAGTTGGAACAATGTAGCATCATTTTGAGGATATAAGGCTCGAGATAATTGTTTGAAAATACGTGCAACATGTTCTGACTTTCTTCGATTGAGTGTTGTTCCAAAGTCATACAATATTTCACCCGCTCCTTGTTGAGGTGTTGTAACGGGATTTTCTAAATTAGCACCTTTTTCAACTTTTTGTCGGATGTTTTTAAGTATCTCCCTGCCTGACAACATCTTTTCGCCGTTCTGGATAGTTTGAATAGCTTGGCTACGCATTTTTTGACGCAATTGGAATGAGGCATAGGCTATGATAATACGTTCATAGGTGTCAGGAGAGACCATGGCACCTTGTTGATTGTTTAATGCTTGCATAAAATATTTTTTTGCCTCTTTTGGGCGTTTTGCCAGATCACTCATAAGAGCGAGATGGTAGTGTATGAAAAGATTATACCAAATAGGCCCTAAAAGCTTTTTAAGATCGGCTATTGCTTGAGAGTGATTACCTGATCCAAATGTAGCCCAAGCGCTTATCACATCAAACGCCGGATTATTGATGGAAGGAGATGTTTTTAATTGTGGAAGGGGTTTAATGTCTTTATAATTTTTTTTGATGAGGTTATCTATTGACAATGTCAGGGAAATAAAAGGATGGCTAATATTTTGTGCTTCCAATTTTTTTGCTTGTTTGACAGCCTCTTTAAATGCACCTACTGAAAGCATTGCTTCAAAGATTTCTTTTTGTGCATCAATGTTATTGGGGTTATAGGTGAGTGCTTGTTTAAAATAATTAATAGCAAGATTAGTTTCATTTTCATGATTTGCAACTCGCCCTGCTAGATAGGCACCTGTAAATGATCTTGCATCAATAGCTGAATCGATTTTGCTATAGACGGGTGAGGACGTCAGCACGATTCCCGCTATAGCAAGAGTAAAAAAGCAGGGCCTTATTGCACAGTGCATAGAGCTCATCCTTCTTAAAAATCATGAATTTATGATATGATTTATAAACATATTAGGTTTCTTTGTAGAAAAGAATTATTATTCTTGCAAATAATCAGTTTACGCGTGCAATACAAAAATCAACAATTTCAATGAATGCATTTTTTTGAGGGTTTTCTTTTATTGAAGAAAGAGCGTCGATTGCTTGTTTTCCATAGATGTGTGCTTGTTCTATTGTATCGGTTAGGCTGTCATATTTTTTCATTAAATGTTGTGCGTGTGCTAAAGCTTCATCGTTGTTATTATTGTTTTCAAGAGCTTGTTTCCAAAATACTTTTTCTATTGCATTACCGCGTGTGTATGAGAGGATAACGGGCATAGTAATTTTGCCTTCTCGGAAATCATCTCCTATATTTTTTCCTAAATGTTCAGCATTGCCACTATAATCAAGTGCATCATCAACCAATTGAAAAGCTAATCCTAATGATGTGCCATATTTGCGTAATGCTAAACGTTCTTCGTGTCCATATCCAGCAATGATTGGTCCAACTTCAGCGGCAGCTGAAAAAAGTACGGCTGTTTTTGCATTAATGATTTTAAGATAATCTGAAGCAGTGGTTTCTATATTTTGGGCAGCGGCAAGCTGCATGACCTCTCCTTCAGCGATAATTGCTGCGGCGTTTGCTAAAATAGCGAGCGCTTCCATAGAACCAACATCTACGATCATTTTAAAAGCTTGCCCTAGAAGAAAATCACCAACAAGTACACTTGCTTTGTTTCCCCAAATCATTCGTGCAGTAGATTTTCCACGGCGGAGATTACTTTCATCAACTACATCATCATGTAATAAAGTTGCTGTATGCATAAACTCAATTGCTGTTGCAAGCTTTATATGTCCATCACCTTGATATCCAAACATATCAGCTGCAGCTAGTGTAATCATTGGACGTAACCGTTTTCCTCCTGATGAAATAAGATGATTACAAATTTCAGGGATCATTTCGACATCAGCTTGAACCATAGAGATAATTAATTGGTTTACACGTTCCATATTATCTTTGGTGAGGTTGATGAGAGCTTGGGAAGAAACTTGGTTATTTTTTTTATGGTCTTGTTTTATGATAGCACCCAATTGGTTTACTCCTAGAGTATTTTCAATAAATATAGATAAGCTTTATTTTCTATTTGTAGCATAAAGCGGGATTACTTTTGACTCAAGCTTTGATACTGCCTTGAAGTAGAAGTTTTTTAAATGTTTATAGAGTGTTTTTTTTACGCTTAGGGAATATAATTATTATAATAGGGCAATAATTTTGAAATTAAGATAATTTAATTACATTTGGAAGAAGGGCGATATAAGGACCAATATTAGGCTTACAGATGGATAACGCGACGAATCATAATGATGAGACAATTGATGAATTTCATCGTGGGAAGTTTTACTTAGTTCAACCACGTTTGCAAGGGCATCGTTCTGGTATGGACGCTATGTTGTTGGCTGGTCTGGTTCCTGATAACTTTAAAGGAAAGGTTGTTGATTTAGGCGCGGGCGCGGGCGCAGCGGGATTAGCAGTTGCTTCACGTTGTTTTGAAACTCATGTTACATTAGTTGAACGATCAGCTTTTATGATATCTTATGCTCAAAAAACGCTTGCGCTGAAACAAAATAAGGAACTAGCTAGCCGAGTGTGCTTATTAGAAGCAGATATTGCTTTAAAAGGCAATGCGCGCTTAAAGGCAGGTCTGATGGATAATGTTTTTGATTTTGCGATTATGAATCCACCTTTTAATAATCCTATGGATCGTAAAACACCTGATGAGCAAAAGTCTGAGGCACATGTTATGCCTGAAGCAATGTTTGACAATTGGTTACGCAGTGCAGCTGCAATTGTTAAACCAGGTGGATATCTAGGGTTGATTGCACGTCCCCAATCGCTTAATGATATATTACACGCTTTAGAGGGGCGTTTTGGTAATATATGTATAATTCCTGTTCATTCTCGAGCTAAAACGGCCGCAACTCGTATGTTATTTTATGCAAAACGGGGAAGTCGAGCAGCTTTATCTATATTGCCGGCGTTAATTGTGCATGAAGATGGAGGTCATGCTTTTTCACCACGGGTTGATGCAATCAATAATGGGTGTATAAGCTTGTGGGAACTTTTTAAATGATGTCTTGTATTTTTTAGCTTATTTTTTAAATTCGGATTAAGCTTTTTATTTATTTTCGAGTTATGTTTTCTCGATTTCTTATAGGGAGATTTTGTTTTGATTAACAGTGTTAAAAATCTTATTCCACGCCGTTTTCTTTCCAATAAACTTGAAATTCCTGTAGTACGACTTCATGGGGCAATTATGGACTCAAATTCATTTATGGCTCGTACGCTTTCGTTAGGTAGGTGTGCTCCCCTTTTAGATAAGGCTTTTGCCGATAAAAAAGCACCAGCTGTTGTTTTAATTATCAATTCTCCCGGTGGTTCACCTGTACAATCGCGTCTCATTTTTCAGCGTATTCGGGATTTGGCAAATGAGAAAAATAAACAAGTTCTCGTATTTGTTGAAGATGTAGCAGCATCAGGTGGTTATATGATTGCTTGTGCTGGGGATGAAATTTTTGCTGACCCTTCTTCTGTTGTGGGTTCTATTGGGGTTGTCTCAGCTTCTTTTGGTTTTCCTGAGCTTTTGAAGAAAATTGGTGTGGAGCGGCGTGTTTATACAGCAGGAAAAAACAAAGTTGTATTAGATCCATTTCAGCCAGAAAAAAAGATGGGTGTTGAGCATTTGAAATCTTTGCAACTTGAAGTTCACCAAACTTTTATTGATTTGGTCAAAGAACGGCGTGCATCGAAATTATCAGATGATTCAGATATTTTTACAGGAATGTTTTGGAGTGGAAAGAAAGGTGTTGAGCTTGGCTTGGTTGATCAGTTGGGTGATGTACGCTCTGTTATTAAAGATCGGTTTGGTCATGATACAAAGCTTCGGTTAATTTCTCCTTCCAAAAGTTTTTTGGGACCTAAAATGCCTTCGGGGATTACTACTGATATGGTTTATACAGCAGTTGATAGTGCATGGATGGCAGCAGAAGAACAGGCACTTTGGCAACGGTACAGTTTGTAGTTGGGAGACCATTTCAGTCTATGCTTAATTTGATTAGAAAGTTTGCTTAGAGACTATTGTGAGAGGAAAAGGGATTTAAAATGATCCGACTTATTTTATTCAGTTTCATTGGTGTGATGATTCTTTATATTTATTATTTATTTAAGCGCCAGTTACACTGGGTATTGCAACGTGCTTGCCATACAAGAGTTAAATCACGTACAAATGTGAAAGGAACTCTTGTGAAAGATCTTCGTACAGGTGAATATTACGTTAAATGATATCAGATGTGCAGGCTTCTCTTAAAGAGGGTTTTCATCTTTCAACGCCTATTAAGTTGAATCTAGCTTTGCATGTTGTGGGGCAGCGTGCTGATGGTTATCATTTGTTAGAAAGTTTGGTCTATTTTAGTCTCAGTGGTGATTGTTTAAGCTACACACCTTTTGCAAAAGATCACTTTGTTGTAAGAGGTCCTTTTGCTAATGGGCTTGTTTCTGATTCAGATAATCTAGTTATTCGCGCTCGTAATTTGATGCGCAAGATGTTCCCTAAAAATGCTAAACCTGTCTTTTTTCAGCTTATTAAAACGTTGCCTATTGCTTCGGGTATTGGTGGTGGATCGGGAGATGCTGCTGGGGTTTTCAGTATATTGCGCCGGCAATGGAATCTTGATTGTTCGTGTGAAGAATTAGCGGCAATTAGTCTAGCACTTGGTGCTGATGTACTAATGTGTCTTTTTGCGTTAGAATATCAGCAACCGCTTTTTGTTCAAGGAATTGGCGGTGATATAACGCGACTAAAAGAAGCCTGTTCTATTGCAATGGTATTGGTAAATCATGGTCAACAAATTGAAACATCCGCTATTTTTCAGGCTTTAGAAAAGCGTGATCATCCTCCTTTAAAGATTGATCCAGCGGCTTTAAAGACGGTTTTTTCATTGGTTGAAGCTTTAAAAGAAACGCGTAATGATCTTTTTGCTCCTGCATTAAAAATTGCACCTCGATTGGCTGAGGTTTTATATGCATTAGATGAAAGTGGAGCTCTTTTTTCTCGCATGTCTGGTTCAGGTGCAACTTGCTTTGGCATTTTTAAAGATCAACAAGCAGCTCAAAAAGCGGCTTTCCTTATTAAATCAGCACATCCAAATTGGTTTGTTCAATCAATTATGACTGTAGGAAAGCTTTGATAAGCAATGTGAACATTAAGGATTGTTGTTTATAGTGATAATTAACTAATTTATGTTGCTACTCTTTAATATTAAATTCTTTATTCATATCCAAATACATTTTGGAAAAGAGCAATAATTCCTTTATGGTATTTGAAAAGGGTAGCTTAAAATAATTTTCTTAGTCGAGTGATATGCATTTTAAAAAGCGATGTTAGCAGTAATATGTTGTGTAGGTAGTTGTGTAGGTAAAAGACATGGAGCTACTCTTTAATTGATATTATCATCACGATAGTTTTTTGTTTAGAAGGTGGAAGTGTTTACGTGAGAAATTTTAATACCTCTTTTAAACAAACAAATAAGGGAATTTTGATTATATTTTTCACAAAGTTTTTTATTGAGATGATTGATATTGTAATAACTTCATTGTGTACAAGAGTAGGGGATAATCAATGAAATTTTCGTTTTTATTCTCTAGGTTTGATTAAAGCATGTAAGAATATGTAAAGAATAATTTTATTGGAAAACTAATATTTCCCCTAGACTTGAATCTTTTTGTTATCATGTTGTTTGAGAGCTAAAAAATATTGGAGTCAACTATTTTTACTATGGGGCTTGCGGAAAATAGGTGGTAATGCAAATATGAATGTATGTTTTGTCGTGTTCGCAATTTGTCAAATGTATTTAATATGCCACTTCAACCGGATTTTTCGCACGAATTGGATTTACACAAACAAGGCTTCTTTTATATAGCGGGTGTTGATGAAGTTGGACGAGGACCTTTAGCTGGTCCTGTGGTAACAGCAGCAGTTATTTTAGATAAAAACCGCATTCCTGAAGGGTTGAATGATTCAAAGAAATTTTCTACTCAACAGCGCAATCAACTTTATGGTAAAATTTTGCAAAATGCGTTGGGAATTTCAGTTGCGAGTATTTGTGCCCGTGCAATTGATCAATCTGATATCAGAAAAGCAACTTTAGAAGCAATGCGCCGTTGTGTTGTAGGACTTTCCATTCCAGCTCATTATGTATTGGTTGATGGGCGTGATATTCCACCTCTTTTGCCATGTCCAGCAACTGCTTTGATCAAAGGTGATCAGCGTTCGGTTTCAATTGCGGCAGCATCCATTGTTGCGAAAGTAACACGTGATCGAATGATGGAATGTGCTGGGCGGGTTTATGAAGGTTATGGTTTAGAAAAACATGTGGGTTATGCAACAGTAGCACATCGTGCGGCTATCGCTAAATATGGGCCCATTTTAGGATTGCATCGTTATAGTTTTGCACCACTGAAAGAAAATTATAAGGATGACATTTCATGACAATCCTACCTTTAAATAGTGCTTCAATAAAAGAAGCAGTTGAGGTTCTTAAGCAGGGTCAATTAGTGGCTTTACCAACAGAAACTGTTTATGGATTGGCTGGTGATGCAACTAATGGAAAAGCAGTTGCTTCTATTTTTGCTACAAAGAGGCGGCCGCAATTTAATCCTCTTATTGTTCATGTGAGTAGCATTGTTATGGCAGAACATTATGTGGAAATTGATTTGCTTTCACGTCGATTTATGGAAGCATTTTGGCCTGGGCCTTTGACATTAGTTTTACCATTAAAGGTTAATCATAATATTCATCCTTTAACGACCTCTGGTCTTGATACATTGGCTGTTCGTTTTCCTGTGGGCGGTTTTGCAGAAGTTGTTCAACATTTTGGTCGACCTTTAGCAGCTCCTAGTGCAAATCAGTCGGGAGGCCTTAGTCCCACTTCAGCTGCATCTGTATTTGCATCTTTAGGGGCATCAGTGCCTTTAATTATTGATGGAGGAGTTTCTAAGATAGGGCTTGAATCAACGATTATTAAAGTTTGTAATAAAAATATCTATCTATTGCGCCCTGGTGGGGTAACTGCTGAAGAAATTGAAGAAGTGGCAGGGCAGTCTTTAAAACAATTAGATCAGCGTGCTGCAATTGAGGCACCAGGTATGTTAAAATCACATTATGCTCCTAATGCTTTAGTACGTTTAAATGCACAACAGGTGGAGAGCGACGAAGCACTTTTAGCATTTGGTCCTAATCGCATTGTAGGCGCTGAGAATGCTATCTCTATTTTAAATTTAAGTGAAAGTGGTCAATTGGAAGAAGCTGCATTTCATTTGTTTGACTATATGAAACAGTTGGATTCATTAAAGGTGAAATGCATTGCAGTGGAGTCTATCCCATTTTACGGATTAGGTGTAGCTATTAATGATCGTTTAATGCGTGCTGCAGCACCAAGAGGAAAATGAAGGTGGAGCAGAATTTAATTGAGTGTTTTAGAAAAATTGTTGGTTCTGCGAATGCTATTACAGATCAATCTTTGATTGCACCATATTTACTTGAAAATCGTGGACTTTTTCATGGAAAAACGCCATTGCTTTTACGGCCATCTTCAACAAATGAGGTGTCGTCTATTATGCGTTTGGCTAGCAAAACACGCACACCAATCGTACCTCAAGGAGGAAATACTGGTCTTGTTGGTGCTCAACAGCCAGATGATAGTGGGTGTAGTGTTGTTTTATCTATGGAACGTTTAAACAAAATTCGACTAGTTAATCCTGAGGGTAATTTTGCTGTTGTAGAGGCTGGTGTTATTTTACATACCTTACAAAAAAAGGCAGATGAAGTAGGTCGTTTTTTCCCTCTTTCTTTAGGCTCAGAAGGTTCCTGTCAAATAGGGGGGAATCTTTCGTCTAATGCCGGAGGGACGGCTGTGTTAGCTTATGGTAATATGCGTGAGCTTTGTCTTGGTTTGGAAGTTGTTTTGCCTGATGGGCGTATTTTAGATGATCTGCGTTTTGTTAAAAAGGACAATAGCGGTTATAATTTGAAAGACCTTTTTATTGGTTCGGAAGGGACCTTAGGGGTTATTACTGCAGCAGTTTTAAAGCTTTTTCCAAAGCCTAAAGGAAAAGCAGTTGCTTTTGTAGGTTTATGCAGCCCAGCTCATGCTCTTAAATTTTTAGCTCTTGCTCAGTGTTATGGGGGGCCATTGTTAACTGGTTTTGAGCTTATGGGAAAACTCAGTTTACAAATGGCTTTAAATTATACGATGCATGCTAATTCACTTTTTGAACATGAACATGAATGGTATGTTTTGATTAATATTTCATCGTCACGTAGTGATGATGAGGCGCTATCGGTGTTAAATGTTATTTTAGAAACAGCTTTAAAGGATAATATTATAGAGGATGCAGTTGTTGCACAATCGTTAAAACAGCAAGATTTTTTTTGGCAATTGCGTGACAATATGTCACTAGCACAGAAGTTAGCAGGAGGGTCTATTAAGCATGACATTGCTGTACCTATTGCCTCCATTCCTGACTTTATTGCTGAAGCTGCTCTTATTGTTGAAGAGATTGCCCCAGGTGCGCGGGTGGTGTGTTTTGGTCATATGGGTGATGGGAACCTCCATTATAATATTACACAACCCATAGGTGCTGATACTGCATCATTTTTGCAATTATATTCACAAATGAATGACCGGATCCACTGTTTAGTGATGCATTATCAGGGTACATTTTCTGCAGAACATGGAATTGGGCAGCTTAAGCGGAGAGAATTGCGTACTTTTAAATCACCAGTTTCATTAGAAATTATGGAAGCGATTAAAAAAATATTTGACCCTTTAGGAATTATGAATCCTGGCAAAATATTATAAATTGAAATGATGAGTATTTCTATTCTTATTGAGATTGTGATAACCGAAAAGAAAACAATTTTTTTACCTAAAGCTTAATAATTCAATGATAAAAAAAGGTATTATATAGAGTATGTTTTATTGAAGTGAATTGGGAAAAACTATATGGCTAATCAATGTTTTAATCGGGCAAAAATGGGGTCTGAGTTTCGGTTAGATCCATGCCATTTGCCACAAACGGCGACATATTTTGTATCAAAAACGGGAAATCACATGATTTGTTCGTTGAATGAACGCAGTGTTTCTCTGAAAGTTGATAATTCTTCCAGTCTGTCACGTTTGATTCCAGTTTATCACTTCAAAGGAATTGCAGCGCGTATAGTAGAAGCTCTTACAGGAGAAAAAGCTGTCGCATTAGAATTGCTCCATACAGATGAAGAAGCTTGCATTCCACTTTTAGTTTCTAGAGATTTAAATAATGTTTTTTTAGACTGGCGATTATGGGGAAAGATTTATAATCTACCGATGTTTATGATCTGTGAAAATGAGAATATTATTACTATCAAAGATCATTCTATTTTACGTCAATTTTTTTATATGACATCACCATCCTCTAGGAAAAAGGGTTTTTTACTTCGTTGTGGTGATTCATTAGGTTTACGTTTAACGATCACCAATCGGATTGTCTCACAGTAAATTGATATAGATTAATTTTTTGTTGTATGGGTAGACACGTTTATTTCAAAGGCATTCTATACTTTTCATTGATTGTGGTAGAAAAGTAGCTTTAGCTGTATGATTAGGAAAAAATCTTTTTTTCGATTTTTACATGCCTTCTACAACCATCTGTGTTTTTAGGGCATTATATTATTCCGTTCTGATGGTGTACAAAGCGTATCACTTCGTGGAAAGTGATTGGCAAATTGGTTGCAAAAATAAATAAGACAGTAAGATAATCACAAGATTTGTAGTTTTTAGATTTGGAGCATCTACTCTTTTCATCTGAAGTTTTTATGAATAAAGAATAATATAAACAAATCAATTTATCTTTCTACTGTGTGAAATAACTCACTTCAAAAAAGCTTAAAAGGTCTAATTTTTTTGTGCAATAGCACGCCATCCAATATCCCGGCGAACAAAGCCTTGTGGCCAATCAATACAATCAACCGCTTCGTAAGCACGTTTTTGTGCATGTGTAACAGTTTCTCCTATTGCTGTTATATTTAAAACACGTCCACCATTGGCGATTAATTCTCCATTACATAAAGCTGTGCCCGCCTGGAAAACTTTTACATCAGGAAGAGCATTTACTTTGTCGACATTGCGGATAATGCTGCCTTTTTGAGGAGCATTTGGGTAACCTTTAGCAGCCATAACAACTGTTAGAGCGGTTTTTTCAGACCATTGAATGTGTTTATTTTTAAGGTTTCCTTGAGCTGCTGCAAGGAGAAGTGGTAAAATATCATCTTTTAAGCGCATCATTAAAACTTGGCATTCAGGATCACCAAATCGTACATTAAACTCAATTAATTCAGGCCCTTTTTGGGTTATCATTAATCCGATGAAGAGAATACCTTTAAAAGGGGCTCCCATTGCGGACATATCATGCAAGGTGGGTTCGACAATTTCTTTAAGAGTACGATTAACCATTTTCTCAGTCATAATTGGAGCTGGTGAATAGGCTCCCATGCCGCCAGTATTGGCTCCAGTATCGCCATCACCAACACGTTTATGATCTTGTGCTGATCCAAAAGGGATGGCGGTTTTACCATCACAAAGGCAAAAGAAGCTTGCTTCTTCACCTTCCAGAAATGCTTCGACAACAATTTTCTTTTTTGCATCGTCAAATGTATCTTTAAAGCAGGCATCAACGGCGTCAAAGGCTTCTTGCATTGTCATAGCCACAACAACACCTTTACCAGCAGCCAGGCCATCAGCCTTAATAACGATAGGGGCACCTTGTTGACGGATGTAGGATTTAGCTTGTGAGGCATTGTTAAAGCATTGATAGATGCTTGTAGGAATGTTATTTCTATAACACAAATCTTTTGTAAAGCTTTTTGAGCCTTCTAATTGAGCTGCTTTTTGAGTAGGGCCGAATACACAGATGCCAGCAGCATTAAGAGAATCAGTTATACCTTCAACTAATGGTCCTTCTGGCCCAACAATGACGAGGTCAATAGAATGTGCTTTACAGAAATTAATAACAAGAGGGTGATCATTGATGTTTAAATCAATATTTTCACCTAATTCTATTGTTGCAGGATTTCCAGGAGCGCAATATAATTTTGTAAGTAGCGGTGACTCTGCTATTTTCCATGCTAAAGCATGTTCTCGTCCACCTGATCCAATAAGAAGAACGTTCATGATTTGCTCCTACCATAAAAGATGATTAAATCAGTTTTCTTTCATAAGAATGAAATGGTTCTATCGCAAGACCAAAGGTGAAATCATTTGATGAAAAAAAGTAAAAATATTTTACATATTCAATCCTGTGAAAATCAAGGACGAGTTATGGATGCCCCCCCTAAACAATGGGTTTACTATTTACTTCCTTGTTCTTTGTGGCTTTATGCTCAATTGGCACGTTGGGATAGACCTATTGGGTGGAAATTGTTGATGTGGCCTTGTTTTTGGTCAACAACCATGGCTATGCTTTCCTATGAGAAGCCCCAAGTACCCCTTTTGTCAATTATAATGTGTTGGATTTGGTATCTTTTTCTTTTCTTTTTAGGTTCCATAGCCATGCGAGGTGCAGGCTGCACTTGGAACGACCTTGTTGATCACAAAATAGATTCTCAGGTAGAACGAACACGTTCTCGTCCATTACCTGCAGGTCAGGTAAGTCGGTTTCAAGCAAAAATTTTTATATTAGTGCAGTGTTTCATAGGCTTAGGTGTTTTATTACAGTTTAATGCATTTAGCTTTTTTTTAGGTATTTCGTCCTTAGTGGCGGTCGCAATTTATCCTTTTATGAAACGCATAACAAATTGGCCACAATTTTTTTTAGGCGTTGCGTTTAATTGGGGCGCGTTAATGGGATGGGCAGTTGTGTATGGAAGTTTGAGTTGGGCACCAATTGCACTTTATGCAGGGTCAATCTTATGGACGATTGGATATGATACGATTTATGCTCATCAAGATAAACAAGATGATGCTATTGTTGGTGTGCGTTCTACAGCACGCCTCTTTGGAAAAAGCACCAAATATGCACTAGTGGTTTTATATAGTGGTTTTATAATGCTGGTCAGTTTGGCATTTTATTTAGCGCAAGTATCCATTCTCAGTTTTGTAGGGGTTTTTATTGCTGCCATCCATATGTTTATTCAAATCAAAGTCATCGATATAGATGATAGCTCACAATGCTTAAAACTTTTCAGATCCAATTCATTTGTTGGTTTTTTTATTTTTGCTGGTTTAGTGTGTGGGGGTATTTGGATGATATTACATTCTGGAATTTAAGAACAATCTAGTTTAGAAACAAGGTCATATATTCTGTAATAGTAGAGCAGAAAGCATTGTTATAAAAGTAAAGGCTTCATAAAGATAGTGATTAAGGATAGAGTCTTTGTTTTTGCCAGTTATCTTGTTCAATAGAGTCACGTGTGAAAAGTAAGCGATCATGTAAACGAAATGGCCGATCGCACCAAAATTCAATAAAAAGAGGTTTAATGCAAAAACCAGACCAATAAGGTGGGCGAGGAATATTCCCTACTGCATAACGTGTAGCATATTTAGCAACTGCTTTTTTAAGAATAAGGCGGTTTTCTAATGGCTGAGATTGTTTAGATGCCCATGCACCGATTCGACTTTTTCGTGGTCGCGACTGAAAATATGCATCTGCTTCTTCAGTGCTTACTTTTTCAACAATGCCTCTAATTCTAATTTGACGGCGAAGTGATTTCCAATGAAAACCTAAGGATGCTTTCATTGATCCTAAAATTTCTCGTCCTTTACAGCTTTCATAGTTGGTATAAAAGACAAAACCTTTAGGACTAAAATCTTTAAGAAGAACCATACGAACATTGGGTAAACCTGTTTCATCAACTGTTGCTAGTGCCATAGCATTGGGATCGTTTATTTCGCTTATTTTTGCTTCTTCAAGCCAATTTTCAAAAATTGCAAAAGGATTTTGTGTTTGTATAAAATTATCATTTATTTGTGTTTTATTATTCATGATATACCCCACTGTTAGTTAGTGTGAGTGAGAAATTCTTTGATTTATTTTTGCCGTCAAAAATAAAGTGTTGTTATTCTTTTGTTTTAAAAACCAATGACTTTATATATTTTTATTATGGTGTTTCAATTATGTTTATCTTTAATATAGGGTGTCATAGGCTATATTGGATTAAAAATATCCATTTTATCTGGTATTTTGTTTTTTTATAAACATATAGATAAGAAAAATGATTTTATTGAATAGCTTGATGAAGTAATAAAAAATATTTAACAATATTACTGGTTGATATTTGAAAAACGGGAAGGCTAGAAAGAGGACAATATGCGTGATCCCTATACGGTTTTGGGTGTGGCACGTACCGCAAAACCGCAAGAGATTAAATCTGCATTCAGAAGATTAGCAAAGCAGTATCATCCAGATCATAATATGGGTGATGCTAAAGCTAAAGAAAGGTTTTCTGAAATTAATCAAGCTTATGAAATTATAGGCGATAAAGATAAAAAAGCACAATTTGATCGTGGTGAAATTGATGCAGAAGGAAAACCACTTCACCAGGCTTATGGCGCTGGGGAAAATTTTAGGAGCAGACAAAATCCTTTTACTGGTGGCACAAGAGGATTTGATTTTGGATCTTCAGGTGCTGCAAGTTTTGATGCAAGCGATATTTTTCGTGATTTATTTGGAAGAGGAAGGGATTTTTCAAGCTCAACACAATATACTCAACCTCAACAAGGGGCTCATATTCGTACCAGTCTTTCAATTACATTAGAGCAGATGGTAGGTGCAAACAAGGTAGAAGTAACTTTTCCTACTGGGAAAAAATTAAAAATTAAATTACCAGACTATGTTGAAGATGGGCAAACCATTCGTTTAAAAGGTCAGGGAGAAGAGGTGGCGTATGGGCAAGCAGGGGATGCTTTAGTAACTATTCGTATTCAGAAACATCCTCGTTTGCGAGTTGAAGGGCGCGCACTTCATCTTGATTTACCGGTTTCTCTTAAGCATGCTGTTTTAGGAGCCAAAGAAGAAGTTGACACTTTGGAAGGACGTGTAGTTTTGAAAATTCCCCCATGGTCGAGTTCTGATCGTGTTTTACGGTTGAAAGGAAAGGGGCTTCGTTTAAAAAATGGTGAAAGAGATGACCTTTATGTGCATGTTCGTATCATGTTGCCAGAAGGTGGAGATGCTGCATTAGAACAATTTTTGCAAATGCAAAACAATTAACATCTTTTTTCTTATACAAAAGCATAACTTAAGTTTGATTTTAAACCAATTGCTTGAAGAAAAAGGTAACCTGTGTCATAGGCATAGAGATAATGTTGATGTCAAATAGCAATGAGGCGATGCTAATGACGAAGAGTAATGGTTTATTGTACGGGAAGCGTGGCTTAATTTTAGGATTGGCAAATAATCGCTCTATCGCTTGGGGAATAGCAAAGGCGGCCAATGCAGCAGGAGCCGAGCTTGCTTTTACCTATCAAGGTGAAGCAATGAAGAGACGTGTTGAGCCTTTGGCTCAAGAGTTGAACGCTTTTGTTTGCGGTCATTGTGATGTTTCTGATAGTGCATCTATTGATGCAGTTTTTAACGCAATAGAAAAAAAGTGGGGCAAACTTGATTTTTTAGTTCACGCTATTGGTTTTTCCGATAAAGATGAATTAAATGGTCGTTACGTTGATATTAGTGAATCAAACTTTATGATGACGATGAACATTTCTGTTTATTCGTTAACTGCTCTTACACAGCGTGCAGAAAAATTGATGCCAGATGGCGGTTCAATTTTAACGCTGACTTATTATGGTGCAGAAAAGGTTGTTCCTAATTATAATGTAATGGGGGTTGCTAAAGCTGCTCTTGAGGCTAGTGTGAAGTATTTAGCTGTTGATTTAGGGCCAAAAAACATTCGTGTTAATGCTGTGTCTGCAGGGCCAATTAAAACATTAGCTGCTTCTGGTATTGGTGATTTTCGTTATATTCTAAAATGGAACGAATATAATGCTCCTTTGCGCCGTACAGTGACAATAGAGGAAGTCGGTGACTCTGCCCTTTACTTTCTTTCAGATTTATCGCGTTCTGTTACAGGTGAGATTCATCATGTTGATTCTGGGTACCATGTTATCGGTATGAAGGCTGTTGATGCACCTGATATTTCTGTTGTTAAAGAATAAGACTTGGTTCATAAAGTTTTATATGTTAGCGACAATTTGATTTAAAGTTCAGACAGTCAATGACACCTTTGGATGAAATCGTATTGCGCGGTTCAATCCACACTATAGTTGCGTGTATTTGAAGAAGAAATGGATCTTTCTCCATGTCGCATAATACATTTGGTCATTTGTTTCGTGTAACAACATGGGGTGAAAGTCATGGCCCTGCTCTTGGTTGTGTTATTGACGGTTGTCCTCCAGGAATTGCTTTCACTCTTACTGAAATTCAGGCATATCTTAATAAACGTAGACCCGGGCAATCAAAATATACAACGCAGCGTCAAGAGTTAGATCAAATAGAAGTTCTTTCAGGAGTTGTGACTCAAGATAACGGCACGATATTGGTAACGACAGGTACGCCGATTTCGCTATTTATTCGAAACATAGATCAATGCTCTAAAGATTATGGTGAAGTTGTTTATCAATATCGGCCAGGTCATGCAGATTACACCTATGATATTAAGTATGGCATTCGTGATTATCGTGGTGGTGGTCGTGCTTCAGCACGAGAGACGGTAGCGCGTGTCGCAGCAGGTGCTCTTGCCCGTAAAATTGTTCCTGGTTTGATTGTGCGAGGAGCTGTGACGGCGATAGGCCCTTATAGTATTAATCGTGACCGTTGGGATTGGTCAGAGGTTGATAACAATCCTTTTTTTACACCTGATGCAGAAGCAGCACGTATTTTTGCTGATTATATGACTCAATTACAAGAAAGCGGTTCATCAACTGGTGCTATTGTTGAGATTGTTGCAGAAAATGTTCCAGTAGGTTTAGGAGCACCTATTTATGCAAAACTTGATCAAGATATTGCATCATTTTTAATGTCAATTAATGCGGTTAAGGGTGTTGAAATTGGCGATGGTTTTGCTGCAGCTCGCTTGACTGGTGAACAAAATACAGATGAAATGCGAATGGGAAGTGACGGTAAACCGCTTTTTTTATCTAATCATGCCGGGGGTATTTTGGGTGGGATATCAAATGGACAGCCGATTATTGCACGTTTTGCTGTTAAGCCCACTTCATCAATTTTGGCTCCTTGTCGTTCAATTGATGTTAATGGTAACAATGTGGATGTGGTTACAAAAGGGCGTCATGATCCATGTGTTGGAATTCGTGCTGTGCCTGTTGGTGAAGCGATGGTTGCTTGTGCTATTGCTGATCATTATTTACGACACCGCGGTCAGATCAGTTGTAGTTGAAAGGTAAACGATGGCTTATAATCAGAAAAAAGTTGTTGCTGCTATTCAGGCTTTCGAACGCGGTGAAATTGTTGTGGTTACAGATGATGATGACCGTGAAAATGAAGGTGATTTAATTGTTGCGGCGGTTCATTGTACAGAAGAAAAAATGGCATTTATTATTCGCTATACGTCGGGTATTATTTGTACACCAATGCCAAAAGAAGAAGCACAACGATTTAATCTTGCTCCTATGGTATCGGATAATGATTCGGCGCATCGTACAAAATTTACTGTTACCGTAGATTTTAAACATGGAATAACAACAGGTATTTCAGCATATGATCGTACATTGGCTGTTCGTAATTTAGCTAATCCCAATGCAAGTGCTAACGATTTTGTCCGTCCGGGACATATTTTTCCTTTAATTGCGCATGAAGGTGGTGTTCTCATGCGTTCAGGTCACACTGAGGCAGCTGTTGATTTGTGTAAATTGGCTGGTTTGCCACTGGTTGGTGTTATTGGTGAATTAGTCAATGATGATGGTAGTGTTAAACATGGAGATGAAGTTACAAAATTTGCACAAGATAATCAGTTGCACATCATAACTGTTGCTGATCTTATTGCTTATCGTCAGCGTAAAGAGACACTTATAAAATATATTGGAGAAATGTATATTGAAACATTTGTAGGTCCAGCTGTAGTCAAAAGTTATCAACTTCCTTGGGAAACAGTTCAGCATGTAGCAATTGTTTTTGGTGATATTCGTGATGGGGAAGATATTCCGGTACGCTTGCATCGCGAAAACATTCTGAAGGATGTTTTTGGTCAATCACCAGATATTGAGGTTATCATGCGACGCATGGTAGAAAAAGAAAAACGTGGTGTATTTGTTTATTTGCGTGAAGGATCTGTTGGTGTTGGTTCTCAATTAGCTGTTTGTGATCAGAAAATGGCAATGGTAGGTTTAGAAAATCATGCACAAGCAATTGAACGTGCAGAAGAATGGCATCAAATTGGTCTGGGAGCGCAAATTTTGAAACATTTAGGGATTAGTTCTGTTATTGTTTACTCTTCTAAAGAGCGTCATTATGTCGGTTTAGAGGGTTTTGGAATTCGCATATCTAGAACAGATATCTTGTGAGGGTTATATGAAGAAAGGTATGAAAAAGGGAGATATTGCTACGTTAAGTTTTGAAGAAGCACTAAAGCAACTTGAAGTGATTGTTGAAAACTTGGAACGTGGAGATGTTCCTTTAGAACAATCAATTGATATTTATGAGCGAGGTGAAGCTCTTAAAAATCATTGTGATAAACTATTGAAAATGGCTGAAGCTAAAGTTGAAAAAATTCGACTTTCAGATACAGGTCATCCGGAAGGTTTAGAGCCACTTGATTCTGAATAATGTTCAGTAATCGTTTAATTATTATTGAATGTAAAAAATAAGAATTTTGATTTATTAGAATAACTTATCAGTCTTATTTCTTATGAAATGAATGAAAAAGAAGAGAATCTGTAGATAATCTTAAATAAGTAAAGTATTTCAATGGATAATACGTCATATTCTATACAAAATAATAAAAAATGTGTGCCTATATAATATTATTGGTAATATAAGGAGTTTTTTTTGTCTCGGTCATTAACGCCATTACTTGATCGTATTTGTTTTCCACAAGATTTACGGGCATTTCCTGAGTCTGATTTAGTACAGTTAGCTAATGAATTACGAGCTGAAACAATTGATGCAGTTTCTGTAACAGGTGGTCATCTTGGTGCGGGGCTTGGTGTTGTTGAGCTCACTATTGCACTGCACTATGTTTTTAATACACCTGACGATAAGATTATCTGGGATGTTGGTCATCAAACTTATCCTCATAAAATTTTGACTGGCCGTAGGGATAAAATTCGTACTCTGCGCCAAGAAGGTGGCTTATCAGGTTTCACAAAGCGTTCAGAAAGTGTGTATGACTCATTTGGTGCGGGCCATTCTTCTACTTCTATTTCAGCTGGCCTCGGGATGGCAGTGGCGAGTATGTTAAAAGCAGAAGAAAGACGGAACATCATTTGTGTGATTGGTGATGGGGCTATGTCTGCTGGTATGGCTTATGAGGCAATGAATAATGCTGGTGCTTTGGATGCACGTTTAATTGTTATCCTTAATGATAATGATATGTCTATTGCGCCCCCTACAGGTGCTATGAGTGCTTATCTTGCAAGATTAGTTTCTCGTCCTTCTTATCGTAATTTGCGTGAACAAGTAAAAGTATTAAGCAAGAAGTTACCGAAATTCTTCTTAGATAAAGCACGGCTTTCAGAAGAGTTTGCGCGTGGTTTTTTAGTTGGGGGAAGTTTATTTGAGGAGCTTGGCTTTTATTATGTGGGGCCTATAGATGGCCATAATATGAATCATTTGTTGCCTGTTTTGAAAAATGTCCGCGAATATCCTAATGGTCCTGTTTTAGTGCATGTGGTAACGCATAAAGGGAAAGGGTATGCACCTGCAGAGGTGTCGTCTGATAAATATCACGGTGTTAATCGTTTTGATATTGTTACGGGTAAACAGGTTAAAACACAAAGTAAGTTTCTTCCTTATACTAAAGTGTTTTCTAAGGCTTTAATAGAAGAAGCCGATCATGATGATAAGATTGTTGCTATAACAGCTGCAATGCCGACAGGAACTGGCCTTGATTCTTTTGCTGAAAAATTTCCCACAAGGATGTTTGATGTTGGTATTGCTGAGCAACACGCTGTAACTTTTGCTGCAGGTATCGCCTGTGAAGGGTATAAACCTTTTGTTGCAATTTACTCTACTTTTTTACAGCGTGCTTATGATCAGATTATTCATGATGTATCGATTCAAAAATTACCTGTGCGTTTTGCGATTGACCGCGCAGGGTTTGTTGGCGCGGATGGTGCAACACACGCTGGAAGTTTTGATATTGTTTTTTTGGCGACTCTTCCTGAGTTTGTTGTAATGGCTCCTTCTGATGAAGTTGAACTTATGCATATGGTGCGCACAGCGGCAACTTATGATCAAGGACCTATTTCTTTTCGTTATCCACGTGGTGAAAGTGGTGGTATAGATTTACCACAACGGGGTGAGATTCTGGAGATTGGTAAAGGGCGAATTTTGTGTGAAGGTAGCAAGATAGCTTTAGTTTGTTTTGGAACTCGGTTATCTGAAGTGTTAATAGCAGCTGATGAGTTAGCGGCAGAAGGGTTATCAACAACTGTTGCAGATGCACGCTTTGCAAAGCCTTTGGATAAGGATTTAATACGTCATTTAGCACGTGAGCACGAAGTATTAGTGACAATTGAAGAAGGGGCAATGGGTGGATTTGGGGCGCATGTACTGCAGTTTTTGGCACAGGAGGGATTATTAGAGCGCGGTTTAAAGGTTCGCACATTAAAATTTCCTGATGAATATTTAAATCATGGTTCACCAAATAAAGTGCTTTCGAGTATTGGGCTTGATGCAACGGGTATTATTAATACTGTTTTTAATGCTTTGGGGCGTGAAATACGAATAATACCGCAAATTCAAATATGACAATAAGGTAGTTCATAAAAAGGTTGATGCCTTTAAGTTACTGCTACAATGTGTTTACGAGCATATAATGCAATTATATGATAAACAGTTAAGATTGATGGAAAAATACTTTTTAAATTGAGAGAATAATTTCTAATAATATAGAACTTATAGTTTGTTATTTTGTGCAGAGTTATGTTTTATGTGCTGCATTACAATTGATAAATGCATTGTATAGTGAATCAAGTGATGATTATAATATTGGTATGCCAATAATGATTTTATGCACGTTCTCTTAAGATGTGAGTGTAGGTCTATAATTATTGCTTCTGATATCAATCATAATAGTTTAATGCACGTTTAATCTAGTATTAGTGTGGATAATATTATGAACATTTAAATGTAGAGATTTAAGACAGTAGTAGTTGTAAAATTAATTTCACTATATCGAATGTCAATTCACTTCTCTTAACTTTGTATTGTTACTTGTTTTATCTTCTTTCAAAAAGAGAGCCCAATTGTTTTGTTAGTAAAATCTCAATTTGAAATTGATGATAAGGGTGGGATATTAAAAGATCCATCAGTTGCAAGAAACTTTAAAAGTACTTTTTTGATAAATTGAACCTTCAAAGGAATAAATAAAAAAGTTTCCTTTTTTCAATCAATTATAAACGATGGTAAGCATTAGAATATTGATTATTCGGAGAAAAACAAGAGTGAGTGATAACGTTATAATTGATCATATTGGAGCTAATGGTCATGGTGTAGCAAAAACACCGCGTGGCTTGGTTTATATACCTTTTACCTTACCGGGAGAGGTTGTTAAAGTTGATCTTCATGGAAAATACGGCACACCCATTGCATTAATGAAAAAATCATTAAAACGCATTGATGCTGTTTGTAAACATTTTAAAGAATGTGGAGGATGTATGCTTCAACATTGGCATGTTGACGCATATCATTCTTGGAAACGACAATTGGTTGTTGATACACTTAAAAAATACCAGCTTGATGTAGTGATTTCTCCTTTAGTAAAGTGTGAACATTATAGCCGCCGGCGAATCATTTTAACGGCATCTATGACAAAGCAAGATCATATCATTGGTTTTAATCGTCATCTTTCACATGATGTTGTGGCTATTGAGGAATGTCCGGTTACTCGGTCACAGATTATATCGAAATTAAGTGATATTAGAGCGATATGTGCTCTTTTAAGCAATCATGCTAAGCAATTTCATGTAACAGTAACATCTGTTGATAATGGTTTTGATGTCGCTTTAAGTGGTTGCATCGTGCGCGATAAGCTTATTCGTCAAAACATGATACATGCAGCTCTTGTATGTGGAATTACGCGCCTATCTATTGAAGGTGAAATTTTAGTTGAGCAAGAAAAACCATTGATTTACTTTAATGATGTCTGTGTTGAACTTCCTTCTGGAGGTTTTCTTCAGGCAACTTCTGAGGCAGAAAATGCCATAAGTCATATTATTTTAACTCATTTTAAAAAAGCAAAAAGTGCTGTTGATTTATTTTCAGGGGTGGGAACTTTTTCTTTACGTATGGCTAAGACAATGAATGTTCATGCAGTAGAGAATGATGAAACAGCGTTGGCAAATTTAGAGCGTGCAGCACGTTTTGCTTCTGGTTTAAAAACAGTTACTTGTGAAAAGCGTGATTTATTTCGTCGTCCACTTTCTGCAAAGGAACTTGAACGTTTTGATAGTGTTGTTTTTGATCCGCCACGCGTTGGTGCAAAAGAACAAGTATATGAGTTGGCAAAGACGACAATACCACGTGTAGTAGCTGTTTCGTGCAATCCTGTTACATTTGCTCGTGATTTGTCCATTCTTGTTGCAGGCGGTTATATAGTAGAAAAGGTTATACCGATTGATCAATTTTTGTGGTCGCCTCATGTTGAAATTGTTGCAATTTTAAGCAAACACAAAACAAAAATGCGCTAAGAAATTTAGCTAAAATAAAAAAGCTATTTTAAATATATTGAATTTTTTTATTTAGCTTAGCTTGATTGATGTTATGAAAGTGTTGTTCCACCGATCGTCATATTATTAATTCGTAAATGGGGTTGTCCGATGCCAACAGGAACGTTTTGTCCCGCTTTTCCACACATACCTAGACCATTATCCAGTTTGCTGTCATTTCCAATCATTGTAATGCGTTTCATGGCATCTGGCCCATTACCAATCAGGGTCGCACCTTTGATTGGAGCTAAGATTTTGCCATTCTCTACTCGATAAGCTTCGGTACATTCAAATACAAATTTTCCAGAAGTAATATCAACTTGTCCTCCACCAAATGAAACTGCATAAATACCACTTTTTAATGAAGATAGAATTTCTTGAGGCGTTTTATCTCCCCCTAGCATAATTGTATTTGTCATCCGTGGTATTGGTGTGTGTGCGTAAGACTCACGTCGCCCATTTCCAGTTGGATTAACCCCCATGAGACGAGCATTTAATCTATCCTGCATAAAGCCTACGAGTTTACCGTTTTCAATCAGAACGTTATGTTTTGATGGTGTTCCTTCATCATCGATGGTAAGTGATCCGCGGCATTGAGGAATTGTACCATCATCAACAATAGTTACACCTTTTGCGGCAACTTGTTGCCCCAAAAGCCCAGAAAAAGCGGATGTTTTTTTGCGGTTGAAATCACCTTCCAAACCGTGTCCAACAGCTTCATGTAGCATAACACCAGGCCATCCATTAGCCAAAACAACATCAAATGTTCCTGCTGGTGCTGCTTGTGCCTCTAAATTGACTAAAGCCATGCGTAAAGCTTCATCAGCAGCCATTTTCCAATTTTCTTCACTAATGAATTGGTTAAATGTCTGTCGTCCACCACATCCATAAAATCCATTTTCACGTCGGTTATTATCAGAAACTACCACAGATATAGTAAGTTTAACAAGGGGACGAATGTCATGAACGAAGTATCCATCACCACGTAAAATTTCAACATGTTGGAGTGAACCGGAAAGAGCGACGGTAACTTGATGCAATTTATTATTTTTTTCACGTAAATATGCGTCAATTTTTTGTAAAAGTGCACTTTTCTCTTTAAATGATGGAGCATCAAGAGGATTGTTTGGTTGGTATAATCTTTGCTTTGGTTGTGAGGGAGCTGCACTGTAAGACCCTGTATGATTATTATAGGTTACAGCTTTAGCAGCTTCAATGGCGCGTTTGAGTGCAGCGGCTGATAATTCACCGGAGTGAGCGTATCCAGTAGCTTCTCCAGAAACAATGCGTAAGCCAAATCCTATATCTTGCTGAAATGCCCCATTTTTAAGCTGGTTATTATCAAATAAAAGTACCTCACTTTCTGTGTATTCAAGATAAAGTTCACCATCGTCAGCATTATGAAGAGCTTCTTGAACAAGAGACTGTACTTTGGACGAAGCAATATCAAAATGATCAATCAGTGATTTCATAGTAGTTATCCTATTTGCATTGGTGCCGGCAATGTTTATTTTCTTTATTTAAGAAGGTTTCTAAAAGAGTTATTGGATGCACTGATCATTTAGTATTTGCAAATACTTTTTGTTATTTCGGTAAGTCTGCGTAAGCTTCATTCAGTCCACGCAAATCAATAAGACCACCGACTCCTTGCTCAGGGGTTGTAAAGATAAAATAAGTGGCTGTTTTGCCATTTAAAAAGAGTTTTAATATATCTTCTTTAAGGAGAGCTTCAGCAACACAGTTATCGCCCAAGCAACGCCGATATTCTATTTTTCCTATATTTTTATCATCGATTTTGATGCCAATACCAGGGCGCAATTCCACACGAATAGGAACGAAAACCCGCATCAAAGTTTTTTGATTTTTAGGCAATTTATGAAATGTAATCCGAAAAGTGATATCGCGGCGGTCTTGTGTGCGCACATCTTGTATGATTTCACATTGTATATTAGGAGTACCTGGTGGTAGTGAGCAAACTTTTGTCCATGCACCATAAGTTTGTGGGGCAGGGACATTTTGTGTATTGGGTATTTGCGCAATAGCATAATTGGTAAAAATAACAAAAAATACGCAAATAATAATACTAAAGAAGTTTTTTTTAAGAAATTGATAAAGTGTCATGGAAAACCCTGCCCAAATTGTTATTATGTTATTGTGCATAGGTTTTTATGAAAAGTAAATCCTTGTCTTAAAAGTGTAACATAAAACCAATTCTTTTCTGGAATATATTTATGCATATTTCATATGAGTGGAACAGAAGTACAAAATAAAAATAATATTTTACGAGAGTAGGATCTTGTGGCATTTAGTAAAACCTATTTATTTTTGTGATGCCTTATTTTATATAAAGGATAACATTGATTGGAATTAATGTAAGTATTTCTATCTGTTTTGAAAGTACATATAAATAAGATAGATATTATATGGTCTCGAAAATACTATAATATTAATGGATCATGTTCATATATTAAATAGTATTTTTTTGTGAGTGATACTGATAGAAAAGGTTCTTTAGTGGAATGTGTATTTTAGAAGAATTATCAGCTAAAAATAGTCAGTCAATTCCACCAAAAGCCAGTCTTTATGATTATATTACATTATTGAAACCCCGAGTTATGTCACTTGTTGTGTTTACAGCTCTGGTTGGGCTGATGGTGTCACCTGTTACGATAAATCCATTTCATGGTGTATTAGCAATTTTATGTATTGCTGTGGGGGGAGGTGGTGCGGGGGCACTTAATATGTGGTATGACGCTGATATTGATGCGGTAATGAAACGTACGCGACAGCGCCCTATTCCTACTGGTAAAATTAGCCGTAAGAAAGCATTTGTTTTTGGTTTGGCTCTTTCTGTGCTTTCGGTTTTGGTTATGGGAGTTTTTATTAATTGGTTTTCAGCGATTTTTCTTGCTTTCACAATTTTCTTTTATGTTGTTATTTATACGATCTGGTTGAAACGTGTAACACCACAAAATATTGTTATTGGTGGTGCAGCTGGAGCCTTTCCACCAATGATTGGATGGGCAGCTGCGACAGGGGCAATAAGTATTGAAAGTTTCCTATTATTTTTGATTATTTTTATGTGGACTCCACCACATTTTTGGGCTCTTTCTTTATTTTCATCTATTGATTATGATGCAGCAGGTATTCCTATAATGCCCAATGTACGAGGTGAATATTCAACCAAGAAACAAATTTTAGTGTATACTGTGATTATGGCGTTATGCGCTGTTGGGCCTTATATTATAGGTCTTGCCGGTATTACTTATGGTATTTGTTCAGCACTTTTAAGTGTTACTTTTATTTATCTTTCTTATTGTTTATGGAAAGTTGATACACGTGATGAAACCATTTCTATGGCAAGGAAGGTGTTTTTCTTTTCATTGTTTTATTTAGCCGCTATATTTGGAATTCTTTTAATTGAAAATCTTATTTTGTATTTCATTGTCCTTTAATGTGATTTAAGTCGAGGAGCAAAAATTAATTCGCATCAATAGAATAATAATGTTCTATAGGTGCAACTCTTTATATAAAAAGGTGATATTTTAGTTTTTCTCTATACATTTTTTGTATAGTAGTGCCTAACAACAGTGTGTTTGGATACATGGAAAAAGTCATAAAATGAAGGATAAATTATGTGCTTACTCCCCCCTTTAACAATGCGCCTTTGTAGTCCACGTGGTTTTTGTGCTGGGGTTGATCGTGCTATTCAAATTGTTGTTCTTGCATTAAAAAAATATGGTGCTCCAGTGTATGTTCGCCATGAAATTGTGCATAACCGCTATGTGGTTGAAGGGTTGCAACAGCGTGGAGCCATTTTTATTGAAGAACTTCATGAAATTCCAGAAGAACATCGCAATCAACCCGTGGTGTTTTCTGCTCATGGTGTGCCAAAATCTGTACCAGAAGAGGCGCATCGTTATAATTTATTTTATATCGATGCAACATGTCCGTTGGTTTCTAAGGTTCATAAGCAAGCGATACGGCATCGACGTTATGGTCGTCATGTCATATTAATTGGTCATTCTGGCCATCCTGAAGTGATTGGAACAATGGGACAGCTTGAAAAAGGAGCTGTTACATTAATTGAAACAGTAGAAGATGCTTGGCGTTATCAACCGGAAAATCCAAATAAATTGGGATTTGTGACACAAACAACGCTTTCTGTTGAAAATACAGCTGAGATTTTGGATGTTTTGCAAAAACGTTTTCCTACGTTAGAAACACCGGCTGCCGAGTCAATTTGCTATGCTACGACCAATCGACAAGAAGCTGTTAAGGCAGCAGCATTAGGGAGTGATTTATTTTTAATTGTTGGTGCTCCAAACTCATCTAATTCGCGGCGTTTGGTAGAGGTTGCTGAAAGGTTTGGTGCGCAGCGATCTATTTTAGTTCAATGTGCTGATGAAATTGATTTTGATAATTTGGGTGCTCTTTCCGTTGTTAGTCTTTCAGCTGGTGCATCTGCTCCTGAAATTATTGTCGATGAAATTATTACAGCTTTTCATAAGCGTTATAATGTCAAAATAGAATTGGCTGAAACTGCGTTAGAGACAGAAACATTTTTGGTCACTCGCGAGTTGCGTGATGTTGTTTTAACCCCTCAAGATATGGCTTTTGTTAATGGTTATGCTAAAAATACTAACAGATAGAAATTATAATATTACTAGTGCTTAAAACGAAAGCAAAATAATGGCAGTTCATACTGATGTACATCAGAGCGATTTGGAAGAATTTTTAACGCGTTATTCAATAGGTTATCTTCTATCTTACCAAGGGATAGAAGAAGGTATCGAAAACTCAAATTTTATACTTCATACGACAAAAGGAAGGTTTATTTTAACACTTTATGAAAAACGTGTTTCAAAAAGTGATTTACCTTTTTTTTGTAGTCTTATGCAGCATTTAAATCAGCGTGGCATTCCTTGTCCTCAGCCAGTTTTCCAGAATGATGGGGCAACAATTGGTAAGTTAGCGGGGCGTCCTGCTGTTATTGTTACTTTTGTGGAAGGGACATGGGTGCGTAAGCCTAATGTATATCATTGTTGTGAAGTAGGTACTGGTTTGGCACAGTTGCATTTAGCTGGGCAAGATTTTGTACCCAAACGTAGAAATACTCTTTCTATTGTAGATTTAAGACCATTGTGGGCGAGTTGCCAAACAAAAGAAGATACTTTATTGGAAAAGTTTGGGAAAAAAATTGATACAGAGTTAGCATTTTTAGAAAAAAACTGGCCATTATATTTACCAACAGGCGTTATTCACGCTGATTTATTTAATGATAATGTGTTTTTTTTGGACCATTGTCTTTCTGGTATTATAGATTTCTATTTTGCTTGTAATGATTTTTTTGCTTATGATTTAGCAATCTGTTTGAATGCTTGGTGTTTTGAAAGCGATTATTCTTATAATCTTGTTAAAGCGCGTGGATTATTAGAAAATTATCAAAAAATTAGGCCATTGATACCTTTAGAATTAAGCGCGATTCTTTTATTAGTGCGTGGTGCAGCTTTGCGCTTTTTACTAACACGCCTTTATGATTGGTTTAATACACCTGCTGGTAGTTTTGTTGTTAAAAAGGATCCGTTGGAATATTGGCATAAACTTAGTTTTTTTAGTAGTGTGGATTCGTTGACTGAATTGGGTTTTTAGATTTTATGTTCAATCGAAAAAAAGTCATTGAAATTTATACAGATGGTGCTTGCTCTGGAAATCCGGGACCTGGGGGATGGGGGGCAATTTTACGCTGGAATGGTCGTGAACGTAAACTGTATGGTGGAAAAGAATATACAACTAATAATCAAATGGAACTTATGGCAGCAATTTGCGCGTTGAATGCTCTTAAGGAATCTTGTTCAATTGATCTTTATACAGACTCAGTCTACGTGCGCAATGGAATATCTATGTGGCTTAAAGGCTGGAAGAAGAATAACTGGCGCACTGCATCGAATGATCCTGTTAAGAATGTGGAGTTATGGCAGGCTCTTGATGATGCTTGCTCTCGACATGATGTCAGATGGCACTGGGTAAAAGGGCATGCTGGCCACCCAGATAATGAACGCGCAGACGCTCTTGCACGTCAAGCACTTGCTGAATATCGCAAAAACGGGCATTTTTCTACATAATTTTATGAAATAGCCTTTCTAATGTATTATGGAATGACAGTGGAATTTGATTGCGTGTTTATTATGAATGTTCCACTCAAGGCGTGATTTTGAGAAGAAATTGCATAAAAAATTGTTTGGTTTAGCTCGTCTGGCGTGAAATATATAGGTGCGCTAAAGAGTATATATTCTTTATAATCATTTACTTTTTTTGCTGGTCCAATTTGCATGTCTCCTCCATCTAAAAAGAGAGATAGGACTTTGATTTTGCTGTTGTTTTCTATTTTTATAAATAAGGTGTTTTTATTTTTTTCAGCACTTATTTTAAATTCATTATTCATTGCACGAGGAAGAGAATCTTGGGCATGCTTTAATAAAGATGGAGAGAGATATGTATTTTTCTGAGTGGATGAAGAAAAATCAAACTCAACAGTAAAAGGGATACAGATTTCATCACACAGTCCAAGGGTTAAAGAGCCACTAAGATTTTCACTTGAACCGGAAACACTAAATGGTAATACAACTTTATTTTTATAGCCTAAGGACCAATCATTTTCTGTTTCATAAAGTTGTGGCACGGGATAAAAAATTTCATAAGAGACTTGTTGGTTAAAGTTAAAAAATGGTGCCATACCGGAGTTTCCTGGATTGCGCCAATAAGTTTTCCATTTTGGCTTAAGCATAACTTCAATAAAACCGTTTCTTATTCCAGAAGGTGAAGGTTTGGTGAGTGCCAATCTCACACTGCCACCTTCTGATTCATACCAAGGCGTCGCAAGAAGTTGTGATTCTTGTTCTTTTTGAGCAGCAATGGTGAAATTGGATGAGCTTAAAAGAACGAGTGTTAAGCTAAAAATGATTAAAAACTTTTTATAAAAGATATTTGAAATTCTTTGTAAATTTAGAAATATTTGAATTTTTTTCATCTAGTTTTTATTTTCTTCTTGTACTGCCTGAATTGAAGTTTAACATATAGATTATGGAAAATGTCAAATTAATGAAGCAGCGTGATGGATTTTTAAATGGAAAATTGCTCATAGCAATGCCTGGAATGAGTGATAAACGCTTTGTTCGTTCTGTTATTTATGTTTGTGCTCATTCTAATTCTGGCGCTATGGGAATTATTCTCAATCAATTGCACAGCATTGATTTTCCTGAGCTTTTACTTCAGCTTGGAGTGGTCGAGCAAGCAAAAAAAAGTTATCTTTCTGAATCAATAAAAAAGTTTCCAGTACGCTATGGTGGGCCTGTTGATCCTTCTCGTGGTTTTGTACTTCATTCGGGTGATTACACTTGTGAGGCAACTATTTCTGTTACAGACAAGATTTATCTTACTGCAACTATTGATATATTAAAAGCAATCAGTTGTGAACAAGGCCCTCAACATGCGCTGGTAGCATTGGGTTACGCTGGGTGGAAAGCAGGGCAGCTTGAAACAGAGATTTCTGCAAATGGTTGGTTGATCAGTTCTGCATCGCCTAGTTTTATTTTTGAAAGTGATTTAAGCAATACGTACGATGAAAGTTTTACTCGCATGGGCATTAATCCAACTTATCTTGTTTCTGAAATAGGTCACGCATAAACGTATTTGCTATTTTCTCTGGGTTTTATAAAAGCCTATGAGGCTGATTTATTTTTATAAGAAAATTGATTTTGAATAAGAGTAATTAATTCTTCAGCAGTGATTGGTTTAGTGATAATTGTACTTTGAATGTATTTGCAGCCTTCTTGACGTAGGAAGAGAGCCACTTTTTCATCTTCGACACCCTCTGCAATAACCTGTAAATTAAGATCAGTAGCCATATTAATAATTGATTTAAGAACAAGCTTTTTCTTAGGTGAATCAAGAGAGACAAATGAACGGTCTAATTTAACCATGTCAAATGGATAACGAACGAGATAAGCAAGTGATGAATAGCCTGTTCCAAAATGATCTAATGCCAGATTCATTCCTAATGCTTTAATCTGCTCAAGGAAATGAGCTGATTGTTCAGGATTTTTTCTCAAAACAAATTCTGATACCTCTATCATCAAGCGCCCTTTATTAAGTGGATTGCGAAGAAGGGTAGAGCGCAATTGATTTATAAAATTAGGGTGAATCATTTCTGCACTTGGCAAATTGATTGAAATGAAGAAAGGCTGTTGAGCGCATTTCTTTTTTATGTTGATAAGATCAGCAATAGCATTATCAATGATAAATTGTGTCAGATCTGTAGTGATCTGTTCGCTTTCTACGATTTTAATGAAATCATTGACATTTAAATTTCCATGATATGGATGATGCCATTCTACGATTGCTTCAAAACCTATAATTTGTCCATCTGATAGATTAAAAATAGGATGGTAGAGAATTTTTATTTCATTATGCTTGATGGCAGAATGAATATCATGTTCAATGTTGTTATGTTTAAGGCCTAAAGTACGAAAATTAGGGCGAAAAGGTACAATGTCATTACCACCCATTTGTTTTGCTTGAATCATTGCCAGTTCACTATCATGGAAAATATCTTTAGCATTTAATCTACATTCATTCCATGTAACTAGTCCAATTGATGTTGAAAGCGATATTTCTTGTTCTGCAAGTGAAATAGGCGCTGAAATTGTTTTGTGCAGATGATTTACAAATGCTGCGATTTTTTGTGGTTCAATTTCACTGAGTAAAATAATTGCAAAACGATCTGCGAAAAGACGAGTTAAGGTATCTTGGGTATTAATAAGACGGCTCAAACGTCGTGCAATGATCAAAAGTACAGTATCGCCAACAGCTATACCTAACTTGTGATTGATTTGACGGAAATTATCGAAATCAATCATCAAAACAGTTGGTTTAATTTTTATATTTACTTTAGCAAGAGAAATATAGTGCTGTAATCTGTCCAAAAAAATTTGTTTGTTAGGAAGACCAGTTAAGTTGTCATAAATTGCACTATGTAGTAAACGTTCTTCGGCTTTTTTGTGATTGGTAATGTTGATAATAGTTCCAATCACACGGGTAACTTTTCCATCTTTTTTAACAATAGCTGGACTTGCGCGAAGTGAAAACCAATGATAATGGCCACCACCGCAAGAAAGTCGAAAAATTTGGTCAATGCGTCCTTTTTTGTTTTTAAGAATGATGTCTAGCATAGAGTGAAAGTGTTCACGGTCATCATGATGCAAGGCTGAAATCCAGTCATTCATGGTACCATTAAGTTTGTGTGCTTCAGTACCAAAGAGGGGTGTCATATCCGGATGAACAATAATACGATCACGCTTAACATCCCAATCCCAAATGATATTCCCGGCTCCTTTTGCTGCAAGTGCTTGTTGTTCAAGGTCAGAAAAAATTCCTTCATAGAAAGCATCATGGGAAAAAGTTTGTTGCATAATGGTAAAGCTGATAAGAAGAACAATAAGCACCAACCCTCCTGCTAGAGCTGGTTGAATAATATCGTTATCTAAATATCCTTCTATGCAGGCAAAAGCTCCAATAGACCAGAAGCTGATGAGCAACCATGTTGGGATAAGCATAATTGCACGATCATAGCGGCGAATTGAAAAATAACTGATTAAGATAATACCAAGTATAGTAGTAAGACCAAATGATACACGTGCAATACCAGCAGCTTTGGTCGGATCATAAATAGCAAATGTTCCCAAGCCACAAAGAGCTATAATCCATATGATGGCTCCGTAGCTAAAATGATAATGCCAGCGGTTCAGACATAAATAGGTAAAAAGGAAAATGAAAAGTGTTGCTGCAAGTGCAATTTCTGTACTAGCACGCCAAATTGGCTCTATTGTTGGTGTAATTGCAAAGAGTTTATTCAAAAAATTGAAGTCAATACCAATATAGAAAAGAATTGCCCAAGCAACAGCAGCTGTTGCAGGAAAGAGACCTGTTCCACGAACAACGAATAGAACGGTTAGTAAGAGTGCTAAAAGACCCGATATACCAAGGAGGATACCATGATAGAGCGTATAGGAATTAATTGTATCTTTATAGGCTTCAGGTTTCCATAAATAGATTTTTGGCAAATTTGCAGAGTTAAGTTCTGCAACAAATGTAATGACAGCGCCAGGGTTGAGTGTAATACGAAAAATATCGGAATTTGTGCTAGCTTGACGGTCAAGAGAAAAACCTTCATTTGGAGTGATAGATTGAATCCGTGTTGATCCAAGATCTGGCCAAAAAAGACCTGAGTTAGCTATACGATAATGAGGTGCAACAATGAGGCGGTCGATCTGTTCATCTGTTGGGTTTGCAAGGGCAAATACTGCCCAGCTTCCAGAAAAATTTTCATTGTTAGCCTGTACTTCAATACGCCATATAATACCATCTGGTCCTGGTGCAGTACTTGTTTGAAAGATGGGGCTGTTTGTGTGGTGAATTTCAATTGCTTTTGATAGATCAATAGCCGTATCTTGAGGAGAAATTTTAATTGGTTCAATGGCTTGTGCTGATGTAAGTTGAACAAAAAAGCTAATGATTATAACAATGATAATATTGATTATCTGATGCAAACTTTTCACAACGTCTCACTCTCAGTATTTTAAACTGTTTAATTTTAGATTATATTTTTGGAAAAATACATTCATCGTTTAAGATTTATTTTTATAAGAAGTAGCTATCGTTTTCTTTAAAAAAGAATAGTTTTATACAAAGATAAACCAGATATCTATTCTTATAAACGAGGCTTAAAACTGGTGTTTATGTTTTAAAAAGACAAGCTTAAGCTATGGGTTTTCAAGATTTTACTAATATATCTTTGCTTATTGATTTTCTATCACATGAAGCGTTGGTTGAGTAGCTTTACACACTTTTTAAATTCATCTTTCCAAAACTTATTTAATGAGCAAAACTCTTGTGGTGATTTTATAATTAAAAATGCTTAATAGATGGTGTTAATATCAGCTACTTATATAATCGCTTTATTCATTACAAAGGCGATGAATTGAAATTTTGGAAAGGATTCTGTTTAGTTTATTTACTTTCAGAAGGAGCGGTTATATTAGACAAAAGAGTTGATGTTAAATCATCAAAGTTTATAAGCCGGCCAACAGGACCAATAGCTGCTAATGTTGGTTTTGAGTTGGTAAAAAGGTGGGTAGCAAGTTCAGTTAGTCGTTTTGGGGTAATAAGCTTTAAACGTTCAATCATTTCAGACATTGGAATTGGTCGATCATAAAGAAGCATTTGGCGGGCAATAAGATGCGCTTGGCTGGATGGGTTTTCTTGTGATATTGTGAAGTTGGCACGATATTGTGCCCGCGCTCGTTGAAGTTCGCTTTCGTGAATATTTTTACTGGCTTTAGAAAGTTCATCGAGAATAACAGGCAAAAGTGTTTCTAGCCCTTCTTGTCCGGTAGCAGCATGGATACCAAAAAGACCAGTATCTGAAAACCCCCAGTGAAAAGAATAAATAGAGTAACATAATCCACGTTTTTCTCTAACTTCTTGAAATAAGCGTGATGACATGCCTCCTCCAAGAATAATTGAAAGAATCTGAGCTGTATAGAAATCACGTGCATGATATGGGCGTCCTTCAAAACCAAGAACAACTTGTGTATCCATTAAATCACGGTATTCACGAAAGTCACCACCGATATAATTGGCAAGGTTGGTAAAAGAGGTCGTTGAATGAGAGCGAAAAGTACTCAGACGGCTTTCAACCTCACGCAAAAAGTTTTCATGATTCACAGCTCCTGCAGCCACTACAATCATGCGGTCTGCACTGTAGTGTTTATTCATAAAACTATGTAAGTCAGCAGACGTAAATGATTGGACTGTCTTTGGTGTTCCTAAAATAGAGCGCCCAAGGGACTGATGGCGAAAAGCTGTTTCAGTAAAATGATCAAAAACAATATCATCCGGAACATCATAGGTAGCACCAATTTCCTGAATAATCACTTGTTTTTCTCGCTCTAATTCGTCTTCATCAAATTTTGAGCATATCATGATGTCAGATAGAATATCGATAGCTAGCGGGATATCGTCTTTAAGCACACGTGCAAAATAGGCAGTTGTTTCAATACTGGTATGGGCATTAATTTCCCCTCCAACATCTTCAATGTCAGCTGCAATTTTAAAGGCTGTACGGTTTTCAGTTCCTTTAAAAGCCATATGTTCAAGGAGATGGGCAATGCCGTGTTGTGTAAAAGTTTCGTTACGTGAGCCAACTTTAACCCATATTCCAAGTGCGACACTGTCAATGTGTTGCATTGTATGCGTGGCAATAGTCAAACCATTACTAAGGCGGCTGATATCTACACCCATGCTTTATGACTCCGTTAAACAAACTAAATGCCCAATCATAAGGACATTACATATTTTTGATTTGGATAGACGCAGTTAACATCTAATGCGATGTACGCGATTTTAAAGAGATATAATCTTTGACTATTTTTTCATCATTAGCAAGACTTGTAAAGTGTTCTTCGCTCTGCATTAAATCATTTAGACAAGATGGCCATGGTGCATTAATACCACAAGCGCTTTGGATAGCATCAGGAAATTTAGCGGGGTGAGCGGTAGCAAGGACGATCATTGGAATAGGTGATTGCTTCTTTTCTCGGGCTACTTTCAGTGCAACTGCTGTGTGTGGATCAACCAGATAACCACTTTCTTTATAAACACTATTAATTGTTTGTGCTGTTTCAGTTACACTACTTTTCCCAGCAGAAAACAAAGTGCAAATATTTTTAAGTTGCTTTTTATCAAGGTCAAACCAGCCTGATTGGTTCAAATTTTCCATTGCATTACAAATCCATAGTGGATCACGATTGCAACTTTCAAATAATAAACGTTCAAAGTTGGAAGAGACTTGAATATCCATCGAAGGAGATGTGGTATGTATTGTAGGACGTATTTTGTAAGTACCACTGGTTAATGCACGATGAAGAATATCGTTATCATTTGTTGCTATAACCAATTGAGCAATAGGTAGCCCCATACGAGCAGCAACATAACCTGCAAAAATATCGCCAAAGTTTCCAGTGGGAACGGTAAATGAAACAGATCTATCGGGTGCGCCAAGGGAAAGTGCAGATGAGAAATAATAAACAATTTGTGCCATGATACGCGCCCAATTTATAGAATTGATTCCTGAGAGCGCTGTTTTTTGACGGAAATTATGATCATTAAACATTGCTTTGACGAGTGCTTGGCAGTCATCAAAATTGCCTTGAATAGCTATAGCGTGAACATTAGTACTGTGATTAGTGGTTATTTGCCGTTGCTGCACTGATGATATGTGCCCTTTAGGAAATAAAATAAAAATATCTGAGTTCTCTCTCCCAGCAAAGGCTTGGATTGCAGCACCGCCTGTATCACCTGATGTAGCACCAATAATTGTTGCACGTTTATTTTTTTTAGTCAGGATGTGGTCCATCAGTCTAGCAAGAAATTGCATTGCAACATCTTTAAATGCCAAAGTAGGACCGTGGAAAAGTTCGAGAATAAATTCATTGGAGCCGGTTTGCTTCAATGGACAGATTGCTGGGTGACGAAAAACTGCATAAGATTCAGTAATTATATTTTCAAAAGTTATGCGCTCAATCTCATTACCTATAAAAGGCCAAAGAACAGTTTTAGCAATTGTAGTGTAAGATTGACCACGCAGCGCTCGTAGTGCATCAGGTGAAAATTGAGGGAATTTTTCTGGAAGATAAAGACCACCATCACTAGCTAGACCCGTCATAATTGTGTCAGTAAAGTTTAAAGCAGGAGCCTTGCCTCTTGTACTGATATATTTCATAAGTCTTCGCTTTCATTTATTTTAGGCAAATAGGCAATTTTTATATTTTACTTTTTTAATAATATTTAAATTATCAAATGAGTGAAAGTGCGTTTGTTCATTTTTATACAAAACGAGAAAAGTTACGCTAAAAATCCAGGTATTAATAATAAAATATTGAATATTTAAAATATGCTAGTTTATAGACAAAATATCTGTATTAATTGTGGCTTGTACAACCTTATCTCGTTGTTTAAAACTGAAGAAAAGATCACGATAATTCTTCCCGAGAATATCTTTGTATTATAAATCTTGCCATATTGCCATTGCTTCTAAAACTTCCGGTAAATGTGCATGTTTAGTAATCACTGTTTCAGCTCCAGCATCTGTGAGAGCATTGGAGTGGCTAAGATAACTGTGCGATCCTCCCGTAAAGCCAACAACGCGCATCCCCGCTGCTTTTGCTGCATGTACGCCATGAATAGAATCTTCTATAACAATAACATTTTGTGGTTGTACACATAATTTTTGTGCAGCAAAAAGAAAAATATCGGGTGCAGGTTTTGGTTTTTGAGTTCCAACTTCGAGTGCAGAAAATATTTTGTTTTCAAAAAGGTCATAAAGATTAACAGCGGTAAGCATCTGTTTTATATCTGTACTCATTGCATTAGAGCAGATACAATAGGGGTATTGAAGTTTAATAGTTTCTATTGCTTTTCTTATACCATCAATGGCACGTAATTTAGTTGTTATTTGTGCACGAAAAAGGTTTGACATTTGATCTATAAGGCGAGCGGAAATTGGTTTTTTTATTTCCTGTTCGACTTTTTGAAGAATATCACGAAAAATAAGCCCTGCATAGCGTTCACTTAATTCTTCAGGTGATATTTCATATCCTACTTCTGTCAGTAATTGCGCACCAATTTCTGCTGCTAGATATTCAGAATCTACCAAAACTCCATCACAATCAAAAATAATAAGGTCGATTTGAGGCATAAGATATTCCTATTTATGGCTTAAAAGCTTGTAATAAAACAATATAAAGGGATCCTTTTTATAAAAGTATATTTTGCAAGATATGCCCTATTAACTTAATAAGGTAAGAGATGTCTAAACTATGCACTGAAGAAAAGGAAAATAAAAGTTAATAGATATGAAATTATTTTACCTGATTTTAAAGAAAAAAGGCAATTAGTTTTAAAATAGTTTAACGATCCTTTTACTCTATTTTGTAAATATAAAAGGCATAATATCAAATCCGTAAATCATTTTGATTATAGGATAGTCTCAGTTCGTATTGTTGAATATTTTATGACAGTTGTTCAGTTTCAAAAAGATCTGGTTTGTACGTCTTTACAAACACAGTGGTGCAATAAAATCCTCAAAGGTGATTGTGTTGCAATGCTGGAAAAGCTTCCTAAGCATTCGGTTGATATGATTTTTGCAGATCCACCTTATAATTTGCAGTTAGAAAATACATTATATCGTCCAGATCATTCACGTGTTGATGCAGTTAATGATTCGTGGGATCAATTTGAAAATTTTGCTGCTTATGATGCTTTTACACGTGCATGGTTATTGGCTTGCCGTCGCGTATTAAAACCCAATGGAACACTTTGGGTTATAGGGTCTTATCATAATATTTTCCGGGTTGGTACGGCGTTACAGGATTTAGGTTTTTGGTTGCTCAATGATATCATTTGGCGCAAAAATAATCCTATGCCTAATTTTCGTGGGCGTCGCTTTCAAAATGCCCATGAAACTCTTATTTGGGCTGTGCGTGATCAACAAGATAAGAAGTATACATTTAATTATAAGGCATTAAAGGCTGCCAATGAAGATGTACAAATGCGTTCAGATTGGCTTTTTCCTCTTTGTACAGGCAGTGAGCGTTTAAAAGATGAAGTAGGGCGTAAGTTACATCCAACACAAAAGCCGCAAACATTATTAGCACGTATTATTATGGCTTCTAGCAAGCCAGGTGATATTATTCTTGATCCGTTTTTTGGTTCAGGAACGACAGGAGCTGTTGCCAAACTTTTAGGGCGTAATTTTGTGGGTATTGAACGCGAGCAGAGCTACATTGATGCGGCGCATGAAAGAATTGCTATGGTTAAGCCTCTAGCTGAATCGCAATTAACAGTTTTAGCAAATAAAAAAGCAGAACCGCGTGTAGCATTTACTAATTTACTTGAAGCAGGTTTGTTACATCCTGGAATGATTCTTTATGACCGGAAGAAACGAGTATCTGCTACTGTGAAAGCTGATGGTACGATTATGTATGGCGGTGAAGCTGGTTCTATTCATATGATGGGAAAAAAAGCTCAAGCTTCACAAAGTTGTAATGGCTGGACATTTTGGTATTATGAAGAAGATGGTCAGTTGAAATCAATTGATGATTTAAGAATGATAATCCGTTCACAAATGTTAAAAACTGGCATTATGTGAGCAATAAATCACATTTATTTGTCTTTCAAATCTCAATAAATTAGCACTAAATTAAACACTAAAGCTTTTATGCAAGCAAAGCTATTTTAGTTTAAAAGAGTTGGGAATTGCTACAGAAATGGCTTTTTTCATAACGGTAGGAAGTGCCTCTTTGGAAAGATCATGCATATCACACCACCAGCCGTTTTTGAGTTTCGTTTCGCTAATATTGTCGATACAATAGACATTAAGTTTCAGAGAAAAATGAGTAAAAATATGTGTAACTTGTCCTTTAAATTGCCAATTGGCGTGGAAAGGTGCATTTTGGAGTTCATTTTCACCATTTGTTCCAATATGATTGGGTATTTGGGTCATTCCATTGAGTAGTCTGTTACTCTGTTGTTTTTCTAAGTAAATTTGCTTATTTTTATTGAGTACTACAAAAGCAACGCCAGTTTTAAAGGGTCGTGCTTTTTTAGGTGCTTTAACTGGAAATGCTTCTGTTGTATGCATTTTCTTTGCTTTGCACAGATTTTGAAGAGGGCAGAGTAAACAAGATGGTTTACGTGGTGTGCAAATTGTTGCACCTAAATCCATCATGGCTTGTGCAAAGTCACCAGGACGATTTGAATCAGTAATTTTCTGAGTTTTTTCTTTTATTTCAGATTTTGCTTTAGGTAATACTGAAGTAATAGCAAATAAACGGGTTATAATGCGTTCAACATTACCATCAACAACAGCCACAGGGTGTTCAAAAGCAATTGCAGCAATAGCTGCTGCAGTATAATCTCCGATACCGGGTAAAGTACGTAATATTTTTACAGACTGAGGAAATTCACCTTTATAGTTTTCAAGGAGTTGATGAGCACAATTTTTAAGGTTGCGTGCCCGCGAATAATAGCCAAGGCCAGCCCATGCTTTCATAATATCATCTTGTGATGCTTGTGATAGGGAAGAAAGATTAGGCCAGAGCTTTAGAAATTTTTTAAAATAAGGTTTAACTGTTTCAACAGTTGTTTGTTGAAGCATGATTTCAGATAGCCAAACTTTATAAGGATCAGGGCGAATACCTTCCATTTGTTCTTTAGGGGTAATACGCCATGGCAAATGCCGATGATTTTGATCGTACCAGGAAAGAAGGCGCGAAGAAATTTCATGCATCATTGTCTTCAATCATAGGAATATATAAAATACAAAGAAAAAATTGTTATAATTTAGTAATAATCTGGTATGAAATGAGCAAAACATCTCAAAAGCACCATTTTTATTCTCTTTCTAAAACAGTATCCAGTATGCTTGATCCGATTTTACGCAGGCGGACGGGGCTTAATATGGCGCTTATAGAACACTGGTCGCAGATTGTAGGCTACGATATTGCTGAATCCACAATACCACTCAAAATTATTTGGAAACGTCGTGCAAATCAAGATGAGCTTTTTAAGCCTGCAACACTTGTCATAGCATGTGAAGGATTTACTGCGTTAAAATTGATCCATGAAACAGAAGAATTGATTCAGCGAATTAATGGTTTTTTTGGGTATGTCGCTATTGACCGTATTAAGATAGAGCAAAAGCAGGTATCAACTCTTACTAAGCAGCTAAGGGCAGAGCCAGCTGTGAATGAAAAAGATAAACAACACGTGAAGAAAATGCTTCAATATGTTGAAGATGAAAACCTCCGTCAATCGCTTTATGAACTTGGATGTTGCATTTTTGCAGAAAAAAATAATAAATAAATCAAAACATTTTTGTATATTTTTACTATTATCTTTAATATATAAAAGCACTGAATTTCTACATATCTAATAATAACAGAAAAGTTTTGTTATGCTAAACTACCGTTCTTCTTTTTATTTTGTATGGTGATTTTGATCTCGGCTATCACTGTACAGATTAATGCGACTATAGCTTCAGCTAGTAAAGTTAAATCAGTTGCAACTGTTGATATGGCTAAGCTTCTTCAGGAGGGTAAGGATAGAGTTGAAGGTGATATTAATGCGCCAGTGACTATTGTTGAATATGCTTCAGTTACCTGTGGTCATTGTGCTGACTTTTATAATAATGTGCTGCCCAAAATTCGGAAAAAATATATAAAAACAGGTAAAGTAAAGCTTATTTTTCGGGAATTTGCTTTTGATCCTCGTGCAACAGCAGGCTTTATGTTGGCGCGTTGTGCACCAGAAGATCGCTATTTTCCTTTGATAGAAGTTTTATTTCAAAAACAGAGTGAGTGGGTTTGGGTAGAGGATTCTTTAACGCCATTGAAAAAAATTAGCTCACTAGCTGGTTTTACAGATGAGAGCTTTGAGGCTTGTCTAAAAAATCAGTCTATTTTAGATGAAGTGAATGCATCTTTTGAGCGTGGGAAAGAATTTGGTGTTACAGCAACACCTACCTTTTTCATTAATGGTAATAAGTATGAAGGTTTGATGTCAGAGGAAGATTTTTTCTCAATTATTGATAGTTTTCTTTGAACACACACACATTCTGCTAAGAAAATAAGCAATTGATAATTATGGCGGTTCTCCTTCTTTCTATAAAGGGTTACTTTCGTGCGTCTATGAAACAACGTTTTGTTTGGTTAAGCGAATTTTGGATTGAATGATTCCTTTGGATAGTTAGCTTAGGTCAAATGATACTTTAATGCTGATAATGGGAGAATTTGTACAGTGATAAAATGGGTTTATAGTTTTGGTGATGGTAACGCAGAGGGAAGCGCAAATGAGCGTAATCTCCTTGGTGGCAAAGGGGCTAATTTAGCAGAAATGAGCAAGCTTGGCTTACCTGTTCCTCCCGGCTTCACTATTACAACAGAAGTTTGTAACTTTTATTATACGCATAACAAGGCATATCCAGAGGAATTGCAAGGAGCTGTCAAGCAGGCACTCAAACGCATTGGTGAACAAACAGGCCGCGAGTTTGGTAGTAAAAGCATACCGCTGTTACTTTCTGTTCGTTCTGGAGCTCGGACTTCTATGCCAGGAATGATGGATACAATTCTTAATCTTGGTATGAATGATGAAACAGTAAAAGCAATCGCTTTGCAGACTAGTAATGAGCGCTTTGCTTATGACAGTTATCGCCGTTTTATCCAAATGTATTCCAATGTTGTTTTAGGTTTGGATCATTCGTGCTTTGAAGAGATTCTTGATGAGGTAAAAGTATCCAACGGTTATGATGTCGATACAGAAATGACAGCCACTGATTGGAAAAACGTTATTATTTCTTACAAAGCATATGTTGAAGAAATGTTAGGTGAGCCTTTTCCACAAGATCCTGAAAAGCAACTATGGGGTGCAATTGGTGCAGTTTTTTCAAGTTGGATGACTGCTCGTGCAATCACTTATCGTCGTTTGCACAATATTCCTGAAAACTGGGGGACGGCAGTTAATGTGCAGGCCATGGTCTTTGGTAATATGGGTGAAGATTCTGCAACAGGTGTTGCATTTACACGCAATCCATCAACAGGGGAAAAAGAGCTTTACGGTGAGTTTTTAATCAATGCACAAGGTGAGGATGTTGTCGCAGGCATTCGTACTCCACAAAATATCACTGAGGTTGCACGGATTGCTGCTGGTTCGAATAAGCCATCACTAGAAAAAATTATGCCGGAAGCTTTTTTGAGGTTTTGTCAAATTGCACAGAAACTTGAAAAGCATTACTGTGATATGCAAGATCTTGAATTTACAATTGAAAAGGGTAAATTATGGATTTTGCAAACCCGCTCAGGAAAGCGAACGGCGCGTGCAGCCTTAAAAATGGCAGTACAAATGGTTGAGGAGGGGTTGATCAGTCATGAAGAGGCGGTGATGCGAATTGAACCAAAATCTCTTGATCAACTTTTACATCCAACTCTTGATCCCAAGGCAGCCCGTTTTGTTATAGCACGTGGTTTACCTGCTTCTCCAGGTGCAGCAACTGGTGAAATTGTTTTTACTGCAGAAGAGGCAGAGGCAGCATCAAAAGAAGGCCGTAAAGTTATTTTGGTGCGTGTAGAAACAAGTCCAGAAGACATTCATGGTATGCATGCTGCAGAAGGAATTTTAACAACACGTGGTGGCATGACAAGTCACGCTGCTGTTGTAGCACGTGGTATGGGAAAGCCCTGTATTTCTGGTGCAGGTAGTGTACGAATTGATTATACTACAAATACAATGATTGTTTCAGGAGAGACTTTTCAAAAAGGAGATGTCATTACAATTGATGGTGCAAGTGGAGAGATTCTTAAAGGAAAGGTTGCAATGTTGCAGCCCGAGCTTTGTGGAGACTTTGCTCAATTAATGGAATGGGCTGATAAAATACGGCGTATGAAAATTCGTGTTAATGCTGAAACACCATCTGATGCACGTATGGGGCGTTCTTTTGGAGCTGAAGGTATTGGTCTTTGTCGTACCGAGCATATGTTTTTTGCTGGTGAACGTATTGTTGCTATGCGTGAAATGATTTTAAGCAATGATCAAGATGGACGTCGTAAAGCATTGGATAAGCTTTTGCCAATGCAGCGGTCAGATTTTGCAGAATTGTTTGAAATTATGTCTGGTTTACCTGTCACTATCCGTTTTTTGGATCCTCCTTTACATGAGTTTTTACCAAAAACAGATGCAGAAATTCTTGATGTTGCAATGGCTATGGGAATTCCTGCTGAAATTATTTCCGAACGGGCGCAGCAACTACATGAATTTAATCCTATGCTTGGGTTACGAGGATGTCGTTTGATCATTACTTACCCTGAAATTGCTGAAATGCAAGCACGAGCAATTTTTGAAGCAGCAGCAGATGCTGCTCAAAAGTCTGGATCTCCTGTTATGCTTGAAATTATGATACCGCTTGTTGCACTTAAATCTGAATTGGATTTTGTGAAAACCTGTATTGACGATGTAGCTAGTACAGTAATGAGGGAAAAGGGAAAGGATATCCAGTATATAGTTGGAACTATGATTGAGCTACCAAGAGCGGCTCTTCGTGCAGGTGAGATTGCTGAAACTGCAGAATTTTTTTCGTTTGGAACAAACGATTTGACACAAACTACTTTTGGTATTTCACGTGATGATGCAGCTCCTTTTTAGCAACTTATTCTCAAAAAAGAATTTTGGAACAAGATCCTTTCGTGTCAATTGATCGTGATGGAGTAGGGGAACTTATCGCTATTGCTGCGCAACGTGGGCGTTCTCAGCGTGCGAAAATTAAATTAGGTATTTGTGGTGAACATGGAGGAGATCCTGATTCTATCGCTTTGTGTGAGGAAAATAACTTAGATTATGTTTCATGTTCACCTTTTCGAGTACCAATTGCACGTTTAGCTGCGGCACAAGCAGCAATTGCCCAAAAGTCATAAGAATCTAAAGATATCATTCTTTACTTTAATGGCTTTGGTATATTGGGATAATATTTTAATACTTTAATACATTGCTAAAGGTAGAAAGTAATTTCTTAAGGTGTCTTGTTTGAGTTATGTATATGGAAGATAGCATTGCTTTTGATATATTTTATGAAAAATGGTTAAGGTACAATAGCATGTTATGCATACATGCTGTATCTTATGATGCATAATATTAAGATATTAGATTACAAGTTTTTATTGAATGCTAATAGTAATTTTTGTTGTCTGTAAAATACCAGGCGAATATATTAAAGAGACAAAAATGCACTGATTATTGCTTCTACAAATTACCAACAACTACCGAAAATGAATGTTGTGTAGAGTAGTATATGATCTTATAAATAAGTATTTACTTGTGTCATGTGATTAAAATCTCTCCATAGGATACGAAATTGGAAGAGAATTTTTTTAAAAAGCACTTTGCAATTTGTGACTATATAGCACTCATAGTGGAATAGAAGCTCTAAGAGGGTAATTTTTATTAGTTACTATTACTTCATAATGCTGCTTATTTAGTTTTTGTTTGTTTTGCTCCTTCCATCCACGATGGATCCAAACTAATACACAAAATTCCAACTTTTTATACGATATGTTTTAGAGATTTTTATCATTGAAATTTTTTGAGCATATTTTCAATGTCTTAGAAGGAGGGGTGATTTGTGGAAGGTAATTATTTATAGTTGGGGGTAAAGTGTATCATTATGTATGAGCAGTTTATTTAGTGATAGCGCGTGATCTTTTATTGAATTTTCTAAATCCAGCTGCGATAATATTTATCTATGATAGAATAAATAAAAGAAAAATTACTATTTTTGTACACGGAGACTTTATATAATTTACTGTATAGCTAAGTATTTCTCTGTTATTGTTATGTGATAAATATAGTTTATTGATATATTATCAATTGTATTAAAAGTATGCTAAATTTTTATTTTAAATATTAAAATCAATAATAGTTAAAGTTATGGATCAGTGTAGTTTGAAGTATTTGTATTTATAAATGATGGAAAAGTATTACCAGTTTTACACTGTGAAATGATAATATTTTACTTTAAGAAAACGATAATAGCTATAATGTGAGCTAAAACTATTTAATTAAAAGAATAAACGTATAGATTTTTTTGGTCTAGTTCTTTTAATATTTGTGGTGTATTGATCTGTCTTATTGTAATGCTTAAAAAGCTTTTACAAGAAGAAAAATGAAAGCTTTAGCTTTCAGATGTTGCGTACAATTACAAGAATCGGTATAAGGCGCGAGCATAGTGTAATAGTTTTCTTTTTTTGGGGTATAGCCAAGCGGTAAGGCACCGGTTTTTGGTACCGGCATTCCCTGGTTCGAATCCAGGTACCCCAGCCAAATATCAATAAAATAAATCGGTTAGTATAAAGATAAGGGGATTTGTACTTATTGATTCTATTATCTTATTTTCGTTATCCTGCACTTTTTTGAAGTTTTTTAATTGTTTCTATGGTGAGTTACTGTCTTTGTATGAATGATGCCATTTCATTTTCAGTCCGTTTTAAAAGTGCTTTAAATTGTAAAATCGTAACACCTGCATGACAGCTCTTTTTGCTGGTAATTTTCTCAATCCATGGGCTGATTTCTTAACGCCAGCTGTATTATAAACATTTCTAAACAGCTTACCAAGGCTTTCTTTGGTTGATTTTTTTGCTTTCCCAAAAATAAATGTCTTATTTTCGGTGGAGCCCATTCCGAATGTTTTTGCTAATTCAGGTGAAATGGGAGCAAAAAGCAGTACAACCATTACAAGCTGTAGAAAGCATACTTTCTTTGTAGCTGATAATGGTTTACTAGATCAATAATGAAGGCGAGCTGCTCGCCTATTGGTTTTGGTAAAGTCGATAAAACGATTTTTGAACTCTACCATGATTTGCTATCGATGATATGAAACGTGCATTAATCTGGTCTGTTCACAGAATCTATTTTTCAATTAATGACGATTATTATCGGAATACAATATTTATGTTTATGATTGGATCTTACCAATATGGAGGTGTGATTAGAGGGCATAATAAGCCAGTGGAATGTAAAAATCTTATGTTAATATTCTAACCGATTTGTGAAAAGAATGACTATAGTTGATATATTTACGTGCTTACTCATTTTATTAATAGCATAAAATACAAATTTAATTTTATGTGTGCATTTGGTAAGATTTTCATTGAGTGCGGTGTATTATGCTGTTTAAAAATATATTCAGACGTAGACTATTTTTATTAAATAAGGAAGATAAGAACTTTTTTGGTTTATGATTTTTATCTTTTTTGATTGTTTTTTAAGGACTTAGTAGAAGAACAGTTTTCTACAAATTGGTATGGCATATTTTTCTTATTGATGTCATTATAATATTCAGTTTCTCATTAGCTTTTAGTTGATTTGTCAAAATGGCTATTAACGCTAAATTGATTGTAAACAAATGTTCAATAACATTTGCTTTTAAATGCTGTAAGTGCCAAAGTAGGCTTTGGGAGAGAGCTTAATAATTAGAATCGAGGAGATTTTTGAAATGGCTTTTGAATTAGCTGAATTGTCTTATGATTATGACGCCCTTTTACCTTATATGTCACGTGAGACGCTTGAATACCATCGTGATAAGCATCATTTCGCTTACCTTACTAATACAAATAATTTTGTAAAAGATTTAGGTTTGGAAAATAAGAGCCTTGAAAATATTATTAAGGAAAGTTTTGGTAAAAATCCTGGTTTGTTTAATAACGCAGCTCAATCTTATAATCATCATCATTTTTGGAATTGGATGAAAAAAGGTGGTGGTGGTCAAAAACTACCTGGAAAATTAGCAAAAGCTATTGAGTCTGATCTTGGTGGTTATGAGAAATTCCGTACAGATTTTATCGCAGCTGGTAGTACTCAATTCGGTTCTGGTTGGGCATGGGTAGCTGTTAAAGATGGCAAGCTTGAGATTATGAAAACCCCCAATGGCGAAAACCCTCTGATTCATGATGCTCAACCTATTTTAGGTGTTGATGTGTGGGAGCATTCTTATTACATTGATTATCGTAATGCACGCCCAAAATATCTTGAGGCTTTTGTGGATCATTTAATTAATTGGGATTATGTTTTAGAGTTATATGAAAATTGCGGATTTTAAGCAGTTTATAGAGCTATTGATCCTATAAAAGATAAAGGCTTCATAATTTATTGAATTATGGAGTCTTTATTAATCAGGTGTTTAAGTATCAAGAATTTTTCCGACTATTTTTAGGATGTATGCGTATATATATGCGGTTTCTTCCAATTTTGAGAAACGTCCAGCCGCACCTGCATGGCCTGAATCCATATTTATACGCAATAAAATTGTATTATCATCTGTTTTAAAATCACGCAGTTTTGCTACCCATTTTGCAGGTTCCCAATAGGTTACACGGGGGTCTGTTAATCCCGCAATGGCGAGAATAGGGGGATATTCTTGGTGTTTGATGTTATCATAGGGTGAGTAAGAAGCAATAAGGTTATAGTCTTCTTTTGATTCAAGAGGGTTACCCCATTCAGGCCATTCTGGAGGTGTTAGGGGCAATGAAGCATCTAGCATTGTTGTTAAAACATCAACAAAAGGAACATTAGCAACGATGCCGGCAAAATCCTGAGGGGCCAGATTTGCTATAGCTCCCATCAGCATTCCTCCTGCTGAACCACCTTGGGCGATTAGCCGATCATGGGCAGTAAATTTATGATTTACGAGATGACGTGCACAGGCAATAAAATCATAAAATGTATTGCGTTTAAAAAGATGTTTTCCTTTTTCATACCATTCAGTGCCTTTTTCTTTTCCACCACGAATATGAGCAATGGCATAGATAAAGCCTCTATTGACTAATGAAAGTACATTACTATTGAAACTTGCAGGAATAGAAAATCCATAAGCGCCATAACCGTAAAGTAGACAAGGTGCATTACCATTAAGTGCAGTAGTTTTATGGTAAACAAGAGAAATAGGAATTTTTTCACCATCATTTGCAACTGCTGTAATACGCCGTGTTACATAGTCGTCTTTATTATGCCCAGAAGGGATTTTTTGTATTTTTAAAAGCACTCGTTTACGACTTTTTACTTCATAATCAAAAATTTGATTAGGCGTTGTCATAGACGAATAAGCAAAACGAATGGTTTGACTATTATATTCTGCAGCCCCTTGTAGGTCTAAAGAATATGCTTCTTCTGTAAAGGCAATAGAATGAATTTGTTTGGTTGAGTGCTCCATGAGTTGTATAGAAGGAAGCCCTTCAAATTGTTCAAACCAAATAAGAAAATCTTGATAGGCATCGTGAGATAGGATCAGTCGTCCGGGTTGATGAGGTATAAGCTCAGACCAGTTTTCTGATTGCGGAGATGAATATGGGGCGACCATGATTTTAAAGTCTTTTGCATTATCCTGATTGGTGAGAATATAGAAAACATCGCCTCCTTCTGTAAGCGAATATTCAATGCCTTTTTGTCGTTTTTGTACACATTGGGGTGCTGTAAGGGGCGCTTTAGCAGGGATAAGCCAGGTTTCTGATGTTTCATGGTCATGAATGTTAATATAAATAAAGTCATTAAGTTTAGAGCCACTTACATGTAAGAAAAATCCGGGGTTATCTTCATGAAAAATAAGTTTGTCTTGAGATGGATCAGTGTTTAGTTGGTGGTAATAGAGTTCTGAGGGGCGGTGGTTTTTATCCATTTTAGTGTAGAAAAAGCCTTCAGATTTGGCGTCCCAGACGAGTTGTCCGGATGTATTTATGATTGTATCTGTGTAGTCGGATAATGTTTTAAAGCTACGAATTTTAGCTGTATAGAATTCAGAACCCTTATCATCATAAGTCCACGCAACATGTGTATGATCGGGAGATACATGGACTGAGCCAAGATTAAAATAATCTTTGCCTTCAGCCAAAACGTCACCATTAAGGTAAACGTTTTTTTTACCTCCATTTCTTGGTGTACGAAAATAGTGTGGCTGTTCTCCCCCAGTTTTATAGCATAGCCCATAGGCAAAAGGGCCACGTTTTATAGGAACGGAACTATCATTTTCTTGAATGCGGTTTTTCATTTCTGCAAAAAGCAGATTTTGTAATGTTTTTGTATCGGCCATCTGAGAAGTTTGATAAGCGTTTTCTTCTTCAAGGTGGCGTCGAATATTTTCATCAAGACAACTAGGGTTTTTTAAGACATCTTGCCAATTAGATGCACGCAGCCAATGGTAAGGATCATCGCGGTAAATACCGTGATACATCTTTTTATAAATGATTTTAGATGCTTTTGGGGGAAGTTTAGGTAGATGCATCATACCATGGTCCTATAAAATCTGATGGTTTTATTCATATGTTAGAGCAACACCATTCATGCAAATAGCATAAACTTGTAAATTCTAATTTACCTGTAAAAATGGTTAAGTTGATTTTTACAGTTTGTGCAGTGTATGTTTATTCGTTGTATGTTATAGATATTACCTTCTATCACCATAATCATATCTTTATTAATTAAGTTAAAAAATTAGCTAGTGTTAAAATTGAATTTGACCTCTCCATGGTGAAGTAAAATTCTATCATATACACAATAAGATTATACTGAAAATAAGGATACCAAAATCTGAATAAAAAGAGTTCTTTAGATATTGTATTGATACGTGATGTTATATTTTTCTGGTATTAATGAGCATACCATTTTTAGTTTTTTTGTACGTTTTTGATTTTTATTTTATCCACCATGTTCTTTTTTTGCTGAGCTTGGAAAATTGTTTAAGTCACTTTTTGTGTTTTAAAAAAGTTGGTTATTTATATCAGTATTGAGATTTGCATGGTGGATATAAAACTATGAAGTTATCATTGTTTAATATAAAATTCGTTCTATATATCATAATTTTATATTAAATATCTTTATAAATTCAATGAAAAATAACTAATTTTGTGCTATATTTTGTGTTTATAGATGATATTTTATAACATAAAATTAGCTTGCAAAAGGAACAAGTTGAGTTTTTATAATATAATATGTCAAAAAGGAGAAGTTTATTTGTTTTTTCTGTGTTGAGATGATTTTATAAAATAATTGAATTGACAAAAAAGATTTTTGTACAATATGAAACTTATATGCATTAAAATTTCAATGTCATGAGTGTAAATGCGAATATTGCCTCAATTTTAAAATTAAAGGAAACAAGGATGGAACATCACCCAGTCCTAGAGACTGAAAGCAATTTAGTTATTACGTTAGTTGCTGATATTGTTGCTGCTTATGTAAGTAATAATTCAATTCGGCCGACTGAAGTGCCAGGTCTAATTGCTGATGTTCACGCTGCTTTTTTGAAAGTAGGGAATGCTGCATCGGCAGAAGCTGGAGTTGAAAAGCAAAGGCCTGCTGTTAATCCAAAACGTTCGATTTTTCCCGATTATCTTATTTGTCTTGAAGATGGAAAGAAGTTTAAATCTTTAAAGCGTCATTTGATGACACATTATAAAATGTCTCCTGAGGAATATCGTGAAAAATGGCAATTGGATAGCTCTTATCCTATGGTTGCGCCTAATTATGCAAAGGCCCGTTCAAATTTAGCTAAGGAAATGGGACTTGGGCGCAAACGCCAAAAAAAGAAAACTAAGTAATCCATTTAAAAAAAACACTCTTCAAATTTAACATTTCAAAATACTTTTTTGGAAAGTATAGTGTTTATATGATTGTTAATATGAAAGTTTTAGAGGTTATCAATAGCTTTCAGCACGAATTCGTTCAATCATGGATTTAAAACCATTCGATCGTTGTGGTGTTAACTGTTCATTTAAACCGAGTGTTTTAAGCAATCCCTCAGCATCAGCTATACGAATTTCAGAGGCTTTTTTACCTGAATAAAAGGCGAGAAGAATATAAATTAGCCCGCGAACAATATGGGAATCGGAATAGCCTTGAAATGTTAATGTAGGATCTTCTGAATTATCACGTGAAAATAAAAGCCATACTTGACTGACACAGCCAGGAACTTTGTGAGCATCATTTCGTGCATTTTCTGGAAAGGGTGGTAATTCGTTGCCGAGTTCAATAATGTAACGATAACGATCTTCCCAATTATCAAGAAAGGAAAAATTCTCTATGATATCATCAATCGTTTCTGCCATAACTTCAATCCTTGTTTTGTTTTTGTGATTGTATAGTACATTGAGTTGACAGATACGTATCTCTTTCTTGTAAAATACAAAGAACGGTAAAAGTTAAGAGTTTTTGTTTCAAGGTAGTTCTATATAATCTTGTTTGATTTGCTTTTCTGCGGGGGGTAAAGTTTTGTCTTCTGAGATAGTATTTTCAGATTGAATGGTATTTTTATTACTAAACATACTATCAAGGTATTCATAGGCTATTTTTGCACCATCACGTGCGCGTTCACCAAGTGGGTTAAAAAAGGATTTTCCAGTTTTACACACTTCTACATTACGTTCACAGAATTTTCCTAAATCAGTAATTGTATTTTTTAAAGCGATAATTGCATCACTTGCTGTTATATTGTCTTCTAGGGTGGAAGAGTGATTATCCTTTGGTTTTGCGGAAAAAAATGAAATAACTACAAAAATAACAAATAGAAAAAATACTGATTTGATTAAAAAACGTATCATAGAACACCAACATACTGTAGTTACAAATGAATAAAAAATAATTTATGTTATTTTCCTTGATGAAAGATTTATATAACACTGACTTTGTAAAATTTCGCATTCATTTCTAAAATTGTATTATTAGCTTTGTTGCAAAAATATATTGTAGTCTCGTGTACAGGCCTTATTTATTTTCTTTTCATAAAAAACTAGATATCTAATTTGTTTTGTAAAAATTCTCTCATTCTTTAGTAAATACATAGGAATAAATACAGTTACAAAAGGAAAGCAATATAATAATTACATCTTTGAATTAGGATAATGAATTGATATTCGAGGTATTATATAACTATTTGTTTTAACGTTTTATTATGAAAGAAAATTTCAAACTTATAAGTGTTTTAATGGATTCTATGTACCTTAAACTGAATTATATTTTTACGTTTTTTAGATGATTTGGGTGAATGTAAAAAGAACCAATTGTAATTTGTGTTCATAAGGTAGACCTTATACATTTTGTTTTTATGCTATTTAATGCGTGATGTAAAAGTTTAGATAAGATCTTTCATTTCAGTATTTTTGATTATTTTTTCGATTGTTTGTTGTTGTTTTAGGTGGTAGCTAATTTTGTGGCTTATGTTGAGGAAGAATGAAAAGCCGAAAAAATAAACATGCAATTTCACTGAGAAGGTTAAATAGTTTTTGTTACCCTTCAGATGCTGTGAATAGAATCCGGAATAAGTCTTATAAGATTGAGCAGGATATTAGTAGATAAAATTGCTATCAACGTGTAATACTATATTTGAATTTGTATTGATAAAATCATTACGTCGAAAGTGTAAGTTCATAAATGAGCTATCTAGGAAAAACTATGCTGCAAAGTTGGTTTTTAATATTATGAAATATATCTCAATGTGATTTCATTGTAGCATGTAAGCACACGAAAGGTGTGATTTGTGTTAAAGTAGTTGCTAGAAGGTGTTTATATGCAATAGTAAGATTGAGATGAAAAAATGTTATATAAACTAGATATCTCTTTACACATTGCTAAAAATATTGTGGCATATGAAGTTGAGAAAAGTAGATTAAAACTTATCTCATTGTGTTTGTAAATTTGTATACCGGTATCTGGTATAATGAGCATATTGAGTCTAGCTTAAAAAGCACAAATGATGGCAGTAGGTACTACGCTTTTCTAGATGAAAATGATAGTAAGTCTTATTTTATATGGAAAGCAATTACAGTTAAAAATAAAAAATTGAAGTAATGGCAAAAAAACGAAAAACGCGTAAAACGAAAGTCGTAAAAAAGCGTAGTATTATTATAACATTTTTCTTAATAAATTGCCGTTTTCTACTTTGGTTAGTAAAATGGCTTTATCGTCGTACGCGCATAAATGCTTTATTGGTTATAGGTTTTTTCTTTTTTATTATCAGTTTTGGTTTTTTTGCTTTCAATGCTTTATTTTCACAAATAAAAATGCGTCAGAATAGCTTCGTTGAAATGAGTGTAGCGGCAGTTCCAACTGTTATACAGAATTTTATTTTACTTAAAGAACGCGCTACATCTCAAGAAAATACTTTTGTTATTCCTGTACCTGCTGCAAAGAGTTTGCATCAAAATTTATCTTTCAATTCTTTGCAGAGTGCTTTACCAGAGGATTTGTTGGAAATACAAAAAGAATTAGCAGAACTTGGATTGTATGATGGTCCTTTAGATGGCGTAGATAATCTTAAGATGCATCGTGCTATAGAGCTGTGGAAACAACAAACTGCTAATAAAACTTTGCCAGTGCAAAGAGATAAAGATATTGTGTCAAAACATCCGAAAGATGAAGTTGCTGCACTTATTGAGCGTAGCGAAGTAGAGATGGCAAATAATCCAATAACAACAAATGATTTAACTCACTCAGAGGAAGTTATTTTAAAGCCTCTTGTTACAGATATTATACGGGTACAGGAAGCATTACGTATGTTTGGTAACCAAGAGGTGACAATCACTGGCATAGAAGATGAAAAAACTATGCGTGCTTTAAAACAGTTTCAAAAAATATTTAATCTTCCCATGACAGGTAAGATTGATCGTAAAGTTTTGCTCAAAATGCATGAAGTTGGTTTACTGAGTTGAAAATAATTCTTTTTATAGATTCCTTATTTTTTGATTTGGGTTTTATAACTTATAATTTGGATTTTATAGAAATAAATTGAGACTAAAATATAAATATTGTCTATCTAAAATTTTTGGATATCTTCTCTTGTTTATTCTATTAGAAATAAAGCTGAGGATACTATTGAACATAGTATGTTTTAAGTAAAGTAAGAAGCAGTTTTCAGCTTTGTTTATTAGTTATAAATGTTTATTGATTTGCATTTACACAGGACAATTTTCATTTCTTTAAAAGGGTATTTTAAAGACCTTATTGAGGTTTTGATTTAAGGTAAAGATCTTATGTTGTCGAAAAATGAGAACAAGAAGCTATATGTAATTTCTATTTGTAGTTGATCAAAATTGAAAATTATCATTCTGATATGCTTCTAGTTACTTTTAATAGAAATAGAATTGTTGTGCAGTTGAAGGATGATATGATTTTTGTTTATTGTAAAAAGTTGCAGCTGAGGAGAGATTTTTTACAAGTAGGGGAGGGTAAAATACATAAAAGTAATGCAAATTGTATTCAGTTTTTAAGTTACAGAAATTGAAATAATATCACTTTTTTAATTTTTGATTGCTTGAATTTTACTATTTGCACAAAATTCTCAATGATAAGATCGGGTATAATGTAAAACACTATTCAGGCATTAAAGTTGCAGAAAATAATACCTTTATACGTGTAGAATGATAGTGGCCAAAATTGTATTATTTTTAGACTGGTTAAATAAGCTACGCCCTTTTCAAGATTAAACTTATAGTCTTTAAGAAGAAAAGGGATCAATATGTTTATGTTAGTGAGGAAGCGATCGTTTGGATCTAGATAAACAAGTTGATAGGGTTTTTTCACTTTGTCTGTATAGTGTTTTGCGCGTAATAAGATGCCGACAATAAAATACAAATATGAATAATAAGAAGTATCGATATCTTTAAAAAGAGAAGCGTAAATAAATTTAGTTACGGCTTTTATTTTTTGGGATTAAGAGTTTGTTCTATACGTGGTGTAGGAAGTGTGTGTTATGTTGTTGTAGAGATAATTAGGGTATCATATAATTCGATTTTTGAGTTTGTCATAGCAAGTCAGATACTACGTTATGATTTTGTGTAAATAAAAAATTCTATTGTTCATTTTCTATTCAGGTAAAGCAGATTATAAGCTATTTATGATAAAAAAATTTTTCTTATTTATAATGTTCTTAAGTGTCATCAGTGTGGATTCTGTTTTAGCTGCCGATTGTACTGAGGTAGGTAAAAGAATTGCTAGCCGTCAAGGCGGAACGTTGACACGCTCAACGCCAATTGTGCGAGATGGTCAAAATATGTGCGTGGTTGTAATCGTAGTGCCTGCTCATAATGGTAAGAGACCACGTCGTGTTGAAGTAGTTATTCCTGCTGATTAATTTTTTGTGCAGGTATAGTGATGCGCATTCTAATTGTTGAAGATGATCGAGATCTTAATGATCAATTAGCAGAAGCTTTGAAAAATGCAGGATATGTTTTTGATTGTGTTTTTGATGGTGAAGAAGCTTATTTTTTAGGAAGTACAGAGCCTTATGATGCTGTGATCCTTGATATTGGTTTACCACGCATGGATGGGATTCGTGTTGTTGAGAAATGGCGCCAAGAGGGGTTTTTGATGCCTGTTTTAATGCTAACAGCACGTGATCGTTGGTCTGATAAGGTACTTGGCATTGATGCAGGTGCTGATGATTATGTTGTTAAACCGTTCCATATAGAGGAGGTAATAGCACGGTTACGGGCATTAATTCGTCGAGCTGCAGGCCATGCAACAAATTCATTATCCTGTGGGAGTGTTTTGTTGGATACTAAGACTTCTCGTGTTTTTGTTGGTGGTCAATTAATTAAATTGACGTCACATGAGTTTAGGCTTCTTTCTTATCTTATGCACCATTGTGATCAAATCGTTTCAAGGACAGAGCTTATCGAACATCTTTATGATCAGGATTTTGATAAAGATTCAAATACGATTGAAGTTTTTGTGGGGCGGTTACGAAAAAAGCTTGGGGTAGATTTGATAGAGACTATTCGTGGAATGGGTTACCGGGTGAAAACATTAGGTGATAAATGATAGCTTTGAAGAACAATAGCCAGCTTAAGAAGTTATTTTATTTTGTTGGTAATTCTCTCAGCTTACGTGTTATGATTTTATCTACATTGTGGGTTACTATTTCGGTTTCATCTATTTCAGCAATCAGTATTTTGTTTTATCAGCGTTCAAGTGAACAAAGTCTATGTCGTATTCTTTCTGCTCAGCTTTATAGTCTTATTGCGACTGTAACTGTAACACCTGAGGGGTATTTAAAAGGAGGTCTTGGATTTGATGATATTCGTTATTCAGATTCCACATCAGGGTGGTATTGGGAAGTAGTTGCTGTATCACCTGATTTACATGGAAGATTGGTATCACCGTCATTGGGAACTAAAAAGATTTTTTCACCAAGCGATGTTGATGTGCCTTTTGACAATCAATTCTTTCGTTCTTATCGAGTAAAAGGGGATGATGGTAAGAACCTACAGGTTGTTGAAAGCGATATTGTTTTAGATAATCAGAATAGGGTTGCACGTTTTCGCCTCGTTGGGAATATTGATGAAGCGCATGCGCAAGTAAAAGAGTTTAAGCAAACTTTACAAATTTTTCTTTGGAGTTTTGGTATAGGTAGTGTTCTTATCAATATTGCTGTTATTTTTTTTAGTTTTCAACCATTGAAACGAATTCGACAAACATTGAATGATATTCGTGAAGGTAAAGCTGATTATGTTAATACGGATTTATTGAGTGAAGTTATGCCGTTGGCACAAGAAATGAATGCTCTTATTAATAATAATCAGCGTATTATTGAACGATTTCGGACGCAGGTTGGTAATCTTGCTCATTCATTGAAGACACCTTTATCAGTTATCATGAATGAAACTAATAAAATGAGCGGAAAACAGGCTGTTTTATTATGTGAACAAGCTAAAATAATGCAGGCTCAAATCAATCATTATCTACAGCGTTCTCGGATTGCAGCGCAGTGCAACAGTATTATTAATCACACATCTGTTCGCAAAGTGCTCGATCGTTTGGTGCGGGTTATGGAAAAGCTCAATCCTGATAAACATATTCAATTTATCATGGATATTGATGATATTGTTTTTTCTGGTGAAAGGGAAGATTTAGAGGAAATTGTCGGTAATTTGATTGAGAATGCTGCTCAATGGTCTCGCACTCAAATTTTAGTTTGCTGTGGTTTAGAAGAGGGCGTTGAAGAGGAAGCATTCTTTAATATCATTATCGAAGATGATGGTCCTGGTTTAACAGAAGAGCAAATGGATAAAGCTTTAAAAAGAGGACAGCGACTTGATGAAAGTAAACCGGGAACAGGATTAGGATTAGCGATCGTTTCAGATATAGTCAGTGAATATGGGGGGAGTCTTTCTTTATCACGTTCTAAATTGGGTGGATTATATACAAAAGTTTTATTGCCAAGACGGTAAATATATTTTTTTCTAAGAGGCGCGTATATTAGAATTAATCAATGGAGTAGTATTTTCATACAACGCATTGAGGTAAAAAATCATTTTTTGTATGTTAGAATGGTGTTTGTATACACTAAAGATCTATAAATGGAGTCTTTGTATATGTGGGTAAAATTAAAATGAATTTTGCTCAATCATAATGCAAAGGTGGCTTTGTTTTTATGGGTTTTTTAATGCTTTTATTTTTGGCAAGTCATTACAAAATTTGTAAAGGATATAATGTTAGAGGATATTGGATGCTGCAAAAATCACTTGAATATTTATACGAGGGAAATATTCCTAAAAATGGTGATACTAGGATTATTTTATCCAAGTTGGTTTGAAAATTGTTATCAATACAGTTTTTTATCCTCAATGATACGCTGTAAATGGTTTATAGTAATACATGTCGCAATTCTAATGGAAACTAGGAAATTTCTTGCATGAATTACGGAGTAAAGAAGAACAAATTATAGCTTTTTAATTATTATAATGATATTACAGTAATATGCTATTATTAATTTTAGCTGCGTTTTTTCTCATTCTTTTAACAATTGTTATCTTTTTTTTCTGCATTTTGACTACGGATTTAAAAAAGATAGGCAAGTTCTGATTATGGATAAGGGCAAAAACCAGATTCATAGAATTGAATCTGGTTTTGAACATAACTTCATTGATAAAGAGCGCATACAAGAAGTACATCTTGAATTACCCAGTACAGCCATTTCTGTTGAAACACAGAGTGGTTTTGTACAAAAACCTTATAAGCATCATAAGAGCATTTGTGCCTTAAAGGCATTTGTTATTTTATTTGTTCCATTTGTAACATGCGGTATTTATAGTTTAACAGGCAGTCCGGGAGCCAAAAGTTATTTTTTTAATGAATTAATGGATAAAGATCCACAAACGTTAAATAGGCATGAGAAACTTGTACGTTTACAAACGCTTTTTTTTCGCATGCCGAATGATGGCAAGATAGCAGATATTTTAGCAATCAGTTATTTTGAGGAAGGTCTTTTTCAGGACGCGGTGAATATTTATTTAGATGCACTTCGTTTGAATGGAGAAACAGCTCCAAGGTTGATGGGGTATGGTCTAGCGTTGGTTGGTTATGAAGGTGGAATAATTACACAAGAGGCGCAGAATGCTTTTCAAAAGGCTGCAGATTTAGCTCCAGATGATTTTTATCCTCGTTTATTTTTAGCTGATGCACTTTGTCAAGCTGGTAAGCCTGAACAGGCAGTCCAGCTTTTACAAAATTTTCTCAGTACAATGTCTAAGGATGTTCCAGGACGATCCCGTATTGAAGAAATGATAGTTCAGTTACGCAATACATGTAATTAGAATGTCAAAGAAGTGTATTGGAACAGCTTAGGACTATTGAAACAAATGGGCTTATTGAGTAGTAAAATTATAAGCAAATTGATTAATGTACAGGATACGGAAAAAGCTATCTAAAAAGATAAAGTATATGAATGATTAAATTGTACTTATTATATCATGTAATTTATAAAAATATTTTTTGTAAATAGGCTATGAACAGTCAATCTTTAAAGAGTCTCCCTTCACTTAAACTTATTTTAAAAAAGCGGAAAAAAAAGCGTTTGCTACTCATTTTATTATGTCTTTTTATAATGGCAATTGCAGCAGGCTTTTTATTATACGCAATGCGTAATGCTGCAAGTTTTTTCCGAACGCCGTCTGAGATCACTAGGGAGGATATTTTAACAGGTCACTCTTTGCGTCTAGGTGGTTTTGTTGAAAAAGGGACTGTTGAATACAGTGACAAGATGAAAGTAACTTTTTTCGTGACTGATCATTCAAAGCGTCAAAAAGTAGTTTTCAATGGTATATTACCAGATCTATTTCGTGAAGAGCAGGGTGTTATCGTAGAAGGATATTTTGACAAACAGGGGCTTTTTATAGGCACACGTGTTTTGGCAAAACATAATGAGACTTATATGTCTAAGGAAACAGCTGGTCAGGTAAAAAAGCGTCATAGTATGGAGAGGGCATTTGATCATGCTCGTTGAATTGGGTCATATTTTTTTAGCTTCGGCATTTACGGTTAGTTTATTGCAGGCTTTTTTACCTATTTTGGGTATTTTATGGGCAGAGCGCTCATTGATGCGGATAGTGGAACCGCTGGCGTATATCATCTTTATATTATTGTTCTTGTCTTTTTCAATTATTGTGCATGCCTATATGGTATCCGATTTTTCTGTTCTGAATGTTGTTGAGAACTCTCATTCAGAAAAACCAATGTTTTATAAAGTCATTGGTGTTTGGAGTAATCACGAAGGATCAATGTTATTATGGGTTTTAATTCTAGCTTTTTTTAGTGCATTGGTGGCATTGTTTAGTCATCAACTGCCAGAAAAATTTAAAGCATTAGTTTTAAGTTGCCAAAGTTGGATTACAAGTGCTTTTCTTTTATTTATTCTTTTTTTATCCAACCCATTTGTACGTATTGATCCACCAGCATTACAAGGAAATGATCTTAATCCTCTTTTACAGGATAATGCTTTAGCAATTCATCCACCATTTCTTTATTTAGGTTATGTTGGTTTTTCAGTTTGTTTTTCTTTTTCAATAGCTGCATTAATTATAGGGCATGTTGATAGAGTTTGGGCACGTTGGGTACGACCATGGATTCTTCTTTCATGGTTTTTTTTAACACTTGGGATTATGGTTGGTTCATATTGGGCTTATTATGAACTTGGCTGGGGTGGTTATTGGTTTTGGGATCCCGTTGAGAATGTTTCACTTATGCCTTGGCTTTCAGGAACGGCTTTTTTGCATTCTGCTATTGTTCTTGAAAAGCGGAATGCCTTAAAAAGTTGGACTTTGTTTTTAGCCATTCTTACTTTTTCTCTTTCTCTTATGGGGACTTTTCTTGTTCGTTCAGGTATTTTAATGTCTGTTCATAGTTTTGCTATTGATCCAGCACGTGGGCAGGCAATTCTTGCTATTTTGCTTTTTTTTATAAGTGGAGCTTTTTTACTCTTTGCTTTGCGTGTACCTGTTTTGAAAATAGGTGGATTTTTTCAACCAATTTCGCGTGAAGGTTTTATTGTTTTAAATAATTTATTTCTCATCACGGCGACAGCAACAGTGTTAGTTGGTACAGTTTATCCTTATTTTATTGAAGCATTAACTGGACAAAAAATTTCTGTAGGTGCTCATTTTTTTAAACTTACATTTGGGCCTTTAATGGTGGTGCTATTATTGTTGGTTCCATTTGGGCCAATGATAGCATGGAAGCGCGGCGATTTTCTTGCAGTTTTTGAGCGGTTGTGGTTTGTTTTTGTATTAGCTTGCATGGCCTGTTTTATAACATTTTATACAACGTCTTGGCGTGATATTTTTGCAGCTTTGGGCGTTGGGCTTTCAATTTTTGTTTTCTTAGGTAGTTTAGCTGGTCTTTGGGTGAAGAGCGGTCATCGAAAAACACCCGTGCTGATACGAGCTAGGAGATTTTTTGGATTACCGTGGTCTGTTTTTGGAGCTGCATTGGCACATATGGGATTAGGGGTCACATTATTTGGTATTGTTTGTGTTGCAACTTTTGAGCAAGAACAGATGTTAACCATGCAAATAGGGGATACGGTTACAATAGCTGGTAAAACTATTCGTTTTGATGCATTACGTAATGTTGCTTTCTCAAATTATTCTGAAATGCAATTTGATTTTAAAATATATAAAAATCAGAAATCTGTGCGCAACATAACGGCATCAAAAAGATTTTATTCAAGTAAAAATATATCAACGACAAAAGTTGGTATCAAAAGTTGTGGTTTTTCTCAATTTTATGTTGAGCCAGGTCGAATAGGTGATCAAGGTCTTGATGTACATATACGGTGGAAACCTTACGTGATCTGTATTTGGTTTGGTGCATTGATGATGGCAATTGGTGGCTGTTTTTCTTTTTTAGGTTATTGGTTGCGTATAAGGATGCATCAATGAGTAATTTCCAATTTTAAATATTTTTGAAAGAGTATTGCAGTGAAAAGGTTTTTCTTTTGGGCTTTTATTTTTTGTGTTATCTTTTCTCCTATACAATTTGTGATAGCAGTAGAGCCACATGAAATTTTAGAAGACCCAATACTTGAATCACGGGCTCGTAATATTTCATCACAGTTGCGTTGCCCAGTTTGCTACAATCAATCGATTAATGATTCAGATGCTCCATTGGCACATGATTTACGCCTTTTAATACGTGAACGTTTAAAAGCAGGTGATAGTGATCAACAGATTATTGATTTCCTTGTTGAAAGATATGGTGAATTTATTTTGTTGGAGTTATCATTCAATAAAATAACATGGTTTTTATGGTTGTTTCCTCTGATATTTCTTATCATTGGTATAAGTGTTATATTTTTTCAGATAAAACGCCGTAAACGCTCTTAATCGCTTTCAAAACTAATGAATAGGGACCATTAAAAATGTTTATCAAAATGAAGTAAATTATATACAGAAAAGAAGTTTGGTCTGTTTAAATTAATGCTTTGTCTCTATCTATTATTATGAATTGTTGTTTGTCTAACCTTACAAAACTTTAACGATTTAGACAGAAAACGGTAAGGTCTGTTGTTTTATTACTAATTTCATAAAGACCTCAATATTACTAAATAGGAGCACACAAAATGGTTAAACCAATCTTCCGTATGATATCACCGGCAATAGGTCTTTCTACGGTTTTAGCAAGTACAATGTTTTTGAGCGGATCAAACTTTTGGATGACAGCAGCTCATGCAGATCCTGTATTCGTTCCATCAGTGCATCAGCAGGGGTTTGCAAATATTGTGTCTCAAGTAAAACCTGCAGTTGTTTCAGTGCAGGTGAAGAGCAATGCAAAAAAAGAAGAGTGGTTCTTTGATGGCTTTTTTAGTGCTCCAGGTATTGATCAATTACCAGATCAACATCCTTTAAAAAAATTTTTCAAAGAGTTTTATGACCGTAGTTGGCCTAACAATAAGCATTCTCATCGTTCGCATAAACCCCGTCCTATAGCTTTTGGATCTGGTTTTTTTATTTCGTCTGATGGTTATATTGTGACTAATGATCACGTAATTTCTGATGGAACAAGCTATTCTGTTGTTCTTGATGATGGTACAGAACTTAATGCCAAACTTATTGGAACAGATTCTCGAACTGATTTGGCAGTGTTAAAGGTGGATGATAAACGAACATTCCCATATGTTGATTTTGCTGATGATTCAAAGCTTTATGTTGGCGATTGGGTTGTTGCTGTTGGTAATCCATTTGGTCTTGGTGGGACTGTAACAGCAGGGATTGTTTCAGCACGTGGACGTGATATCGGTGCTGGTATTTATGATGATTTTATTCAGATTGATGCTGCTGTTAATAGGGGTAATTCTGGTGGGCCAACTTTTAATCTTAATGGGCAAGTTGTTGGAATTAATACAGCAATTTTTTCTCCCTCTGGAGGAAACGTTGGAATTGCATTTGCTATTCCTGCGACAACAGCAAAACAGGTTGTAAAGCAGCTTATTGAAAAAGGTTCAGTTCAACGTGGTTGGCTTGGTGTTCAGATTCAACCAGTGACTAAAGAAATTTCTGATTCAGTAGGTTTAAAAGAAACCAAAGGTGCTTTAGTTACTGATCCGCTTAAAGGGCCTGCAGAAAAGGCTGGTATTAAAACAGGTGATGTAATTATTGCAGTAAATGGTGAAAAAGTTACTGATGCGCGTGATTTAGCACGGCGTATTGCGCATATTAGACCAGGAGAAACAGCAGTTTTGAATGTTTGGAGATCTGGCAAAGAAGAAAAGATTAAAGTTAAGCTTGATGCGATGCCAGAAAGTGAAAATAAGAAAGAAACTTCAAGGTCTTCAAGTAAGCAACAGAGTTCGAATGAACCGCTAGAAGATTACGGTTTGATTGTAACTCCTTCTGATGACGGTCAAGGAATGGTTGTAAACGATGTGGATTCAGATTCAGAAGCAGCAGAGAAGGGAATTCGCCCTGGTGATGTAATTGTAACAGTTAATAATAAACTGGTCAAAAAGGTATCTGATATTACTGATGCAATTAAGAATGCACAAAAACTAGGACGAAATGCAATATTGTTGCAAGTACGTACAAATGATCAAAATCGTTTTATTGCTCTTCAAATTGTTAAGAAATAACGTCTGTTAACAGTGGGACAGAATTTTTATAAATTTCTGTCCCATAATCGTTTAATAAAATAATTGGAGAAGCGTTTATGAAGATACTTGTCATTGAAGATGATCGTGAAACAGGACGTTATCTTGAAAAAGCATTTTTAGAAGTAGGATATACGGCTGATATTGCTTGTGACGGGGATACTGGTTATTCTTTGGCTGAGACAGGCAATTATGACGTCATGGTTGTTGATCGGATGCTACCGCATCGTGATGGTCTGTCTATTGTTTCTGAATTACGTGCAAAAGGCAATGAAACGCCAGTTCTTATTCTTTCTGCTTTAGGGCAAGTTGATGATCGTGTAACGGGTTTACGTGCAGGGGGTGATGATTATCTAACAAAACCTTATGCATTTTCAGAACTTCTTGCACGGGTTGAAGTATTGCAACGGCGCAAAAGCCCTAAAGAGGCAGAAACTGTTTATTGTGTAGGCAATCTTGAACTTGATCGGTTAGCACATACAGTAAAACGTGGTGGAATAAATATCATATTACAACCACGCGAATTTCGTTTGCTTGAATATTTAATGCGGTATGCTGGCCAGGTTGTTACACGCACTATGCTTTTGGAAAATGTTTGGGATTATCATTTTGATCCGCAAACGAATGTAATTGATGTGCATATATCTCGCTTGAGGGCAAAAATTGAAAAAGACTTTGATATTCCACTTTTACATACGGTCCGTGGAGCTGGATATATGCTAAAGGCTCCAGATAAAAAATATGAACCGTTTAATCAATATAATGCGCACAACTGCTTTAAGGCTTTCTGCGCTTTATATTTTATTGTTTAGTTTGGTTGCAGCTGGTCTTTCTATTTATATGACAGCATTTGCTGTTTCATTGTTAACAGATCAAACTGAACAAGCTTTACGTGAAGAATTAAGGAATATTGAAAGCGCTTATAATTATGGCGGATTGTCTTTATTAATGCGTACTATTGATCATCGTTCGCGACAACCGGGGGCTTTTCTTTATCTTGTTACTGATCCTATGGGGCGTATTTTAACAGGCAATGTTGCTCGTATTGAGCCTGGTCTGCTTAAATATAATGGCTTTCTTTCGGACTCTTTTTTATATTCACGTTTTGGAGAACATGGCAAAACAAGTGAGCACCGTGCTTTAGCAGTTGTTGTTGATTTGCCAAATGCTATGAAGCTTCTTGTTGGACGGGATTTAGATGAACCAGAACGTTTTGCAAAGGTTATTCGTAAAGCTGTGATGATTGCTCTTATAGCGATGGTTGGAGGGGCTTTATTAATATGGTTTTTTGTTGGCAGACGGGCGTTGCAGAGGATTGATCGTGTCACGGCTGCATCCCAACATGTAATGGATGGTGATTTTAGTGAGCGCTTACCTGTTTCTCAAGCAGGTGATGAGTTTGATCGACTGTCAGCTAATCTCAATGTTATGTTAGACCGTATTGAAGAATTAAATATTGGTTTACGTCAGGTATCAGATAATATTGCTCATGATCTTAAAACGCCGCTAACACGCCTTAGAAATCGTGCTGAAGAAGCGCTGTCAGGACAAAAAACAGAGCTTGAATATCGGCAAGCGCTGGATGATGTTATCGCTGAATCAGATCAGCTTATTCGTACTTTTAATGCCATTTTGATGATTTCACGCATTGAAGCCAGCAGTTCGATTGCACACCTTGAGCCAATGAATGTGAAGCTAATTCTTGAAGATGCGGTTGAACTTTATGAGCCTTTTGCTGAAGAAGCGGGTATTTTGCTTCGATTAGGGCATGTCTTTGATAAAGAGCTTCAGCTCAATCGTGAGCTTATTGCACAATCGATTTTTAATCTCATTGATAATGCAATCAAATATGCACCTAGTGGTGAAAAAAATACAGAAATTTCTTTGTCAATGGAATACCGTGGCGAATGTTTGCTCGTTGTGGTTAGTGATAATGGTCCGGGAATTGCAGAAGATAAGCGTGAAAAAGTAACAGAACGGTTTGTTCGTCTTGAGAAAAGCCGCACACAACCTGGTTGTGGTATTGGTTTAAGTATAGCAAAAGCTGTTATGAAATTGCATGGGGGAGAGCTGTTACTTGAAGATGCAAATCCAGGGCTTAGAGCTGTTTTGATGTTTCCTTAAATTTGTTTACTTCATCACTTTATTTGATGTGTGTAAGATTGTTTTTTAAAGTCTATAATGTGAATTAATAAAACAAAATTCAAAATTCTTTCTCAAGGAAATGTAGATGAAAAAAGCTTTTTTAAAAACACAGCTTCTCTCTTTATGTCCACTTGATGAAAGTGGTTCTCAATGGTTGAAGGATATTACAGAACAAGCAAGAAAAGAAAATTTAGAATCTTTGGTTTCCTATATTACAGTTGGGGGAGAGCAGGTTGACTTCATTAGTGCAATTATGACTTTATCTCCTTTTTTGCGTGAAGTTTTGATTGCCAATCCATCTTATCTTAATTCCTTATTGGATGTTGATATAGAAACAAGGCTTAGCAAAATTATAGAAGATATTGCAGCTATCGATAGAGTTGAAGGTATTCATGAAGCTTCATTAATGGCTGCTTTAAGACGCAAGAAAAAAGAAGCACATGTTCTTATCGCTTTAGCTGATTTAAGTGGTATTTTTACTTGCGCAGTATCATGTGCATGGTTAACACGCTTAGGTGAAGCGGCTTTAGGGGCAGCTTTACGTTTTCTTTTGAGAGAAGCACATGATCATGGAAAGATTAGTTTGCTTAATCGTGACAATCCAGAACAAAATTGTGGCTTGATCATTTTAGGTATGGGAAAGTTTGGTGCAGGAGAACTTAATTATTCTTCTGATATAGATCTTATTATTTTTATTGATGACACATTGCCTCATATTGGTGATTTTTATGAAAGTGTCGATGTATTCTCTAAAATAGTACGTCGATTGATTCATATCATTCAAGCCCGTACTGCTGATGGATATGTTTTTCGGCTTGACTTGCGACTTCGTCCCGATCCGGGTTCAACGCCTTTAGCATTACCGGTAAGAGCAGCTTTGCGTTATTATGAAGGGCGTGGACAAAATTGGGAACGTGCAGCTATGATTAAGGCACGTCCAGTGGCTGGTGATATTATTGCAGGTTTTAATGTACTTAAAGATCTTTCACCTTATATATGGCGAAAATATTTAGACTATGCTGCTATTGCTGATATTCATTCTATCAAACGTCAAATCCATGTGTATAAAAATTATGGTCAAATTGCTGCTTTTGGCCATAATATAAAATTAGGAAGGGGTGGTATTCGCGAGATTGAATTTTTTGTTCAGACACAACAGTTAATTGCAGGTGGACGCTTTCCTCAATTGCGAGGACGTGAGACAGTTGCAATGTTGAAAGAACTTTATAATCTTGGTTGGATTGGTAAGGAAACCAGAGATAGTCTTATAAAAAGTTATACTTTTTTACGTAATGTTGAACACCGTATTCAAATGCTTGCAGATGAGCAGACGCATATTTTGCCAGAAGATGTTTCTCAATTCACTAGCGTTGCATATTTGATGGGGTATAAAAAGAAAGACTGCTTTATTAGCGATTTATTAGAAACACTTAAAATAGTTGAAAAACATTATGCAGCGCTATTTGAGCATGAACAAGAACTTGGCTTGGAAATTGGCAATTTAGTTTTTACAGGTGAAGAAGATGATCCCGAAACACTTGTCACATTAAGTCGTTTAGGTTTTGAAAGGGCTAGTGATATTTGTCGTATTATGCGCACGCTGCATTGTGGGCGTTATAAAGCCACTCAATCTGCTGAAGCACGTGAAAGGTTAACGGAACTTACACCAGCACTTTTGAAAGCTTTCGGTGCTACTAAAAGAGCTGATCAGGCGATGTTGCGTTTTGATAGTTTTTTGCAAGGTTTACCTTCAGGGATTCAACTTTTTAGTTTATTGCAATCTAATCCATCTCTTTTAAATATGTTGGTACGTATTATGGGAGCAGCTCCACGCCTTGCGGAAATTATTACACGTAAACCACATGTTTTTGATGGAATGCTAGATCCAACAATTTTTTCAGAATTGCCAACAAAAGCTTATCTAGAAAATCAAATTGATTATTTCCTTGAGGGTGTAACTGCTTATGAAGATATTCTGGATCGTTTAAGAATTTTTGCAGATGAGCAACGCTTTTTGATTGGTATCCGACTTTTGAACGGTACAATTACAGGAGATAAAGCAGGTTTTGCTTTTGCTCTACTTGCAGATCTTGTGATTGCGAAAACGATTGCTGTTGTTCAAGAAGAGTTTTCTCGTTGTCATGGTCATGTTAAAGGAGGATGTATTGGTATATTAGGTATGGGTAAACTTGGAAGCTGTGAATTAACTGCAGGTTCAGATGTTGATCTTATTGTGCTTTATGATCATGATGAAGATGCAGAAAAATCTGATGGAGAAAAGCCTCTTTATGTTTCTCAATATTATACTCGTCTAACACAACGTTTTGTTTCTGCTTTATCTTCTTCTACAAGTCAAGGTGTTCTTTATGCGGTTGATCTACGATTGCGACCATTGGGCAATAAAGGGCCTGTTGCTGTTTTTTTTGAAGTTTTTGCAAAATATCAGCGTAAGGAAGCATGGATATGGGAACATCTTGCTTTAACCCGAGCGCGGGGTATAGCTGGCGATGCTGATTTTTTGCAAAAGTTAGAAAATGAGGTTTGTGCAATTATTGCACTTCCTCGCGATAAAAAAATGATCACAAAAGAAATACGTGAAATGCGTGTCTTAATTGAGCAAAAAAAACCACCGAAAAATCGATGGGATTTAAAAACTATACCTGGTGGAATTATGGATCTTGAATTTATTGCTCAATTTGCTCTTATAACTCATATGATTGAATTCCAGATTGGAATGACGACTGCTGATATTCTTTCTCATTTGCCGAAAAGTTTTCTTGATCAATCACTTATTTCTGAATTACATCACGCTTATTGCCTTTATACAAATTTGAGTCAAATTATACGCCTTTGCTTAAATGATTATCTTAATCCTGATGATATGCCACCTGGGCTAGGTGATCTCTTGTTGCATAGTGTTGGTGAGCCTGATTTGCTACGTGTCGAGAAATTGATTGACGAAACAGGGCAACTGGTACGTTCAATTTTTACACAGGTGTTAAAAGATTGAACACGCTTTATCATAAAATTTCCATTTTGTCAGAAGATTAAATTGTATAAAATGTTAGTTCAATTCTCACAAGGCGTTTATGATAAAGCTTAAAAATGAGAATTCGCAAGATGCGGTGGTTGTTATCTTGAAAGAGACATCAATAGGGGTGCTCTTAATTGCAAAATCTCTCAAAGGTATTTGTAATATAGCTTTAGGCGATACTGCTGAACAGTTATTACAGGAATTGAAAATATGCTTTACCAATGTGCAATCCAATATTGATGATCATATATTAAATAGAGAAATTGCACATATTATAGCGATGGTAGAAACCCCTAAATTAGCAGAATATTGTGATTTACAATTAGATATTAAAGGTACAGCTTTTCAGAAAAAAGTATGGGGTGCATTATGTGAAGTGCAATGTGGGGAAACAATTTCTTATAAAGAATTAGCGCAACATATCGGTATGCCGAAGGCTGTTCGTGCGGTTGCAAATGCGTGTGCACATAATAAGTTAGCATTAGCCATTCCTTGCCACCGTGTGATATACACAAATGGTGCTATTGCAGGTTATCGTTGGGGTATTCAACGAAAACAAACTTTGCTTCATCGAGAACAGCAAGAATGTTTTGTTTAAAAATTTTAATTTTGTTGAATTGGCATTGTAATAGTTACAGTTGTACCTTTTTCTTCTTCAGAAGTAATTTCAAGTTTTCCTTTGTGCAGTTTAACGAGAGAACGAGAAATAGCTAGCCCAAGGCCTGAACCGGTATGAGTTTTAGTAAATTGATTTTCAACTTGTTCAAAAGGTTGCCCAAGTTTTTTGATTGCTGCTTGAGGAATACCAACTCCTGTATCTTTTATTTTAAAGATAAGGTTATTTTCTTTTTGGAAGGCACAAACATCAATATTGCCACCAGAAGGCGTAAACTTAACAGCATTAGAAATGAGATTAAGGAAAATCTGTCTTATGGCACGGCAATCAACTTCAGCATGAAGCTCTGGTGCAATATTCTCTGTAACGGAAACCTTTTTTTCTTGTGCTTGTGGGGTAAGTGTTCGAACTGCTTCACTGATAATTGGTCCAAGATCAATATTTTTACAATCAAGAGTAAATCTTCCAGCTTCGATTTTTGACATATCAAGGATATCATTGATGAGAGTTAGAAGATGAGTTCCTGAATTGTGGATATCACGCATATATTCTTTGTAGCGCTGTGAGCCAAGAGGACCAAAGGTGGATTGCAACATGATATCTGAAAAACCAAGAATAGCGTTAAGAGGGGTGCGTAATTCATGGGATATATTAGCTAAAAATTCTGATTTAGCTTTATTAGCACTTTCAGCTCGCTCTTTTTCTGCTTGCAGACTTTTGTTAAGTTTTTCAACCTCTGTTGCACGTTGCTGGGCATTTCCTCGTGCACGTTTGAGTTCTTGAATGAAGGAAAAAAGACTCTTTTCACTGTTTTTAAATTTTTCTTGTTGTTGTTTAAGTTCGGAAATATCAGTGCCAGTGCAAACAAGCCCTCCGTCTTGTGTACGTCGTTCATTAATTTTGAGCCAGAACCCATCTGCAGTTTGGCGAATACTGGTTAGATTACCAGCTCCATCTTCTTTAAGGAGATATTCACTAATAGCAGGACGTGCCATAGCTTCGACAGTTGCACGTTGAATACCTGATTGCAGCATTTGTTTTGGGATAGCTGCATATTCGCAAAATTTACTATTGGACATAACTAAACGCCCTTCGGAGTCCCATAATACAAAAGATTCTGAAATATTTTCAATAGCATCGCGAATACGAAGATCAGCTTGTGCTGTTTGTTCGGCAAGTTGACGTTGCTCGCTAATATCAAAGGAAATACCAACTAAATGAGGTTCTTCTCCTTCAGTAACTTCGGCACGAAAACGCATCCATATATAATGACCGTCAGCATGGCGCATGGGAATATTAATATCGATGTGTTTTTTTTCACCACTCATTAATTCCTGAGCAAGATCAAAAAAATTAGTATCAGTTGGGTTGATAATGGCAGTAATTTGAGAAATCGACAGCAATGCATCTTGAGGCACATAACCAAGCATTTCGTACATAGCTCGTGACCAATATACTCGCCCGCTTGCCATATTCCAATCCCACAACCCACAACGTCCACGCATCATTGCCATATCAATACGGTTTTGATTTTTTTCTGAAACCAGATCCATATTATGTGTACGTAAAACTTGGTTGTAATATGCATAAAGAAGAGCCAGTATAATACCGGTAGTTCCTATGAATAAGGTCATATTTAATGAGAAGATTTTACGCCATTCCATATAGATGTCGTGTGTTTTCTCACTTATAAATACGCTATATTGGCTGTTTTTTGTTTGGCTGAGTAAAGCTAAGACAAGCTCTGTTCCTATTTTGATTTGTGTAGTGCCAGTGTGCTGTCTAAGAGACTCTAAAGCGGTATTTTCAGAGATGAAATTTTTTAAAGGTTTTCCTAAGATTATCTCTGAACTAGATGAAACTAGAACGTTTTCATTTTGATCGACTATAGCAATTATAGTATTGGTATTGACAAGGTTTTGGTTACGCAGATCGACAAGAACATCTTCTAAATGACTATAAGAAAGACCAGTAGCTTTTCCTTGTTTGGTAATGATAGATAAGTCACGATCAATCGTATTTATGATGTGAGCAGCTAATAAATTCATTGTAGAGCGCGTATCTTTATCAATCGTATGGCGTAAATCATAAATTGATACAAAGCGAACAGCTGCTAACACAATGAGGAAAAGAATGATGATGAATGGGATAGACCGACGTAGCCAAGGTTCAATCGATAAAAGTTTTTTATAAATTGAACCAGAAAGCAAATCAATATACGCTTCCTGTGCCTTGCGATTTTGAACGCTCGGTTTTGAATCGGAATATATTCCTGTGGGCGCATTATATACGTCCAATTTCTCCATTTCTGGTTCCTCTAATCATGAATAATATGACTGGAAAACTATTTCTGTACTCATAACAAACCAGTAGGTACAGTGAATCAAAACAGGAGTCTTCTGTCTAGTCTTTTTTTTAGGAGAAAGTAATTTTACTGCTATGAACGTAAATTATTGGATATTACAGACGTTTTAATATTGCTCATAAACAAGCTTTCACGACTTGTTTATGAGTTTACCGTTATTGAATAGATGTTTCTAATTTATCTTTAAAATATCTTATAATATATTGATTATAAATATTTTTAACTGAGCATACGGTTAATGATATCTGCTACATCACTTGACAATTTAGGTGCGGCTGCAATTGTTTTTAATGCAGTTTCAAGTTTCTGCTGTCGAATGGGTTCCCATTGTCGCCAAGAGCGCATAATTGTTAATAATCTCGAAGAAAGTTGTGGATTCTTTTTGTCAATTTCTAAAATGATTTGGCAAAGGAAATGATAAGCTGCTCCATCAACTCTATTGAAACCTGTTTGGTTTCCTGCTGCAAAGGCACCAATCAGGGCACGAACTCGATTGGGATTATCCTGTGAAAAGAGCGGATGTTTCATGAGTTTTTGAACCTGGCTAAGTGTTGCCTCTCCAGCAACCATCGCTTGAATAGAAAACCATTTATCCATAACCAAAGGATCATGACGATACCGGTTTTCAAAATCATTTAAGGCGTCTTGTGCTTGTTTACTTTCATTAAAGCGTTGCACTAAAATCGTTATGCTGGCCATGCGGTCAGTCATGTTATCAGCCATTGCATATTGGGTAGCAGCACGATCTGGTTTGTTTTCTGCAATAGAAAGATAGTCTAATATAATATTGCGTAATGCTCGTTTTCCAATTTGTGCAGTGTTTGGTGAATAGGGCTCTTTTATCTCCATCTGTGTGTAGATTTCTGTTAAGAGCTCTTGATGAGTGTGTGCGATAGAAGATAAAAATTGATTACGCACGTGATGAATACGATCTGGATCGACATTTTCAGCGAGTGTGCGAGCAAGTTCAACTTCGCTAGGTAAGCTTAAACAAAATGCGCGAAATTCAGGTTCAAGATTTTCATCTTTAACGATCATTTCGATGAGTTCTAACAAATTAGAGGGCATGCCACTCTTTTCTAGCGTTTTATCTTTAATCACTTGAATAAGGGCTTGCGTTATCAGATGGTTGAGTGATTGCCAGCGATTAATTTGATTACTATCGTTTTTAGCAAGAAAAATCAGTTCATCTTCATTAAATGGGGTTTGTAAAGTAATAGGAGCAGAAAAATTTCTGAGAAGTGATAAAATAGGCTTTTCACGCAATCCTTTTAATGTAAAGGTTTGAGTTTCCTGAGACAGCATCATAACATCTGCTTGAATATTTGCATCAGATTCATAAGTTAATGCTTCTCCCTTATGCCCCAGTAAGCCAAAGGCGATAGGAATGAACATAGGTTTTTTTTCGTTTTGTTGTGGTGTTGCTGGAATATGTTGCTTCGCATGAATCGTTAAAACGCCATCATTATAATGACTATCGATTTTCACATTGGGCGTACCAGCTTGTTCATACCACAACATAAATTGTGAAAAATCTCTACCAGAAACTTCAGCAAAACAAGCGATAAAATCTTCAATGGTACATGCTTGTCCATCATGGCGCTGGAAATAGAGATCCATACCTTTACGAAACAGAGTAGGGCCTAAAATAGTGTGCACCATGCGGACCACTTCTGCACCTTTTTCATAGATAGTCGTAGTATAAAAATTGTTGATTTGACTATATTGACGAGGTCGTACAGGGTGAGCCAGTGGACCAGAATCTTCAGAAAATTGTGTAGCTTTCAGAGTTTTTATGTTTTCAATTCTCTGTAGGCTGCGTACATTTTGATCTGCAGAAAATTCCTGATCGCGATAAACAGTTAACCCTTCTTTTAAACAAAGCTGAAACCAATCACGGCACGTAATACGATTTCCAGTCCAATTGTGGAAATATTCATGTGCAATAACACGCTCAACATTTCGGTAATCATGGTCGGTTGCTGTTTCATGGTCTGCAAGAACATATTTGTCATTAAAAATGTTTAATCCTTTGTTTTCCATTGCACCCATATTGAAATCTGAGACAGCAACAATATTGAAAACATCAAGATCATATTCTCGTCCAAAGCATTGTTCATCCCAACGCATGGAGCGCTTGAGTGCATCCATCGCATAGATTGCTCGTTTTGTTTTTCCTTTTTCTACATAGATGCCAAGTTTGACCCGCCGCCCAGATTCAGTGGTAAAATGATCTTCTAACTCATCAAGATCTCCACCAACTAGAGCAAAGAGGTAAGATGGTTTCGGATAAGGGTCTTCCCAAATAGCAAAATGGCGGTTGTTATCAAGGGTTCCTGTTTCAACAAGATTACCATTAGAAAGCAAGATAGGAATTGTGTGAGAATCTGCTTCAATTCTTACTGTATAAGTGGAAAGAACATCTGGGCGGTCATAAAAATAAGTAATACGGCGAAAACCTTCCGCTTCACACTGTGTGCAATAAACACCGTTTGAAAGGTAAAGCCCCATGAGTTTGCGGTTATTTTCAGGGTTCAGTTCTGTAACCAATTGCAATGTAAAAGGAGAAGTAGGTGGAGTTGTAATTTCCAAATATGAAGGGGTGCTTTTGTAAGCATTATCGGCTAATTTTTCACCATTTATAGCAACAGAAATTAATGTAAGTTCGTCACCAGAAAGTACCAAGGGTGTTAATTTTTTATATTTTCACGAGGCTCAATCAGTAATGTTGCTGTAACACGAGTTTTTGTTGGTTCCAAGCAAAAATCAAGTTGCGTTTTGGGTATAGCATAAGGTGTGGGCTGATAATCTTCCAAACGATAAGTGGGAATAGTTGGTTGTTTCATAATTTTTTCCTTATTGTATTTGGGAATATGAGTAATTAAACGTTTGTGTTTTAAAAAGAAGGAAGATCAATGAGTTATAAAAGATTATTGAGACGGTCTTTTACTTCTAGAAAATCCATCCATGTAAGCTTTTTTTGACTAGGGGTTCGTAAAAGATAAGCAGGATGAAAAGTTGGCATAACAGGTATTTTAACGTTATTTGCGCTCTCATAGATTTGCCATTTTCCCCTTATACGGATAATTCCGCCTTGAGCCCCCGTAAGAAATTGTGCAGCAGTTCCTCCTAGCGCGATAAGAACACGAGGATTAGCCAACTGAATTTGCCGTTCAATAAAGGGGCGGCATAATGCGACTTCTCTTGGTGTTGGTGTGCGATTTCCAGGTGGACGCCACGGAACAGTGTTTGCTATGTAAACATTTTTTCTTGTTAGACCAATAGATGCCAATATTTTGTTCAGTAGCATTCCTGCTTTTCCAACGAACGGAATTCCTTGTATATCTTCGTCTCGTCCTGGTGCTTCTCCTATAAGCATAAGTGGACTTCCTGCTGTTCCATCTGAAAAACAGGTGTTTTTAGCTGTCAATTTCAATGAGCAACCATTAAAAGCGAGGAGGGCAGATTTTAATTCGTCAAGTGTATGAGCACTATTTGCTATCTCTATGGCTGAAAGCGTGTCATGTGTTTTATTGTCAAGATTGTGTGGTGGCTTGTTATGCAGTTTTATAGGCTGTGAAGTCTGTTTATGCTGGATGATGTCAACTGCTTGTTTTGATTTTTGCTCTAAAATAGCAGATTGGCTAAAACGGTCAATTGGCGTATCATTAAGCGCAGCATCTACACCACTTTCTTTATAAAAGCTTAATAGTTCTTCATATGAGATTAAACATTGAGTTTGTTCTGACATTTCACTTTTTTATTTGTAACCAGTTCATTAATGGATAAACTAAGCAGAATTATTCTTCAAGCTTTATAATGTATTTTATTATGAATGAAGGTGCAGTACGTACTGTTTGGTGATTTCTTAGCAACTGACTTTAATGAAATTATAAGATTCAGTAACTGAAATTCATAGTTTTTTCGGTGTGCAAATGACTGGGCCTTTTATCTGTAACTCTATTTGGTACACAGGTTTTCTATATGATTTATGCGATATGCAAGATACTAAGGCATAATTTATATTTTTTATTTGCCTAAGTAGGCGGTAGATTATCTCAATGCATTTATACATTTTTATATCACGCGATTACTCTAAAACCAGTTATTTCATTATAGGCAGATCTTATGTAAAAACGATCAAAACAATTTTTAAAAGAAATATAATTGGTATTAAAATTTTAATGATATTTTTGAGAGTGATTTAAAAGTAATGTATAAAGGTACTCTTTTGATTTTTTTACAGCTGTCATTATAGATTTGTTGAATGCCAAATGTGCAGTAATGGCGCTTGAAAGGATGCAACCTGTTCCACGCATTTCTCCTTTTAAACGTGGGGCGGAAATATTTGTTACTTGGGTTTTATCGATTAAAATGTCAGTTGCAAAGGTGCCATCCGCATGTCCACCTTTTATCAATATATAGCGTGGACCAAATGGAAGAAGTTTTTTGGCCTGTTGTATTGCTTCTTCACAATTAGAAGCCAGTGGACTTTGGCTAAGGAGAGCCAATTCTTCCATATTAGGTGTTAAAAGTTCAATATGAGGAAGCAGTTTATTAAGCATAATTTCTGTAGTTTTTTCTGTTGTAAGTTTCCCCCCTGATGAAGCAGTAAGAACAGGATCAAAAACAACAGGAATATGGGAATAGTCTTCTAATACATTGCAGATTGCCACTATAATTTCTTGAGTACCTGTCATCCCGATTTTGATTGCGCGTATAGGATTGGCTTCTAGGGCTACTTGCATTTGTGCGCCAACAAATTCTCCACTCATAGGTACAATTTTAGCAACATGGGTGTCGTCTTGCACATTAACACAGGTGATTGCTAAATTTGCTTTTGTTTGAAAAAATGCAGCTGTCTCTATATCGCGAACAATGCCAGCACCACCTGTTGGATCAGTACCAGCAACAATAAGAATAGAAGGAATTAACGCCATTTTTGAGTCACCTTTATCCACTGTTGGGTACGCTCTTCTGGTTTTTTATGTAAAATAATATCGGTTACAACAGCAGCGCTATTGGCTCCTGCCTCCAAAACATCAGTTGCGCGTTCTGGTGTTAAACCACCAATACCAACTAAAGGCAAAGGGCCAATCCGTTTCTTCCATTGTTTGATTTTTTCTAATCCTTGAGGAGCCCATTTCATTTTTTTAAGATTGTCGGATAAATAGGACCAAGTGCAATATATTCAGGAGAAGCAGACATACTAATATCCAATTCATGTTCATCATGAGTACTAAGACCAAATTTGATACCATTTTTACGGATTGCAGGAATATCAGCGTTGCATAAATCTTCTTGTCCAAGATGAATAAAATCGCACTTTTCATCGATTGCTATTTTCCAATAATCATTAATGACTAATTGTGCTCCAAATTTATCGCATATATTTTTTGCTCGTTTTATATGATGATTGATTGTTTCTATATTTTTGTCTTTCATACGTAATTGTATAAGTTTAACCCCGAGAGGAACCAAGCGTTCAACCCAATCGGCATTGTCAACGATGAGATAAAACGGATCAAGTTTCATGAAAATACTGCTTGTCCAATAACTGGTGTTGAAGGCACAGCTACATTGCGTGCTTCAAGGATTCCTGCTTTGTAACCCATACGTCCTGCTTTTATAGCTTGAGAAAATGCTTCAGCCATTAGTACAGGATCACCTGCTTTGGCAACGGCTGTGTTGAGCAATACTGCGTCATAGCCAAGTTCCATAGCGATAGCGGCATGTGATGGCCGCCCAATGCCTGCATCAATAACAAGAGTAAGATCAGGCAAATAAGCACGGATAGAACGCAATCCGTCAGTATTACAGGGGCCTTTTGCAGATCCAATAGGAGCACACCAAGGCATAATGACACGGCAGCCCACTTCTAAGAGTTTTTCAGCTACAATGAGATCATCTGTTGTATAGGCAAAAATTTGAAACCCTTCATTGTTTAGAATTTTTGCTGCTTCGACTAAGGCAAAAACATTTGGCTGTAATGTATCTGAATTGCCAATAACTTCGAGTTTAATCCAAGGTGTTTTAAAAAGGTCTCGTGCTAATTGGGCTGTGGTAACAGCTTCTTTGACAGTGTAACAGCCAGCAGTATTAGGAAGTACTGTGACGTTAAGTTCTTTTAAAAATTGCCAAAATTGTCCGCCCTGTTTTCCGCCTGCAGTTTCTCGACGTAATGAAACTGTCACAATTTCTGTGTTAGATTTACGAATGGCTTCACGAAGGATTGCAGGTGAAGGATATTGAGCTGTTCCCAATAAAAGGCGGGAAGAGAACTGAGAGCCATAAAAATTCAACATAGTTTCAACCTCCTTGCATTGGGCTTAGAATTTCAATTCTATCTCCTTCATGCAAAACAAATTGATTTCGTGAATCTGCAGGAACAACTTCAGAATTTACAGCAGTTGCTAGCCAATTTCCTTCATAACCTAATTCTTCAAGAAGTAAATTGAGATAAGTTACTTCTGTTTGGAGCATTTGACCATTGACAAATATTTGCATGCTTTATTCCAATGCTAGTTTTACTGCTTGTTTTGCCATTTCTGGAGACAAAAGAAAACCATGTCTATAAAAACCATTAATAAAAATATGATTACCATGTCTGTTAACGCAAGGTAAATTATTAGGATAGCATGGACGTACACCAACGCCAGATTCTATAATTTCTGCTTCTGCAAAAGCAGGATGCAAAGTATAGGCAGCATTAAGAAATTCCATCATTGATCTTGCCGAAATTGCACCACTAAAGTCACTTTCAATCATTGTTGCTCCAACCATAAAAATATTATTTTCTCGGGGAACGATATAGAGTGGAATACGTGGATGGAGAAGACGAATGGGGCGAGAAATTTGAACATCTGTACTGCGTATTAAAAGCATTTCGCCGCGTACTCCACGTATATTTTTGTCTTTTCCTAAACGTGCTATTCCTGTTGCATCAATAATAATGTCAAAATTCTTTTCAGGTACTCCTATATCAACAAAACATGCACCGTTTTTTATGAGGGTTTCTTTTAAAACAATCAACGCTTTACGAGGATCGATATGTGCTTCATTTTCATAAAAAAGTGCACAATTAAAACGTTCTGCAAGATCAGGTTCAAGACGAGCTATTTCTGAACCTTCTATGGTTTTGTGATTATTGGTGCGCACTGAAAATTGTTTAAGTTCTATTATATCTCGTGTGGGTGCAATGACTAAAGTGCCTTTTTCTATCACAATTTCAGGGAGTATTTCCTTCCACCATTGTACACCTTGTATGCCCAAATCTTCGACAATTGGTTCAGAGCTTTCCCTTTCACAATAAGGTGCTAGCATACCTCCTGCATACCAGCTTGCAGTTCCTATGGGGGAATGGGGGGAGCTGATACAGTAACAGCTGCACCTTTTTGTTGTAACATAAAGGCAACCGTTAAACCGCCCACACCTGCGCCTTTTACAAGAATATTTTTCAACCGTTTACTATTTCTTTTTTTGTAGGAACAGTTTCTATATAGAGATCACCGTTCTTTCGATATTGTTCGGCCATGGCGACCATGCCTTCATCTTTCACTTTTTTTATTTCTACTGCATTACGGATATCATGAGAGATGCGCATTGAGCAGAACTTTGGTCCACACATAGAACAAAAATGAGTTAATTTATGTGCTTCTTTAGGCAGAGTTTCATCATGAAAAGCACGTGCTGTGTCTGGATCAAGTGAGAGATTAAATTGATCATACCACCGGAAATCAAACCGTGCACGCGAAAGAGCGTCATCGCGCACTTGAGCTCTAGGAAGGCCTTTGGCGAGATCAGCAGTATGGGCAGCAATTTTATAAGTGATAACACCAGTTTTTACATCATTTTTGTCAGGTAGTCCTAGATGCTCTTTAGGTGTTACATAGCAGAGCATGGCAGTTCCAAACCAACCGATCATAGCAGCTCCAATTGCTGATGTAATATGGTCATATCCAGGGGCAATGTCAGTTGTAAGGGGACCTAGGGTATAAAAGGGAGCTTCATGACAAAGAGCTAGTTGTTGTTCCATATTTTCTTTAATTTTATGCATTGGCACATGACCAGGTCCTTCAATCATAACCTGTACATCTTTTTCCCATGCAATTTTTGTTAACTCTCCTAAAGTCTTAAGCTCAGCAAATTGAGCTTCATCATTAGCATCAGCAATAGAACCAGGACGCAATCCATCACCTAATGAAAGAGAAACATCATATGTACGCGCAATGTCACAAATTTCATCAAAATGTTCATATAAAAAATTTTCTTTGTGATGATACAAACACCACTTAGCCATAATAGATCCACCACGTGAAACAATACCTGTTACGCGATCAATAGTAAGTGGAATGAAAGGTAATCTTACTCCTGCGTGAATAGTAAAATAATCAACACCTTGTTCAGCTTGTTCAATGAGGGTATCGCGAAAAATATCCCATGTTAAATTTTCAGCAATACCGTGCACTTTTTCGAGAGCTTGGTAAATTGGAACGGTTCCAATGGGAACTGGGGAATTTCGAATAATCCACTCACGAATATTATGGATGTTACGCCCTGTTGAAAGATCCATAACTGTATCTGCTCCCCAGCGAATAGCCCAAACCATTTTTTCAACTTCTTCTGCCATAGATGAAGTGACTGCTGAATTGCCGATATTGGCATTAATTTTAACACGAAAGTTGCGCCCAATAATCATTGGTTCGCATTCTGGATGATTGATATTTTTAGGAATGATAGCTCGTCCGCAAGCGACTTCGTTGCGCACAAATTCTGCAGTATAGGTTTCTGGTATTGATGCACTAAATGCTTCATTTAATGCTGTTTTCTGTTGGCTTTGCTCTGTTAGACCTTCATTTTCACGGATAGCAACATATTCCATTTCTGCGGTAATAATACCTGCACGAGCATAAGCCATCTGTGTAATTGTTTTTCCATTTTTTGCACGCAAAATGGATCGCTTTTGTTCAAAAGCTGGTGTAAGGTTGTTATTGTGAGTATAGCCATTATCTTCAGGTTTGACTAATCGAGCAGGATAAGATTCAGTATCAGCACGTTCAGATAACCAAGGTTCACTGATTGCAGGAAGTCCTTTAGTGATATCAATGATAGCGTCTTTATCGGTATAGGGCCCTGAAGTATCGTAGACGTTTAAAGGTTTTTCATCACAGCCATCTGTCAGTGAAATCTCGCGTAATGGTACACGCACATTAGCAAAGAGAGGACTTTGTTGATAAATTTTGCGTGAGGCAGGAAAGGGACTGCAACTAACTGATGGAGTGTTTTTTTGCACAAACTTTTTCCTTATAAATTCATAATTAAAAAACGCATTGCAGGATTAACAGAAATGTATTCACCTAATAAGGTGCACTTTAGTGAGGTTGTATACAATATCACTTTACCCCCAACACGTGTTTATCTAATCAGGCTCTGAAGATTTCATTTTGAGAAAGCCAATAAAAACTTTTATATATTTGTTTATAATATTCCAGTCATGATTCATGATCAGAGCATTTTATTTTCTAATTATGATCAGCTTAAATGTTTATGTTGTCAATCGCAAAGATATGTTCTCAACGATTTTAGAATATTTTGGAAGGATGAAGGAAAAAATCATTGCAAATAATTAGCTAATAACATTAAGCATTCTTTCAAGAGAGCAGCATAAAGAATGTGTTATCATTAATTCACACTATGATATCCAACGTAAAAGATAGAATATTGGTTATTGCTACGTACTCATGACATATTCCTTAAAGTTTAACAATGATTGGGGTCAAGAGCTAGTAGGGCACAATACGTTTGCTAGGCAGTATTAGACTATAGTAACTCGTTATTTTGAGAAATATAGTGTGCATATCTCAATATCAAAAAACTATTAAATCCCATAAAACTGATTATTGGTTTTTAAATGGCTGTTATTGATGAATAGCCTCAACCTATGAAGATGTGCGGATAAAGCTTGCAACAGTAGATAAAGATTTTTAAGTTAACATTTAAAGGCATTCACACGATCTTAATAAGAAATTACATTGATGATCAAAAATTATTCCTAATTTCTTGTGACTTATATAGAAGTTGAGATGTATATTTATCAATACGCTATCGAATTAATTCGTATAAATATTTTCATAAAGCAACCGATTTATGTCATGTGATAATGATGAGTAAATCTAATGCTTTATGACTTTATGGGATATTTCTAAGAAGTAAAAAAACTGACAGTTTAAACTGCCAGTTTTTAGAAGCGTATTTCTTAAAATGCTAGAATGAGCGCTGGAAGCGAATCATACCTTGTAAGGCATTTTTTCCATTTAAAGCAGCTGTATAGCTTCTTTCAACATTAGTTTTGTCAGCGAAACTGCGATTGTCATTCCAAGAAACATAAGTTAATTCAGGTGTAATAGTGAAACCTGGAACCAATGTGTATGCAATATTCACAGAGGTTGAGAAAGTTTTTGCAGCACTGTAAGAAATTTGAGCATTCAGATTTGCTTTTGGTGTAATTTTATAGGTTGCACCAGTCCAAGCAGCCCATTTACCACCCCAGTTTGCATAAATTGTAGTGTTTGCTCGTGATAATATATAGTCATCACTTTCGGTGTAATAATCAAGGTTGTTTTTATAACCACCCATAGCCCAGAGGCTTAAGTAATCATTAACATTGAAGTCAACACGCATTTTACCCGCCCATTTTTTATAATAAGCGTCATAAGCGGCAACTGTTGACACACCTCCCCATTCTTGGAAAAATTTCATACCCAAAAGAATATTCGGAGTGTAACCTTTTATGCTTTTACTTGGAAGGTCAACAACATTGGTAATTGCACCATCTTTATCAACGTAGTAGTAATCATTTCCAGAAGGGCCTGAAGCATTACCTGCCTCAGCTCCGATAATAGCAGAAAAACCAGTGTTGCTATTGAAAGTATAAGAAATAACATTGGTACGTGTATTTCCTGCTGGTGCTATAAGGTCATCATTGATGACTTTACCATAAAAACCAGTCCAGTGATTGAAAATTGTGTCATCAAGACCTACACGAAAACCACCGAGCTCAATATAAGCAGAACGAAGCTGTCCACCACTTTTATCTTTTCCACTGTTCCATTCTGAACGGATCTCTGCATGTGAACGAAGTGTTCCTAATTCGGTTTCAGAAGCAGTTTGAAAAATAAGGGTCAAACGTGAGGCTATACGATAGGTTTTTTGATCATTATTTAAATCGGCATTAGTTTTTGCATCGATCTTATCACCACTTTTGAAGTCAGCACGAACATAACCTGATAAACGAATGCACGTTTCCGTTCCAGGAATATAGAAATATCCTGGACCATATGCATCACAAACACGCACATATTCTATAGGCTTTGATTGCGCAGTAACTGTTGAATCAGCTTGTGCACTAGAAATTTCTGCAAGAACTACCGCAGAACCTAAAAGAAGAGCTTTAAGATTCATAATTAATCTCCAATTGAAGTTTAGTTTAAGGGTAAAATCATGCAGTTTTTGAATTGATTAAGATAACGACATCAAAAGAGATTCGACCCCCTCATCAACTACAACATACTAGTCTTTACTCAATATACATAATACGAAATGGTTTTATTAAAAGTTATTCATGTATTATTTAGGTTGTTGTGGCAAAAATGTTACAATATATCTCCTGAGTGTTTATTTGTTAATTTTTGTCTTAAATAAGGTGCAGAAAAAAACAAAATTTTAGATTTTTTAAAAAAAATCGAAAATGTCTTGAACTTTTTGTCGATACCGTTTATGCACCGCTCTTGGAGAGGTGGCCGAGTGGTCGAAGGCGCTCCCCTGCTAAGGGAGTAGGGCTCAAAAGGCTCTCGAGAGTTCGAATCTCTTCCTCTCCGCCAGATTCTAATAAGATCAAAAAGCTATGTAAAAGCTAGGAATTTTTGATTCTGTTAACTTATTTGTTTCTATCCTACTCTTTTTGAGATTTTTTGATTACTTCTATTGTAAATTGTTTTCCACCGATTGTCTTAGATTTAGATGAAGTGATGCTATAATATTCTTAATTTAGCCCAAAAGTGCTTTCATTTGTGAAATGGTAGCTTTTGTATTAGTTGACGCGGTATTATTCATTTTCTTCATCTTATACGCTGATTTTTGATATTTGCTTAAGTTAGGCTTTATAAAATAATTTATAAAAGTTTTGCATAATCAGTTTTGTGCCTTTTCCAATAAATAAAGACGTGGTGTTAATTGGGATAATTTCAAATATTATAACTTATCCATACCAAATTGACGAAATAGCTGTTTAAGATTAGCTCTTTTTTATTTTTATCAATTTTTATTGTAAAATATTACTCTTTTAAAGCAAGTGTGGTGTCTTTTTAAAGATAAGTTGAAAGTTTTATATTCTAAGTTTATTATAAAGCTCAAGCCATTAAAATATCAAAAAACAATATATTACGGTATTTATGCTTTAATTTTTCTATTTAATAAAATATATCAGAAAAATGTACTATTTTATATTTATAAGTAAGTTGCTGTCTGTGGTAATATAAAAGGGATATCTGCTTTAGGTAATGTAGAAACGCTTACAGGACAGTGATAAACATCGCGCAAATTTTGCGTCGTTAAAACAGAGGAAGCATTTCCTTCGCAATAAATTTTTCCCTGACTAAACAGTATCATTTTATCTGCATAGCAGGCAGCTAAATTAAGATCATGCAGGACAGCAAGAACACCACCACCACAACGAGCAAAATTTTGAGCAATATTCATAACAATGAGCTGATGTTGGATATCAAGGTTAGCAATAGGCTCATCTAATATTAGCCAACGAGGAATCTCATTATAAACAGGTGTCCATACTTGGCAAAGTACACGAGCAAGCTGCACTCTAGCTTGTTCTCCACCTGATAATTCATGATAATATCGGTCACTATAGTTAGCTAAACCAACACGTTCTAAGGCTTTTTTAGGCAAAATTTTTAATTCTGTTTTTGTTATATCGTGTTGGTGAACAGAAAGGCCGAGTTTTACCACTTCATGAACTAAGAATGGAAAAGCTAGTGTTGTTGATTGTGGTAGGACTGCACGCATCATTGCCATTTTACAAGTTTTTGTCTTAGTAATATCATGACCATTCAATGTCATTTTTCCTCTATAGGGAATCTCTCCACTCAATGCTTTAATGAAAGTACTTTTTCCAGATCCATTTGGGCCAATAATGACAGTGAAAGTACCACTTTTAATTTGAAGATTAATGTGATCGATAATGTATGTTTTTCTGCGTTGAATGCAAAGATTAATTGCCTCAATCATAAAACATTTATCCCCCGTTGATATATGAGAATCCAAAGAAAGAAGGGGGCTCCAAAGAGTGCTGTAACAATCCCAATTGGTAATTCTGCGGGAGCAATAGTAAAGCGCGCAAATGTATCAGCAGAAATAAGCAGAGCTGCTCCTAAAAGAGTAGAACAGGGAATAAGATAGCGATGATCAGGCCCAATAAGTAGACGTAAAATATGTGGGACTACAATGCCAATGAAACTAATGCCACCGCTGACAGCAACTGCACCACCGCACATGAGAGCAACCAGTAGAATAGAAATATTTTTAACTTTTTGAATATGAAAACCAATATGACTAGCAACAGCTTCTCCAAGAGACAAAGCATTCAGTGCACGTGATAAAAACGGGGAAAAAAAGAGACCAATTCCAACAAAAGGTAAAATAAACCCAACTTTTAACCATGTCGCACCCGCAAGGGATCCAAGGTTCCAAAAAGTAATGTCACGCAATTGTTGGTCGTTTGCGATAAAGATTAAAGCTCCAACGATAGCACTATTTAAAGCGCTGAGAGCAATTCCTGCAAGAAGCATTGTTGCAATAGAAGTACAATTATGACGTGTTGCAATTGCATAGAGAGTAATTGTTGATAGAAGTCCACCCAAAAAAGCGCTTATAATGACTTTATAAGATTCTAGAAAAGGTGAAAATAAGGGAGGGAAAGTAACACCGACAACAATTGCTAAAACAGCACCAAGACTTGCACCTGCTGATACACCTACAATTCCAGGATCAGCAAGGGGATTACGAAAAATTCCCTGCATAAGAACACCAGAAACAGCTAAAGCTGAACCAACTAATAAGCCCAAGATGATACGGGGAAGTCTTATATCAATAAGCACAAGATAATCATGGGTTTTACTGCTTACTGAAAAGTCTTGTGTAAGAATCGCATGAATAAGATTAATAAAAGAAACATTTGACGCACCGTTTAATAGCCCTACTAAAATGCTAAAAATAAGAAATATTATTAAACTTAATAATGCAATTTTTCCTCGAGTTTCATGCTTTTCTTTTTTAATTTCAGGCACTTGTACTGTTGAGATGCTATTGATCATTTTTATTAGCTCTTACCATTTTAATTCTCACTATAAAGCAGATTAATCAGTTCTTTCGATGCTTCTGCAGTACGTGGACCAAAACTTAAAAAATACATAGCATCTATTTGTTTAATAGCGTTATTTTGTGCTGCAAGTGTAGCTTGAATTGCTGGTATAGCTAAAATTTGATCAATTTGGGATAAATTTTTAGGATGTGTCATAAGCAAGATAACATCAGGGTTTGATTTTAATAAGGCTTCATTATTTAAAGGTTTATATCCTTTATAACTAGAGATGGCGTTAATACCACCTGAAAGTTTTATCATACCATCAGCAGCTGTATTTGTTCCAGATACCATAAGACGCCCATTTTGCATTGAAAGAATAACAAGAACGCGTTTTTGTTTAGTTACCTTTGCCAAAAGCGCATTATTATCCATAAAGCTACGATTTAGCTTTTTAATCAATGCAGCTGCCTGTGTTTCTCGATGCAGTGCTTTGCCAACAAGGCGAATTTTTTCTATTACATTTTCGCTAGAAAAGTTTTCTGGTACAATCACTAACGGTATTGGCGTTTTTTTGAGAATGTCAATTGTTAAGGGAGGACCACTTCCTTCGATTAGCAATATACCTTCTGGGGTGAGTGATAAAACTCCTTCGGGTGAAAGGGCTCGCATATATCCAAGCTCAGGAAGTTTGAGTGCTTCTTGGGGGTATATGCTTGTGCTATCACGAGCAACAAGCTGATCTTGAGCTCCTAACGCATAAACAATTTCTGTGAGAGATCCACCGATAGAAACAATTCGTGCATTTTTAGGAAAACTAGTTGTAAGTTCAGCAATTGCTTGGTGAGAAAAAGAGGTAAAATAAAATAAAATGGAAATAAAAATAAGGTTTGATAATCTGCGCAAAAGAAGTGTGGACATTTCTTATCTTACCTTTTTAAAGTGATTGTTGTTTTCTAGTATAGAAGGCAAATCATTTAATAAAGAACGCCAATCTTCACGTTCTTTTTGGCCTTCTTTTCTTATGCCAAAAAATTGAACAATCATCTCCCCATTTTTATCAAAAACTTCAAGTGAACTGACATAGCCATCACGAGTAGGTTTACGAACACGCCATATTTTATCGATACCAGAAATAAGCATATGAAGGTTAAATTTTTCATCAAGAATGTTAAGCCAAGGGCCTATTTGTTTAATATTTTTGATTTGTCCACTGAAAATTTGAATGCATCCTTTATTGCCAACAAAACACATAATTGGTATTTTTTGTTGTGCGATTTTGTTTAGCATCATTTCAAGAGATTCTACGCTTAATTCATCAGCAAATTCATTACCAGCGTATTTTACAGCATCATGTCGATTGATTTTAAACTCTGAAATAATTTCATGGAGTTGATGTACATCAGTCATTTGTCGCCAACGATCGCGGAATTTTTCAACATTTATATTTGCGGTATCATGTGGTGTGGGGGTAGGAGAAGGTTGAATTTCAAGATTAGGTAACTGATCTTTACTGAGCAATTTTTTAACAAGTATATTCCACTCCTCCATATTTGTTGTATCTTTAGAATAGATTTTTAAAATAGCAACACCATACGGATCAAAAAAGTGCAAACTTTTAGTAGGTTTTCCAGAAACAAGCATTTCATATTCAAAACCGAATTTCCATTGTTTTGGAAAGATACGCAAATCGATTTCACCAAGCGTTATAGGAACATGTTGGTTTTGCACAATTTTTTCAAAACATCCTATTTTTTCGTGAACAGCATATTCATTACGTGTTAATACCATAACTGTTCCAATTTTGGGAGCATTTTTAAGGAGAGTAGTCACATCAGCATTTAATTTTTTTGCTTTTTCGGTAGTGCAATAAGCAGCAATAAGCTCTGCTTCAGATATACCAATCGAAGTAGCAAAATCACGATTGCGCATTTCTTTTTTTTCTCGCAATCTAATAATTTCTTCAGCTGTGTAGAACATAAATTTCCCTTGAGTTACTTATTTGAAGTAGACTTTCCATATTTTATAATCTTAAAACGATAAGCTGAACTATAGCGTTGCAATAGTTCAGCTTACCATCAAACAAATCTTTATTATCGATAATAGAACAACCAAAACCAAGTAAATTAGAAACATTAAAAGCGCTTATATCATTTTGTTTCAGGAAAATAGAAAGTAAAGCGCAATATTTCTCCTTTTTAATATGATTTTTGAAATTTCTAATAGAAATAGTTAAAATTTTTGCACAAGCGATACTTTAAAGTTACGACCTGGCTGACTGAAATAGTCTTTAGGTGGTGGTGCTACACCGCTATGTGAAGCAGAAGGAAGATCAGTTGCATTCCAATATTTTTTATTGAAAAGGTTATAAATACCAACCCTTATAATAGGACCTTTTTCACCAAAAGGCTCCCACCACCCCAATATATCAACTAAATTATAACTTGGAGTTTTTGCATAATCGGAATTCTTTTCTACTTTATCACGTTTAGCGGCTAAAGTAAGCATAATATCAGCTCCCCAAGTCTCTTGTGCATACCCAAATCCTATAACAGCTTTTAAAGCTGGGATTGAGTTGAGGTATTCATTTTTATCAAGATCTTTTCCTTGTGCATATGCAAAGGAAAAATTACTATGAAAATTTTGATTAAGAGCTAAATATGTTTTAGCTTCGATACCAGAGATACGAACATGAGCACGATTTATATAATGCTTGCGCGCTAACATAAATTCTCGTGATGGCCCTTTATCTATAATATCAATAAAGTTTTTATATTGATTGGTGAAGACGCTGATAGAACCGTCAAAATTTACATTTCCGTATTTTATACCAATATCATATCCATTACTGATTTCTGGTTTAAGACTAGGATTACCAGCCATATAGTAAAAGGAAGGATTGATATAGGTGAGGTAGAGTTCTGAAACACTTGGTGCACGGAAAGCTTGCGCCCATTGGCCATAAAATGTCACTTGATCATTAGCATCCCATTCTATACGCAATTTGGGGGAAAAATGTGAACCACTATTTTCTGTAAGCTGTTTTTTAGAATCCACTATTTCCTTATAAGAAAGCGTTTTTTGCGGGACGTGTTTATACTCGTCATAGCGAATTCCAGGTGTAATGCGAACATGATTATTAGAAAAACCAATTTCATTTTCGAAAGCTAAACTAAAACCATGGCTATGAGTATCTGGTGTATCAGATTGATTGGTATGTAAAAAAGCACATCCACGCGCATTCTCTCTCAAGTGACAATTATCTTGACCAGACGCATATTGATGAAGCTTTGATGCAAAGATATCAGTAGAAAATTTCAATGTATGGCTGATAGCACCTATATCAATTTTTTTGAGACTATCGGCATTAAAGCCATAATTAATATTACGTATAAGGTTATCTCTTAGATAGCTCCCTTGTGGCTGTTTGATACGATGCCCTTTTAAAACTTGGTTATTTGATAGTTTCTGCCAATAAAGTTGCCCATGAAATACATCAAAAATTGCATCTCCATTACCATTATAATCGTAAGAAACCGAAAAACGCTCACGATATTTATTATTCTTATCATAAACTGAGCCTGGAGCATATGTTGTAGAGGAAGCATTTAATGAATGAGTGTCTTTATTATAAAAAAAACGTTCTGCTGTAAAACCAACTTTATGATCGCTATTAAAATATTGATGTATTTTAAAAAGCAGATTATTTTGGTCAAAATCAGCAGGATTTGCGCGTGTACGCTCACTTCCGTAAGTGTCTACAGTTCCCATATTTTTACGTTCATGACCTCCTACACGAGATCCTTGGAAAAGTAGAAAGGTTTGGTAAGCTCGTACTGCAAAAGCTTCATCTATATGCCAGCTACTATCGGCAGAATTATAACTGCCCTTTGTAAGACTACCCCAATTTTTTTCTTCTGTGAGAAGATCTTCAGGATCAAGAGTACGTAAAGCAACAATTCCACTTAGTGCTCCAGAGCCGTAACGGCTAGAATCTGATCCTCGAATTATATCAAGTGTAGAAAGGGCATTAAGGTCAAACATTGAACTCCCACCCTTAACACCACGTACTCCATCATTAAGCCACGGAAGGGGAATACCATCCATTGTCACGAGAACGCGATTGGCACTTAAACCACGAATTACAAAACTATCATTATTTGAATTATAGGTTATAGCTGGATTAAGACGCCCAATATCGTGAACATCGTTTATTTGTTTTTGTTCAATATCTCGAGCAGTTTCACGATCAGTTAAAACTGTTACTGTATCCAGAGGATTTACGGTTTTCCTTTTTCAATCACAATTGGATTGAGCTCAATTATGGTGTTCGAATTGCTGTTTTGTGAAAAAATAATATTGCTGTTTTGTGCAAAAACGAAAGAAGGTACCCAGATTGATAATGCGCTTAAAGCTATACAACTTTTATAAATACTTTTTGGTTTTATTTGCATAAGACACCATTAAAATTTTTTAAATTTCTCTTAAATGCCCCGTAACTTTAAAATATTTCACACCACAAAAACCCCGTTCCCCAACCACAAAGATTAGTTAACCGAGCCCTAATGATCCCAATATGAAGTAAAAGTAATATATTAAACATGATAAAAAGCGTCAAGAAAAAAGTTGTAATTTGAAAAGGATCAGTTTTAATACAATTTGGTGCTAATTTAATGTAGAATACTAATGGATAGAAATGATGAATTTTACAAATACTGGGCGGTTATCAATCCTTTGGGTAGGGGCGTTTATGAGCGCTCTTTCTTTACATGCTGCATTGGGGATACAGTTTTATTTTCAAAATATTAATGTGAGCGATAATGTATTTTCATCGGCGATTATGCTGACTCTTGCGCAAGAAATCTCACACCCTAATGTTAATACTAATACGGATTTGGAAATGTTGCAGTCTAGTGTTTTAGAGCAAGAACAAAAGATATCAGAACTAGCACTCAATGAGGTTCAATCGATGGAATCTCAATTTTCAGAAGAGATACAATCCTCGCAAGAACTCCAACCTGTTATAGAAAAAAATGATCTTATAGTAGAAAAAACTTTGAAAAAATCTCAGACTTCTAAAATGGCACATAAAGAGCCTGTCAAAAAAGCATTATCAGTGTCAAAAATTTCAACAAAGCAAAGTGATGCAAAATCAGTACACTCGTTTGCTATTAGTAAGGGTAATTATACGAAGCTTGATGATGCATTATCTATGCAGTGGTTGGCAAAGGTACAAGCACAATTAGAAAGGCAAAAAAATTATGTTATGAGGCATCGTACTACTCATGCAAAAGGGGTAGTGCAATTAGAATTTAAAGTGCATAAGCAGGGAAATATTTTTTCCAGCCGTATTGCACTTTCTTCTAATGATCAAGAACTTGATCGATTAGCCATGGCAGCACTTCAGCGTGTTGGTATTCTTCCTCCTCCTCCATCTTCAAAAGAGAATAAAATTATTAGAATATCTTTAATATTCACCTGATTTTACACAGTTTTATTCGTAAATAGAGCATATCTTGTACAAAAAAGATTAGATTAAAGTGCATTGATATTCATTCAAAACAAATAGATTTTGTTATATTGGGCTTTTGAAGCAGCTTTTATGGTGTATATTTTTAAAATTAGTGTGGCACTGTAATTTATGAAATAAATAGTAGCCAAAAAACTTTTCTTTAAATGAATTAAATTTATGATCTTCAGTGTCCAGTAACAAGGTGCGTTTTAATATCTGTTGTTCCATGAAAACGTGTTTTGTAAACTACATAATTTTCCATAACGCGCATTACATAGTTACGTGTTTCTGGATAAGGAATCCGCTCAACCCAATCGACAACTTTATCGAGAGATTGTCCTCTAGGGTCGCCATAACGTTCTATCCATTCATTTGCACGACGAGGCCCTGCATTATAACCAATAAAAGTTAATATATAAGATCCATTGAAACGTTCCAACTGTTCACCTAGAAAATGGGCACCTAATGTAGTATTATAACTAGGATCGTTTTTAAACTTTTGCGGTGACCATGCAATCGAATATTTATCTGCAAGTTCTTTTGCTGTTGTTGGTAATAATTGGAGCATACCTTGGGCTCCTGCTTTTGATGTAGCTATTGGGTTAAATTCACTTTCTTGGCGTGCAATAGCATAGACGAGAGCTTTTTCTGTTGCAGAAATGTTAGCAGATGGTGGAATGGCACCGATAGGGTGGGATAGTGCACCGACATTTTTACCTTGAAAAACAGCAGTTTTACCTATTTTAAGACTGGTATGATAGTCGCCCTTTTTTTCTGCCATAACAGCCAAAAGAGCTAATTCGCCAGGACTCTCTATTTCTTTACTAAGTTCTCTATAGAAAATGTTAGCAAGATTAGCATACTCGGCAGCTTCAAGTCGTTGAATAATTTTTACAGCTTTTCGTGTGCTAAAACGCTGCCGTTCAGCAGTTGTTGGTTTAGGGAAGGAAATGCTAAGCTTTTTTTGATTCAGTCGTGAAGCTGCTAATTGACCATAATAAGTTATATTAAAACGGGCAGCACGATGAAAATAATGCCGAGCATTTTCATGATTACCTAAGATTTCTGCTGTTCGTCCCATCCAATAATAACCGCGGGATTTTAAAAAATGATGTGGAGATAACTGAGGGATACGTGTAAAATGGTGCATTGCCAATTTAGGATCATGAAGAAATCTTAATGCATACCATCCTGCATGAAATTCAGCATCAGCTGCTGATGAAGGTGTTAAACCGGTGTAAGTTGCAACCAGTTGATAAGCAATTTTAGGTTTATTTAAGTCGAGCATTTCGCGGGAAATAGTGCGCCGTTCTATCCACCATGCATCAGGGTTAATAAGATTTGCTGCATCTCGAGGTGCTTTCATCATGAGTGTTGCAGCAGCACTGTATTGTCCAGTTCGTCTAAGATAGCGAATATGAGCAAATTGTAAGAGAGGATCTTGTTTCCAAGATCGATCAACAGCTTGTAATTTTTGTGCAGCTCTAGGGTCATTATTTGTAACTGCAGCAAAGGCGTTAAAAAGAGATTGGGCACGAGCTAGCGTTGCGATTCGCCCAGCTGAATCAATACGGTTTTCATAAAGCATAATCTGCATGCGTTTTAGATGGTCAACAGGTTTTAGTGCGGCGCTTGCGTTTTTAAGGATGAGCTCTTCTTCTTTTGCACTAAGTTGTGCTTTATACCACCATGGTGCAATAATTTGTCGTGCACGTGTGGTTTTTCCAGTTGCTATAAGCGCTTTAGCAAGTGCAGCTATACCCTGTACGGTAAGGGGATGTGTGTGTGCAAATTTTTGAATGATTATTTGTGAAGAATTAGTTTCATTGATAAAAGCACGTTCAGCATTACGTTTCATAATGGATATGCCAGGCCACCCTTTTAATTCATTAATTGCATTAAATAGTTCAGAACTGGGTATGTCAGTATGATTTGATGTGTTGATTGCCCATGTTAAAATATGGCGGTCAAGGCTATTTTTCGCCATTGTATTACGAAGAGCTATTGTTTTTACAATATTTTTGTTTGAAAGGGCATCTAAACCTAATTTAAGTTGATTGACTGAAATGATATTATTAGTCGTAAGCTTGTTGTTAACTGTATTGTTGGTTAATTTAAGTTGGTTCTTAGGTTTTTCTGTTATTGCAAATGGGTAAGGTCGAGCTAAAGGGATTGGTAATTTTTTTGGTGGCAAAACTGTTTGAGAAAACGCATTTGAGCACAAAATTGCCAATATTAATGTAATAAAAATTGGCATGAAAAAATGGACAGAAAATACACGCATCGAGAAATCTTAAGATTTTGCTTTTTTAAGCATTTTATAAACTTTAAAACAAAAAGCGTGAAAGACACGTTAACGAATTATAGTATTTTTAAGAAATATTCTAAATTGAAAAAAGTAATATATTAACGTTGTGAAAGCATTTATGGAATTCTTCTTGTTTCAAGAATAGAGCAGGACTATGCTCTATAATGAGTAGTTTAAAAGACAATTGTTTTTAAGTAAAACTTAAATTACGAGGAGTTTATCATGCTCGAGGGAGCGTTGACTGCACTTATCACACCATTTGATGAAAATGGTGATGTCGATGAAAAAGCGTTTTGCAATTTTGTTGAATGGCAGGTTATACAGGGTATTAATGGTGTGATCCCTGTTGGAACAACGGGCGAGTCACCAACTTTAAGCCATGAAGAACATAAGCGAGTTGTAGAGTTATGTGTTGAGCAGGTTGCTAAGCGTATTCCTGTTGTTGCAGGGGCAGGGTCAAATAGTACAGATGAGGCTGTGGAACTTGCCCAACATGCAGAAAAAGCAGGTGCTGATGCAGTTTTGGTTGTAACTCCTTATTATAATAAACCTAATCAAAGAGGGTTATACGCTCACTTTGCAGCTATTGCGAAAGCTATTTCTATTCCGATTGTAATTTATAATATCCCTGGGCGTTCCATTGTTGATATGAGCGTAGAAACCATGAAAAATCTATATCAGGATTTTAACAATATTATTGGTGTCAAGGATGCGACAGGAGACATTGAACGGGTAAGTCAACAACGCAAAGGATGTGGCAAGGATTTTGTGCAACTTTCCGGTGATGATAGTACAACATTAGGTTTTAATGCACATGGCGGCGTGGGGTGTATTTCAGTTTCATCCAATGTTGCTCCAAAACTTTGTGCACAACTTCAAGCTGCTTGTCGTCGTGGTGATTATAAAATGGCATTAGAATTAAATGATCGTTTAATGCCTCTAAATTATGGAGTGTTTATTGAACCAAATCCAGCAGGTATTAAATATGCTGCTGCAAAATTAGGGCTTTGTCGTGATACTGTTCGTTTACCGATTGTTCCATTAGAAGATACTACAAAAAGAATTATCGATGCGGCTTTACAACATGCTGGTCTCATCCAATAATAAGATTGTATTGGAATAACCATGAACAGAAAAAAAAATGCACTGGCGCGTACAGTAATTGCTCATAATCGTAAAGCTCGTTTTAATTTTGAAATTTTAGATAATCTTGAAGCTGGGCTTGTGCTTCATGGAACTGAAGTTAAATCTTTACGTTCCAATAATGCTAATATTTCCGAAAGTTATGCTAGCTTTGAAAATGGAGAGTTATGGTTGATCAATGCCTATATTCCTGAATATACGCAAGCTAATCGTTTTAATCATGAACCACGTCGTTTACGTAAGTTATTGATTTCAAAGCGTGAAATGGCACGTTTTTTAAATGCAGTTTCTCGTGAAGGAATGACTATTGTTCCACTTCAACTTTATTTTAATGAAAAAGGATGCGTGAAGTTAGAGATTGCTGTAGCGCGGGGTAAAAAACTTCATGATAAACGTGAAACAGAAAAAAAACGTGATTGGGGACGTGAAAAAGCAAGATTGTTGAAAAGGTACGGATAGTTTGGTTGGTTTGTATTTTCTTTTTTATAATAATACTCAAGGAATTTCAGCATTGATCTAAATAAGTTTTCGCTGTTTGAAAGATTTGATGAAACATAGCAGCTGTCAAACGGTTAGTATTAGTATTATAGCGGGAACAGTGATAGCTTGAGAAGATGCGTAATCTACCAATATTGTTTATTGCTCCGTGACCGAAAGGGTGTTCTGGGACTTTTGCATTTAAAGCACGTATGGTTGAATGATGAGCAATGGCGCCAAGGGTAATAACGGCTTTGAGTTGAGGAAGATTTGTTAAAAGAGGTGCGAAAAAATATCGGCAAGTGTTAATTTCTGCGCTGGTAGGTTTATTTTCTGGGGGTACACAACGAACTGAGTTAATAATTGCTGCATCAATCAATTCAAGACTATCATCAGGTCTTTCTTCAAAAGTTCCTTGGGCAAAACCAAATTTTTTTAAAGTAGAGTAGAGCAGTAGACCAGCGTAATCACCAGTAAAAGGGCGTCCAGTTCGGTTTGCTCCACGCAATCCAGGTGCAAGCCCGACAATAAGAAGGCGTGTTGTTGCGGCACCTTTAGAGGGGAAGAATGGGCTTACAGGTGCATTGTGCCAATGGGGTTCTTTCATACGCCAGCTGGAGATAAAGTTGTGTAAACGGGGGCATAAGTCGCAATTTTGCGGTGGTTCTGGGCAAAATGTTGTTAATTGACTGTTCATGGTTGTAAGCATTCGTCATCTTTATAAAAAATTTTTGAATTATTTTATTGGGTATACGGTAGATATTATTTTTGTAAATAACTTAATGATTTGTTTGATGGCTAAAGTATTGATTGGCACAATGTTAAATAAATTCAAAGCTTGTATTTTAGATCAATACGGTTATAAATAATACATTACAGCGTTGTAATTCAAAAGATTTTTAAGAAATTTGAATGATTATAAAGTTTCGAAGTTTTAGAATCCGAAAGAGATTCACTTTTAATAAAGGGTATTTTTGCATTTAAAACCAATATCATTTAATTTATTTTTTTAAGAGTCTTATTAGTCATTTAAGCTTAATTGATTGTGTTCTTTTTATACAATTGTGTTAGCAAGAAATTTCTGCAAAAAAATGCTAAAGCTTGATTGTTTGTCTTGTTTTTTGTTTTGATTATTGTATATACTCTAAATGAATATTGGATTTTGAACTTTAAGAAAGGGGCGTAAATGGCCCGCGTAACGGTCGAAGATTGTATTGATAAAGTTGATAATCGTTTTGAATTGGTGCTTTTAGCCGGGCATCGAGCGCGCCAGATTTCACAAGGTGCACAGATTACAGTTGATCGTGATAATGATAAAAATCCAGTTGTAGCTCTACGTGAAATAGCAGATGAAACTTTATCACCTGCAGATTTAAAAGAAGATCTTATTCATTCATTGCAGAAGCATGTGGAAGTGGATGAACCGGAAACGGTTAATGAATTTATTTCTCATTCAAGTGAATCTGAAAGTGCTTTTAGTACATCACAGGAAGAGGAGAAATGTTCGTTTGATTGTATATCGGAAGAAGGTCTTTTAGCAGGTATTGAAGGTTTAGTTGTGCCTGAAAAAAACGACGATTATTAATTTTGTAGTTTATTGAAAAAGTATTATATATACTTTATCCCAGAGTGTATATTTTATTTTTAGTCTTTTTATTGATAGAATATTCAATAATTTAAATTATGAAATTTCTGAGGATATGCCTACATGATGCGTCAGCATGAGCTTATTGAGCGGGTGCGACGTTATAAGCCTGATGTAAATGAGGCTTTATTGAATAAAGCCTACGTTTATGCAATGGAAAAGCATGGACATCAAAAGCGTGCTTCGGGTGATCTTTATTTTTCTCATCCTTTGGAAGTTGCTACTATTTTAACAGATATGCGTTTAGATGAAGCAACAATTGCTGTTGCTCTTTTGCATGATACAATTGAAGATACAAACGCTACACGAACAGAAATTGATCAGCTTTTTGGATCTGAGATTGGTAAGTTAGTTGAAGGGCTAACAAAGCTTAATAAGCTTGATTTTGTCTCGAAAAAAGCCGTACAGGCAGAAAATCTTCGTAAACTTCTTATTGCTATTTCTGATGATATCCGTATTCTTTTAGTTAAACTTGCAGATCGTCTTCATAATATGCGCACTCTTGGTGTTATGCGTGATGATAAGCGTCGGTGGATTGCTGAGGAGACGATGGATATTTATGCACCGCTTGCTGGCCGTATGGGTATGCAGGATATGCGTGAAGAATTAGAAGATCTTTCTTTCTTTTATTTAAATCCAGAAGGTTACCGTATTATTACTGACAGAATTTCTGAATTATCGAAGTGTAATCAGGATTTACTTTCCACAATCGAAAACGAATTGACAAGACTTTTTTCTCAGCATGGTATTAAAGTTGATGTTAAAAGCCGTCGGAAAAAATCTTATTCAATTTTTCGCAAAATGGAAAGCAAGGCATTATCTTTTGAGCAATTGTCTGATATTTTTGGATTTCGTGTGATTGTTGAAACAGTGGATGATTGTTACCGTGCTCTTGGTATTATCCATACTACATGGCCAATGGTACCTGGTCGTTTTAAGGATTATATTTCTATACCTAAACAAAATGAATATCGTTCAATTCATACGACAATTGTTGGGCCTTCAAGGCAACGTGTTGAATTGCAGATTAGAACCAATGCGATGAATACAATTGCTGAATATGGTGTTGCAGCACATTCCATTTATAAAGATTATGGTTCTAATTATTCAGTTTCGAAATTGTCGAGAGAAACCAATGCGTATGCGTTGTTGCGTCAAACAATTCAATCTTTATCAGATGGAGATAATCCGGAAGAGTTTTTAGAGCATACAAAGCTTGAACTTTTTCAAGATCAGGTTTTCTGCTTTACACCAAAAGGGCGGCTAATTGCCTTTCCAAAAGGTGCCACACCTATTGATTTTGCTTATGCAGTTCATACCGATATTGGTGATTCTTGTGTGGGAGTGAAAATCAATGGTCGTATTATGCCTTTAATGACCAAATTAAAAAATGGTGATGAAGTTGATATTATACGTTCGCAAGCTCAAGTTCCACCGGTAGCATGGGAATCTTTTGTTGTAACGGGGAAGGCACGTTCCGCAATTCGCCGGGCAACACGTGCAGCAGTGCGTAAGCAATATTCAGGTTTAGGTTATAATATTCTTGAACGTTCGTTTGAATGTGTGGGAAAACAATTTTCAAAGGATATGCTTAAACAAGTTCTACCACGTTTAGCACGCAAAGATGTGGAAGATGTATTAACAGCTGTTGGGCGTGGTGAATTATCTTATGTTGATGTGGTTAAAGCAATTTATCCAGATTATCAAAATCACAATGTAATGCATCAGTCGTTTTTAAAATCTGAGGAAAGGGGCCGGTTTAATATTGAAACCTCTCAAAGCGTGGTCTTTAAAACACCTGAAAATAAACAGGAAGAAACTTCAGAGAAGCAAGATCAATACAGAGCATTACCTATTCGGGGGATTAGTGGGGATATTCCAGTGCGGTTTTCTCCTGAAGGAGCTGTACCAGGAGATCGAATTGTTGGTATTATGCAACCGGGTGCGGGTATTGTTATTTATCCAATACAGTCTTCAGCTTTAATGGCTTATGATGATCAGCCAGAACGGTGGATTGATGTATGCTGGGATATTGATACCGAAATAAGCGAACGTTTTCCTGCTCGGATAAATATTTGGGCTGTTAATAGTCCTGGCTCTTTGGCTAAAGTAACTCAGGTTATTTTTGCAAATGATGCCAATATTCAAAATTTATCTTTGATCCGTATGGCTTCAGATTTCACGGAAATTGTGCTTGATTTAGAGGTTTGGGATCTAAAACACTTGAATCGTATTCTTTCTCAGTTAAAAGAAACAGGCTCAGTTAGTGCGGTGAGTCGGGTGCATGGATAAAGACACGAGATTTTGCAATGAATACACAAGATGTAATTGATATTTTTAAACAGGCAGATGCGATTCTAGAAGGGCATTTTATTTTAACATCAGGTCGCCATAGCGCTACTTATATGCAGAAGGCGAAAGTATTCATGCATGCTGATCTAACCGAAAAATTATGCTGTGGTTTGGCCAAAAAAATTAGGGACTGTGTTGCAGGAAAAATTGATTATGTGGTTGGTCCAGCGATTGGTGGTCTTATTCCTGCTTATGAAACTTCACGTCATCTTGGTGTACCTTCTATTTGGGTAGAGCGCGAAAATGGCATGTTTCAGTTGCGTCGTTTTGAAATCGAAAAAGGGGCAAGAGTTGTAATTATAGAAGATATTGTAACAACTGGTCTTTCTATTCGCGAGACAATTGAAGCTTTAATTACGGCAGAAGCTAATGTAGTGGCAAGTGCGTGTATCCTTGATCGTTCTGGTGGTAGAGTTGATGTTGGGGTTCCGTTAATTGCGCTTGCAGAATATGAAGTGGCATCTTATGCCGCTGATGCACTACCTCCTGAACTTGCTTCCCTTCCTGCAATTAAGCCAGGAAGTCGCAATATTTAATGATTTAAAATATGCTTTTGTGCAAAAACTTTATTGAAATTAATTTGAATAACAAAGATTGTTTTGTATGAATAGTATATATATATGAGTATCTTATGCTTTTTTATCATCAAAAATTAGTGGATTTTGGAGAGCGGATTCGGCTTTGGCTTTTATCGCGTCGCTCATTTTGTTATATGCACAAGCGTATTTTGCGCATATCAGAAACGCCACATAAAGTAGCGTTAGGAGTAGCTATTGGCATTTTTTCAGCTTGCTCGCCCTTTTTAGGATTGCATATTATTTTGGCACTATTTTTTTCTTGGGTTTTACGCGGTAATTTTACTGCAGCAATTATTGGAACTGTTTTTTCAAATCCACTAACATTTTTGCCTATTGTTATGATTGATTATAAAATAGGCTATCTATTTTTATCACTTTTTGGAAATGTAGGTGAAATTTCTTTTTCCCAAATTCGTACTATATTTGGTGACTTGACGTTTTCGAAGGTATGGATAATTTTTGGCAATACATGGGATTCTATTATGCTACCAATGATTTTGGGCGGTATTCTTTTAGGTTTTGTCTTTGGAGGTTTGTCTTATATAGGTGTTTACAAGGCAATAGGTCGTTTCCAGCAAAAAAGGTATCAGAAGATGATGCAAAGAGTGCATTTGCAGCAAGAAAATTCAAGTAATGTTTTATGATTATAGGTCTTGGCAGTGATATAGTTGATATAAGGCGAATTGAGAAAATGTTGGTTCGTTATGGTGACTATTTTACCCAACGCATTTTTACAGATATTGAACAAACCAAATCTGAAAATGTCCAAAAAAGTTCTTTTTCTTACGCTAAAAGATTTGCCGCTAAAGAGGCATGTGCTAAAGCTTTAGGGACAGGTATCGCTTGTGGTGTTAGCTGGAAAGATATGGAGGTCGTTAATTTGCCGTCAGGAAAACCGACTATGCAATTAACAAATTGTGCGCAGTTGCAATTACAAAAGTTATTACCTCCTCACCATAACGCTTTTATTCATCTCAGTATAACAGATGATTTTCCTTGGGCGCAAGCAGTTGTTATTATAGAAGCACTTCCACGTGGATAGACGGGGGAAGAGATTGTGCTTTTGTTATTTGAGCATTATGATGAAAAATGAATTTTATTTGTAATGAGAAGGCAGTGTATGATGAGTCAAAAAGAAAAAGTACAAAAAGAGAAAGGTGGAGTCTTTGAATTGATTTCTGTTCTCATTCAGGCTCTATTTTTGGCTGTTCTTATTCGCACACTTTTTTTTCAACCCTTTACAATTCCTTCTGGTTCTATGCGTCCTACTTTACTTGTAGGGGATTATCTTTTTGTTTCCAAATATGCATATGGATATTCTCGTTTTTCCATTCCTTTTTCTCCTCCTATTTTTTCAGGACGTATTTGGACATCTCAACCTAAAAGAGGGGATGTTGTAGTATTTCGTTTACCTAGCGATCCAAGTGTTGATTATATTAAACGCGTCGTTGGATTACCAGGTGATTATGTTCAGGTTCGTCAAGGTGTTCTTTATATCAATGATAAAGCTGTTTCACGCCAATTAATGGGGCAGATTGATGATGCTGACGTAACAGAGCTCAACCGCCCTGTGGATGTTTATCGTGAGACAATGTCTAATGGTGTAAGTTACAATACACTTGATTTAGGTTTTTTTCCACAAGTTGATAACACAAAAGTTTTTGAGGTTCCTCCAGGGCATTATTTTATGATGGGTGATAACCGTCATAATTCAGATGATAGCCGTTTGGGTGTAGGTTATGTTCCAGAAGAAAATCTTATTGGTCGAGCAAATTTAATCTTTTTTTCTATAAGTAATGGTTCAAGTGCATGGCAGATTTGGCGCTGGCCATTTGATGTGCGCTGGGCACGTTTGTTTTCTTTTGTTAACACTATTCACTATTTTCCACTGACTAAGTAGGGGCTAATGATGAAGCGTCATATCATTGATCGGCTTGAAAAGCTGACGGGGCATCGCTTTAAGAATGAAGATAGATTAAAAAGAGCATTAACACATTCTAGTGTTCAAGGGTTAGCGGAAGGCAATTATGAGCGATTGGAATTTCTAGGTGATCGCGTTCTTGGGCTTTTGGTTGCAGAAATGTTGTATCAATTTTTTCCACACGCTAGTGAAGGTGAATTGTCGGTACGTTTAAATGGCTTAGTAAATACGCAAACGTGTGCTGATATTGCATTAGAAATGGGTTTGCCTGATATGATTCATGTTGGTTTTGAAATGAAAAACTTAGAGAATCGCCGGGTAGCTAATATGTATGCTGATGTCATTGAAGCATTAATTGCTGTAATGTACCTTGATGGGGAGTTAGAGTGTGTACGGTCTTTCATTCGAAAATATTGGCAAGATCGTGCAAGGAAGATGGATGCTGGTAGGCGTGATGCCAAAACAGAGTTGCAAGAATGGGCTCATACACAAGATGGTGCACAGCCGCAATATCGGGTTGTAAAGCGCTATGGACCAGATCATGATCCCATTTTTATGGTTGAAGTAAAAGTTTTTGGTTTTGCACCTGAAATTGGGCAAGGCAGTTCTAAACGACATGCTGAAAGAATAGCTGCTGAAAAAATTTTACGACGTGAAGGTGTATGGCAATCAATAGAGAAAAGTGATCATGAATGATGTTATCAAAACACGCTGTGGTTTTGTTGCGCTCATTGGGGTGCCCAATGCTGGTAAGTCGACATTAGTTAATCAGTTGGTTGGAACAAAAGTGTCAATTGTAACCCATAAGGTGCAAACAACACGAACTTTGGTACGTGGTATTGTCATTTATGAGAATACTCAAATTGTTCTCATTGATACCCCAGGTGTTTTTCGTCCTCATAAGCAATTAGAGCACGCTATGGTTTCTGCTGCTTGGAGTGGTGCTAGAGGTGCTGATATTCTGTTAATTTTAATTGATGTTCAAAATGGTCTTTCGGATGAAGTTGATGTAATGTTAAATGTTCTAGAAAATATTAAACAGGATAAAATTCTTGTTCTTAATAAGATTGATACAGTTGCAAGAACATCTCTTTTAGCATTAACTGCTAAAATTAATGAACGAATGAAGTTTTTGCAGACATTTATGATTTCAGCTTTAAATGGTTCGGGTTGTGAGGATTTACTTCATTATCTAAGTACAATGATGCAAGAGGGGCCATGGTACTATTCAGAAGATCAAGTTTCGGATATGCCTATGCGTCAACTTGCTGCTGAAATTACGCGTGAAAAACTTTTTCTTCGTCTCCATGAAGAAATTCCTTATTCCTCTACAGTTGAAACAGAAAATTGGGAGGAACGTCCAGATGGATCAGTTAAAATTAATCAGGTTATCTATGTAGAGCGTGATAGTCAGAAAAAAATTGTTTTAGGAGCGGGAGGTGATACAATTAAAGCGATTGGTCAAGCAGCGCGTAAGGAATTAATGGAAATCATGGAACAAAAGGTTCATCTTTTTCTTTTTGTGAAAGTGCGTGATAATTGGAGTACTAATCCAGAGCGCTACCAAGAAATGGGATTAGATTTTTTAAAATAAAATGAGATGGAAAGAGCAGGCTATCATCCTTGGCACTCGTCAGCATGGTGAAACGAGCGTTATTCTTGAAATTATGACACGTCAGCATGGTCGTTATATGGGAATGGTAAAAGGAGGGCGTTCTCGTAATATGGCGGCTCTTCTTCAACCTGGAAATTTTGTTGAAGCTGAATGGTGGGCACGTTTGGATGAGCATTTGGGGTTATTTAAGCTTGAAGCACTTGATTTACATGCTTCACGATTAATGCTCATACCAGAAGCACTTTATACTTTGCAGTTGATGGCTTCTCATTTACGACTTCTTCCTGAACGTGATCCTCATCCTATTTTATATGATATGTTGCATATTTTTATGCAGAATTTTGGTGAATGGTTTGTTATCGCTGAATTACTTATACGTTTTGAAATGCGTCTTCTTAAAGAACTTGGATTTGGCCTTGATTTATCTTGTTGTGTTGTAACAGGTTGTCAGGAAAATCTTCATTATGTATCACCAAAATCAGGACGTGCTGTGTGCGAAGAAGCAGGCTACCTTTGGAGAGATAAGCTTTTACCTTTACCACAGTTTCTTATACAAAGAGCCAGTCGTCCTATTGATTTTAATGATATGAAAAATGGGTTTGCTCTGACAAATTTTTTTTTAACGCGTCATGTTTGGGAGCCAAGAAGGATACAACAACCATCGGTTCGCGTTAATTTAATAAACTTATTTGAACGGCGATTTTGTATGAAAGAGTCAGTTTACTGATTTTATGAAATGGGTATAATTTAAATATGCAAATTTTAAAAAAAATTGTTGAAGTACAGCAATGTATAGCAAAGGAGAAACGTTTAGGATTATCGATTGGTTTTGTTCCAACTATGGGAGCATTGCATAGTGGTCATCTTGCTTTGGTGCAACAGGCAAAAGCAATGTGTGATCGGGTGTTAGTTTCTATTTTTGTTAATCCGAAGCAATTTGGCCCTCATGATGATTTTGATACGTATCCAAGGGATTTTGCAGGTGATTGTGCTTTGTTGAAAAAAGCGGGTGTTGAATATGTTTTTGCACCTTCTACAGAAGAGATGTGGCCACTGGGAAATGAGACAGTTGTAAGGGTAGAAAAATTATCACGTGTTTTAATAGGAAAATTACGTCCAGGACATTTTTGTGGTGTGACCAGTGTTGTTGCGAAGCTTTTTAATATTGTGCAGCCAGATAAGGCTTTTTTTGGGGAAAAAGATTTTCAGCAGCTTCTCATTATTCGTCGCATGGTTAAGGATTTAGCTTTTCCTGTTGAAATTGTTGGTGTACCTATTTTACGTGATGCAGATGGTGTGGCCAGCTCTTCGCGCAATCAGCTTTTAACATTAGAAGATCGCAAAGCTGCAAAAATTATTCCTAAAAGCGGTGAGGCTGTTGTAAGACTTTATAGCCAAGGCGAACGATCAGTTAGTAAACTGTGCAAAATTGTCCATGATATTTTGCAACAAGAACCGCGTGCTATCATTGAGTCAATAGATTTAAGAGATATGGAAACTTTATGCATGTTTAGAGGAAAACTGAATAAACCTGCGGTTTTATTACTATGCATCCGCTTTGGTGAGGTCAGGCTTATTGATCAATATATTTTACAATAGGAAATACAACAATGACTTCATATAAAACTATCAATCGTATTACTGCTTCTGAAATACAATCCAAAAAGGGTAAAGAACCAATCGTTTCTTTAATGGTTTACCAGGCTTATAGTGCTCGAATTGCTGATCCATATTGCGACTTTCTTTTAGTGAGCGACAGCGTTGCTATGATTGTACATGGGTTTGATACAACATTACCTGTTGATGTAGATATGATGATTTTGTACGGAAAAGCCGTTATGCGTGGTTCTCAAAGAGCGCTTGTGGTTGTTGATATGCCTTTTGGTTCTTATGAAGAAAGTCCACAGCAGGCTTTTAGAAATGCTTCACGGATTATTGCAGAAACAGGTTGTGGTGCAGTCAAACTTGAAGGTGGTGTTCATATGGCTGAAACGGTTAGGTTTTTGCATAGACGCGGTATTCCAGTTATATGTCATATTGGTCTTATGCCACATACAGTTCGTTTAGAGGGGTTTAAGGTACAAGGGCGCGATAAAAAGAGTTGGCTCCAGATTGAAGCTGATGCATTGGCAGTTGAAGAGGCAGGAGCTTTTGCTGTTATGGTGGAGGCGGTAGTAGAACCATTAGCAGTAAAGCTTACAGAGAAGCTCTCTATTCCTACTATCGGTGTTGGTGCGTCCAATCAGTGTGATGGGCAGATTTTGGTAATGGAAGATATGTTAGGCTATAATACTTGGTTAGGCTATGGTAGTTGGATGCCTAAATTTGTGCGTCGGTATGGTTCTTTTGAGGAAGTGGTGGATACAGCAGTCAAAAATTATGCAAATGATGTTAAATTACGTACTTTTCCAGCTGATACAGAGGTTTATAAGCATTAAATTGGTTTTTAAAAGCTCTATAAAAGCGTATTTGATGCTGAAATCACATACAAAAAGGCTTTTTTGTGTATTTTACGGTTTTATTGCTGACTCTTAATTTTGGTAAAGTCAGACTTATTGGTTAATGTGTTTTACATATGGAAACTAAAATGGGTTCACATAAAGTTATAAAACGTGTCTCTTCTTCTGACATACGGTCAAAAAAGGGACAAGAGCCAATTATTGCTTTAACAGCCTATCAGGCTTATAGCGCGCGGATTGCTGATCCATATTGTGATTTTCTTTTGGTTGGTGATAGCGTTGGTATGGTTGTGCATGGTTTTGATACAACACTGCCTGTTACTGTGGATATGATGATTTTACACGGACAAGCGGTTGTGCGTAGTTCTCAAAAGGCGCTTGTAGTTGTTGATATGCCTTTTGGTTCTTATGAGAAAAGTCCCCAGCATGCTTTTGAAAATGCATCACGAATTATTGCAGAAACAGGGTGTGGTGCAGTCAAGCTTGAAGGTGGTGTTTATATGGCGGAAACAATTGATTTTTTATGCCAGCGGGGTATCCCAGTTATGGGGCATGTTGGCCTTACACCACAAGCGGTAAATCGTTTCGGTAGTTTTAAGGTACAAGGGCGCACTAAAGATGATCAGTTAAAGATTGAGGCTGATGCAACAGCAGTTGAAAAAGCAGGTGCTTTTGCTGTTGTATTAGAGGGGATAGTAGAACCATTAGCAGTGAAGATCACAAAAAATCTTTCTATTCCTACTATTGGTATTGGTGCATCAAATCAGTGTGATGGGCAAATTTTAGTTATGGAAGATATGTTGGGTTATGGGGCTTGGGTACCTAAATTTGTACGTCGTTATGGTGCTTTTGAACAAGCAATGGATACGGCAATTAAAAATTATGCAGATGATGTTAGATCACGTGCTTTTCCATCTGATTCAGAAACTTATAAGCCCAAATAAAATTAGGTTTAAGAAGAAAACCTATAAAAATATATTAGCTGTTGAATGAAGCGTAAGATAAAGGAAATTTTCTTAAGTACGTTTTGCTTACACTGAATTTGAACTATTTTTCACATGACTATTATGTTTATACTTCATTGATTAATGAGATCGTGAAATCTTTTAGTATAGATTAAAGTATTTGTAGCAAAGAATTGAAAATCAATAATATTAATTTTTTATGGGTAAGATTAAAAAATATGAAATCATCTTTGACTATCTATATCACGAAAGCGGGTTAAAAAAGCATTTTCAATTTGTTGTGTGGAATAAGATTGCAAATTAAGTTTATCGGGCAAAATATTATTTGGAGAACCAAAATAACGCAGTGCTTCTTTTCTACTAAAGCCAGCAAGAGTGATAGCTTCGTAGAAAGCAGCAATACGATCAGCTTGTTTGATTTTTTTTAATAGCTTTTGAGCTGGGTTAACAGGTAAAGAAAAGCGTATGCAAATGGTATCTTGTATGCGTTTTTCAACGAGCTGATACTGTTTTCCTATAACAGCTTTAAAAGGTGAAATCATATCACCAATAACATATTCTGATGCATCATGGAGAAGAGCTAAAAGACATTCGTCGTTGTGGGATTGTGGAAAGAGTATCTGAAATATTTGTTCCACTAAAAGTGAATGTTGTGCGACAGAATAGGTATGCTCACCGTGTGTTTGACCGTTCCAGCGTGCAACACGAGAAAGACCGTGCGCAATATCTTCGATTTCGATGTCAAGAGGGGAAGGATTAAGTAAATCAAGTCGCCGACCAGAAAGCATTCTTTGCCAAGCACGTGCTGTTCCATCTTGTGATAATTCAGCTTTAGCCATTAGTTAGTTTCCACGGTGTTTTCAGGAAAGCTGAAGTTCATATTTTCAGCGATACTTATTGTTACAGGAAGATTTTCTATTGTAAACGGAATATGTTTGTCCATAACATCTTTAACATGGTCAATACGCATTAAAGCTAAGGCTTCATTTTCTACACATGTTCCTAATTCACCAAGTATTTTAGTACCTGCTTGAATGGTGGATCCTGGCATTAAATTATGTTGGCCTTTTACTATCAAAAAACGGCGACGAACTGCTTTACGATGATGCATTCGTGAAACCACTTCCTGCCCAATGTAACAACCTTTATTGAATGATAATCCACCGATTTGATCGTAATTAATATCATGAGGAAAGACTTTACCTATTTCATAATCTTGCCCACTTTCTGCAATTGCATAACGAATACGCATTCTGTTCCAATTATCATTATGTTTTGGAGCAAGAAAAGGTATTTTTCCATAAATACGTACAATTTTTTCTTTTTGTGGAAATCGTTTATCAATAAAACTTAAATTAAAATCACAAGTACTTATTTCATCTTTCCAAGAAACTGTTATAATTTCTTGTAATTGTTGTATAATTTCTATTTTTGTGTGTAATTTATAAAGGGTAAGACGTTGTTGAAAAGTATCAGCTAAAGGTGCAGCGATATCAATTATATAACCTTGGTCTATTTTACCGATTAGAAAATCAGCAATAACTTTTCCTTGTGGTGATAAAAGAGCACCAGGGAAGAGTTCTTGTGAGTTGATTTTTTCAACATCTGTTGTAATCAGGGCCTGTAGGAAACGTGTTGCTTCTTCACCTATAACTTTAATAATTTTGCGGTTTTTTAAGCTAATAGTGTTTTGTTTTTCGATCATGGTCCTTGCCTTTCTGTCCAGAGTTACATAATCGGTAAAGAGATGATGTCTAAGGAGTATGGCTGTGTTTAAAACATTTGATACAATTTTAAAAGGTGCAACACTTGTTAATCATGATGGAAGTGGCAAACGTGATATTGGCATCACAAATGGCCGTATTGCTGAAATTGGTGATCTTACGCGTGCATCTGCTAGTGAGGTGATCGACTGTACAGGACTTCATATTTTACCAGGTATCATTGATAGCCAGGTCCATTTTCGTGAGCCAGGGCACGTACATAAGGAAGACCTAGAAAGTGGCTCTCGTTCTGCAGTTTTAGGGGGGGTTACAGCGGTTTTTGAAATGCCTAATACAAATCCACTAACAATAACAGAAGAGATGTTGACTGATAAAGTTAAACGCGGATTTCATCGGATGCATTGTGATTTTGCGTTTTGGGTTGGGGGAACACGTGAAAATGCGCATGAATTGGCTGAATTAGAAAGACTTCCTGGAGCTGCCGGAATTAAAGTATTTATGGGGTCTTCTACAGGTAATCTTTTAGTTGATGATGATGAAGGTGTTCGTCTAATTTTGAAAAATACACGTCGTCGTGCAGCTTTTCATTGTGAAGATGAGGAGCGGCTCAATGAACGTAAAACGCTTTGCGTTAAGGGAGATGTGTCATCACATCCGGTTTGGCGTGATGAAATTGCTGCTTTGAAATGTACGCAACGTTTAATTAAAATTGCGCACGAAATGAGGAAGCGCGTCCATATATTACATCTTTCTACAGCGGAAGAAGTTGATTTTCTGAAAGATTATAAGGATTTAGCAACGATTGAAGTCACTCAACATCATTTGACTTTGACTTCTGATGATTATCAAAGGCTTGGCACATTGATCCAGATGAATCCACCTATTCGTGAAAGTCGCCACAGTAAAGCTCTTTGGTACGGTGTTCAGCAAGGTATCATTGATGTTTTAGGTTCAGACCACGCTCCTCATACGCTTGAAGAAAAGCAAAAGTCTTATCCTCTTTCACCTTCAGGTATGACAGGCGTTCAAACCACAGCAGCAATTATGCTAACTCATGTTAATACGGGAAGGATATCTCTTGAACGCTTTGTTGATCTCACTTCGCACGGCCCTAGTCGTGTTTTTGGTATAAGTTGTAAAGGACGCATTGCAGTTGGATATGATGCTGACTTAACCATCATTGACCTTAAGCGGGAAGAAATTATAACCGATGCACATATAGGTTCACGTGCAGGGTGGACACCCTATGATGGCAAAAAAGTTAAAGGTTGGCCAGTTGGGACAATTATTCGTGGAATACGGGTTATGTGGGAAGGTGAAATTGTTACACCTTCGCAAGGTGAACCTATTAAATTTATAGAAGCGTTGGCATAATAAGATTAAAAGTTTGATGTGTTATTGAATGATTGTTTGATTGTAAAAAGGATACTCATAATAATTTTGTCATGTATATATGCAAAATAACTTTAAAGCTTATTTTTCTGACTATGTTTACGCAGGATGTTGATATTATAAATATGGTGTACCAAAAGCAGTTGTTACAAGAATTTGTGGCTTAATACCGTATACCATTTATAATTTCATTCAAGTTCATGCTTCAGTTTGATATTTCAATAGAAGTAGGTTTTTATTCCTTAGTTATTAAACAAGTCGTACTATAAAATGAGCTTATAGGTGATGCATTTTGGAACAATTATTGTTTTTGTAAAGTAAATTCGAAGTTTGTCAGCATGCGTTATCTTACCTGTTTCATCGTGATAATTTGCTACGCGTTAAGAATTCATTCTTCTTTAGTTCAAGCTGTGTGATATTGACTATAGGTGTTCAGTATTCAATATTCATTATTGAAATAATAAAAAAGAGAACAGCTTTTGTTTGTATATTGAATTATCGACATATGATGATACCTACGAACGAATTCTGTAAGTAAAATGTGATGTGAAAATTACAGCTTTATTTGTTGTGCGAATGAAGGCCTCATTGGTTTAGGTAAGGCTTATGGAAATGTGAAGTGCTATGAAAGAATTGTAAATCAAGTACTATAATGATTATGCGTTCATCTACTCAAACAATATTATCTTCCATTTATTATTTTATGCCTACGATTATCAAGTCGTCACGATGTTATGTGGTGGATTTGATTGTTACCATTGAAAAGCAGGATGTTACAGGATTTTATCAAAATGTCAGAATACGGTAATTTTGAGTTTTATTTTGTTGCAGATGAAGTAAATAATTGACTTATCTGTTGCCAGATATTCTTGAAACAATATCATTTGCCAAATGAAGTGTTTTTTTATCCATTATCAAAATAATAAACAGCTTAATCTGCTTTAATTTTACGTACATATTATGTACGTATGGTGTATTTATTATGTATTTATTAATTATCGTTAATTAATATTTTTTGCATTATGTGGATCAAATAGCTCGATATTGGAAATAAAAACCAATATAGCAGTATTTTTTTTCAAGCAGTGTTATTAGCTCATAATATGAACGAGTTTTGCCGGAGCGACACCAAGTAATATCACTACGGAGTATAATTATGGGAAATCTGCGGTTTTATAACACGCTTACACGTAAAAAAGAAGATTTTACACCGATTGATGCTACTAAGGTACGCCTTTATGTTTGTGGTCCGACAGTTTATGATTATGCTCATATTGGTAATGGGCGTTCTGTAATTGTTTTTGATATTTTATTTCGTTTTTTACGTCATGTTTATGGCGAGGACCACGTGATATATGCTCGTAATATTACGGATGTCGATGATAAGATTAATGCACGAGCAATCCATAAATACCCAGAGCTTGCATTAAATGATGCTATTCGTCAATTAACAGAATGTACATATGACCAATTTCAAAAAGATATAGCAGCGCTTGGTTGTTTATTACCAACTAGCCAACCACGCGCAACCGATCATTTGGAAGAAATACGATCTTTGATTGAGAGACTTCTTGAAAGAGGGCATGCTTATATAGCAGGAAATCATATATTATTTTCTATAAGCAGTATGGGGGAATATCCCCGTTATGGTGAATTTGCAAAACGATCGCTTGATGAAATGAGAGCAGACTCACGTATAGATATTGCTATTTATAAAAAAGAGAAAATGGATTTTGTTTTATGGAAACCCTCTCAGGAATGGGAACCAGGTTGGCCATCACCAGCAGGAATCCCTGGTTTAGGGCGCCCGGGTTGGCATATTGAATGCTCAGCAATGTCGATGGCAAAACTGTTGGCTCCTTATGGTGGTGGTTTAAATTGTGATGATCCTGAAGCAAATGTTTTTGATATCCATGGTGGTGGTATTGATTTGCTTTTTCCTCATCATGAAAATGAAATTGCACAAAGTTGTTCAGCTTTTGGGACTAAGCGAATGGCTAATTTTTGGATGCATAATGGTTTTTTGCAGGTTGAAGGCCAAAAAATGTCTAAAAGCCTTGGTAATTTTATTACTATTCGTACTTTATTAGAAAGTGATTTTCCTGAATTTAATGATACTTTGACAGATGAAATAAGACAAAATTGGGCAGGTTTGTCTATTCGTTTTTCAATGTTGCAAACTCATTATCGTGAACCGTTAAATTGGACAGCTCATCGTTTAGCACAATCCAGTAGCGAATTATATCGTTGGTATGAGTTGCTTCGCGGTGAGAAATATTGTTTGGATGGTAATGAATCTATAGATGAATCTTTAATTAATACATTAAGTGATGACCTTAATACTTCAAATGCATTTACTATTTTACGAAAATTTTATAAAGAGGGGAATGCTAGATCTCTTGCACGCGGTATGGATTTACTTGGGTTGTTGCGGCAAGAGTGGGTTCAAGAAATAGAGTGCCCACTTTTTGTTAGAAAGATATACCTTGATTCAAAATTTATTGATCAGCGCATTGCCGAAAGGCTACGACTTATCCATAATAAAGAATGGGAAGCTGCGGATAAAATTCGTGATGAGCTTGCAGTAGGGGGGATCTCATTAAAAGATGAGAAAGATCCGCAGACTGGCGAGCGTATTACTACGTGGGAAATAAAACGACAATAATTCCTGTGTTTCAGCAGCTCTCATAAAAAGGAGAGAGTCTGATGGAATTTTTATACTTTTATGGATATATCGCGCTTAAATTAGTTGTGGGTCTTGCCGCCTTTTTGTTAATTTTAAGAACAACAGGTCGTGGTAATCTCAGTCAAATGACGCCAGTTGATTTGGTGAGTAATTTTGTAATGGGAGGCATTATTGGGGGTGTTATTTATAATCCAAGTATTAGTAGTATCCAGTTATTGCTTGTTTTGTTTATTTGGCAAACCTTGATCACATTTCTTAATTTTTTTGCACGGCATTCAGTTTTTTTCACCGGCTTATTGCGGGAGGGAATGTTATATTAGTTTCAGATGGTGTATTTCAAATAGATGAAATTAAGCGTTTGCGCATTAGTATAAGTGATCTAATTACCATGTTGCGCATTAAAGGCTGTAGTTTATATGAGGCAGCTTTTGTTCGTTTGGAAACCAATGGTGATTTTTCTGTAATTAAGAAAGAAGAAGGCAAAAAATCTACCATTGTGGTGCAAAATGGTGAAATTCTTGAAGAAGGCCTTAAAGCAATTAATAAATCAAAGACGTGGCTTAAAGCAGAATTGAAAAAAAAACATGCAAAAGTAGAAGATTTATTCGTAGCAGAATGGTACGAAAATATAGACAAAGGCGATAAATCTTATAGCGGATTGTTTCTTGTTCCTTTGTCGAAAATAGTCTAACCTTAAACTTCCATAAGTATATAGATTATTTAGAGGTGAAGGAAAGGTATGAATAATCTATGAAGAACAGTTTAGAACTTATTTTTTGCATGTTTATGAATAATAAAAGAAATTAAAGGCTTTATGAAACAGAATGAAAAAGTAAAAACCGTTTTAGTAGATTCAGGCCAAACTCTACGCACCCTTTATAATTTGTGGCCCTATATGTGGCCATCAGCCAGGTCTGATCTGAAGATGCGTGTGGTATGGGCAATATTTTATCTTATTTTGTCCAAACTTATTCTCATATCTGTGCCGTATTTTTTTAAATATGCTACAAATGCGCTTGATGTAGACTTTTTTCAGCTATTTGCAAAGCCTTCATCCATTTTGTTCGTGCCTATTATGCTGGTTTTGGCATATAATTTTGCACGTATAATTCAAGCTGGATTAAACCAGTTACGTGATTCTCTTTTTGCAACTGTTGGTCAATATGCTATTCGTCAACTAGCGTATAAGACTTTTGTTCATATTCACGGATTGTCTTTGCGCTTTCATTTAGAGCGGCGAACTGGTGGTCTTTCTCGTGTGATTGATCGTGGTACAAAGGGAATTGAGGCCCTTGTTCGATTTTCAATTCTTAATACGGTGCCAACCATTTTAGAATTTGTTTTAACAGCATTTGTACTTTTGATAAATTATGGGTGGGGTTATTTTCTTATCGTTGTTGTTATGGTTGGTTTGTATACTTGGTTTACAATCAAGGCGAGCGATTGGCGTATTAATATTCGGCAAGAAATGAATACGGCTGATACTGAAGCAAATACACGGGCAGTTGATTCTCTTTTGAATTTTGAAACAGTCAAATATTTTGGCAATGAAGCTCTAGAAGCAAGTCGATTTGATTCTTCTATGGCGGGATATGAAAAAGCTGCAACAAAAATCTGGACATCTTTAAGCTGGCTTAATTTTGGTCAGGCTCTTATTTTTGGTATTGGAATGACAATCCTGATGTTAATGTCAGCTTATGAAGTTTTGCATATGACACAAACTTTAGGAGATTTCGTTTTTATTAATGCGCTTTTAATACAGCTTTCCATTCCATTGAATTTTATTGGCTCAATTTATCGTGAAGTTCGGCAGAGTTTAAGTGATATTGAAGCTATGTTTGATCTTTTAGATGTTCAACAGGAAATTGTTGATAAGCGAGATGTTAAACCATTGGTGGTAAGCGATGGTACTATTCGGTTTAATCAGGTGAAATTTTCCTATGATTGCGATCGTTCAATTCTCAAAGATATTGATTTTGAAATTCCTGGAGGTAAAACAGTTGCGATTGTTGGGCCATCAGGCGCTGGTAAATCAACGATCTCTCGATTGCTTTTTCGATTTTATGATGTTGAATCAGGATCGATAACAATTGACGGGCAGGATATCCGTGATGTAACTCAAAAAAGTTTACGTGAAGCGATCGGTATGGTGCCGCAAGATACAGTTTTATTTAATGATACGATTGCGTATAATATTCGTTATGGGCGCCCTAGTGCAACAGATGAGGAAATGCACAAAGCTGCTGAAATGGCACAGATATTAAAATTTATTGAAATGCTTCCAGAAGGCTTTCAGTCTATGGTAGGTGAACGAGGTCTTAAATTATCTGGTGGTGAGAAACAACGCGTGGCAATTGCGCGGACACTTTTAAAAGCGCCTCCACTTCTTATTTTGGATGAAGCAACTGCAGCTCTTGATACAACAACAGAACAAGAAATTCAACGGGCATTGGATATTATAAGCCGTGGTCGTACAACATTGATTATTGCTCATCGCCTTTCTACTGTTATTAATGCTGATGAAATTTTGGTACTAAAAAATGGTCGTATTATTGAGAAGGGAAGTCACACCGACCTTTTGAACAAGAAAGGTTTATATGCTTCTATGTGGAATAAGCAGCTTGAGGCTTCACAGGCTGAAGAAAAATTACGTAAAATACGTGAAGAAGATGAATTAGGTGTTGTTAATCGTAAGAACTGATCTACATGGAAATCATATCTGGTTTTATATGAAGTAATCGATTAAATATACAAAAGAGAAGAGGGGAAAAACAGGAGTTTATTTATTGTTCAATCATTTGTGAATAGGAAGTTATATGCGTATTGTTCAATCTATCTGTAATAGTTTTGTCCCAATTCATAAAGAAGGCTATCCTTTTATTATAGCATTTTTTGTTGTTTCACTCGTTCTTGGTTGGATATGGAGCCCATTGTTTTGGTGTGGTCTTATTTTAACCATGTGGTGTATATATTTTTTCCGTGATCCAGAACGTGTAACGCCTATAAATTCAAATTGGATTATCTCTCCTGCTGATGGCCGTATTTCATGTATTGAATCATGTGTTCCCCCTGAAGAATTAGGGTTGGGGAGCGACGAAATGGTTTGTGTTTCTGTATTTATGGATATTTTCTCATGTCATATAAATCGCATTCCTGTGAGTGGTACAATAGAGTCTATTGTTTATCATCCAGGTAAGTTTGTGAATGCTGAGCTTGATAAAGCTAGTCAATTTAACGAACGTAATGGAGTGGTGATTAACAGTGAACATGGCAAGATTGGCGTTGTACAGATAGCAGGGTTGATTGCGCGTCGAATTGTTTGTTGGTCTCAAAAAGATGATGCCGTTATTACTGGGCAACGTTTTGGATTGATACGTTTTGGTTCTCGCCTTGATGTTTATATGCCTGCTGAAGTAAAATTACAGGTCACTGTTGGTCAGGTAGCAATTGCTGGAGAAACAGTTTTAGGTTCTTTTGGTGATGCTACTGCGATAACTGACTTTAGACGTGATTAGGATGAATCATGAAGTTTTTTTCGCTATTTTCTTCATTTGATCCTGAAGAGCAACGTGGCGATATTACGCATCGGTTACGTTCGCCTATGCCGATGCGGTTTGTTATTCCTAATATTATTACTATTTTAGCAATTTGCGCGGGAATAAGCGGTATCCGTTTAGCTTTTGAGCATCACTATGAGTCAGCTATTTTGATGGTGCTTTTGGCAGCAGTTTTAGATGGAGCTGATGGCCGTGTTGCCCGTTTGATGGATGGCAGTTCATCTTTTGGAGCACAGATGGATTCACTTGCTGATGTTATTAATTTTGGTGTTGCTCCTGCTCTTGTTGTTTATTCTTTTATTCTTGCTCAGGTTCATCAAGTAGGCTGGGTTGCAGCGCTTGTGTATTGTGTTGCTTGTTGTTTGCGGTTAGCTCGTTTTAATGTCACATTAGATAATGCTGATATACCAAGATGGCAGAGGAGTTATTTTGTTGGTGTTCCTGCACCAGCAGGGGCGTTATTGCTTTTATTACCTATTTATTTAGGGGCTCTTGGTTTGATACCCAATAGAGGTTGGGCTTTATTTTTTAGCTTGTATACTGTGGTTGTCGCTTTTCTTTTAGTAAGTCGCTTACCGGTATGGAATGCAAAAGAAATTGGTCAAAAATTAAGACGTGATATTGTTGTGCCGTGTATGCTGGTTATTGTTATTTATGTTGGTTTTCTTGCAACTTATACATGGTATACTTTATTGATAACGGCTGTTGGTTATATGATTTTTCTACCTTGTAGTGCTTTGGCGTATCATAAACGAGCTGCTTTAGAAGCAAAGAAGGTAAATATTCAACCTGACCAGGAGTCATAAGATTTTATCTAATTTTAAGAAGAAAAGTGAAATTATAGAAATTTAGTTCGATATATAAACTGTTATCAATGAGGTGTATGATAGTTTATGAACTGATTTTTACGAACGTCAAAAAGCTTACCTGTTTCTTTTAAATAAGGTGAAGATAAATGTACTATTTTTGCAGCAACTTCTTGGGGGGAAGGTAAGGTCTGAGGATTTTCATTAGGCATAGCTTGTGCTCGCATTGCAGTGCGTGTTGCACCTGGGTTAACGCAATTAACTTTGATTGGTGTTTCTTTAAGTTCTTCTGCCCAGCAACGAGCGATAATTTCTAAGGCAGCTTTAGAGGCTGCATAAGGCCCCCAGAAAGCGCGTACACAGTGAGCAACATTTGATGATAGAAAAATAGCACGTCCAGCATCCGATTTGCGTAATAAAGGTTCAACTGCTTTCATTAAACGCCATTGATTGATGAGATTTACTTGAAACACTTCTTCAAATATCGTATTTTCAATATGAGCTATTGGTGAAAGAGTTCCCAGAATTCCTGCATTTATAACCATAATATCAAGTTGTTTCCAGCGTTCAGAAATTGTAGTACTTAGAGTATCAATGGCTTGTGTATTATGTAAATCAAGTGGTACAAGCGTTGTGGAGGAACCTTTCTCCTGAATTTGGGTATCAAGCATGGTTAAATCACTAATTGTTCGTGCAAGGGCTATAATATGGGCCCCCGTGCTGCTAGTTCTAGTGCTAAATGATATCCAATTCCTCTGGAAGCACCTGTGACCAGTGCGACACGTCCAGAAAGGTTAAAATCAGATTTCCTCATTATTAGTTTCTTGTTTTCAGAACAGATAGTTTATGAACTTTTGGAATACTTTTTTGATCGGTAAGATGTGTGGGATAGTGGCCAGTAAAATAATGATCAGTAAATTGAGGGGAAGAATTATTTCGTTTTTCCCCTATAATAGCAAGATAAAGGCCATCAGTTGAAAGAAATTCTAATGAATCAGCTCCAATGAAATTACACATAGATTTTAAGTCTGGGTATTTATTAGCTAAAAGATCTTCAGTCTTAGGTGTATCGATTCCATAAAAATCAGGATAAAAAATCATTGGGCTGGAAATGCGCATATGAACTTCTTTTGCTCCTGCATCGCGGAGCATTCGTACGATTTTAGTGGATGTTGTTCCACGCACAATAGAATCATCCACTAAAATGACACGTTTTCCTTCAATAATGGAACGGTTGGCAGAATGTTTTAATTTCACACCAAAAGCACGAATTTGCTGAGTTGGTTCAATAAAAGTGCGACCAACATAATGGTTGCGAATAATGCCGAGTTCAAAGGGAATACCAATTTTTTGTGCATAACCAATTGCAGCAGGCGTTCCCCCGTCAGGAACGGGGACAACAACATCACCCTCACACGGTGCTTCTTGAGCCAATTGGATACCCATATTTTTACGAACTGCATAAACACTACGACCTCCAACGATTGAATCAGGTCGAGCAAAATAGACATATTCAAAAAGGCAAAGTTTTTCTGGTTTTTCTATTTCTGGTTTAATAGTTTTTGTAGTGATTTCACCATTGTCTTGTATTTCACATATGATGATTTCACCATTTTTGACGTCACGAACGTATTTTGCTCCAATGATATCAAGTGCACAGGTCTCTGAACAGAAGATTGGTTTACCATCAAGTTCACCTAGAACAAGTGGCCGAATACCTGTTGGGTCACGTGCGGCAATAAGCTTGGTACGTGTTAGCGCTAACATAGCATATCCACCTTCCACTTGGCGAATGGCATCAACAAAACGATCTGATGATGACTCATGACGCGAGCGAGCAATAAGGTGGAGAAAGACTTCGGAGTCTGAAGTTGATTGACATATAGCACCAGAGGCAATCAATTCATGACGTAGTGTAAGACCATTTGTTAAATTACCATTATGCGCAATAGCAATACCTCCGGCTTTTAATTCAGCAAATAGAGGTTGTACATTGCGTAATGCTATTTCTCCCGTTGTTGAATAACGAGTATGTCCAATCGCACGATCTCCAGGCAAACGGGCAAGTGTTGCAGGGTTTGTGTAGTGATCTCCAACAAGGCCTAGATGTTTTTCTTGATGAAACATCTTGTTGTGATAAGAAACAATACCAGCGGCTTCTTGTCCACGGTGTTGTAGTGCATGGAGTCCAAGAGCTGTTAATGTTGCTGCATCTTTGTGTCCAAGGATACCAAATACTCCACATTCTTCATGAAGGGTATCATCATCAAATGAAGGTTCCTGATAAGGAATATTAATTTTTGTCATCATATTACTTTCAGTAATGATGTTAAATGATTAATATTACACATACTACATATTATTTAAGACAAGTTCTCAAATAAAAACTATAATTCATTCTGTAGAGATATGTTTTGGTTAGTATTTTCAAAATCTTGCCGACAAGTCATCTTTGTTAAAGAGCTTCTCCAGTTTTTCGAGGGCATAATCGGGATCTTTAGGCAACAATTCCCAAATTTGTTGGCTTAATGAATCCAACATAGGCTTTGTTTTTGCCTCTTTTAGCCAATCAGATTGTTGTTCGGGTTTAATAAGTGCATTAATAAGTAAAATGCCAATAACTGTGATTAATAAACCGCGAAATGCTCCAAAGATAAAACCAATAGTGCGGTCAAGTTTGCCGATTCTACTATCAATGATAAAATCAGAAATTTTCATTGTAATGATAGAAATAATAATTAAAGCAATAATGAAAATCGTAACCAATGTAGCTATTAATGCGACGGTTTCATTAGAGAGGTATTGTTCAACAAAAGGCAATACAGGTTTAAATAAAAACAGTGTAATAACAGCTGAAATTACCCAAGAAAGTAATGATAAAATTTCGCGGGAAAAACCTCGGAGCATGGCTAGAAAAGAAGAAAACAGAATGATTGCAATGACAATGCCATCAAGAACTGTTACACTCATTTATTTGCTCCTTATATAGGTTATATAAAATTACGTTCTATTTTAATCAGTATAAAAGTGCGTAAGAACATTTCCTGTTATGCCAGTTTCTATTTTATAGCAAGGTTCTTTTGTATTTTATAGAAGTGATTCTATATTATTATTTGTATGACAGTCATTTTTTACTTGCAACAATAGTGGCAACAAATTCAGAAAGATCGGAAAATATTTTTTGTTGAAAGGCTGTTGATTTTATTATTTCGGTTGTTATTGCGGGCTGAACAGCACCTTGAAAGCCAAGTTTTTGAGCTTCTTTGACACGTTGTCCTGAATGAGTAACAGCGCGAATTGTTCCTGAAAGGCTAACTTCACCAAAATATACATAATGAGTTGGAAGAGGAATGTTTACAAGGGAGGATACCAAAGCTGCTGCAACGGTTAAATCAGCTGCTGGTTCTGATATTTTGTAACCACCTGCAACATTAAGGTAGACATCATGTTGTCCAAAACGAACACCACAGTGAGCTTCTAATACGGCGAGAATCATTGAAAGACGATTTCCATCCCATCCTAAAACAGCACGCCGTGGTGTACCAAGTGAAGAAGGTGCAACAAGAGCTTGAATTTCCACTAATATAGGGCGTGTTCCCTCCATTCCTGCAAAGACAGCAGCTCCTGGAGCTTTTTCATTACGTTCACCTAAAAATAGTTCGGATGGATTGGTAACTTCTTTTAGACCTTTGTCGGACATTTCAAAAACACCAATTTCATCTGTTGGTCCAAAGCGATTTTTCACAGTTCTAAGAATTCGATAACAATGACTATTCTCGCCTTCAAAATAGAGAACACCATCAACCATGTGTTCAACAACACGGGGACCAGCAATTTGCCCATCTTTTGTAACATGCCCAACAAGAACAACAGCTGCCCCTGTTTTTTTAGCAAAACGTATGATCGCTTGGGCGCTAATGCGTACTTGTGTTACGCTTCCGGGAGCTGAATCGGCTGCATCTGACCATAGAGTTTGAATTGAATCGATAATAACTAGATCAAGTTTTTTATGCGCATTTAAAGTTGTTAAAATATCTTCAACATTGGTTTCTGCAGCAAGTTTTACTGTTGTATCATCTGCACCAAGCCTTTGTGCACGTAAACGAATTTGTGCAACAGCTTCTTCACCAGAAACATAAATGACATTATATCCTTTTCGCGATAATGCGGCTGCCGTTTGTGTAAGCAATGTTGATTTGCCAATACCTGGATCACCACCAACAAGTAATGCTGATCCACGAACAAAACCACCACCGGTCACACGATCAAGTTCAGAAATACCAGAATGAATACGTGGAGCATCTTCAAGATCTCCAGAAAGAGAAGTCAATGTTATGATACGCCCTTGACGAATATTTTGCGTTGGGCCACTTCCAATGCCACTGTTCGTACCTTCTTCGACAAGGGAGTTCCATTCTCCACAAGAATCACATTTGCCAGCCCAGCGTGAGTAGACGGTATTACAATTTTGACAAATAAATTGAGTGCGATTGCGTGCCATAGTGGTTAATTACGTTGCTCTGGAAGATAATCACTTTCTGCCAGGTCACTAAAGCGTGTAAATTCTGACTGAAAAGCAAGGTGAGCTGTTCCTGTTGGTCCGTGTCGTTGTTTTGCTATAAGAATATCAGCTATTCCGAAAACTTTTTCCATTTCAGCTTGCCATTTTACATATTCAGGAGTTCCTTCTTTAGGCTCTTCATTTTTGAGATAATATTCTTCACGATACACAAAAAGAACAACATCCGCATCTTGCTCAATCGAGCCAGATTCGCGTAAATCTGATAATTGTGGGCGTTTATCAGTTCGGTTTTCAACTTGGCGTGAAAGTTGTGAAAGGGCGATAATAGGAACGTTAAGCTCTTTAGCTAAGGCTTTGAGCCCTGTAGTGATTTCTGTAATTTCTTGAACGCGATTTTCAGATGAACGTTTTGAATTGCTTGTCATTAACTGTATATAATCAATAATCAGCACGTCCAAACCGTGTTGTCTTTTCAGGCGACGTGCACGTGCAGACAATTGAGCAAGCGATATACCACCAGTTTGATCGATGTAAAGTGGAGCTTTTTGGAGGCGACGCGTTGCATTCACTATTTTTTCAAATTGTTCTTCTGAAATATTACCACGTCGAATTTCAGAGGAAGATATTTCTGTTTGTTCAGAAATAATACGCGTTGCAAGTTGTTCTGATGACATTTCAAGTGAAAAAAATCCAACGATACCTCCCTCATTTTCTTGTGGTGAATTATTCTTAGCATCATGATTATAAGCGTCGGCAATATTAAAGGCTATGTTGGTTGCAAGAGAGGTTTTACCCATACCAGGGCGCCCAGCTAGGATAATCAAATCAGAAGGCTGCAACCCTCCCATTTTTTCATCAAGTTTTTTCAGATGGGTGGCTATACCTGACAGGTGTGAAGACCGTTTTTTGGCAGCGGATGCCATATCAATAGCTTTTTGGATAGCGTCATTAAAACTTTCAAATCCACCACCATATTTTCCCGTTTCTGCCAATTGAAATAAATTACGTTCGACAATCTCAATTTGTTGGGTTGGCGTAAGTTCAACAGGAGCATCAAAAGCTGTATTTACAACTTGATTGCCAATATCAATCAAGGATCGTCGGATAAAAAGATCATAAATTACTCGACCATAATCTTCAGCATTAATGATGGTAACTGCTTCTTTGGCTAAGCGAATAACATAATTGAATACAGTGATATCGCCAATTTTCTCTTCAGCTGGAATAAAAGGTTTAATGGTAACAGGATTTGCGAGTTTTCCCTTTTTAATAATTTGTGATAAAATATCAAAAATTTTTTGATGCAATATTTCGAAAAAATGCTCTGGTTTTAAAAAATCTGAAACACGATCAAGTGCATCATTATTAATGAGAATAGCACCAAGAAGTGCTTGTTCAGCTTCAATATTATGTGGTAGTTGCCGGAAAGAAGAAGTCTCTTCTTTATGTAAAGGGTTGAAATTAAGAATACTTGTTTCTTCCATTAAGTTTTTTCCACTAAGATTTTAAGTTTAGTCATCTTAGACAACGGATTGAATGCTGTACATTAAAAGAGCAAAATTGCAAATTTCCATTTTCAATTAAAACCGTATTTTTAATTTTTAATGATACTTTTTTCAACAAATCAATTGTTTATAATATGGAACTTATATTTTTTGTATTTTATGGTTTATAATTGCAATTATTTCAGGCAAAATATCAGAAACTGTTTTTTATATAATATAATATGGGTCAAAACGATTGCAATTTGTATGCAAATTATTTGAATTTGAAAAAACGCATTTTTATCAGAGAAAAAGAATATTTTCAGAGATTATAAAAAGGTGTTACATAAAATACAAACGGACACTCTAAAGAAATTTTTCTTTCTCCCAGAATGTTTAAAAAGTATGGAGCTATGTTTTAAATATTTTTAGTGTAGTTTCAAAATTATTATCAATGATAATAAGCTTACTTTTCTCTATAATTTCCCTAATAAGAATAACTTCAGATAAAGTAGGGATACAATCGTTTTTCCCGCGGTATAGTTTTTTCTAGTTGGGATATAATATTATTAAAAAATATCAATCTGTTAAATAGTAAAGAAATAAGAACAAAAAGTCGACTAGATAAGTACAAGATCAATTAAGCTTTTTCGTTCACGCTCTTTTCATCATTGTCATCAATTTCTTCTGCTAATGGCTGTTCTTGAATACCATATATTGCTTCGATTGAGGTGAGATTTTCACCTTCTGCTTGACGTTGTGCTTCATTAGTCGAACGTGCAATATTAATTGTCACAGAAATTTGAACTTCAGGATGTAGGCTAATTGTGATGGTATGAAGACCGATTGTTTTAATTGGGTGATTAAGCTCAATCTGATTGCGCCCAACAGAAAAACCTTCTTCTGTTATAATTTCTGAAATATCACGTGTCGACACAGAACCATAAAGTTGACCTGTTTCACCAGCAGAACGGACAACAATAAACGATTGACCATCAAGTTTTTCAGCTACTTTTTGAGCTTCATTTTTGCGCTCAAGATTACAGGCTTCAAGCTGTACACGTTGTGTTTCAAAATATTTTTTATTAGCTTCATTAGCTCGTAAAGCTTTACCTTGAGGCAACAAAAAATTACGTGCATAGCCATTTTTAACTGAAACAATATCACCTATTTGACCAAGATGAGGAATGCGTTCAAGTAAAATAATATCCATAGTTTATTCCTTTCGAATAAATAAATTAATGAAGTTTGTTGTATGATTGGAAGTTGTATTGAATAGTTGCCCAAATGCCCATCAGTATGGTCATGAAAGCAATAGGTGGAGCAAAAACAACAGTCAAAGCAGCTATATAAACAAGCGATAATATAATTGTCCGTCCACTTACCTCTTTTGTAATATGATGGAGATACGCTAAGCCACTGATTAATATCACAATAGTATATGCAGTGGTAAAAACGCGTGCACCTAAATTAAGAATAGGACTGAGTTCAAGCATTGATACTATGCAAGCGACAATAAAAATAATGAGTCCAGAAAGTGGAAGACGAAAAGTTTGCCTCCAATCATCACGAGGTCTTGTCAACCACTTCATATGTCGTGCTGTTATCGTTGAAAAATAAAGATTGCCAATGAGAAAAATCAAACTGTAACCAGTAAGCGCAATAGCTGTTAAGGTGGCTGCATGTGTTGTTAAAAGTTCGCTAAAGGTAAGAATATCAGCTTCATTTATAGACTGCGATTGACGCATAATTTGCACTATATTTGCAGTAACTTCTTGTGCAACAATAGGAGTTATTGGATGCATTTGCACATAGATTCCAATAAGGGTTAATGTAAGAGCAATAAAATTGGTTGAAAGGAAAATAACTGATGATAATGGATACCATATTAGTTCATTTTCTTTTTGTGTTGATTGTGCAAGCCCAAAGAGCCAAGAGGTATACACGGCAGGAAGAAAAAACAGCAACATAAAGCCAAAACCAATATAAATATTGTTAGCTATGCTGAAGATAAAAGTGACACTTGTTAAAGCGATAAGGCTGGATAACGTTCCAAAACCGAAGGCTACAATAAAAATCGGAAGTGAAATAAAACAGCCAAGAAGAAGAGAAAAATAAGGTGCAATATTGGCAACATTAATAATTGCCATTCCTATAACAGCAGCAAACAGTCCCGCTAAAATACCAATCATTATTTTGTAAAAATGAAAATGTTCCATTTATCGCTGTCCTGCCTTTTGCAGTTAGGGGCAATGCCCCAACTTTAGGTATTTTATAGGTTTATATACTTGTATGTGAGTAGTTAATGTACTTCTAACATACCAATAAAAATAGTTTAAAAATATTCTGATTCTATTTTGTGTATGTAACAGCCTATTTAACAACATATGGAAGCAACCCGAGAAAACGGGCACGTTTGATAGCATTAGCTAATTCGCGCTGCTTTTTCTGGCTGACGGCTGTAATACGTGAAGGAACGATTTTACCACGTTCTGAAATATAACGCTGCAACAGCTTAATGTCTTTATAATCAATCTTTGGAGCATTTGCACCTGAGAACGGACATGTTTTACGACGACGATGAAAAGGACGACGTACAGGGGTTTGATTAGTTTCAATCATTATTCCATTCCTTCCGTGGTGTCTTCATGTTGGTGGCGTGTAGGACGAGAGCGATCTTCATCTTTGTTAAAGGAGTCTTCATGATTAGATCGTGAGAGCATAGGAGACTGTTCTTTTTCATGCTTTTCTACACGGATTGTCATATAACGCAAAACGTCTTCGTTAATGCGCATTTGGCGTTCAATTTCAGCAATTGCTGTAGCTGGAGCATCAATATTAAGCAATACGTAATGAGCTTTGCGATTTTTGCGGATACGGTAAGCAAGAGTGCAAAGACCCCAATTTTCAATACGCCCGATTGTTCCTCCGTGCGCTTCAATAACATTTTTATAAATTTTTAAAAGTTCATCAATTTGCTGTGGTGTGATACCCTGCCGAGCAAGAAACACGTGTTCATAAAGAGCCATTAATTTTGCCTTTCTTCAGTTCAACTTCACCAGTTTTGGCGCAAAGCCTCTGCGACTTGTCTTTTTAGGAAACCCAAAAAGAAGAAAGGACGCATTTATGATTCGAGACACCCGAGAGCGGAGATACGGGAGGTCGGAATTATTGTGTTTCCTACTGGTGTTTTCCAGCCCTCCGTTCAACCTCCAGCCAAATGCTGGTAATGTATAGCTGATGTTTACAGCTTATCTCAAAAAATAGCAAGTTGATGATTACAAAAAATGTGACTTAATTAAGTTTTGATATATTTTTATATATCTATTGCTTTAAATATATAAAATAACATCTCTGTGTGCTGTAGGAATAAATAAGAATGAATTTTTTAAATCAGATTGATGTAGCGCTTTTTGAAATACTTTCTGGCAATCATCAAATAGGGATGGTTTTTGTTTGGATTGGTATTATTTGTGCAAAGTTTTTAATTTATATTATTCCTATACATCTTTTTGTACTGTGGTTTTGCAGCGGATATATGGAACGGCGTGTAGCACTAAGTATTTGTGTTAGCATTTGTGCTGCTCTTTTTTTTAGTTATCTTATTTCTCTCATTTATTTTCGTCCACGTCCGTTTGTTGCAGGTTTAACACAATCACTAATTGAACATCGAGCAACAGCTTCTTTTCCTAGTCATCATGCTTTAGTTATTGCGTCCTACACTACTTGCCTTTATTTTTATCAGTACAAACTTGTCTCTAAGTTTGCATTAATATTGTTATTTTTGATCTGTTGGGGGCGTATTTTTACTGGCGTACATTATCCTTTTGATGTTTTAGGTGGTGCAGTTTTGGGAAGTCTAACAAGTTGGGGTGTTATTCGATTAATTGTACCATATTTTCCTGAGTTTCTATATCAAATTCCACCCTTAAAATATAATTTTAAGACAAATATCTGTTCTAAATAGGTTGCTTTGTTTTTATTTATGCTTATGTGTTGGGGCAATAAAAAATATTAATGCTCGTTTGAGGAGTTAAACTAATGGTAGCAGCGTTTACTTTTCCAGGCCAGGGAAGCCAAGTTGTTGGTATGGGCAAAGTGCTTGCAGAGCAATTTGTTGAAGCACGTATGGTCTTTGAGGAAGTTGATGATGCTTTAGGTGAAAAATTATCACATATTATGTTTGAGGGACCAGCAGATGTTCTTGCATTAACAGCAAATGCGCAACCAGCTTTGATGGCTATGTCGCTAGCAATTGTTCGTGTAATGGAAAAGTTGGGGTTAGACATAGAATCAAAAGTAAAATTTGTTGCAGGGCATTCTTTAGGGGAATATTCAGCGCTTTGTTCAGTTCGTACGTTAAGTTTGGCTGATACAGCCAGGCTTTTACGAATTCGTGGAAATGCTATGCAGAAAGCTGTCGCAGTTGGTGAAGGTTTAATGGCAGCACTTATCGGTTTGAATGAACAAGATGTTGAGGAAATTTGCAGCACTGTTTTAGGGAAAGGTGTATGTCAAATCGCTAATGATAATGGTGGTGGACAAATTGTTATTTCAGGTGAAGCAAAAGCAGTTGAAGTGGCAATGAAAGCTGCTTTAGAAAAAGGCGCTAAGCGTGCACTTCTTTTACCAGTTTCAGCACCGTTTCATTCAGCTTTAATGCAACCTGCTGCTGATGTAATGAAAGATGCGCTTTTAGCTGTTGACAAAGTAGCACCTATTGTTCCTGTTGTTGCAAATATTTCTGTTGCACCAGAGAGTGATCCAGAGCGTATTTTTATGCTACTTGTTGAACAAGTGACTGGGCGAGTGCGGTGGCGCGAAACGGTTGAGTGGTTTGGATCCAATGGAGTTGATACACTTTTTGAGGTTGGTTCTGGAAAGGTGTTAACGGGTTTAGCCAGACGTATTAATAAAGACATTAAAGGGTTAACAATTGGTACGGCTGAGGAAATTGAGAGTGCATTACAGGTACTAGGTGTTTAATTTTAGGAAGTTTGAAGAATGTTTAAATTAACAGGTCGTAGAGCTCTCGTAACGGGAGCATCAGGGGATATTGGTGAGGCAATTGCGCGTTTTTTTCATGCGCAAGGAGCAATTGTTGGGCTTCATGGAACACGTGAGGAAAAGCTCAAGGAAGTTGCTGCAGATCTTGGTCGGGATGTTTTTGTCTTTCCTACTAATTTTTTTGAGCGTGAAAGTATTAAACAATTGGCTGAAACAGTAGAAAAAGAGATGGGTGGTGTCGACATTCTTGTTAACAATGCTGGCATTACTCAAGATGGTCTTTTTGTGCGTATGCAAGACCAGCAGTGGGATGATGTGTTAGCTGTCAATTTGACAGCTACTTTTACTCTAACGCGTGAGTTAGTACATGCTATGATGCGGCGTCGCTATGGGCGTATTATTAATATAACATCTATTGTTGGTGTTGTTGGTAATCCTGGGCAAACAAATTATTGTGCTGCAAAAGCTGGTGTAATAGGCTTTTCTAAATCATTGGCACAGGAAATTGCATCACGAAATATAACTGTTAATTGCATTGCTCCAGGATTTATTAAATCTGCAATGACTGATAAACTTAATGAGAAACAGAAAGATGCAATTATGGCTGCTATTCCCATGAAGCGTATGGGGATAGGTGAAGATATAGCTTCTGCAGCTGTTTATTTGGCGAGTGATGAGGCAGCATATGTCACAGGTCAAACGATCCATGTTAATGGTGGTATGGCAATGATCTGAGTATTTACTTTATTCTACATTGATTTATAAGTTTTATTATTTTAGATAATAACAAGTGAAATAAAGCAATGCGTTTATTTCTTTGACGGGGTGGTTGCTCAATCTTATATCTACGATGCAAAATTAGTTCATTTTTAAGGGATATCCACAGAATGTTCTAAAAATCATCGTTAAAATTTGGAGTAATGCATCTATTGCTTGATTAGGTAAACCTATATCGCTAACCAAATAGGGAAACAATATAGAATTGTGAGGATAATATGAGTAATACAGAAGAGCGCGTTAAGAAGATTATCGTAGAGCATCTTGGAGTTGACGCAGATAAAGTTGTAGAGAATGCAAGCTTTATTGATGATCTAGGTGCAGATAGCCTTGATACGGTTGAGCTCGTTATGGCTTTTGAAGAAGAGTTCGGTGTAGAGATTCCAGATGATGCTGCCGAAACGATTTTCACAGTTGGTGATGCTGTAAAATTTATTGATAAAGCTTCTGTGTAATTTGATGTAAAGGGCAAGAGTGGTAGAATGCTTTTGCCTTTATTCTTTACTTAAAGCCATTTGAATTTGAACATATGGCTTTGAGGGGTGAAGGGTTAATTCAAGGTTAAAAATATGAGACGGGTTGTTGTTACTGGTTTGGGGTTAGTATCTCCATTAGCTGGTAATGTCGAATATAGCTGGAAGCGGCTTCTTGAAGGGAAAAGTGGTGTTCGACGTATTACTGAGTTTGATGTAGATGATTTACCGTGTCAAATTGCTGCACGTATTCCCTTGGGGGATGGAACAAACGGTACATATAATGCTGATTTGCATATGGAGCCTAGAGAACAGCGCAAAGTGGATGCATTTATTACTTATGCAGTAGCTGCTGCTGATCAAGCGCTTGCAGATGCTGAGTGGTATCCCAAAAATGATGAAGACCAAATTCGTACGGGTGTGATGATTGGTTCTGGTGTTGGTGGTATTGAAGGCATTGTTGAAGCTGGTTATACACTTCGTGATAAAGGGCCAAGGAGGGTTTCTCCTTTTTTTATTCCAGGGCGTTTGATTAATCTTGCATCTGGTTATGTTTCTATTAAATATGGTTTACGTGGTCCTAATCATTCCGTTGTAACAGCTTGTTCAACGGGCGCGCATGCGATTGGTGATGCGGCTCGTTTGATTGCGCTAGGTGATGCGGACGTAATGGCAGCAGGTGGTGCTGAATCCCCAATTAATCGGATATCTCTTGCTGGTTTTGCTGCTTGTAAAGCTCTTTCTACTGGTCGTAATAATGATCCTGAACGTGCATCACGCCCTTATGATGCAGATCGTGATGGTTTTGTTATGGGAGAGGGGGCTGCGGTTGTCGTTTTAGAAGAGCTTGAGCATGCAAAAAAGCGAGGTGCTCGCATTTATGCTGAGGTTATTGGTTACGGTTTGTCTGGCGATGCTTATCATATCACAGCTCCTTCCGAAAGTGGCGAAGGTGCTCAGCGTAGTATGGTAGCTGCTCTTAAGCGTGCACAAGTGGATGTATGCGATATTGATTATATTAATGCTCACGGTACATCAACAATGGCTGATGTTATAGAGCTGGCAGCTGTTGAACGTGTTTTGGGCAACCACGCATCGCAGGTATCAATGTCATCGACAAAATCATCTATTGGGCATTTGCTTGGTGCGGCTGGTGCTGCTGAGGCTATTTTTTGTATTTTAGCAATACGAGATAATATAGCACCAGCTACCCTCAATCTTGATAACCCGTCGATTGAAACACAAATTGATCTTGTGCCACATAAACCACGCGAACGAAAAATTGATACAATTCTTTCTAATTCATTTGGTTTTGGGGGAACAAATGCATCTTTGGTGATGCGACGCTTTGGAGAATAGTAAACATTTTTATTTATTATTATCGCTTCTTGAGCTTTTTTCTTTATAATAAGTTTAGGGTGAGAAATGATAGAATAATATTTAAAAGTTACAAAAATTGATAAATCATGTCCGATGCGAAAAATGAAATACCGCCACAGGACGTAAATGATTCTTTATTGAATCATTTGCTAAATAATAATGGTGTATTACCGTATAAAAAGCGGAAGAGGTCGTCTATTTCTCGTAATCCATTTGTTATTCTCGGTAATTTTTTTTTAATGTTGATAGTAGTAATTATTTTGGCTGTCAGCATTCCTCTTTATATTGGAAAAAGTATATTTGAAGGAAAAGGAACGGCTGAGCAAGAAGAAATTATTTTGATCCGTCCTGGAACAGGTATACGTGAAATTGCGTCATTTCTTGAACAACGTGGTCTCATTCGATCGTCTGATGTCTTTGTTTATGGGGTTGGTTATCATCAGAGTACGACACGTCTTAAAGCAGGTGAATATTTAATTCCAGTTCATGCTTCGATGAAAGATATCATGGATATTCTTGTGAAGGGAAAGTCTATTGAGCATACATTTACAGTACCAGAAGGTTTAACGGTTCAACAGGTTTTTGACCGATTAGCTGCTAATGAAGTTTTAGTTGGTGATCTTCCTGAGGTTTTGCCTCCGGAAGGGAGTTTGATGACTGATACTGTGCATTTCATTCGTGGTACAACACGTGCAGAGATTATAAAGAGATTGCGTGAAGAACAAACAAAATTAATTAATGCGATATGGGAATCTCGTTCACCCAATTTACCAATCAAGACTATTGACGAATTTGTTATATTGGCATCAATTGTTGAAAAGGAAACGGGAATTGCTTCAGAGAGACCTCAAATTGCTGCAGTATTTTATAACCGTCTTTCTAAAGGTATGCGCCTTCAATCTGATCCAACAGTAGTCTATGGTATTTTTGGTGGAAAAGGTAAACCTTTAGGTCGCCCGATTTATCGCTCGGATCTTGAGAAGGAAACTCCATATAATACCTATAAAATTAATGGATTACCGCCAACAGCTATTGCAAATCCAAGTCGTGATTCTTTAAAAGCAGTAGCGCATGCACCAAAAAGTGATGCGCTCTATTTTGTAGCTGATGGTTCGGGTGGGCATATTTTTTCTAAAACTTTAGATGAACATAATATAAATGTTCGTAAATGGCGTGCATTAGAGAAAGTACGTTAGATCTTTTTAGATCTGAAAATTCATGACTGAAATTTTAACGTACAGTTTTAGAAAAAAACTTTAAGAAAAAAGAGTGACATGATGGCATTACTAGATAGTAAATTAAGTGCTCAAATAACAAATAAACGTCGTGGTTTTCTATTTATTCTCTCTTCACCTTCAGGCGCTGGTAAGTCAACCCTTTCTCGGTTAATGCTGAAAGATAAACAATTAGAATTATCTATAAGTGTAACAACACGACAAAGACGTCCCAGTGAAGTAGATGGTCTCCATTATCACTTTATTTCAAAGGAAGAATTTGAACATAAGCGTGATAAAGATGAGTTTATAGAATGGGCTGAAGTTCACGGAAATTATTATGGAACTTTACGTAAAAATGTTGAAAATGCACTGATAAATGGCCAAGATATGTTGTTTGATATTGATTATCAAGGGACCGAACAGCTTCAACAAAAAATGCCAGGGGATACTGTATCTGTTTTTATCCTCCCTCCATCGATGAAAGAACTAGTTTCCCGTTTACATCGTCGAGCAGAAGATAGTCAGAGTATCATTGATCTGCGGTTGCATAATGCACAAACAGAGATACAACAATGGCGTTCTTACGATTATGTTGTGATTAACGAAGATTTAAATCAGTCCTTATTGCTTATTAAATCAATTTATCTAGGAGAAACAGTGAAACGTGAGCGTTGCAGCTTTCTTGAATCTTTCGTTAATACACTTATTACTGAAAGGATTGATTGAGGCACTTATTATTTAGAAAGTTTTTATGAGCAAAAGTTTAAACTTTTAAATGACCAAATTTGCTAAAGATACAAATTCAGCAATAGAGAGTGTTTCAGCTCGACGTGTTCCGTCAATTCCAGATTTTTCTAAAAGCGTTTCGCCTCCAATAGTTTTAAGACTTTGACGAAGCATTTTTCGCTTTTGTCCAAAGGCAGCTTTTGTCACAAGGCTTAATTTTTGTGTTGAACAGGAGAGAGGTTGTGGACGTGGAATGATATGAACAACGGAAGAAGTAACTTTAGGTATTGGTGTGAAGGCTTGTGGAGGAACATCAAAAGCAATTTTTGCAATGGCACGCCAGCCAATTAATACACTAAGGCGGCCATAGTGAGGGGAATGAGGAGTAGCAGTAATACGTTTGGCTACTTCACGTTGGAACATCAGTGTCATTGATTTATAAAAAGGAGGCCATGGTTCAGTTAAAATCCAGTTTAATAGGAGCTGTGTTCCAATATTATATGGAAGATTTGCGATGATATGTGGTTTCTCTGGACATGTTTCAAAAATTTCTGAAAAATTTTGCTTTAGTGCATCATTACAAATAATCTTTAATTTTTGCGGATAGTGCTTTTCTATATCTAATAATGCTTGTAGACAGCGTTCATCACGTTCTATTGCTGTTACAATAGCACCTTTTGCGAGCAGGGCACGTGTTAAACCTCCAGGGCCTGGGCCAACCTCAATAACAGATTTTCCCGCTATATTTCCTGCTTGTTGGGCGATTTTAGATGTTAAATTAAGATCAAAAAGAAAATTTTGACCAAGAGATTTATTAGCTTGCAGTCCGTATGTATTAATTACTTCACGCAGAGGGGGGAGGTTATCTATTGGCATGTTGTAAAATTATTTTTAGCAAGTTGATTTGCAAGTATAAGAGCAGCAATAAAACTTTCAGGAGAGGCTATTCCCTTGTTGGCAATATCAAAAGCAGTTCCATGATCTGGAGATGTTCGGATAAAAGGTAATCCTAAAGTGATATTAACGGTGGTATCAAAGTCTAAAGTTTTAACGGGAATAAGGGCTTGATCGTGATACATACAAAGAGCAACATCATACATTTGTCTTGCACGTTGGTGGAACATTGTATCGGAAGGTAGAGGACCTATGATGTTAAGTCCTTTTTTCTTAAGATATTCAACAGCAGGAGAGATAATTTCAATATCTTCTTTTCCCATTGTACCATCTTCTCCGGCATGCGGATTAAGACCGGCTACAGCTAAACGGGGTGCAGTGATCGCAAATCGCTTTTTTAAATCATTTTCAACGATTAATGCAGTTTGAATGATTAAGTTACACGTGAGGTGTGAGGGAATTTCATTGAGTGGAATATGGATAGTAATAGGTACTGTTTTTAATTGCGGTCCAGATAACATCATAACCGGGTGATAATGTTTATTTGAAGCTTTATGGGCAAGATAAGCAAGAAATTCAGTATGGCCTGGAAATTTAAATTTAGCATCGTAAAGGCTTTTTTTTGCAATAGGGCACGTGATTAGTGCGCATGCATAACCATCTTGAATCAATTGAACACCGCGTGTGATAGCTTCAATTATTCCAGCGATATTGTTTGATGAGGGCATTCCTAATTGGTCATTTTGCCGATTTTTTAATGGCATTACAGGAAGGGCCGTTTGGAAATTTTTGACAAGATTATCTACAAAAACAGTTTCTATATCAACGTTGAGTTGTAAGAAAGAAGCACGTGAACGAATAACTTCAGGATCAGCCAAAAGAACAAACGGTGGAATATGTCGTATATTACGCATACTCCACGCTTTTAAAACTATTTCAGGGCCAATACCTGCTGGATCACCGCTACTAACGACTAGTGGAGCCATGATGATTTTGAATATGCGCTCTTTGTCGCAATTCTTTCAAATATTTCTCACTTAAAGCTTCAAGTTTTTGAGGAGTCCTTTTTTGACTGTCTTGAATAGAAAACATAAGTTGGGCAACACGATCGTCAGAAACTTTTTTTATTTGGCAGACAGCAAGTGCTTCAATACCATATGGAGTTTCGTGTGGTTGGGTCATTTTTCCAGCAGGTGTTGCACGGATAGCTTGTTCCCAATCTGTAGGGAGTTGAGGTTCCAAAAATTTACCTAAATTACGAACAGTAACATCTAAAATGCCTCGTGTTTGTTTTTTAGTGTTATCGCATCCTCGGAAATGTGCACGGAAATTATTTATTTCTTGTGTACGTTTTGTGAGAAGTTCTGCACGACGGTGGGCAGGAATAACAAAAATAATTTGCTGTAGTGTATATTCATTTGTTGAAGGTTTTATACCACCATTTTTTAATATTCTATGTGCGGCTTCTTGTTCACTAAGGTACCCATCTTCAGATTGATAACGCGCATTAACAAGACGCCCCCATCCCATTTGTCCACTAATATATGCTTTAAAGTGCTCTTCTGTAACCTCAGTTTGATTCAACATTTCACGAAGCTGATCAACGGTCATATTATTTTGTTCTGCAAAATTTGCAAAAGCGCTATTAATCTCATTATCACTAACATCAATATTAAGACGTTGTATTTCAATTTTTTTAAGCATCTCATCAATGAGTTCATTTCTGGCTTGTGCAGAAAGATCGCCTTGTTTTTGTTGTAATTTGAGAAAAGCGATGCGTCTTTGAATATCGTAATTTGTAATAGGATTACCATTGACTGTGATAGCAACTGTTGTTTGCGCAAATACTGATGATATAAAAAATGCGCCCATAAAGCTACTTACACCCAAAACAGCGATGCAAAAGGCCAAAATAGAAGTGTAAAATAAAACAAAAGAACTATTTTTAGATCTGTTCATATAAGTAAAATTTCGCATTGTTTATCAATTTTCATTGGCAAATAAAATATATGTTTTCCTACATAAAAACAATGATAAGTTAAAGCATTTCTACATTATTGCTACATTCATTATAAATCTAATTTTATCTTTTGCCCAATATCTGTGATTGTACGTAATGAAAGAGAGAAATTAAAGTTCTGCAAAGGTGCATTTTTTCCTGGATTAACTATTTGTTTATAGCCGATTTTTATTTCAAAACATTCATCTTTATAATTTAAATTTATTTCCCGTTTTACAAATGTACTAGATACTAAGTCATAACTAACATTATTATATATAGACCAATATTTAGAAAATTTAATACCAGTTTGAAAAGAAATTTCTTGGCGATCCTGTATATATTCATAATTGGGTTGGCTTTGGATATAAGCATATTGTAAGGATGCTCTAAAATTTTCCCATTTTTGAGATGCTTCTACTTCACCACGGCGGATTTGACCTGTTTTTTTATCAAAACGTCCACGAGATTCTAAAGCAAAACCACTATCATGGTTTGCATTAAACATTGCAACATAATCTGAACGCGATGTTTCAAGACCAGAATTAGCACTTACATTGACAAAGTTTTTTTCTGCAAAAGAATTTTTTCCTGCGAGATGAAAAGATTGTCCAACAAGACCATAAAGTGACCAATCATTGTTGAAGCTTCCGGAATATCTTAGGCCTATATTTGCTCTTGTTCCACCTTCAACACGGTCATAACCAGAGAATTTGTCGCGTTGAAATAGAGTAGTTGCATCAAATACCAAGCTTTGGGTATCTTCATTTGGTAACAGTCCGGCATATTGTTCATTATTGCGTATAAAGAGTTGTGCTGTTGGCTCTAAAACATGTGTAGAAATGCCAGAAGTTACAAGGAGGGGGTAACGTAACTCTAAACCTGCTGTTGCCATGCCTCGAATAGTTGGTGAGGCAATGTTAAATTTTGTCGACGAGTCATTTGTGAGATGGTCAGGATAATTTTCCCGGATATTTGTCATTGTATCAGTACGTAATGCGAGAATAGGGGTTATTAGTAATCCGTTTTGTGTATTAAAACGCTTTTTCCATTCTATTTCACCTGTTAACCGAAAACTATTTCCAGGTATATCAGAAGGCCGAGAGATATAAGGAGGATGTTCTTGCCAATCGGTATAGTTGAAGTCAGAGTGATTACGATAAATTGATTGCATATTGCCATGAAAAGTAAGTTCCCCAGTGTAAACTTCTTTGTCTGGTGTGAAAAAATAATCGATACGGGGTAAAACCCATGCTTGCTGAGAATGACGTTTGTTAATGGTATTTGTAGGTATCAAATCTTGGACTGTGAAATGGTAAAAACGCGTATCAAAGTAATTTTTTCCTCCAAGGCCGTTCAAATAAAGCTGAGAAAGTTGTACAGGATTACTATAGTTTTCAAGTTTATATGTACGGCTAAAATGCCTATCTGATTGGGCAAAAATATCCCAACCATAAGTCCAGCGTGAATTAATACGGAAATCGCCTTTTGTTGCCACCATATAACGGTTATTTTTTTGCGTATCAATTGTGTCATTATCGAACTTATGAGGATTAATTTGATATATATGAGCAAAACGGATGTTATAATTTCCTGTTTTTAAACGCTGACGCCATTCTCCTTCAGTTAAAAGTCCTTGTTTTGTGTAGAAAGTAGGGGAAAGTGTAAAGTCATAATGAGGTGAGAGATTCCAGAAATAAGAATTCTTAATACCAATACCAAGATGATCAGTATAAGAAAGGTGAGGAGTAAGTAACCCGCTAACGCGTTTTACATTTGGATCAGGCAGTTCAAAAATAGGAAACCGGGCGATTGGCACACCAAAAACTTCAAAATGACCGTCTTCAAATTGAATTGTTTTAGTGGTGTTATTCCATATGATCTTTTTTGCTTTAATTTGCCAAAAAACTTCATTGTCTGATTTGTGATAATGAGGTTCACATGCTGTATAGACAGCATTATTGAAGATTGTAAGCTGACTTCCTCTGCGTTCAGCATTTTCAGCTACAAAATGTGTGTTGTTAATAGCTTCAACGCGTAAAAAATTTACAAATCCTTCACCAAGGTCTTGAGTCATGTCAATATAATCAGAATAGACTTTATTACCATCCTTTTGAACAATTTCAACATTTCCTTGTGCTATAATACGTCCTGTTTTTTGATTGTAAGTGACTTTCTGGGCAATAACTTTATTGTTATCATATTCAATTTGAACATTTCCTTCAGCAGAGACAGTATCTGCGTCATGGTTGTAAGTGAGTTTGTCAGCAGAGAGTAAAAGGGGGGATGCTAGAGATTGAATGTGGTTTTGAGGAGAAAGATTAGAATTTTGTGCTATTGCAGAATAAGATAAGGTTATGCCTAAAACAAAACTAATAGCACTTTTAAAAACCAATATGTTCAGTTTTGTCAAAATTATCCTCTTACTTGTAAGCAATTTCACCTAGCCGTCCTCTTCTTTATGAAGTAAAAAGGAAACTCCAAAAAACAACGCAATAACAACTGGTGTCCAAGCAGCAATAATTGGAGGAATGTATCCAGCATTACCAAAAGCTTGAACAAGTACGGAAATGACATAAAGCATGAATCCAGCGATTACACCACCAAGAATTAATGCTTTAGATTGTCCGAGGCGTGTAAATTTTAGCGATACTGTCGCAGCAATAAGAGTCATTGCTACAAGTAATGCTGGTAATGCAATCAATGATTGCAAATACATATCGAACTTATTTGCAGAATAACCAAATGATCGCGCAGCTGAAATTTTTTTTGGTAATTTGTAAAATGGAATAGTTGCAGGATCGGCTAAATATTCAATTAAAAACTCAGGTTTTAGATTTGTTTTTATCCGAAATTCAGTAAATTTTTCAGGAACATAACCTGTTTTATAAATTGTTCCATTCGTTAACAGCCAAGCGTCATTTGTTAATGTTGCTTGTTTTGCGTGGATCCAGTTCTTAACTGTTGTGTTATCATTATATTGCACAAAGGTTGCATCAATAAGAGAGAGACCTTGCTGTGTGATTGATCTGGCCCCAATAGTTGTTATTCCTAGATTTGTATGTTGCGTTAACCATGGGATACGATTCTTGTTGATAGATGTTTGAACATTATTACTACGCCATTCAGCAATCATTTTTTCTGCTTGAGAAGATCCCCATGCGGCAAGTGGATTTATAAAAAGAATCGAAAACAATCCAAAAAGAAAAGCTCCAAGACAAGCGGGTATAAGAAACTGCCACGCAGAAACACCAATTGAACGAGCAACAACAAGCTCAAATGTTTTGTTAAGTGATATTAGCGTGGTCATTGCAGAAAATAGTGCAATAAAAGGAAAGAGTTGCTGCATAATAAAAGGGACACGCAACGCTGAAATGAGAAGTGCACCTTTTGCTGTATAATGGGGAAGAGAAGCTAATCGACCAGAATTTTCCGTAAAGTCAATTAAAAGGGCAAGTATAAAAATACTCAATACAAAATAACAGGTTGTTTTGATATAACGTACAAAAAAATATCGTCCAAGCGTCCATCCAATCATGATGTTTTGTCCGAAGAATAGTGAGATTTTCGATATTTAGATTTGTTCGTCATTTTCTGAAGAAGTGCTTGAATAGTATCGTTAAATCTTGCGGGTATACTAATTTTACGGTTTGTCAGTAGCATAAAAAAAATTAATACGCTTACTCCTATTGGAGTAATATAGAGTAGAGGAACGTAAGTGAGATCATTCTTTGTTTTTTCAGCAAAAAAATATTCTATCCAATAAATCAGTAAGGAAGAAGTAATTGTAAAAACAATTGCTGATGTGCGTGCTTGTCGATGTGAACGCGCATCTCCTGCTGCAGCTACTGCAATTAAAGCAAAAACAATTGGGTAGAGCCACTCTGTGAGTCGACGGTGAAATTCAGCTTTGTATTGAAGCGGGTTACGCTGATAATAGGGATCATATGAATCAGGATGCAATAAGTAAGAAAGAGGCCTGTCTTTAGGGTAAATAGTTGGTACTCCATTATTGGGGATGAATTCGCTTAAGCTAAAAGTATAGGAGTTAAATTTAACAATCGAAACACTATCATTTTGATAATTCACTCTTTCAATTTCACCGTCATTGAGGACTAAAAAATTTCCATTTTTATTACTAACAATTGCGCCTTTTTTTGCATAATAGAGAAGATCAATTTTAGAATCGCGCTGATCGGCAATGAAAAGACGTCCAATGGTTCCATCTGGGTACCGTTCACCAATTTCTATATAAAGATTGTTTGTTAGTGCTTGAAAGCTGCCTTCGCGAATAAAAAGATTAATGAAGTCCGAATGAGTGCTTGCCAGCATTTGTCGCATATTAAGGCGTGCTTGAGGAGCAACAAAATTAGCGATTGAAAAAGATATACATGCAGTAAAAATAGCTAAAAGAAGAATTGGTTTTAAAACAGTGTTTTTGGAAAAGCCAGAGGCGCTGATAATAGCTAACTCTGAATCTTGATTCATTGTTGAAAGGATAGTTGTAATTGCAATCACTAGTGCAAATGGGATGATAAGGGAAATAACAGGAGGAACTAATAAGGATGAAAAGTATAAAACTGTTAGGAATGTTTGACCACTTGTTGTAAGAAAATCAATTCGTGCAAGGACTTGCACTGTCAAACTAATACCAATTGCTGCGGCCATCACAGCGCTAAATAGAATAAAAACACGTTTTAGGATGTATAACTCAATAATGCGCATAAATTGGGTAACATCCTTAGTTTTAATTTAAAGAAGATACTATATAATGTGCCAAATGAAGACATAGTGGTCAAAATTAAAAGACAACCTCTTTGTGCTCTTTTTTCTAATAAGCAACAAGAGATAATTCAATAATTTTAATTCATTTTGTTATGTTTTTTCAAGTATGGTATCAAGAAAAGCTAAGAAAATGGCACAGAATAAATTTTTTCATTTATTAAAAAAATTACGATTTTTCTTGTTTCTCTTTGCTATTATTTAATACATAAAAAAAGACAATGCACATAAAAAAAGAGGGAATTATAGTGTTCCAAGCCATTCCTTCTCTATTTAGAAATATAGAAATATTTCCAAAAGAGTGTTACACTTTTTCGATAAAGAGTGATGAGGATTAAGAGGTGGATATTCTATTCTATCATTTAACACAATCAACACTAGAAGATATTTTACCAGTATTGATAGAACGTGCAGTTGCGCGTTTTGGCAGAGTAACAATACAATGTATGAGTGAAGAACAGCGCGATGCCATAGATACTCGTTTATGGGTTTACGCTGAGGGGGCATTTATTGGGCATGGAACTGAATGTGATAAATATCCAAATTTTCAGCCTGTATTTCTCACTACGGGGCATGAGAATCCGAATGATTCAAAAATACGCTTTCTTGTAGAGGGAGCGGTTTGTCCGGATATTAATATTTATCAACGACTTGTAGTGATATTTGATGGTCGTAATGACGAACAATTAAATCTCGCTCGTGCACAGTGGAAGGAATATGGAACAGAAAACCATAATTTAACTTACTGGAAGCAGACTGAAAATCGCGGTTGGGAAAAGCAAATTTGATATGCATAGCATTTATTATTCTAATTTATTGGTATTGTCTGGATAATTAATAAAGAACTCTTTTATTATGAAAAAATTAGAAGGAAAGTCATTATTTTATTGTTATTTTTCTTTTGGAGAGCGATAAAATATTACCTGTAATCACATATTGGAATGGAATAGCGGTGGTTGATCGGATTTTACTTGCTTTATGGTCAGTAATGCTGGCTTTTTTTTGTGTTTCATGGTTGGGTACAACGCATATTCTATCACAAATATTTTCTATCATTCATGTTGATTATATTGCAGATATTTTATTCTTTTTTCTTTGTGTATTGTTTGCTGGGATATTATGGTGGAGTGTGCCTCGACCAATGTCTTTAAAAATAAAATTGGCGGCATTTCTGCCGCCAGCGTTAATTTTATTATATTTTATTGTATCTTAGTAAGATATCTCTTTATCTGTAAAGCAAATAAAGCAAATAAGTGAAATAAAAGCAGAAAAGAGAAGATAATAGCCAACGTAAGTTACATCAAAATATTGTACCAGAGATTCTGCAATATAAGGTGCAAAAGATCCGCCAACAATACCAGCTAAGTTGAAGGTTAAGGATACACCAGTGTATCGAATAGCTGTTGGGAATGGTGATGCAAGAATGGTACCCAACGGGCTATATGTAATCCCTAGAAGCATTAAGCCAATGATAGACATTGCAAGAACGCCTACAATTCCAGAATGTAGGAAGTAGGGAATTGCAAAAGAGTAAATACCAGTACTTATTGTTACCCAAATCATCAAAGTTCTGCGCTTAATACGATCAGCGAATTTTCCAGTGAGGGCAATAGAAAGGCCAAAAACAATAGCTCCAATCATCTCTATTTGCAGTGTTTGATTAAATGGTAATTGCAGATGATTTTTTGAGTAACTTAATAAATAGGCAGTGACCAAATAAAATAAGACAAATGCTGTCATGCTGGCAAATGTACCAAGAAGCACAATCCGCGGATGTTTGAAGAACACATTGATAACAGGTACTTTGACACGCTCTTCATGATCAAGAGCTTTTTTAAATTCAAGTGTTTCACCAATTGAAGTACGCACCCATAATCCTAAGATGACGAGAAAAGCTGAAGCAATGAATGGAATACGCCATCCCCACGTGAAAAGTTGGTCAGAGTCAAGGCTGTTCCACAGCCCAAAATAAACTGCAATAGATAAAAGTAAACCAGCTGGAGATCCTAATTGAGGAAACATTGCATACCAACCACGTTTTTCTGGTGGAGCATTTTCTGTTGCAAGTAGAATAGCTCCACCCCATTCTCCTCCCAATCCAATTCCTTGACCAAGACGGCACATAGTTAAAAGAAAAGGCGCCCACCAACCGACTGTTTCATAAGTGGGAAGAATGCCAATAATAACTGTTGAAATACCCATTGTGAGAAGAGCAGCGACAAGTGTTGCTTTCCGTCCGATTTTGTCACCAAAATGTCCAAAAATAATAGATCCGAGAGGACGGGCAAAAAAAGCAACACCGAAAACAAGGAAAGATTGTAAAATAGCAAGTTGATTGTTTTGCTGTGGAAAAAACAAATAAGGAAATACAAGAGCTGCAGCAGTTGCAAAAATGTAAAAGTCAAAATACTCAATTGTTGTGCCAACAAGGCTTGCAAACAAAATTCGAATAGGTGAATTTGTTTGATTTACGCGCTGTCTTTCTACGCTTATGGACATGAATAGGATATTCCTTTTATATAGATAATTAAAATATTAAGATAAGATTTTAATAGTTATAAGAATTTCATATTAGTGTCGAGTCAGTATTGTTACGATTTAATTGTATAAGAATAATAATAGGGCATGATAAGAGTGAGGGAAAATGTATTGTTACTACTGATCATGCTATTTATTAAATTTAGCGTTAGATTAAATGTAATAAAAAAGCTTTTTTTAAAAGCAGCAGGGGGATAGAAGTATATCATTCTACATAAACGGCTTAAGCTCTCAATTGTTTCATTTTGTATTTTTAAATGAAAATATTGTTTTCATTTTTTCTACACAGTTTTGCTTTTACAAGCTAAAGAAATCGGCCAAAAAGCGCTTTAGCAATTTCTGATTAAAATTTATTATCGCTGCATATAAAACACATTACGACATAAATAAAACACATTATGATATAAACAGGAGCAGTCTGTTAAGAAGGAGGAGTGTTTATTTAATTATTGATAATGGAATGTAGATTGTGCAGCACAAATACAGACTAAATGTTTCGATATTATTAATGAGTAGTCTTCTCATACAAAATATAAATGCACGTGAAAAAATCACTGAAAATGTGAATGAGCTGTTGAAAAATTTAGTGATTGATAAAGGAGGGACACAGAGAAACGTACGCACTATTTGGGGTATCAGTCAGAATACTAAAATTGAAAGAGGTGAAATCAAAATTGTTGAGTACGGAAGCTCAGTGAATGCTACTGTTACCGAAGGTGGAAAACAGGTAGTTATGGGTGGAGCAACTGCAATGAATACTAAAGTCGAAGGTGGTAAGCAATTTGTTTTAGGAAGTAGTGATTTTCAGAGTAAGAAGAGTAGTGCTTATCATGCTATAATTTCTGGGAAAGATGGAGTTTTTGGGCAACAGAATGTATATGATGGTGGAGAATCTTGGTATACAAAAATTATGAAAGGGGGAGAGCAAAATGTTTATAAAGTAGTGCAAACAAAAAAAGGTGGTACTACATCAAATACTGAAGTTTCTGAAAATGGTAGGCAGCGCATTTTGGCAGGGGGTGAGGCTAAAAATGTTACTCTAAAAGATGATGCTGTTCAAATAGTATATAGGGGTGGGGTTGTAGACAATCTAACAATTAGTGATTCTGCCAATTCATGGGTATATGTTGGCGCAACATTAACAGGAAAAACAATAGTTAATAATTCTGGGCATCTTCATCTTTATGCTGGTGATCCTACAAGCCATATTACAAGAGAAGATATTATTGTGACTGGGCAGCCAAGTATATCATTGTTTTCTGTTGGTCCGTGGAGCGATGAAAGTAACTCTCAAATTAATATTGAAAATTTAAGTGGGAATGGAACTGTTAGTGTTTCTTCTGTTGGGTATAACCATCATCATTTACATCTTTATGTTAAGAGTCTTTCAGGTAGTTTGCATTTCCAGTTTAATTTGAGTAATATGGGAGGCCGTAGCGATTACCTTTTAATTGATAATGGTACGGGTAATCATAAAATAAGCGTTACTGATTCAGGTACTGAAATTGCAAATTTTTTCTTACAAAAGAATCATGTAGTTACCGGACTCAATTTAATTACCGATAAAAGTAGAAAAGCTAAGTTTACTTTAGTAAATCGATCTGGTCAAAATACTAATGCTTTTGATGGTGGAACCTATATGTATGGTTTGTATTCTAGAGAAAGCGTGAAAAATGGAAAAAATGAAAAAATTTGGTATTTGGGGGCAAACATTCCTAAAACACATCGGATCCGATCTCGTCGGTATGCGGGGCAGCATGATTTCGATACTTCAGTGCTCAGTTCAGAAAGTTCGCAGGTTTCTGATGTATTAACTTCTCTATTTCTGGAAGATCGGGTTGCTGAACCTAAATCTCGAAGACGTCCTCCTCGGCATGTGAGACAGCATGAGCCTGATATTTCAGTACTTAGTTCAGAAAGTCCGCAGGTTTCTGATGTATTAACTACTCCGTCTTTACAAGATCAAACCACTGAACCTAAACCTCGAAGACGTGCTCCTCGGCATGTGAGTCAGCATGAGCTTGATATTCCAGTGCTTAATTCAGAAAGCTCGCAGGTTACTGATCCGTCAACTGCTCCATCCTTAGAAGATCAGAACACTCAGCTTAAATCTCGAAAACGTTTTCCTCGGCATTTGAGTCAGTATCAGCCGAACTCTTTGGAGTTTGATTTAGAGGAACCGCAAGCTTCTGATTTTTTAACCACTCCTTCAACTGATGCAGTACTATCTCTAGCGGTTGCTCCTGAACTTGTTTTTAACAATGAGTTACAAAGTTTGCGTGCTGGAAGGGGTGTTTTAGAGAAAAATAGGGAGAATACGGCTCTCTGGACATATACGATCAAGAACAAAGAACAAATTGCTACAGGTCATACACACTTTAAGTTGGATCAAGCAGGGATAATGTTGGGTACTGATTGGGTAACACAGTTACTATATGGAAAGCTCTATATTGGTGGTTTTGGCAGTTATGATCAAGCACGTATTAATCATGCTCGTCGTGGTGTCAGTGGTATGAATACTTATAGCTTTGGAACTTATGCGACCTATTTAAATGAATATGGTTGGTATTTGGATAGTATTGTGAAATATAATCGTTACCAAAATCATCTTAAAGCAGTTTCTACAAGTGGTTTGGCTATCCAAGGAGATTATAATCAATGGGCGATAGGTACATCCTTGGAAGGAGGTTATCGTTTTCAAACAGGGCAAAGCACTTGGGTGCGACCTTATAGCCAATTCACGTGGTTACAGGTTAAAGATAAAGAAATACAGCTTTCCAATGGTATGATAGGTGATATAAGTTCATCTACTTCATTACGTAGTGAGGTTGGACTGTCTATTAGGCATGCATTTAACTTTAATACAAATGTTTCTTCTTTAATAGGTTATGTGACGGCCGCTTGGTTGCGTGAGTATATAGATAATAATCATACAATGATTAATAAACGGCATAAATTTATCACTGACTTGTCTGACAATGCAGGTAAATTGGCAATAGGTTTGAATAGTTTTGTCAGCAAAAACTTAACATTTTATACAGAGGCTCAATATCTTAAAGGTCATAAAATGACGCAGTCACTTCAGGGGATTTTGGGTATACGCTACAGTTTTTAAGTATGCGATTATTTGTTCTCTGATCAACTTTAGATATGTATCTGTTTATTGCAAATAAATGCTTCAATGTGAGACCTATTTTCGAAAGAGTGTACTTTATAAGCTTTAATGTATTATTGTGTGTTGTGTTTTTGTATTTTGTCCTCCTATTTAATCCTTGATCTTAGAGGCATATTTTAGAACAAACGGAGTATTCTTAAGTCAAATAAAATCTTATGGAATGAAAAAGGAGTCTTTGTTTTGCCTGCTTTTGAAACATATGAGTGATTTGACCTAATTAATTGATCAAGATAATTGAGGATGTAAAGAAGTATCTCTTTTATAAAAGAAAATAGAAATAAAATAGCAGTGTCTTTAATTCTTATGTCTATTTGTATTTCGTGTTGATAAAGCAATGTAAATTTAGTGCATTTGGAATTCTTTTATTTTTTTATGTTTGTGCATATTTTATAATTTTTTCAAGAAATAGGTTATGAAAATAGGTAAAAGCTCATTCTTCATTGAAATAAGCAGTTCGTTTATTGAAAATGCTTATTGATGCTTTGGTTCTGGCTATTTATGTGTGTGATGATACAAGATTGGAATGTTTTTAACGGTGCCGTTTTGTTGGTTGTTCTTACAAAAGCAACTTTGTTCTCTTGGAGAAGTTAAGAACTTCTATTAACAATGTATGAATAGCAATAATACATATAGGATTAATTTCTATTTTTATTTTAAGGAAAAGATTAGCATATTTTTTGTCGTGGCTAGAACAATTTCAAGCAAAGATTGTTTAGTTGTTTGTACTTCTTAGATAACTTGTTCAATTCACTATTTTAAGACATGATGATATTACCACTTTATGGTAGGGAGGTCGCCTGTGATAGCGTGAAAAAGATTAATTTCCAATTAGTTATGATGGTAGATTCAGTTTTTGAAGCAATGGGATGGGAAAGCGATGTTGGAGCGGTGATCAATCAAAAATATCTGGCCATCCGTATTGCAATATCATTAGATATTAAATGAAATGAGAATCTTCCTTTTTGTATGGATTTTTAATCAACACGATTAGATTTGACCTGTAGAAAATAGAAGATGATTTTGTAAGTGTGAAGTCATTGACCGATAGCATTTCTATTTTATAGAGGTAAGCTTTGTAAAAATATGCAATTTTAAAATTGATATAAATTCACTAACGGTTACTTGGCAAAAGGCTTCTTATAGAATAACAAGATAATTTTTTATGAAATTAAAGGTAATCAAATGGCTGTAGAACGTACTTTTTCGATGATTAAACCCGATGCAACGCGTCGTAATTTGACAGGAGCAATTACTAAAATGCTTGAAGATGCAGGTTTACGTGTTATTGCATCTAAACGTGTGTGGATGAGTCAACATGAAGCTGAAGGGTTTTATGCGGTTCATAAAGAACGCCCTTTCTTTGGAGAGTTAGTACAATTTATGTCTTCTGGTCCAACTGTTGTTCAGGTTTTGGAAGGAGAAGATGCAATCGCGAAAAACCGTGAAGTTATGGGGGCTACGAATCCTGCTGATGCACAGGAAGGGACAATTCGTAAAGTATACGCCTTGTCGATTGGTGAAAATTCTGTTCATGGTTCAGATAGTGCTGAATCTGCAAAAACAGAAATAGCTTATTGGTTTTCCGATATTGAAATCGTTGGTTAATGAAAGCATGTGCGAAAATTAGAAAATCCTGAAATAGTGTTCAGGATTTTTTCTTGCTAAGTGATAAATCTCTATTCAAAAATTCATAACATAAATATCATATAAATTTTTCGATTGTTTTAAGATAATACTCCATTTCCAATATATGCAATGGAGTATTTTATCACGACAAAAGCTCAAAAATGCATAATTGTAATCGATGGCTTTATTATTTGCATATTTTCCGAATTTTACCATTGATATTAAAAAACATTACATTTCAGTACAATAGTATCGGATATTTTTCTAACCGCTAATTAAGCTACAATTTTATCATTTATCTTTTATGTAATAACGTGTTTTAAGCCTGCACGAAAATAATCCCATCCTGTCCACAATGTGAGAAGAGCTGCAATCCATAGCATAGTTATGCCAAATTCCATTGTATAAGGAAAAATTTTATTACCAGCTGGGCCTGCTAAGAGAAAGATAATGGCTACCATTTGTACAGAAGTTTTCCATTTTGCAAGACAAGAGACGGGAACACTAACTTTTAATTCAACCAAATATTCACGTAATCCTGATACAAGAATTTCCCTACAAAGAATGATAATGGCTGCCCAAAGTGTCCACCCAGCAATAGTGCTATCTGCTGCAAGCAACAGCAAACAGGATGAAACAAGCAGTTTATCTGCAATTGGATCTAACATACGACCAATGTTGGATGTTTGTTTCCAAATACGGGCAAGATAGCCATCCAAAAAATCTGTAATAGATGCAATCACAAAAATAAAAACAGCGATCCAGCGTCCAATATCGCTTGATTGTAGCCGTCCTTCTAAAAAAAAACACGCAACAACTAATGGAACTGCGACAATTCGTGCGTAAGTCAGAATATTTGGAAAAGAGAAAGTATGATTTTCCATTGAGCCGTTTTCAATCCTTTGTGAAGTACAGCATGTTTTATAAACGTAACAAGGCAATGAATATGAAGCAAGTCCTTATTTTTCATTAAAATGGTTATGAATTTTTTGTGCCATTGCGGTAGAAATACCTGCTACTTTGTTTAAATCTTCAACAGAAGCATTGGCGATGGCTTTGGTGCTTCCAAAATGGTTAAGCAAAGTATATTTTCTTGTAGGGCCTATATTTTCGATTTCATCAAGTAGATTTTTGAATGTTTCTTTTTTTCGTTTTATTCTATGGGTTTCGAGTGCAAACCGGTGTGCTTCATCACGTAAACGTTGCAAAAAGTAAAGAATAGGATCGTGTGAGGGGAGTGTGAAAGGTAGTTTCCCTTTTATAAAAAATCGTTCACGACCGGTATTACGGTCAGCACCTTTAGCTATACCAATTGCTGTGACAAAATCATCTAATCCCAATTGAGATAATAATGTACGAACGACATTTATTTGTCCTTCACCACCATCAATTAGGATAAGATCAGGCCAAATGGGAAAAGAATTATCACTATCATTTTTTGTATCTTTGTTCCTATTAGGCAAGCCATGTTCTTTAATAAGACGTGAAAATCTTCGTTCAATAACTTCTTTCATCATACTAAGATCATCACCAGGTGTAATATCAGTCGAACGAATGTTGAATTTGCGATATTGATTTTTAATAAATCCTGTTTGATCAAAAACAACCATTGCACCTACCGCATTGGTACCCATGATATGTGAATTGTCATAGATTTCTATGCGGCGTGGGGTATGGGGTAGTTGAAATGTTTCAGCAACACCTTGAAGGAGTTTTATATGTGTTGCTGTTTCAGCAAGTTTACGTCCCAGAGCTTCATAAGCATTGGTATAAGCGTGATTAACAAGAGATTTGCGTTCACCTTTTTGCGGTAAGGATAGAAATATTTTGTGATTTGCTTTTAGATTTAATGCTTCCGTAAGAAGTGCTTCTTCTTCAATTTTTTCCGATAAAAGAATGAGTTTTGGAATTGGTTTATCATCATAAAATTGGGTGATAAAACTCGTTAAAATCTCAGCATTAGAGAAAGATGAATCTGCTTTTGGAAAATAAGCTCGATTTCCCCAATTTTGCCCCATGCGGAAAAAAAACACTTGAATACAGGTCATTCCTCCTTGTTGTGCAATTGCAAATACATCCGCTTCTTTTACCGTTTGAGGATTAATGCCTTGATGGCTTTGTATATGAGAAAGGGCTGATAAACGGTCGCGATAAGCAATAGCTTGTTCAAAATCAAGATTTTCTGAGGCTTTATGCATAGCTTGAGCCATATCTTTTTTTACCGATTGGCTTTTCCCAGAAAGGAAAGCTTTTGCTTTTTGAACCAGTTTTATATAATCGCTATCATTGATTTCATGTGTACAAGGGGCTGAACATCGCTTGATTTGATAAAGCAAACAAGGTCGTGTGCGATTGTTAAAAACTGAATCAGCACAAGTTCTTAATAAAAAAGCGCGTTGTAAGACGTTGATTGTTTGTGCAACAGCACCGGAAGAGGCAAAAGGACCGAAATAATGGGCTTTTCGTGTTCGAGCGCCGCGATGTTTGTAAAGTGCAGGTGCTCGGTGATCATCAGTAATAATGATATAGGGGAAGCTTTTGTCATCGCGCAGTAGTACATTAAAACGCGGGTGTAATCTTTTGATGAGATTAGCTTCTAAAAGTAATGCTTCTGTCTCTGTATGGGTAACAACAAATTCCATATGATATGTTGCACTAATCATACGAATAATACGGTTATTATGCCCTTGTTCACGGGTATAGCTTGAAACGCGTTTTTTTAAATTCCGTGCTTTACCAACATAGAGAACGTCACCATTTTCATTAAACATTCGATAAACCCCTGGTTTGTGAGGAAGGTGTTTAACAAATTCTTGTATAAGTGCAGCTCCTTTGAGTTGATGGTTATCATTTCTTTGGTGAGCATTGTCCCATATGATATTAGACAGAAAAGATAGTTTTTTTTCTTTATTTGGAAGACAGGATGTATCGTTTTTCAGGGTCATTCAATTTTTCCAACAAGATTTTGCGTTTGCCACGTGAAATGTTGTTTTCTGTCAAATATTATTATTCGTTTGTTTGAAGTTTTATCTCCCAATAAATAGACGCATTATAGTATAAATTCTATGATTTTTAATTATCATTTTAGACCAAAGATCATCAAGTTAATTCCATAAGGCAATTTATGAGCTGGTCTATCCTACCTATAAATTAATTGAAAGAGTGAGTTTGATTATAGCCTGATTACCAGAGATTTTTAGAATGGTTTTGGAAAAAGAAAATCAAATTTATATTGTTAGCCGTCATATTCATTTCTGTTTTATAATCAATCTTCAAAAGTTGAGTAATCTGTAATGGAGTAAGTTCTCTTGCTAATCAGCTTGATAGCTTTATCTTCGTTGTGAAGAGTGCTTTATTAAAGTGGAATGCCTTCATATTATAACTATTCTTTATGGAGCCATTTATAGGTAATTTGCGCACTCTTATCCTGTCCAAGACGGTTAATAAGGAAAGGAGTAAGTTTTTGCATTTCTTCTTCAAGAAGATAAGGAGGATTGATAAGAATCATACCACTCCCATTCATTGTAGTTGGTGTTATTTTTTTTCGAATACGCATTTCAAGCTGGAGAATTTTTGGAATTCCCGTTTTATGTAGAGCATGAAGAAAATTCTCGATTTCTTCATTATATTTAACAGGATACCATAAAGCGTAAGTGCCTCCAGAAAAACGTCGATATGCTTTCACCACCCCATCAATGAGACGAGAAAATTCATCAGGTTTTTCAAAAGGTGGATCAACAAGAATAAACCCACGTTTTTCTTTTGGTGGTAAGTGAGAATTTAAAGAGAGCCAACCATTTAAATGCAAAATTTTTGTTTGATAATCGCCGGCAAAGTTGTTTACTAAGGTTTGGTAATCTTCCTTATGTAATTCAATAGCAGTGAGCCGGTCTTGCTTACGCAATAGTTGACGGATAAAAATAGGTGATCCAGGATAGAATATAAGCTCTTTATTTCCTTTATTTATTGTATTAATGACATTACACCATGGATGTAAGAGTGTTTTCACATCTTCCGGAATGGGTGTTGACAAAAGCCTTCCCACGCCATCACGCCATTCTCCTGTTTTATGTGCTTCTAGGGAAGAGAGATTATAAAGTCCAATTCCTGCATGCGTATCTATAACGCGAAAAGCTTTTTCTTTACGTTTGAGGTACTCTACGATGCGTGTGACAATAATGTGTTTAAAAACATCAGCAAAATTGCCAGCATGATAAATATGCCGATAATTCATAACCAAATTTTATCATATATATGATTGATTGACCAAAATTCTTTTATTTCTTTTTAAATCTTTTTTTGATGTAAAATAACAATTTTATGTATCAGTGAGAGCTCTATTATAAAAGCAATATATTGATTAAAAAGGCTGATGCATCTAGAAAACTTCACTATGCATTGGCGTTTATCCATTATATTATTTTTTACATCGATGCGATTTATATAAATGAGGTTTATCGTTAGTATTTAGGCTATTTACCAACCCAATGAAAAATTAGTGCTTGTAAAGTAAACACAGTTATTTTGTCGGAATTTTTTCAAATTATAAGATCATACTGGGTAAAATCTCTATCTTTTATTAACATGATTATCTCGTGCTAAAATAATAAGATGATTGTACATAATATTTGTCTTTAAAATTAGTATGGGTTTGAAAGCATTTCAATTCACTCAAAATATATTGATAAATCATTATCAAATAAATATTAAGGTTTTATAATAATGTTAGAAATAAAAGCCATGATTACCGGTATTTCAGGTCCGGTTCTAACAAATGATGAAAAGGCATTTATTACTGAGCATAAGCCTTGGGCTTTTATTTTATTTGCGCGTAATATTAGTACCGCAGACGATATCAAAGCACTTACTGCATCTTTATGTGAAGTTAGTGAACGTGATGATATTTTTATTTTCATTGATCAGGAAGGGGGAAGGGTGCAACGCTTGCGCCCACCTTTAGCACCTAATTATCCAATGGCTGCAACTTTAGGAGCTATTTATAAAAAAAATCAGGAAGCAGGTCTTCGTGCTGCTTGGATTATGTCACGGCTTCATGCTTTTGATTTGATGAAGCTTGGCATTAATGCAAATTGTCTTCCGTTGTTAGATGTACCGGTGGTAGGGGCTCATGACGTTATTGGAACGCGCGCTTATGCTCAAGAACCAGAAACGGTTACTGCTTTAGGGCGTGCAGCTGCTAGGGGGCTTTTAGATGGTGGTGTTTTACCAGTAATGAAACATATTCCCGGACATGGTCGGGCATTGTGCGATACGCACTTAAAGATGGCACGCGTAGATGCAACCTTTGATATTTTAGAACAATATGATTTTATACCTTTTAGAAATTTAGCGGATTTTCCAGCTGCAATGACTGCTCATATTGTTTATGAGGCAATTGACGATAAAGTACCTGCAACATTGTCTAAGAAAGTTGTAGAGGATATTATTCGTAAAAAGATTGGTTTTGATGGTCTTTTAATGACAGATGATGTGTCAATGAAAGGTCTTTCAGAGAGTATATGTTCGAACGATCTTTCAGATTTAACACATAAAATTTTTGCAGCAGGTTGTGATATTGTTCTTCATTGTAATGGTAATTTGGAAGAAATGCTTGTTATTGCTCATGCTACTCCGTTTTTATCAGGAAAAGCCTTAGAGCGTGCTTGTAATGCCCATGCTAGGGTTGGAAAGCCTGATGTGTCAGATGAGGTTGCTTTAAGAGAAGAATTTTCAAGTCTCTTAGCTTTTGTTAAATAAATATGTAATTTTGAGTTGGCTTGATTTATTAAATATGTTGCATAAGAGTGAAAATGGCATAACAATATTAGCTTGAGACAATCGATGTTTTGTTACGTTTCATTTAGAAAAGAAATGTACAAATAAGATATAATTATATTTAAAATATCATTTATATAGTGAGTGTTCATGCTATGAAATTGAAGTTGGTTTCAACAATTTCAATTGTTATCAGTAAAATTTGCAAGTCAAATGCCAAAAGAAATTCTTCTTTTTTAAAAACAGGAAAAAGCCTGTTTCTAAAAAGTAATATATGAAATCACAAAGACGAAATCATAATTTTAGCATGAATCATTTTAAGTGAGAAAGTCGAGTCTAAACAATGTGTAGGATGTGGGATTAATAGGGCAAAGTTTTTAATTATCTTATTTGTTTTTATTATTGTAGTTGAATTAAAAAATTGGCCTAATGTATAATAATAAAGGCCAAGGCATATATACGTTTGACGGCCAATAAATCTCAACATCAGTTTGATGATACAATAAAATAAACTGAATTGAATAATTTGCAAAAGACATTATCAAATAACAAAAATTCCTAATCCTTACAAAGAATTAACGATTTTTTTTGATTCAATTCATGATGTATTGAAGGATATCCAAGATAATCTTGATGTAAATACGATATTTCATAAATTGGAACAAGATAAAGGCGTTTTTTACATGCGCTAAAAAGCATTGAAATAAAGAATTAAGGGTATTTGTTATTCATAGTTATAAGCTATAGGTATAACTTCTAAAGATAGGAAAAATAGTAAAAACGTGTCGTAAATTTAAAAAAGATAGAATTAACACCAGTGTAGCACCGTTTTTAGAGCACTTACGTTAAATTACGTTAGCAAGTTATTGCATCTCTAATTGCATTTTTATCACATTTTATAATGTGTTTTCTCCCTCAAGGATTATTTTTGTATTTTTTGATATAGCCTTATCAGTGGATGATAAAGATATAGGGTGGTGATCCTGAAAATATTTGTTTTCAATCAGCGCAAGTATAGGAAACTTTTTTACGAAAATAAAACTTTCCGTTTTGGGATAGCCATTTATCATTTGCCTATATGGCTTCAGCTTTATAATTTAGAGTGCCAGGGCTTTAAAAATAAGCGTCTGACTTTTTCACCATTTCTTATCAGTGCGCCGTTTTTTAATTGGGGTGCATTTGTTTACGGTTTATTAGCACCTTATGATACTTCGGTTTAGCCTCTCTCTGAATCTTCATTGAAGAGTAAAGTTTATAGCGCGTATCTCTAGTTATCTGAACTTTGTGACTTCATTTATCTGGATTTTTGGTTTGATTTTTCAATTATCTCTTATTGCTAGGTTATTAATGAAAATTGGATTGTTGACATCTCATATGTTGCCGTCCAAATGAAAGTGGGTCGTCCTGATTTCTTTTATAATTGCGGTTATGGTAACACCATCGGATTTTTTTCTATGTTTGCAGTAGCTTTACCGACGATAATTCTCTATGAAATATCAATTTTAATTGCTTGCTGGATAGGAAAAAGAAATCCTCTTAATAGAAGTTTATATTTTGTATAATAAGCAATCAAATAAAAACGATGTAAATAAGGAGTTCTAATGCTCGATATTAAATGGATCCGTGAAAATCCTGAAAAATTAGACGCAGCTCTAAAAAATAGGGGGATTGAACCACAAGCTCAAAGGTTGATAGAGCTTGATCTTGAACGTCGATCGCACGTTGCAAAAATACAATGTGCACAAGAACGTCGCAACGTGGCTTCAAAAGAAATAGGGCAAGCTTTAGCTGCGGGTGATCAGAAAAATGCTGAACGTATTAAAGCTGAGGTTGAGGAAATTAAAGATTTTCTTTCTTCTGCTTCAATGGAAGAAAAGCAACTAACGGAAAATCTTGAAAAGACTCTTTCAGCTATACCAAATATTCCATTAAGTGATGTTCCGGAAGGCAAAGATGAAAAAGCTAACGTTGTTGTTCGGCACTTTGGTACACCTACGACGTTTGATTTTACACCGAAGGAACATTTTGATCTTGGTCAGAATCTTCAACAGATGGATTTTGAACAGGCAAGTCGTTTATCTGGTGCACGCTTTACAATACTTTCAGGGGCATTGGCACGGCTTGAGCGCGCATTAGGTCAATTTATGCTTGATATGCATGTAGATGAACATGGTTATACAGAAGTTTCAGTACCTCTTCTTGTACGTGATGAAATTGTTTATGGAGCAGGACAATTACCAAAATTTTCTGACGATCTTTTTCGAACTACAGATGGCAAATGGCTTATTTCCACAGCGGAAGTGCCATTAGTTAATTTAGTAAATAGTGAAGTTCTTGATATATCAGATTTACCTTTACGGTTTTCTTCTCTTACACCTTGTTTCCGTTCAGAAGCAGGGGCAGCTGGGCGTGATACACGTGGGATGCTGCGTCAGCACCAGTTTTGGAAGGTAGAAATGGTATCAATTACTACCGAAGAACAATCCTTAAGTGAATTAGAGCGTATGACAGAATGTGCGGAAAATGTATTGAAGCGGCTTGGGTTGCCTTTTCGTACTGTGCTTCTTTCTACTGGTGATATGGGGTTTTCTGCTCGTAAAACTTATGATATTGAAGTTTGGCTTCCGGGGCAGGGGTGCTATCGTGAAATTTCAAGTTGTTCAGTTTGTGGGGATTTTCAAGGACGACGTATGAATGCTCGGTATCGTACAAAAGGTGAAAAAACATTACACTTTGTGCATACTCTGAATGGTTCTGGTACAGCTGTTGGTCGTTGCCTTATTGCTATTCTTGAAAATTATCAGCAGGCTGATGGATCAGTTATTGTCCCAGATGTTTTGCAGCCTTATATGAAGGGAATAAGTCGTCTCACTATTTAACTTGTGTGAATAAGCACCAATACACGTTTATTATTGATAAATGATAATAGCGTTTATTAGAAAATTTGAATGCTTTTAAAAAGTAATGCACGTGTAAATAGAGTAATCGTTACATTAAAAATCGAATGATATTATGGAGCAGAAGAAAAATTTACAATTTCGTGAGGAATTGGCAAGCCTTGTACTGAAAATGCGCAGTAAAGGGGTTGATGATCTACGCTTTTTTGCTGCGTTTGAGAAAATTCCACGTCATCATTTTGTCGCTGTTCCTTGGCTTAAGGGTGCATATGATAATAAAATTATTCCAATTGAGTGTGGTGAGTATATTGAGCGTTTAGAAGAACAGCTTTTAATTCTCGCTGCGTTATCGTTGAAAAAAAAGCACCGTGTTTTAGAAATTGGTACAGGTTCTGGTTTTTGTACTGCTCTTATGGCGTGTCTTAGTGATCGAGTGATAACGATTGATCGTTATAGAACACTTGTTGAATTGGCACGGCAAAGATTTCAAACTTTAGGGCTTGACAATATTGTTGCACAGCAGATTGACGCAAGTAAAGGTATTACGAGTTTTGGATCGTTTGATCGTATTCTTATTTGGCCATCACGCTCTGATGAACCGGAAGAATTTTTAGAAATTTTAGCTGGGAATGGAATTCTCATTCAAGCTATTGGGCCAGATGAAGGGGTGCAAACTGTTATGCGTTATACGAAAATTGGTAGCCAATTTGAACGTTCAGAAATGTTTCAAGTACGTTATCAACCCTTTATTGAAAACGTTGCAGAAATACTTTGATTTTTTAGGTTAAGAGGTTGTGAAGAAACCTATGTGCTCTATTTATAACAAATTCATTTTGGTCTTTTTGTGAAATTTTTATAGGTAAAATATTCAATCTTTAACTCTTAGGTAATATTAGCAAGATTTAATAGAATGAGTTGGGTATTGGCCAATAAATAAACCATATATTTGAATTTTTGAGTAACATTATGCGGTATAGTCTTCAGGGGATAGTTCTTTGGGTTGTAGTAACGATAATAACGGGTTGTAGTTCTGGTACACAGCGTTTTTATGATGGTTTTTATAAAGGTCCTGCTCAGTCGACTACACTCACAACAATGTCTGATGATCCACAAATGTTATCAGAAGGTGGGATAATACAAAGCAGTGAGCTACCACCTGTGGAGTCACCTTATGATTCAGGAGTTAATGATAGTTCGTATGATTCTCTAGAACAGGGAACCACATCTTATTCTGATAAGCACAGAGAGTTTTCCTCTGATGGGCGAATTATGGGCTCTCCACCGCAAAATCTTGGAACACTTTCTCATTCACAAGTGAATAATCCTCCTACTTCTAGGCGGGGATCTTATATTGTACAAAGTGGTGATACCCTGTTAAGTATTGCACGGCAAATAGGAGTTAGTGTTGAGGCGTTAAAATTAGCAAATGGTATGAATAATCATTCTATCCATGTTGGTCAGGTGCTCATTATCCCAGATGAACGCACAAGTGTACCTTCAAATGCTTCCAATAATACTCAAGTAACATCACAAACTCCATCTTCAACTCCATCTAAAGTTGTATCCTCTGTTGAAAGTAAAAAGGATCCATCATCTGTGTATGGAACTTCTGTAACAACTACATCTGCGAGCAAGACTGATTCCTCAAATGTTAAGCAGGATTCTTCTCTGCAAAAGCCTGTAACTGCTTTATCGGATACAGTGGTTGATTCAGATGATGTTGTTGCTCCGCAAGCAACAGGGATTTCTAAAATGCGTTGGCCAGTACGAGGGCGTTTGTTAAGCCACTTTGGTCAAAAGAAAGGAACAGTAGTTAGTCGAGGAATAGAAATTACTGTACCTGAAGGTTCATCAGTAAAGGCAGCGGAAAATGGTGTTGTTATCTATGCAAGTGATGGATTAAAAGAACTTGGCAATGTTGTCATGATTCGGCATGAAGACAATATTATTACTATTTATGGACATAATAATAAACTTGTTGTTAGTAGAGGGCAAAAGGTACGGCGTGGTGATGAGATTGCTAAGTCTGGTGTTTCAGGAGATGCTACAACACCGCGCGTTTATTTTGAGGTCCGTAAGAACACTGTGCCTGTCGACCCTATCAAATATTTAGAAAATTAACGGAAGAGTCATTTTATTATATAAAATTAAAGGTTGTCTAAGTTGTTTTTAATTGTATATTAAAACAAAGGCTTATTTAGGGCCGTTATTCAGGTTCTTGTCTGTTATAATTTTGCTATTTTTATAGTATTAGAATGATTTTCGTATGTTATTGCTCTTTCTAAGATGTGATTTATGAGTTTTTTAAATTATTTTGTAGTTTATTATAAAAAGAGTACTATAAGTATTCATCATATTATAATGTGATTTTTTACTGCAATTTATAAAGAAGCTAAAAACTAGAGGTGATTAGAGAATCATCTTTTTATAGCTGTACAGAAATAGTAATAACTATAAAGTACGTGTTGTCAGTTATATATGGTAGCCATAGATGTTACCTTTTTGATGTTGCATGAAACATGATATTTTGAAAGTGTTTTTGACACTATTATCAAAGTAGTTTTTAAAGCTTTAGATAATGGATTGTTATAGTAAATAAAAACTATTACAGAAGATGATAAGGTGATATTTCTTATTTTAAAGGGGTTCATTAAAGTAAGAAGGGCGATGCTGTTAAACAGTATTTTCAATAAGTTTAAGAGTTTTTTCGATATCCAGTATATTTGGATTACACTATATAATTTATTGAATCACTAATGACTAACCTGTGTTGTATATGTTCGGCAGTCCCATAAAATGGGCTGTTCTTGAACAGATTATTACATATTTTCAGTGAGATGTCCTTGATATTAAAGATTGCAAATAAAGTTTATGTCAACTCAATTGATGTTATTAACAAACCCGAAATATAATTTACTGGAATTTAGCAAAGTAATCAGCTCAGGTAGCATTTAAACGAAAGATATTATACGATTAAGATTGGCGATCAATTGATCTAATTTTGGAAACAAAAAATTATTTTACATTAGTTGTTTTTTCAATTTATGAGAGATCTTATATTTTTTGTATGTATTGGACAGAATGAAATCGTTTTTTAGAAGTATTTATTTGTTGTGTTTTAGCTTTTAAGGTTTTATTTCCTTTGGAAAAGCTAAAACTGTATAATGTAGTGGTTAGGATATATAGTATCTAAGAAATTTTTCTTTCTCTAAGCCAAAAGCTTATTTTAGTAGAGGGGAAATATATGAAGTTTAATCTATAGGAGATCAAAATGTTTATTACTAACGCTTATGCTCAGGCTGCAGGCGGCATTTCTGGTGGGTCGTCGCTTATTACCTTTGTTCCTTTCATTCTGATTTTTGCTATTATGTATTTTTTGATTATTCGCCCACAGCGTACGCAAATGAAAAAGCGGCAGGAAATGCTTAATGCTGTACGCCGTGGTGATACAGTTGTGACGGGTGGCGGTATTATCGGTAAAGTTACAAAGGTTTATGATGAGCAGGGTGAGTTAGAGGTTGAAATTAATGACAGTGTATGCATTCGTGTTGTTCGTTCAACTTTAGCTGATGTTCGTATTAAAGGTGAGCCACTTTCGGAAGAAAAGCCAAAATCTACTGCTAATGCAAAGGCACCAAAAAAACCCGTAGCTAAAATTGCAAAGAAAACAAGTACGGTAATAACGAAGAAGGAGAAAGTTGCACCAAAGGGGGATAAACCGAAACTGTAATTGCACTTGTAGAATTTTCACCCTTATAGAGGTAAAATGGCTTTTCATAGAAAAGCCATTTTATTTTAGGGGTCTTTATAATCAATAATAAAGATTGTATCTTTGGTTATTATTCTATGAGAATATATTTTATTTGAATAGTCGTTGTTAAATTAATAAAGGGTTAGAACGGTTTTAGCTATTAATATAATTGTTATATGACTGAAATTACTTATTTTTTGAGCAAATAGGCTAAAATAAGTCTTCCTTTTGAAGCATAGTTATTTAAATATCATTTGTAATATTTTTTTGTATATTCACCTGTTTTGTTTGATGATTTTGATAAAAGATTTTGTGTCAGTGTTGTTATAGGAGCTATTATAGCAGCCTAATTTATTATTGGTCTTTTGTTAGTTTTTGGGGGAGGAAAAAGGACAGTTGGGTTTTTAAAAAAGGCGCTTATTATGTTTCATGCAATTCAAATCCGTGAAGCACATTTTCCAGGACGCACACCTATTGATGCTTATGGAAATGGTGGTTTTCGTTTCGCTGATATGTCACATCGTGGTTCTATTATGTGTGTACCATCGGGCGTTTACGGTATTAATATGGTAGAGCCTATACCCACTCGGGATGATATTTCTCGTATTTTAGAAGAAGCAGATCAGATTGAAGTTTTATTAGTGGGTACTGGAGTCGAATTATTGCGATTACCTGAAACATTACGAGCACTTTTACGAGAAAAGCATATTTCAACAGATACTATGAGTACAGGAGCAGCAGTGCGTACATTTAATATTCTTTTAGCTGAAAATCGTGCAGTTGCTGCAGTGTTGTTTGCAGTAGAATGACAAGTTTTCTCCCTTATTGTTTTGATATTTTACGTGCTACAGACCGTGATCGCTATATATCAGTTTTATTTGCACCCAAAAACAAGCGCAGGGCATTAGCTGCTCTTTACGCTTTTAATGCAGAAATTGCTCGTATTCGTGAAAGTGTGCACGATCCACTTATTGGTGAGATACGATTACGTTGGTGGTATGATTCTATTGCCAATGGTGAAATAAAAAATAATAAACATAATCCAATTTTGGATGATTTATTGACAACAATTGCTCTGTTTAATTTACCTAAGACAGCTTTTTTACGTTATTGCGATGCACGGGTTTTTGATCTTTATAATGATCCAATAATAACCATTCATGATCTTGAAGCTTATTGTAGTAAGACAGCAAGTACAATTTTACAGCTTGCATGCCAGATATTAGATTTTGATGCAGCACAAAATTTCACAAAAGCATACGAACATGGAGGAATTGCTCAGGCAGTGAGTGGTATATTGCGTCTTTTATCGTTTATGCAATCACGATATCAACGCTATTTTCCTTCTGATATGCTAAAGGTTATGGGGATGGAAAGGGAAGAGTTGGAGTTCAATCATATCAATAATGAACAAAAACATGAGATCATTAAAGCTATGGTAGCGTTATCAAAAGACCATTATCTCAAGTTTTACGAACATTCTATCACTTTACCTAAAACACTCAAACCAGCATTCCTTCCATTGTCAATTACACCAGCATCTCTTCAAAGAACGATGCAATTAGGAGCGAAAGTTTTTCAAGAGAATGTAACTTTATCTCAGCTTCATCGTTATTGGTTGATAACAAAAGCAGCGATGAGTGGCCATTTTCCAAAATTATTATAAATCAATGTCATCTAAGAAGGAGTTTATTTAACTTTTTCCATTGTTAAGCAAAACGCTTATTACAATTTTGTCATTGAATACGTAAAATCATTCATAAAATTTTCATTAAAAAGTATTGAAGATGCGATTATAGTTAGAATTGTTAATTTTCACTGGGTGTTCTTTATTCGCAACTTGGAGTATTTCTAGCTTTAAATCTTCTCTTATCATCATATTCAGATTATTACGAACATCAGATGAAATGGTTTGAGCGGTGATATTGTCAGGTATCGCTGAGGCCGTTATTTTATAGACGATGCGGTTTGTTGTGAGTGTACCTTTAGCGATGCCATAGTGACCTTTAGGGTTAGAAAATAATGCTTTAATGTCTTCAGATCCGAAAATTTCTGATGAATCTTGGCGCCGTAAAGCTTGAGTCGTTTGTTTTTTAACGCCAAATTCAACAGCAAGAGAATCAAGGCTTTTTCCTTTATTGAGCTGTTTGAGAGCATTTTCAGCTTTTTCATCGAGAAGGCGTTGGATTTCTTCACTTTTCCATTGAGTAATGGCGTCTTGTTTTACTTCTTCAAGTGTTCTGTCACGAGCAGGGATGATCGTATCTACTTGATACCAGAGATATCCTCCTTCTTGAAGAGAGAGCAGGTCAAGCTCGGTTTCTACATTTGCTTGATAGATAGCATCTAACAAGATATCTTTTTCAGGTAAATCTGTTAGTGTTATCCCTTCAATTGTTTTTCCTTGTTTATCGATAGTGATTTTACGCAGAGGCAAGTTATATTGGTCGGCAATTTCTTTAAGAGAGGCTCCTTCAAAACGGGCATTTTCAATTTCTGTATACTTATTGTGTATATCAGTAGCAGCACGGTTTTGTGTAAGTGTTTGGCGAATATTCTTTTCTACAGTTTCAAAAGGAATAGAACTTGAAGGTGTAATATCTATAACACGAATAATTACAGGACCTTGCAAATCATCAATGACAGTACTAACTTGTCCTTTTTTGAGTTCAAAAATCTCAGATTCCAGGTGATTAGGACGTTCACTTTTTACTAAGGGTCCTTTTTTTATATCATTGAGAGTCTTTTTTTCAGCTTTAACTAAGTCATCAAAACTTAAACCATCAGCTATTTTTTTTGCAGCTTCATCAGCCGCTTCGCGTGTAGGGAAGCGTAATTCTTCAATTATACGTTTCTCAGGAGTTGTAAAACGTGAGATATTTTGAGTGTAATAAGCTTTGGCTTCATCTTTAGAAATATCTTCTAATTGCACAAACTTTTCTGGTGTTATAGACAATAAAGAGACAGTGCGATATTCTGGGGCACGAAATGCATTTTTGTGCGTATCAAACCATTTTTGCAAAGTTTTTTGATCGGGATCGGCAGTTATTTCTTTTTCTTTTAAATCGACAATGAAATAATCAGCAATACGCGTTTCTTCCTGATAAATAGCAAAGGCTTTATAGAAAATATCTGGCACCTTCATACCAGAAAGTAAAGCTAGAGTGAGCTGATTGCGTTTTTCTTTTTGAGTGTAATAATCAAAGAAATCATTTTGGTTAACACGTAATTGCTGAAGAAAATTGAGAAATAAATCTCGACTGAAGGCTCCATTTTCTTGAAAAATATTGTCAGCACTAATAGCCTGGGCTATCATGTCTTTTGAAAGATTAATTTTCATTTTACGTGCTTGTTCATTTAAAAGTACATCTTGTTGTAATTGAGTAAGAACAAAAGCAGGGATTCTATATTGCTGTATTTCCTCTGGGGTAAACATTCGTTCAAGATGGGAATTGAGCGCTAAACGTAAGCTCTGATCAGCAAGTGCAAGGCGGTAAGTATCAACAGTTGTTGTTGACTTGCCAGAGGTGAGTAAATCTCTCTCACCTTGTGTGTATAACTGTGGTACACCCCATAAAAAAATGAAACATAAAAGTAAAACAGCAAAAAAAGCCTAGCAAACCAAGAATTTTTAGCGCTTCTTAGGGTATCAAGCATCGTTTAATTCCATTTATATGCACAATGATTATCAAAGCAGTGATCGAATTTGCAATAAAGATGCACAAGATGCAAGCTTAAAGACTTGCTTTCGTTTCATAATTTGGTACTTAAAGCGATAATTTTTTTTTAAAGCTCTTGAGGTAAAGACATGACTCCAAATATTCGGCCTTTAATTGCTGGAAATTGGAAAATGAATGGAATGGGTGAATCTCTTAAAGAGTTACATGCCATCGCTACTGGTATTCGCTCTGATTTGGGTTGTTTATTTGAAGCGCTTATTTGTGTTCCAGCAACGCTTTTATCGCGTGCTTCTGATACGTTGAGTGGTGAAAAGTTGTTTTTAGGGGGGCAGGATTGTCATTTCAGTGATAGTGGTCCTTATACTGGAGATATTTCAGCTGCTATGCTTAAAGAGGCAGGGGCCAGTCACGTTATTATTGGACATTCAGAACGTCGTACGGCTTACCATGAAAATAATGCGATTGTTTGTGCTAAAGTACAAGCTGCATGGAGGGCAAATCTTGTTGCTCTTGTTTGTATCGGTGAGACATTAGAAGAGCGTGAAAATGGCAAAGTATTAGATGTAATCGCGCACCAGCTTGAGAGTTCTTTACCAGATAACGCGACAGCACAGAATATAATTATTGCTTATGAACCTATATGGGCTATAGGTACGGGTAAAACTCCTACTTCAGAGGATGTTGCACAAGTGCATAATTTTATTCGTGATAAGATCAGTTATCGTTTTGGTAACGAAGGGTGTCACATGCGTTTGCTTTACGGTGGATCTGTCAATTCATCAAATGCACTTGAATTTTTGAGTACTAATCATGTTAATGGTGCTCTAATTGGTGGAGCAAGTTTAAAAGCGATTGATTTTTTAACTATTTGCGATGTTTATCGTCAATTATAAGAAAAGAATTCATAATTATCTCTTGGATTATGCGCAATTTGTATATAAATAACTATAAGTGTTTATAAAGAGCAGAGTTTATGCAAACAGTACTACTTGTAATTCATTTTTTGATTGTTATCACTTTGATTGGCGTTGTGTTGATTCAGCCTTCAGAAGGTGGCGGGCTTGGTACGAGTAGTGGTTCGGGGTTTATGAGTACTCGTGGGACCAAAAACATGTTGACACGTTTAACGACTATTTTAGCAATTTGTTTTTTTACAATGTCCATTGTACTGGTTGTAGTTGGAAATATATCAAACTCTGATTCTGATATTCTTAATCGCATTCCGATTAATTCAGAACAAAATCCGGCGAACAAAAGTACGACAGAAGAGGGTAAACCATCATCTAATCAAAGTTCCAAGCCTTCTATTTTCGAACAATTAGGTGGTGCTTCGACATCTTCTCAAAAACAAAGTAAGCCTACTGCCCCTGCAGTTGAAAATCCAATTCCATCACCAGTTGAAAATCCAAGTGATAATGGCGTCAACTAATTTTTAAAAATTTAATATGGATTTTAAAAAGATTGTTTTTGCACCTTTTTTACTTTGCAAAAATAAAAATTTCTTTTTAGCATTTTTTTGACTAGAAAAATTATAATAAACTGCTTATTACCGTAAGCTCATGGCACGTTATGTTTTTATTACTGGTGGTGTGGTTTCTTCTCTTGGGAAAGGCATTGCTGCGGCAGCTTTAGCTGCGATATTACAGGCACGCGGATATCGTGTACGGATCCGTAAGCTTGATCCTTATTTGAATGTTGATCCAGGCACGATGTCGCCTTATCAACATGGTGAAGTATTTGTTACTGATGATGGCGCAGAAACAGATCTTGATCTTGGTCATTATGAACGCTTTACTGGGCGTTCTGCTAATAAACAGGACAGTATCACGGCAGGGCGTATTTATCGCAATATCATTGAAAGAGAACGCCGCGGTGATTATTTAGGGGAAACAGTTCAAGTTATTCCTCATGTTACAGATGAGATTAAGGCATTCATTACTACAGGAAATGAAGAATTTGACTTTGTCTTATGTGAAATAGGTGGAACTGTTGGTGATATTGAGGCAATGCCTTTTTTGGAAGCGATTCGTCAGCTACGTAATGAGTTGCCAAGGCAAAGTGCTGTTTATATGCACCTTACGTTAATGCCTTATATTGCTTCTGCAGGTGAATTAAAAACTAAACCAACACAACACTCCGTTAAAGAGTTACAATCAGTTGGTATAGCTCCTGATATTTTATTAGTGCGTGCAGACCGACCTATTCCAGAATCAGAACGGCGCAAGTTATCACTTTTTTGTAACGTTCGTCCAAGTGCAGTTATTCAGGCGTTAGATGTTCTGACTATTTATGATGTTCCTGTAGCATATCATAAAGAGGGTTTAGATTCAGAAGTTCTTTTTGCTTTTGGAATTAATTCAGCGCCTCAACCCAATATGGATCGTTGGGAGGATATTACATATCGCATTCACCATCCTGAAGGGGAAGTAACGGTCGCAATTGTTGGGAAATATATAGGCCTGAAAGATGCTTATAAATCTCTTATCGAGGCAATTGCGCACGGTGGGTTAGCTAATAAAGTGAAGGTTAATATTGAATGGATTGAAGCGGAGCTTTTTGAAAAAGAAGATCCTGAACCTTATTTACAAAAAGTTCATGGGATTTTGGTTCCTGGTGCTTTTGGTGGACGTGGTGCAGAAGGTAAAATCCGAGCAATTCAATTTGCACGAGAACGTAAAATTCCATTTTTTGGCATTTGTTTTGGTATGCAATTAGCTTGTATCGAGGCTGCTCGCAATATTGCAAATATTGTAAATGCTTCATCGAGTGAATTTTGTGAGACAAAGGATGCAGTTGTAGGTTTAATGACGGAATGGCTTAAGGGGGATTTGCTTGAAAAACGCACAGCGTCTGGAAATCTTGGTGGAACAATGCGTCTTGGTTCTTTTGCAGCTCAATTAAAAGAAGGTAGCCATATCTCCAAAATTTATGGAACAACAAATATTTGCGAGCGACATCGCCATCGTTATGAAGTCAATATTCATTATAAAGAAAAGCTAGAACAACTTGGATTTATTTTTTCTGGTATGTGTCCAGATGGTATTTTACCAGAAACAATAGAATATGTAGATCATCCGTGGTTTATTGGTGTTCAATATCATCCAGAGTTAAAGTCACGTCCATTTGATCCGCATCCACTTTTTTCTTCTTTTATTGAGGCTACTTTGGAACAGAGCAGGTTGGTTTAGCTTTATAAATTACGTGCTCACTTTTTGAGGAATACAATGTCTAAACCAAATGTTTCTGTTAAAGTTGGAAATATCGTTTTTTCCAATGATGCGCCTTTGTCTTTAATTGCAGGTCCTTGCCAAATGGAAAGTAGAGATCATGCTTTTGAAATGGCAGGTCGGCTTAAAGCAATTACTGATCAAATTGGCATTGGGTTTGTTTATAAATCTAGTTACGATAAAGCTAATAGGACGTCTCTTAATGCAGCACGTGGTATTGGTCTTGAAAAAGCAATGATTATTTTTTCTGATCTTAAGAAAGAATTTGGCTTTCCGATATTAACTGATGTACATACAGAAGAACAATGTGAGGTAGTTGCTTCAACAGTAGATATTTTGCAAATACCAGCTTTTTTATGTCGTCAAACCGATCTTTTAATTGCGGCAGCTAAAACGGGGCGTATAATCAATATTAAGAAAGGTCAGTTTTTAGCTCCTTGGGATATGGAGAATGTCTTAAAAAAAGTAACTCAAAGCGGTAATCCTAATGTTATGCTTTGTGAACGTGGTACTTCATTTGGTTATAATCGTCTTGTTTCTGATATGCGCTCATTGCCAATTATGCGTTCATTTGGAGCGCCTGTTATTTTTGATGCAACACATTCTGTTCAAGAACCAGGTGGAAAGGGTGATTCATCTAATGGACAGCGGCAGTTTGTTGAAGCATTAGCACGCGCAGCTGTTGCTGTTGGTGTTGCAGGTGTTTTTTTGGAAACGCATCAAGACCCAGATAATGCTCCATCTGATGGGCCTAATATGATTAAAATTGATAGTTTACAAAGATTGCTTGAAATTTTGATGGATTTTGATTGCTTGGCAAAAAAACATTGAATATTCGAGTGTAGATAATTTCTATGAATGACGTTAAGAATAACGTGAATCAAAATATTCATTGTATAAGAGAATTTGTATGACTGTAATTGTAGATATCATTGGGCGTGAAGTGCTTGATAGCCGTGGTAATCCAACTGTAGAGGTTGATGTTTATTTGGAAGATGGAGTTCTTGGTCGTGCCATGGTTCCTTCAGGGGCATCAACTGGTACGCATGAGGCAGTGGAGCTTCGTGATGGTGATACGCGCTATCAAGGCAAAGGTGTTCAAAATGCTGTTGCTGCAATTAATGGCGAAATTCTTCAAGAACTTGGTGGGAGAGATGCAAGAAATCAAATAGCAATTGATCAAGCAATGATTGCTTTGGATGGAACACCTAATAAAGCGCGTCTTGGTGCTAATGCAATTTTGGGTGTTTCATTGGCAGTTGCAAAAGCAGCGGCAACATCATTAGGTCTACCTTTATATCGTTATATTGGTGGGACGCAAGCTCACCTTCTTCCTACACCAATGATGAATATTATTAATGGTGGTGTTCACGCTGATAATCCAATTGATTTTCAAGAGTTTATGATTGTTCCAGTAGGGGCGCCAACACTGAAAGAAGCGGTTCGCTATGGTGCTGAAATTTTTCATACACTAAAAAAACGTTTACAGAATGCAGGTTGTAATACCAATGTTGGTGATGAAGGTGGTTTTGCACCTCATTTTAAAAGTGCTGAACAAGCAATTGATTTTATTATGGAATCTATTGCTGCATGTGGGTATAAACCAGGTGAACAGATTGCTATTGGATTAGATTGTGCTTCAACAGAGTTGTATAAAGATGGTTCATATTTTTATGAAGGTGAAGGTAAGTGTCGTAATGTACACCAACAGGTGGAGTATTTAGCTCAGCTTGTTGATGCTTATCCTATAATAACGATTGAAGATGGAATGGCTGAGGATGATTGGGAAGGCTGGAAGCTTCTTACTGATTCGATCGGCAAAAAATGCCAGCTTGTTGGTGATGACTTATTTGTAACAAATTCAGTGCATTTGCGTGATGGTATCAAGATGGGCGTTGCCAATTCTATTCTTATTAAAGTCAATCAAATTGGCACGTTGAGCGAAACACTTGATGCTATAGAAACAGCGCATAAAGCAGGTTATCGTGCTATTATATCTCATCGTTCAGGTGAAACGGAAGATTCTTTTATTGCTGATCTTGCTGTTGCAACAAATTGTGGACAAATTAAAACTGGTTCACTTGCACGTTCGGATAGATTAGCAAAATATAATCAACTTATTCGCATTGAAGAAATGCTAGGAACACAGGCCCGTTATATGGGCGATTTACATCGTTAATAGCTGTTAGGCAAAATTATTATATTCTTTATATTAACAGCATTTTTAAATTTTACTATTTTATTAATAGTTTTACTATTCTATTAATAATTGAGTAAATAATAATTTATAGGTGGTGGTGATGAGAGGAAGAATTATTAGTCAGGAACAGGGGACGTATCTTATTTCAGGTGATGATGGTGAACGTTATCGATTTGCACTTTGTGATTGGTTAGGAAAAAGCTCACCAAAAGTTGGTGATTATCTTGACTTTGTAGGTAAAGATGGCGCTGCTACTTCTGTTTTTCCATTGGTAAAACAACAATATTCAAAATTAGTTCTCGCACTTGTTTGTTTTTTTATAGGTACTTTTGGTGTTCATCGTTTTATAGTTGGTAAAACTGGAACTGGTGTTTTTATGCTTATCGTATCTTTATCTATTTTAGGATTACCTATTGCTGGAATTTGGGCATTTATTGATTTTATCGTCATTTTAGTAGGAGGGTTTACTGACAAAGATGGAAATAAAATCAGAAGTTAGCGGATGTTTTATGTTTCGGTATAGTCGGTATAAAATGTGACATTTTTATTTTTGCGGGTAATATAAAGTATAAAATAGGCTGCGTACGATTGTTTTGATAATAAGCTGTTAATCAAAGTCATGCATAAATTAGATAGAATATTTTAAAAAGATCATGACTGTTATGTGGACGAAACAAAAACGTAGATCAATTACAGCGCGCTTTATTCTACCATTTATGACGGTTGGGGTTTTAGGCTATTTTGGTTATCATATTTATCATGGTGATTACGGACTTTCTGCACGCAGTAAAATTATTCAGCATATTGCTGAATTGGAGGAGGAGCTTCATAAAGTAGAAGTTGAGCGAACATCTATTGAAAAGCGTATTTCTCTTTTACGTGATGGGCATATTGAAAAAGATATGTTGGATGAATATGTGAGAAAGAATTTAAACTTTTCCAGACCAAATGAATTGACAATTTTAATTTCTCCTGACGAGATTAAAAATTAATTAGAAATCGATTAATCTAAAAAACAATTTAAAACAGTCACTTATGGCGAAATGTGAACTGATTTTATAATACTTGTAACTTTTGTTCGTAGAGGTTATTTCTAGATAATCATCGAAGGGAGTTTAATATGGCAGAACGGGCTAAAAAAAAATCTGCGCCGGTAGTGCAAGCCACATTGTCAAATGTTACCAAAACAGCAAAGAAAGCTAGTTTTACAAAAGATGAAACAATTGCTGCTTATCGCGAAATGCTTTTGATTCGTCGTTTTGAAGAAAAAGCAGGTCAACTTTATGGTATGGGCTTAATTGGTGGGTTTTGTCACCTTTATATCGGGCAAGAAGCCGTTGTTGTTGGTACATTAAAAGCGGCAAAAGAAGGTGATCAGGTCATCACATCTTATCGTGATCACGGTCATATGTTAGCAGCTGGTATGAGTCCGCGTGGTGTTATGGCGGAATTAACAGGACGTCAGGGAGGCTTTTCCAAAGGAAAAGGTGGCTCAATGCATATGTTTTCCAAAGAAAAGAATTTTTATGGTGGGCATGGTATTGTTGGTGCGCAGGTTCCAATTGGTACAGGTTTGGCTTTTTCGAATCAGTATCTTGGTAAAGATAATGTGACATTGGTCTATTTTGGTGATGGTGCTGCAAATCAGGGGCAAGTTTATGAAAGTTTTAACATGGCCTCACTTTGGAAGCTGCCTGTTGTCTATATTATTGAAAATAATCAGTACGCTATGGGGACGTCAGTTTCTCGTGCATCTGCGGAGACGGATTTTTCCCGTCGTGGTCTTTCTTTTGAAATTCCAGGTATTGTTGTTGATGGTATGGATGTTCACGCAGTAAAAGGTGCTGGTGACGAGGCAATTGCTTGGGCACGTTCGGGAAAGGGGCCGATCATTCTTGATATGCAGACTTATCGCTATCGTGGTCATTCCATGTCTGATCCAGCAAAATATAGATCAAAAGAGGAAGTACAAAAAATAAAAGAAGAGCAAGATCCGATTGATCAAATAAAACAACACGTTATTAAACAAGGTTGGGTTAGTGAAGACGATTTGAAGTCTATTGATAAAGAAGTCCGTGCAATTGTCGCTGATGCAGCAGATTTTGCACAAAATGATCAAGAGCCAGATGCTTCTGAGCTCTATACTGATATTCTAGTTTAAAGTGGGGAACGTGAATATGTCTATTGATATTTTGATGCCAGCACTTTCACCAACAATGGAAGAAGGTAAATTGTCTAAATGGCTCAAGAAAGAGGGTGATAACGTCAGCTCCGGTGATGTGATTGCTGAAATTGAAACTGATAAAGCAACAATGGAAGTAGAAGCTGTTGATGAAGGTACTATTGGTAAAATTTTAGTTCCTGAAGGTACTGAAGGTGTAAAGGTTAATACTGCTATTGCTATATTATTAGAAGAAGGTGAAGATGTTGCAAACATTTCACAAACCACAACTAAAAAAATAGAGAAAGCTCCTTCTTCTTTATCAATGCCGGTTTGTCCTGTTTTTGATGTTGAAAGTGATCCTGATATCCCTGCGGATGTTGAAATGGTTACGATGACGGTACGTGAAGCACTGAATCAAGCTATGGCTGAAGAAATGCGACGCGATGAGGCGGTTTTTTTAATGGGTGAGGAAGTAGCGCAATATCAAGGTGCTTATAAGGTCAGCCAAGGTTTATTGGAAGAATTTGGTACGCGCAGAGTTATTGATACACCAATTACAGAACACGGTTTTGCAGGATTGGGTGTTGGTGCAGCATTTGGAGGTTTGCGTCCTATTGTTGAGTTTATGACATTTAATTTTGCTATGCAGGCGATTGATCAGATTATTAATTCAGCAGCAAAAACTCGTTATATGTCTGGTGGACAAATGTCTACTCCTATGGTTTTTCGTGGTCCCAATGGTGCTGCAGCACGTGTTGGAGCTCAGCATTCACAGTGTTATGCTGCATGGTATAGTCATATTCCGGGTCTCAAAGTTGTTATGCCTTACAGTGCAGCGGATGCAAAAGGTTTGCTAAAGGCTGCTATTCGTGATGACAATCCTATTATTTTTCTTGAAAATGAGATTCTTTATGGTCATCAATTTGAAGTTCCTAAAATGGATGATTTTGTTTTACCCATTGGTAAGGCGCATATTCATAAATCTGGTCAGGATGTGACAATTGTTGCTTACGGGATTGGAATGCATTATGCAGTTCAGGCATTGCCGGAAATTGAAAAGCTTGGCATTGATGTTGAATTAATTAATTTGCGTACTATTCGCCCAATGGATCTTCCGACAATTCTTGCTTCAGTTAAAAAAACTGGTCGTTTAATAACGGTTGAAGAGGGGTATCCTCAGTCGTCTGTTGGTACTGAAATAGCAACACGTGTTATGCAGCAGGCCTTTGATTATCTTGATGCACCAGTTTCTACAATTGCTGGCAAAGATGTTCCAATGCCTTATGCTGCCAATCTTGAAAAATTGGCTTTACCGAGTATTACTGAAATTGTCGAAGCTGTTAAGGCTGTGACTTATCGAGCATAACGAAGGAAAAAGCACTATGCCTATTAAGATTACAATGCCTGCGCTTTCTCCCACAATGGAAGAAGGAAATTTATTAAAATGGAATATCAAGGAAGGTGATAAGGTCTCTACGGGTGATGTTATTGCTGAAATTGAGACAGATAAAGCAACAATGGAAGTAGAAGCTGTTGATGAAGGAACGGTTGCAAAAATTGTTGTTCCTGCTGGAACGCAGGGAGTTAAAGTTAATACTTTAATCGTGGTTTTGGCAGAAGAAGATGAAGACTTAAATGAAGTGGCTAAAATTGCGGAAGATAAGTCTTCTTTTGTTTTAGAGAGAGCACCAGTGGATGAAAAGAAGGTGGTATCAAAGGATGTGGATATACAGGTTTCTAATGCACTACAAGCTCAGATATCAGTGCAGAAACATGAAAATAATATACGTCTTTTTGCATCACCTTTGGCGCGGAGGCTAGCGGCTCAAGAAGGTCTCAATTTATCACTTATTTCTGGTACAGGTCCTCATGGCAGGATCATTAAGCGTGACGTGGAAAAAGTTCTAAAGGATGGCGCTCTAAAAGCTTCTTGTTCATTACAAGTTGGTCAGCCAATGGCAACTGGCGTTATGGACGAACAAATAATAAAACTATTTAAAGAAGGTGAATATATACTTACACCTCATAATAGTATGCGTAAAACAATCGCTAAGCGTTTGACTGAATCAAAACAAATGGTGCCGCATTTCTACGTAACAGTAGACTGTGAACTTGATGCGTTGTTGGCGTTACGTGCACAACTTAATGCTGCTGCTCCAATGGTTAAAACGCAAGAAGGTACTAAACCCGCTTATAAATTATCCATAAATGATATGGTTATTAAAGCTATTGCACTTTCTTTGAAAGCTGTACCTGATGCCAATGTGTCGTGGCTTGAAGGTGGAATGCTTTATCACAAGCATTGTGATGTTGGTGTTGCTGTTTCTATTCCAAATGGGTTAATTACACCAGTTATTCGCCATGCAGAAGAGAAATCTTTGCCTATTATTTCTAATGAGATGAAGGATTTTGCAACGCGTGCTCGTGAACGTAAGTTGAAACCAGAAGAATATCAAGGGGGCACAACAGCAGTGTCAAATATGGGTATGTATGGTGTAAAAGAGTTTTCTGCCATTATTAATTCACCGCATGCAACAATTTTTGCAGTTGGTGCGGGTGAAAAGCGAGCAGTTGTTAAGGATGGTGCATTAGCAATTGCTACTATGATGTCAGTTACACTTTCCACTGATCACCGCGCTGTTGATGGTGCATTAGCGGCAGAACTTGCTCAGGCCTTTAAAAGGCTGATTGAAAATCCACTAGCCATGTTAATGTAGTGATTATTAAGTACTTCACATAAATTGTGTATGTAGCAAGAGTGGTGATATGGAAAAGTGGATCTGAATAGTCTTAAATGATAATTTTACGGTTTCTTTTGATTTAATGAAGGTGTTCATGTGGTTTCTTAGAACAGGATATAAAAAAAGATTTATCCTGTTGCCTTTCTGTTTTAAGCTCGGATAGTCTGGATCCGTTTTGTATATGTCCATGGAGGGATTACTGTGGCAAATCTTTATGATATAATTGTGATTGGTTCAGGACCGGGCGGATATGTCACTGCAATTCGCGCGGCACAATGTGGTTTTAAGACTGCAATTGTTGAGCGTGAACATTTAGGCGGTATTTGCTTAAATTGGGGTTGTATTCCAACAAAAGCTCTTTTGCGTTCGGCGGAGATGAAACATTTTGCTGAACATGCAAACGATTATGGGTTAAAACTTAACGGTTCAATTGAAGTAAATATTAAAGATGTTGTAGCACGTTCACGTGGGGTTTCAGCACGTTTGAATGCTGGTATTGGTTTTCTGATGAAGAAAAACAAGATTGATATTATTTGGGGTGAAGCAAAGCTAACTAAGGCATCTAAAGGTAGCCAACTCGCAGAAATTGTGGTTTCTCCATCATCCAAAGCAATTGTGCAGCCCCAAAATCCAGTGCCTAAGGGAACATTAGGTGAGGGGACTTATCAGGCAAAACATATAATTGTTGCTACTGGAGCTCGCCCACGTTCTATTCCCGGTATTGAACCAGATGGGAAGCTCATTTGGACTTATTTTGAAGCAATGGTACCACATACACTACCAAAGTCACTGTTGGTGATGGGGTCTGGAGCGATCGGTATTGAATTTGCTTCTTTTTATCATGATATGGGTTCTCAGGTGACTGTCGTTGAAATGATGCCTCAAATTATGCCTGTTGAGGATGTTGAAATTTCAACATTTGCGCGTAAACAGTTAGAGAAAAAAGGCATACGCATTTTGACTGATGCAAAAGTAATAAAGGTTGAAAAAGCTGTTAATTCTATTACAGCGCATATCGATGTTAAAGGTAAAACAGAAACCATAACAACTGATCGATTGATTTTAGCTGTTGGAGTTCAAGGTAACATTGAGAATCTTGGATTAGAAGCATTAGGTATCAAAACTGATCGTGGATGCATTATAACTGATGAATGGAGCTGGACAGGTGTGGAAGGGATTTATGCTATTGGTGATGTTGCTGGTCCCCCTATGTTGGCTCATAAAGCAGAAGAAGAAGGTGTAATTTGCGTTGAGCGTATTGCAGGCTTGAAAAGCGCTCATGCACTTGATAAAGGGAAAATTCCTGGATGTACCTATTGTACACCACAAGTTGCTTCTGTAGGGCTTTCAGAGAAAGCGGCAAAAGAGGCTGGATATGATATACGTGTTGGTCGTTATTCTTTTTCAGCTAACGGTAAGGCAATTGCTTTAGGTGAAGATCAAGGGTTGGTTAAGACTATTTTTGATAAAAAAACAGGACAGCTTCTTGGTGCCCATATGGTGGGAGCAGAGGTAACAGAACTCATTCAAGGTTTTGTTATTGCCATGAATCTTGAAACAACTGAAGAAGAATTAATGAGTACTGTTTTTCCACATCCGACATTATCGGAGATGATGAAAGAAAGTGTATTAGATGCGTACAATCAGGTTTTAAATGCTTGATAATTAGGTTATATGAAAAATTTTGCATTTTGTGATTTTTCATAAGCATTTGCTATTGGGAAGGCAGAGATCTTAGATGGTTACGGTGGTTGATAGAGTTACGAATAGACGTGTTCGTCATCCTGAAAAGGCGCATCGTCCAGATACGGTCATTCAGAAAAAACCAGATTGGATTCGTGTAAAAGCGCCAACATCACAGATCTATAAAGAAACCCATAGTATTGTACGTTCCAATAAATTGGTGACAGTATGTGAGGAAGCGGGTTGCCCAAATATTGGTGAATGTTGGAGCCAGCGACATGCTAGCTTTATGATTTTAGGTGAAATATGTACGCGAGCTTGCGCTTTTTGCAATGTTGCAACAGGCATTCCGCTTGCGGTTGATGATGATGAGCCAGAACGTGTGGCAGATGCTGTTGCACAGATGGCGTTAAAACATGTTGTCATTACATCTGTTGATCGCGATGATTTGGTTGATGGTGGTGCACAGCATTTTGCGAAAGTTATTCACGCTATTCGTCAAAAAACTCCTGCAACAACAATTGAAGTTCTTACACCTGATTTTCGCCATAAGGATAATGCGTTAGAAATTGTAGTTGCTGCTAAACCTGATGTTTTTAATCATAATTTAGAAACAGTTCCATCAAAATATTTGAAGGTTCGTCCAGGAGCACGTTATTTTCATTCAATTCGGTTGTTACAACGCGTTAAAGAACTTGATCCAACAATTTTTACAAAATCAGGAATTATGGTTGGGCTTGGGGAAGAACGGAATGAAATTTTTCAATTGATGGATGATTTGCGTTCTGCTGATGTAGATTTTATGACAATTGGACAGTACTTGCAGCCTACACGAAAGCATCATCCTGTCATTCGTTTTGTAACTCCTGATGAATTTGAATCTTTTGCCAAGGTTGGTAAGGCGAAAGGTTTTTTACATATGGCTTCCAATCCTCTGACACGTTCATCTCACCACGCTGGAGATGACTTTAAAGCTTTACAAAAAACACGTGCTGAAAAATTTGCCTAATAGAGAGAGTTATGCCAACTTTTACAACACATCGGCAAATTGCCCATACTGCTCATGAAATGTTTAATCTTGTTGCAGATATTGAATCTTATCCTGAATTTTTACCAATGTGTGAGGCTTTAATAATACGTTCTCGAAAGGAGTATGAGGAAAAAACACTGCTCCTTGCTGATATGACAGTTGGTTATAAAATGATTCGAGAAACGTTTACGACACAAGTGCTTCTTCAACCTAAGAAAAATCTTATTGAGGTTAAATATATTGATGGTCCATTTAAATATCTTGAAAATCATTGGGTATTCCATCAAATTCAAAATATGAATGCATGTAATGTAGAGTTTTTTATTAATTATGAATTTAAAAGCAAAATGTTAGAACTACTAACGGGATCGATGTTTGATATTGCTTTTCATAAATTTACAAATGCTTTTGAGAAGCGTGCTCATCAGATTTACGGTGTTTTAGAGATGTAATAGTTGAGCTGCTTGGATGCGAAAAAGCATTGCATTTTGTGTGCTATACTATAACAAGATCAAAAATTGAAAATTGGATGTAGGAGAATATTCTGAAAAATGCACAAATCTCATAGATTTATTGAGGTGCTATTTTCAAAATTTTTCATGTTTATAACAGAAATTGAAATTATAATCTTTTGAGTGTTTTTTCATTTTTACATATTGTAAAAACAAATTTTTGCAAAATGACATAATACGTTATAAATTTAGTGCATATAGCTACAGATTTATTTTAATTTCTTTGAATAAACAATGAATTTACCAATCAGATCTATCTAATGATTTTACAATATCGGTAGGATTTGCGACGATGATTTCTCTATAAAGATGCTACAATTGTACGTAACAGATCTTTTGAACAACAAGTTGTTAGAACTGCACGAGTTTGCATTTCACGAAAGCATATCATTTTAAAATTTCTCCTGGATAAATAACAGTAGCCGTTGCAAGAGAGGCAATGCCTTCTTCACGGCCAATGAATCCTAGTTTTTCATTAGTTGTTGCTTTAATAGAAATACGATCGGCTGAAATTGTGAGTATATTCATAAGGTGTGTTACCATCCTATGACGATAAGGACTGATTTTAGGTTTTTCGGCAATAAGTGTGATATCAACATTAGCAATACGACCACCTGCTTTCTTAATAATATTAACGGCGTGGCGTAGGAAGATTTCTGATGATGCATTTTTCCATTGGGGATCAGAGGGAGGAAAATGGGTGCCTATATCTCCAGCACCTTGAGTAGCTAAAAGAGCATCTGTTAGTGCATGAAGAGCAACATCAGAGTCTGAATGCCCATTTAATTTCTTTGTAAAAGGGATTTTTACGCCACATAATGTGATATAATCACCATCTACAAAAGAATGGACATCATAACCATTTCCAGTACGAATATCAGGGAACATAGGTGCTCTTTTCTGGAGATATGAATGTGCGGTTTCAAGATCTTCCGGCCATGTAATTTTTATATTATTAGGATTTCCAGGAATGATTCGCATAGGAATACCAAACCATTCGGCAATTGCTGAATCATCGGTGAAATTTTGTTTGCAAGATTGTATTGCTTTTTCATGAGCTGCTAAAATAAGCGCAAATGGAAAGCACTGCGGAGTTTGTGCACTATAGAAATTGGTACGAGGAACTGTTTCTACAACATAGTGTGCATTATTTACACGTTTAAGAGTATCGGAAATGGGAAGAACAGGCAGAACACCTTCTTGATGGTTGACAGTAGTATGAATTTGCTCAAGGAGCTTGCTTTCGACAAAAGGGCGTGCACCATCATGAATATGAACATAGTCTGGTTTAATATCTTTGAGTGCATGAAGTCCGTATAAAGCGGATAATTGACGTGTAGTACCCCCTTCTACAATGATGAGATTTTTCTTAAAATCAGCTATAGCATTTTCACATATTTGATGGTCATCTGGGTGAATGACTAAAATAATGGTTGTGATAGCTGAATGTTGCAAAAAACAACGCACAGTATGATAAATAACCGGCTTATGTCCTAAAAGTCGGTATTGTTTTGGACTATTTTGTAAAGATCCTGCTCTTTCGCCACGTCCAGCGGCTAATATTATAGCTGCAATAGAAATACTTAATTCCTTTTTCAGTTTGGTTTAAGCTAATTGTTTTATTATTTTTTTTCTATGATCAACTCTTTATTAACGTTGTAATAATGGTTGTTGTAAATCAGAAATGGATGTGGTTGATAACACATCGAAAAAAGCATTTAATGCATTTTTGAGTACGATATTTAAGTTACAGGAATTAACCAGTGGGCAATTAACTTCTGTTTTATCAAAACATTCTGCCATAGAGAAATTGTCTTCTATTATTTTTACGACATCAGCCACCGAGATCTCTGTTGCTGGCTTAGCCAATTTGATGCCACCATTGCGTCCACGTACTGTTTGTAAAAAGCCTGCTTCCACTAATGGTTGAAGAATTTTAAATAAAAAAAGCTCAGAAATAACATATGTTTTAGCAATTTCGGGGATAGAACTTAAACTATCTTGATTAGATGCGCAGTACATGAGTATTCGGAGAGCATAATTTGTTTTTTTTGTTAATCGCATGACATCTCCTTGAAAAGTATTAATCAAACATACTTTATTTTAAAACTGTTTCAAAAATGTAGAAATTCTTTCTTAATTTTCTGAATTAGTTATATTGTAAACATAGCATTGCCAATTTTTATCACAAAGGGTTGTGTGAGAACAAGGAGATAAGTAACGTAAGATCACCATGAATACAACATCTGTGACAAATATCCAGGATATAAACCAAAATACTTATAGCGATGAGTCGCGTCGTTTAAGTAATGTATATACATTTTGGGGTATCACAATTATTGTATTAGCTTTGCTAACAGCTTCTATTTCATTTATTATTCTTGTCGGGTTAACTTCTATTGTACCTAATAGAGTTGTAACACTAGTCCTTATAGGAATTAATAGTATTTGGGTTTTGGGGCTGGTAGTCATTGTTCTATATGAAATAATTCCTATTATGCGTGCGTGGCGGTTAAGGCGTGCTGCTTCACGTCTTCATGTACGTCTTATTTCATTGTTTGCACTTGTAGCAACATTGCCGGCTGTTGCTGTTGCTCTCGTTTCAGGGCCTGCTCTTAATTTAGGGCTTGATCGGTGGTTTGATACAACAACTCGGCAAATTGTGGGCTCTTCCATTGATTTAGCTAATGCTTATGCGGATGAAATGCTCCAAAATTTGAAAAATTTATCTTATGCTATGGCATTTGCGCTTGATAATAAAAAGCTCCTGGCACACAATCCAGTTGAATATCGGTTACAATTAACACGTCATGCTGCAGGTCGTAATCTTCGTGGTGCGTTTTTGTTAAGCTTGACAGGGACTATTTTTGCTTCAAGCGATCTTGGTGATGAAGATAAATTGCCTATACCACCATCTCATCTTATCGCTCAAGCAACCAGTGAAAGGCCTTTTTCTTTTCAGCCAGGAATTCACGATTATTTTGGTATTGTTTTGAAATTTACGAATATCTCAAATACGTTTTTATATTTGGTACGTGATGTTGATAAAGATGTATTATCTGCTTTGCGTTTAACGGAAATCAATACAGATCGTTATCGTGATTTGAATGAAAATCGTCTGCCAACGCAAATTGCTTTTGGTATGCTTTATTTATGTCTTTTTTTAAGTTTATTTTTATCAGCTATTTGGTCTGGTATCGCTGTTGCTGATCGTTTGGTACGTCCTATTCGGCTTCTTATAGGTGCTGCTGATGATGTGGCATCTGGAAATATGGAAGTTTTTGTGCCTGTACGTGCGAAGGATGGGGATATTGGGCAGTTATCAAAAACTTTTAATTACATGGTCAGCGAACTTAAAAGTCGGCGTAATGAGTTGATAGCAGTTCGCGATCAAATCGACGAAAGGCGGCGTTTTTCTGAAGCTGTTTTATCGGGTGTAACAGCAGGTGTGGCTGGAATTGATGATAATGGGAATATTACAATTATTAATAGGTCTATTGAAACAATGTTTGGTATTAATTCTGAACAAGTTATAGGACACAGCCTTTTATCATTAAGTGCTGAAATCGGGAAGGTTTTTGAGTTTGTTCGTTTGTCAGGGCGCAGAAACCATCGTGAGCAGGTGACTTTAAATGTTGCAGAGCAAGAGCGCGTCTGTAATGTACAAATTACGATGGAAGAAGATGATGGGCAAGGACAATCTTGGGTTTTAACAATTGATGACATTACAGATCTTGTAGAAGCACAACGTTCATCAGCATGGGCAGATATTGCGCGCCGTATTGCGCATGAAATTAAAAACCCACTTACACCTATTCAGTTATCGGCTGAGCGTATTCGTAGACGCTACGGCAAAGTTATTATGCAAGATCAGGAGGTTTTTAATCAATGTGTTAATACAATTATTCGACAAGTTGGTGATATTGGGCGTATGGTTGATGAATTTTCTTCTTTTGCACGTATGCCCAAACCACACATGAGTTTTTCTGATGTACGTGGGTTACTGCATGAGGCATGTTTTTTGATAGAAGTTGCACGACATGATATCCATTTTGAGCGAGATTTGGGAGATGTACCGCTTATAGGTGAGTTTGATAATCGTCTTATTGTTCAGGCATTTAGTAATGTTATTAAAAATGCGAGTGAGGCGATTGATGCAGTTGTGCGAGAAAAAGGTGTGCATGGCCATATTTTGATACGTTCTTATCGTCAAAGGGAACACTTGGTTGTGGATGTTATTGATAATGGTAAAGGGCTTCCTAAAGAACAAAGACAAAAATTATTAGAGCCTTATATAACAACACGTGAAAAAGGGACAGGGCTTGGTTTAGCCATTGTCCGTAAAATTATTGAAGATCATGGTGGCTACATGGAATTGCATGACGCATTAGATAGTTTTTATGAAGGTCGTGGTGCGATGATTCGTATGGTATTTCCGGCGGTTTGAGCAAGAAGTGTGGCACAAATCATAAGATAAGGGAATGAGATGGTAGCAGATATCTTAATTGTTGATGATGAAGCAGATATTCGTGAGCTTATTGCTGGTATTTTGAATGATGAAGGTTATGAAACACGTGTTGCGTGTCATGCTGATGAAGCATTAGCACAAATTAATGAGCGTGTTCCAAAGCTGATTTTTCTAGATATTTGGTTGCAAGGAAGTCGTCTTGATGGTTTGGCATTGCTTGATGAAATCAAAGCTCGACATCCCTCTCTTCCAGTAGTGATGATTTCGGGTCATGGTAATATTGAAACAGCTGTTTCTGCTATAAAGCGAGGTGCGTATGATTTCATTGAAAAGCCTTTTAAAACTGATCGCCTTATCTTGGTTGCTGAACGAACTCTTGAAAATTCAAAATTAAAACGTGAGCTTTTAGAATTACGGCAACGCTCAAGTGAGATACAAGAATTGCTTGGAACATCGACTGTTATGAAGCATTTGCGCCAAGTTATAGAAAAAGTAGCGCCGACTAATAGTCGTATTATGATTACAGGTCCTTCAGGGGCAGGGAAAGAAATGGTGGCGCGTACTATTCACGCACTTTCAACGCGTTCTAATGGACCATTTGTTACGATAAATGCCGCAACGATTGTTCCCGAAAGGATGGAAATAGAATTATTTGGCAATGAAATAGAAGGCAGTGAACGCAAGGTCGGTGCATTGGAAGAGGCTCACGGTGGAATATTATATATTGATGAAATTTCTGATATGCCGCGTGAAACTCAGGGTAAGATTCTTCAAGTGTTAACGACACAAACATTTGAGAGAGTTGGTGGTACAAAGCGTGTCAAAGTGGACGTTCGTGTAATTTCTTCAACAGCACAAAATATTGAAAATTTAATTTCTGATGGGCGATTTAGAGAAGATCTCTTTCATCGTCTTGCAGTTGTTCCCATTGCTGTTCCACCACTTTCTGCACGTCGTGAAGATATTCCTGAGCTTGTTCGACATTTTGTTAGAATCATATCACATCAACTTGGTATTAAACCACGTGAAATCAGTGATGATGTTATAGCTGTTTTGCAAGCACATACATGGCCAGGTAATGTGCGCCAATTACGTAATAATATTGAGCGTCTCCTCATTCTTGTGCGTGATGATGAACCAATAACAACAGAGTTACTTCCTGTTGAAGTGAGTGATTCTTTTCCACGTGTTAAAATAGATACAGATGAAAATATAATGGATTTACCATTGCGTGAAGCACGTGAATTATTTGAAAAGAGATATTTAGTAGCACAGATCGGACGTTTGGGTGGGAATATATCTCGTACTGCTGAATTCATAGGTATGGAACGCTCAGCTTTACATCGTAAACTTAAAGCGCTTGGAGTTTCATAAATTATGCGTGTTATTATTTGTGGGGCAGGGCAGGTTGGTTATGGGATAGCAGAGCGTCTTTCTGCTGAGAATCATGATATAACTGTTATAGATGTTGAAGCGAGATTGGTTGAAAAAATTCGCGATGCATTAGATGTTAGAAGTTTTGTTGGTCATGGTTCACACCCTGAAGTTCTTTTGGCTGCAGGTGCTGATGAAGCTGATATGCTGATCGCAGTAACTTTATTTGATGAAGTCAATATGGTGGCTTGTCAGGTGGCACATTCATTATTTAATGTTCCAACTAAAATAGCTCGTATTCGTTCACAATCGTATTTAGATCCACGTTATAAAACTCTGTTTGCAAGGGAGAATATTCCTATTGATGTCGTTATTTCGCCAGAAGTTGAAGTTGGGGAAATGGTTCTACGACGTATTGCTTTGCCTGGGGCGGTAGATGTTCTCTATTTTTGTAATGATGATGTCGTTGCGTTTGCTTTGGAGTGTATGGAGGATTGCCCAGTCATTAATACACCTTTACGCCAGTTAACGGAGCTTTTTCCCGATCTTAGAACAACAGTTACTGCTATTAAACGTGGTTCAGAATTACTAGTAGCGCATTCAGATACGCAATTGCGCGTTGGTGATGTTACTTATCTTATTGCGGCTCGCGATCAGGTACGTCGTGCAGTTGGACTTTTTGGTCATAAAGAACAGGAGGCACATCGCATAATTATTGCAGGGGGTGGTCACATTGGTTTATACGTTGCTCAGGCTATTGAAAAGCGTCTGCATAAGTTAAAATTGAAAATTATAGAGGCAGATAAAGAAAGAGCACTAACAATTGCCGATCAACTCGAAAAAACAACTGTTTTATATGGTAATGTGTTAGATCCGGTAATTCTTCAAGAAGCTGGAATTGACCAAGCTGATTTGATGATTACATTGACTAATCAAGATCAGGTTAATCTTTTAAGCGCTATTATAGCTAAAAGACTGGGGTGCAAAGCCAACATGGTTTTGATTAATAATGTTACTTATCAGGAATTTAGCCGTACAGTTGGTGTAGATGCGCACTTAAATCCTCGTAGTGTTACTGTATCAAAAGTTTTACAGCAAATGCGTCGTGGACGTATTCGTGCAGTCCATTCTGTTTTTAATGGTGCTGCAGAAATTATTGAAGCTGAAGCAATGCAGACTTCCTCACTAATTGGTAAGTCCTTATCAGAGCTCAAGTTATCAGATGGTTTAAGGATTGGTGCAATTTATCGCAATAATACAATTATACAGCTTTTAGCAGATACGCGTATTTTACCGGGTGATCGAGTAGTGATGTTTGCTCTTACTGATAGTGTTCGTGATGTTGAACAATTATTTCGTGTAAGCTTAGAATATTTTTAAGTACCTAATTAATAAAAAAGAAAAATGCCTAATTCTACCAAGAAGGTTTGGAATAACGATACCTGGCAATGATGGTATTGCATGATTAACTAAATAATATAATTTTTTCATAAACAAGAAAATTTTATTATTAAATAGGGTGCAAAACTGAGAGGGTTTTTAATTTAGCTTTTAATTTTGAAATAGTGAATAAGCTAGCTTGTAAAAGTTTCATTATACAAAATGTCAGAAATATCTTATTCAAGGAAAGAGTTTTTAGCATTAGGCAAAATTGCGCATGTTTGATGCTCATAATTTGTTGAGGTAGGGTTCTTATAACTATTTTAACTATTGGAGTTTTAATACTATTTAACCATGGTTAATTGTGGCTTGCGTTAGGGAGTATTAGCTAGCCTATGACTGAGACAATTATATGCGTCAATAGCAATTTTTATTAATGGAAGTAAAAATATGAGCGATCCAATAAAAACAGCACTAAATCTGGTTCCTATGGTTGTTGAACAGACTAATCGTGGTGAACGTGCTTATGATATTTTTTCCCGTCTCCTGAAAGAGCGAATCATTTTCATTAATGGTCCTGTTGAAGATGGTATGGCAATGCTTGTGTGCGCTCAATTGCTTTTTTTAGAAGCGGAAAACCCTAAAAAGGAAATCAGCCTTTATATTAATTCACCAGGTGGTGTGGTAACATCTGGAATGGCGATTTATGACACTATGCAGTTTATTCGTCCTCCTGTTTCTACTTTATGCATGGGGCAAGCAGCATCTATGGGGTCATTACTTTTAACAGCTGGAGCAAAAGGTCACCGTTTCTCGTTGCCAAATGCACGTATCATGGTACATCAACCGTCTGGTGGTTTTCAGGGGCAGGTCTCTGATATTGAACGGCATGCGCAAGATATTATAAAGATGAAACAACGTTTAAATGAAATTTATGTTCAACATACAGGTCAGGATTATGAAATTATTGAAAAAACTCTTGATCGCGATCATTTTATGACAGCAGAAGAATCTAAAAAATTCGGTTTAATTGACGATGTTATACAATATCGCACGGTAACTGAAAAAGAAGAAACAGATTAAGAATTTTTATAGAAAAAGTAGCTAATTGTGAAGTACATAAAAATTGCCTTTAAAATAGCTATTTTAAAATATAGATTTTATAGAATTTGTCATAAAATAATAAGAAAACACCCAAAAATATTGTGATAATTGTAGTTTTGTATATATTTGGGATTGTCGTTATAAAAAACCTCTTTAAGAAGATAAAGTTCAGATATTGAGGTGAAAGGAAAATGAGATGAGCAAAGTTAGCAATAGTGGGGGCGAATCGAAAAATACTCTCTATTGCTCATTCTGCGGCAAAAGCCAGCACGAAGTGCGTAAACTCATTGCAGGACCTACTGTATTCATTTGTGATGAATGTGTAGAACTTTGTACAGATATTATCCGTGAAGAAAATAAATCTTCAGGGGTCAAAGCACGTGATGGTGTTCCTACTCCACAAGAAATTTTAACAGTTCTTGATGACTATGTTATTGGTCAACGGTATGCAAAGCGTGTTCTTTCTGTTGCTGTTCATAACCATTATAAGCGCCTTGCACATCAATCTAAAAATAATGATATTGAATTATCTAAATCGAATATTCTTCTTGTTGGTCCAACAGGATGTGGTAAAACCTATCTTGCACAAACATTGGCACGCATTATTGATGTGCCCTTTACTATGGCAGATGCAACCACTTTGACTGAAGCAGGTTATGTGGGTGAGGATGTTGAAAATATTATTTTAAAACTTCTACAATCTGCAGATTATAATGTTGAGCGTGCACAACGTGGCATTGTTTATATTGACGAAGTTGATAAAATTTCTCGTAAAGCTGACAATCCTTCTATTACAAGAGATGTTTCAGGTGAGGGGGTTCAGCAAGCATTGTTGAAAATTATGGAGGGGACAGTGGCTTCTGTTCCTCCCCAAGGTGGGCGTAAGCATCCACAACAAGAGTTTCTTCAGGTTGATACGACAAATATTTTGTTTATTTGCGGAGGCGCTTTTGCTGGTTTAGAGCGAATTATTTCAGGGCGTGGTGAAAAAACTTCAATAGGTTTTTCTGCTACTGTGAAGGCTCCCGATGAGCGTCGGGTTGGTGAAATTTTTCATGATTTAGAGCCTGAAGATCTTGTAAAGTTTGGTTTAATACCAGAGTTTATTGGCCGTCTTCCTATTATAGCTACTTTAGAAGATTTAGATATTAATGCGCTTGTTCAAATTTTATCGCAGCCAAAAAATGCGTTGGTTAAGCAGTATAAACGTCTTTTTGAGATGGAAAATGTTGAATTAACATTTCATGAAGATGCTTTACGCGTTATCGCCAATAAAGCGATTGAGCGTAAGACTGGAGCACGCGGTTTGCGCTCTATTATGGAAAAAATTCTTCTTGATACTATGTTTGAATTGCCAACTCTTGAAGGGGTTCAAAAGGTGGTGATCTCAAGTGATGTAGTTGAAGGAAAAGCTCGCCCTCTTTACATTTATTCGGAGTGTACAGAAGATAAAGAAAACGTATCAGCATGACGTTATAGTAAATATCGTTAATGAGTACTATTTTAAGTGGATCTTCTGAAGTATTATAGCGTAATGCTTGATTTATTTATTCGTAATTACTACTTCATTTATTATAGAGAAGCTGCTATTTTCTAGAGATAAGCTTATGTGGGGGTGAATTATAGGCTCCAGAAAGGAAAAATATGCAACATATTGATGAAAAGACAAAAAAGGTAACAAAAGAACTTTACGCTGTTTTACCGCTTCGTGATATTGTTGTTTTTCCACATATGATTGTTCCGCTTTTTGTTGGTCGAGAGAAATCAATTCACGCTCTTGAAGAAACGATGATAGTAGATAAGCAGATATTATTAGCCACACAAAAAAATGCTTCTGACGATGATCCAAAATCAGAAGATATTTATGATATTGGTACTTTTGCCAATGTTCTTCAACTTTTAAAACTTCCTGATGGAACTGTAAAAGTTTTGGTTGAGGGGACTGCGCGTGCGAAAATTAATCAATTTACTGAAAATGAAAATTATCATCAAGCTTATGCAACTATTATAGAAGAGTCTGAAGAGAATGAGGTTGAGATTGAAGCTCTTTCTCGATCAGTGGTTGTTTATTTTGAAAATTATGTAAAACTTAATAAAAAAATTTCTCCTGAAGTTGTAAGTGCTATCAGCCAGATTGATGATCCTTCTAAGCTTGCTGATACTATTGCTTCACATTTGGTGATAAAACTTTCAGAAAAACAAGAAATTTTGGCATTGTTATCTGTTCGTGATCGTCTTGAACGTATACTTTTCTTCATGGAAGGGGAAATTTCTGTTTTACAAGTTGAGAAACGTATTCGTTCACATGTCAAACGGCAGATGGAAAAAACTCAACGGGAATATTATCTCAATGAGCAAATGAAAGCTATTCAGAAAGAACTGGGAGCGGGTGATGATAGCCGTGATGAGTTATCTGAATTAGAAGATCGTATTAAAAAGACAAAGCTTTCAAAAGAGGCACGTGCAAAGGCTGGTGCAGAGCTCAGAAAACTACGTAATATGTCTCCTATGTCTGCGGAAGCAACAGTTGTACGTAACTATCTTGATTGGCTTTTAACTATACCTTGGGGCAAGAAGTCGAAGATTAAAAATGATTTGAATTTTGCTGAAAAAGTCATGGACAATGAGCATTTTGGTCTTGAGAAAATTAAAGAACGAATTGTTGAATATTTAGCAGTACAAAGTCGATCAGCCAAAATAAAAGGTCCTATTATTTGTCTTTTGGGTCCTCCTGGTGTTGGAAAGACATCACTTGCACGTTCCATTGCAAAGGCAACAGGCCGTGAATATGTCCGCATCTCATTAGGAGGTGTTCGGGATGAGGCAGAAATTCGCGGGCATCGCCGAACTTATATTGGTTCCATGCCTGGAAAAGTTATTCAATCTATGAAAAAGTCTAAAAAGACTAATCCTCTTTTTTTGCTTGATGAAATTGATAAGATGGGGCAAGATTTCCGTGGAGATCCCGCTTCAGCTTTATTGGAAGTACTTGATCCTGAGCAGAATAGTACATTTATTGATCATTATTTAGAAGTGGAATATGATCTTTCTGATGTGATGTTTATTGCAACTGCAAATACGCTTAATATTCCAGGGCCGCTAATGGATCGGATGGAGATTATTCGTATTGCTGGTTATACTGAATGTGAAAAGGTAGAGATTGTTAAGCGACACCTCTTGCCAAAGGCATTGAAAGATCATTCTTTATCTAAAAAAGAGTTTAGTGTTTCTGATGGTGCTATAAAATCGGTTATCCAGTTTTACACACGTGAAGCCGGTGTTCGTAACCTTGAGCGTGAATTAATGAAGATGGCGCGTAAATCGGTTACAAAAATTCTTAAAACGAATCAAAAATCTATAGAAATTACAGAAGATAATATTAATGATTTTTTGGGAACGAAGCGTTATCGCTTTGGTCAGATTGAGGGTGAAAATCAAATTGGTGTTGTTACTGGACTTGCGTGGACCGAAGTTGGTGGAGAGCTGTTGACTATTGAAGGTGTTATGATGCCAGGTAAAGGCAAAATGACTGTTACTGGGAATTTGCGAGATATCATGAAAGAATCAATTTCTGCGGCAGCATCTTATGTGCGTTTCCGTGCCGTTGATTTTGGTATCGAGCCACCTCTTTTTGATAAGCGTGATATCCATGTTCATGTTCCAGAAGGTGCTACGCCAAAAGATGGTCCATCGGCTGGAATTGCGATGGTAACGGCAATTGTTTCAGTATTGACAGAGATCCCTGTTCATAAGGACATTGCTATGACTGGTGAGATTACCTTACGTGGGCGCGTTTTGCCGATTGGTGGATTGAAAGAGAAATTACTTGCGGCTCTTCGAGGAGGTATTAAAAAGGTACTTATTCCTGAGGAAAATGCAAAAGATTTGATTGATATTCCTGATGACGTCAAAAATAATATGGAGATTATTCCAGTAAGTCATGTGAGTGAAGTTCTTAAACACGCTTTGGTTCGTTTTCCTGAAGCAATTGAATGGACAGAGCCTTCTACAGTGTCTACATCTATCAGAACGGAAAGCGATAATGAAGGGGTACCGGTAGCGCACTGATTCTTATTTTGTTTTATAATTTGTAAATTTTAAAGACCGTGAAGTCCATTTTTAGGGTTACTACTTTATTTATTTTAGAAAAAAAATGAAAAATTCCGTGAATAACTGTGATTAATGCTAAAAAACAATATTTTCAAAGAAAATAAAACTTCTGTTTGCTGCGCTTTTCAATAAACTTATTGAAGATCGGGTGAATTATATTGTCCGACTAATATAGGGAAAGGAAATATTCAATGAATAAAAGTGAATTGGTTAATTCTATTGCTGAAAAAGCAGGTGTTTCAAAAGCACAGGCTGGTTCAATTCTTGATGCTTTTATCGCTTCTGTAACAGAAGCTTTAGCTTCAGGAGGTGATGTTCGTCTTCCAGGTTTTGGTTCTTTTGAAGTTTCTAAACGTGCTGCTACAAAAGGGCGTAACCCTTCAACAGGTGCTGAAATTCATATTCCAGCGCGCTCTGTACCTAAATTTTCCGCAGGTAAAAGCCTTAAAGAGGCCGTTAATAAAAAATAATTGAGCTACATGAAAAAACCCGATTTATGTATAATCGGGTTTTTTTAGTACTTTTGCATGACTTTGCAGAAGCAAGGGCGGTTTATATTATTATTAGGGCTATTTATTAAAAAGGTCCTTTTAAATATTGAGATGGGGTAATAGCTGTATATTCAAAAATATATTTACCTTATATTTTAAATAAAGCGCTCGATTACAAGTTATATATCTATTATGAATAATAGTTGATAATTCAAGTTGTGTTAATAATTATCATGAGTTTATTCATACAAGCGATCTATTGAAGTACTGAAATATTAGATTATAGGCAGATCTAGAATAGCTTTTTAACTCTATTTAATACTGCAATGTATTGAATGACCCGCTGTTTTAAGGTTAATTAAAGTTTGTTTAATGGGCTAAAGACAGAAGTAATGAGTGCTTTACTAAGATTAAAAAGATAATGATTAGTTTAGAGATTATTTTGATTCTTCATGTGTTAACCACTGAATACAATCATTTAAGGCTCGTGTAATTATAGCTTGTTTTTTCGCTAGTTTTTTTTCTTTGCTAGATAAACGTTTTTCTAAGTGATGAACGCAGTCAATAGGTGGAAAAAGACCAAAATTGATATTCATTGGCTGGAAAGATTGTTTTCCTGTTTCTTGAGTCGCAATGTGTCCACCAGTAATATGGTTTAAAAGAGCTCCAAATGCTGTAGTTTTTGGTGGTAAAGAAGGACAGGTATTCTTATATTCAGCAACGGCAAAACGCCCAGCTAAAAGTCCAATTGCAGATGATTCTACGTAACCTTCACAACCTGTGATTTGTCCAGCAAAACGTAATTGAGGCCTTTGTTTTAAACGAAGACTTTTATCAAGAATGATTGGTGAATTGAGATAAGTATTGCGGTGCAGACCACCAAGGCGTGTGAATTCTGCTTTTTCAAGTCCAGGTATTGTCCTGAAAATACGAATTTGTTCACCATATTTTAGTTTTGTTTGAAAACCAACCATATTGTAAAGAGTTCCAAGTGTGTTGTCTTGACGTAATTGAACAACAGCATAGGGTTTAACTGTAGGATTATGAGCGTTCGTTAGTCCTATAGGTTTCATGGGCCCATATCTGAGGGTTTCAAGGCCACGTTCAGCCATCACTTCAATTGGTAGGCATCCATCAAAATAGGGTGTCTTTTCAAATTGACGAAATTCTATTTTTTCTGCACTTTTCAGTGTTTGAACAAATGTTTCATATTGTTTTCTATTAAGGGGGCAGTTAAGGTAATCTTTTTCAGTTTTTTCAGGGCCGATTTTGTCATAGCGAGATTGATGTCAACAGATGTCCATATTAATGCTATCAGTATAAATGATAGGTGCAATAGCATCAAAAAAAGAAAGTGCTTCTGTTCCTGTTATTGCTTGTATTGTTTGTGCAAGTGCTGGTGAAGTAAGGGGACCTGTTGCAATAATAATATTATGCCAGTTTTCAGGAAGGTTATGAATTTCTTCGCGTTCTATAGTTATAAGGGGATGATTTTCAAGCGCTTCTGTAACAGTTTGGGAAAATCCATCACGGTCAACAGCAAGAGCACTTCCTGCTGGCACTTTATTAGCATCTGCAGCCGTCATAATTAGGGATTTGGCTAATCGCATTTCAGCATGTAAAAGACCAACGGCATTTGTGGATGAATCATCTGAACGAAATGAGTTTGAACAGACAAGTTCTGCAAGTTTATCTGTTTTATGAGCATCGGATTTTCTTTTTGGTCGCATTTCATGTAAAATGACAGGGATTCCTGATTGGGCAATTTGCCAACTTGCCTCACTGCCAGCAAGGCCACCACCGATGATATGAATTGGAATGTTAAATTTATTTGACATAATCTCCTTTTAATGGAAGTAGTGCTATCTGAAAAGCATAGATTTTACTTCTGTAATTTATAAGAAGTATATATATTTGAGTTTTTAATGTATTTACTTTCTTTTTTGCTTTAATTGGTTGGGATTGAGTGGTATAGAAGCGCCGCTTATATGAGGTTATTGGTTGACGGGTTTAAGCGGATGTGGCGAAATTGGTAGACGCACCAGATTTAGGTTCTGGCGGGAGACCGTGGGGGTTCGAGTCCCTCCATCCGCACCAAAATAATCCTTACGTACCACGGGTTTTTGCATATGTGAAAATCCGCTTCATGTAGATCTAACACTACAGTGTTGGGGTGTAATTGTTACCGGAGTGGATTTATCCATTCCTCAGAAATATGAAAGTTGTTCGATGCAAGTTACCGAAACGCTTAATGAAGGACTGAAGCGCGAAATTAAAATCGTAGTTCCAGCAAAAGATTTAGAAATAAAATTGAATGAACGGTTGGATGAAACCAAAGATAGGATTAAACTTAATGGTTTTCGTCCCGGTAAAGTGCCCGCTAGTCATTTGCGGAAAATGTATGGTAAATCTTTTATGGCTGATGTTCTTAATGAGATTATTAAGAATGCTCCAAGCTCCATTTTGGCTGACCGCAATGAACGTTCTGCAACACAGCCGCACATTGATATAAAAGAGGATAAAGAAGTTCTGGATGGCAAGGCTGATTTTGTTTTTAATTTGAAGTATGAAGTTTTACCAAAGTTTGATATTAAAGACTTTAAGAACATAAAGGTTATCCGTGAGCTTGCAGATATTCCCGAGAAGGAGATTGATGAACAGGTAAAGAATGTTCTTTCTTCTACTCGTAATTATTCTGAAAAAAATGCTCCTGCTGTAGAAGGTGATCGCGTTACAATCGATTATATTGGTAAACTTGATAATGTTCCATTTGATAATGGAGCAGGTAATGATGCGCAATTGATTCTTGGTTCGAAACAATTTATTCCTGGTTTTGAGGAGCAATTAGTTGGTGTAAAGGCGGGCGATACAACAACAATTTCTGTTAAATTTCCTGATGATTATAGTGTTGCGCATTTAGCTGGTAGAGATGCTGTGTTTGATATTACTGTTAAAGCTGTATTCAAACCAGATGAATTGCAGGTTAATGATGAATCAGCCAAAAAACTTGGTGTAGAGTCTCTTGATCGTTTACGTGAAATTGTGCGTGGACAAATTGAGAGTAAATATGGCTTAATGACACGTCAAAAAATTAAGCGTCAGATTCTTGATGCACTAGATGCTGATTATAATTTTGAAATTCCTAAATGCCTTTTGGAAGTTGAATTTAATAATATATGGGGTCAGGTTAATAACGATTTACAAAAAGCTGGTAGCAGTTTTGAAGATGAGGGTACTACAGAAGAACAAGCACGGCAAGAATATCATATGCTTGCTCAGCGTCGTGTTCGTCTTGGTCTAGTACTTTCTGAGATTGGGGTGCGAGCCGATGTTAAAGTAAGCGAAGATGAGTTACAAGCAGCAATCTTTGATCAGGTTCGTCAATATCCTGGGCAAGAGAAAGAAATTATGAATTTTTTCCGGAATACACCGGAAGCTGTAGCGAGCCTACGTGCACCGATTTTTGAAGAAAAAGTCATTGATTATTTGTTGGCACAGATAAAAATCACAGATAAAAAAGTGACTGTTGAGGAGTTAATGAAAGAGGATGACGAATTAGATTTAACTAAGAAGAGTGTAACTAAGAAAAAATCCGCAGTGAAAGAAAAAGGTGTAAAAAAAGTTTCCGCTAAAAAGAAAGCACCTAAAAAGGATTAATTGTATATAATAAAAGTAGTCTAATCAAACTAGGATTTTATTAGACTTATATTCTTAAGTTTGCACTTATGATAATTTTAACCGGCTTGAATGTATTTTCAATATTGATAGTGGATTAGCAATGGAAATCGTTGATACTCGTACCCCTGATCCTAGGCGTTTTATTTCCGGAGCTACAGGCGATTGGGAAGTTATCATTGGCATGGAGGTCCATGCGCAGATTATATCAGATTCAAAACTTTTTTCGGGTGCATCAACTAAATTTGGTGCGGAGCCAAACAATCATGTGTCGTTTATTGATGCGGCTATGCCTGGTATGTTGCCTGTTATTAATCAAGAATGTGTTCGTCAAGCTATTCGGACTGGTTTGGGATTAAAGGCTAAAATTAATTTAAAATCTGTTTTTGATCGTAAAAACTATTTTTATCCGGACTTGCCGCAAGGCTATCAAATTTCGCAATTTCAGTATCCGATTGTAGGGGAGGGGAAAGTTGTTATCTCTGTTGGGCCGGATTCAAATGGTCAATTTGAAGATATTGAAATTGGAATTGAGAGGTTGCATCTTGAACAGGATGCAGGCAAATCTATGCATGATCAGCATCCAACAATGTCTTTTGTGGATCTTAATCGCTCTGGTGTAGCTCTTATGGAAATTGTTTCCAAACCAGATATGCGTTCATCAGATGAGGCCAAAGCCTATATGACGAAATTACGCACTATTGTTCGTTATTTGGGTACTTGTGATGGTAATATGGATGAGGGCTCTATGCGTGCGGATGTGAATGTATCAGTTCGTCGTCCTGGTGAGGCTTTTGGAACTCGTTGTGAAATTAAAAATGTTAATTCCATTCGCTTTATTGGTCAGGCAATTGAATATGAAGCACGTCGTCAGATTGCGATTTTAGAAGATGGTGGTGTGATAGATCAGGAAACTCGACTGTTTGATGCCACTAAAGGTGAAACACGATCTATGCGTTTAAAGGAAGAGGCGCATGATTATCGTTATTTTCCTGATCCTGATCTTTTGCCATTGGAGTTTGATCAGGCATTTGTAGATGCTTTAGCTTCAGAATTACCGGAATTTCCTGATGATATAAAACTACGCTTTATTAATGAGATGGGGTTGACTGCATATGACGCATCCATTCTTGTAACAGAAAAAGCAATTGCTGATTATTTTGAAAAAGTAGCGCGTGGACGTGATGGAAAAATAGTTGCCAATTGGGTGATTAATGACCTTTTAGGTGCTTTGAATAAAGATAATCGTGAAATTGAAGATACACCAGTTACTCCAGATCAATTAGGGGCGATTATTGATCTTATTAAAGAGGGGGTTATTTCTGGAAAAATTGCCAAAGATTTATTTGAGATTATCTGGAATGAAGGTGGAGATCCACGTAAAATTGTAGAAGAGCGTGGCATGAAACAAATGACGGATACAGAAGTTATTAAGGGCGTTGTTGATGAAATTATTGCCAATAACTCTGATAAGGTTGCTCAAGCAAGAGAAAAGCCTGCTTTAGTTGGTTGGTTTGTTGGACAAGTTATGAAAGCAACAGGAGGCAAGGCAAATCCTCAGGCTGTCAATGAATTGGTTAAAACAAAACTAAAAATAGATTAGATATTATAGGGTGGAGGAAAGTTTATCGATATGATATTTATTTGTAATATGAAATAAGAGTTCGTTTTTCAAAAGGGGGTATGATTGAGTTTTATGATAGTTTTTTTGTTTTTTGGTAATTTCAGGTATCGTAACAATTTATTCTAAGGAGTAAGGTTATAGGTGTGCTAAAGAAGTGGAATCGGAAATGGCTGGTTTTTTAAAACAAACCTTTACATGGTGGAATGGTAATACTATCAACACACGTTTTTTTACGTGGCTCAAAGGTAAGCGTGTAGGGGAAGATCAGTTAGGAAATGTTTATTATGAAGGTGGTTACCATAAGGATGGTTATCCACGCCGTTGGGTGATTTATAAAGATTATTCTGAAGCTTCTAGCATTCCTCCAGGTTGGCATGGTTGGATTCATCATCGTTGTAACACACCACCTACGGAAGAAAATTATCAATCGCGTGAGTGGGAAAAGCCTCATATTTCAAATATGACAGGGACAAGTAAAGCATATCGGCCAAAAGGTTCTATTGTCTATAATGATGAACATATTGTTCGTAAGGATTATCATGCATGGTCACCTAAAAAATGAAGTATTTTTTTGTATGGTATGTTGTTTTTTAAATGTTGCACTATCTTATAGGTAGTTTTGTTAAATGCAGTTGATTTAGTTTGATGAAGTTTTTCCTACAGTTAGAAGTAAGACGTTTTTTTTGTGTTTATTTAATAGGAATTATAGTAATTTTGTTCTCCGTTAAGGATATGCAAGCTGAACGTGTTAGCAATGCAGTTGTTGTTTTTGCAGGTCTTGATAAGATTACTGGCCGGACTATTCGTTTTGAAGTCTCTATTGGTCAAGTTTATCAATATGGTGCTTTACGAGTAACACCACGGGTATGCTATACAAGTTCCGAAGGTGAGTCAACCCGTACTAATGGTTTTGTTGAAGTAGATGAAATAACATTGAACAAAGAAACGCGACGTATTTTTACAGGATGGATGTTTGCAGATAGTCCTGGTTTGAACGCTGTAGAGCATCCTATTTATGATATATGGTTAAAAGATTGCAAGCAGAGTTCTGATATTCTTTCAATTCAATAATTTAAAGAGTTTCTTTGTTTTTTAGTGGGTGTTTTATATAAGCTTGGCGCAAGAATAGTTTTTTAAACTATAATAATCAGATTGTGAAATTAAAGGTTCTCTCATGCTTTCGTCCTTGCGTTTAACAAGCAGATTATTTACTTTCGTATTTATAATTGTGTTAGCTGGGTGTCAGTTTTCAAGTCAGCCAACTACCAAGCATAATGATTATACGCGGGTTACAGAGATCAGTTCTGAAGTTTTTTATTATACCGATAATCCTTTAATTCTACTTGAAATGCGAGCTAAATGGATAAGCAATCAAGGTTATGTTGTTGATATCGTAACAACTTCGGTTGCTTTAGATAATCTTAATTTAAATTTAGTATGGTCTCAAAATCGCAATTATAGGTATGTTTCAGGTGGAAAATCGGCACTAGTATGCGTTGTTGGTTGTACGGTGTCTGAAAAGGGACGTTTATTTATTCCTGAAGATGAATTCCGTACATATGCACATACAGGCTTCGCATTTAAATTGATAGGACGTAGCAATTCTGTAGATGGTTTTCTTAATGCACGTGCGTTTCAGCGTGTTTTATATAAGATGCAAATATTACCACGTAGATAATATTTTGTATTTAAAATGTGCATTGGAAGAATACAAAGATTAGTTTTTCATTTATAATAGTTTATATATTCGGGTTTTGCAAAGTACTGTTGATACATAAATCAGATGGGGATTTAAAAAATGTGGAGTTTTGTTTCTCAACATAATGACTCTCCGTTATTATCAAAACAACTTAAAGAACCATTGTTCAATGTTCCATTTATTATAATTGTTTTGATAGTATTTTGTTTTTTAGGTTATATTATTCCTCAATATTTCCTTTCTGATCAGTTATATATTAGAAGTCTTATTCTTTTTTCATTTATACCGGTTTTTTTTCAAACTGAACCTTTAATGTTTTGCTACACCATTGTTAGTTACTCATTTATGCATGGCAGTTTTGGACATATTGCTATGAATATGGTTTGGCTCTTAGTTTTTGGATCTCCTTTAGCAAAGCATTTTGGTAATTTACGTTTTTTATTTTTTTGGGCGTTAACAGCAGGTATTTCTGCGTTAACCTATTTTATTTTTCATCAAGATAATATGATACCGCTTGTTGGAGCGTCTGGCGCAATTTCTGGAATGATGGGAGCTATTGCGCGTTATGGTTTTTTTGCTGTTTTTAATTCCAATATGCACAATGAGAGATTTTTAGGTCCTGTCTGGCCTATCAAGAAAGCACTTCGTTCAAAGACTGTTCTTGTTTATATTGGTATGTGGCTTATAATTAATTGTCTCACAGGTATATTTCCATATCTATTTGGAGACAGTGATATTTTAATAGCATGGGAAGCTCATGTTGGTGGACTTATTTCAGGTTTTATATTGATTAGTTTTTTTAATAGCCCACGGAAAAAGTCAAAAATTAATATTTAAGATAATTATGAACCGCATAAAGTGCTATTGCTGCTGCATTCGAGACATTTAATGATTTAATATCTCCAGGTATATTAAGGCGTGCTAATGAATGAACAGTTTCGCGTGTTTTTTGGCGCAAACCTTTGCCTTCTGCACCTAGGATAAGAGCAATTTTTTTACCTGTTAATGCTGTTTCTAAAGGTAGTTCACCTTCTGAATCAAGTCCAAGGCTATTAAAACCGGCTTGATGAATCTCTTTAAGTGCTTCAGCAAGGTTTCGTACGGTGATGTAATCGATAAGCTCTAAAGCTCCAGAAGCTGCTTTGGCAAGCACACCGCTTTCTTGTGGTGAATGACGATAGGTGGTGATAATTGCTCCAGCTTTAAATGCAACTGCAGAACGCATAATAGCGCCAACATTATGTGGATCGGTAATTTGATCCATTACAATGATAAGGTTAGTATTTGTAAGTTCAGATAAATGTCGTGGTTTAAGAGCTTCAGTTTCTAAGACAACACCTTGATGAACTGCGTCTTTTCCAACAAGTGCGTCAAGTTTTTTAGGTGGGTATAGTTTTAAAGGGCAAGGTAAGTCTGATTCGGTTATATTTAATCGTTTTAAGGCATTGGGTGTAGCATAGAGATGATTGAAAACTCTCTTGGGATTTTTAAGTGCTTCTTTAACTGAATGAATACCATAAAGGTAAACTGCACCTCGTATTAATGGAGCAGATCGGTGTTTTAGATGTGTTGAAGGCACACGAGTGACGCTTTTTATATCGCGATATTGGCGACGAAGATGACGAGAATAAGAATTTTTAGAGATTTTTTCTTTCATATTTTTCTTATAGCGTGTTCAAAGTAAATGTAATAGAAAAACATAAAGTTTAAAAATTTAATAGGAAATTTGTACAGAACCATATTTATTTTGTTGACAGATACGCTAGTAATCGTCATAACCGCCCCGCGGCCAGTTTAAATTGAACAAAAGAAAATTGGTTGCTATAATGCCTTATCGCGCAACTTTACCGATGATGGAATGGAGGGGTGCCCGAGTGGTTAAAGGGGGCGGACTGTAAATCCGTTGCGTATGCTACGTTGGTTCGAATCCAACCCCCTCCACCATTCATTGCAGTAAAGTCGGTGCATGGGCGGGTATAGCTCAATGGTAGAGCAGCAGCCTTCCAAGCTGAATATGCGGGTTCGATTCCCGCTACCCGCTCCAAATAGTTGTTAGTGGTTAGGCGAATGACTATGATGGGAGTATGCTTTCATCATAATAAATGAGACGGATATTTTCGTCTTAGAGTTGTAGTAATCGACTTGATATATCAGGTCGATGGGATTCACTTCTAAAGGCCTGTTTTTCAGGTACGGAAAAGACAAGAGAACGACGGCGATGGCAAAGAGCAAATTTGAACGTACGAAGCCGCATGTTAATATAGGAACGATAGGTCACGTTGACCATGGGAAGACGTCATTGACAGCAGCGATTACGAAATATTTTGGTGAATTTAAAGCGTATGATCAAATTGATGCGGCGCCTGAGGAGCGTGCCCGTGGAATTACCATTTCAACAGCGCATGTTGAGTATGAAACAGAGCAACGTCACTATGCGCATGTTGATTGTCCGGGCCACGCAGATTATGTGAAGAACATGATCACAGGTGCAGCGCAAATGGACGGTGCGATTTTGGTTGTTTCAGCAGCTGATGGACCGATGCCTCAGACACGTGAGCATATTTTGCTAGCACGTCAGGTTGGTGTTCCTGCGATTGTAGTTTTTTTGAATAAGGTTGATCAGGTTGATGATGCTGAGCTTTTAGAGCTTGTTGAGCTTGAAGTTCGGGAGCTTCTTTCGAAATATGACTTCCCTGGTGATGATATACCGATAGTTAAGGGTTCTGCATTAGCAGCTCTTGAGGATTCAGATAAAAGTATAGGTGAAGAAGCGGTTCGTCGTTTGATGAGTGAGGTTGATAATTATATCCCAACGCCTGAGCGTCCGGTTGATCAGCCATTTTTGATGCCTATAGAGGATGTTTTTTCGATCTCTGGGCGTGGAACGGTTGTAACGGGTCGTGTTGAGCGTGGAATTATTAAAGTTGGTGAAGAAATCGAGATTATAGGTATTCGTCCGACTTCTAAGACGACGGTTACAGGTGTTGAAATGTTCCGTAAGCTTTTAGATCAAGGTCAGGCAGGTGATAATATTGGTGCATTGCTTCGTGGTATTGATCGTGAAGGGATTGAGCGTGGACAAGTTTTGGCAAAGCCTGGTTCTGTTACGCCGCATACCAAGTTTAAAGCAGAGGCTTATATTTTGACGAAAGATGAGGGGGGTCGTCATACCCCGTTTTTCACGAATTATCGTCCACAGTTTTATTTCCGCACCACGGATGTGACAGGAATTGTTACACTTCCAGAAGGTACGGAAATGGTTATGCCGGGTGATAATGTTGCAATGGATGTTTCTTTAATTGTTCCGATTGCAATGGAAGAAAAGCTTCGTTTCGCTATCCGTGAAGGAGGGCGTACTGTCGGAGCTGGTATCGTTTCTAAGATTATTGAATAATATCAATAAATTGTGAGAAGGCTTTGAAGAAAGGGGCTTCAAAGATTAGGGGTATAGCTCAGTTGGTAGAGCAGCGGTCTCCAAAACCGCAGGTCGCGGGTTCGAATCCTGCTGCCCCTGCCATGTAGTCTATAGTTTTTAATCATATTATTAGTGAAGGAGGTCTTTTTGAACTTCCTTCTTGCTTTTTTTTATACAGGACTTGTTTTTTTGTGTATGAATCGGTATTGAGTAAATAAAATGAGGATAACCGCGTAAAATTGATTATGGCTTTTTAGGTTTTTATTATATGTATTTTGTTGTGTGGTTTACGGTAAGTTTAGAAAGAATGTAGTGTAACTTATGGCATCTAGAACCAATCCCATTACTTTTTTAAAGCAGGTTTTTACGGAAACGGCTAAAGTAAAGTGGCCTACGCGGCGTGAAACAGTAGTCTCTACTGTTATGGTATTGGTGTTAGCGGCATTTGCTTCGATTTTCTTTTTTGTTGTGGATCAGGTTATAAATTTTGGTGTGTGGCAAGGTATTGATCTCCTAAAGTACCTTTTTGGTCGATAGTACAAGGAAGTGTGACTGTGGCTGCTCGTTGGTATATTGTTCAAGCGTATTCAAACTTTGAAAAAAAAGTAGCGGAAGCTATTGAAAAAGAAGCAAAACAAAAAGGGCTTGATCATTTTTTTGAAAAGATTTTTGTTCCAACTGAGCGTGTTGTTGAGGTTCGTCGGGGTCGTAGGGTCGATTCTGAGCGTAAATTTTTTCCGGGTTATGTTTTAGTCTGTGCTGAATTAACAGATGAGGTTTATCACCTCATTAAAAATACTCCTAAAGTAACAGGTTTTTTGGGTTCGGATGCACGGCCTGTTCCTATTTCTGATCGGGAGATTGAGCATATTCTTAAACAGGTGCAAGAAGGTGTTGAGTCTCCTAAGTCTTCCATTTTATTTGAGGTTGGTGAGCAGGTCCGGGTGGCTGATGGGCCTTTTGTTTCGTTTAATGGTATTGTTCAAGAGGTTGAAGAAGAGCGCTCTCGCCTTAAGGTTGAGGTGATAATTTTTGGGCGTCCTACGCCTGTTGATTTAGAATTTAGTCAGGTTGAAAAGCTCTGATTGAACTTAAAGTGATGTTTGGTCGCTTTAAAAATAATAGGTAGAAGGTGATTTTATGGTTTTTGCCGGCTTAATGATCCGAACTATCCAACTGCAGCGGGTATTCTGTGTGATAAATTGCCAGTTTACCAGTTTAAAATAAAGGCAGATTATTATGGCAAAAAAAAATGTAGGGCAGCTAAAATTGCAGGTTCCAGCGGGGGCGGCTAGTCCTTCTCCTCCAATTGGCCCCGCTCTTGGTCAGCGTGGTATCAATATTATGGAATTCTGTAAGGCATTTAATGCGGCTACGCAAGAAATGGAAAAGGGAGCTCCGATTCCAGTAATTATTACTTATTATCAAGATAAGTCTTTTACATTTTCTTTAAAAACTCCTCCTGTATCATTTTTCTTAAAGAAAGAGGCAAATTTGAAATCTGGTTCAAAAGAGCCTGGTAAGGTATCTGCAGGGACTATTTCTCGTGATAAAATTCACTTGATTGCAGAAGCAAAAATGAAAGATCTTAATGCAAATGACATTGAAGCGGCGATGCGTATGGTTGAAGGTTCTGCTCGCTCGATGGGTTTAGAAGTCGTAGGCTAATGTTATGGTAAAAGTAGCAAAGAGAATAAAAAAAATTCGTGAAGGTATTGATTTTGATAAACTCTATGCCTTAACAGACGCTGTTTCAATGGTTAAAGAGCGTGCGGTTGCTAAGTTCGATGAAACAATTGAGATTTCGATGAACTTAGGTGTTGATCCTCGTCATGCGGATCAAATGGTCAGAGGTGTTGCTCATTTACCTAATGGGACAGGAAGAAATATCCGTGTTGCTGTTTTTGCACGTGGTGATAAGGCTGAAGAAGCTAAGGCTGCTGGTGCTGATATTGTAGGCGCTGAAGATTTATTTGAGACTATTAATGCTGGGGTTATTAACTTTAATCGTTGTATTGCAACGCCGGATATGATGCCTCTTGTTGGTCGTCTTGGTAAAGTTCTTGGTCCGCGGAGTTTGATGCCAAATCCAAAGGTTGGTACTGTGACGCTTGATGTTGCTGCTGCTGTTAAAGCTTCTAAAGGCGGTGCTGTTGAGTTTCGTGTTGAAAAAGCTGGTATTGTGCATGCTGGTATTGGTAAGGCTTCTTTTGGGGTTGATCAAATCGTGGAAAATATTAAAGCTTTCGCTGATACAGTTACTAAAGCTAAGCCGCAAGGTGCAAAAGGTGAATATATTAAGCGAGTTGCAGTTTCTTCAACAATGGGGGTTGGAGTTAAGATTGATCCTGCAACAGTTTGTGCAGAGTAGGTTGAACAAACTTATGGTTTTACTGTAAGTAATTATTGCAGTTTTTGGTTGTCGGGTTCATTCGGCATCCAGTTATCTAAGCTTTTTTAAAGCTTAGGTCATACCGGAAGAAATTCCGGGATGTCCTGTCCGAGATTGTGGGTGATACTTTGGGTATCTTAATCGAAAGAAAGCCTGCATGAGACTAGGGTAAAAGCTTTAAGTTAGGAGACTTAAAGGGTTTGAGCCAAGGTTGCCTTTGATCGTTTATGCGTGAAAAGGGGGCAGGATCCTCATCGGTAGCATAGAAGAATGATTTTATGTTATCAAAGGTAACCAACAGGTTTGTTTTAAATAATAGGCCTGTTAAATGGAGAGAAACAGTGAATAGAGCGGAAAAACGCGAATTTGTCACGTGGCTTAACGAGGCTTTTCAAAAGTCTGGTTCTGTCATTGTTGCGCATTATTCTGGTTTAACGGTTTCGCAGATGAACGATCTTCGTTCAAAGATGAGCGAAGCAGGTGGTGCTGTTAAAGTTGCCAAAAACCGCCTTGCCAAAATTGCCCTTCAAGGCACGGATTCTGAATCAATGAGAGATTTGTTTATTGGGCAGACGCTTATTGCTTATTCAGAAGATCCGATTGCAGCACCGAAAGTTGCTGTTGATTTTGCAAAAACAAATGAGCAATTTGTCATCCTTGGTGGTTCAATGGGTGCAACAAGTTTGAGTGTTGATGCTGTGAAATCATTAGCTTCGTTGCCTTCATTGAACGAATTGCGGGCAAAGCTTGTAGGTATGATTTCCACTCCTGCAACTCGTGTTGCTCAGGTTGTCAATGCTCCTGCGAGTCAAGTTGCACGTGTTGTTGGTGCATATGCTCAGGAGGGCCAAGCGGCTTAGTACTGTTTTGTATTTCACAATTGCAGAAAGATTTTAATGCTTTTCTGTTTTTGGAGATAAATTTTAAACAATGATTCAAACCTTTTAATTGAAGGAATTTAAAAATGGCTGATCTAACAAAGATCGTAGAAGATCTTTCTAACCTTACTGTTTTAGAGGCTGCTGAGCTTTCAAAATTACTTGAGGAAAAATGGGGTGTATCCGCTGCTGCTCCTGTGGCGGTTGCTGCTGTTAGTGGTGCAGCTGCTCCAGCTGCTGAAGAAAAGACAGATTTTGATGTTATTCTTGTTGATGGTGGAGCTCAAAAAATTAATGTCATTAAAGAAGTTCGTGCTCTTACTGGTCTTGGTCTTAAGGAAGCAAAGGACTTGGTTGAAGGAGCGCCTAAGCCTATTAAAGAAGGTGTTTCGAAGGACGAGGCAGAAAAAATTAAAACTCAGCTCGAAGCAGCAGGTGCTAAGGTTGAGCTTAAGTAATTTTAATTATGTCGGTGGACGTTTATGTCCATCGACTTCCTCTTTTTAGGGAAAAGGCTTGATTGATATAGCTTTTTTCTGACAGTTTAGTAGCTGTAAGAAGGGTGGGTTTAATCTGTGAGAGCTTTGGTAACAGAACTAAATAAATATTTGGTTATGTATATGAAAGTAAGCGGTGCTCACAAGGTATCAAATAAACTGGTCTGTATATGCAGGCTAATGGTATGGAGCTTTCAAGGTTTAGTCTGCCTTGAATAGTAAAGATCGAGGAACGATGATGGCTCAGACCCTAGCGATGATGTCTCAATTCAATGGTCGTAAGCGCGTACGCAAGTTTTTTGGTAAGATTCCTGAAGTGGCAGAAATGCCGAATCTTATTGAGGTCCAAAAAGCATCATATGATCAATTTCTCATGATTGAGGAGCCAGAAGGTGGACGTCCAGATGAAGGCTTGCAAGCTGTTTTTAAATCAGTATTTCCTATTTCGGATTTTTCTGGTACAGCTATGCTTGAATTTGTTCGTTACGAATTTGATTTGCCAAAATTTGATGTTGAAGAGTGTCGTCAGCGTGATTTGACTTACGCAGCTCCATTAAAGGTAATATTGCGTTTAATTGTATTTGATATTGATGAAGATACAGGTTCGAAAGATATCAAAGATATTAAAGAGCAGGGCGTTTATATGGGCGATATGCCTTTAATGACGAGTAATGGTACTTTTGTCATTAACGGTACAGAGCGTGTTATTGTTTCACAAATGCATCGTTCTCCAGGGGTGTTTTTTGATCATGATAAGGGGAAATCGCATTCATCAGGAAAATTACTTTTTGCGGCTCGTGTAATTCCTTATCGTGGTTCTTGGCTTGATATTGAGTTTGACGCTAAAGATATTATTTATGCCCGTATTGATCGGCGGCGTAAGATTCCGGTTACGAGCCTTTTGATGGCGTTGGGTATGGATGCGTCAGATATTTTATCAACGTTTTATAATAAAATTACTTATGAGCGGGTTGAAAATGGTTGGCGTGTTCCTTATTCAATTGATCGCTTTAAGGGGATGAAGCTGGTTTCTGATCTTGTTGATGCAGATAGTGGTGAGGTGGTTGCTGAAGCGGGTAAAAAGCTTACAGTTCGTACTGCAAAACTTTTGGCAGAAAAAGGTCTGAAAGCGATTAGAGTCAGTGAAGATGATTTGTTAGGATCTTATCTAGCGGAAGATATTGTTAATTATCAAACAGGTGAGATTTATCTTGAAGCTGGTGATGAAATTGACGACAAAGCATTGAAGATTTTGTTTGATATTAATGCTGATCAAATTGATGTTCTTGATATTGATCACATGAATGTTGGTGCGTATATCCGCAATACTTTAAAGGTGGATAAAAATGAAAGTCGGCAAGACGCGCTGTTTGATATTTATCGGGTAATGCGTCCAGGTGAGCCTCCAACGATAGATACGGCAGAAGCTATGTTTCTTTCGTTGTTTTTTGATCCTGAGCGATATGATCTTTCAGCTGTTGGTCGTGTTAAAATGAATTTGCGTATGGGTCTTGATTGCCCTGATACAGTTCGTATCCTGCGTCAGGAGGATATTCTTGGCGTTGTTAAGATGTTAGTTGAATTACGCGATGGTCATGGTGAGATTGATGATATTGATAATCTCGGCAATCGTCGTGTTCGATCAGTTGGGGAGTTAATGGAAAATCAGTATCGGATTGGCTTGCTTCGTATGGAGCGCGCAATAAAAGAGCGTATGTCATCCGTGGAAATTGATACTGTTATGCCGCAGGATTTGATTAACGCAAAGCCAGCAGCAGCAGCGGTTCGTGAATTTTTTGGATCTTCGCAATTATCGCAGTTTATGGATCAAACTAACCCCTTGTCAGAGATTACCCATAAGCGTCGTCTTTCTGCTCTTGGGCCAGGTGGTTTAACACGTGAGCGTGCAGGTTTTGAGGTACGTGACGTGCATCCTACGCATTATGGTCGTATTTGTCCAATTGAAACACCAGAAGGTCCCAATATTGGTCTTATTAATTCTTTAGCAACATTTGCACGAGTTAATAAATATGGCTTTATTGAAAGTCCATATCGCAAAATTATTGACGGTAAAGTAACACCAGAGGTGATTTACCTTTCTGCAATGGAAGAATCAAAACATTATGTAGCTCAGGCTAATTCTTCATTAGATTCAGAAGGACGTTTTACGGAAGAGTTTGTAGTTTGCCGTCATGCAGGTGAAGTTTTGATGGCTCCACGTGATCATGTGGATTTGATGGATGTTTCACCAAAACAGTTAGTTTCAGTAGCTGCTGCTCTTATTCCATTTTTGGAAAATGATGACGCAAACCGTGCGTTGATGGGTTCAAATATGCAGCGTCAAGCGGTTCCGCTTATACGCGCTGAAGCACCATTTGTCGGTACAGGTATGGAATCGATAGTTGCTCGTGATTCTGGTGCTGCTATTGGCGCAAAACGTGGTGGTATTGTTGATCAGGTTGATGCAACGCGTATTGTTATTCGCGCAACAGAGGATTTGGATCCTTCAAAATCTGGTGTTGATATTTATCGTTTGCAAAAATTTCAGCGTTCCAATCAGTCGACTTGTATTAATCAACGTCCTCTCGTACATGTTGGTGATCGGGTAGAAAAAGGTGATATCATTGCTGATGGTCCATCAACTAATCTTGGTGATTTAGCTCTTGGACGAAATGTTCTTGTAGCATTTATGCCTTGGAATGGTTACAATTATGAAGATTCCATTCTGCTTTCTGAACGTATTGTTGCTGATGATGTATTCACGTCGATTCATATTGAAGAATTTGAAGTTGCTGCACGCGATACTAAACTGGGGCCAGAAGAAATTACCCGTGATATTCCTAATGTTGCAGAGGAGGCATTAAGGAATCTTGATGAGGCTGGTATTGTTTATATTGGTGCTGAGGTTCAGCCTGGTGATATTTTAGTTGGTAAAATTACACCAAAAGGTGAAAGTCCAATGACGCCGGAAGAAAAACTTTTGCGTGCGATTTTTGGTGAAAAAGCTTCAGATGTCCGTGATACCTCTATGCGGATGCCTCCGGGGACTTTTGGTACTGTTGTTGAAGTACGTGTTTTTAATCGTCATGGTGTGGAGAAAGATGAGCGTGCAATGGCGATTGAACGTGAGGAGATCGAGCGTTTAGCCAAAGATCGTGATGATGAGCAGTCGATTCTTGATCGAAATGTTTATGCGCGTCTTGCAGATATGTTGAAAGATAAAGTTGCAATAGAAGGTCCGAAAGGGTTTTCAAAAGGCAAGAAGCTTGATAGCGCAATAATGGATTCTTATCCACGATCGCAATGGTGGCAATTTGCTGTTGATGATGAAAAGATTCAAAATGAAATTGAAGCTTTACGTAAGCAGTATGATGAATCAAAAGAAACGTTGCAACGTTGCTTTATGGATAAGGTTGAAAAAGTTCAACGGGGCGACGAGATGCCTCCTGGTGTCATGAAAATGGTAAAGGTTTTTGTGGCTGTAAAGCGCAAAATCCAACCAGGAGATAAAATGGCAGGGCGCCATGGTAATAAAGGTGTTGTATCGCGCATTCTTCCTGTAGAGGATATGCCTTTTCTTGAAGATGGAACGCATGCTGATATCGTGTTAAACCCTCTGGGTGTGCCTAGTCGTATGAATGTTGGTCAAATTCTTGAAACACATCTTGGTTGGGCGTGTGCAGGGATGGGTAAAAAAATTGGTGATTTAGTTGAGCTTTATCAAGGGACGGGGGATATACTTCCTTTACGTCAGTGTATTGAGAATCTCATTCCTGATAATGACCGTAATGAGCCAGTGCGTCAGTATAATAATGAAAGTCTTTTTAAATTAGCGCTTCAGATGAAAGAAGGTGTTTCAATTGCAACGCCTGTTTTTGATGGTGCTCATGAAGCTGATATCAACATGATGTTGGAAGATGCAGGTTTGGATAGTTCAGGACAGGTGACGCTTTACGATGGTCGTACAGGGGAGCCTTTTGATCGTCCGGTGACGGTAGGTTATATTTACATGCTTAAATTGCATCATCTTGTTGATGATAAAATTCATGCACGTTCAATTGGGCCTTATTCGCTTGTTACTCAGCAACCATTAGGTGGTAAAGCACAATTTGGTGGTCAGCGTTTTGGAGAAATGGAAGTGTGGGCTCTTGAAGCTTATGGTGCTGCGTACACTTTACAAGAGATGTTGACAGTTAAATCAGATGATGTGGCTGGTCGAACAAAAGTTTATGAGGCGATTGTTCGTGGTGATGATACATTTGAGGCAGGTATACCTGAAAGCTTTAATGTGTTGGTAAAAGAAATGCGTTCACTTGGTCTTAATGTAGAACTTGATGATGCACGTGGACTTGTAGCGCATCAGGCGTTACCTGATGCAACAGAATGATAAATTGAGAGCGCACAAAAAACAGTGCGCTCTAATTGCCTTGAAAGACTGTAATAAAAAATTCTATTAAGGTAGCAAAAGCTGATTTTAAAAGTAGAAGTAGGTTTTAAATAAGACTGTGATAAAAGAAAAAGCCATCGCAGTGGATTCTAAAAATCTTTGAAGGAGAACAGCATGAGCCACGAGGTCATGAATCTTTTCAATCCTCAGGTACCAACGCAGACATTTGACTCTATTCGTATTTCAATTGCGAGTCCTGAGAAGATTCTGTCCTGGTCATATGGCGAGATCAAAAAGCCAGAGACTATTAATTATCGGACGTTTAAGCCAGAGCGTGATGGTCTTTTTTGTGCGCGTATATTTGGTCCTATTAAAGACTATGAATGTCTATGTGGCAAATATAAACGTATGAAATATAAAGGCATTATCTGTGAAAAGTGTGGTGTAGAAGTTACTCTTTCGCGTGTACGCCGTGAACGCATGGGGCATATTGAACTTGCAGCACCAGTCGCTCATATTTGGTTCCTTAAGTCATTACCAGGTCGTATTTCTACTCTTTTAGACTTAACTTTAAAGGATATCGAAAGAATTCTTTATTTTGAAAATTATATTGTTACCGAACCAGGTCTGACGTCGCTCAAAATGCACCAGCTTCTTTCCGAAGAAGAGTATATGTTGGCTATTGACGAATTTGGAGAGGACCAATTTACTGCTATGATTGGTGCAGAAGCTATTTATGAGCTTCTTGCTGTAATGGAGTTGGATAAAATAGCGAATGATTTACGCGTTGAATTGGCTGAAACAACTTCGGAATTAAAACAAAAAAAACTGATTAAACGGCTCAAGATTGTTGAAAGCTTCCTTGAATCCGGTAATAAACCGGAATGGATGATTATGAAAACGATTCCGGTGATTCCGCCAGATTTACGTCCATTGGTTCCGCTTGATGGTGGTCGTTTTGCAACATCGGATTTAAATGATCTTTATCGACGTGTTATAAATCGTAACAATCGTTTAAAACGACTGATTGAGTTGCGTGCTCCTGGAATTATTGTACGCAATGAAAAACGTATGGTACAAGAAGCGGTTGATGCATTATTTGATAATGGTCGCCGTGGACGCGTGATTACTGGGGCAAATAAACGTCCATTAAAGTCACTTTCAGATATGCTAAAAGGTAAGCAAGGACGTTTCCGTCAAAACTTACTTGGAAAGCGTGTTGATTATTCAGGTCGTTCGGTTATTGTGACAGGACCTGAATTAAAATTGCATCAATGTGGTCTTCCCAAAAAAATGGCTCTCGAATTGTTTAAGCCATTCATTTATGCACGCCTTGATGCAAAGGGCTATTCATCGACTGTAAAACAAGCAAAAAAGCTTGTTGAAAAAGAACATCCGGAAGTTTGGGATATTTTAGATGAAGTTATTCGTGAACATCCTGTTTTGTTAAATCGTGCGCCAACGCTTCATCGTCTAGGGATTCAAGCTTTTGAGCCTGTTTTGATTGAAGGGAAGGCGATACAACTTCATCCATTGGTGTGTACGGCTTTTAACGCGGATTTTGATGGCGATCAAATGGCAGTGCACGTTCCTCTTTCACTTGAAGCTCAGCTTGAAGCTCGTGTTTTAATGATGTCGACTAATAATATTCTACATCCAGCCAATGGTGCGCCAATTATTGTTCCATCACAAGATATGGTTCTTGGTCTTTATTATCTTTCAATTGTTTCTGACAAAGAACCAGGTGAAGGGATGGCATTTGCTGATATGGGTGAGCTGTATCATGCACTGGAAAACAAAGTTGTGACACTTCATACAAAGATTAAAGGCCGTTTTAAAAATATAGATGAAAATGGTAAAGAGGTTGCCAAGCTTTACGAGACAACGCCCGGTCGTTTGATTATTGGCGAGCTTTTACCTAAAAATCCAAATATCTCATTTGATATTGTTAATCAGGAAATGACTAAAAAGAACATTTCTAAAATAATTGATCAAGTTTATAGGTATTGTGGACAAAAAGAAACGGTTATTTTCTGTGATCGTATTATGCAACTTGGTTTTTCTCATGCTTGTCGTGCTGGTATTTCCTTTGGTAAAGATGATATGGTTATCCCTGATAGCAAGTCGCGTTTGGTTGCAGAAACGGAAGCTTTGGCCAAGGAATATGAGCAACAATATAATGATGGTTTGATTACACAGGGTGAAAAATATAACAAAGTTGTAGATGCTTGGGGTAAATGTACTGATCGTATTGCAGATGAAATGATGAAGCGTATTCAGGCTGTTGCATTTGATCCCAAAACAGGTTCTCAGCGGCAGATGAATTCAATCTACATGATGTCGCATTCGGGTGCGCGTGGTTCTGCTAATCAGATGAGGCAATTAGCTGGTATGCGCGGATTAATGGCAAAACCATCCGGTGAAATTATTGAAACACCTATTATTTCTAATTTTAAAGAGGGTTTAACTGTTAACGAGTACTTTAACTCGACCCATGGTGCTCGTAAAGGGCTTGCTGATACTGCATTAAAGACTGCTAACTCTGGTTATCTCACACGGCGTCTTGTTGATGTTGCGCAGGATGCTATTATTTCAGCAGTTGATTGTGGTACTATAAAAGGTCTTACTATGCAGCCAATCGTTGATGCAGGACAGATTGTTGCATCGCTTGGTCAGAGAATCCTTGGTCGTACAGCACTTTTTGATATTTTGCACCCAGTTTCTGGTGAAGTTATTCTTCAGGGAGGTGCGATGATTGAGGAGGCTGATGTTGCTAAAATTGAAGAAGCTGGAATTCAGTCTGTTCAGATTCGTTCTGCTTTGACTTGTGAAACGCGTCTTGGTGTTTGTGCTAAATGTTATGGTCGTGATTTGGCACGTGGAACACCAGTCAATCAAGGTGAAGCAGTTGGTGTGATTGCGGCTCAGTCAATTGGTGAACCAGGAACACAGCTTACCATGCGTACATTCCACTTAGGGGGAACGGCGCAGGTTGTTGATTCATCTTATTTTGAAGCGTCTTATGAAGGTACAGTAGAACTGCGTAATCGTAATGTAGTTCGCAATTCTGAAGGCCATTTGGTGGTTATGGGGCGCAATATGGCTGTTATTGTCAAGGATGAGACTGGTAAAGAGCGTGTTGTGCATCGTATTAGCTATGGTTCACGCATTTTTGTTGATGATGGTGATGTTGTTAAACGTGGACAACGTATAGCAGAGTGGGATCCTTATACACGCCCAATTCTTACTGAAGTTGATGGCTATATAGGTTTCGAAGATATGATTGATGGTTTATCAGTAACTGAAACAGCTGATGAATCTACGGGGATTACGAAGCGTTTGGTGATTGATTGGCGTGCTAATCCACGCAGTGCTGAGCTAAAACCAGCAATTATCATCCACGCAGATAAGAAGGGTGAGCATATTGCTAAATTGCACAAAGGGGGGGAAGCTCGTTACATGATGTCAGTGGATACTATCCTTTCTGTTGAGCTTGGTTCTTACGTTAAGGCGGGTGATGTTATTGCGCGTTTGCCAATGGAAAGTGCTAAGACCAAAGATATTACGGGTGGTTTGCCACGTGTGGCTGAACTTTTCGAAGCGCGGCGTCCGAAAGATCACGCTATCATCGCTGAAGTTAGTGGTACAGTTCGATTTGGTCGTGGTTATAAAAATAAACGCCGTATTATTATTGAACCAAATGATGCAAATCTTGAGCCCGTAGAATATTTAATTCCGAAGGGTAAGCTATTTCATTTACAAGAAGGTGATCAGATTGAAAAAGGTGATTATATTCTTGATGGCAACCCAGCGCCTCATGATATTTTAGCAATTAAGGGTGTTGAAGCTTTGGCGTCTTACCTTGTTAATGAGATTCAAGAAGTTTATCGTTTACAGGGTGTTTTGATTAATGATAAGCACATTGAAGTGATCGTTCGTCAGATGTTGCAAAAAGTTGAAATTACAGAATCTGGAGATTCTGGTTATATTCCAGGTGACAATGTTGATCGTATTGAGTTAGATGAAATCAATGATAATTTAATTGCGGAAGGTAAAAAGCCTGCATCTGGTAATCCTATACTTCTTGGGATTACGAAAGCATCTCTTCAAACACCATCCTTTATTTCAGCGGCGTCATTTCAGGAGACAACTCGGGTACTTACTGAAGCAGCAGTTTCTGGAAAGATTGATACTTTGCAAGGACTGAAGGAGAATGTTATTGTTGGCCGGCTTATTCCTGCAGGTACAGGTGGTACAATCGCTCAAATTCGTCATATTGCCACGATTCGTGATGATTTGATTGTAGATGAACAGCGTAAATCTAGTCATAGTGAAGAAAATAAAGCTATGTTGACGGATATGACGGCTAATGCTGCTGTTGAATAATTTTGATTAATATATACCAAGGAGTAATAGGGAAATGCCTGAATTTTATTCAGGCATTTTTTTGGTTTTGAAATATAGAAATGGCAGATTATTCCTAATAAATATAACTGTAAAATTATAAGCAATTATAGTTTTGTTTTATTTTTACATTTATTGATAATGATTGATATCAGCAATGCTTATTGTTTAGCTGTAAAGTTTTAATTATTGTGCAACCAAATGAAAATTCATATCGACTGATATTTTCTATAAAAAATTATAGAAGGGGTAAAGAGCGACAGATTGTTTCAAATGATCTAAAATGTTGATTTTAGTGGGGTGTTACGGAAGTAATTTGTTAGATCCAATTCTGTATTATCTTTTTCCAAAGAGGTGTTAGGGTTGTATTCTGATGGAAGGGTTAAAAGTTAAAGCCAGCAAAAAAATAAAATGTGCTATTACTGCATAAGAATTTATAGGTTTTTGCGAGTTGATATAGTGGAAAAATATGTGAAACATAACTTAAATCTTAGCTTAGGTAATATTATGCTAATTAAAGTCGTGACGTTTGAGAACTCAAATTTTTGGAAGCGAATGTGTTTTATTTAATTACATTGCATTGTTTTTTCTTATGCCATAGAAATTTTCTCTATTAAACAGCAATGGTATTTCAGTTTATTTTCTTGTAAGGGAAAAGTAAAAACAATGGCTAATTCTACTTTTGATATTTTTCAATCTATTTTATCACGGAAGTCAATTAGAGCTTTTACTAATCAACCTGTTGAGCAGGAAACAATCAAGGAAATTTTAAAGCTCGCAGCGCGAGCACCATCAGGAGCAAATCTTCAGCCTTGGCAAGTAATTGTTATAACAGGGGATATGTTGCAGAAAGTAGGGGAAGAACTTTCACAGCTTGTGCTATCAGGTGTAAAAGGAGAGCGTGAATATCATTATTACCCTCGTCAATGGCGAGAGCCTTATCTTTCACGGCGTCGAAAAGTTGGTTTAGATCTTTATAAAAGTCTTGGAATCCAGAAAGGTGAACAGGAAAAAATGCTTCGCCAACATGCGCGCAATTTTTCATTTTTTGGCGCACCTGTTGGACTCTTGTTTACAATGGATCAAGATATGGAAATTGGTAGTTGGCTTGATTTAGGTATGTTTATGCAGACAATTATGTTAACAGCGCGTGGATTTGGATTAGACACATGTCCTCAAGCGGCTTTTGCTGATTACCATAAGCAAATTTGTACACTTTTATCAGTGTCTTCTGAGCAACGTCTTATATGTGGTATGGCACTTGGTTATCGCGATGCAAATGCTCCAGAAAACAATTTTGAAACTGAACGCGAACCGATTGAAAATTTTGTACGTTTTGTTTAATTTATGCTAATAAAATATTCTTGTGTATTGGATGGTTAATTTTAAAATTTGAGGTATTATAAAGAATATCTCAATGCAATTTATAACCTCCATTTTATTTTAACATTGCATGTTAACATTTGTTTTACTAAACTCATTACGCTAAAATAGCGGTATTTTGGATAACCAATTAATTCCTCAAAGGTTGAAGATGGAAGATAGTATAGAAAAAAATTGTTGGGTGGTAGCAAGACGCGCGACATTGGTATTTATTGCTGTCATTTTTTTAGCTTATCTTACAATTTGATTTTAAATGAGACAAAAATAATAAAAAAACTTATACTCAGAATCTGCATTTTATTCTGGGGTAAGTGATGTTTCTATCTGTTTTTGAACTTTTTAAAATTGGTATTGGCCCTTCTAGTTCTCATACAATGGGGCCTATGACAGCTGCTAATATGTTTTTGCAAGAAATTATTGCAAAGGGTTTAGCTTGTTCATCTCATATGAGAGTTTCTCATATTCGTGTTTATCTTTACGGTTCGTTGGCTTTTACTGGTGTTGGTCACGCTACAGATAAAGCTATTATATTAGGGTTGTTGGGAGAAAAAGTGTCTACTGTTGATCCTAATAGTATGGAGATGCTTGTAGAAAAAGTTAAACATGAAAAAAAGGTGCAACCAATCGGCCACCCTGCTTATCATTTTGATTTGCAGAATGATCTTATTTTTGAGCAAAAAAAAGTTTTATCTGGGCATGCTAATGGTCTTGCATTTGAAGGGCTTGATTCTGATGAAAATATCCTCTTACGGCGGGTTTATTATTCTATCGGTGGCGGTTTTGTGGTAACCGAAGATGAATTAAATGATGCGAATTATAATACAAAATTAGAAACATTTCAGGTGCCGTATCCTTTTGACTCAGCGAGTGAAATGTTGCTAATGGCTGAAAATTCAGGCCTTTCAATTGCTGAAATGAAGCGCAGCAATGAAGAAACAAAAATGGAGCGTGCTGCTTTTGATGCTGCACTCGATAAGATTTGTTCAGCTATGTCAAATTGCATTGATAGAGGGCTTGCACAAGAAGGTGAGTTACCGGGTGGGTTGCGTATTCCAAGACGTGCTAAAAAACTGTATAAAGAGCTTTTGGAAGATCATAAAGAAAATCGTAACCATTCACTTTGGATTAATGATTGGCTTTCTGTATACGCTATAGCAGTAAATGAAGAAAATGCAGCAGGTGGCCGTATTGTCACCGCACCAACGAATGGTGCAGCTGGTGTTGTACCTTCTGTTTTACGTTGTTATCTGCAATTTAATAATAGTTCCAATCGGGAAGGGGTGCATAATTTTTTATTAACGGCAGCAGCTATTGGCGGTATCATTAAACATAATGCTTCTATCTCTGGTGCAGAAGTTGGTTGTCAGGGTGAAGTGGGGACAGCATCTTCAATGGCAGCTGCAGGATTAACAGCAGCATTGGGTGGTACGCCCGCTCAAATTGAAAACGCTGCTGAAATTGCTCTTGAACATCATTTGGGAATGACATGTGATCCAGTTGCGGGCCTTGTACAGGTTCCATGTATTGAACGCAACGCTATGGGTGCTGTTAAGGCTGTAACAGCTTCTTCTCTTGCTTTACATGGTAATGGAGCACATTTTGTTTCTCTTGATGCTTGTATTGAAACAATGCGTCAAACAGGCCATGATATGAGTGAGCGCTATAAAGAGACAAGTAAAGGCGGCCTTGCACGCAATGTTACATCATGTTAAGCTTAAATAAAGATACGTCATTTGATAAAATTATCAGGTTATTTACGCATCAAGAAACGCATTACTTTCTTAAGAGTGCTTTATGTAGTGTAAGAAGGTGGTTTTGATAAGGAAATGTTGTTTAAGTAAAATAAGCAAATGATCGGAAGAATTTCTTTTTAGTAAATCATTAGTATCAATATTCAGTGTTGCTATTATCGTTTCATAGAAATTGCCTTTTTGCTATAACAAAGGTGTAAGCAATATACCGTTTAATGTTAAATTGTGCATTAATATTAATAGTTTTGGCTTTTCGCATTTTTTAAGAACAGTGTTATTTAAACACCATAAATGTAAATAATAAAAATAGAAATTCATGCTGGAAGCTCTATGAATTTAAGATAAAAAACCTACGCTCTTAAACTTCTTTAAAATCTCACATAGTGAATAAATATTTTATTATCAATCAAGTATTTCTTATAAGAAATAACTGAAATTAAGTATTGGTTGCCCCTAAACGGAGTTTGACAGGTATATTTCCTGTGCGGCTTGCAACTCGTAAATGAATACGTACAGGAGGCGTAGCTAAACGACGATTCCGATTTGTTTGACAAATAAGAAGACTAACAAGAGAATGTGTGTTTGGCACCATTGGGGTATGCTTTAAATTGGCAAGTTTAGTTGCAGCATCGTGAAGAGAACGTAATGAGAGGAGAGACGATTGTTTTGACTGCTTTCCCTTTTCAAGAGATGGGGAAATAACATTATGTGTCATGGTACTGTCCTTAATACAGAATTCAAAAACTTTTAATAGATTACAGTATAGCAGTTAAAATTTGCTTTCTTTAATGTAGAACAAGCATCGTGCGCAGCTTTTTTTGATTGAAATCCACCAAATCGAGCACGATAATAACGGTGCCCGCTTTTTTCAAACAGTTGCATGTGTGCAGATGTATGTTTTAAAGCTGGATAAGCTGTATTTTTTGCTTTTGAAAGCAGAGTGTTTGCCTGTTCTTTACTGGGAAGAGAACCAATTTGAATGGCCCATCCACCAGTTGTAGATAAAGAAGCAGTAATGATTTTATCTATTTCCCCAGATGTAGTTTTGTGAGGATTAGGAGTTGGTATAATCACCTGATTTACAGCAGCTATAGCTGTATTTAATTCATTAGGTTGTGCTGCAAGTGCTGTTAGAAGTGCAGAGACATCATCATCTAAATCAGTTAGATTTGTTTTAGCGACAGGTATAGGGGTGGCTACTCCGGTAGGTAAATTATGAGACACTGCAGCTACTAAATATCCATTTGTTTTCTTACGACTTGCTCTTGGCAAATATAGGTTCAACAAATTAGTCATGTGAATATCACGCTCTGTAGATGATTTTCCTCCCATGACTACGGCAACAATAGAGCGTCCTTCAATATGCATTGATGTGGCTAAATTAGAACCTGACATTTGTGTATAGCCTGTTTTAATTCCGTCAACGCCTTTTATTGTTTTTACTAATTTATTATGGTTGTTAATTGTTTTGCCACGAAAAGAGAAACTTGTTGTTTTAAACAGTTTATACTGCTCGGGAAAATGTTTGCGCAAAGCTAATGCCAAAGTAGCCATATCTTTTGCTGTAGAATAATTACGTGCATCTGGAAGACCTGAAGCATTTGCAAAACGAGTATTTGTCATACCAAGTTTACGGGCTTTCACTGTCATCATTCGAGCAAATTTTGGTTCATTACCGCCAAGATATTCACCTACAGCAGTAGCAACATCATTTGCTGATTTAGTAATAAGAGCTTTAGCAGCTTCTTCTACAGAAATTGTTTGACCTGCTTTAAAGCCTATTTTCGTTGGTGGACGTGCAGCTGCGTAAGCTGAGATAGGGATGGGCGTGTTTGGTGTTACGCGACGTACTTCCATAGCTTCAAAGAGCATGTACAACGTCATCATTTTTGTTAAAGAGGCAGGATAACGTTTTAAAGTTGCATTGGCTTGAAATAAGGTCTTTCCTGTGTGTGCATCTATAACAATAGCCGCATATTTATCGGGGTAAGCTTCTTTAGGAGTAGCTTTTGCTGAAGAATAGGAAATAGCTAAAATAATAAAAGCAATTGCTATTCCTTTGTAGAAAGGTGCAATTTTTCGCCAGTTAATGTACACGTGTAATACCTTATTTATGCCAAATAATCGCATCAAGATCTTTCTTGTTACAGTTAGTTTGACACAATTTAGATGAATGGTGTTACTAATTTATTTATAAAATCATTTTGTACGTCTCTCTATTTGACTTAAATTTGATCATAAAAGAAAATTTATTCTTCATATACTCAAATTTTGTAATGGTTATGAGAGGATTTTAAATTAATAAAAAGCATACTACATGGAAAATGATAATGATATTAACTGAAAAAACCACACTTCATACTATGCAAAATGAAAAGTGCAAGGGCTGGAGTGAAGATAAATATGATACTATTATTATACCTCAGATTAAGTCAAAATTTCAAAAGCCTAAATTATACCGTGTTCTTTTGCTAAATGATGATTACACACCTATGGATTTTGTTGTTTTTATTTTGGAGAGTTTTTTTAAAAAAAGTTTTGAGGAAGCAACTCGTATTATGTTAAATGTTCATCAAAATGGGGTAGGTGAATGCGGTATTTATACCTATGAAGTGGCTGAAATGAAAGTTGTGCAAGTTATGGAGTGTGCACGTCAAAATGAACATCCATTACAATGTGTAATGGAATAGAAGAGAGAGGGTTATGCCGTCTTTTACGCCCAGTCTTGAAGAAGTTTTGCATCGTGCATTAACAATTGCTACTCAAGCGCAGCATGAATACGCAACATTAGAGCATCTTTTACTTGCTTTGTTAGATGATGCTGATGCAAGTTCAGTGATTCATGCTTGTCAGGTAGATTTGGAAGAGTTACGGGAGCGTTTGATTAATTATATCCAATCGGAATTGGATGTACAAATTAAAACCGATAAGGATACAAAACCAACAGCATTTTTTCAGCGTGTTATTCAACGTGCAGTAATTCATGCTCAATCAGCAGGAAAAGATGAAGTATCGGGGGCAAATGTTCTTGTTGCGATTTTTTCTGAACGTGAAAGTCATGCAGCATATTTTCTTCAAGAAATGGGAATGACGCGTTATGATGCTGTGCGTTTTATTTCACACGGTATTATGCGTGATAATGAGTTGTCCCTATTACTTGAAGATCTTGAAGAGCAGTTAGATCAACATGTTTTGGAAAACAATGACAAAGTGGCCAGTGCGCTTGCTACTTATTGTGTTAATTTAAATTGTAAAGCACGCAGTGGAAAAATTGATTTGTTAATTGGTCGTGACGTGGAAATTTCACGAATGATGCAAGTTTTATGTCGAAGGTCAAAAAATAATCCACTGTTGGTTGGCGAACCTGGTGTGGGAAAAACGGCTATAGTTGAGGGATTGGCTAAACGCATCGTTGATGAAAAGGTGCCCGAAGTTTTATTAAATGCAACAATATTTTCTCTTGATATGGGGGGGCTTGTTGCTGGAACACGCTATCGTGGTGATTTTGAAGAACGATTAAAGCAAGTTGTTAAAGAATTAGAACAATATCCTGGTGCTATTTTATTTATTGATGAAATTCATACACTGATTGGGGCAGGAGCTACATCTGGGGGGCATATGGATGCAGCAAATCTTTTAAAACCTGCATTATCTTCAGGTATGATTCGATGTATTGGTTCAACAACTTATAAGGAATATAGAAAAATTTTTGAACTTGATCGAGCTTTGACGCGTCGTTTTCAGAAAATTAATGTTAATGAGCCATCTGTCGCTGATGCAATTAAGATTTTGCAAGGATTGAAGCCTTATTTTGAAGAATTTCACCAAATTAAATATACCGATGCAGCAATGATAGCATCAGTAGAATTATCCTCACGTTATATGGCTGACCGCCGATTGCCGGATAAAGCAATTGATGTTATTGATGAAAGTGGTGCTGCGCAGATGCTTTTGCCAAAGAAGCAAAGAAGAAAGAGCGTTGGTGTTAAAGAAATTGAATCTACAATTGCAGCTATGGCAAGGATTCCACCAAAAACAGTTTCTAATAATGATCGCAAAATCCTTGAAAATCTTGAAAAAGAGCTCAAACATGTTGTTTATGGGCAAGATCAGGCGATTGGAATACTTGTATCGTCCATTAAGTTAGCACGAGCGGGATTACGTGAATCAGAAAAGCCGATAGGAAGTTATTTATTTTCAGGACCAACAGGTGTTGGAAAAACTGAAGTTGCAAAACAACTGGCATCTTCTTTGGGAATTGAGTTGTTGCGTTTTGATATGTCAGAATATATGGAACGGCATACAGTAGCACGTTTGATAGGAGCTCCTCCAGGTTATGTAGGGTTTGATCAGGGTGGTCTTCTCACAGATGCTGTTGATCAGAATCCTCATGCGGTTGTGTTGTTAGATGAGATTGAAAAGGCTCATCCAGAATTATTTAATATTTTATTGCAGGTGATGGATTATGGTAAATTAACAGACCATAATGGTAGAAAAATTGATTTCCGCAATATCATTTTAATTATGACAACCAATGCTGGTGCTTCGGATATGGCAAAGTTTGCTGTGGGATTTGGTAAAATACATCGTGATGATGATGATATAGAAGCTATCAATAAATTATTTACACCAGAATTTCGTAATCGGTTAGATGCTATCGTTCCATTTGCACCTTTATCTCGACTAGTAATCAATCAAATTGTGCAGAAGTTTATTTTTCAACTTGAAGCACAATTAATTGATAGAGGAATCGCTTTTGAACTCAGTGAATCTGCAATGGTATGGCTTGCTCATAAAGGGTATGATGCTCAAATGGGAGCACGTCCGTTGAGTCGCGTCATACAAGAACATATTAAAAAGCCATTAGCTGATGAAATTTTATTTGGGAAGTTACGCACTGGTGGCATAGTTCGCGTATTTACGCACAAGTTAAATAATGGTAGAGAAAAACTAGAATTAGAAATTTTATCTTCTGACCTTTCTGTTGGCTCAAATGATAGCAAAGCTCATAAGAGCTTATTGAATTCTGCAAAATATATAAGAAAAAAGAGCTCTACAACTTAAAACCAATTTTTAAAGAACTGATCGGATTTTTTGTGCATGTTCTTTGAGTATTTCTGTAGGCGTTATGACATTATTATGGGGTTTAAGTTCTACTCCTTCCATTCGTGGTATAATATGGAAATGAAGATGGAAAACGGTTTGTTGACTGGCTGCTTCATTAAATTGCATGACTGTTACACCATCCGCTTGAAAGGCTTTTTTAACGGCATTAGCAATTTTTTGAACAACTTTAATGACTGGAAACAATATTTCCATATCTGCATCTAATAAATTTCTACAGCTTTTTCGGGGAATAACCAGTGTGTGCCCTGGAGCTTGGGGCATGATGTCCATAAATGCAATAACATCATTATCTTCGTAGACACGAACGGAAGGAATTTCGTTACGAATCAATTTAGCAAAAATATTGTTATCGTCATATACTTGTTTCATAAAGCATTTTCTTTCAGTAGTATTTATCTAGAAATAGAATTAATTCACACTGTTTTTTAAAGACTAAAAATGTAAACTCTTTGAGAATATAAACTCAAGGCAATTTATAATATTCTATTTTGCGCAGATGTTGACATTTATGAAAGAGCTAGATTTCTATAATAGCTTCTACTTCTACAGGAACATTCATAGGCAGAGCGCAGACCCCGACAGCAGAACGGGCGTGTTTACCTGCGTCACCAAGAATATTAACAAGTAGATCAGAAGCTCCATTAGCAACAAGGGGTATATCGGTAAAATTAGGATCTGCTACAACAAAGACGGTAATTTTTATTACGCGTTTTATTTTACTTAAATCACCAAGCGCTAATTTTATTTGTGCAAGGATATTGAGAGCACATACTTCTGCAGACTTTTTTGCTTGTTCAGCACTGACAGTTGCGCCAACTTTTCCGATTGCTACTGGTTTTCCACAAGACAGTGGTAGCTGGCCAGAAATGAAAAGTTGATTACCAATTTGTGATGTTGTTATGTAATTTGCAATGGGTTGTATTGCTTCAGGAATAACAATACCAAATTTTTTTAAACGACTTTCAATTGAGTTGGTCATATTTTAACTTCCATATTTTCTATGATATAGCGATATAATGTGTCTCATAAACTATTTTCTAGTTTAAAGAAATGTATTGAAATGATTTAAGGGGAGGTTTTTTGTTTTTATATGATTGTGTGCAGAATAAAAAATTGGAAGTCAAAAATAATCAAGCCATTATTTATGATAGGTTTATACAATGTTCTCCTATGTTCCGCAGGAGCTGAAAAACCTATTTTTTTGGTGCCTCATCGAGCTATTTACGATTTTCAACTTGAAAGTATTTCTAATGAAATGTCGATCTTAGGAGTTTCTGGGCGGATGGTTTATGAGCTTACAGGCTCAGCATGTCATGGTTATACCACAAAGTCTCGCTTTGTGAACCGTATTTATATGAAAGATGCACCGATACGTTTAACGGATCAACAAATAACGAGTTATGAAACAGGTAATGGTCATGAATTTCATTTTAATGTTCAAAATAAGATTGGAGAAGACGTTTCAGATAATATCGAAGGGGTAGCTGAGCGCACTAAAGATGGAATTATAGTTAAATTAAAAAAACCAAAGGAGGATGTCTATAAACTTGCAACAGCTGAATTTCCAATTATGCAATTGAAAACTATTATTCAACAGGCAAAAGCAGCTCGTCATTTTTATCACACAGCTGTATTTGATGGAACAGACAATGCAAATGAAGTGATAAAAGAAAGTATAGTTATTGGAGACAAAAAGAAGCTAATATCTGATTCTGAAACAAAAAAATTGGGAAAATTAAGTGAGGAGAGCCATTGGCCTGTTACAATTTCTTATTTTGATGATACAAAAAATAAAGATGGTTTACCTCTTTATCGTACCAGCTTTCTTTTATATGAAAACGCTATTATGCGAGACTTGCTCATAGATTATGGGGATTTTTCGATACGCGCAAAATTGAAAAATTTTGAACTACTCGATCTTGAAAAGAATTCTGATACTTGCAATCATTAAATAAATGATATGCAGAAAATGACTTGAAAAAAAATCAAATATTAGTATGATATTTTTATCCCACACGCGAAATTCGGGTACTTATAGAAAAAGCTATCAAGTGTCCACCGGTAGTAAGTTTTTTTACTTTTTTCGCGGAGGTTAAACCGGAAAGGATAAAATTGTGACATTACCAGACTTTACTATGCGCCAGCTTTTAGAAGCAGGTGTACACTTTGGTCACCAGACACAGCGCTGGAATCCAAAAATGGCTCCCTATATTTACGGTCAGCGTAATAATATTCATATTATTGATCTCGCTCAGACTGTTCCTCTTTTGTATCAAGCGCTTAAACTTGTTTCGGATACGGTTGCGCAGGGGGGGCGTGTTTTATTTGTTGGTACTAAACGACAGGCGTCTGATATTATCGCTGATGCAGCTAGTCGATCGGCTCAATATTATGTTAACGCGCGTTGGCTTGGCGGTATGCTGACAAATTGGAAAACAATTTCTAATTCAATACATCGTTTGCGTAAACTTGATAAAATTCTAACTGCTGAAGCGCAGGGCTTTACTAAAAAGAACGGTTAAATCTTGAGCGTGATCGTGAGAAATTGAATCGTGCACTGGGCGGTATCAAGGATATGGGGTCTGTTCCAGATCTTATGTTTATTATTGATACAAATAAGGAAAATATTGCCATTCAAGAAGCAAAGCGTTTGAATGTTCCTGTAATTGCTATTGTTGATACAAATTGTGATCCTGATGGTATTGATTATCCAATTCCAGGTAATGATGATGCTTCGCGTGCGATTTTTCTTTACTGTGATCTTGTTGCACGTGCGGCTCTTGATGGTATTGCTCGTCAACAAGGTGCAATGAATATTGATGTAGGAGCTCAGGCTGATGTACCTGTGGAGCCTACTTTGGAAGATGCGGTTTCGGTTGTGGAATCATGATTTAAAAACGCCTGTTGAGGTATTTATTTTCTAAGGGAAAGGTTATGAGCGTGCAGAGGGGTTTCGTCTATGCGCGCTTTTGCCTTTATAGGATGAAGAGGCTAAAATGAGCATTACTGCTTTACAAGTAAAAGAACTTCGCGAATTATCAGGGGCTGGTATGATGGATTGCAAAACAGCTCTGGCGGAAACTAATGGTGATATGGAAGCTGCGGTTGATTGGCTTCGTAAAAAGGGGATAGCCAAAGCAGATAAAAAAGCTGGACGTACGGCGGCTGAAGGGTTGATTGGTGCAGTATCGAAAGGTTTAAGTGCTGTTTTGGTTGAAGTAAATTCTGAGACAGATTTTGTCGCGCGCAATGATGCTTTTCAGGAAATTGTGCGTAATGTAGCGGTTGCTGCTTTGGATACACAGGGTAGTGTTGAATCTGTATCTGCGTCTATTTATCCAGGCTCTGAAAAAACTATAGATGCAACAATTAAAGACGCAATCGGTACAATTGGTGAAAATATGACATTGCGTCGTTCGGCTAAATTGTCTGTTAAAGATGGTGTTGTTGCTACTTATATTCATAATAGTGTGGCTGATGGTCTTGGCAAACTTGGGGTTATCGTTGCTATTGAAACTTCTGGAGATAAAGATGCTGCTGTTGCTTTTGGTCGTCAGGTTGCAATGCATATTGCTGCAACCAATCCATTGGCGTTAACTGCAAAGGACGTTGATGCTAGTGCTGTTGAGCGTGAAAAAGCAATTTTTTCAGATCAAGCACGTCAATCTGGAAAGCCTGAAAATATTATCGAAAAAATGGTAGAAGGGCGTATGCGTAAATTTTACGAAGAGGTTGTTTTGCTTTCTCAAGCCTTTGTTATGAATCCTGATGTTACTGTTGAGGCTGCTTTAAAGGATGCTGAAAAATCAATTGGGGCACCAGCAACGATCACTGGTTTTATTCGTTTTGCATTAGGTGATGGTGTGGAAAAAGAAGAAACCGATTTTGCTGCGGAAGTTGCGGCTGCAGCAAAGAGCTAATTGTTTTTTTGTAAAATTGTTGGGCGGAAGCCTAAAATTTATACCATTAATATGAAAAAGTATAGCTAATTTAAAGGGCATCACGTGACAAGGTGGTGCCCTTAGTGTATCGAAAGTAGAAAATAAATGTGCTCTTTAGGAGATCATAGATGACGTTAGCTCTTCGATATAAACGTATTCTATTAAAAGTGTCTGGTGAAGCACTTATGGGGGGGCAAAGTTTTGGAATTGATGTTTCAGTTGCAGATCGTATTGCTTCCGATATTGCTGAAGTACGGGCAATGGATGTGGAAGTCGCTATTGTTATAGGTGGTGGCAATATTTTTCGTGGGGTTGCTGTTGCTTCACGGGGTGGGGATCGTGTAACTGGCGATCATATGGGAATGCTTGCCACAGCTATTAATTCTTTAGCGTTACGAACATCATTAACGAAATTGGGGGTTGAGACGGTTGTACTGTCTGCGGTTGCGATGCCGCAAATTTGTGAAAGTTTTTCGCAGCGTAAAGCAATAAGTTATATGAATCAGGGGAAAGTTGTTATTTTTGCTGGTGGTACAGGTAATCCATTTTTTACGACTGATTCTGCTGCTACTTTGCGTGCGGCAGAAATTGGAGCAGATGTCTTATTGAAAGGAACGCAAGTGGACGGCATTTATTCTGCTGATCCAAAGATAGACCCTACGGCTAAGCGTTTTGATCAATTAACACATGTTGAGATTTTACAATGGGGGTTATCTGTTATGGATACGACAGCGGTAACTTTAGCGCGTGAAAATAATGTACCGATTATTGTTTTTTCTATTCATGAAAAAGGTGGTTTGATTAAGGTATTGAATGGAACGGGTCGATTTACAATAGTATCGGAATAAAATAATTTTCAAGGCGTAATTAAAGGAGACAGAGATATGAATGTTACATCGATGATGGATGATCTGAAACGGCGAATGGATGGTGCAGTTTCAGCTTTTAAACACGAATTGAGTGGTTTGCGAACTGGGCGAGCTTCAGCCAGTTTATTAGAGCCATTAACAGTTGAAGCTTATGGTTCTACTGTACCTATACAACAGGTTGCTAATATTTCTGTTCCAGAGCCGCGTATGCTTTCAGTTTCTGTATGGGATAAAACGATGGTAGGGGCTGTGGAGCGCGCTATTCGCGATTCTGGTCTTGGTTTCAATCCCATTACAGATGGTATGAATTTGCGTATTCCTATACCTGAATTAAATGAAGAACGCCGTAAGGAATTAGTAAAAATTGCACATCAATATGCAGAGCAAGCTCGTGTTGCTACTCGTCATGTTCGTCGTGATGGTATGGATAATTTGAAAAAATTAGAAAAGGAAGGTGAGATTAGCCAAGATGAATCCCGTAATTTATCTGAAAAAGTTCAAAAACTTACAGATGAAACCATTACAGATATCGATAAGATTTTGGGTGTGAAAGAAGCAGATATTATGCAAGTTTAATTTATTTTGTTAAAAAATAATGTCATATCTGCATTATATTGTCATTGTTATGAATGGAAAAGAATTAATAGGCACGTATAACAATTAACTTTGATAACAAGACATCAAAAATAGACGTTCTTTATTTGTTGTATTGTATACTCTGCAAGAAGGGTAGGTTTGAAATGGTTGATAGTTTTTGTGTTTTTATCTGAAAATTAAATAGGATCATTTGTTACTAACTAAATTCTCAATGAGATTATTAAAGATTTTTATTAAGTGTGATCTTATTGATTTGCATAATAAGAAATATTCGTATTTATATTATGGGTAATCGATTAAGTTTTTTATAAGGTATTTTAGCAGTGCTTGTGAATACAGAGTATATAGCGCAATATTAAATGTCTAAATTTTATCGTTACTTTTAAACAGGGAGTACAATAAATAAGTTAAACACTCTGTTATCTCGTCCAGATTAGTTTCTGATGTTTTTTATCTCCTGAGCATATTACAGATGGTTTGGCAGAAAGAAAGATTTGGATACGAAACAGATGTTGGCTCCTGATCTAATTGTTTGCAAAAGTAGTAAATAACAATTTTCTAATTTTTCGTGTCAGGCAGTATGTTCTGAATTGTATTTTTGTTTAATTTTGATGAACAAACTTTTGAGGCGAGTGTAACCTAAGATTATTGGCTTAATGGGCACTATTAATATGCTGAAAGCATTTGTGATCAGTGTCGGTAAAACGTAAAAAATATGAATATATACATATCACATGGGCAGAAATTTTTCTCATGTTAATTTTTGTTTTATACCCTTTTTGGATTATTTGGAGATCGTTTTGTCTAATCTTGTTTCTCGTATTCTGACAGCTTTTGTTTTTGGCACTATTGCTTTGTGCTTGACATGGTTTGGAGGGGTTGTGTTTTTTTTATTTGTATGGGGAATTGGAGGCTTCATCCTTTATGAATGGGTTAATATTACTAAAGAAAAATGGAACACTTTACAAAAAATATTAGCCGGGATTTTTTATTTGGTTTTTGGTTTATTTTTAATTTTAAGTGCACCTGCTTTATTGATTTTTGGTGTTTTAATGGTTTTAGCAGCACTGTTAAGTATTGGATCTCTTAGGAATATTGGTTGGGTTTTTTGTGGTTTTTTGTATGCATCTGTTCCTGTAGTGGCTCTATCCTTTTTACGAGGTCATGAAGTATTGGGATTTTGGGTGGTTATTTTTTTATTTGTGGTCGTATGGGGAACAGATATTGTTGCGTATTTTGGAGGTCGTGCATTTCGTGGTCCAAAATTAGCATCGCGGTTTTCGCCTAATAAAACATGGTCAGGAGCGGTTAGTGGTACACTTGCCGGAATTTTAGGTGGTATATTAGTTGCTTTTTGGGCTTTTGATAAAAGCCCAGCAATTTTTTTTATGCCATTACTTGCTTTAATTTTGTCAATTATTTCACAAATAAGCGATTTAGGGCAATCATGGTTGAAAAGGCGATTTTCTGTTAAAGACTCTAGTTCTTTATTGCCTGGACATGGCGGATTTATGGATCGTATGGATGGTTTAATTGGTGCCGCTTTTCTTCTGTATATCATTGGTTCATTTATGTCTGGTATGAACACACCTTTTAATTTCTTTTGTATGATTTAAATTGGGGGAGGGTATTTTGGAATTTTTTCATCATATATTTAGTGTAGGTGATTTGTTTTTAAGGGGGCTAGGTATTGTTTTCGTTATTATGGTTATCATTTTTGTACATGAAATGGGACATTATCTTATTGGACGATGGTGCGGTATTAGGGTATCAGTTTTTTCACTTGGGTTTGGGCCACAAATATTTAGTTATACAGACAAACACGGCACACAGTGGCGTTTAGCACTTATTCTCTTAGGAGGATATGTGAAATTTGTAGGGGATAAAGATGGGACAAGTATGCTATCATCACAATCGTTTCCACAAGTGTGTGGTTCATTTGCGAGTGCTCATGCTTGGAAAAGAGCAGCAACTGTTTTTGCGGGTCCCTTATTTAATATTCTTTTTAGTATTGTTGTTTTAACATTTTTTTCTTTTCTTATGGACGCGTCGCCATTGAACCTGTTGTTGGCTCATTGGTGGAAAATGCTCCTGCTATTCAAGCAGGTTTGGTATTAGGTGATCGTTTTGTTGAAATGGATGGTCAGCGGGTTGAAAGTTTTGAAGATTTAATAACTTATGTGACTTTTCATAATGAAGATCCCATAGAATTTAAACTAGAACGTATGGGGCAAGTGTTTAAGACAGTTATTACACCAATAATGACTGAGAGAGATGATGGATTTGGCAATCGGGTTCGTGTGGGCATGATCGGTGTGGGAGCACCTGTTGATCCAGTTAATCCTATGCGTTTGGATCAAGCTTATGAGAAACATATTCACTATAATCTTTTAGGAGCAGTAGGAGAGGCATCAAAACGCGCAGCGTTTATCATTACTCAAACAGTTTTTTTTGTTAGTCGTTTAATGGAAGGACGAGGAGATCGTTGCCAGTTAAGTGGCCCTTCTAAAACTGTTAAGATTGCTTGGCAGATTAGTGAGTCAGGATTTATCTCTCTTTTAAATTTTACAGCTTTTCTTTCAATTGGCATTGGTCTTATTAACCTTTTTCCAATTCCTCCGCTTGATGGTGGGCATTTATTATTTTATGTCATTGAGGCTATTGCTGGAAGACAGGTACCAATTAAAATTCAGGAAATCACTTTCTACATAGGTTTCTTTGTTGTGTTCATGTTTATGATTTTTGCACTATTTAATGATTATTTTTGTTGGTTTGGTTATTAAATTATGGAAAATACTTTATAAATTAGATAATGGTGAAAAAAATGGAGATTAAAAGCTGTTTACCATATTCATAGATTTACTATATCTGCAAAATATTATGGCGTTATATGCTATAGTCAGTAAAAAAATAAGTGGATAGAACATGAGAGTCTCGTTGAATAAAAAGTTATTTTATACATATTTTTTGAGACGTCATATTTAAAGAAAAAGATTAAGGTAAAGAAACTAATGACTACGAATTCGAAACTTCTTAACGCAGCATCTATGTTGGTGTTAGCTATGGTTGTAGTTGCTCCAACGGTAGCCGTTACGTCAATTTCGATGGTTGAAAAAGCACAGGCGTCTGTCGTTCATTCTATTGAGGTGCATGGTAATAAATTTGTGGATGCTCAGATAATTCGGGATAACATACAAATTGTAATTGGAAGAAGTTTAGCGAGTGACGATATTGATGCTGCAGTGAAACGTCTTTTTGCATTAGGTTTATTTTATGACATTAAAATAAATCAAGTGGGTAACAAGCTGATTGTTGCAGTTAAAGAATATGAAGTAGTTAATCAGGTATTGTTTCAAGGTAATAAAACACTCAAAGATCCTGATCTTAAACGTTTTATTTCTTTGAAACCAAATGAAACTTTTAGTTCTGCTAAGCTTTCAGCTGATATAAGGGTAATTCGTGAGGCTTATAGTACTGTTGGTCGAAAGAATGTTGTAGTCACAGCTCAGACTGTTGATTTAGGGAAAGGGCGTGTGAATGTAGTTTTCAACGTTGTTGAAGGCCAGAAGACGAAAATTGCCGATATTACGTTTGAAGGAAATAATACATTTCCAACACGCCGCTTGCGCGATGTCATTTCAACAAGACCTTCAGGAATATTCTCATTATTGATGAGAGGTGATGTTTATAATGAAGAGCGTTTAGCCGCAGATGAAGAGGCATTGCGTCGTTTTTATTATAATCGTGGTTATGCAGATTTTCGGATTGTTTCATCTAAAGTAGTTTTTGATGAAAAGAGTAATAGTTACAAAATTAATTTCATTCTTGATGAAGGGGAGCGCTATAAAATTGGCGATGTTCAAGTTGAAAGTGATATTGAGGGGATTAATACCCAATTTATAAAAGAGGCACTTAAAACCCGTCCAGGTATTATTTATAACGCGGCGTATATTGAGAAATCTGTTGCAATTATTAATAATAAGGTTGCTGATTCTGGGTATGCTTTTGCTAAGGTTGATCCACGAGGAAATCGTGATTTTACAAATCGTACAATTTCGATTGTCTATAATATTGAACAAGGCCCTCGAGTTTATGTTCAGCGGATTGAAATACGTGGTAATGAAAAAACTCGAGATTATGTTATTCGTCGTGAAATTGATTTAAATGAGGGGGATGCTTATAATCAAACGTTAGTGCAACGAGCAAAACGTCGACTAGAAAATTTAGGTTTTTTCAAAGCAGTTAATATTTCGATGGTTCCAACTGATGACTCTGATCAGGTTGTATTGGTTGTAGATGTCGTAGAAGTTCCAACAGGAGACCTTTCTTTCTCAGGTGGTTATACAACAGGGGGTAATACTCCAGGTATGTCTCTTGAGGTTTCTGTTACCGAGCGCAATCTTGGTGGGCGTGGTCAATATGTTCGATTGAGTTTGGGTGCTGGACAAGAGAAGTCTCGTAATTATAATTTGTCGTTTGTTGAACCTCATTTTTTGGGTTATCGTTTGTCTGCTGGTGTTGATATTTTCCGTAGTACTTATCGTGCTGATAATGCATATGATGTGCGACAAACAGGGGGATCGCTCCGGTTTGGTGTATCAATTTTTGAGCAATTATCTGCCAATTTAGGTTATTCTTATGTGCAGGAAGAGTATGATTTTGGTAAAGGTTATGATTTAACTAATGATGATGTCATAGCAGAATTATATGGAAAATATTCTGGTGCGATTGTTCAAGCTGCAAAGCATAGCCCTTGGAAGCGTTCATCCATTATTTATGGTCTAACCTATAGTTCTATTGATGATATGAATAATCCGCATGATGGTTTATACATTCGCGCTATGCAGGAATATGCAGGGCTAGGTGGAAATGCTCAATTTTTAAAAACAACTGGTAAGGCAATGATGTACAAGACACTTTCTGATGAAATGGATCTTGTCAGTCTGCTTTCTGTTGGTAGTGGTTATATTCATCCAATAGGTAGAGATGGTGTCCGTATCTTTGATATGTTTAAAAGCGATACTGATATGATCAGGGGGTTCAAATATAACGGAATTGGTCCTCGTCAGGTTTCTAATAATGGTGAAGCATACTTCTTAGGTGGTAAAGCGTATATGAATGCAACTGCTGAATTACAGTTTCCTATACCTGTTGTGCCTGAAAGTTTAGGCTTCCGTGGTGCTATATTTGCAGATGCTGCAACGCTCTATGGCCATGACTATAAACCTGTTCTTGAAAATGAAATGCCGGTTACAGATACAGGAAGTGCATGGCGTACATCTGCGGGTGTTAGTTTGATGTGGGAATCCCCGTTTGGTCCTCTTCGTGTTAATTATGCTTGGCCAATAACTAAGCAAAAAGGTGATCAAGTGCAGAAATTTGAGTTTGGTATTTCTACTAAGTTCTAATTTGAATTTTCTCTGGGAGGAGGGGAAATTTCATTAAGAAATAAATAGGCTAGGAATAGAGTGTTTGTGATGGCGGGTGCATTTTTTTTACGCCCTCTCGGCGGTTGACAGTCGCTGATGTTGCAGAGCTGACAGGTGCAAAACTTCTTAATCCAGAGTTTTCTAATACAGTTATAAATACTCTTTCTTCTATTGAAAGTGCTGAGGAAGGTTCTCTTGTTTTTATAGAGAATCAAAAATTTTCTGATGCTTTATTAAGAAGTTCTGCAGTTGCTGTTTTTTGTACAAATGATATCGCTCTTAAAATTCCTAAATCTATTGCAATTTTGGTGACATCAACACCGCAACGTGATTTTGCTCAGATTGGGCGCATTTTATTTCCTGATTCTGTTAAGCCAATACCTTGGTTTGGTAAAAAAGAAATTTCACCACATGCACATATTCATCCAAGTGCTAAACTTGAAGATGATGTGTGTATTGAAGCTGGGGCTGTTATTGGTAAAAATGTTGAAATTGGTTCAGGTACACTTGTTTCATCAACTGCTATTATTGGAGAAAATTGCCGTATTGGACGTGAATGTTATATTGCTCCTAAAGTTACAGTTCAGTACTCTTTAATAGGTGATAGGGTTTATCTTTATCCTGGTGTTTGTGTTGGGCAGGATGGTTTTGGCTATGTTAATGGTGTTGCTGGAATTGAAAAAATTCCACATCTTGGTCGCGTGATCATTCAAGATGGTGTAGAAATTGGTGCAAATACAACGATTGATCGCGGAACGCTTGAAGATACAATTATTGGTGAGGGAAGCAAAATCGATAATCTAGTACAAATTGCTCATAATGTAAAAATTGGTCGTTATTGCCTTATTGCTGCTCAATGTGGGATTGCTGGAAGTACATCTATAGGTGATATGTCTCGGCTTGGTGGAAGTGTTGGAGTTGCAGATCATATCGCGATAGGTGAATGTGTTCAAATTGCTGCTGGCAGTGGCGTTATGAATGATATTCCAGATGGTGAAAAATGGGGTGGCATTCCAGCACGACCATTTAAACAGTGGTTTCGTGAAGTGGCGGCACTGCGTAGTATTGGTAAAGTCAAAAGGGAGAAACGTTGATATGATCAACACGGGAGAGATCAAAAGTCTAGAAACTGTAGATATTGATAAATTACTGTCAATATTACCGCATCGTTATCCGTTTTTATTGATTGATCGTATCATTGAAATTGATGGCGATCAAAAAGCTATTGGTATTAAAAATGTGACAATTAATGAACCCTATTTTATGGGGCATTTTCCTGAAAAACCAGTTATGCCTGGTGTTTTAATTTTAGAAGCTATGGCGCAAACAGCGGGAGCTATTTCACTTTTAAAATTAGATGATAAAAAAACAGGCTTAGTTTATCTTATGACTGTTGATAATGCAAAATTTCGTAAGCCAGTTGTACCTGGTGATCAATTAAAGCTTCATGTTCAACTGTTAAAAAAGCGATCCGGTGTTAGACGTTTTTCATGTGTTGCAGAAGTAGAGGGTATTCGCGTTTCTGAAGCAGAAGTTTCTGCAATGATTGTCGAATCAGAGCAAACAATGAAATAGGAATTTAAAAATGTCTGGTACAAAAATTCATCCGACTGCCTTTGTAGAGGAGGGGGCACAGCTTGGTGAGCATGTGTCGATTGGACCATTTTGTCATATTGGTCCCAAAGCTGTTATCGGTGATGGATGCAATTTGATGAGTCACGTTGTAGTAATGGGAAAAACAACGTTAGGGGCTAATAGTAAAGTGTTTCCACATGCAATTTTAGGTGCAGATCCACAAAATAATAAACATAAAGGTGGTGATACAACACTTTCTATTGGTAGAAATTGCACGATTCGTGAAGGTGTAACAATGCACAGGGGGTCCGATTCAAGTATAGGTACGACGGTTGTTGGTAATGATTGTCAATTTTTTGCTTATGCGCATGTTGCACATGATTGTCATGTAGGAAATTGTGTAACATTTGCAAATAATGCAATGATCGGTGGTCACGTTACAGTTGGCGATTATGTTATTATCGGTGGTGGTTCTGGTGTTCATCAGTTTGTTCGCATTGGGCATCATGCATTTGTTGGTGGTGTATCTGCATTGGTTGGTGATCTAATTCCCTATGGGATGGCTGTTGGCGTGCAGGCAAAATTTTCGGGATTAAATATTATCGGTATGAAACGCGCTGGTTTTAAACGTAAAGAAATTCACACATTACGTCATGCAGTTAATATGCTTTTTGATCATTATAAACCGCTTAAAGAACGCGTAAATGATGTTTTTTCTTCTTATTCTACATTTCAATCTGTAGTTGATATAGTTAATTTTATTCAAGAAGGAGGAAAACGTTTTTATTGTACACCTCGATTTGAAAGTGATATAATGAGCTCAAATAAGAGTTAAAAATGTCTTTTTCCGGTACCAAAAATTTTCTTTCCGGTAGAGTTGCCATTATAGCGGGGAGTGGTATTTTACCCGTTACTGTTTTTCGGGCACTTGAAGAAAGTGGACAAAAGCCTTTTCTTGTACTTTTGCGTGATGAAGCAGACGCTGCATTATATAACTATGAACATTGCGAACTATCGATTGGAGAGTTAGCGCGGTTGTTTAAGACTTTAAAAGAAGTTGCGATTTGCAATGTTATTTTGGCAGGTGGTGTAAAAAAGCGACCGACTCTTTTACAATTACGACCTGATTGGACAACTTTATTGGCTTTACCTAAGTTGTTAAAGGCATTGGGGAGTGGCGATGATTCATTATTGAAAGCCTGTATACGAGTTATTGAAGCGCATGGTTTTCAAGTTATTGGTGCTCATGAAGTGCTGCCAGATCTATTAGCTCCGATAGAATTTAATTTAACATCGCGGCGTGCTACTCAGAAGGAAAATGTGGATATTCAATTAGCGGCTAAGGCAACAAGGCTTTTAGGTCAATTAGATGTTGGACAAGCAGCTGTAGCTATTAATGGTCGAGTTGTTGCATTAGAGGGTGCAGAAGGAACCGATGGTATGTTACGGCGAGTCCATGAAATGCGAGAAAAAAAGCAAATTCCGTTGAAAGGTGGTGTTCTTGTCAAATCAGCAAAACCACAACAAGATCACCGGGTTGATTTGCCATCAATCGGGCCTACAACAGTAATTAATGTTGCAAAAAGTGGATTGGCTGGCATTGCAGTAGAGGCAAATAGAAGTTTGATATTGTCTTTAAAAGAAACAATAGAAGAAGCTAACAAACATTCGTTGTTTATAGAAACATTTGAAAAGTTTGATGATGAATGATCGTTCTTTTAAAATTGCTATTATTGCAGGCGAAGAATCTGGTGATTTACTCGGAGCAGATTTGATTTCTTCTTTATCTCATAAGATAGGGCGTAATATTCATTTGATTGGTGTGGGAGGGAGGCATTTAAAGGCACTAGGCTTAAAAAGCGTTTTTAATTCTGATGATCTTGCTTTAATAGGTTTGGGGGCAGTATTAAAAAAATTGCCAGTATTACTAATGCATATTCGCAATTTGTCCAAATTTATTGCACAAGAACAACCTGATTGTTTAATTATTATTGATAGCCCTGATTTTACTCATCGTGTTGCAAAAAAGGTGCGCATTTTAGCGCCTTCTATTCCTATTATTAAATATGTTGCACCAACTGTTTGGGCATGGCGACCAGAACGTGCAAAAGCTATACGCAAATTTGTTGATCATATTTTAGCTGTTTTTCCTTTTGAAAAAAAGATTATGAGGGATTTAGAAGGGCCACTTACTACCTATGTTGGGCATCGCCTTTTAACTTATCCACCGCTCTTGACTGTTCAATCAGAAAAGAAACGTTTGCCTTTTGTTGAACAGGCATCACTACCTACAATGATTGTTTTGCCGGGGTCACGCAGTTCGGAAATTCGTCATTTAATGCCTATTTTTGGTAGAACAGTGGAAATTATTAAACAACGTGTCCCTAATTTACGGATTGTTGTATTGACTTTACCACGTTTGATGGATGAAGTTCGTTTTTTAGCGCAAGCTTGGAAAAGCGAAGTTGAGATTGTTGTTGGTGAAGATGCAAAATGGCGTGCTTTTACAGATGCTAGTGTTGCGCTTGCAGCACTTGGGACGGTGTCCCTTGAATTAGCTTTAGCAAGAATTCCAATGGTACTTTGTTATAAACTTGACTATTTATCTAAATTATTCATTTTTCCAAAAATAACATTATGGAGTGCTGCTCTTCCAAATATTATTGCTGATAAACCTGTTGTTCCAGAATATTTCAATGAATTTTTACGACCTGGTATGTTAGCAAGACAGATAGAGCAACTTTTGTATAATCGTTTATTACGACAAGCGCAGTTAGATGCTTTTGATATGATAGAAGAGAAGATGAAAACCGAGTTGCCATCAGGAGTTATCGCGGCTCAAGTGATCACAAACTTTCTCAAGAAAAAATCGGGGCATTTAGAAGTGTAGATAAAATAATGCTAATAATTAATGTTTAATTTTAGCAAGAAATTCACGAGCACGTTGGCTTTTAGGATTAGTAAAAAATATATTAGATGCTGTATCTTCAATAATTTTCCCGTTTTCTAAAAAAAGTATTCTTTCTGAAACTTCACGAGCAAAATTCATTTCATGGGTAACACAGAGCATCGTTATCCTTGTATTTGCTAGTTGAGCCATAACTTCTAAAACTTCTCCAACACTTTCTGGGTCAAGAGCTGACGTTGGCTCATCGAAGAGCATCACTTTAGGTTCCATACAAAGTGCACGTGCAATAGCAACGCGTTGCTGTTGCCCGCCAGATAGTTGTAAAGGGTATTTGTCACAATGTTTTTCAATACCAACGTGCGTAAGGTAACGAATTGCTCGTTCTTTTGCTTGTTTTTTGGAGAGTCCTTGAACTGTCATAGGTGCTAAAATACAATTTTGTATGACAGTCATATGAGGAAACAAGTTAAAGTTCTGAAAGACCATTCCTATTGTACGTAGGACAGCTTTTTGTTGTTGTATGGGAGCAGTATGAATATCAACATTATGAATGCAAATTGAGCCTTCTTGTGCTTTTTCCAATTGATTAATACAGCGAATTAAAGTTGATTTTCCTGATCCAGAAGGGCCACAAATAACAATACGTTCACCGGTTTCTACATGTAAATTGATATCATGTAATACCTGAAAGGTTCCATACCATTTATTCAAATGCTGAATAGAAATAATTGGATTTTTAGCGGTATTTACAGGCTTATTATTTTTATTTTCCAGATTCATTTTGTTGTGTTCTCTTATTGATGAATTAATCAATTCATTTAGCATTTTAGTTGAGTGAAAATTTTGTACCATGTCTCATTAACGTAAATGTCGGGTTAGACGGCGTTCGATAAGAACGGTAAAACCGTGAATGAGCTCAACGATAAAAAGATAAATAATAGCAACCCAAACATAAACTTGAAAATCAAACGTGCGTGCATAAATTAGTTTGGCAATACCCATTAGATCATAAATAGTTACTAATGAAGCTATAGCGCTGGATTTAATTATTAGAATAAACTCATTTCCTAAGGGACGTAATGCTAGAATCATTGCTTGAGGAATGAGAATTCTGAAAAATGTTGTAGAACTACTCAGCCCTAAAGCTTTTGATGCTTCATGTTGTCCAGTTGCTACGGATTGAAAACTTCCTATAAAGATTTTAGCCTGATAGGCAGCTGAATTGAGCGCAAAAATGAAAAGACAGCAATACCATGCGCTTTGAAAAAACCACCATAAACCAATTTTTTGCCAAAAGTCGCTCATTGATCCAAGACCATAATAAAAAAGGAATAGCTGTGCCAATAAAGGAGAACCACGAAAAAAGTAGGTATAAGCACGTGATAAATATTGTAAGAGCTTATTGCTTGATAAATGTGCAAGCGTAATAAGTATCCCAAGAAAAAAGCCGATAAAGCAGGAAATAAAAGTTAGCTCAAGAGTAACAATAAGGCCATCAATAAATCTTGGGCCGTAATGACCTAGAAATTCAGTATTGAAAAGAAAATGGAGCCACCCAGAAATCATCAGATTAGACCTTTTGATAGGTTGTTTGAGTGTATGTTTCTAAATAACGCAGAATTGTAGAAGAAACTGCTGAAAATAATAAATAGAATAAACACGCCACAAGATAAAAAAACATGGGTTTATTGGTTGAAGCAACTGCTAAATTAGTTTGTCGCATTAGGTCGACCAGTGAAATGGTTGAAACAAGAGATGTATCTTTGAGCAAAGTGAGCCAAGTATTGGAAAGCCCTGGTAAAGCATTGCGAGTAAGCTGAGGAAAGACAATCCGAAAAAATGTAGTAGAACACGAAAAACCTAGAGCTTTAGCTGCTTCATATTGACCTTTATCAAAGATTTTGAATGCTCCAAGCCAAACTTCACAAGAAAAAGCTGCAAAAACCATACTAAGTGCAAGAACACCAGCGGTAAAAGCGTTGATGCTAAATGTTGTTTCGATATTAAAATAGCTAAATATAGCTTGGATCAGATTTTGCAATCCGTGGTAAACAAGAAATAAGGTTAAAAGTTCTGGTAATCCACGGAATACTGATGAAAATAGAGTAGCTATAACTTTAAATATCTTGATATTAGATTGAATCATCACTGCATTTAAAAGACCTAAAGGAAGTCCTAAAAGTACACTACATAAAGCTAATGACAGTGTTATTCCTGCACTAGAAAGTATAACCACACCCCACCCCCCATTGCTAAGTGATAGCAATGCCAAATTTTCAATCATTTCCGCACTCCTAATAAAGGTATGGATAATTATTTTCTGGAAGTGTAAATAGCAGATTCAATTTCCAGTTTTTAATAAATATCAACCTCGAAATATTTTTTCTAATTTTGTCATATGTTCCATCCATACGGATTTTCTTTATAGCTTCATTGAACTTATTTTTAAGGTCATCATTGTTCTGACGTATGCCAATAGCAATAGGCAGTTGTGTTCCTTCAATGCTTCCTAAAAGTCGGCAACATTCTTTTCCTTCATTTTCGAGCCAACTTAGTATTTGTAGTTTATCAAGAATAACAATATCAAGGCGATGACTTAAAAGGTCACGATTTACTTCTATTGCTGTAGGGTAGAGTTTAATATTCACTCCTTTAGAGGCATAATTATCTTCCGCATACATAGATTGTGTCGTATTTGATTGTACACCAAGATTTTTGCCTTTAAATGCTTCTGCTGAGATTTCTTTAATCTGTGAATCTTTAGGAACAATTACAGCCAATGCTGTTTTATAGTAAGCATCTGTGAAGTCAATTTTTTGTAATCGCTCTTGAGTAAGAGCTAGGGATGCAATGATAGCATCATATTTTTTTGCAAGAAGACCGGGGATGATTCCGTCAAAATCTTGAAGAATGATTGAGCATTCAACATTCATTTTTTCGCAAAGTGCATAAGATATATCAATATCAAACCCCTGAAGTTTATTGTTTGAATCAATATAACTAAAAGGGGGATAAGAACCTTCAGTTGCAATTTTTAGTGTTTTAGCATTCACCAATTGGGTAAATAGCGTTACACTTATCATAAGAATTATTGCTAATAATTTCATTATGTTCTCCTGTTGAATGCACAGTAAGATGTCAAATCATCAATATTTTTATAATCTGTAAACTCTATTGAGAGCAATGCAAAAATTATTAGTATTTGCTTTGCTATGAGTATAAAATATTTATCATGAAAGTTTTTAATTTTCTCTGTTAAAGATCAGTATGATAAAATACATATTACAATAAATCTACTGTGGTACAAATTGTTGAGCTGAAGTAATTAAACTCTGTTATTTTATGACGTAGAGTAGGTGTTATTTCAACAACGGTATTATACTTTTTCAAAAAGATTTTTAGTTAAAGTTTTTTAGATATTTTAATTTTAATGCTGTTTGAGCAATTATAAAATCTTTAAATATTCAAAAATAAAGCCTCAGTGAATTGAGGCTTTATTGATTAGTTTTTTATTTTTTAAGTTTATCGATCATTTAAAGAAACATATTTACGTGCAGCACGACCTGTATAAAGTTGACGCGGACGACCAATTTTTTGTGCTGGATCTTCGATCATTTCTTTCCATTGTGCAACCCAGCCGACACTACGTGCTAATGCAAAAAGAACAGTAAACATTTCAGTAGGAAAGCCTAAAGCTTTCAATGTAATTCCGGAATAGAAATCAACATTAGGATAAAGCTTTTTTTCAATAAAGTATTCATCGCTTAGAGCAATTTTTTCAAGCTCCATAGCAATATCAAGAAGTGGATCATCTTGAATATTTAATTCTTTTAAAACTTCATGGCAGGTTTTTTGCATAAGTTTAGCACGTGGATCATAATTTTTATAGACTCGGTGACCAAAGCCCATAAGACGGAAAGGATCATTTTTGTCTTTTGCACGTGCAATAAATTCAGGAATTTTTTCAATAGAACCTATTTCTTGTAACATTTTTAGGCATGCTTCATTAGCACCACCATGAGCTGGTCCCCAAAGGCATGCAACACCAGCTGCAATACAAGCAAACGGATTAGCTCCTGATGAACCAGCAAGACGTACAGTTGATGTGGAGGCGTTTTGTTCATGATCTGCATGCAGAGTAAAGATTCGGTCCATAGCTCGCGCAAGAACTGGATTAACTTTGTATTCTTCACAAGGAACAGAGAAGCACATGTGAAGGAAATTTGCAGCATAACCAAGATCGTTACGTGGATAAATGAAAGGTTGTCCAATGCTATATTTGTAAGCCATAGCAGCAAGAGTTGGAACTTTTGCAATAAGACGAATAGAAGCGATCATTCTTTGTTTTGCGTCTGTAATATCAATGGAGTCATGATAAAATGCGGACATAGCTCCAAGACAAGCAACCATAACTGCCATAGGATGAGAATCGCGACGAAATCCATGGAAAAAGCGTGAAAATTGTTCGTGCACCATTGTATGGTGCATAATTCGGCGGTCAAATTCAGTTTTTTCTTGTTTAGTTGGTAATTCACCGTAAAGCAAAAGGTAACATACTTCGAGGAAGTCTCCGTTTTCAGCTAATTGGTCGATAGAATAACCATGGTAAAGTAATACTCCTTCATCACCATCAATATAAGTGATTTTTGATTCACAAGAAGCGGTTGAGGTAAACCCAGGATCGTAGGTAAAACTATCAGTTTCTTTATAAAGAGAAGTAATTTCAATTACATCAGGCCCAATGGTTCCTTTATGCACTGGCAATTCTATTTTTTTATCATTTACGATAATATATGCTTTATTCTCAGACATTAAATATTCCTTTCAGATCCTTCATCTCTTAAAGTTGAGACGCCGCTTTGTCGGATAAGGAGGTATATAGTTAAAGATTTTCCTACTTATATTAAGAATAGATTTACTATAAAAGTTAGTTTATGCAATCTAAAAATATTTTTTATTTTCAGTTTTAATAAATATGTATTTCAATTTTTTAAGTTAAAAACTAAATTCATTTTGTATTAAGACATTTTTACTTTCGATCTTTATTGTGTTCATTATATTTGTATTCATATAATTAACATTCGGATAAAACAATTTGGTCATTAATGCGATTCAAAGATTCATCTCGCCCCAATAAAGCAAGAACATCGAAAACCCCAGGTGATGATGTATATCCTGTGAGAGCTGCTCGCAGTGGTTGGGCAATATCTCCAAATTTAAGCTGTTGTGTTTGTGCATAGTTTCGAAGAATTTCATCTAGTGTTTCTGGATTCCAATTGGAGCACGTTTTTAAGGCAAGATAGACTCCCTTTAAGATGGTTCGACCATTTCCATTTAGGAGTGTTTTAGCTTTTTCATCAAGAGGTAATGGTCGTTGTGTAAAGATAAAGGAGGCACCATTAATGAGCTCAAGCAGTGTTTTCGAACGTTGTTTCAAATTTGGTATTGCAGTTAGAAATTGGGCACATTTTTGTTCATCAAGTTTTTTCATGATGTCTAAACCGCCTTCAATTTCTGGCAAAATACTAAGAACTGCATCGAAAAGGCTTTGATCGTTACTCATACGAATGTAATGCCCATTAACGGCATCTAGTTTTTTGAAATCAAAACGAGCAGCACCTTTGTTAATATCATTAATATCAAACCAAGAAATCATGTCTTCTGTAGAGATAAGTTCATCATTGCCATGACTCCAGCCTAAACGAACAAGATAATTACGTAGAGCATCAGGAAGATATCCCATTGCTCGATAGGCATCGACACCTAATGCACCATGTCTCTTTGATAATTTTGCACCATTTTCACCATGAATAAGTGGGATATGCGCCATAATGGGGATATCCCATCCCATTGCATTGTAGATAATTGTTTGGCGAGCTGCATTCGTGAGATGGTCGTCCCCACGAATGATATGTGTTATTTCCATATCATGATCATCAACAACAACAGCATGCATGTAAGTTGGGGTACCGTCAGAACGTAAAATGATGAAGTCATCCAGATCTTTGTTAGGAAAACGAATTTCCCCTTGAACGCGATCTTGTAAAATTGTTTCACCATCTTGTGGTGCTTTAATGCGAATAACAGGCTTAATCCCTTTGGGAGCTTCAGATGCATCACGGTTACGCCAACGCCCATCATAACGTGGTGGTCGACCTTCTGCACGAGCCATTTCACGCATTTCAGCTAATTCTTCAGGTGAAGCATAACAATAATAAGCTTTGCCATCTTTGACTAATTGTTCAGCAATTTGACGATGGCGTTCTGTTCGTTCAAATTGTGAGATAGGAACTCCATCATAATTGAGTCCCATCCAGTGCAAGCCATCTATAATAGCTTTAACTGCTGCTTCTGTTGAACGTTCTCTATCTGTATCTTCAATACGTAGAAGCATTTTGCCACCGTTATGTTTTGCATAAAGCCAGTTAAACAGAGCAGTGCGGGCGCTACCAATATGAAGGAAACCTGTGGGTGAGGGGGCAAAACGGGTGATAACAGGCACGGATATATCCTTTAATTAAGATGTTATTTTGGGGACTTTATTAAAAGATTATGTTAGCATAGCCAATAGGGTGTGCAATAGCCACATTGCGAGTAAAGTGGGGATTTACGGATGTTAGGTCCAAATAAAGTTAATGATAGTCTATCAAGGAGAAGCTTATCGAAAGAGAAAGATTTGGATCTAATACACCAAGACAATTTTTCTATTCGTAATAGCGCAGATAATATCATTTGTACTAGGCAAAGCATTTATTTACTCACATTTTTAAAAGAAAATATAATTATTTTCTGGAGGTGGTTGACAGATTGCATACAAAAGGAAATTTCTTTTGGACTGCCTTTTTTATTAATTTTAATATTTTTTTCCACAGGTGTTATTTTTTATTTCAATTTGGATCAAGAACCAAGTTGGAAGCAGTTTATTATATTGATTAGTACATTTCTTGGAGTGTTGTATATTTTACGCTGTTATCGAGGAATGTGGCTCATAACTGTTTTTTTATTTTGTATTATATTGGGTGCTTTAGCAGCAAAGATAGAAACCTGGCGTATGTCTACAACAATGTTGGACAGCGATGTTTCCACCACATTAACAGGGAGAATTGTTTCTATAGAACCAATAGAAAAAGGAGGATTCCACTTAAATGTAGATGTCTTAAACACAGAAAAACCAATGTTACGTCATGCACCTAATCGTGTTCGTTTAATAGCAAAACATTTGCCAGATGGATTAGCTTCCGGTGATGGATTATATGGGAAAGTAAGGCTTCGTTCTTTATCTGGACCTGTACGTCCAGGAAGTTATGATTTTAGTTTCCATAATTATTTTAAAAGAATTGGTGCTCATGGAATTTATCTTGGAAAACCAATTAAGATATCAGTTACACAAGCCGATACAATATTAGATAGAGTTTTACAAAAAATTGAAAATTTACGGATGGTAATGACTCAACAAATCAATGCAGCAATTGGCGGAGAGGAAGGACAAATTGCTGCTGCTTTGATAACTGGGCAAAGGGGTGGTATTTCAAAGGATACTAATAAAGCATTGCGTGTAGCTGGGTTAGCTCATATTTTGTCAATATCAGGTTTGCATATGGCTCTGCTTAGCGGTATGGTTCTTATCGTTATTCGTAGTTTTTTAGCCCTTTTTCCTATTTTTTCATCTTATTATTCAGCTAAAAAATTTGCTGCTGTCGTTGCATTAATAATAACAGCTTTTTATTTGGTGTTATCTGGCATGAATATAGCGGCGCAAAGAAGCTTTGTGATGGTTTCTGCTCTATTGATTGCTGTGTTGTGTAATCGTTCTGCTGTGACAATGCGAAATTTTGCTATTGCTGGTTTGGTAACTGTAGCTATTATTCCACATGCAATATTAAGTCCCAGTTTTCAAATGTCATTTTCTGCAACTGCAGCTTTGATTGCTGCTTTTGGTTGGTGGAGTGAAAGACGATCTTCTTATACAGGAAGGACAACACCTTCTTATGTTGGAGGTGGAGTGCTTCGTTTTGTTTTCTCATCACTTGTTTCAATTTGCATATCTTCACTTGTGGCAGGTTCTGCTAGTGGAATTTACGCTGCTTATCACTTTGCACATGTAGCACCACTTGGCATGATCAGTAATATTTTAGCCTTACCTATTGTCTTCATTTTTGTTATGCCATTTGGGTTAATAGCGGCATTTGCAATGCTTGTGGGGCTTGAATGGTTGCCACTACAGATTATGGGTTTTGGCATCTCTCTTGTAGTAAAAATTGCTTATGCTGTAACAGCTATTTCTCCTGCTTTTCATCCTGGATTTATACCATTATCTGCATTGCTTTTATTAAGCTTAGGCTTAGTTGGTCTTACTTTTTTCAAAACACCTATCAGATTCTTTTTTAGTATTTTTATTTTTACAGGTATTTTTGTTTGTATGGTGTCTTCACCTGTGCAACTAGTTATAGCGAATAATATGAGCCTTGTAGGGGTCATTAATGAAAGAAAATTATATATTGATCGTCACTATGCCTCTAAGTTTACACTATCTATATGGGAAAATTCATTCCACGCACAAAATGCTATCAAACCAATAAAAAGTGGTCCATTACTCAACGGACAATTTATTTGTAATGATAATATTTGTATGGCTTTATTAGAAAACAGGTTAAAAGTTGCTGTTTTACATGGAAAAACAGATCAGTGTATAAATGCAGATATCGTAATTGAAACATCTACAATAAGCAACCAAACATGCGACAAGATTGCACCGATAACATTTACACTTCAACAATTACTATCACGAGGAAGTGTGATGATGACTAAAAGCGGAAATATTATTTGGTCTTCTAACGGGTTTCATAGACCTTGGAACATACATAGACAAAATTCTCAAAGACCATGGAGCGATCGTATCAAAAAAATATAACTCTATTTTAGAAACTCTAAAATAGAGTTATATAGAGTTATATTGCAAAAACGTTCTAACGTAACAGCTAGTTTTATGAAAAATACACTAAAGGCAAATTTTATTCTAATTCAGAAAAACTGACACTGAGTTGACTGTATCTTTCTTCTCCAATAGTGTTAAGGAGTTGAATTTGAGTTTCAAGAAAATCAATATGATTCTCTTCATCTTCAAGTAATTCATCAAATAACTTCTTTGAAACATGGTCAGAGAGCTTAGAACAAATCTCGCGCGACTTAAGATAGGATTCCCGAGCATCATACTCACTTTTAAGATCGCATTCTAAAACTTCTCTAAGGTTTTTTCCAACACGCAACGGCGCAGGGAATTCGAGGTTAGGATGCCCTTCAAGAAAAGTTATACGCTTAACAATTCTATCTACATGTTTCATTTCTTCTGTGGCTTCTTTACGTTCTATTTCAGCTAACTTTGTGTAACCCCAACTTTCTGTCAGGCAAGAATGTAACTGATATTGATTAACGGCACTAATCTCAAGAGCAAGGGCTTCATTGAGCTGCTTGATGATTTCTGGATGACCTTTCATGGTATTTAATTTCCCTATATTGATTTCTTTAATGGGTGGACACAACTAAAATAAGAGGGTGATGCATTATTCTGCTTAATTATGTTTACGAGAATAATTTTCTATTACCTTAATAATAATTTCTACAATATTAGAAAAATAACCTCAACATTTCTTACATTACTTCATTAAATTATATAATTTTTTATAAGCTGTAATCAATGACCAACATTCTTTTTTAAAAAGAAAAGGGATGATTTTTCATTATCTAACTGCTTAATTGTTGATAGTTTTGCAGGAATGTATGATCACTATAAATTTTAATCGTAAAGATTAATGCTAAAATTGTTTACTAAATGAAGAAAATATAAACAAACTTCAAAGGAGCTTTAGTTAATCATTGTATTCTATAGAGTGATATGTTTTGTTATAATAAACTGATATTTTAAAACAGAAAATAGCAAATAAGTCTGTGAGAATTGGGAAAACAGAGCACTTTTTTGTTATTAATTCGTAATGAATAAAGATAATCGGTAACAGGAAAAGTGATTCATGGATGCTCAAAAATTAAAAAAGATAGCGGCTACTAAAGCACTTGAGTTTGTTCAAGATGATATGCGCCTTGGTATAGGCGCTGGTTCTACAGTCAATGAATTTATTCGTCTACTTGGTGAACGTGTTGCAAATGGTCTGCGTGTGATTGGTGTTGCTGCCTCTCAGCATTCTGAACAATTATGTCTTAAATACGGAGTGCCTGTCACTACTTTAGAACAAATATCTGAACTTGACCTTGATATTGATGGGGCTGATGAAATTGGTCCTAATATGACCTTAATTAAAGGAGGGGGTGGAGCATTATTGCGTGAAAAAATTGTAGCAGCAGCATCTCGTACAATGCTTGTTATTGCAGATGAAACAAAAGTGGTAAAAACGCTTGGTTCTTTTGCTCTGCCGATTGAAGTTAATCAATTTGGTATAAGCGCTACACGCAAAGCAATTGAAAAAGCAGCTGATGATCTAGGACTTTCGGGGGAAGTTAGGTTACGGATGAATGGCAATATTCCTTTTAAGACAGATGAAGGCCATTTTATTCTTGATGCATTTTGGGGGCGCATTATGCAGCCCAAAATATTATCAGATGCGTTATTTGAAATTCCTGGTGTTGTTGAGCATGGCCTTTTTTTAGGGTTAGCTTCACGTTCAATTATAGCAATGGCAGATGGTACAATAAAAATTTTAGAACCATGTGACTTGTGAATGAGATAAGTTATATGCTGATGTATTGGTTATAATAAAAGGCTATTAAAATTTTAAATAGAAATAATATAATTATGGAGTAATAATTGAATGAGAACTATATTTTCTCTCCAACGCTTTGTGGTATTGCTTGGTATAGTTGCCGTTTTTATTATGAATATTGGGATAGTTTATGCACAAGATGTGAAAGCCCAGCATTTAGATTCAGCAAGAAAAATGATCAAAGCCATTCAAGCAACCGATCAATTTGATAATTTTTTGCCAAGTGCTGCATATAACCTTAAAAATGAGCTAATAAGTGGCGATCCAAATTTAGCAACAACTATTTCTGAAATTGTTGATAAGCAAGCACTTGCTTTGGCTAAACGACGTGCTGATTTGGAAGAAGAAATTGCTCATGTGTACATAAAACATTTTAGTCAGGAAGAACTAGATACAATTGCAGCATTTTATAATTCTGCTGCTGGTAAAAAGTTTTTAACAGAAGTTCCAAATGTTGCGCGTGACTCTTATTCTGTCTTTGATAAGTGGCGTTCTACTGTCATGCAAGATCTTGTACAAAATGTAGAAAAAGAAATGGTTGAGATACTTGGTTTGAATAAACCTATTACTTCAGGGTCTGATTCTTCAACGGATTCAAAATAGTTTTATTGGTAGTATATAGTTATCAATATTTTTACTTACTAAAAGCGGCGGTTTTACCATCGTTTTTAATGAAAATAAGTGCTTTTTAAGTATCGTATCTGTACAAAAATTTTATTAAAGACAAAAAAGACTTTCATTCAGTGATAAAGATTAATAACCTGTACGGTATAAGTGTATGGGAAGGAAGAATTTGTGGCATCTTTTGATTTTGATTTATTTGTTATTGGGAGTGGTTCTGGCGGTGTGCGTGCTGCTCGTCTCGCGGGGGGCTTGGTAAGCGTGTAGCTATAGCAGAAGAATATCGCATAGGGGGTACTTGCGTTATTCGTGGTTGTGTTCCCAAAAAGTTATTTGTTTATGCATCAAAGTACGCACAAGAATTTAGTGATAGCGTTGGTTTTGGTTGGCAATGCGCTGATCCAGTTTTTAACTGGGAAAAATTAGTTACAGCTAAAAACAAAGAAATATTAAGACTAGAAGAGCTTTATCGAAGACAATTAAAAAATAATAATGTTCATATTTATGAAAGCCGTGCTGTTTTTGTTGATGATCATACATTAGAGCTTTCTGCAACAGGTGAACGAGTGACGGCAGAAAAGATTTTAATCGCAACAGGAGCAAAAACTTTATCGAATACTGTAATAGGTAGCGATTTATGTCTTACTTCTAATGAGATTTTTGATCTTAAAGAGCTACCAAAATCAATAATAATCGTTGGTGGGGGATATATTGGTGTTGAATTTGCTAATATTTTTCATGGATTAGGTGTAAAGACAACATTGCTCCATCATGGTGACTTAATTCTTCGTAATTTTGATCATGATTTGCGGCAGTTATTAAGTGATACAATGGTTGAAAAGGGGATTTCTATTGTCTATGGGGCAACAGTCTCTCAAGTTAAAACCAACGGTAATGGCTATGATGCTATTTTGTCAAATGGGCAAACTATTAGTGCTGATCAGATTATGTTTGCTACGGGGCGTGTACCAAATACTGTAGGTTTAGGGCTTCAGCGGGCAGGGGTTAAGTTTAATGAAATTGGTGCAGTTATTGTTGATGAAAAGATGACCACAAATATACCCCATATTTGGGCTGTTGGTGATGTGACTGCCCGTTGTCAATTAACACCTGTGGCTATCCATGAGGCAATGCGTTTTATTAAAACCGCATTTAAGAATACTCCAACTATACCTGATTATGATTTAATTGCGACAGCTGTTTTTTCACAGCCAGAGATTGGGACAGTTGGTCTTTCGGAAGAGGATGCAATACACTATTATAAACGTGTTGAAATTTATCGTACATTGTTTCGTCCTATGCGCAATACTCTTTCCGGTAATCCAGAAAAGATGTTTATGAAACTTGTTGTTGATGGTGAAAGCCGTATCGTTGTTGGTGCTCATATTTTAGGTGAGGGCGCTGGTGAGATGGCACAGCTTATTGGAATTTCTCTCAAAGGAAAACTGACAAAAGATATATTTGATGAAACTATGGCAGTTCATCCAACGGCAGCAGAAGAACTGGTAACGATGTATGAACCAAATTATATATATGAAAATGGAAAGAAGTTAGAAGACTAAACGTTGGGTACTATGGTGAACTAACTTAAGGCTTTTGCACTATAATTTGCATGGAGGGGCTTTAGAGAGAGTTACGATGGTAAAAAAATGGACACCTGGATCTTGGAGAAAAAGGCCAATTAAGCAAGTTCCAACTTATCCAGATCAAGCTCTATTAACAAATATTGAAAATGAGCTGCGCAGATATTCTCCTTTAGTTTTTGCTGGTGAAATTCGTGATTTGAAAGATAAATTAGCAGCAGTTACTAAAGGTCAGGCTTTTTTGTTACAAGGTGGTGATTGTGCAGAGAGCTTTGCAGAATATGAGGCTAATAATATCCGTAATTTTTTTCGTGTGTTTTTGCAAATGGCGATTGTTTTAACTTTTGGCAATTCTAAGCCAGTTGTTAAAATTGGTCGTATTGCTGGTCAATTTGCAAAGCCACGCTCTTGCGATATGGAAAGCAAAGGTAAAGATAAGCTTCCTGCTTATCGGGGTGATATTATTAATAGCATTGAATTTGACAAAGATTCTCGTATTCCTGATCCACGACGAATGTTAATGGTCTATCGTCAATCGGCTGCAACACTTAATTTGTTACGTGTTTTTTCACAAGGTGGCTATGCTAACTTAGAAAATGTTCATAAATGGATGTTGAGTTTTATTTCCAATAGCCCGCAAGGTGAACGTTATGAATTGTTGGCAAAACGTATTTCTGAAATAATAGATTTTATGCGTTCAATAGGAATTACGGCCAAAGTAAATTCTTCATTATACACAACGTCTTTTTATACAAGCCACGAAGCACTTTTGCTTAACTATGAAGAACCTTTAACACGCATTGATTCAAATTCTGGAAATTGGTATGCTACATCTGGCCATATGTTATGGATAGGTGATCGTACACGCCAACTTGATCATGCACATGTTGAATATTGCCGTGGTATTAAAAATCCTATTGGATTAAAATGTGGTCCTTCTATTGATCCTGATGAGCTTTTGAAGTTAGTTGATATTCTTAATCCTAAGAATGAACCAGGTAGACTTACTCTTATTGTACGTTTTGGTTATGATAAGATTGAGAATTATCTTCCTAGGCTAATTCGTGTAGTTGAGCGTGAGAGACGCAATGTTTTATGGTCTTGTGATCCAATGCATGGTAATACAATTATGGCGAATGGTTATAAAACTCGCCCCTTTGATCATATTTTAAAAGAAGTCGAAAGTTTTTTTTCGATACATCAGAAGGAAGGCACTTATCCAGGTGGCATTCATATTGAAATGACTGGTCGTGATGTGACTGAATGTACAGGTGGTGCACATGCTATTTCAGTAGAAAATCTTTCTGATCGCTATCATACTCATTGTGATCCAAGATTGAACGCGAATCAGGCATTAGAATTAGCTTTTCTTGTCGCTGAACTTCTTAAAAAGAATCGTGATGCTAATTCATTAACTGTTGAGTCAAATACGTAAGGCAGAAAGTCACTTAGCATAATTTATAATTAATGCTTTTCTATTTGTGAAATTAAACGCTTTTTAAGAAAAGGAATGCTTTGGTGATTGAAACTGGGTTATAGTCACACTAAATTAATTTAATGACACAACAACTTATAGAAAATGATTTTCGGATTGCAGTTGCCCAATTAAATCCTGTTATTGGTGATGTTGAAGGAAATTTTGCTCTCGCAATAATGGCCCATCAGAAAGCTCAAGAGCAAGGTGCTGACCTTGTATTATTAACCGAGCTTTTTATAAGTGCTTATCCACCGGAAGATCTTGTGCTTAAACCTGCTTTTATAAAGGCATGTGAAAATGCTGTGCAGAAATTAGCCAAAGTGACAGAAAATGGACCAGGTATTGTTATTGGTGTTCCACTAAGACGTGATGATGCTATTTATAACGGTGTTATGCTCCTTAACAATGGGCAAATAGTTGCTGAACGCTTAAAGTTTGATTTGCCTAATTATGCTGAATTTGACGAAAAGCGCGTATTTTCTTCTGATTCGTGTCTTGAGCCTATTGTTTACCGTGGAGTAACACTCGGGATTGTGATCTGTGAAGATATTTGGAGTGATTCTTCTATTTGTGCACAGCTTAGCAATAAAGGAGCTGAGATTATTCTTGTTCCTAATGGATCTCCTTATAAGCGTCATAAAACACTCAAACGTTTAGATATTGTTCAAGCGCAAGCTATCCAATCGGGTGTGCCGATTATTTATGCTAATCAAGTTGGTGGTCAAGATGAGTTAGTTTTTGATGGAGGATCTTTTGCATTGAATGGACAAGGCAAAATGGCATTTCAGATGAAACATTTTGAGGACCATATTGCTTTAAGTCACTGGCAACGACAATCTATCGGATGGCAATGTATTTCTGGTCCTAATGAAGAACTTTTAAGTGGACTAGCTGCTGATTATCAAGCTTGCGTTTTAGGTTTAAGAGATTATGTTAACAAAAACTATTTTCAAGATGTTATTCTTGGTCTTTCAGGGGGTATTGATTCCGCACTTTGCGCAACAATGGCAGTAGATGCTCTTGGAGCAGAAAGAGTTCGCACTGTAATGATGCCTTATCATTATACTTCACAAGAATCGTTGAGAGATGCTGAAAATTGCGCGCGTTTTTTAGGGTGTCATTACGAGGTTATACCAATTATTCAACCTGTTGAGGGCTTTTTAAATGCACTAGCACCTGTTTTTTCACAGTTGAAGCCTGATCTTACAGAAGAAAATCTTCAAAGTCGTACGCGTGGAACTATTTTAATGGCTCTTTCGAATAAATTTGGTTCAATGGTGATTACAACAGGTAATAAGTCAGAAATGGCAGTTGGATATGCGACACTTTACGGTGATATGAACGGTGGTTTTAACCCTATTAAAGATATTTATAAAATGCAGGTCTATGCATTGGCAAAATGGCGTAATAAAAATCACTTGCAAAATTTATTAGGGGCAAAAGGAGCTGTTATCCCATCTAATATTATCATGAAAGCACCTTCCGCGGAGTTACGGGAAAATCAGAAAGATGAAGATTCTCTTCCTCCTTATCCTATTTTAGATGATATTTTACAATCTCTTGTGGAAGATGATATGAGTGTTGGTGAGATTGTTCAATGTGGGCATTTACGAGAAACGGTTGAGAAAGTTGAACACTTGCTTTATTTAGCTGAATATAAAAGGCGACAGTCCGCACCTGGTGTGAAAATCAGTTGTAAAAGCTTCGGACGTGACCGTCGTTATCCTATTATCAATCGTTTTCGCGATAAAAGTTGAGCATTGTTTAATGATAAAAGTTCGTTTTGCCCCATCTCCAACAGGTTATATTCATATTGGCAATGCCCGTATTGCTTTATTTAACTGGCTTTATGCGCAAGCATGTAATGGCACATTTGTTTTACGCTATGACGATACAGATGTTGAACGTTCTAAACAAGAATATATTGATGGTATTATGGTTGATCTTGAGTGGCTTAGTATTAGGCCAGATGAAATTCATTATCAATCTAAACGATTTAATCGATATGATGAGGTTACAGAAACTCTTAAACAACGTGGTCTTCTTTACCCCTGTTATGAAACGGCGGAAGAATTAAATCGGCGCCGAAAAATCCAACTTTCGCGCAAGCTGCCTCCTGTTTATAATCGTGATGCGTTAAAGTTGACCCCAGAAGATAAAAGAAACTTTGAATCTCAAGGTCGTAAACCCCATTGGCGTTTTCTTTTACCCAATTTTGAAAATGATCCATTTCAAACAAAGCGGACAGAAATTCATTGGGATGATCTTGTAAAGGGAAAACAGCTGATTGATTTAGCTTCTATCTCAGATCCCGTTTTAATTCGTGAGGATGGGAGCTATCTTTATACACTGCCTTCTGTAGTGGATGATGTAGATATGGCTATTACACATGTTATTCGTGGTGATGATCATATTACCAATACAGGTGCACAGATTGCTATTTTTAAAGCTCTCGGTGTAAAGCCACCGATTTTAGGGCATATTAATTTGTTGACTACGATTTCAGGAAAAGGGCTTTCAAAACGTAACAATGACCTTTCTGTTCGTTCTTTACGACAAGAAGGGTTTGAATCTATGGCTGTTCAATGCCTTTCTGTTTTGACTGGAACATCACAAAATGTGCAGATTTATCCTAATCAGGCTACTCTTTTAGAGCATTTTGATCTCCAAAACACATCAAAATCAGCCGCAAAATTTGATTCTGTTGATCTCCTTTCTCTAAATAGTCATCTTGTTCATGAGTTGACGTATGAGGATGTCAAAGAACGGCTTGAGAAGCTTTCTATTGATGGAGAAAAGGTAGAAGAGTTTTGGAATGCGATAAGAAACAATATTGATAAAGTGAATGATGCAGCTTTATGGTGGACAATTATTCATGGTGATATGCATGATGGTCAAAATTTCAAGGCGATTTCTTCTGAAGATCACGCATTTGTACGTCAATCCGTTGATTTGTTACCGAAAGGTGTATTAAATGATGCAAGCTGGGAAGTTTGGACAACAGCATTAAAAGAGAAAACAGGCCGTAAAGGGAAAGCTTTATTTATGCCATTGCGTCAGGCGCTTACTGGAATGGAACATGGTCCTGAAATGGGTAAACTTTTGCAGCTTTTAGGGCGTGAAAAAGTCGTAAATAGATTGACTGTTTAAAAAAATCATTCAGTAAAGAACAATTTAAAAATATTTTATCGATCTTATCGTTATTCTCAATAATCAGATTTGTGATTTAAGAGCGGGTTTTTATGAGCATAAATGCTGGGATATCGGTACCAAACCCAAGGGGAGTATGATTTTGATCTTTCTCTGAATGGGATAGCTTGGATGAATTTACTTTATTTTTTGTAGTTTCACTATGAAATGTTTTATCTTCTTTTGATGCTTTTTTAGTGTGATCAGTGTGTTTTTTAGGGGTGGATTTCTTTGAAAGTTTTGCAGATTTTGTTTTTACAATAGAGTCATTTGTCTGATCACTGATAGATAAAGTAGAAAGATCTCCATTGAGCCATTCAATTTTTTCTTTACTTATTTTTTCAATAGCACTGATGTATTTTTGGTCATCGTGTGTAACAATGGTAAAAGCTTTTCCACTACGCTTTGCACGTCCTGTACGGCCAATCCGATGAATATAATCTTCAGCATGTGTTGGTACATCATAGTTGAAAACATGACTGACATCTGGGATATCAAGCCCACGGGCGGCAACGTCAGAAGCAACAAGAAGTGTGAGTTTATTGTCTTTAAAATCAGCTAATGTATTCATGCGTGAGTGCTGATCCATATCACCATGAAGTGCACCTACACTAAAATTGTATTTGGTAAGTGATCTAAAAAGCTCAGAAATATCTTTTTTCCGATTGCAGAAAATAATAGCATTTTTAAGTTCATTACCTTCATTATGAATAAGTTCTCGCAAAACAGCTCTTTTATCCCATGCTTTGCTTCCAGATTTAACAAGACGTTGCGTAATTGTTGTAGCTGTTGATGATGCTTTTGTAACTTCAACACAGATGGGTGAATGTAAAAATTGCTCTGTCAATTTTGTAATTTCTGGTGCCATTGTTGCTGAGAAAAACAAAGTTTGACGGGTAAACGGAGTTAGTTTGCAAATGCGTTCAATATCAGGAATAAAACCCATATCTAACATACGATCGGCTTCATCAATGACAAGAATTTCAGTACCTATCAAAAGCAATTTACCACGTTCAAAATGATCAAGAAGACGTCCTGGTGTTGCTATAAGAACATCAGCACCCTGTTCAAGTTTGCGATTTTGATCTTCAAAAGAAACTCCACCAATTAAAAGAACGACATTTAAACGATGATTCACTCCATATTTATCGAAATTTTCTTGAACTTGAGCTGCAAGCTCTCGCGTTGGCTCTAATATAAGAGTACGGGGCATTCTTGCTCTTGCACGGCCTTTTTCCAGTAATGTAAGCATAGGGAGCACAAATGAGGCTGTTTTCCCAGTGCCTGTCTGAGCGATCCCAAGCACGTCTTTACGTTGAAGCACATAAGGAATTGTTTCACTTTGAATAGGTGTTGGAGTCGTATATCCTGCTGATCTTACAGCTTTAATAACTTTTTCGGAAAGGCCTAAATCGTCAAAACTGTTCAAAGGTAGTGTCATTTTTCTATCGATTGTTCTGCAATTTTAACCTAGTTAGTTAGGTTGGTTCGCATCCCATGTTATTGAAAAGGGGTAAGATGCATTTGCAAAAAAGTCAACTGTAACTACTCTATATGTATAAGAAAACAACGATAAAAATAATTAATAACGAAATTGTTCTGATAAAATACGTTCATCCCATGAATGGTCAGGGTCAAAAAGGATAGAGGCTGTTATTTCTGAAGCTGATGAAATAATAACTGAATGAACAGATTTGACTTCCACATTATCAGCAGCAGCATTTACAGGGCGTTTGTTTGCTTCGAGCATATCAAAACGTACTGTCACCGTATTGGGAAGTAATGCTCCATGCCAGCGCCGAGGGCGAAAAGGGCTAACAGGGGTGAGGGCCATAAGAGGGGCCATGAGAGGCAAAATGGGACCTTGTACTGACAAATTATATGCGGTAGATCCTGCTGGTGTGGCAACAAGGATACCATCACAATTTAATTGTTCCATGCGCACTTTATTATCAATACTGATACGAATCTTAGCAGCTTGATAAGATTGACGAAATAAGGATACTTCATTAATTGCAAGTGCTTCAATATGTTGTTGACATTCAGTATTTGCAATCATGCGTAGGGGATGAATTTCTTTTTTATGCGCAGTAGCAATGCGGATTGGCAATTTCTGCTCATGAAATTCATTCATAAGGAATCCTATTGAACCTCGATTCATGCCATAAATAGGTTTTCCAGTATTCATAACATCTCGTACCGCTCGTAACATTGTTCCATCACCGCCGAGTGCAACAACTACATCACTTTCTTCAAGAGAAGAATGGCCATAAATAGAAATTAATTTATTGGTAGCTTTGATGGTTTCTTCAGTTTCAGCAGAAATGAAATGAAAGCGGCTTGGTAATGACGGCATTGAGAATTGTCCTGATATTTGCGGTCTATTTTTAATGTATTTTTTAGAATTTGGAAGTTTTATATAAGAACCATTTTTGCAAAAAGAAGGAATTTTGTATGAAAAGTTAATCTATTGTGGGACAATATTTTTCTTTTTGCAATTTTTTTCAAAATGGCAATTCATCATTGAAGCTGAGAGCATGATCAGTTAAAAGGCCTCAATTGGTTTTAAAACAGTTTTTTGGCACCCGTAGCTCAGTTGGATAGAGCGCTGCCCTCCGAAGGCAGAGGTCACAGATTCGAATTCTGTCGGGTGCACCAAACTTTTTCAATACTATTTTGAATATCATTTAAATGATATACCGTTAGTTTATGTACTTAAATAAAAATTGAACAGCCGATGCTTAAAAATATAAAGAAATTTTTCTTTATTGTGTGCTTGTTATTTTATTAAAGGCTCAGCAGAGTTTTTATTTATAAAGTTTTGAAGCTTTTGTATCTGCAAAATATCTAAAATATGATACTTCACAGAACTATATTAATAGATAAATTATTCTAATAATATTTTTGTTAAAATTAATATTCATTAGCAAAATAGCAGATTAGTTTAGTGTATTAGAGCACCATTTTACAATTGATGACGCTATTTTATATATTTGCTATCATCAAATTAATTATAAAACTAGCTAAGATATTCTAATCTAATGCAACAGTTCTCGTTACTGTAGTTAGTTTCTAACTTCAAACAATTATCTTTATTTACGCAGCATTTTATAGGCATATTTTATTATTGAGACGTTTAAAAATAATGCTTATAAATTAAGTATATTCACTATAATATTTGATATTAAATTTTAATGACCTAGTATTATTTTTGCTGAAATAAATACAAACTGTATAAAGCTATGGTATTTTTCATAAGCGAGATGCTAATCTTACATTATACTAGATTAATAAGAAAGAAGATTATGACGATTATACTCAAGCCAGGAAAGGTAACACTTAGCGAACTTGAATCTGTTTATTAGGGTGGTAAAATAAGCAAACTTCATAAAGATATCCATCTAGCTATCAAGAAGGGAGCGGCACGCATTGCTGAAATTGCTGCGGGCAATAAACCAGTTTATGGCATTAATACCGGTTTTGGAAAGTTAGCTTCCGTTAAAATTGATGTAGATGATGTGGTCATTTTACAGAGAAATCTTATTTTATCGCATTGTTGTGGTGTAGGGGCTACTTTAGCTGAAAATATTGTACGTTTGATAATGACATTAAAGCTTATTTCGCTTGGGCGAGGGGTTTTTGTTGTTCGTCTGGAATTAGTGCATTTATTAGAAAATATGCTTAAAAAGAGAGTTATTCCCGTCATTCCTGAAAAGGGATCAGTTGGCGCATTGGGTGATCTTGCACTACCTGCTCATGTGGCAGCTGTTATGATAGGTGAGGGAGAAGCGTTCTTTCAGAATATTCGTATGAGTGGAGCAGCTGCTTTAGAAAAAGCAGGGTTATCGCCTATCGTTTTAGAAGCGAAAGAAGGTTTGGCTCTTATCAATGGCACTCAAACGTCAACAGCACTTGCACTTGCAGGTCTTTTTCACGCTTATCGAGCATTGTGTGGAGGGATTCTTTCTAACGCAATGTCTACAGATGCCATTATGGGGTCAACGGCTCCATTTCATCCCGATATCCATATTTACGTGGTCATCATGGGCAAATTGTTATATCGCAAGCATTAGAAAAACTTATAGAAGGCTCAGGAATTCGGGTAAAGCATTTGCATGATGATAAACGTGTCCAAGATCCTTATTGTATACGTTGTCAACCACAAGTTATGGGTGCTTGTTTTGATATTCTTACAGCGGCGGCAAAAACACTGATTATTGAAGCAAATGCAGTAACAGATAATCCATTGATTTTAAGTAACGGTGCGGTTGTATCGGGTGGGAATTTCCATGCTGAACCTGTTGCTTTTGCTGCCGATCAGATTGCGCTTGCTTTATGCGAAATAGGCTCAATTTCTCAAAGGCGCATTGCTCTTATGGTTGATCCTGCAGTTTCTTATGGGCTTCCTGCTTTTTTAGTACAAAATGCGGGTCTTAATTCAGGTTTCATGATCGCTGAAGTAACAGCAGCTGCTTTAATGTCTGAAAATAAACAAATGGCACACCCCGCTTCGGTTGATTCAACACCAACTTCAGCAAATCAAGAAGATCATGTTTCAATGGCTTGTCATGGATCCAGTCGATTATTAGCTATGAGCGAAAATCTTTTTACTATTATTGGTATTGAAACACTTGTTGCAGCGCAGGGAATTGAATGCCGCGCTCCTCTAAAAACAAGTCCTTTATTGCAGTCTGTTATGGAGTATTTACGTAAGAATATCATGACTCTTAAAGCGGACCGTTATATGGCTGTAGATCTTGAAAAGGTGCATATACTTGTAAGTGAGGGGCATTTATTATCTGTTTTACCGGAAACAGTTTTTCCGAAATTGGAGCTGGAATAATATTTATTTTGAGATTAAGCAAAGAAAAAACTCATTATTCTAAGGCTTCTCTTCATATAAGTTTGGTGTTAGATAATATATTTAACCAATTGAGTAAGCAGAGATGATTTATAAATTAAACGAGCATATTCGTTATTTCTGTGATTAGTTTATAATAATGTAATGGCAGTACATTGAAAATATCATAAAAAAGGCATTATTTATTATCAATACTTCCTAAAACTTAAGAAAGCAAAAAGAATACAGTTTTTATTATGAACGGTACAAATTGCATCATATATAGTAATTATGCATTTTAGTCGTCATGATATTATATTTTTTATGAGATGAAAAAATAGAAATTTCAAAATCTTTCAGATCCATTAAAGTTTTTTTTGCATTTCAGTAGGCTTGGGTGCTTGTTAGTCTGAAGACTGCACCTTTATAAAGATTATATAGCGTTTAAAAGAGGAACAAAATGTCCATAAACCAACTTAAACAAGGTATGAATAAACGTCAGGTTATATTTTTAGCTTTCGGATCTGCTATTGGAACAGGCCTTTTTTACGGGTCTGCACAAGCAATTAATCTTGCTGGTTCAAGTGTTCTTCTTGCATATTGTGTTGTGGGGTTAGCTGTTTTTATAGTGATGCGTGCTCTAGGTGAGATGATTATTCATAATCCTCTACCTGGTTCCTTTGCCCGTTATGCTGCAAATCACATATCACCTTTGGCTGGTTTTTTAACAGGGTGGACATATGTTTTTGAGATGATTCTTGCTGGTTTAGCTAATATCACAGTTTTTGCAACTTATATGGGTTTTTGGTATCCTAGTGTTTCTCCTTGGATCTGGACATTGAGCATTACACTTATCATTACTGGTATTAATTTAGCAGCAGTAAAAGTATATGGTGAGTTAGAATTTTGGCTGTCTTCTATCAAAGTAATTGCTATTATTGTTATGATTGTTTTAGGGGTAGCAATTATTGTATTTAATTGGAATATAGGCATGCAACCCACTGTTCATAATTTATGGCAAAATGGTGGTATATTTCCTAATGGGTGGTTTGGTTTTTTAGCTTGCTTTAGTGTCGTTGTTTTTTCTTTTGCTGGGGTAGAGATTGTCGGAGTAGCGGCTATGGAAACGCAAGATCCTAATAACACTATCTCAAAAATAATTAATTCTGTTCTGATTCAGATTTTACTATTTTACGTTATGACTTTAACGGTTTTAATGATACTGTATCCTTGGAATAAAATTGGTCTTATGAATAGTCCTTTTGTTTCAATTTTTGAAAACCTTGGTATTTCTTCAGCAGCTAATATTCTTAACATTGTTGTTGTTACAGCAGCTATTTCAGCTCTTAATAGCCAAATGTATGGTGCTAGTCGCATGATTCATGGGTTATCACAAGAGGGCTATGCATTTAAGAAATTTCAATGTCTGTCAAAAAATGGTGTACCAATTTTTGTTATTTTACTGATATTTATTGTATTTCTTTTTGGTGTTGTTCTTAACTATTTTTATCATGACCGACTTTTCTTTCTTATTGCGGCAATAGCAACATTTGCGATAGTTTTTGTTTGGGTAATGATTTTGCTTTCGCAAATTTTTATGCGGCTTAAAATGTCTAAGGAAGAGCAGCATAATCTAAAATTCCCAGTTCCATTTTGGCCAGTAGGACCAATTTTTTCTATTTTATTTATGATTTTTATTTTCGTTTTGTTATGTTTTTTTAGTGATACACGACCAGTTTTAATCATAGGAGTGGCTTGGATTATTGGGCTTGTAGTTTGCTTTTATATACTTAAATTTTTAAATAAGAAAAATAGAAAAACTATCTGTAAAGATTGAATTTTTACTCATTAATGACAAGGAACTTTTGCTATTTTGATAGATAATCATTGCAAACGCTGTAAATATTATAAGCATATTATCACTGATAAACTGAGTTTTAGTGATTAAGTGAGTAGAAAAATCTACTCTATGAAAATTCTATATTACTAATAGAAATTATCAAATATGGTATATATGAAAGCATTTTTATGTATTAATAATAATCATTTAAGTGAAATTTTTACAAAATATTTTAAATAGCTGAGGAGGGTATAATTATTATTTATAAATTATAACCCTCATATAAATATATCAGACTTCGCATCTTAATTATTTTTGATTTCAAACTAAGATAATTGGGTTAAATAAAAAGGAAAATCATTAATTACTACTTGAATTGTTATATTCAGCATACGTGCTTTCACAAGCTGTTGAAAATATTTTCACCAGTCAGTTCAAGGAAATGTCAAAGACATTCATGTTCACATGTGCAGAACTTGTTTCTTACTATCAGAAGATAAAAGGTGATATGCTTGAAAAGCTTTGGAAATAGTCCAGTTCAGAGGGCTTTTGCGGCAATTATGGTTTTAGCAGCTTGTGTTGGTATTGCGTTTATTGCTCAACGTTTTTGGGAGCAACGGCTGTGATTTGGTGGGGAAAAAAATATTTGTTGATGGCGGCGGCGGCTTTTGCCGCTTTTTTTGTAACTTTAGCTAAGGTTTTTCGGTTTGGAAAGAAAGTTGAGCAACGCAAACGAACTGAGAAAACTTTAAAAATAGCTATAACACGGTTTGAAGTAGAAGATGAAGTTAACAAGAAAAGTGATGTGGATATACGCTCTGATCTTTCTGAGTGGGTGCGTAAAGAATGACTATGTTTCTTGCCTAGGATGGATGCCAATTTATTTGGGTAGGCAAGACTACGATGGAATCAGTTCAAATTTAGCACGAGACATTTTAAAACATAATGAAAACGGAAAACGTTCTTGTGGGTGGAAGCCTATTAACACAAGTTCAAGGTGATTGATAAAGGTAAATTGGAAAATCCTATTCCCTAACCTGATTATTTTATCCCTAACCTTAAAAAATATCAATAAAATCAATGGGTTATAGGGGTAAAAAAGACATATGGTGAGCGTGACAGGGATTGAACCTGTGACCCCTACGATGTCAACGTAGTGCTCTCCCGCTGAGCTACACGCCCATTCAATAATGGTGTATACGCGCATACTGCATATAGAATTATAAACGTCAATGTCTGATTTAATTTTTTATTTGGTTAAATGCAGATAATTTACAGAAAATATTCTGTTAAGCAGCTATAAGTATTTTTTCAACTTCACTAACTAATTCACGCAAATGAAACGGTTTAGAAAGCACTTTAGCATCGGGAATGGTATCATTATTTGAATTTAAAGCAACTGCTGCAAAACCTGTAATGAACATAACCCGTAAATCAGGATCAATTTCAGTAGCACGTCGTGCTAATTCAATTCCATCCATCTCTGGCATCACAATATCAGTGAGTAGAAGAGAAAATGCCTCTTCTTGTAGACGTTTATATGCACTAGCACCATTATCAAAGTCGATGACTTCATAACCTGCACGTTCTAGTGCTTTTGCTAGAAAGCGGCGCATATCATTATCATCTTCCGCGAGCAAAATTCGTTTCATGATTATGTCCAATTGCTCCATTTGTCAGTTTTTCGCTATACTGATGTATACGATATAAAGTATTTATAAAAAAGCGGTAAAATGCTTTATAATTAGAATGAATAGCAAAATGGTTAACTCTTGCATATTTGTCAAGGATACATAATGTTGTTTTTAGTTGAATTCAATTTAAAATATGTATGACCTTAGAAAAGGATCGGGCATTTTTATATTTTGAGTGTTCTTAGTTGCGTGTTTTGTTTTAAAATTTTTCTCATTTTGGGTATATTTAGGTTTAAAGCTTTATAGATATATTGGTTTTAGACGTCGTTAATACAAATAAATCGAAGGGCTAGAGTATTAATTTTCTACTTTAAAATGTCATATATGAAAATAATATTTGGGCTGTTGATATTACCTGTTTTTAGTAATGTGAGTTGTAAGATATGTGAGTTTTATCCTAATATGTTTTTCTCACTGAATTTTGGTTATTCAAAGAGAAAAAGATAGGAGAAAATAGGTAAATTTTTATAAAATTTCTTACTGAGGTTCTTCAATCAATGCAAAAAGCTATATTTTTCTTATCACATAGTGTTAAAACCAAGAAAGCACTTAGTACTAACAAGAAAGAACTTAATACTAAATTGTGATGGTGAGGAAAAAATAAGAAACAGTTATCTTATTTTTGCTCTCTTTTACGAATTAAAATACAAAAGAGTTGAAATGGAAAAGATTGATTACCAAATAAATATCACAATTGCCATGATGGGATTGTTAGTTTGTAAGAAAGTCTGCCATTTGGAGACTTTGTAAATTAATTATAGTCGCTCTAAAGGAGGGCAATTATGCGTCAAGTAGATTTTTCACCATTTTATCGTTCAACTGTAGGTTTTGATCATCTTTTAAACTGGTTTGATTCCAGAACACAACCGGATGATGTTTCTTCTTATCCACCATATAATATTGAGCGTTTAAGTGAGGACTCTTATCGGATTTCTATGGCTGTTGCTGGTTTTTCTTTAAATGAAATCGATATTGAAACGCATTGTAACCAGCTAACCATTAAAGGTGAGAAAATACCTGAAAATGATAATGAAGGGCGAGAGTTTCTTTATCGAGGAATTGCTTCGCGTGCTTTTGAAAGGCGTTTTCATTTAGCTGATCATGTTAAGGTCATAGGAGCAGAATTAAGAGATGGTCTTCTTCATATTCAGCTTAAAAGAGAAATGCCGGCTGAATTAAAACCGAAGAAGATAGTTGTACAACAAGCATCATCATCTATTGCTAAAAGTAGCAATGGTCATAATATGCATAAAGCGAGTTTAGAGGTTGAAACAACGGAATAAATTATAATTTGAGATATTCACAACGCGAGGCGAAAGTCTCGCGTTTTTTTATTTTCTGCTGATGAAAAAGCTATTTAATTAAGAGTTTGTTGCGTAAATAATGATTGTGAATAATAGTATTATTTTCAATTATATAAGATAATAGAGATGGATTAAATGTAACTAAAGGCAGGATAATTTCTGTAGATCAATTAGTAACTGTGAGAAATATTATAACTTACTTCTTAATAGCTATTTATATGAGCAATGATTGATAGTTCAATAGAATGTTGATGAAGCCAGCGAGATATTAGCTTAGGAGTAAGCGTGTTTGTTGTATATACTAAGTAGGTATCAAAACGATTATTCTGATTTTTTAAAAATGTATATTTCTTACTTTTTGAAATAGAGCATAAAAAATGGTCGGAGCGGCGGGATTCGAACCCACGACCCCTTGACCCCCAGTCAAGTGCGCTACCAGGCTGCGCTACGCTCCGAATTGTCCAAAACGACTAAACGACTGTTTCTTTAAAGGCAAGAGAAAAAATAAACAGAATAAAATCTAATGAAACGCTTTTTTTCTGCTTTAAGAAAAAGCTTAAAAAAGTAAAAATGAGATTTGGTACTTCATTATTTTGGAGTGGATTTGAAATAAGCAATCAAAGCTCAAGTTTACAGAAAGAATTAGACATTCCAATTTATGTCTTATTATTTCGTTTTTAATATATCGAAAAATAAAATTATTATAGATAAAGTCGTTGAAAATACTTGTTTAGTAAGGGAAAAATGAACGATGAGTCGTTCGGTAATAAGTTTGACAGAAACCGCAATAGATCGCATTAAAGATATTATGAAAACAAAAAATGCGTGTGGTATTCTTATTGGTATCAAAAAAGGTGGCTGTGCGGGAATGGAATATACAATTACTCTCGCAAAAGAAGAAATACACGATGCTGATGTTGTTGAAATTAATGGTGCTCGCGTTTTTATTGCGCGCGATGCAATATTGTTTTTATTAGGAACACAGGTAGATTATGAAGTAACCACACTTCGTTCTGGTTTTATATTCAACAATCCTAATCAAATTTCAGCATGTGGGTGTGGTGAATCAGTAGAGATTCGTCCTGCTTCACAAAATAAATTGAATGAAATATATGAAACTCACTGAGTTTTGTTAGAGTGTATTTAGTAAAGTAGGGAAGTGTCATTAGTTTTTATTGTTTATTTTAGCTTCATTCCAAAGAGATTCCATTTCTTTTAAAGATACGTCAATCAATTTTTTTGACTGATTTGATAGACTTTCTTCAATATGGGTGAAGCGATTTCTAAATTTTATATTTGTTTTTTTAATGCCTTTTGGGGATCAATATTCAAATGGCGTGCAAGATTAAGTATAGCAAAATAAAGATCGCCAAATTCTTCTTCTATTTCTAAAGCTTTATCAGCCTTAATTGCTTCTTTAAGTTCATTGAGCTCTTCTTTTATTTTTTTAAAGACTTTATCTTTCTTACGCCAATCAAAGCCCACTTTAGCAGCCATGTTTTGTAAAGCAAGCGCTTCTCGATCTGCTGGTTGAGCCGACTTTACTTGTGCAAGATAGCCCGTTGGTGTATCGTCTGGTAAACCTGCCTCTTTGAGCCGTTGTTTCCGTTCAGCTTTTTCTATTTTTTTGATATGTTCCCATGTATCTTCTGGGAAATTTAAGTTTCTTTGTTTTTCATTTCCAAAAACATGAGGATGGCGACGAATTATTTTTGCGGTAATAGCATAAACAACATCATCAAAAGAAAAGCTACCTTCCTCCTTAGCAATTGCAGCATAATAGACTACCTGTAAGAGAAGGTCACCCAGTTCATCGCAAAGATCTATTCGGTTGCCTCGCTCAATGGCATCAATAACTTCATAAACTTCTTCGATCGTATAAGGTATGATGGATTCAAAAGTTTGTTTTATATCCCAAGCACAGCCACTATTACGATTTCGTAATATCGTAATAATTGTAATAAGGTCATTAATCTCTTTTGATGCTAACACTGCTGTCTCTTTTGTGAGGATGATATGGATACATTATTCACCCCAGCGTCTATGAAACCACATCCATTGTCCTGGATATTCACGCACCCAAGTTTCAACAATATCATTTAATTTTTGCACAGCGGCATTTATGTCAATTTCATTTTTGTCATCAAGTGGAAGTTCCATACGCTCATATAGCTCTAAACGATAACGCCCTCCAGCTAATCGGATACAACGTGCTGGATAAATATCACAATTATATTGCCGGGCAAGCTTTATGATTAAGGGGTTAGTTTTAAGCGGTCGATTAAAAAATGTACTAGGAATGCCTCGACGAAATTTTTGATCAACAAGCATACCAACATTTTCATTTTTTGCTAATTTTTCTGCTAATGCCCAAGTTACATACGCTGCAGATGGTATAAGATGTCCCATAAAGTTTTGTCGAGCTTTCAAAACTCGATCTGCAATATAAGGGTTATTGGGTGGTCTAAATAACACTGTAACATTAAGATCAAAGCTTTGTGCACATATAGGAAGAAGCTCAAAGTTTCCGGTATGGGCTGTGAAAAAAATATGAGGCTTTTTTTCATTTTTTAATTGTTGGAATATTTCAGCGCCACTGACTTCAATTAAACCAGGTTGGCTGGCATTGGGATCAAAATCGAAGATTTTATCGAGAAAAATATATTCGACAAGAAGTCGCCCCATGTTTTCCCACATTTCTAGCGCAATTGCATGTAATTCTTGTTCTGTTTTTTCTGGATATGCAGCTCTAAGATTTGCAAGTGCAATTTGATGACGAGATACAAGAGGACCAAATGTTTTTGCTAACCAGGAAATAAAAGAAAATCCAATGTTAATAGGGAGATGTCGTAGAATAGCTAGAAAAGCAATAAGCAAATGTGCCCACAACCAATTTACAGACTTTTTAATAATGATTTTAATGTTGTACATTGAATTTTTGATAAAATACTTTATCATGATTTAATCAATTTTGAGGATAATTTTACCAAAAACATCACGGCTTTCCATTCGTTTTAAAGCTGTATCGATTTTATCAAAGTCAACAATCGTATCAATGATAGGAGACACAATTCCTTGTGCCATTTTCTGCATAGCATTTGCCATATTTTCCATACGACAACCAAATGAACCAAATATTTTAAGTTGTTGCTGAAATAGTTGCATTAAATTCATAGGTGCTGAAACACCAGAAGTTGAACCACACGTTACTAAACGAGCTCCCCGTTTCATACACAATATAGAGCCTGTCCATGTATCGGCACCCACGTGTTCAAAAACAACATCAACGCCTTTTTTTTGAGTTATTTTGCGGACCACACCTTCAAAACGATCTTTACGGTAATTGATCACATAATCCGCTCCAAGGGATTGTGCTTTTGCAATTTTATTGTCTGAACCAACAGTAGTAATGACTGTGCACCCTATAGCTTTTGCAATCTGGATAGCTGCTGAACCAATACCAGAGCCACCAGCTTGTATTAAAATTGTTTCTCCAGCTTGTAGTTTTGCGTTATCAAAAAGCATATGCTCTACAGTACCAAAGGTAATAGGAGCAACAGCTGCTTTTATTGCATCACATTCTGGTGGAGCTGGCACTAATAGACGTGCTGGAAGATTAACAAGTTCACAAGCAAAGCCATCAAGATGAAAACCATACACACCTTTTACATCACTGCAAAGATTATCACGTCCTTCATGGCAGGGTTTGCACAAGCCACAGGTTTGTGCACCATAAATTGAAACAATTTGCCCAAGTTGTAGATTTTCAACGCCATTTCCCAGCTGAACAATCTCACCAGAAGCTTCTGCACCTATAATAAGCGGCATTTTTCTTTTAGCAAAGGCCATACCACGCCATCCCCATACATCAATATGATTAAGGGCAACAGCCTTTATACGGACTGTCACTTCACCAGAGTTTGGTGGAGGAGGAGGGGCAATATTAGTGATTTCAAGTTGACATTCATTGAGTAGTTGCAGTGCACGCATCATTATTCTCTATTATATTATTGCTTAAGATTGGGGTTTACAAAATTTAATCATTGAAGGGATTACCCTTTATATGCCGTAATAACAAGACTAGTATTTTGACCACCAAAGCCAAATGAATTAGATAAAACCGTGTTGACACAAGCTTTACGGCTATAATTAGGAACAACATCCAAAGGGATAGTAGGGTCTGGATCATCATAATTGATTGTAGGGGGAAGTATTCCCGATTGGATAGTTAAAAGTGAAAAGACAGCTTCTATGGTGCCAGCAGCAGTTAAAGTATGTCCAATCATTGATTTATTGGAAGAAACGGGAATATATTCTAAAATATCACCAAATACTGTTGATAATGCTAGGTATTCCATCTTTTCATTTTCAGGTGTGGAAGTTCCATGTGCATTGATATAATCAATTTCATTAATTGTTATTTGTGCATCAGCTAAAGCTTTACGGACTGCTTCAGTTGCTGGAGATGCATCGGGTTTTGAACGAGTACGGTGAAAATCATCTGCTGTTTCTCCACAACCTGCTAAAATCCCTAAAACTTTTGCTTTACGATTTAAAGCACTCTCAAGAGATTCAAGAATAAGAGCACCCGATCCTTCTGCCATAACGAAACCGTTTCGGTCACGGCTAAATGGTTTTGATGCTTTTTCTGCGGGCTCATTATGAGTTGAAAGAGCAGATAATAAGGAAAAACGAATAAGAGATTCCGCTGAAACTGAGCCGTCTGTAGCAATGATGAGTGCGCGATCTGTTTCTCCTCGTCGAATAGATTCAACACCGAGTTGAATTGCTGTTGCACCAGATGCACAAGCGGTTGAAAGTGTAACAGGAAGTCCTTTTGTCCCAAATGCTTTTTGAAGCTTTTCTGCAATTGCCCCAAATTGCGTTGTTTCAAAAAGTGCATGTTGGGGGTTACGACTACAGACTTCAAGAAGATGTGCATAAGAAGGTTCATCATTGGATGTCTCTTCTTGATCAAGGGCAAAACGAGCTTTCCACTCAAGTTCAACAGGGGGAGCTGCTAAGAATAATGGTCCATTAAAATTTGTTTTATCAAGATTGGCTTGCTCTAAAGCTTCTTCTGCTGCAAGATGTGCTAGTTTTTCAGAAAGAGCTGAAGCTCCAATTGTACTTTCTTCAAGAAAATCAACAGTTCCTGCAATAACTGTATTTAACCCTTCAACGGGAAAGCGCGTTATTTTATGAATACCACTAATGCCATTGATTAATTTTTGCCAGTTTTCTTGTTTGCCTTGCCCCAGTGATGTTACAACTCCTGCTCCAGTTATTGCTATAAGTGGACGTCCGAAATGATCGTTATATTCCGTCATAGAAATTCCTTTTAAACAGCAGCTAAGTGCACTATACCTTCAGCTCTTTTTATACCAACTGTAGTGGCTAATGCTTCACGTACTTCTCCAGAAAATGGTTTTTCATGAGCACTTAGTGTTGGAAAGCTAAGCTTTTTTTCAACAGCAATCGCAGCTAATGCGAGCGCTAAAGGAAACTGCGCTTCTCGTAAGTAGCCAAATAATGTTGTCATGCCACGGTAAGGTATATTAGCAAAGTCAAGCGCACTTTGTTCTGCTTTTGTTGCTTCATGAGAACCTGAAGCACCTGAAATTGTAAAAGCAGATTTAGCCTTTACTGTTTTTAACATTGTAGCAATTGTATCTTTGAGTGGAATTTTTGTCCTATTTGTTTGATCTGTGATGATTTGGCTGATTTCAGCATAAATACGGGCATTGCGTTTTTTTGCTTGTTCACCATTTTCAAGCACTAAAAAAACACCTGCAGAACCGGTTATTATTTCACTTCCAAGAGAGTTTTTACGCCCCCAAACTGGCGACCACCCATTGCGTGCTAAAAGGCCTCCAAGCCCATGAGCTAACAACATATCATAGCTTTGAGTATTATAGGAACTACCTACTAAAATATGTGTACTCTGTCCTGCTCGAATTCGGGCAACAGCTACTTGCACAGCAGAAAGCCCGCTACCTTCTTCCCCCATAAATGTGCGAGAAGAACCCGTTACTTTATGAACAATTGAAATATTGCCAGCTAAAAGATTGGATAGCTGCGCTAAAAACAAAGTTGGACGAAGTTCAGTTGAAAGGACAGAATTAAGCATAGAAGCGTGATCATCTGTTGTGCGGGCTTTAGCAAGAATTTGTGTATCAACAGCAATATCGCGTTCGCCTCCACTGGCTGCAACGATCATATCCATTGTTGATGTTAACTGTTCATTGTTTTTTATTCCCGCATCTTCAAGAGCAAGGCCAGCTGCATAGGTACCAAGACGCTGCCATGTTTCCATTTGTCGTTGGTCACTACGTTTTGGTATTTGTAAATTCCAATCGACTTCAGTTAATTTATGGACAGTGTAGGGTGAAAAACTCGTACAATCCAGATTTGGTGTGACTGTAGGATCGTTCAATTTTTCCCAATGGTAATCAACCCCTTCACCTAAGGAGCTGATCAGTCCTATACCGGTAATGAATACAGATTGATTCTGCATGATAAAAGAAATTAATTAGCTTGTTTTAAGGCAATGAGTTCATCAATTTTTGCACAAAGATTTTTAAGAACAAAATATTCTTCGGTTGCAACTGAACCTTCATTAATTTCTTGAGTCCACTGTTCTAATGGAATTTTAATTCCAAAAGCTTTATCAAGAGCAAAAACGATATCAAGAAAATCCAGACTGTCGATGCCTAAGTCATCAATTGTATGACTTTCGGGCGTGATCATGCTGCGATCGATTTCACTGATTTCCGCAATAACATCAGCAACTTTATCAAAAGTAGAGAGCAATTTGTAATTCCTTATTATAGGTTGATAGCTTCTAAAATACTTAAATATAACTCTATCTAGCTTTTTTTACCTAAAAAAAAAGACTTAATCCGAAATGCAACTGTCTTTTCAATATGAAAAGTGAATTTGCAGTGGATTAAGCCCTTCTTTTTGATTGTTTATAAAAAGAAACGCTAAATTTTATCATAAAACGAGGATTACTTATTTTTATTTGCCTTACTATGAGATTTTTTTCTATTTGCGGCAAGCACTGCCAGTGCGGTCATATTGACAACTCCTCGTGAAGTTACTGAAGGTGTGAGGATATGTGCAGGACGTGCTGCCCCAATTAAAATAGGGCCCACATGAAGTGAATCTGTTAGATTTTTGACAATATTAAGTGTGATATTGGCCGCATCAAGTGTTGGAAAAACAAGCAAATTAGCTTCACCTTTAAGACGTGAATCAGGAAAAACACGATCACGAAAAATTTGAGAAAGTGCTGAATCACCATGCATTTCCCCATCTGATTCCAAATCTGGGTATAACTCTGCCAAGATTTCAGCTGCACGGCGCATTTTACGCGCACTTTCTGTATTTTTAGATCCAAAATTTGAATGCGATAATAACGCTACTTTTGGTATTATACCAAAAGCTTCAACTTCTTTTGCTGCCAAAACAGTCATTTCCACTATTTCTTCAGCAGAGGGATTTTCATTAACGTAAGTATCCGTTAAGAAAAGAGTACTATGTGGAGAGATGAGTAAACTGACAGAAGAAAAACGACTGACATTAGAATCAAGTCCAATAATTTGCTCGATTAATTGAAGATTACGTTCAAAACGTCCTTCTAAACCGCAAATCATTGCATCAGCTTCTTCACGCATAACTGCAAGGGCAGCAATAGCTGTTGTTGATGTTCTTACAATTGTTTTTGCAACCTCAGGTGATACACCACATCTACCTGTATAACGAAGCAATAAATTAACATAATCACGAAAACGTGGATCATCCTCTGGATTTGTGAGTTCAAAATCTACGCCGGGACGAATTCTTAAGCCAAAGCGTTCTAATCTAGATTCCACTACATGTGGACGGCCAATGAGAAGAGGAGTTGCAGTTTGTTCTTCAAGGACAATTTGTGCTGCACGAAGTACACGCTCATCTTCACCATTGGCATAAATTACACGTTTGCGTTTTGCTGTTTTTACAGCAGCAAAAACAGGTTTCATTGTTAGACCAGAACGGTACACAAAGCGATTAAGGTTATCATGATAAGCAGCAATATCTTCAATTGGTCGAATTGCTACACCGGTTTCCATTGCTGCTTTAGCAACAGCAGGTGCAATACGCAGTATTAAGCGTGGATCAAAAGGGAAGGGGATAAGATAATCTGGACCAAAATTAGATGTTTCTTTTGAATAAGCACGTGCGGCAATATCTGAAGATTCTTCACGGGCAAGGGCAGCAATAGCATGAACTGCCGCTACTTTCATTTCTTCATTAATTGCAGTGGCACCGACATCTAATGCACCACGGAAAATATAAGGAAAACAAAGGACGTTATTGACTTGATTGGGATAATCAGAACGCCCTGTACAGATCATTGCGTCTGGTCGCACAGCACGTGCTTCTTCTGGCATGATTTCCGGTGTTGGATTAGCGAGTGCTAAAATTAAAGGTTTTGGGGCCATTTTTTTGAGATATTCAGGTTTTAAAACACCACCTGCTGAAACACCTAAAAAAATGTCTGCATTATCAATAATCTCGGATAAAGTTCGTGCATCAGTTTTTTGCGCATACTTTATTTTCCAACGATCCATAAGTGTTTTGCGGCCTTCATAAACAACACCGTCTAAGTCACTAAGCCAAATATTTTCAACTTTTGCTCCAAGATGTACTAAAAGATTAAGACAAGCTAAAGCTGCAGCACCTGCACCTGAGGTAACTATTTTTACGTCTTCAATTTTTTTACCAGCAAGATGTAATCCATTTAATACAGCAGCAGAAACAATAATGGCAGTTCCGTGTTGGTCATCATGGAAGACTGGGATATTCATTTTAGCACGAAGTTGCTCTTCAATTTCAAAGCATTCAGGAGCTTTGATATCTTCAAGATTGATACCACTAAATGTCGGCTCCAATGCAGACACGATTTCTACCATTTGAGTAATATCAGGTGCATCAAGTTCGATATCAAAAACATCAATATTTGCAAACTTTTTGAATAAAACAGCTTTTCCTTCCATGACAGGTTTAGAAGCAAGTGGGCCAATATTTCCTAATCCTAAAACAGCTGTTCCATTTGATATAACAGCCACTAAATTAGAACGAGAAGTATATTGAGCTGCTAGGTTTGGATCTTTATGAATTGCAAGACATGGCGCAGCAACACCTGGAGAATAAGCAAGCGCTAAATCACGTTGATTACCAAGCGGTTTTGTTGCTTGTATTTTTAGTTTTCCAGGCTTTGGATATTGGTGGTAAAAAAGCGCTGCACTATCAAGTTCAGTTTGATGTGAACTGACATTGTTATTTGATTTTGTAGACATTTTTGTGATATCCAAGTTAATATATATTTATAGGGACATTGTCATTTATAATAAGATTAATGCCCGCTAAAAGATTTTGATTTTTCTAAATATAAAAAGGCATAAATGTGCGCAAATTCTTCTGAATTTTCAAACTAATACACCAGATTAATTTATTTGCATTAATTAATAATTTCATTGACATTAACATTATTATTTTTGCCTCCTTAACAAATTTTACAGCAATTGATCAGTTTGAAAAGGTCCTGATAAGATAGCGTTAGTGGTTACATTACAAGTAATTATACTTTTGTAATACTTACAAGAAATGATGCAAGCCTAATGTACGTACTAGAAGAAAGATCTAAATTTATGATTGATGTATAAAGGGATGCGGAGATAATATAAATACGCTTAACTATTTGTAAGATAACATAATTTAACATTACTTTTATAATTCTTATGAGAACAATTGCATTTTGGATGAGGTTTGTCATAAGTTTTTCATATTTAAAATTTTCCAATTCGCAACATGCGGGATTGTCGTTATTAACTAACAAAGATTCAAAGTAAATGTGTTGGAGTGGATATACTTGGTTTGTCTTTTGTCCATATATTTGCAATAGTGTGCGTCATTTCTATATTAAATTAACAATAATTTATGTTGTTATTTTTTAGGTATGTTGTGGCGTTCATTTATAACCAATGTATCTTCTTATTCCAGTGCATGTATACATACTTTTTTTTCCTGCTTAAGCATAAGCGGTGGCTCGTGATTTCTTTAATTCTAATCCCGTGAGGTTGAAGTATATTTCTTTTATAAGCAAGCAACGAGATTTTGAATCAACATTTACACTTTTTACTTACTAAGTATGCTTAAAAAAGAGCATTGGCAAGTTGAATGATGAAAGAACTACTCGCTTATAATTGATGCAATGTAAAAGTTAGATACTTTTACGGTTAGAACTTATTAATATTACTCATAATATTGTAATAAATTCGTCATGATGATGATTAATTAATACAATTGAAAAAAAAGGAAAAAGTTACTCTTTTTCCCTTTTTTATTATTTTATTGAATTCGTCCGCTTGCATGGGCAAGTATAGTATAAACTTTTCCGGTATCTGAAATTAAATATTGTCGTGCTGTATGGGTATTTCCAGAACTACGGGATACATCACGTAATAGTTTTTCAAAATCTGCAATGTATTGATTGACTGAGTCTTTAAAATTAATATCGCTTATATATTTTTGCTTGATTATTTCAAATATCATTTTCCCATTCGAAGTATAAAGCTGCTCAGGTATGATATTTTTTTGTCCACGCCGATAATGATTCCATAACTCAACAATGGCGTTGTGATTAATAGCTTTTAAAATACTCGTTGCTAATGAATTAAGAGATCCATTCGCAGGATGAGATTTTGTTTGTACCGATGAAGAAGTTGGACTGTTATTGGTACTTTCAGGTTGTGTTTTTTCACACGAAGCTCCTGCCAACAGATCTGATACCCATCTGTTTTGATTTGGTTTGCTTTGTTCTTGCGACCAAATAGGCTTTGGTGGCACTATCTTCTTTGTAGTTTCAGCAGAAGTACTATTGACCCTATTTGATGTTAATGATGTAGCAGCAGCTGACATCAATTGCTCTTTTTCGCTATTTTTGTCATCGTTTTGTATAACATTTGCCAAGTCCTTTAACGCTGTAATTTGTTCATTCAGAGTGTAACGGACTGTTTGTATTGTTTCTTTTGTTTGCGCTGGTAGTTTTTGAATATTCTCATTAATATCATTATTAACTTTTAAAAGTTCTAAACGAATTTCATCAGCTGATTTACGTATATCTTCTGCAGCTCCTGAAAAACGTACTGAAACTTCATTAGTAAGTTGATTAAGTGTTTGTTCCAGTAATTGCGTAGAATTACGTGTATTTTCATCAGTGCGTTTAAATGCTAAATTGAGAGCATCTTCATAATGTCTGATAAGTTGATTAATCTCATTAGACTTTGAAACAAGAGTATTGCTCAACGTAGCTAGCGCATTTCGCTTTTCTTCGAGTGTCACACCCAGTGTGTTTTCTGATTGTTCAAGTATATGAATGGTGTCAGAAAGTGTTTGAGCGTGTTCACTGAAATTTGTTGTTATATGACTAATTTTATCAAATGTATTTTGCATAAATCCTTGCAGAGCTTCCATATTATTATGAAGTGTTTGACCTGAAGTTGATAAATGCTCTGCTACTTGGTTAGTGTTTTGGAAGAAGTTATTTGTTGTTTCATTAAACTGAGTATCAATATTTTGGACTGTTGATATCAAAATATTACTATTTTCGTGAATACTATAAATTGATTGATTTAATTGCTCAAGAATCGCCGAGACATTATTGATAAGCTCTTCCTTCATAGTAGCCATGGTTTGAATAGTTTCAGAATTTGTCTGTGCGAAACTATTCATCCATGCTTCATTTTGTGCATAAATTCTTTGTTCAGCATCTTGTGTTGAGAGAGCAAGTTGTTCACTGATGTGCTGCGTTAAATTACCAAATGATTCAGTTGTACTTTGTGCAGTTTGATTTAAATAATCTGTTAATTCTGTTAAGTGTTCAACATATCCTGAAACTTGAGAAGTTGTTTGACTATTTACTTCTTCTAAACGATTACTTACATCAGACAACCGATATCCTAAATTATTTTCAAGCTCTTGCATGGATTGATAAAGAACATTGGAACGTTCATTAAGCAATTGTTCAATGGCTGTTGTTGAAGAATGAATTGCTTCATTAAACAATGTTTGTGCATTATTGCCTGCTATTGTAAAGGCTTCTGCAGTATAAGCTGTCTGCTCTTCTAAAACAGAGAGAATTTTTTCACTGGTATTGTGAATTGTTTGTTCAACGTTTGAGACAATACGATTACCAGATTCAAAAATAATATTTTCCGCTTTTGTAGTAACGTCACTAACAGATGAAACCAATTGGTTACCGGCAGAAAGAATAGAGGTTTCTGATTTTTCTACTTGATCAGCCATTATTAATGCTGCTTGCTGAGAAGCGTTGACAAGCTTTTCTTGTGCTTTATTTGTTTCATTATCTAATGATGAAAACATTTGTTCACTGGTAGAGGCAAGGATATCAGACGCTTCCATAAGCTTGTTATGTAAACTACCTGTAACCGTATTAACGGAATTCTCTAATGTGCCGCGTATATTATCTACGCTTGTTTCCAGTGCGTGTTGGACTGCTTGGGCATGTTCATTATTGAGGGCAATAGATGTTTTTAAGGTGTCAGAGCGTTCCTCAAATACAGATGTTTGTTCCTTAATAGTTTCACATATTTGGCCCATTTTTTCAGATAATGTTTCTTCTAACGTAGTTACACGTTCAAAGATTTGACCTGCTCTATTTTCTAGATTTTCATCGAACGACTCTATACGATTTTCAAAGGTTTCAAATAATGTCTCATTAGATTGGGAGAGAGTATCCTTTAAAGTTTCAGTATGATTTTCAAGGTTTTTGATGTGGTTTTGGACAGCTTCGGTGATTGTTTTATTGTTATTATCAATGACATTTTCAACCAAGTCCATTTGCTGTTTTAAGGCTGTATCAATGTGTATATCACTTTTTGCAATGATATTATGGATTGTTTCCATACGTTGCTCGATCGTGCGGGTTTGATCTGCAAGAACTTCGTTAAGAGAAAAACTATTAGTGGCCAAAGAATCGCGCAAAGCTTCAGCACGTATATCAATATTTTTAGCTTGCATTTCTAAAGCATCTTGAGTTGTTTGACAGCTTTGCGTAATGGTTTCTTGCAGTTTTTCTGTGCAGTGAGCTATAGCGGACAAATGATTTTCTGCGTGCTGATCAATGATTTGAATATTATCAGTTAAAGTTTTTTCAACAGATGAAACATTTTGGGTTAACTCATTAATTTGATTTCTCAATGTATCAGCAATTTTATCCTTTTCGCTGGTGAGCATATTTTCCATTATATCTCTTTGATCAGCGATTTGTAATTTAAAGTCTTGTGAACGTTCCTTTATAATATCAACAATTGCATCATCAACATTTTGAATTTCTTCTCTCAAAAGTTTTTTGCTTTCATCTATTGCAGAAAGAACATTATCGTGACCGTTTGTAAATACATTGGCAATATCAGCAGTTCTTTCTTGAAGATTTGCATTAATTTGCAAGGTGTGAGCTTCTAAAAATCCACCAAGTTTTTCAACATTATCTTCTAAGGTTTGACTACGAGAAATAAAGGATTCAATAATAGAATCGCCATGCTCTTTAAGAGATAAATCCGCATTTGCTAAACGGTTTTCAAAAGCTTCAAGTGCTTGTGCGGTGATATTATCGAATGTAGAAGAGATTTTATAAGCCTGTTCGTCAAGCTGTATGATTTTTTCATCCAAATTCTGCAATGATTGATTATGGCGATCAACAATTACTGTATCGACAGTTTTAAATTTTTCATCAATACTGGAAAGGGTTTGATCTGTTGCAGCTTGTATGTTCTCCACAATTTTAGAGATATGCATTTCAGCTTTAACAGTCGTTTCGTTAAAGGTTTTTTCTAATTGCTTTTCATTATTATCAAAGCGTTCTGAAAAACCATCAAAGTTTTTTCCTAATTCATCGAAAAACTCTGTGTTCTTTTGCTGAATATGTACCGTTGTTTCGTTAAATTTTTCAACAAGCTGTTTTGTTATACCATCTCCTGCATAGGAAAGTTTTGTAACAAGATCTTCACCTTGTTTTTCTAAAGTTTGAGAAAGAGTTTGCGTAAGTTTATCAATATTGGTTGAAATTTTGGACGCAACCAAATCAAATTCATCACTCAGCTGTTCTTGTGTTCCTTTAATTGTTGACTGTACGCGATTGGCATGATTCAAAATTGCCATGCGTTCATTATTTAATTCTTCTATTAATTTGTGAATCCGCGATTCATTTTCTGCATAAGCCTGTTCAAGGTTATGAACTTCACTTTGTATAATAGCTTCAAGTTCAACAGCACGCCCAAGAGTACGCTCAATTCCTTCATTCATTGCAGCTACTTCTTTACGAATGGTCTCTCCTATAGCAATAACTTGCTTTTCAGATATGTGCTGCGGTTCGTTAAGTTGTTGTGCTGCATGTGTTATAAGAACAGCAATATTGCGTAATTCAGTTGAACGTTTTGTTAGCTGAGCAAAACCCCAAGACATGAGAATAGGAATCATAGTTCCTGCAGTTACAACGAGCCCAGTAGGTGATGTAATAAAGGCAGTAATGTTTGCTAAGGAATTTAATCCAGCGGGAGCTAATTTATGGGCAATAAAAGCACCCCCTGTTGCCCACAAAGCACTAAGTGCTGTTGTACTCCAATAAATCCGAGAGATAGAATTTTGCTTTAATGGCCCTAAATTTAAAGGCTCTATTATGTCGTCATTAGCGGGGAGAGGCTTTGTAGCTAATAACGTGTCACGCACAGTTCCACCGGAAAGCTCATCTATAGGTTTTTGTCCAAAAAGTTGTTCAGCAACAGATTCATCAATAACAACGTTATCATGAACATTAGAGGTAAGAGTAGAAGCACTGTTTTCAGAAAGAAGTTCTTCTTCTGCTGTTGCAATTTTTTGAGTCAAATCATCCACATTAGGATTTGAAGGATCATTTAATGATATTGCTTCAATTATCGAATCATCAAGGTTAAAGTCCATTGCTTTTTCGAGAGCTTCTTCAAATTCGACTTCAAATGCTTGTAATTTGGTTCTACGTGCCATACTTGCCTCATACTTTTACAGATGGAAAAGAAATACGCCCCTTTCCAGTTACTTCTAATATATTAGCTGTTAATTATTTAGAAAGGAATATGTATAAGGTAAAAGTTTTACAACTTATCAAGATAGGGTTAACGCGGATTTTGTTGCTTATTCAAAAATGCTGGAAAATTCATAAAAAACAATACAGTATAAAATTATGTCTGAGATAAAATTTGTTGATTGTTCATTTTGATAACCAGTATTATAAGCTTAATATGTTTGATGGAACAATTGAATAAGCATTTCAATTACATATGATGCTTTAAAATTTTTGCATAATATGCCAGTTCTTGTAGGCGTATAACCACTCATGCTTAAATTGACGCAAAATAATCATACTATAACAAAATTTAAACAAAATAATTAATTATATAATAAATAATTGGATATGTGTTTTTTTAGCACCATGCTAAAGTTATTTCATGAATGAGCAGGTAGTGGGCTACGTTGAACGATGAAAACATATATTTTATAATAGAAACAAATAAACAGCCTATAATAGCGATAAGTTAGCTGAATATATTTAAGAAACAGGTGAAAAATTAATGGGATAAATACTAGATCAAAACATTACATTTTTTAGCTGTTTTATCCATTTCAATATAGCATGTGCATAATCTATGTTGAGTTTGTCATGTTATTTGAGGGCATTTTTCCACGCCATTATAGATTTTGTTACTATAATTTTCAAAGTTTGCTAATAGTGACAAAAAGTGAATTTGATGATCTAATTCTCTACAAGAAGGCGCCTCTTTGTTATGCCTTTAAATTATAGTATATTAGTTGATATTCAGTATTTTATATTGAATGGATGTAAAGTCTAGTCAATAGATATATGACGAATACCATTATGTAGAAAATATTATGTATGTTGATGCCTTTTGTACAAAAAAATTGTTTTTAGACATAGTAATCAGTAAAAAACGGAAGTTTTAAAATTTTTATATTTGATTTCTTATCTTATTAAGAGTGCTGTTCATTACTTACACGTAATAGGTTATTTTTCCAATATTAAGCGGAATTTTTCCGGATTTTTGATGCTGATACATTGACAATTTATTATTTTTCAGTCGATATGAGACAGTGGATATTTTTACGATTCGCAGCAAAGGTGTAAAATATGGTAGAACGATCACAACACCTGCAAGATGTATTTTTGAATACAGTTCGTAAGCAAAAAATTTCTCTTACAATTTTTCTTGTGAATGGTGTTAAGTTGACAGGTGTTGTAACGTCATTTGATAATTTTTGTGTTCTTTTGCGGCGAGATGGGCATGCGCAATTGGTTTATAAACACGCTATTTCGACGATTATGCCGGGCCAATCTGTACAAATGTTTGAAGGTGAGGGGTCTGAATAGATAAGGCTGCTATCTTTAAATCTTTTGCTCTGTTTCTTCTATTACCTTGAATTGTTATGATGGATATAAATAAAAGATCTGGGAAATTGATTTCACAGGTTGCAGAGCAGGTACGCGCTGTTGTTTTTTTACCGTTTTTTCCTGTAAACAAGACTGAAAAAGTTTTAAGTGAGCACTCAATAGATTCTCGGATAAAAGAAGCATTAGGGTTAGCGCGCGCTATTGAGTTAGATATTGTCCATTATGAAACCATTAATATTAGCACACCACACCCTTCGACTTTATTTGGGGTAGGTAAAGTGAGTGCATTTGCTGATTATATAAGTGAGCATCATATTGTACTTGCAATTGTGGATCATGTTCTCACACCAGTGCAGCAACGTAATTTGGAAAAATTATGGAGTTGTAAGGTTATTGATAGAACGGCTTTGATTCTTGAAATTTTTGGTCGTTGTGCACGAACAAAAGAAGGAAAATTGCAAGTCGAATTGGCACATTTATCTTATCAAAAAAGCAGGCTTGTCCGAAGTTGGACACACTTGGAAAGACAACGCGGTGGTAGTGGTTTTTTGGGAGGGCCTGGTGAAACTCAAATTGAAGCAGATAGACGCCTTCTGCAAGATAAAATCACTCGTATTCGCCGTGAATTAGAGAATGTTGTTAAAACACGTGCTCTTCATCGAGCTAAAAGAAAAAAGACGTCTCATCCTGTTGTTGCTTTAGTGGGATATACTAATGCGGGCAAATCAACACTTTTTAACCGCTTAAGTGATGCAGGTGTATTAACAAAAGATATGTTGTTTGCAACGCTTGATCCAACTTTACGCAAAGTTATTCTTCCTCATGGGCAAACTATTTTTTTATCTGATACTGTAGGTTTTATTTCTAATTTACCAACGCATTTGATTGCGGCTTTTAGAGCGACTCTCGAGGAGGTAATTGAAGCTGATTTAATTATCCACGTAAAAGATATATCAAATCCTGATCATCGTGCTCAGGCTCAAGATGTATTAGAAATACTTTCAAGTTTAGGTGTTGATATTGGTAATATAGATCACATCGTGGAAGTTTGGAATAAAGCTGATACGTTGGATGAGCATACATTGAATGTTTTGCAAACAAGTGCAAGAACATTGTTAAATCCTGCATTAATGATATCAGCACTCACTGGAGAAGGATTAAATCAATTGTTAGTAACAATTGAAAGGCGGCTTTCTGGAGAAATGCAAAGCGTTAAATTGGTTTTAAAGCCTGATGAAATGCAACTTATTGATTGGTTTTATAAAAATTCTGGTAAGATAGAGCAAGAAAGTCATGATGATGGTTCTATTACTATCCGAGCACTCCTTACTTGTGAAGCAAAGAAACGATTAGATCATATTAAACAAAATATGTATAAACACTTCTTTTGAGCTGTGACTTTAGCAAAACTTCTTTTATCTTTACGTTTTTCTAATCTAAAAATAACATAGCTTTAAATAATATAGCTTTGAGTTAAGAGGATAGTTACTCCTTTCTCTTAAAATAGAGAACGTGAGATATTTATTGTGTTGGTTGAAATAAGATGAATTTTGAGCGTGATAATAGATTGTTAATGCGCATAATATCGCAAAACGCTTTAATTGTTTTTTTCTCAGCAATATTATGCGCATTTTTGATTTGGTTATATTATTTTGTTCAGCTACGCTCCTACCAAGCAACCTTAACATTTACGTTATCTGATTCTGTTGGAATCCCATTACCAAATGATGAGCAAGATAATATTGTTGCATTACTGTTTGCTCAACCTATCTTTTTAAATAATTCAAATACACAAAGATTTTTTCCTTATGATGTGCATAAGAAGAAACTTTATGAAAATATTCGGTTTTCTCGTGATGGTGATCTGATCAAACTTGCTTTTGAAGCAAAAACTGCTGAAGATGCTCAAAAAGGGTTGGAAAGTTGGTTTTCTGCTTTTTCAGATACAGTTATTAAACGAAATCAAAAATTATTGTCGGTAGGAAAGAAAGCTGATCGACAATATGATAATACTGCAATATTAAATATATTACAGACATTTCGCTCATCTACCAATTCTTCCATTCATCATGAAGCAAAACAAGCTGAGCTTAATAACCTTTATACGAAATTAACAGATGCGACTTTAAGGCGTATTCATTTAACAATTTTAAATTCGACCATTAAAATGATGCGTAAAAATGGTCAGTCTTTGTTGTCTTTGTCATTTGTTGCGAACAACTCAGCTGTTGTCGCATTAGAAGCTAAAATTAATCTTTTGGAAACACAAAAAGCTCATATGGCTGCCCAATTAGGTTGGGAACATCCACAAATTAAAGCAATGATTGCGGAATCGAAAGCACTTTCTACTCAGTTAGAGGATAAAATTTTGCAAATTACTAATCAAATTCATTCAGATGAGATTGTCGCAAAGAATTTTGAAATACAACTAAGAGAAAAAATTAGAATTTTTGTAAAGGATCAATCTCAGTCTTTCAATCAAATGTTAAATGAGCTGGAAGATAAAGTAAAAGTAGTGATAGATGGGCAAAATAAAGAAATGAACATTCGTACTCCTTTATTACAAAAGGCAAAGATTCGTATGATTGCTCCAATAACAGTAGCTCCTGTTTCTTTTATGGCTCTTTATGGCAAAAATGTTCTTGTGAGTATATTAGCAAGTTTGACAGCTCTTTTAGTAGGGTTATTATTATTTCAAAGATATTCTGGAACAGAGAAAACTCAATCGGAAGAGGATTTAGAAAGTAGCAGAAGTGCTTTGTTACCTAAGGTGATAGAAAATTCTGAAACTTTTATGACAATAGAAGGATTATCGGTTTTTTTAAAATTACGTTCTTCAATGGTTGTCTCAATAATTGGAGCACAGGCTGCTTGGATGGCGGCAAAATTATCTCTTCATTTGGTAGAAGAGAAAAAAACAGTTTTGCTTGTAGATATTTCTGGTCAACAGATAGAAAAAATAATTGGCCCACACCGAGGGTTGAGTGATGTGTTAACTGGCGATGCGCAGTTACAAGATGTTATTTATCGTGATTACGATACAGGAGTTGATATTCTTCCACAAGGGTTGGCGAGCACTGTTCGTGCTCAGGATTTTTCAAATGATATTCCCCGTCTATTAGAAGAATTTAAAAAAAATTACGATTTGATCATTTTAGAAATAACTAGCGAACCCAAATACGGGTCTGAACAAATTGCGCAATCGACAGATTATTATATTTGTAATGCTACTCTTGATAAACATAATTGGATAGTGCAGATGATATCAAGATTTCCAAAAACTGTTTGCTGCGTGAATTCGTATTGAATATTGGCAAAATAGAAATGGTAATCACTTATTGTAGCAAAAGCACTTTCTTTTTGCATAGCATTACTGAATCTTTATAAAAACAATTGAGAGTTAATTTTTAGATTTAAAAAATATTTGCAGTTGAAGACAAACTAAAGGAAATCCAAAATGGCAATAGAGAAATTGAATGATGTAGCTTTGACATCGCTGCAAAAACAAAATCGAAAACAGATTCAAGTGTGGCTTTATGCCATTTTATTGCTTTGTTTGGCAATTGTTTTAGTGGGAGGAGCTACCCGTTTGACGGGGTCGGGGTTATCAATCACTGAATGGAAGCCAATTCATGGTGTAATTCCACCAATTGGTATAGATGAGTGGCAGGAAGAATTTTTGAAATATCAGCAAATAGCGCAATATAAGTTGCTTAATCGCGATATGACATTAAGTGCATTTAAGGTTATTTTCTGGTGGGAGTGGGGGCACCGTGTTCTTGGTCGTCTTGTTGGTCTTATAGCTTTATTGGGTTTGATTTGGTTTTGGATTACCAAACGTATTGAAAAAGGTATTTTGCTTCAACTTATTATTGTGCCAATTCTTATTGCTATTCAAGGTGTTATTGGTTGGTGGATGGTGGCATCAGGGCTTGGTCAAAGCAATTTGACGAGTGTCAGTCAATATCGTTTGGCAATTCACCTCATGGCGGCGTGCTTTGTTATTATTTTTGTCACTTACTTATCTCAAGGTCTTACAGAATGTACAGAAAAACCAGCAACGCAGGCTGTTCAACGTTTTGCAGGTTGGCTTGTTTTTCTTGTTTTAATTGAGATTTATTTTGGTGCTTTAGTTGCAGGTCTTCATGCAGGTAAAGTCTATAATACATGGCCCTTGATGGATGGTCAGATTATTCCTGATGGCTTACTAAATTATGATCCAATTTGGCTTAATTTATTTGAAAATCCTTTGACAGTTCAATTTGTTCATCGTTGTTTTGCTTATTTTTTATTTATTGTAGCGGTTGTTCACGCTTTCTATGTACGAAAAAACATTCCACATTCAGCTCATGCTCGTCGTGCGTTTTTTTTATGTATTGCCATAGTTGTTCAAGCGCTTTTTGGCATTGTTACCTTATTAAATGAAGTACCCCTAGGTTGGGGGGTTCTTCATCAAGGTGTTGCGTTAGTTATATTGTATTTTTCAGTTGTACATTGGCGAGCAACAAAGGGAGCATCTCGCGTTATTGAATAAAGATCTGCAATCAGAAAAAGGTTAGTTATTTGCAAGCATTAAATCAAGATTTTGAATAGCAGCCGCGGATGCGCCTTTTCCAAGGTTATCTAATATGGCACATAAGTTGAAAATACCTTCACTATCGTTGCCAAAAACAAAAAGTTTCATACCGTCTTTATGTGCTAAACATTCTGGATTTAATTTAGTAAGTGTTTCAGTCTCTTCTTGTGATGCAACTGAGATAATATTTTGACCATTATAATGGGCATTGAGAATTTCACGCAGATTGGAACAGTTAGCTGATTTTGCAAATAGATGACGATGGAGTGGGAGATTTACAATCATTCCTTGAGGAAAACGGCCAACACTTGGTACAAAAATAGGTGTTTGGCTGATTTGCCCATGAAATTTAATCTCTGGTACATGTTTGTGTTTGAGATTAAGACCATAAGTAAAGTAATTTTCTCGCAGAGTATCTTCTCGGAAATGATTTCCCATCTGCGTAATTAATTGTTTACCTCCACCCGTGTAACCAGATATAGCATTAATTGATATTGGGTAATGAGCGTCTAGTAAACCTACTTCACGTAATGGTCGAATTAAACTAATTGCACCGGTTGGGTAACACCCGGGGTTAGCAACATAGCGTGCTTCTTGGATACGCTTTTTTTGTCCTGCTGTCATTTCAGGAAAACCATAGACCCAATCTGGTGCAATACGATGTGCTGTTGAACTATCAATAATTCTAATTTTTTTATTGTTTTTGAGAAGTTTTATTGTTTGGCGTGCAGCATCATCTGGAAGACATAAAATAGCAATGTCTGTTTGGTTAAGATATTCTTGGCGCACATCAATTTTATGCCTATCTGCATAAGGAATAGAGAGCAATTCTAAATCATAGCGCTCTGCTAATCGCTTTTGTATTTGTAATCCAGTTGTTCCATGCTCACCATCAATAAAGATTTTTGTTACCATTGCATTTACCTTGAACTGATGTTTTTTGTCATATTAAGCTTGTAATATCGTATTCAGCTTAAATAATTGAGTACTTTGAGACTATAGTCTGTCTTGCCTTGCATGGAAGATGTTGCAATAAAGGGAATTTTTAAAAAGCCCGATACTTATTTTGCATCATTTATTTTTGTGTGGCTAGAATTTTATTGCTTAAATGACAAAAGAATAAGATAGATATTATAGTGTTTGCAGTTTTTGAATTAAACTGGTTCAAAATATTTGGTCTGTGATACGTACTATGTTACTTTTTATTTTGTTTTAACGTTAGGGCATGCTTTATGACTAAGAAAGCAAGTGATCTACAAAAGTGCTTTTTTAACAATAATTTACAAATGGTTGATTCTACAGTCTTTGATGCAATCAGTGGTGAGCTTAAACGCCAACATCATGAGATTGAGCTGATTGCATCAGAAAATATTGTTTCAAGAGCGGTTCTTGAAGCTCAAGGATCAGTTTTAACCAATAAATATGCAGAAGGCTATCCAGGAAAGCGTTACTATGGTGGTTGTCATTTTGTAGATTTAATTGAAGAATTGGCAATTGAACGAGCGAAAAAGCTTTTTGGTGCTGCTTTTGCAAATGTTCAACCCAACTCTGGTAGCCAAATGAATCAAGCTGTGTTTTTAGCTTTGCTTCAGCCTGGTGACACATTTATGGGATTAGATTTAAATTCTGGTGGTCATCTTACGCATGGTTCTCCTGTTAATATGTCAGGAAGATGGTTTAATGTTGTTTCTTATGGTGTGCGTCAAGAAGATCAGCTTCTTGATATGGAAAATATTGAACGCCTTGCAAAAAAGCATAAACCAAAGCTTATTTTAGCAGGAGGAACGGCTTATTCACGCATATGGAATTGGAAACGGTTCCGTGAAATTGCCGATGAGATTGGGGCTTATTTAATGGTTGATATGGCTCATATTGCAGGTTTAATTGCTGGCGGTGTTCATCCTTCACCTGTACCATATGCTCATGTTGTTACCACTACGACACATAAATCACTGCGTGGCCCACGTGGTGGCATGATATTAACCAATAATGAGACCTTAGCTAAAAAAATTGATTCAGCCGTTTTTCCTGGTTTGCAAGGTGGTCCTTTAATGCATGTGATTGCTGCTAAGACGGTTGCACTGGGAGAGGCTTTACGACCTGCTTTTAAAAACTATGTTACTAATGTAGTTGCTAACGCTAAAAGTTTAGTAAAACGCTTACAGAATAATGGTTTTAATATTGTTTCCGGTGGTACAGACAATCATTTATTGTTGGTTGATTTGCGTTCTAAAAATTTAACAGGGAAATGTGCAGAATTGGCTTTAGCACGTGCTGGTATTATCTGTAATAAAAATAGTATTCCTTTTGATCCCCAAAAACCATTTGTAACCTCAGGTATTCGTTTGGGTACACCTGCAGCAACAACACGTGGTTTTTCAGAAAATGAATTTATCCAAATTGGTGACTTCATTTCAGAAGTTCTTGGTGGTCTTAAAACAGCAGAAAGTGCTGAAGATAACGCTTCTATTGAAAACGCTGTTAAGAAAAAGGTAAGAGATATGACAGATAATTTCCCTCTTTATTCTCACTTGAGCACTTGTTGAGGCACAAAAAGATGCGCTGCCCTTACTGTCAACATGAAGATACACAAGTTAAGGATTCACGTCCTGCAGAAGAGGGTGCAGTGATTCGTCGTCGACGTGTGTGTTCTGTTTGTGGTGGTCGTTTTACGACCTTTGAGCGTATTCAGTTACGTGAATTGTCAGTTTTCAAGAAAAGTGGTCGGCGTGAATCATTTGATCGTGATAAATTAATAAGATCAGTTAATGTGGCGGTGCGTAAGCGTAATATTGATCCTGATCACATTGAACAAGCAATTTCAGGTATTGTGCGCCAGCTTGAAAATTTAGGGGAACCCGAGATTGCTTCAGAAAAAATTGGGCATCTTGTAATGGAATGGTTGAAGAGCATTGATGATATTGCTTATATTCGTTTTGCTTCCGTGTATCGTGATTTTCGTAATGCAACTGATTTTCATGATATTATAAACGAACTTTCAAAAGATGTGGCGGATGTAAAATCTTATTTTGATGAGTAAAGAAGAACAAGATAACCGCTTTATGTCCGCGGCCATTCGTTTAGCAGAACGCCGCATTGGACTTACAGGACAAAACCCATCTGTTGGCGCACTAATTGTCCGAGATGATGATGGAAAGAAATCTATTGTCGGTTATGGTATAACAGCTATCCATGGAAGACCACACGCTGAAGTGCAAGCTTTATTAATGGCAGGCCCATTATCCTATGGCGCTACTGCTTACACTACTTTAGAACCTTGTTCACATTATGGTGAGACTTCACCTTGTGTAAATGCACTTATTGATTCAGGTATTTCTCGGGTTGTTATTGCACTTATTGATCCAGATGAACGGGTTTGTGGTCGTGGTATTGCTCTTTTACGTGCAGCTGGCATTGAAGTCGTTGAGGGAGTTCTGGCTAAGGAGGCTTTTGAAACGTTAAGTGCTTATTTATGCGTAAAAAAACTGCAGCGGTGTGAAGTAACTTTAAAGATGGCAATTTCTGCAGATAATGGTATAGGAAGAAAAAAGAAGGGGAGGGTAGAAATTAGTGGGGCACAAGCTCATACATATACTCATATTCTGCGCGCTCAAAATGATGCTATTATGGTTGGTATTGGCACTATATTAGCAGATAATCCACAATTAAGTTGTCGTTTGCCTGGGCTTGAAATACGCTCTCCTATACGTATTATTTTAGACGCAAATTTACGTATTCCATTTGATGCAAAGGTTATACAAACAGCGACAAAAATTCCTACATGGATTATTTGTAATGCAACTTTTGCAGAAAAAAGTAAAAAAATGGCACTGGAACAGTGTGGTGTATGTGTATTTTCAATAGAAATGAGCGATCATTTGATTCAGCCTTTTGCTATTTTACAGCTGCTTTATCAGCGTGGCATCAATAGTATTTTGCTTGAGGGAGGAGCTAAGACAGGAGAAAGTTTTTTAAATGCTGGTTGTGTGGATCAGTTAATATGTTTTCATGGACCAATTGTTTTAGGTAAAGATCGTATTGATGCTCCTCATTTTGCAACTTATCTTTCAGAATTTAATGAAATTGAGACGAAAATGTTAGGAAATGATCGTTTGTGCAAATGGAGGCACAAAACATTATGTTTACAGGGATTGTAACAGACATTGGTTGTGTTGAAGACATTCAGTCTTTAAAACAAGGAACACGTTTAAGTATTTCTACACATTATGATGTAGAGACTATAGAAATTGGTGCATCAATTGCGTGTTCAGGTATTTGTCTAACTGTTATTGAACGTGAACTAAAACAGGCGAATGTTAATTGCTTTGTTGTAGAAGCATGGAAAGAAACATTGTGTTTGACTAGTCTTTCTCAATGGACAAAAGGAACTCTTGTTAATTTGGAACGTTCATTGCGGCTTGGTGATGAGATAGGTGGGCATTTGGTTTCGGGTCACGTTGATGGTTTGGCTGAGATTGTTGATCAAAAAAATGAAGGTGATGCAATTCGTTTTTATTTAAAAGCTTCAATGCGGTTGGCGCCTTTTATTGCAGAAAAAGGCTCTATTGCGCTTAACGGTACATCTCTAACTGTTAATTGTATTGAAAATAATGTTTTTGATGTTCTTATTATTCGCCATACGCTTGAAATGACAACATGGGGGCAGGCTAAAGTGGGGGACCAAGTGAATTTAGAAATTGATCAGCTTGCTCGTTATGTTGCCAGGCTTTCTAATTTTAAAATGAAAGATAAGTAAACTGAAAAAATTTTTGTATTGTTTTTGAAATTTGATGGTTATGTAATCTTTGAGTCCTTTATTGATTTTAAATGGGGGTTTTGTTGTGACAAAAAAAATACATAAAAAGTTGCACTTATTAATTGTTGAAGCACGCTTTTATGATAAAATCTCAAATGAACTTCTTGTAGGTGCGGTGAATGTTTTACAAAAAGCTGAAGTAAGTTATGATGTTGTAACAGTTCCAGGGGCACTGGAAATACCTGGTGCAATAGCTTTTGCTGAAAAAAACAATAAGGTACCCTATGATGGTTATATAGCGCTTGGTTGTGTTATTCGAGGTGATACATACCATTTTGAAATTGTTGCTGATAATTCTTGTCGAGCATTAATGGATTTAACTCTTCATAGGCAGTTGGCTATTGGAAATGGTATTTTGACTGTTGAGGATGAAGAACAAGCATGGGCACGTGCTAAACAGAGTGAAAAGAATAAAGGTGGTTTTGCTGCTGAAGCTGCTTTATGTATGATTGCTCTAAAAAAAAATTTGGAGATAATCATTAAATATGGCTGATATAAAAAGCAAACATTCTTCGCATTTGGCTAATAAACGCGGAGTAGCAAGGCTTGCTGCAGTGCAGGCGCTATATCAAATGGATATAGTTGGCATTGGTGTTACGGAAATAGCAGCTGAATATAAAGCTTATCGTTTAGGAAAGGATATTGATGGTGATCAATATCTTGATGCTGATTTTCAGTGGTTTCGAGCTGTTATAGCTGGCGTTGTACAAGATCAAAAGAAACTTGATCCTATGCTTCAGCAAAAACTTTCTGAAGAATGGTCACTTTCACGTCTTGATTCGATTTTACGTGCAATTTTGCGTGCAGGTTTATGGGAGCTAATGAATCACAAGGACATACCCACTGCCGTTATTGTAAGTGAATATGTTGATGTAGCAAAAGCATTTTTTGAAGGTGATGAACCAAGGCTTGTCAATGCAATTCTTGATAGAATAGCAAAAGAAATTCGCCTATAAGTATAATAAAATAAAATCCTAGTATTATTAGAGTTTTATAAACGTCAGCTCAGTTAAGACTACAAGTAGGTAATTGATTAACGTGAACTATTGGCAGGACCTTTAACGACTTGGATTAAAAAAGACTGATCACTACCACCTGTTGGTGTTGTTTGAGTGATAAAATCAAATATTTGACCATCTTGTAGACCATAATTAGCTATCCTTGCAACCTGACCATTTCTGTTGAAATAAATAGCCAAGACTTTACGATCAATAATTTTGGTTTTCATAAACCGCATTTTACGATACCGAGTCTGTGAAATATAGTAAAAAACCTCGTTATCATATTTTGTTTTCAGTGAGGGAGTTCCTAGAGCTAAAAGAACTTGCTCCTGACTGGATCCAATAGAAACAGAATCGAGAGCGTTTTGATCAAGAACATAACCTTCCTTATAGGTTTGGCTTGAAGTTAAAGAATGCATTGAACTGCATCCAGCAAACGCTGCCATACTTGCTATAAATAGGCTAATCAATAATTTATGTTTGATTAAATTTATCAAGTGAGGCATCTGAAACAATGACATCTCCATTTACACGTAAGCATAGGTGAAAAAGTGACCCGCGATTTTTCAGCTTTTAGCTTAATTTGGTATAATCTGCAATAGCTTACAGCGAGTTTCCTCTGTTATAAAATCAGTAATTTTATAGAAAACTGCTTAAAAAGTTATAAAATATGTTGATTAAACGAAGTTACAATATACTACACTTTTTTATTTTGGAGTTATCAATGAGTGTTAAAAATGTTTCTCAAATGATGTTTGCTCTGACTTATCCAGTGTCAGTACGCTCATTGTCTGCTAGGGGTATAAAAGTTCGTGTTTGCGCAGATCAACAAGAATGTGCACATTTGGCTAAGAATCATGATTTACTTGAAGTGAAATCTTGCGAGGGAGAATTCCATATTTTACCGTGGAAAAAGCGTGGGGTATATGTAAAAGGTTTACTGCAAGCGCATATAATACAATTATGCGTCATTACACTGGAGCCATTGGAAAATATTCTTCACGAAAATATTGAAATTACGTTTGTTCCTGAAGATTCAAATTTGGTTAAACCAAAAGTGTCAAAGGATACAAGAGAATTGCTTTTAGATGCAGATGGACCAGATATACCAGAGGTTTTTTATGGCGATAAGATTGATATAGGTGCAGTTATGGAAGAATTTTTTGAACTATCAATTAATCATTATCCACGCAAGGAAGATGAAAATATAAGTTTAATTAAAGATTCAGAAGAAATTGAACAAAAAACATCACCATTTTCTATTTTAAAAGAATGGAAGTGATTATAAATATGTAAAAAATACCTGCTATATGGTTAAAGGGACAATATTTCTGTAAACCTATTATAGTGATATTTTTGTGATTTGTTAAATAACAAAAAATTCAGTGTGAATTTAAATATAGGATGTGCAAGTGTGATTAGAATTTCTGTAGATGTCATGGGTGGCGATTATGGCCCAGAAGTTACTATTGAGGGGGCAGCAGTTGCGCAAAAACATTTGCCAGATATTCATTTTTTGTTTTATGGGATAGAAGAGATTGTTAAGCCAATTTTTAAAAAATATCCTCATTTGGTTGCAGCATCGCAATTTTATAACACAGAAAGTTATACACGTATGGATGAGAAGCCAAGCCAAGCGCTTCGCATTGGGCGTGGTAAATCATCAATGTGGCATGCAATTGAAGCTGTAAAAAATGGCGAGGCTGATGCTTGTGTTTCTGCTGGCAATACTGGTGCACTTATGGCAATGTCTCATTTTTGTTTAAAAATGATGGCAGAATCTAACCGTCCTGGAATTGCTGGTATTTGGCCAACTCTTCGTGGAGAGAGTATTGTGCTGGATATTGGTGCAACAATTGGTGCATCTGCTGATCAATTGGTTGATTTAGCGGTTATGGGTGCTGGTATGTTTCGTACTTTATATAATGTTGAAAAACCAAGCGTTGGACTTTTGAATGTAGGTGTTGAAGAGGTAAAAGGCTTGGATGAAATCAAAAAAGCTGGAATAATATTGCGTGAAGTGCAATTAGAAGGGCTAGAGTATAAGGGATTTATTGAAGGTAATGACATTGGAAAAGGGGTAGTCGATGTGGTTGTCACTGAGGGGTTTTCCGGTAATATTGCTTTAAAAGTTGCAGAAGGAACTGCAAGACAAATAGCTGGGCTTTTAAATATTGTTATGCGCCGTTCTATTTTTTCACGCCTTGGATACGTTTTGTCTCGAGGTGCTTTTCGTCAGCTGAAACAGAAAATAGATCCTGATCGGATTAATGGTGGTGTGCTTTTAGGTTTAAATGGTATTGTTATAAAAAGTCATGGTGGTGTTAATGCTGATGGTTTTGCTTCTGCTATCCGCATTGGTTATGAAATGGTAAATAATGGACTTTTGAAAAAAATAGTTGAAGATTTACGATACTTTCATGAAAATAAAATGACACTTTGAAAATGATAAAGGTAGAGCTATCAAATAATACGCAAACAATATGATCGGTATTCGTAGTAGAGATAAAAAATTTTAAGAGAGGGTGAGGACTGTATGATTCGATCAGTTATATGTGGTGTAGGAAGTGCTTTACCAAAAAAAAGTTTATCGAATGATGAGATTACAAAGTTTGTTGAAACATCTGATTCGTGGATTGTTCAACGTACGGGAATTCGCCAACGTTACATTGCTGATACAAGTGAAACGACTGTTTCTTTAGGGGTAGCGGCTGCACAAGCTGCACTTAAAAATTCAGGCATGACAATAGAAGATATTGATTGTATTATTTTAGCGACTTCAACGCCTAACCATACTTTTCCTGCTTCCGCTGTTGAAATTCAACACGCTTTGGGAATGAAGCATGGTTTTGCTTTTGATGTTCAAGCTGTTTGTTCTGGTTTTATTTTTGCATTGACAACAGGAGATGTATATTTACGCTGTGGAGCGGCAAAAAGAATCTTAGTAATTGGATCTGATACATTTTCTCGGATTTTAGATTGGCAAGATCGTACAACATGTGTTTTATTTGGTGATGGTGCAGGCGCAGCTATTTTGGAAGCACAAGAAGTTGAAGGTAATGTTATTGTTGATAGTGGTATATTGTCTGCAAAATTGCGCTCTAATGGTGCGTATGTAGATAAATTGTATGTTGATGGAGGCCCTTCAACAACGCAAACAACAGGTCATCTACGTATGAAAGGACGAGAAGTTTTTAAACATGCAGTTGGTATGATAACAGATGTGATTGATGATTGTTTTTCAGCTGTTAATATGAATTCTTCTGAGTTAGATTGGTTTGTGCCTCATCAGGCTAATAAACGCATTATCGAAACGTCGGCTAAAAAGCTAGGGATCACATTAGATAAAGTTGTGATGACCGTTGATCAACATGGTAACACGTCTGCAGCATCAGTACCATTAGCTTTGACAACTGCTGTTCAAGATGGGAGAATTAAAAAAGGAGATCTCATTATGTTAGAAGCCATGGGGGGTGGGTTTACCTGGGGGGCGGTTCTTGTTCGTTGGTAGATTATAGCGACTTGACCATATTTGAATAAAACGTATAAATCGCTTTGTAACTTTAAATTTTAATAGGTGGTTATGATGACAGGTAAGACAGTAACACGTGCAGATTTGGCTAGTGCGGTTTGTAGGAAAGTAGGCTTGTCATATACTGAATCATCAGCTTTGGTTGAGTTGATTTTGGATGAAATTTGCAATTCACTTGTAAAGGATGAAGTGGTTAAATTGTCTTCTTTTGCGACTTTTCAGGTCCGTAGTAAAAGTGAACGGGTTGGACGCAATCCCAAAACAGGTATTGAAGCACCTATTCCACCACGGCGTGTGGTAACATTTAAAGCTGCGAATATACTTAAAAAAAGAATTTTAGATGCGCATCGTGCAAGGCAGAAGTAAATTCGTGTAAATTAAGTGATATTTTAAATGTCTGAGGTTTGACCAGGAAATTTAATGGGTAATTTTTTTCTATTTAAGTAACAGATTTTGTATTAAAATATAATTGAGGATAAGCCTTATTTTTGATCAATCTTAGCAAGAAATTTGAACTAATTTAGTTATTATAAAATCATTGGTACAATGTTTAAATAAGGTATTACAAAATGGACAAGAGCCCTGATGCTTTTCGGACAATTAGCGAAGTAGCAGAGTTACTGGGGCTACCACAGCATGTGTTAAGATTTTGGGAAACACGTTTTGTTCAGATTAAGCCATTAAAGCGTGGGGGTGGAAGGCGTTACTATCGTCCTGTTGACATTGATTTGCTCAACGGTATTAAACAACTACTTTATGGCAAAGGTTATACTATAAAAGGTGTGCAACGCCTTTTAAAAGAAAATGGCTCTTCTTTTGTTATTGCGCTTGGCAATAGCGATCTTGATGACATGAATGTTATAATAGAAAAAGCATGTGCAGAACAAACATCTGAATCTACCAAAATTAATGAATCCACTAAGACTAAGTCAAAAAAGGCAACGTTTGGACTTTTAGGGTTTATGAAGGGCGAAGAAGAATCTATTGGTGCCGTTAAAAGCCATCAAGACAAGACTGATAAAGCATTATTAGAGGAAACACTCTTCGAATTAATTGAATGTAAACGCATGCTTGATAGAGCACGATAAGCAGTCAACAATTCTAAATTTAGCACAATTGCTTTTCATTATTGAATGTTTATTAAACGGCGTAAATCTGGGGGGGTTGCTTCATTTGAGAGTTGTTTCATCACTTCTTCTACAGATAAAACAGTCTGATCTGTGCTTCCTAAACGGCGCATACTCACACTATTTGTTTCAAATTCACGTTTACCGCATACAAGGATTACAGGGACTTTTTGTAAAGAATGTTCACGTATTTTATAATTAATTTTTTCATTACGAAGATCTGCTATAGTTGAAAGACCAATAGCTTTGAGCTTTCTTGTTATTTTTTCTGCATATTCATTTGCTTCAGATGTGATTGGTGCGACAACAACCTGTTGAGGGGCAAGCCAAAGCGGCATATGTCCAGAAAAATTTTCAATTAATATGCCAAGAAAACGCTCCATTGATCCCAAAATAGCTCTATGGATCATAACAGGTTGACGTTTTTCTGAATCCTTATCAATATAGAATGCCCCAAAACGCTCAGGTAGATTGAAGTCTACTTGTGTTGTTCCACATTGCCATTCACGACCAATAGCATCTTTTAATGTATATTCAAATTTTGGTCCATAAAATGCGCCTTCACCTCGAAGAATGCTGGTTTTAATACGTCCTTCTGATTTTTTCTCAATAGTTTTAAGGACAGATGACATTATGTTTTCACAATGATCCCATAATTCGTCAGAACCGACACGTTTTTCTGGACGTGTTGAAAATTTAAGGCTAATTTCTTCAAAACCAAAATCTGCATAAGTTGATAAAATTAAATCATTAATATTAAGACATTCACCAGCTAATTGTTCATCTGTGCAAAAAATATGCGCATCATCTTGTGTAAAGCTACGAACGCGCATAAGACCATGTAGAGAACCTGAAGGTTCATAACGATGGATAATACCAAACTCAGCAAGTCTAATAGGCAAATCTCTGTAAGACTTTAAACCATGTTTAAAAATTTGCACATGACCAGGGCAATTCATGGGTTTGAGAGCGTAAATACATTGATCATCCCAATCATCAGCGGCTGGGGTTGTTTGAAACATATTTTCCTTATACCATTCCCAATGACCCGATATTTCCCAAAGTGATTTATCAAGAACTTGTGGTGCATTAACTTCATCATATTTATGATCATCAAGGCGGCGGCGCATATAGCTAATTAAATTTTGGAACATTTTCCAACCTTTTGGATGCCAGAAAATCATTCCTGGACTTTCTTCTTGAAAATGAAATAAATCCATTTCACGCCCTAAGCGACGATGATCGCGTTTTTCTGCTTCTTCTAGCGTATGGAGATAGGCTTTTAGGTCATTTTCGTTAGCAAATGCTGTACCATAAATTCTCGTTAACATAGGATTATTGGCATCCCCACGCCAATAGGCTCCTGCAACTTTCATTAGTTTGAAAGCATTGCCAATTTGGCCAGTAGATTGCATATGTGGACCACGACAAAGATCAAACCAATCTCCTTGATAATAAACTTTTACGTCTTGATTTTCAGGGATAGCATCAATAATCTCAACTTTATACAATTCGTTTTTTTCAGAAAAAATTTTCTTAGCTTTTTCATGAGACCAAATTTCTTTTCTGAAAGGTTTGTTTCGTTGGATAATTTCACGCATTTTTTTTTCAATAATAGTGAGATCATCTAATGTGAAAGGTTGTTTACGCGCGAAATCATAATAAAAACCATTTTCAATGACGGGGCCAATTGTAACTTGTGTTTCAGGAAACAGTTCCTGCACTGCTTCAGCTAAAACATGAGCGCAATCATGGCGTATCAATTCAAGTGCACGCGGATCGTCGCGAGTGATAATTTCCACTTGTCCAGATTGTTCTAATGGATCTGAAAGGTCTCGGATGATTCTGTTAAGGCTATAGGCAACTGCTTTTTTTGCGAGTGATTTAGAAATAGACTCAGCCAATTCTAAACCTGTCATTTCAGAGGGGTAATCACGTTTTGAACCATCAGGAAAAGAAAGAGAAATAAGGTCAGACATAAAACACCCCTTTAGTCCAATTCCGCCAACGATTGCGGATGGTTTCGTGAAAATTTAAAATAGTCAGATAGAGCTAGTAGATTGATTTTCTATCAATATGCATTGAAAAAGAAAAGTAATTATTTATCATTTTTATCAGAAATTTTCCAATAGTGCCAAGGTTTATAAGAGTAATTAAGAGAAGTTGGTACTGGATCAAAGCCATATGTTCCAAATGGGCCACAACGTACAATACGAAAAAAACCCATCCATGCACCAGCCCACAGGCCGTAGCGTGCAATCGCTTCATAGGTATATTCTGAACAGGTTGGGATATGACGACATTGATTTCCAATCAAACTGGAAAGTGTTATTTGATAAAGACGTATCAACGTAGTGCCAAGTAATCGTCCAGGCGTTTTCCGCCAAGGACCTGTATAATTGCGAATTTGTATTTTTTTTTGTTTGGGCTGTAATTTAACCATTTGTTTTTTCTTCAATTTGTTCAATACAGTCTACGACTGCATCAAAGGTAAGCATTGTTGAGGCATGGCGTTCTTTATAATCTTTAATGGGTTGCAAACAGGAAAATGCTTCAAATGGAGCAGGGGGAGGAAGGCCATTTTCTGTCAACATGTAAAAGATAGTTTTGCGTAATGCTTTAAGATCTTGCATTTTTTTGCCAATAATATGACGCGCTAAAATAGAAGATGAAGCTTGTCCAAGTGCACATGCATATACCTCATGAGCAAAATCTATAATGATATCGTTGTCTACTTTTAAATCTACAAGAACCGTTGATCCGCAAAGGCGTGCATGCTTTTTTGATGTTGCATCAGGATTATTAAGACGCCCAATTCTACTTATATGAGCAGCATATTCAAGAATTTTATTGCTATAAATGTTGTCCATCACGAGCTGTTGCTTGGAATTTTAAGAGTTTTCAATATTCAAGCTTTTAATTCACTTGCGTAAAGATTATTATAAAATAAATTAATGTATATAAATATTTTATACATAATAAGCTGGAGTTTTTTAAATGCATAGTCCTATGAAAGGAATAGCTAAAGATCTTTCTCTATCTGAGAAAAAGCGTCCTAGTTTTGAAGAAGTGGAAGCAGCGGTTCGTACATTGTTGTTATGGGTAGGGGAAAATCCAGATCGAGAAGGGCTTTTAAATACTCCTAAACGTGTTGCTAAAGTGTATAGTGAACTTTTTTCTGGTTATGATGAATCAGTTGAGGAGATTTTAGGAACAGTTTTTGAAGAGGTTTCAGGTTATAATGAGCCGATAATTATGAAGGATATTGGTTTTTATTCACATTGCGAGCATCATGTCCTTCCAATTGTTGGTAAAGCTCATATCGCCTACCTTCCCGATACAAAAATTGTTGGTCTTTCAAAAATTGCACGTGTCATAGATATTTTTTCTCGTCGTTTGCAAACGCAAGAAGCCATGACAGCTCAAGTAGCTAATGCTTTGGAAACACATTTAAAGCCCCGCGGCGTTGCAGTGGTAATTGAAGCTGAACATATGTGTATGGCTATGAGAGGGATACGAAAGCACGGAGCTACAACAATTACAACAAGTTTTCATGGCTCTTATAAAAAAGATCAAGTTGCGCAAGCCAATTTGATGATGGTACTTCGCCAGCTATGATAAAGTGCAGAGTTTGGCGACTTGTATCTAAAGTATACTGTGGTGGTTAAGATAAAATAAGTTATAAAAACATGAAAATGGGCTTGTGTCACGCTTTATGATTTGTTAAATCCCCCAAAGTTAATGTATTTGGCCTCTACCATGTGCGGTCGTGGCGGAATTGGTAGACGCGCAGCGTTGAGGTCGCTGTGGGGCAACCCGTGGAAGTTCGAGTCTTCTCGACCGCACCATATTTTGTATGCTTTATTATTATCATTTGTATTTTCTGTTATTATTGTGAAGTGTGGATGAACACAAAAATTCCTTCTTTATCTATTTTTATTATAATACATTTCTAATAGTAATTCTATTTCAGTTCGTTAAAAGTCATTTTTTTACTATAAACTTAAAGTATGAACTCTCTTTTTGATAAGATTGGGTGGTGTTATAATGAAAATATTTTTAAGATGTGTAATATTTTTTATTTGCACCATTTTACTTATAGCGTGTACCAACCAACGTGCTGTGCTTTGGCATGGGATAAATGCAACACCATCTATGATTGCTACACAACGAGAAGTTGAAGGCGGATTAATTTCTCCGAAAGCTATCGTTCCAGTGTATGTTGCAACAAGTCGCAGGGCCCAAGACAATTATTCTCAACCTTATGGGGCAGAGCGATCAAATAGAGTGTATTATAATCGCGTTGATGTAGGAATTCCTCAAAAGCATATGAAAGGTATCGTTGAAAAAAACGCGTATAAACCCAGTCTTGATAAATATTTTACAGCAGTGGCTTTGCAACAATATGACAATAAAGAACGGTTTAAACAGCAATTAAATCTTGCGTTAGCCGAAAAACCAAAAGGAAAAAAAGAAATTTTTCTTTTTATTCATGGTTATAATAATAATTTTGCAGATGGCACATTCCGCACAGCTCAATTTTCTTATGATTATTCTTTAGATGTAGTTGCTGTACATTATTCGTGGCCTTCTGCTGGATCCATGCCTTTTTATATTTATGATCGTGATAGTGCTAATTTTGCACGTGACGGGTTAATAGAGCTTTTAACAGTTATCAGTGAAACATCAGCTGATCAAATTTCGGTTATTGCGCATTCTATGGGCAATTTCGTTATCATGGAAGCATTTAGAACTTTAGCTTTGCAGAAAAAGTATAAACCAATTTACCGTATTACAAGTTTCTTAATGGCGGCACCAGATATTGATCTTGATGTATTTGAACGCCAACTTCATGATATTAAAAAATTACCTCATCCAACAGCTATTTTAGTATCTCGTAAGGATAAGGCTCTCGCTTTGTCAAGACGTCTTACAGGTGGACATGCTCGTGTAGGGGATGGCTCAAGTATTGAAATATTGCGCAAGAATAAAATAGCAGTTTTAGATTTTTCTAATGTTGATGGTGGGGCACATAGTGTATTTGCATCTTCTCCGACATTAATGGCTCTTTCTAGGGAAGGTTCTTTAGCTTCAGCGATTATGCAGGGTACGGAATTATCACCTGGTCAAGAGATTTTTGCTGATAGTGGTCATATTTTGAAAAAAACAACAGACTTTATTCTTTCTGCACCTATGCATCTTTTGTCTCCTTTAACTCAGTATTAAATGAGCAGTTTAGAAAGTATAACGTCGAGTATTAATAAATTAAGAGCAATATTTTAGGCAGTATTTTAGCACTTTTTTTAGAATAGTCTTGTAAAGTAAAAAGTGAATAGTGGGATAATTTTGTAAAACCAGTCATTAGGTGGATTTGTGATGGTTACAGAAAAGCACTATGTTAACACATCTACATTAGTTGATTATTTATCCTATTCTGCGGTTAAGCTACTAGATGTTTATGCTATGCTTTTGAAGGTAAAAAAAGATAGCAAGGGAAAAAGCCCGGATTTATTGCGTCAAATTGATGTCACTAAAAAGCAGCTAGATGAGATGAGTTACGCTCTTATTTTGGAATATCGCAAGCGTCAGGAACATGAGCGCTTTTTAAAACAAGTTTTAGTATCAATTTCTGATCAACTATTTTCATTGAATAATAATTTTAAAGAAACAAGTCGTTTTTTATTTCAGGAAATTAGAACACTTCAATCTCAGATGCAGTGTTTTTGTGAAGGTAGAGAAAAACAATCTCTATTAAATAATCAAGAATCTTCCCGTTCTACGTCAAAGGTTGATGAAGTCATTAAGCGATTACAAAAAGCACGAGAAAAGCTTTCTTTTGAAAATCCGCATCTCTTTGAAGAGTAAGATTGCATAAAATTAGAACTAAAATGTTTTCTAAATTAGGATTTCTACGTTGTAATGAAGTTTTAAATTTTCTTTCTAAAGATGGCAAATAATGATCACCAGTCAAACTATTCTTTTTATTTAAAAATCTTTGGTTATTTTAGATAGTTAATTATAATTTTAGAATTTATAGTATGATTTTAATTTAAAGTCAAAATATTAAAGTATATAATGATAAAAATATAAATTATTTTTTTATATAATAATTGAAACATAATTTTGTTAAATATAACAAATACACTAATGAATATTTTATTTGTGGATAAAAAATAAATACAATTTAAATAATTATAAAAGTATTATACTCACAAATAAAATTACTCTTTTATCAAATATTTTATCTTGTAAAGCATGTTTTTGATGAATTATAAACCTACATTGCTATTTATTGTAATTATTATATGTTTGTCAGTAGGTGGTTTAATTTCTACGGATATCTTTTTGCCTGCACTTGGAAATATGCGTTATCATTATCAAGTTACAGAATCTCAAATCCAGAGTACAATAGCGATTTTTTTATTGGCATTAGCTTCTGGACAACTCATCTATGGACCTCTTAGCGATAATTTTGGGCGTAAAAAGACACTTTTATTTGGTTTGTTTTTATGGCTGTTTACAACGTTTGGTATAATTTATACAGATACTCTTCAAGTTTTGCTCGTATTGCGTTTTTTGCAAGGTCTTGGAGCTTGTGCAGGAATTGTTTTAAGCCGCGCTATTATCAATGATTTGTTGGATAAAAAAGAGGCCGGAAAACTTTATTTGGTTATTTTTCCTTTTGTAGGATCGTCGCCGGCGTTTGCACCGTTCATTGGGGGAATATTATTGCAAACTTTTCATTGGCAAGCGACTTTTATTTTTTTAAGTCTTTTTATACTCTTAACTATTGTGTTATGTTGCTCTGTATTGACAGAAACTTTACCGCCTATAAAACGTCAATCTTTTACTGTTATAGGAGTCATTAAGGGCAGTTTTAAAGTTCTTCAAAATAAGCAGTTTCTCTTTTATGCGCTTATTCCATGTTTTGCTTATGCAATCTATTTTGCTTATATCGTAGAATCGCCTTTTTTACTGACAGCTTTAGGTTTGTCATCCGTCTACATTGGTTACAGCTACATTGGTGTTTCTTTTACTTATATCTTGGGTAATTTAGTGGCGAGAAAGTTTCTCAAGCGAGAGGCTATGGAACAGACTATACGGCGTGGATATATTATTTTTGCTATAGGGGGGCTACTATTTGCTTTACAAATGTTTGTAAGCCCATGGCCACTTGTGACAAGTTTAATAGCTATTTCTATTATTACTTTTGGTAATGGTTTTTTATTGCCGTTGGGAACTGCATTGGCTATTTCGTCGCATTCGCATGCTGCTGGGGCGGCATCTGGCGTTATGGGAGCTTTGCAGTTGGGCAGTGCTGCATTAAGCGCTGCAGTTATTGGAAAAATATCCGGACATATTCCATGGGTTGTAGCGATTTTATTGGCTATATATTGCTTAGTAGGTTTTATCATTTATATTCGAAGAGCGAATTATTTTATGACCTTGGAGATAAAATCGTAAACAAAATTAGTTAATGTTAATGGGAGGATTTATGTTAAAGCACCTTGATGTCACTTTACGTGATGGGGGATATCGGAATCAATTTTCTTTTCCGCTGGAATATATAATTGAGCATATTAAAAATCTAACAAAAGCTCGGGTTGAATATATTGAGATTGGTTATCGTAAAGGTTCGTTTAAACCTATGGCTAACATAGGTTTAACAGGTTTATGTTCTAATGATTATGTTAAATCGCTACGCAATGCTGTGCCTGACGCTAAGCTTGTCATTATTGCACATCCACACAATATCACTCAAACAGACATTCGTGAACTCAAGGCTTTGGGGATTAGTCTCTTAAGGTTGTGTCTAAATAAAAATGATGTTGAATCTACATTTGCACTTTGCCGTTATGCTAGTTCTTTGGGGCTATGTGTTAGTATTAATATTACGAGAGTAAGTCAAATAGATGTAAATTATTTGCGTCGCATAGCAATGAAAGCGGTTAATTGTGGAGTTGATATTTTTATTTAGCTGATTCTAATGGAAGTCTTTTACCAGATACTGTAACGCAATTAGTACAAGAAGTAAAAAATATTTCGCCTTTAGAAATTGGTTTTCATGCACATGATAATTTAGGTATGGCTATGGCAAATAGCCTAGCGGCAGTACAAGTAGGTGCAAGCTTTATCGATGGTTCATTAATAGGGATGGGTAAAGGAACAGGAAACCTTGTGTTGGAAATATGGTTGGCGCTTTTAAATTTACATAAAGAGGAAACCTATTATGACATAGGTAAACTTTTGCAACAAGGAGAAAATTTGCAGAGTCATTCTTTTTTTTCATCGGTACACCGAAGCTCTATTGATGTTCTTTTGGCTTTAAATAACTTAAGTGTTGAGTATCAGGCTTTGCTAGAGTCTAAAATACCTTTAGGTGTGGAGGAAGTACTTACCACTATTCAAGCTTTAAAGCAAGATTTACAGGGTGCAGGGGTATGAACTTACAGATCGTTATTCTTGCACCTGTGATGCAGGTTTGGGATGAAGGAGTCTTTTGTTTACCACTTAAAGAGTTGTGCTTAGAAAAAGGATTCCAGGTTACTGTGTTAGACACATTATCTCTTTTTTCTAGTCATTCTGCAGTGGAGGTTGTTTCTTTTCTGACAAAAAAACTCACAGACCGTTTTCAGGGACCTTTAATGCTCGTGGGATTTGCTATGGCTGGAACTTTGGTACAGATGCTAGCAGCGCGGCTTATAGATGTACAAGCTGTGCTCGCTATAAGTGCACCAGGCTATCCGGACACGCCTTTGCAGCAAAAACTTGGATATCTTCTCACTTTATTAGAAGATGGTGATTTATCGGGGGCTCTGGAAGCGTTAGATTATTTTGTACAACCTGTTGGAGCAATTAAGAAAAGAGCGTTAATAAAAATTTCCGATGATCAAAAAAATATAGCAATTGAACGTATGCAAAGGGGATTTCGATTACTTTTAGATATGGATGCGAGGAGTGAAATTATCAAATATGGTGGAAAGTTTTTATCTTTAGTTGGAGAAAAATCACAGCTTGCAACTATAGATAATCAAACACAAAGTCACAACTTGAATCATGAATATAAGATCATCCCTGGTACTGGTATACGTCCGTGGGAAAATAATTTTGCTATGACACATGCAATTGTTAATGAATGGATTGATGGACTATGAAGAAGAAAGTTCTTGTATTGCCTGGTGACGGAATCGGGTCAGAGGTTTGTGATGCTGCGCTGATGGTTTTAGAACAGCTTAAATTGCCGATCGAATTAACTTATGGCAATATTGGCTGGGAATGTTGGAAACAAGAAGGAGATCCTGTCCCTAAAGCTACTTGGAAAAAAATTGCTAAAAGTGATGCTATTTTGCTTGGGGCTGTTACCAGTAAAGGAAAGGATGCTGCTTTTAAAGAGCTTGCTCCGCATTTAAGGGAAAAAAATCCCATATATGTTTCACCTGTTATTCAACTTCGTCAAAAATTAGGTTTGTTTGCGAATGTGCGACCTGTAAAATATATCATTGGTTCGAAAAAGCCCTTTAATTTTTGTGTTATCAGAGAAAATACAGAAGGTTTATATGCAGGGTTAGATTTTCGTGGCATAACTGCTGAAATAGCAACGTGGTTAAAACATCCCAATTTAGAAAAACATGGTCTTGATGAAGCAGCATGGACAGTACGTTTACAAACACGCTTTGGTTTAGAGCGGTTATTTAAATATGCTTTTTCTTATGCACGGATACACGGTTTTACACGCGTCACCTTTGCTGATAAGCCAAATGTTATGCGAGAAAGTGGCCAATTTGCTCAAGAAATTTTTGAACAAGTTGCTCAAAATTATCCAGAAATCAAAGCAGATATTCACAATGTTGATGCAGTTGCATTGTGGCTTGTAACAAAGCCAGAGCATTTTGGTGTTATTGTTGCTGAAAATATGTTTGGTGATATTCTGTCTGATCTTGCTGCTGGGGTTATGGGTGGGCTAGGATTGGCTCCTAGTGCAAATGTGGGAAGCCAAATTGCTTATTTTGAGCCTGTCCATGGAAGTGCACCGCGTATTGCTGGACAGAATAAAGCTAATCCATCTGCTATGCTTTATACCATTGCTTTACTCTTAGATCATTTAGGTTTTAAGGATGCTGCGCAACAACTATCTCATAGTGTTGATCAAGTTATTCGTGCTGGGAAGAGCGTAACTTATGATCTAGGTGGTTTAGCATCTACACGTCAAATGGCTAACGCTATTGTCAGCTCTATTATGAATCCTACACCCGTTTGTCGTGCAGCAATTATAACAGTTGGTGATGAACTTCTTTCAGGGCAATATTTAAACACAAATTTACAAGATTTAAGTCAGAGCTTAGAAAAAAGAAATATTCAAGTTACTCGCCATTTCGTTTGTGCAGATCAATTACAACAAATCAGTGAAACAGTAACTACTTGTCTTGGGCAGGAAGAACTAATCATTCTCAGTGGAGGATTAGGGCCAACATTTGACGACAAAACGCGTGATGCGATTGCTCAAGTTGTACAACAACCATTGATTCATCATGAAACAGTTTGGCAAACGATAAAAGGTCAATTGCAACAGTTAGGTATCGTGCCGGATATAAGTAATGCATGTCAAGCATTGTTTCCTGAAACAGCAAAAGTTCTTGACAATCCTACCGGTACAGCACCTGGGTTTTATCTCTCCTATAAGGGGAGTTCTCTTGTGGCTTTGCCTGGACCTCCCACACAAGCTCTATCGCTTTTAGAACATTATTTAGAACAAAATGATCAAAGCCATTCTACTGTGTCATATGCTAAACATGTTTGGACTTTAATCGGGATTGACGAAAGCACAATTGCAAGTTGGGTTGATTATCATCTTGCAGGTGAACCATTTGAACGGCATTTTTTATGGAAAAGTCCTTATGTTATTGTGCAACTGATTGGTCAGTCATCTACGCCTTTGGCAAAATATTTAATTGAACAATTTGAAAATCAGTTTCATCAATATTTAGTTGGGGCAGGGATCACTACTGCTCGCGAACAATTAGCAACATATGCAGAGGTTTATTGGTTAGCGCATGATCCAGACCTTTTAAAATATTTTGAACCAACAGAAAAAAATATAAAAGCTATTCCAAAGCTTAAAGCTGAAATTAGCTTATCTCCTTCTTTGGAGATATTAGAAAATCAGAAAGAAGATCTCGGCCGTGCTACAATGACTATCCAAGTTCAAGGTTATAGTGATGATCTTATTACTTTTCCTTATACACGCCCGCTTTTAAGTACAGTTTTACAGGAATATGCAGCTTGGTCAGTTTTGAAAAAAGTATGTGCAAATGGAGAATTGTAAATGACATCTTATAAAAACATAGAAATACTCAAAAAGCGATTGCTAGCCTTAGATACAGCAGCAGTTTCTGATGCTCTAGATAGCTTGTATCTACAGGCAGCTTTACCTAATATTAAACCGCGATTAAATAATATCAAAATAGCTGGGCCTGTATTTACGGTGCAATATGAAGCTTTTACCCCGGAAAATCAGACATTTACGAATGCTGGCAATTATATTGATGATGTCCCTGCAGGATCTGTTGTGGTGATTGATAATAATGGTCGATTAGATTGCACCAGCTGGGGGAATATTTTAACTCATAAGGCTCTACAACAAAAAATTATAGGAACTGTTGTCCATGGTTCTGCTCGAGATATTGCTGAGATTAGGGCTCTACATTATCCTCTTTTTACGACAAATATTTATATGGTTTCTGGTAAAAATCGCGCACGCATACGAGCTACGCAAGTGCCTTTATTAATTGATGGAATAAAAATTACTCCTGGAGATTGGGTCTTTGCTGATGATAATGGTGTATTGATTCTTCCTAAAGCAGAGTTATCTGAGATCGTTTATCGTGCTGAAAATGTTGATAAAACGGAAGCTCGTATTTTATCTGCACTTCAAAAAGGAGAACGGCTTGAAAAAATACGGATACAAGAGGGGTATGAAGCTCCTTGGAAGGAAAAATCGTGAGTGAATGTTTCATTCAGTTTTGGCGTAAGCGGTTAAAATTTTTAGATATTCATTACCATGCGCGTCCAGATTTATTTGATAGGGCGTATTCAGCCTATGAAGTTGCACAAATTTATGCTCAACATAGAGGCGGTGTTGTTTTAAAAAATCACTTAGGCAGTACAGCTGCGCTTGCTACGGTTTTACAAGATCAAGGTTTACCAGTTTTTGGTTCTATTGTTCTTAATAATGCATCAGGTGGTTTAAGCTTACTTGCAGTTAGAAATGCTTTAGCACACTACCAGTTTGATTTAAAACCCAAATTACTTGTGCATTTACCAACTATTGTGCCGACTCATCATCAGAGTCGGCTTAAACGGAATTTTTCTAATGATTATGCTGCGTTTTTTGCACAGCAACCAACAGCTATTACTTGTGAGAGGGGGCGTCTACGGACAGAGGTATACGAACTTATAACTTTTGCTGCTGATAATGAGATTGTTCTCTCTTCTGGGCACGCTTCTAAAGACGCGACCTTACGTTTATTAGATGCTGTAGCACAAAAAGGGAATTGTACACTTCTATTAAATCAACCTGCTAATCCGATGACAGGTTTTTCTGCAGCACAATTACAAGCGTTGGGAAAACATGATTGGCTTTATATAGAACAATGTGCTTTAACTTTTTATTTAGGGTATCAAACAAAGGAAGATATGCTGTCTGTACTATCGAAAGTTAATAATGTAATTTATAGTTCAGATCTTGGGCAGTTGGGGGGCATTGATATCTCAACGTGGCTGATAGATAGCGCAAATTGGTTTCAGGAAGCAAAACTTTCTCCTATTGATATACAAGCAGTAACACTTGATAATCCTTTAAAGATGTTGTCACCAGTGAGTTAATCATAAAATTTGTATCCTTAATATTAAGGCAGAAATTATAAAAATAAAAAAGATACTTTTTCTTTGATTAAAAGAGAGCTTACTTTTTTATTATTAGATATGCATTTTAGAAGTCATCAAAATAAATTTCTCTGGCAAAATGTTTTTGTTATATTAGGCAAAAGCTACAGCAGAAAATTTAAAGACGAGAATAATTTAAATTTGGAACTATCTTATCCTTAGACTTTTAAAACTGTAAAAATACTAATTTTCGGTCTGTATTATTTTTATAGAGATGTTTATAAAAATATTTTAATAATGGTCATTAATTAAAGGTAGTTGAACAGATTGTATGCGATAAAAACAGAAGATATGTCAAAACATTCATATCATTTATTCCGAAGATCATTGCTTATTGTAAAAATCTGAAATTCTCTTTTTGTAAAAAAGTATATTTTACTCAATAAACTATTACTAAGACACATCAAAAAGCTATAGATGAGAATCTTATCTTACTTATGAGCTTTGAGAAGACTAGAAGAAACAGTTTAAAAAGGGGGGGCTATTTTATTTTAAAAAAGCAGAATGCTATTTAGCTTGCAATGAGATAAAGCGTAAGCGATCTCTAGAACTTTGCCTTGATGGTATGGGTTATTGGCATCCATAACTGTAACAAAAAATATGATGAGAAAGGTAATAGATCGACTAACGCAATATAATTTAAATATATTAACAGTCTAATACATTAAAAAATTGAGCAACAAAAGATAAATTTGCAAGTATAATAATGTATCAATTATATTTGATCTATTAAAATAAATTGGTGCCCCCAGAGATCGCCTTATAATACAATAAAATCAGTATGTTATGTAAAAAATAAGGGAATCTAAGACTCTTGATTTTATTGAGTTTTTTTGTGCTCTATCCCTTATTTTTTTGGAGCTTTTCGATTGATTCGAGAGCCAATCTTTTGCGATCAGCAGTCTTTGTGTAGAGAGATGCCATTTGATCATCAGTCCATCCAAAAATTGCTTTAAGTTGTGCGACCGTAGCACCTGCATTGGCAGCTCTTGTTGCAGCTAATTTTCTTAAACCATGAGCTGATTTTTTTATTCCCGCTGCATTGCAAGCATCTCTAAACAGGTTCCCAAAGGTTTCTTTGGTTAGTTTTTTCCCCCCTTTCCCACAAATAAATGTTTCATCACCAATAGGACCCATTTCAAGAGTTTTTGCTAATTCGGGTAGAATGGGAAGAAACACATCTGTTTGAAATTTGCTTTTTTCTGTCTTTAAATGAATGACATTATCCGTGACATCCTTCCATCCGATGCGTACAACATCTCCCCGTCGTAAGCCTGTGTAAAGAAGAACATCAATCCATACCCGTTCATGCGTTCCGAGAGGCCATTGTTGATAATATTTGTCGATGTCCTCTTCTATCCAAGCAGGGAATCCATCCTTGTTTTTGAGAAATGGTGTTTTAACCCCTAAAGCAGGATTATTTTCTAAAAGTCCTTGTTCAACTGCCCATTTAAAAAGGCCATTAACTGCTTTGAGAAAATTCCGAGCATTTGCAGGTGTTTCTTTGCGTCGTTCAACGCCGGCTATGATATGCGACTTTTTAATTGCTTTGTATGGAATATCTCCTATGGCATCTGACACTTTCATTAGAATAAGTTCTTTTTGCCTTTTCGTAGCATGAGCTAGGTTATGCCAAGTGACGCTGTCAAAATATTGTTTCAGGAGCCATATAAAACTACCTTCAACGAGTTTACCAGGTTTAGATTTAGGAAGCTTGTATCCTTGTAACTCAGAAAGAGCATCTTTATAGTCGTCAACAAATTCTTGTGTACCATAGGTTCCACGCACTCTACGCCTTTGACCATGGCCAATACGCACGTACCATACGATTTTACCATAGCGCGTAATTTCTTTGACAAGGTGGGGAGGCCGTGGTTTAGGCATAGCGTGACCTTACATACCAATATCAAAGTCATAATCACCCTTTGAGAGATCTAATAATCTGTCTGGATGAGTAGCAGTATTTGGTATGGCGATATCAGCTTTGAGATAAATTAAGAGTTCACCAGTTGGTTTGATTTCCATTAACTCACAACCTTGCTTTTTAGCTTCTCTTAAAGCTCTTGCAATAGCGGACTGTGTTACGGCAGCGTGGCGACGAGCCATGTTGAATTTCCTTAATTTTGATTGCACTTCACCTGTGGTGAAAAGTGCGCATGTGTGAGAGAGTGATTGAAAATGGGTGGGGGCGCTTAGGGGAGGGAGAACAGCGCCCCCTATGGGTTTAAGCAGCTTGCGTCAAGAATTGCATATCTTGTTCTATTTCTGCTAAAAATGCTTCAACAGCTTTATTGATGAGCTCAATCTGTTCATCATCACGTGGGATGCGTAAAGTTTTGATACACAAATGAGGTGATTTATCTATAAACCAAGGATGATAGCTAACAAAATCACACCATTTTCGTTCTGTGCAAGCCATTTGGAATTGCATTTGTAAAATATATTCAGGTTTGATTTTACCGTCTCGCAAAAAACGGACATGGGTTGTTTCTTGAGGGCATTTGACTTCTATGAGGCCCCCATCTCCAATGAGACCATCAGGACTAGCGCCTGCCATTTCAATTGTCGGATGGGGAATAAACCCACATCGTGTGACAGGAGTATCGTAAAGAAAGCTATATTCTTCAATTGCACTGTCTTCATATTCATTGCCCCATCGCATGGCAGGTGTTTCATAAGATGATATTGTTTTACCAGTTAAACGTTCTGTAATGAGCTTGATTTTGTACTCTTCATATTTACTTGTGGGTAAGCCTTTAGCTGTTTTATCGACGATGCTGTTAATGTTTGAAGCTGTGACTTTACCTAAACGCGCTTGAAACCATTCTGCTGTTCTTTGTTCCATATCACACCCCCGTTGAAGCTTGTTGAATTGGTGTGTGTGGTTGTTTTGGTAAAGGTAAAGCTTGTTGTGCTTCTTCCATTTGTAAGTGTTGTTTTGCTTCCAAACGCCTTAAAACAATTTGCCCTGTCTCATGAGACATTTCTGCGAGATTTGTGACCTTTGCATAAGAGAGTACTTTTGCTTCTTCTGTTTTTGTTTGTTCCATTAAATCTTTGATTTGCTCAAGTAAATCATGAGATATTCTCTCGTTTTGGGGGAGATAGTTAGCCTCATTAATACGATCAGCTTCATCTTCATCATAGATACCAGATAAACCGAATGCATAACGAGCACACTGTATCAGTGCCTTATGACGTAACATGCGAGCAGGACATTGATTCCAAGGTTCTGTATTTCGCTTACATTCTTTGAGATATTCTGTGATTTTTATGGGATATTTCTTATCTTTTAAATGTATAGTGCACGTAACAGAAAACAGATTGCCTTCATTATCAAAGTTTTCTTCAAGTTCTACCCCATCGAGACTAGGGTGTGAATTTATGACCTTAAGCCACCCATCAACAGAGACAGTTGCGATAATGCCGCCCCCTCTTTTAGGGATGGCATATATTTCTTTGTTTAGAGGGTCTAATCCATATTTTTTGGCAAGATAAACAAAGACCAAAAACTCAGCATTAGAAATATTACCGCTAATACATGTTTTGAAAATTGCTTCACGAAATTCTTGTTCTGATAAATCATATTGTTGCGCCATTTTTGCAACGAGAGGAGTTGTCATTATCGTTATCCTTAACTTTGGGTACACCCCACCTGTGGCGTGAAGCACGCGTGTTTTGAAAAAGGTGTGTTTGAATTAATTTTTAGATGTATTGAGAAGAAAACGTTGTTGCTGTTCTTTTAAAATCAGCAACTTTGGCATTAGCAAAGCCGTTAATTTCTTCTTGAGTGTGGATTTGTTTGCAGAGTATCATACTCAGGCGTTTTAATCCTTTAGATGTAATTTTTGCGCTAGGAACGGTTCTTTCTCGTCCACTGATTGTTTGAATGGTTTCGGGTATATAAGCCATCAATCCTTCATTGATTTTACTATAATAAGGCACCAAACTTTTATCAGTACGACAATAAATCCAACGACGATTAATCAAATAGTTCGCTAAATCTTCAGGACACATGTCTAACATTTTTGCTACATCATTTATACTAAGCAAATCATCAGAGCGTTCTAAAGGTTTAAGTGCTTCTGTCTTTGGAGTTAATTCAGCAATGATATAATCTTTACATTCGCTTTCATTTTTTAAGTGCGTAAAAACACCTAAGATGATTTGGGGATTAGAATAGTCAATTTGAGAAGGGTTCATTTGTTTTGCTTTTCGTTCGCACTCAATGAAATATTGACGAGCTTGTTTCCCTTTCTCATTACGTTCAATCATAGCAAGTTCTTTTGCCATGTCTAAGGTGAGGTAGTATTCTGTACTTGGACGAGCGTTTTGTTTGGATTTTACTAAGATTTTAGTAAAACTCACAAAGTCTTTATTTTCTAGGAAACCATACTCTTTAATACGATTAGCTATCCAATTTCTAAAATTGGAATTCACTTCCAAGAACGTATACAACTCACGTGCATTGACTGTTTGTACAGTTTCTTGATTAATTGTATGGTTCCAAATAGCGATAAATGCTTCCATTGCAGACCTCATAGTGTTTGGATTAGTTTTTCAGATGTGTTGAGAAGAAAGGGTTATTGCCGATAAGTACTGTAGAATGGATTTTGATATTCCCGTTCTTCTATCTTGTCTAAGACATCACTGTATGCCCAGCTGTGAGCTATAAAAGGATATGGGGTATCCTCTACAAAGTAATAATGCTCATAATCGTCTAAGTATTTTTGAACATAAAGTTCAGCAACTTCTTCAGAAATATCATCATAGCGGTTTGACATAAGATCAATACGAAGAATGCTTACAACGGTTTCCATCTGGCCCACAATGTCCATGATTTCAGTTTCATCAATTGGTCCAGGTTTAGCGTAGTAATCATCATCGTAAGTGGACACAATCAACAAGATCTCATCAGCACCTACAAAAAGCTGTTTATTCATTTTCCATCCCCTCTCATTCACGTTGGCAAATGTTTTTTTCTAAGTTATGGGGATAGATGTAACACGCTTTAGCGTTTATGTCAATTAAAAAAATCGCTATAGCGTTATTTTAATTAATAATGTAGGAACACAAAATGAAGAGTTCTAAAAATTTAGAAGTAATTTTACCTAATATTGTTGTAAGATGGGAGGCTTTATCTACGACACAAAAACAAGAAATATTAAAGATAGTAGAAGATATTACTCATGCTGTTCCGTCAACAAAACATTCAAAGCTTCGAGTTTCTTCTTATCTCCGGATGAAGCCCAAGTTATAAATTTTATATCTTCCTCGGAAATGTTGAATCCAGTTATTACATATATAGCGCTTGCATTTCCGAGTGCATTAAGAATAGCCATCAATTTATCCACAGAAGGCCTTTTCCCTCCATTCACCATCTGTTGTATATAGTTTTGCCCACAGCCCGCGGCTTTACTTATTTCAATCATTGTTCGTCCGTCATTTTTTATTAGTTCAATTAAACGTTGAAACCAATCTTTTTCAATCTTTGTCATTTTAAAGCCTTTACACTTTTACGCTATAGCGTTATATTAGCGTTATAAGATTAGATTATGTGATGAAGGAGTGTAAAAAAACACGATGCGCCATGCTTCCCTTGTAAAGGATATAGAGTTGTTTTTAACTAATAACAAAATGTCTCCGTACACTTTTGGCTTCAAATCAATAAAAAATGGTCGTTTAGTTTCACGGTTACGACAAGGTGGACGCATATGGCCGGAAACGGAAATGCGCATTCGTACATTTATGAAATACTACCCAAATAATATACGCCCCGGCGTTACAAATCAAGATCTCCCCCATCGTGTGAGTTTGTTGATGGTTGTGCAGTAAGCAGGGCAGGATATGAGCAAACCGATGCGCAACAGTCATTAGGTGGGTAGAGATGAGTATATCAAAGAAATACGAGTTTGTAGAAGAAGGTACGTTGTTTAAGCCTTTCAGTTTTAATAAGGCATATATCTGTACTCTTTACCGAATTAGAGCCTTAAGAGATTTTGGTAATGTTAGCGCCGGTGAGCTTGGTGGTCTTATAGAGAAAGAAGATAATCTTTCTCATGATGGTGATTGTTGGGTTGGGTATGGTGCACTAGTTTACGAAAATGCTCGCGTTCACGGTGATGCAGAAGTTAGCATTAATGCACGGGTTTGCGGTAGTGCACAGGTTTATGATGATGCTCATATTTGTGGTAATGCATATGTTTCCGGTAAAGCAGAAGTTTACGGTGGTGCTTGGGTTTATGATCATGCTCGTGTTTACGACAATGCTCGTGTTTACGGTCGCGCACAAGTTTACCGTGATTCACGAGTGTATGATAATGCAGAAATTTCCGGTGATGCACAAGTTTATGATGATGCACGCGTTTATGATGATGCTTTTGTTTACGGTAATGCTCACGTTTATAGGGATGCACGGGTATATGAAAATGCGCATGTTTATGGGGATGTAAAAACTGGCTATAATACACACATTTGTGGCGATACACGAGTTTATGAAAATGCAAAGATTAAAGACGAAATATGCTTTGCAAGTGGTATTTTTAATTGTTGGCAGTCTTCCCCGGCTTTAAACCAGTTTAGATAAACATTTTAACAAAACGTCAGATGACTGACACGCTTTTCTGTCTTGTTTAGGCACGAAGACAGGCTGGGCAATTTTATACTTAAAGAAAGAAGGAGATATGTGATGGCCACGAAATCATCCTGGGTAAAATTTTATCCTGGTCAATTTTTAATTGAGCTTATGCTTTTGAAGCCAAAAGAAACAGCTATTTATACAACACTGGTCTTGCTCATGCTTCATGAGCGCGCACCTATTTTTAATGATGCTTCTCATTTATCAAGTTTGTGCAGCTGTTCAGTGTGGACGTTTCGAAACATATTAGAATCTTTAATGAGCCGTGGTTATATCATTCGTTTAGAGAGTGGCCGTTTGTGGTACACATCATCAGCAGTTGATCTTGATATCAGTAGTACATCTTCAGAAAAAAAGGGGGAAAGCTATGTCAACTAAATTACTGTGGGTTAAAAGTTTTTCGTCTGATTGTCTTGCTGACACGAGTGGAATGAAAGCATTTCAGATAGCAACATACGTAATATTGCAATGGCACATGCGTAGAAGTGGTGAACCTATTTTTTGTGATCCAAGTAAATTAGCACACAGTGCTGGTTGCTCGGTTAATGCTTTTAATAAGGCATTAGATTTTTTGTTACGTGATCAGAAAATCGTTCGTTTAGAAGATGGCCGTTTGTGGAGTTTGCAAGTCGAGGAAGAACTTAAAAACTTTATTGATAAACAAGAGCATATATCGCAAGTGCGTAGTGAAGCTGGGAGAAAAGGTGCACAAGCAAAAATGCTTAAAAAACAATCTGTTAATGATTATGTTGAAGCAAATGGTAAGCAAAATAATAATTTTGTTGAAGCAAACGATAAGCAAAATCAAGCTATAAAGAATAAGAATAAGAATATATATAAAAAACTAACACTATCGTGTTATCAAAAAAAGAAAATGCTTCAGAAGATTTAGCAACTGAAGTTTCGGTTCAAGACGAAACAACCGATGATGCTGTTGAGCAGCATTTGGATCACGATACACCCTCATCAGAAAACCAATCACCCGTTTCACAGCAAAAAAGCACTGAAAAGAAAACCAAGCGGTCTGGAGATAGACGAGGTTGTCGCATTCCTGAGGATTTCGAACCTAACTTGAAATACGCAATCGACAAGGGCTTAACGCATGAAGAGGCGTTATCAGAGTTTGAGAGATTTAAAAACTACTGGCTAGCAAGACCAAGAAAATGTGCAGAAATCAAGGATTGGCAGCGGACATGGTACAACTGGGTTACTTCCGATTATGGACTTTTAGCTAAGAAAAAAGCGAAACTGGAAAAGGAAAAACAAAATGGTAGGTATGAAAATTATTCTCAGCGACAAAAAAGTTTCAGCGAACGTCTTGCAGAAAGTTTCGAAAGTTCCAGAGATGATTTCTCATCTGGAAATGCTTATGAAGAGGATCAACCGAGGGTATCCATCGACCTTCAAGAGTGGGAGCGAATTGACGAAGCAGGAGGAGGAAAAAGTTTTGGATGCTTGCAATCGTCTACAGAGATTGCTCAGTGTGAAAGCTTCAGATGAGCAGATTAAGAAAGCTGCTTTCTTGCTTTCAAGTTTGAGAGTTCCTGCTAACACAGATCCCAATGTAGTTTCCTCATCCTACAAGCTAACACTCAAACAAGTTTCAGCGTACGCTCTTGCACAAGCCGTTGAAAATATTCTCACCGGTCAGGTTGAAGGGATGTCAAAGGTATTCATGCCCACATGTGCAGAACTTGTTTCCTATTGTCAGAAGCTAGAAAGCGAGGTGCTTAGCAGAGCTTGGTATGTGCATAGAGCGATTGAAAATACACGGGCAAAAGCACTGAAAGAACAGGAGAAGCGAGAGAACGTCATTCCATTCACAAAAACGGCGTGATGAGTTTTAGAACAGCAAAATAGAGAGAAGTGCTGATCATTTTTGGATTGGATATGCATTTAAATCGACAGAAAGGCACCTTAGAGAGAGATTTAGAAGTTTTTTGATGAAATTCCACATTGGGAACATAAAATGCTCTGTACGGGGTTAATTTAAGGAAATTAAAACAGATGCTAAAATCGGGATGATAATTATGAAATTTATAAAACGTTTTTTCTGTAAAAAACCTCAACAACCAATAAAAAAACATTTCGTGAGCACTGTTCATGGTTATGAGGCATGGTTTCATCATGATGAATCATGGGAGTTGGTATGGAGTGAATGTTTTTACAACCTCTATGAGGATGAAGATGGAAGACGAACATTTGAAAGATTTAAAGGGCGTTATTATCGTTGTGAACCAAACGCAGTGGACTTTAGTGTGAGGGCACAAATAGATGCTTGGATTCACGGGGGTGATCTTCCTAAAACTGGAAATACTGGGAAGGATTTGACCAACTAAATTACAATGGAATGATGAGTTTTTTGTTTGACAGTGAGAGATAGTTTTGCTATACAGATACCCAAGTGCTCAAAACACTTAACGATAAGCGGATAGGTTACGAAACAATCTCTCCAATGTCTTTTTAAACTGACTATCTTTTTACGTATTTCAACGTATAGTGATTTTGTCGGGTGTGGTTACACCATACAATACCCTTTATGGGGAAAGTGTAACGACGGACTTATCGCCGTGTTTTGAGCACCCGGCGCCCTTTTGGGGCGTCAATCAAAACTTTATTACGATAAGGAAAACTCCAAATGCAAAAATATGAATTTACAAGCGAAACAATCGAAACAGCTGATGGGCACACTCTTCATCGTATTCGTGCCTTAAGAGATTTTGGTAATGTTAAAGCTGGTGACCTTGGTGGCTATATAGAGCTAGAGGACAATCTTTCTCATGATGGTGATTGTTGGGTTGGGGGTAATGCTTATGTTTATAGAGACGTTGCCCGTGTTTATGAGAATGCTATCGTGTGTGGTGATGCTGTTGTTTGTGGACAGGTTTATGGGAATGCTTATATGTCTGGATATACCCGTGCTTATATTGATGCACATGTTTATGGGAATGCTCGTATTTTAAAGGAAGCATGGGTTTATAGTGATGGCCATGTTTATGGGAATTCTGAGGTCGCCGGTTCAGCTCGTATTGCATCAGGGGCAAAAGTTTATGGGAATGCAAAAATTGCTGCTCATGCAAAAATTATTGGTGAAGTTTATGAGAATGCTACGATTGGTGGCCGTGTTAGGATTTACGGTTCCGTTTATGGTAATGCAAAAATTGCTGGTAGTGGATGGGTTTGGGGAAAAGCATATGGTAATGCAAAAATCACAGGAAAAAACGAGTGGTCTATTCCAATAAATTGTGAGGTTTATGAAGGCGATAATATCGTCGAGATTGCTACAGCAGCGTAAATAACAGGCGCGGGGGGCGCCTGCTTTTAAACAAAAAAAGCCGCGTCATTTATGTGATGCGGCTTTTAAAGAGGCTTCTTATTCACGACTTTAGAATAAAAAATCTTACGGTATTTTTCATCTCCTTTATAGAGAGAAAATACAGAGCCATTTACTTGTACTATTAAGTAAAAATCATCAAAACTACTAAACTCCCAACACCTCTTGATGTAACAAGAATCAAAATCGTTCTTAAACAAACAATCAGACAGATAATAATTGATGCTTGCAATACGCTGGTCAACCACATCGTCATCATAAAAAATATCGATAACGTCTTTCTGAAAACTAATATTAGGATTTTTTCTTTTATTTTTTCTTTGGTAATTGTTGTAGACACAGATGAGAAGATCATCAAAAATTTTCTGCCATTGAATATTTGTTTTTGATGTTAAAAGTGCATCCTGTTCTAAGGTTGCATCTCCATTATGGTGCGTCTTTAAAAATCTAATTCTCTCAGGTATATGAAACATAGTCTTCCCTTCTGTAACCTCTGTGCGTTTTTCAGTTTTTCTTGTTAACACGAGCGTTTTCTGTATCATGATGCTTTAAAGAAGATTATATTTTTCCAAAATATCCTGCACAGCTTCAACCAATTGACTTTCTTTAATGGTTATTTAGGTTAGATATGTGGAACAGATCGTTCAAGGGGTTGTACAGCTAACCGAAGCCCCATAGTTCGTAGTAAGGCAGTCAAACTGCGAAGCTCAGGGTTTCCTTTCTGTGAAAGTGTACGATAAAGCTGTGTTGGATTTAGTTCAGCTGCTTTAGCTACAGTTTGAACACCACCATAGGCTTTTGCCATTTGACGAAGCGTTACAAGTAGCTCACCTTGATCGCCATCAGCTAAAATTGCATCAAGGGTAGCTGCTGCCGTTTCAGGATCATTACAGAACAGTTCAGCCATTGCATCATCATGGTTACGGTCTTTCATCTCTACACTCCTTTAATCTTCACGGTTTTGCCAATCATGCCAATAAGCGCACGCGCGGGTAATATCAGTGTTTTGCGTCCTTTTGGTGCCACCACACAATAACAGCAACACGGTTTTTCCTAATTGGGTATAATAAATTCGGTAACCAGGCCCGATATGAATTCGCAATTCATAAATGCCATCACGAAGTGGTCTAAAATCACCAAAATTTCCTTGCTCCAAACGGTTAAGGCGGCGAATAATTGCGGTTTTAGCTTGCACATCACGAAGTTTGTATAACCAGTCGGTTATCAAATTTTTTCCATCAGCAGTAAGGTAGTGGCGTATCTTAAACATAAACAGATTATCGTTTATAAACGAATATTTGTCAAGGATTGATATAGTTTTCTTGAAAAGATTTTGCCTTTATATGAAAGCTTTTTAAAATATGCATTCATAGAAGAAATTTATGAATATTATCAATGAGTTCTATGAATGAGCTGAGAACAGCATTTGGATGTTGGTAAAATGCTATAAAATGTTTGTTTTCAGTATATTATTTTGTTTATCTGTATTAACTAGTTTAATATATTATGATATAATATTGTAAATATATATAAAAATTAGTTTTTTATTCCTATATTTTGTTTCATTAAGACACACATAATTTTTCTTAGAAAAGATATCCAACATGATCAATAAAGTAATTTTAGTAGGCAATCTTGGTGCCGATCCTGAGAGCAGGACAATGGCATCTGGTGCAGAGGTGGTGAACTTTCGTATAGCCACGTCACAGAGCTATACAGATAAAGCAACAGGTGAAAAGGTAGATAAAACAGAATGGCATTCTGTCGTTGTTTTTAATCCACATCTTGCAAAGGTTGCGCTTCAGTATCTGAGTAAAGGTTCCAAGGTTTATGTTGAAGGTCAATTACAGACACGTAAATGGCAAGATAAAAGCGGGCAAACACGTTACACAACAGAAATTGTCTTGCCGCAATATAGGGGTGAATTGAGGATCCTTAATAGCATTCAAAAAGATGGTATTGATATGGCTTTGGAAGCGATGGAGCAAGAGGATAAGCGGTATTTAAAAACAACTTTGAATGATAGAATCCCGTTTTAATCAGAGGTTTTCTTATGAAGAAACGAAAGAAACGGGGAAGACCTAGAATAGAAGGTCAAATAAGAGAACCCAATGGACGTATTTCGCGTGCAAAAACGACTGACAAGTCTTTGTACCAACAGACACTTAAAATGCGTGCCAAGCGTTATGGGGCGAGTATTCAAGATGCGAAAAACCCGCTTATGGGCACTTATGTAGGGCGGTTATATTTGTTGGAAAAAAAGATTAATCAAGATCAGTATGATGCGTCACAGCAGTATATTCAGGTGAAAAACGATTATCGGTGTGCAAAAGGGTTTCAGAGTGCAGTTTATAGTGAGATGCCAACATGTTATGATGACAGAGGAAGGGAAAAATGGATTGAAATAGCAACTGATCGCTATGAAGCTGTGCAAGAGGTTATTAGAGAAACACAAGGTTTATATCGTCAGTATAATCTTCATGCTGCTTTGCAGTATATTGTTATAGAAGACCAACAACTGCCGCATCTTGTCAGTTCTCTATACATTGCTCTGAATGCTCTTCATAAATACTTCTCGCAAGAGAAAAAAACTTTGTAAACTTTAAGCAGCGTCTTGAATATCAATAAGTGATGAACTCTTGAAAGTCTTTAATAATAACAATAAGGATATCATTATCATCTTTAATGAATTTAATGGCATATTTCATTTGGAACAAGATTGTACGTTAAGTTGCAAATTAAGAGCTGTTAATACTGCAACTAAGGTTGAAAGTTTAGGATCACCATTTTCACTTAAAGAGCGATACAAACCACTTCGTGCGAGATCCGCTTCTTTTGCTAAAGCACTCATATTTTGAGCTCGAGCAACAATACCAAGAGCATCAGCAATATGAGCTGCGTCACCTGTTTTAAAAGCTTCATTTAAGAATATTTGCTGTTCTTCAGAAGTTTTCAGATATTCTTCAGGTTTAAATGGTGTTACCTTCATCAGTATACTCCTTTTTTAGTTTCAACGCTTTTTCAATATCTTTTTGCTGTGTTGATTTATCTCCACCACATAACAAAAGGATAAATTCAGAACCGCTTTTGAAGAAATAAACCCGGTAACCGGCTCCATAGTGGATACGTAATTCACCGATACCATTAAAAAATTTTACATCACCTAATAACCCTCGGTTTAAACGTGTGATACGTTCAAGAATAATAGCTTTAACACTTTTGTCTTTGAGCTTCTTAAGCCAAATGTCGAATTCTTCAGTTTTATGAATGCGTATCATGTGTCTACTATAGTGTACATATGATATTTTGTCAAGTGAAATCCTTTATTTTAAATGTGTGATTTTACACTTCCAAATACCATATTTAGATTAATTGAGATAAAAAGATACCAGATTATGATTTTTTAGTTGACATGGGGGAGAAAATAGTATTTAATGACACCGCTGTAGGAGGTTTTATTGCGTCCAAAATTACAGTTGTAATACAATTTTTATTTCTTGCTATGCTACGGAAAGCCCTGCGTTTGCAGGGTTTTTTGTTAAAGCAATCCAGTTTATTCATTTTTATTTATTGACATTAATTGACCTCCTCTTGTCCCCCGAGAGTGAGGTCTTTTTTGTTTAAATCACTTCCAAAGGAATCCCCGATGGCATCTGGATCAGATAAGTCTGTGAAAGGGACACCGCCTAATGCAGGAGCAGGGCGTGTGAAAGGTGTTCCCAATAAGACAACGCGTATACTTAAAGAGGCTGTGATTAAGGCTGCAGAGCAGGCTGGCAACAAATATGGCAATGAAGGGCTGATCTCTTATCTTGAACGCCAGGCTGTAAAATGCCCCGCTGCTTATTTAGCGTTGTTGGGAAAGATCTTGCCTTTGCAGGTTACCGGTGAAAATGATGAAGCCATCAAGATGATTACACGTGTTGAGATTGTAGCACCTGTTATCAAGGACAAAGATGCTGTTTAAGGGTAATTGAGATGGCTACAGCTCAAGTTGTGATCATCGAGAAATTAATCCCCTTGTTTCAAGGAGCTGCTGATGTGCGTGCTGCGTGGGGAGGGCGAGGATCAGGAAAGACAAGGTCCTTTGCCTTAATGGCGGCCTTAAAGGGCTATGAATATGGTATGGGTGGGATATCAGGGATTATCCTTTGTGCTCGCCAGTTTCAAAATTCGCTTGCTGAGAGTTCATTGCAAGAGATTAAACGAGCGATTGAGACTTATGATTTTTTAAAGGATTATTACAACGTTGGAGAGTCGTCCATTAAGTCGAAAGATGGACGTATATCTTTTCAGTTTTCGGGGCTAGATCGCAATATTGCGAGCATTAAGTCGATGGGACGTATTTTGCTTTGTTGGGTTGATGAAGCTGAACCTGTGACAGAAACGGCTTGGCAAACACTGATACCGACATTGCGGGAAGAAGGAGAGGGCTGGCGTGCAGAGCTTTGGGTGACGTGGAATCCGTTGCGTGAGAATGCACCTGTTGAAAGACGCTTTCGTTTTACAAAGGACGAAAACATTAAAGGAGTAGAAGTTAACTGGTCTGATAATCCTTTGTTTCCCCAAAAGCTGCAAAGAGTACGTCTTGATGATCTTCAAAACCGTCCTGAGAGCTATAAGCATATTTGGGAGGGTGATTATCTTAAAGCTGTGCAAGGGGCTTATTTTCAAAAGGAGATGTTAGCAGCAGAGCAAGAGGGGCGCATAGGGCATGTTGCACGTGATCCTTTAATGCCCATTCGTGCTTTTTGGGATATTGGGGGCACTGGAGCTAAAGCTGACGCAACGGCTATATGGATTGCACAGTTTGTGGGAAGAGAGATCAGGGTGCTTGATTATTATGAAGCACAAGGTCAACCCTTATCGGAGCATATAGGATGGTTGCGTCATAATGGTTATGACAAGGCAGTGATGGTGCTTCCTCATGATGGGGCGACAAGAGACCGTGTTTATAATGTGAGCTTTGAGAGTGCTTTAAATGAGGCTGGTTTTGACACACAGGTTGTGCCCAATCAAGGAGCAGGGGCTGTTAAGATGCGCATTGAAGCGGTGCGTCGTATTTTACCTTGTGTTTGGTTTCATGAAGAAACAACGGTTGCTGGCCGTAAGGCGTTAAATTGGTATCACGAAAAATGGGATGAAAAGCGCGCCATTGGTTTGGGTGCTGAACATGACTGGGCAAGTCATGGAGCCGATGCCTTTGGTTTGATGTGCACTGTTTATGAAGCACCACGTACTCCATCAAAACCAGAGCGTTATAGCGCGACAGAAAGAGAAACGGCATCATGGATGGCATTTTAGAAAACGATGTACAAAAGACGACAAGTCTTGATGATGATGCGCTTTATAGACGTCTTAAGTCTTGGTATGCAGAAGATATAGAGCATGCCAATGAATGGCGTGAGCAAGCGCGTGAAGACTTTGACTTTTATAATGGACGTCAATGGGCAGAAGAAGATTTAGCTGTTTTAAAGGCACAGCGGCGCCCTGTGATGACGTTTAACCGTATTGCTCCTTTGGTGAATGCCATTGTTGGAGCAGAGCGTAACAATAAACGGGAAGTGCAGTTTCAACCAAGACAAGTTGGTGCAGCGATATCCAATGAATTACTCACCGGAGCAGCAGAATGGTTTCGTGATGAAGCTGAAGCTGAATATGCCGATTCCGATGCCTTTCAAGATATGGTCATTTGCGGTATGGGGTGGACAGATACACGGCTTGATTATGAAGAAAACCCTGAAGGTAAACCCACAGTAAGACGCTTAGATCCACTCAAGATGGTGTGGGATGTGAATGCTGTAAGGCCTAATCTGGTTGATGCACAGCGTATGTGGTATGTTGATCGCAAGCCCATTGAGGATGCAAAAAGCTTGTTTCCCAATGTGGCCAGTGAAGATCTGAATGCTGATTGGGCTGTCGATAACACAACCGATCTTGAAGATTATCATGTTTCCCTTGATGCTTATAGTGATGACAATAATAGGATAGATGCCGTTTCAAGGAAACGCTATGTCACGCTTGTTGAGTGTCGTTGGTTTGAACATGAGACCTATTACAAAGCACCTGATCTTCAAACAGGACAGATGCGTGATTATAGTGCCCAAGAGTTTGAACAACTGCAAATGCTTGTGCCGCAAATCCAAGGAGCGAGCTTTCATAAAAAGGTGGTTAAGCGTGCTTTTTTAGGGCGTCGTCTTTTAGGCAAGCCTGACAGACCATTAGCGCCTGATGGGCAACTTGGATGGGAGTGCATTACAGGCACGTTGGATAAGCTTAAAAACCAGTTTTATGGCATTGTGAGGCCGGCGAAAGACCCACAAAAATGGTCGAATAAATATTTTAGTCAGGTGATGTATATCCTCAATAGCCAGGCTAAAGGTGGGATTATGGCTGAACGAGGTGCTTTTGATGATGAGCGCCAGGCCGTGGAGAGCTGGGCAAAGGCTGATACAATCACATGGCTTAAAAGTGGTGCTTTAACTCGTGGAATGATACAGTCTAAACCACGTGCAGAGTTTCCTAATGGTTTCTTTCAGCTGTTTAATGAGGCCTGTGAGGCGCTTACACATGTGACAGGTTTATCTGCTGAGTTTATAGGAACAAGGGAGGTTAATCAGGCGAATGTGTTGGAGAATACACGTCGCCAGTCAACACTCAATTTGCTTGCAGGTTTATTTGATAATTTAAAGCTGTATCGGTGCCGACAAGGAAAGATCATTCTTTATCTGATTCAAACCTATCTTTCCGATGGTCGTTTGGTGCGCATTTCTGGACCAGAGAAGGCTGAGTATGTACCCTTAACGCGTGAGGCTGTCACCACCCTTGAGTATGACATTATCGTTGATGATTCACCAACCAGTCCGAATGAGAAAGAAAGAACCTTTGCAGCGGTTACTCAGATGTTGCCGTTGCTCGGGAATTTCTTAACGCCTGATATGATCCCCGATCTTTTGAAACTCTCGCCATTGCCAGCAACTCTTGTAGCCAGTTTAACGGCTAAAGCCCAGCAAGCGCAAATGCAACAGCAACAACAGCAGATGATGATGCAAAACCAAGGGCCACAATTAAGCCCCGAGCAACAAGCAAAAGTTGCAGCCATTCAACAAGAAACTCAGGCGAAAGGCGTGCTCAATCAACTGGATGCCCAAAGCAAACAAATGGCACTGCAGCAAAAGAATATTGAGCTTTTCTTAAAGCAAGAACAAGCGCGTATGCAGCTTGAACAGCAAAGAGCAAGAAATGAGATAACCCAGCGAGAGATGCAGATCAGAGCATTACAAATAGAGCTTGAAGGTTATCGAGCAGCAACCATCAGAGGCAAAACTTAAACGAAAAGGAACGAAACAATGGAAGAAAAATTAACCCCTGAAGAACAAGCCCTTTATGATGAACAATTTGCAAGCAATTCTCCTGTTGGCGATTATTCTATTGAAAGCGTGCAAGTGGATGAACCTGAGCAAGATGTTAAAACAGATGGAGCAAATGACACAGGTGGGCTAGATGAGGCATCTGAGCAGCCAGGAGAAGAGGTTTCTCAAGAGCCGTTAAATGATGATGCTGGTGAGCAAGAGTCTGAAAAGCCTGATTACGGTGTTGTAGAGCAAGAGCGCCAAGCGCGTCAAAAAGCGGAGCAAGATGCTGCTGAGGCTCGTGAGCTTGCACTGGAGATGGCACAAAAATATGCCACCATGCAGCAAGAAATTACGCGCCGTTCTGATGAAAATGTTCCTTCTTTGGAAAAGGATCCCAAGGCGCATATGGCATGGCTTAGTCAGAAGGTGCAAGAACAGCAAAGATTGCTTCATGAGTTTTCATCGATAAGAGAGCAACAAGAGCGCGTCAATCAAGAGCACTATGAGCGTCAGCAATTAGGGGATTATTTTGAAGCAGCCAAGGCACAGGTTCAAGATAAATACCCTGACTTAGATAGCATGATGGATTATCTTTATGAGTATGCAGACAATGATTTGAAAGAAAATGCCAATCTGTATCCGCAACTTAATGACCCTGCGGTAAGGCAAGAACAACTTGGCACTCAATTGCGTGATATATGTAAGCAGTGTCAAAGGGCAGGTATTAACCCTGTGGAGTTTCTTGTGCAAAAAGCAAAGAAGTCTGGATACTCTGGCCCACAGATGAGAGATGATGTGAGTGCTCTTCAAGAACGCACAACAGCAGCACGTACATTGACAGCCCGTGGGGGGCAAGCTCCAACAGGGGGTGTTGATGTAAAAACACTTTCTTCCATGCCGGAAGCTGAGTTTGCAGCATGGGTTGAGAAAAATCCTGGGAAATTTGAACAAATTATGAGCGGGATGTGAAGGACATGCATCTTAGCTCATCAGAGATAACCAAGTGATGGTGCTTGGTTATGCCGTACTTTTTGCGGCAATTTTTTAAACAATACGAAGAAAGGCATTTTAAAAAATGGCGACAACACAAATAACGATCAATGACCCATTAGCGGTTAGCGCTTGGGCTAAGATGCTCAATACAGAGACCTCAAAAGCGTTGTCTATTGCACCGCTTATGGGGACAAACAAAAATAGTGTCATCCAAGTTCAGGATGAATCAGGAAAATCAGCGGGTGATTCAATCACCATGGGATTGCGTGTTCAGCTTATGGGTGATGGTGTTAGCGAGGGCCAAACGCTGGAAGGCAATGAGGAAGCACTTCAGTTTATGAGTGATAAGATACGCATTAATGAGCTTTCTCATGCTGTACGTGTTAAAAATGAAGGATCGATTGATCAGCAACGTGTTTTGTTTAACTTGCGTAATGAAGCAAAGGATGGACTTGTTGATTGGTATGCAGACCGTTTAAGCATGATGTTCTTTATTCAGGCTGCAGGCTATACAGCACCATGGATGAAGTTTGAAGGGCATACCGTAACGCTTAAGCCTGTGCATTATGGTTTTAATGAACCTTTAGAGCCAAGCAGTAAGCGTGTTATTCGCCCAGGTCAGAAAAAAACGGATGAGACGCTTGCGAAAGAGGATGTGTTTAATCTCAAATTGATTGATCAAGCTGTGCAGCGTGCAAAACTGGCTAATCCTAAGATTAGACCGGTGCGTATCAATGGAGACAGTGTCTATGTGATGTATCTTCACCCAATACAGGTGACCCAATTGCGCACCAATACAGATCCTGGTCAGTGGCTTGACATTACCAAGGCAGTTTTTAATGGAAGCCGCTCTAAAAACCCCATTTTTGATGGATCATTAGGGATGTATAATGGTGTTGTTTTGCGTGAATCTGAACATGTGCCCAATGGTGTTGATTCAAAGACCAAAGAGCCTGTTTTGTCTGTTCGGCGTGCTGTTTTGCTTGGTGCACAAAGTATCATCATGGCTTATGGGCGTTTTAATGGTGGAGCGAAAGGCAATGGAGCAACACGCTATAAATTAGTGGAAGAGATGTTTGATTATGAACGTGAGTTTGGTGTGGCTGCTAAGACTCTTATTGGCATGAAAAAGCCACGCTACGCTTTACCCTATTCTAATCAGGGAGCACAAGACTTTGGCACCATTGTCATTCCATCTTTTGCTGAAGATAACGTATAAACATCAATGAAATGAGTAGGATTTAATTATGACAAAACAACGTCTTATGACACAGACATTTGTTGATTTTACACAAACAACGGATGAGGGCATGCCACCTGTTTTGCAGGGGCGTGATATTCATACACAACAAGTGAGCTTTTTTCGCTCACGTATACAAGCAAGTGACACAGGGCTTACCACATCGGTTGGTGTTTTACCACGGGGTGCTTTGATTAAAAGCATTACTGTTTATACACTGACAGATTTTGAAGGGGCCACTGCAACGATTGGCAAAAAACCAGGGGACAGTGATTATGGGACACAAGTGCTTGAAGCGGAAGGTGTTAAAGAGGTTGAATTGCCTTTAAAAGCACGCAGCGTTCCCCTTCAGTTTGAAAATACGATTTATGTTACACGAGACAAGAAAAGCTCCAAAGGGGATGCTGAGATCATTGTTGAGTTTTACACAAATCGTTAAAAGAAGGGGGCGTTTGTTCCTTACGCTCCCTCCTTTTTAAATGTTGGGAATATTATTGATGGCTATTACGATTCATACAGGCGGTCCCCTTGAGATAAAAGGAGAGATAGTTCCTCATGATCAAAATTTCATTCAGATGGTCGATGATATTCAAGATGAGATTGATGATCAAACCAATGAATATGTTGACCAAGTACAAAAGGTGATATTTTCAGCTATTCGTTTTTGTGAACGGTTTCCCTTTTATTTTAATGAAAGCCGTGAGGTTGTTTTAACCACATTGCAAGGCAAAAGCCGATATGGAGATGAGGCTCACCCTTCAATCAGTGGAGCTATTCAGATTATTGATGCTTATATTGATGGGAATAATCATAGCAAGTCAAAGCTTTTGCGGGTAGATCCGATGGAGATTGAAGGGTTTGATGAGGCTCATCGTGGTTTGCCCACACGCTATGCTTATTTTGCACAAAGGCTTGTTTTCTATCCAACACCCGATAATGTTTATTCTATCAGGCTTATTCTTGATCCTATACGGGTTAAAACTATTGAGAATGCGAGGCAAGCATCTGTATGGTTTTTGGAAGCTTATGAGCTTATCAAAACCCGCGCAAAATATGAGTTATATGCCAATATACTCAAAGAACCACAGATGGCAGCAACAGCCCTTGCGATGTTTCAAGAGCAGTTAAACGCGCTTCAAATTGAGACCTCACGGCGTAAAAACTTTGCACAGATTCAACACACGGATTTCTGATGACTTTTATCCCTATTGCTGAATTTAGACCAGACACTGCATTTATAAACAGTGGCTATTCGAATGAGATTGTGAATGTTTTGCCTGCCCCTCAGGCTTATATTCCCTTTCCAACGGTTGCACCTATTTCAGAACCATTTCCCGATGAGATCTTAGGCGTGTATGCTGTACGCTCATCAGGTGGTGTGCGTATCATTGTGGGTTCACCAACCAAGCTTTACGCGTTTGATAATAGTACGCGTGGATGGAAAGATATCAGCAAGCCTGATACGCTCTATCATGCCAATGAGACAGCACCTTGGTCATTTGCTTCTTTTGGGGATTATATCATTGCTGTTAATAGTAATGATGCACCACAGGTGCTTTCTTTAAAAAAGGATGAGAGGTTTGATGATTTGGGAGGGGAGCCTCCACGGGCTGGTATTGTGCGTGTTTGGGGTGATTTTGTTTGTTTGATGAAGCTTACAGATTATCCAAACCGTGTGCATTGGTCAGGGTTAAATGATGCGCAGTTTTGGACTGTTGGGGAAAACAGCTGTGATTATCAAAATTTTCCAGATGGTGAATATGTTCAAGGTTCAACACAAGCAACCAACCCATTTATTTTTATGCGATCTTCTATTTACCATGCGACATTTGTACCAGGCTCGAAGATTATATTTAGTTTTACGAAAGTAAAGGATAAAATAGGAGCCAAAAGCAGCACAGCCATTGCAAGCCGTGGGGAACATACTTTCTTTGTCGCTGATGATGGGTTTTACCAGATCAATAATGAAGGAGAGATGCTGCCTATTGGTTTTGGTAAAGTCGATAAAACGGTTTTTACACTTTATCATAACTTTTCTATTGATGACATGCACGCGTGCATTGATCCAGTTTATTCACGGGTATACTTTTCGATCAATGACGATATCGCTGGAATGCATATTTATGTGTATGATTGGATCTTGCAAACATGGAGTGTCATCAAGGGGCATGATCTTTTCTTATTTCCCTTATTTGCAGTGGGGTATACCTTAGAAGGTCTCGATGAAGTCTCTAACCGTTTGATAGATTTGCCCGCTTCTCTTGATAGTAAGATATGGCAAAATGGTGCCCCTGTCTTAGGAGCGTTTAATCAAGACAATAGATTTGGGCTTTTTGCTGGCCCGCCGATGGAAGCGGTGATTACCTCACAGACGATGGGTAATACGACAAGACAGATCAACCTGATGAGTGAGGCTTTTGTTCAAGCCGATACAACAGAGGGTTTGTTAAGTGTTGGGGCTGCTTTTATTCTGGATGATGACAATCGGTTTCATTGGGCAGACGAACGTTATGCGGGCTATAATCACGGGATGTATAATATTCGCTCACGAGCGCGTTATCATGGGTTGCGTCTGAGAATACCAGAAGGCACACCATGGACGCATATGACAGGTTTTGAAGTAACGCTCAAACCTGCAGGTATCAGATGAATTTGAAAGTTTATAACACACAGCAATGGAGTGCTGAACAAATAGCACCTTATTGGCGTAATATCTTAAAATCGATTGCTTATTTTATTGATAAGTTTCCCGATGATTATGATCTTGAGACACTTTTGAGCGATATTTTAAAAGGGGAAAAGCTTCTTTGGATTATCGTTGATGAGCACGAAAATTTTATGGCTCATATCACTACACAATTGGATCATCTTATTACAGGGGTAAAGCGTGCGGTTATTGTGACGCTTGGTGGAACAGGTGGGCAGCATTTAAGTCAGATTATTCCACATATTGAGGACTATTACAAAGAACAAGGGGCAGACGAGCTTATCATCATAGGCCGGCGTGGATGGGAGAGATCTCTTAAAGCGCATGGCTACTGCGTTAATCTTTTAGAATATAGAAAGCAGCTTTAACATGGGAAAAAATAAAAAACCAAAGGTGACACAAAACACGACACAGACAAATGCACCTCCTGCGTGGGCACAAGGTATTTTTGAGCTTGGTGCCAATGATGCGATGAATCTTTACAATAGTGGCAGTGGGAAGGAGGTTTATCAGGGGGATCGTGTTACCAATTTGAGTGATCAGACATTGGGTGCGATTACAGGGCTTAACAACACGGCTCAAAGCTATAATAACAGCTATTTAAATGGGCTTGCCACGGGACCAAATGCAGCAAGTCAAAATTTAAGCAACATGGCTTCTGGGGCGCAAATAGGCGCTAACCCTTATTTTAATGAAGCCCTTCAAAACACCTTAAACAATACGGCGAACTCTATTAACAGTTCAATGTCAGGGGCAGGGCGTTATGGTTCAGGGGCACATACGGGTGTTCTTGCCAATGAATTGGGGGGTATTGCAACCCAAGCGATGGCACAGCAATATAACCAAGATGTCAACAATATGATGGCTGCCAATAGTTTGATTGACCAGGCTAACCAAAACCAGCTTGCAGGGGCATCGAATTTCTTCCAAGGTCAAGGTCAGGCGAATATAAATGCGCTTGCGGGAGGCAGTTTGATTGATGCCAATAATCAGCAGAAACTTGATGCAGAGCGGGAAAAATGGGAGCAGCAGAATAATCTTGAATGGGATCAGTTAAGTAAGTTACTGGCCGCAGGAGGGGCTGTTTCTGGCAATTACGGTACACAAACAGGGCAATCGACAACACTTGTTCCAAACAATCCATGGGCAACTATTGGAGGTATTGGGGGTATTTTTGGTGGAATGCCGGGGTTAAGTGATCGAAGAGCAAAAGAGAACATTGTTGAAGTTGGGTATAGAGATGGACACAAGCTCTATGACTATAATTACAAAGGGTGCTCTAAACGCTATCGAGGGGTAATGGCGCAAGATATTCTTGCAACAAATCCTGAGGCTGTTTTCTTAAATACTGTCACCGGCCTTTTGCATGTTGATTATAGCAAGCTTGGTTTTAATATGGAAAGGGTTGCTTAATGTCTAGATTTGATGAGTTAGATCCACCTTTGGGTCAAGAAAATGGCCGCAATAATAAAGGGTTTATGCATTTTTTTGCTCGTTCTGACCCGTTCCTTAAGCATATCAATAAACAAGACAGGCGTTATAATCGACAAAAGGCCACTCTTCAGGATCTTATTCGAGGCGTTTATGATGAACCTGAAGAAACGGGTAAAAAAGGGCTTAAAGATTTAATTGTATCTGTTACAGATTTAAAAAGTCAGATGCCTCCTTTATCAGATTACTCAATCAAAACAAACAATACACCCCAACTCTATCAAGGCAATTCTTTAGAGAATGCTGTGTCGTTGGCGCCCCAATCTGAATTTGTTTCTCCTATTGATATGCCTTCACAAGATGAAGCAGAGCAACAGCAAAAGGATGCAATGAATTATATTGCTGAGCTCAACAGAGGAGGACCTGCCCCAGAGCAATTGCAGGGTGATGCGCCTTTGAATGAAGAGGAGGCTTTGAGTGAGGAAGGGGCTTTACAAGCAAATGATAAGCCAGAGCAAGCTGTAAATGGTGAAGCAGAAGATTTTTTCCAAAGGTTAGTGGGGGGCAATGGAGATACACAGGCGCATGATAAATACAGTGCGAGCGGTTTATGGGATCGTTTTAAGAACTCGGAATTTTCAGAGCGTTTAATGGATTCTTTTGCTGGTCTTGCTTCGGGGCAAACACCTCAAGAGAGCTTTTCAAATGCAGCACTTAAATTGCGCCAGGGCAATAGTGAGCGGGCTCAACGTCAGCAAATTTTAAAAGTTTTACAATCCAAAGGATATAGTGATCAAGAGGCGCAAGCAATTGCACAAAACCCTGATCTTGCTACGAAAATCATGAGCGATACGTTAAGCCCTACTGGCCTTCAGGAGGGGTATAGAATACTCACACCCGAAGAAAAGGAAGCGCACGGCTTGCCCGGTGATATGGCTTACCAAATATCAACACAGACGGGCAAGATTGAACCTCTCAAGGGAACACAAAGAACAGATGATCCTAACAATATGCTTTCAAGGCCTGAGCTTGGACATATGTATGTTAAAGATGAAAATGGCAACATACGTTCTGTACTTATTCCAGGAAGTGATGCAGAGCGTAAAAGAATAGATGAAGAGAACAAGAAAAAAGTAGAATTTGCAAACAAATCTTTTAAAGCAGAACAGTTCATTGGAATGGTAGAAAAATTACAGGAAAAATTGGATAAAAATCATAGCATTGTTGGTTTTTTGGGTTATTGGGAATCGCTCATACCAGGAACACCTGCTTCTCAATTTAAGTCTATGCTTAATGTTATTAAAGCAAACATTGCAATTGATAGATTGATGCAAATGAAAGATCTTGCGCCAAATGGAGCATCAGGCTTTGGGAACTTATCTAACGTTGAATTTATGGCACTGCAGAACTCTATAGCTGCTTTAGAACAAGACCTTTCACCTGAGCAGATGAAAGAATCTTTCCAAACGATTATTGATACTTACAAGAAAGCCAATAAAGCAACGCGGATACTTCTTTTTAGTGAAGGAGAAGTATCACCTGAACTTGTTCAAGAAGCATACGGAATTGAAGCTTATAAAAATCAAGATAAGGCGCAACAGACGCAAGATGAGCAGCCACGTGTGACGGAATATACGCAATTTGATACGTTACCAGAAGGTTATGCATTCCTTGATAGTGACAATCGCGTTAGAAGGAAACAAAGCAATGGCTGAGTTAAGACAACCCATGACAAACGAAAAGCCTTTTGATAAGCGATTAGTTGATAAGCGATTGCTTGATACAAACTATAATAATGCTGAAGTTCTTGGTCATATAAGTGACTTTACTCCAGAACAACTCCGAGAGATTTTCTCAAAAAATAAGGAGTTGCTTGAGAAAGCAAAAAAAAATAAAATTTCATCTCCCCCTCCTTTTGATAAGCGATTAGTTGATAAACGATTGCTTGACACAGACTATAATAATTCTCCTGTTCTTGGTCATATAAGTGACTTTACCCCAGAACAGCTCCGAGAGATTTTCTCAAGGAATAAAGAATTACTTGCTAAAGCAAGACAAAATGGTTCTATCACAAACAATAATAAACCAACGACACAAGAAGATAGTCCTAAAACGAGTACTATGGAGGCTTTGGGATGGGGGACAGTTCACGGAGCGACTTTGGGCTATGATGATGAAATAGGAGCACTTTTTGGAAAAGAAACATATGACGACGGAGTGAAGAGACGGCGTGACTATCAAAAGTTGTTGGCTAAAGAGCATCCTTATGCTTATTTCGCCGGTAATTTAGCTGGTGGTGTGGCAGCCCTAGTTCCTGCAATAGTTGCAGGCCCTGTTGCAGCAGGTGGTGCTGCTGTTGCACGTGGTGCGCTTGCTGCTGGACGTGCTGCTCCTGCTATTGGACGAGGTATAGCTGGTGCTATACGTGGTGCTCCTGCTGCTATGCGCGCTATGCCTTCAGCTGTACGCGCTGTTCCCGCTGCTATGCGTGCTGCTCCTGCTGCTGTTGGACGTGGTGCACTTGCTACTGGACGTGCTATTCCCGGTGCTATACGTGCTACTCCTACAGCAGCAAAAGCTGTAGGTAAAGCTGTAATGAGTCCTGTAAATAAGGCAGCCACAAGAACTTCAGGTGCAGCTGCAGATTATGTAAGTAGAGCAGAGGCAAAAGCATTTCATTCTGCATTAGCGCAAGGAGCCACACGGGCAGAAGCAAAACTTGCAGGGGAAGCAGCTGCAAAGAAAGCCGTAGCAAAGTTTAATACAATACGCGCAGCAAAAATCGGTGGAATCTATGGAGCTATAGCAGGAAGTGGTGAAGGGGAAGGTTGGGGGAATACTATAGTAACTACTGGATTTGGTGGGGCATTTGGTGGTCTTACACCCTTTGCTCTATCAGCAGCAGCGCCTCTTGTCACAAAACCAGCTAGTGCAACGACTTCTTTTGTTAAAAAAACGCTTCCAAAATGGGTTCGTGGAAGTCAACCAGGTGAAGTTCAAATAAGCAACAAAGCGCTTAAAGAGATAAGTCGTGCTTTAGACAATGCAGGTATTCATGATCTTGACAAGGCTTTAAAGTGGAAAGGCTCTGATTCAATGATCATTGATTTAAGTGATCAGCTTGCTGCACGGGCTTTAAGAGAGGCAAAAAAAGACTATCCTACACATTCAATAATGAGCAATCGTTTAGGAGCTAGGCAAGCTGAAAGTACTCAACGTGTAAGGGAAAGACTAAATGAAACACTCGGTAAGAAAGTTAATACACTTGATTTAAAGCAAGACATTATTAACACCGCAAAAAGAGAGGCTGAACCGCTCTATGAAAAGGCATTTACTGCACCCATTGCAGAGTCTGTTATGAAAGATTTACAGCTTTTAGAAGAAAGTCCTGCATTTAATGACGCACGTAAAAAAGCAATTGCGGGCTTGTTAAACGTGGGAGATGAAACAGTTATAGCAAATCGTAAAAATCCAGAAATGAGTATGCAGATTTTGCACAGAATAAAGGGGGACATAGATAATCAGATTAAATTAGCTCTCAGAGAAGATAATCAAACACATGCTGCAGATTTGATGAATGTGAAGGAACGTCTTCTTCGTGTTTTAGATACGTCATCTCCACATTATACCCAAGCAAGAAAGTTTTACCATGATGAGCGCACTCTTGGCAGCGCCTTATCTCAAGGTGAAAAAGCGTTTGATAAGAATGTTACGCTTGATATGATCAAAAATCAGCTTTCAGGCTTGGAATCTAAAGAACTGGATGCGTTTAGAAAAGGTGCACGTTCACAGATAGAACATGCAGCAGCCAATGTACAAAGCCCTGAGAATAGTCTTTCCAATTTGTTTAATACGCAAAGTGGACAAGAGAAATTACGGCTCATTTATGGTAAGGATAAAGCAAACCAAATGGTGAAAGCTTTACGGCCAGAGGTTGAGAGATCAGAGTTATTTGCTCGCCTTCCAAGGAACGAGGGTGAGCTCGGATCAAAGGCAGGAGAAGCACTTGATAATGTAAGTAAGTCTAGCCTTCGTACTACAATAATGAATTTTTTTACAGGGTCAGTCAAGCGTGGAGTGTCGTCAATCGATAGAAATGTCGAGAGAGATATTGCAGAACTCATAACAGCCCATGAACGTGGGGATGTTAGGTTATCGAGACAAAAATCTGTTGAGTTAATTAACAAGTTTCGTAAAGCAGAACAGAAGCGTTTAATCACACAAGAAGAATTTGTAAAGTTCATCAATTTGCTTAATGTTCTATCGACGGGCAGCTATATTAGAGGGCTTAAAAATTAATGATTAATTTTCATCCTGATGTTCACAGTGCCATCTCCCAGGCGGCACAAAGGTATGATTTACCCGAAAGCTTTCTTAAACGCGTGGCGATGATAGAAAGTGGTGGTGATCCCAATGCAAGAAATAAGAACAGTAGTGCAGGTGGGCTTTATCAATTTTTAGATTCAACAGCACGCCAATATAAGTTGGATAACAAGTTTGATCCACTTCAATCGATTGATGCGATGGCACGGTTTACCAAAGACAATATCCGTTATTTGCAAACAGCTTTGGGAAGAGCACCTTCAGAAGCTGAACTTTATTTAGCACATCAACAAGGGCCAGCGGGGGCTGCAAGGCTTATTAAAAACCCAAATGCACCAGCAAGCCAGCTGTTAACCCCCCAGGCAATAGCCCTTAATGGTGGCCGCCCTGGTGCAACAGCAGGTGATTTTATGAATCATGTTTATCAGCTGTACAATAAAACAGCACAGCCTGAGCAAGGTTATAGGCAAGCGGTTCCACCACGTGGCATGCAAAGGCTTCAAAATGTAATGCAGGGTGATCAATTGGTTGCACAGAATATGGCAATGTATCCTCAAATGGTGCCTCCTGAAAATGTTGCACGTACTGATTTTCTAAAAAAAGGCGTGGATGGTTTAACGCAGTTAATCAAAGAGAATGCGCAAAATTATGATCAACAGATACAGATGGCACAAAATCACATGATGCAGCAGCCTGTGTTTTCACAAGCAGGGGCACGCCCTGCAGATCTAACGCCTTTGATTGACCCGTCACGACGTCAACCTGTTTCTTCTTTAAATGGTCGACAAAGAGGAGATCAATTGCGCAAAGAGTTCTTAACAAGGGCAGGAGTTTATAATGTCTGATATTTATGATTGGTCACTGACAGCGGATACAAACGCACACTCAGATGATATTATTAATTGGGCACAAGGTCAGCCGCCCAGTTCTGTTAATAATAGTGCACGTGCTATGATGCAGCGTATACGAGAATATCTTGCAGATAATGGCGGGAGTATTGAAGCAAAGTTTGTCGTCAACAGTCAAGAAAAGACGACATCAATTACACTCAATACAGTTTCTCCTATCACGGAATATAAGAATGATATCTTTATACGTTTTAAGGCAAGCGACACAAATGTTGGTGCGACAACAATAACCGTCAATCGTTTGAGTGAGAAGCCTGTTTATAAGATGACCGATGCAGGTGTTATGCCTTTAGAAGGTGGTGAACTGCAAAAAGATGGCATTTATGAACTGGTCTATAATAACAACACACTAACAAGAAGTCTTGATGGTTGGTATTTATTAAACCCAACCCCAAAAACACCTCCTAAGATAGAAATTTTTCCAGCTGGGTTTATTGCGACATTTGCAATGAAAGAAGTGCCAGGTGGTTGGCTTTTGTGTGATGGTGCAAGCTATGAGCGCAAGAAATATCCTCGGTTGTTCAAGGCAATAGATATATATTGGGGAGCAGATAGCGATACTACTTTTAGAGTACCCGATTTTAGGGGGATGTTTTTACGTGGTTTTGATAATGGGCGTGGTGTAGATCAGGGTAGAAAATTTGCTGAAAAGCAGCAAGATAGCTTGAAAACGCATACACATGGCTGCACCATTGAAATGTCAGGGGCGCATGTACACCAGTATCAGTATGAGGCGTTAAGAAGACCTGGCAGTCCTATTGGTGGAAGAAACCCTGCCTTTTATAGCCAAAATATAAGAGCAAATACAGCCTCAGCAGGTGCACATACGCATAGTGCAACGATTTATTCAACAGGTGGAGCAGAAACACGCCCTATTAATACAACGGTTGTTTACGCCATAAAATCATAAAGGTTTTTTAAAGATGATCAATAATCCCTCGGCAATTGATGAGATTGCCGACACAGGGCAGATTCGTGTTCTTTTTTATGCAAGTCATAAATTAGTTCATGCGCCATTAAATAAGGTTCTTGATAAGGTCAAAGACGATATTCAGCATGATCTTTTGAATGTTTTTACAGCTTACCAAAAAGAGACAGAGCAACGCATTGAGACTTTGCAAGAAGCCGTTGATGAATTGCGTTTGCAACTTGTCAATCTAACACATCCCGAAGATACAAATTAAGGAATTCAAAGCGATGCCTATTCCCTATCACACACACAAGTTTGAAATTGAGCCAGCGACAAATAAGGAAGTCAAAGAAGGTATTTTAGACAATAAAGTTGTTGCACCCTCTTCATTGGGGAGTGCAGCGGCTTATTCTATGGGTTATTTTGCGACTGCTGCTCAAGGAAAGAAAGCTGATGAGGCCGTTGCAAAAAGAGATGTTGGGGCACTTGCTTATAAAGATACGGTTACAGTTAATGATATAAGCACAAGTGGGGATCCTAGTGAGAATACAGTTCTATCGGGTACTGGCTGGATAAAGCTATCGCCTTTGGGAATTGGCGATATGAGTGCTGCTATTTATGATCCTTCTAATGTGATGTCAGATGCCTTTTCTATGGAGAATATGGTTGAAGGTGATACAAAGAAGATTTTGACTGCAGAAGAAAGAGTAAAGCTACAATGGATAAGTTCTGAGTGCCCTACAATAGAAAAATGGAAGAAGGCAGATGAGGATATCAATTATCCTATATCTCCTGCTGATCTTAAAGATACTATCACTCATTTTACATTATCAAAATCTCTTGCGATGTCAAAATCAGTTTATGATCCAGATAAAATAGCAAAGGATGTTTTTGCTATGGATCATATGAAAGAGGGGGAGAAACACCTTATCTTAACGCCTCAAGAACGTATCCAGATTACGAAGATTAATCAAATTGAAGAGGTTGCACAGCAAGCACAAACGACAGCTCAATGTGGGGTCAATGCAGCAGGTGAGGCTAAAGAGACTGCAGATAAAGCACAAGTGGCCGCAGAGAGTGCAAAAGAAACGGCGGCGGTTGCAAAAGAGGCGGCAGTAGCTGCACAAACGACAGCTAATAGTGCAAAGAAAGCCGCTGATACTGCACAAAGCACTGCCAATAAAGCACAAGAAACTGTAGATAAGGTGCAAAGCACTGCAGAGAGTGCAAAGGAAACGGCAGCAGATGCTTTAAGCACAGCAAAGGATGCGCAAAGCACTGCTGATAAAGCACAAGTGGCTGTAGAGAGTGCAAAAGAAGCAGCGACAAGTGCAAAAACAGTAGCTGATAAGGCGCAAGAAACTGCCGTGGATGCAAAAGAGACTGCAGACAAAGCACAAAAAGCAGTTGATCTCATTCACCCTCTTGAAAAGCAAGATTGGATTGATGGCATCAAAGCAGAAAATGCACTGATATCACCGGCTCATCTTGTTGCTTCTATCAAAGCAAATAGTGGCGGCAGTAGTGGGGGCAGCAGCAATAGTGTGGGTGTAGGTGTTAGCAAACCTGTTGAGATTTTCATGACGGAAAGTGGGGAAATTGCATGGCCAGAAGGGACAACTGGAGACACCGAGCTTGAAATATGGGCTTGGGGTGGTGGTAATGCTGGTGATGATAGTGGTCGTCATGGTGGTAATGGTGGGTGTTGTACTTATGTGAGAACAAGGAAAAAGTTTCTTGGCAACAGTAAAGTAACTATCGGCAAGGGTGGAAAAACAGCTGAGAATAGCGGTTTCGCTGGGGAAAAAACAAAAGTTGGTCAGTTTATTACAGCTTCTGGTGGTTCTATCGGATACGATCCTAGTGGTATTCATGGTGCCAGGGGCGATGATGGAGCTGATGCAGAGGATCAAAGTGGTATTGGGGGTGATGGCAAGAATGGTGAAGTTGGTAGGATAGGTGGATTTGGTGGTAATGGGGGAAAGGGGGCAAAAGCGGTAAAAATAGTACTGGAGGGCGTGGGGGCAGTGGTGGCAGAGGGGGCGATAATTTTTTAAAAAGTGCCGGTAATGGAGGTAAAGGCGGTGATGGTGGGCGTGGCGAGAATGGTGGTAAAGGCGGCGGAGGTGGCGATGGTGGAAACAATATATATAACGGTGGCGGTGTTGGAGGTTGGGGTGGTAAAGGAGGAGATGTAGGTGCTGGTTTAGGTGGTGAAGGCGGTTGGGGTGGTAAAGGAGGCAATAGTATGTGGGGTGGTGGTGGCGGAGGTGGTATTGGAGGAGACGGTGGTGATAGTAACCAAGGAATTGGTGGTAAAGGCGGTTTAGGCGGACGTGGTGGAGACAGTATTTATGGCGGTGCAGGTGGAGGGGCAGGGGGTGGCAAAGGTGGAAAAGGCGAGAAAAACGGTAATAATGGTACTAGTGGACTTGGGGGTCATAGCATGTGGGGTGGTCGTGGTGGACAGGGAAGTATTGGTTACTATGGTGGTGGCGGTGGATATTTTCCCGGAAAAGATGCGACATCTTCATCAAGCGGTGCTGGGGGAGATGGTGCTGTATTAATTAAAGTGTATTTATAGAAATGGAATGAAACAATGGCACGAAGGATTAGTAAAGACTGTTTGAATTGTTTAAAAAAATGGGAAGGCTTGCGATTAAACGCTTATCAAGATGCATCTGGTGTTTGGACCATTGGATATGGTCATACCGGAAAAGCTGGTAAGCCATTTGTTGTTGAAGGTATGACGATTACCAAGCAAAAAGCTGAAACTATACTTTTAACTGATTTGCAAAAATATGAAGCAGCAGTAGAAAAAGAGGTTTGCGTTGATTTAAATGATGAACAGTTTGGGGCTCTGGTTTCATTTTGTTATAATGTTGGTGTAAGTGCTTTTCAACGCTCTACCTTGCTTAAAAAGCTTAATAAAGGGGATTATGAAGCTGTACCGGCTGAATTACAAAAATGGACAATGGCAGATGGCAAACGTTTGAAAGGTTTAGTTCACCGGCGTGCTGCTGAAGCGGGGTTATGGGCAACGAGTGCTTATGTTTCTTCTAATTATCAAGCTGTAGAAGCAAAAGAATCAACAAGTGCTTTTAAAGTAGAAATGTTAGCGCCTGTCATTGGGTCTTTCTCGGGGCTTGGAGGATTACTTGCTGGCAATGGTCCAGTTCAGTGGGCTTTTGCGGCAATTATGGTTTTAGCAGCTTGTGTTGGTATTACGTTTGTTGCTCAACGTTTTTGGGAGCAACGGCTGTGATTTGGTGGGGAAAGAAATATTTACTGATGGTGGCGGCGACTTTAGCCGCTTTTTTTGTAACTTTAGCTAAGGTTTTTCGGTTTGGAAAGAAAGTTGAGCAACGCAAACGGACTGAGAAAACTTTAAAAATAGCTATAACACGGTTTGAAGTAGAAGATGAAGTTAACAAGAAAAGTGATGTGGATATACGCTCTGATCTGTCTGAGTGGGTGCGTAAAGAATGACTATGTTTCTTGCCTAGGATGGATGCCAATTTATTTGGATAGGCAAGACTACGATGGAATCAGTTCAAACTTAGCACGAGACATTTTAAAGCATAATGAGAACGGAAAACGTTCTTGTGGATGGAAGCCTATTAACACAAGTTAAAGGTGATTTATAAGGGTAAGTTGCAAAATCCTATTCCCTAACCTGATTATTTTATCCCTAACCTTAAATAAATATCAATAAAATCAATGGGTTATAGGGGTAAAAAAGGCATATGGTGCCCCCAGAGGGCGAATCAGTCCTTAGCAAGTAGAATCCAATCACATAAAAATGTGCAAAGACGTGTTGCTGTATATAGCTTTTTATGATTCAGTAAGAAAATTAATGATTAAATAAAAAATCTGATATCAAAAATTAAAGGTGGTCAAAAAGGTGGTCGAAAAGGAGGGGTAAATGAGGGCGATTCATAGGTTAACAGCATCGTTTGTAAAGACATCTCCTCAGGGTAAGTATTGTGATGGAGCAGGCTTATGGTTAAATGTTCGAAAAGACAATACACGCGGTTGGTTTTTTCGTTATACATACCGCAATAAACGCCGTGAAATGGGGCTTGGTCCTGTTACAAAAACTTCTTTAAAGGAAGCACGCGAGTTTGCTAAACATTATAGTGATATTCTTAAGGGTGGCAACGATCCTATTGTATTTCGAGAACAAAGCATTTTAAAACAGCAAAGCAATGTTTTTCAAGAAATTGCTCAAGCGGCTTTTGAAAGTAAAAAAGCTGAGTTAAAAAATGAAGGAAAAAATGGTCGTTGGTTTTCTCCACTAGAGTTACACGTTATTCCACATATAGGTAACCTTCCTGTAGAAAAATTAACAGCGAATATTATTCGTAATGTTCTTGCTCCACTTTGGCATAAAAAAGGAGATACAGCGCGAAAAGTACTTAACCGTATCAATATTTGCTTAAAATATGCCGCCGCTCTTGGCTTGGATGTTGATTTACAAGCTTGTATGAAAGCACGCGCTCTTTTAGGAAAGTCACGCGCTATATCAACAAATATTCCTGCTATGCCATGGCGGGAAGTTCCGGCTTTTTATCAAAACTTAAATGATGACCTCCTTTCAAATTTAGCGCTAAAATTGCTAATTTTGACTGGAGTACGGTCATATCCCTTGCGATATTTGCGTCTTGAGCAAATTGATAAAAATGTATGGACGATACCAAAAGAAAATATGAAGGGTATTGTAGGCAAAGTTTCAGACTTTCGCGTACCGCTAAGTAATGAAGCTTTGAGAGTCATTGAAAAAGCTCTTTCTTTTGAAAAAAATGGTTTCTTATTTTCTGGTCTTAAAGGCACCCCAATTTCTGATGCAAGCATGGCAAAACATATGAAATTTTGTGGTTTAAAGTATCGTCCTCACGGTTTTCGCTCAAGCTTACGAGATTGGATAGCAGAAACAACATCAACACCATTTGAGATTGCCGAAACTGTCCTTGCTCATTCAGTTGGTAGTTCAGTGACAAAAGCTTACATGCGAACAGATTTTTTAGAACAACGACATGCTCTCTTAGAACAGTGGGCTACATTTATAACAGGGACGACTTGACAAAATCACGGAAGCATTTATATACGCAAATCAGGTGCTTGAAAAACACCTTAAGCAAACAGCGGATAGATTGTCGACACAATCTTTTTTCTGCACATTAAAGGCTTTGACTCGTTGTATACGTGTGGCGTATAGTGATCCTGTCGGGTGTGGTTATGCGATACAATACCCTTTATGGGGAAAGCATAACGACGGACTGTTTGCCGTGTTTTTCAGCGCCCGGCGCTCTTTTTTTTGAGTGTCAATGAAAAACGTTTGTTACAAACAGGAGTTCGTTATGAACAATCTTATAGAGATTAAAAAACAAGTGATTGATCAGGAAACTGTTCAGACAGTCAACGCACGTGAGTTGTGTGCTTTTTTAGAGGTAGGAAAAGATTTTTCTACTTGGATTACAAACCGCATTAATCAGTATGAATTTGTTGAAAATCAAGACTTTGTTTGCTCCCCTATTTTGGGGAGCAAAGGCAGAGGTGGTCACAATCGCAAAGAATACCATCTCACCTTAGACATGGCGAAAGAGTTATCCATGGTTGAACGTAATGATAAAGGACGTCAAGCCCGTCGATATTTTATTGAATGTGAAAAAAAATTAAACAGTCAATTACAATTTGATCGTGAACTGTTTTCTCGTGATTTATTAAAATCACCTTCAGGTATTGGTGAAATTTTAGAAATAATTATGACACGTTTATTAGATGCAAATGGTTTTGAAAAAGAGCTTGAACATTACAAATCAGTTACAACAGAAGCCAAGCGTGTTTTAGAAAGCCCTGTTGCAAAGGCTGCTTAATTACAAAGAATATAACCATACCTTTCCCCTGTAAAATGGGGAGAGGTTAAGTTTTATATTTGTATGTTTAGCAATTTACTTACATTGCTGAATAGAGAAACATCCGTATTTGTAGGGCACAAACTCATAACTTTGTTTTTCTTCCCATTGCGTAAATAAAAATAAGTACTTTTGAAAATCTATACTTGAAAGGCGTCCTCCGAATTCTTGAAGGAAAGCTAACAATAGTTTTTGCCGTTTGAATAGAATCCTACTTTTTACTGTTTTCATAGTATTATTTCTGTATCTGATTGATATTTTGCTTAGAACCAACCCAATGAAATTATATCACAAAAAAGTATTTATGCACTGATAAAATCAACAATAATTGTTTATTTTCAATAATTTATGCTGTTTTTTCTTTGGAAAAATGGACTGTGTTGTGCTATAGTAAAAGCAGCTTTTCATATCCGTATTTCATTTCAATTATTTTCCTTAGAAAAGATATCAAACATGCTTAATAAAGTAATTTTAATCGGCTATCTGGGTGCCGATCCCGACAGCAGAATAATGCCATCTGGAGTAGAAGTAGCAAATTTTCGTATGGGCACTTCTCAAAGTTATACAGATAAAACAACCTCTCAAAGAATAAATAAAACAGAATGGCATTCTATTGTGATTTTTAATCCGCATCTTGCAAAGATTGCGCTTCAGTATCTCAACAAAGGTTCCAAAGTTTACATTGAAGGTCAATTACAAACACGTAAATGGCAAGATAAAGATGGGCAAACACGCTACACAACAGAAATTGTCTTACCGCAATATAAAGGTGAGTTAAAAATCCTTGATAGTGCTCAAAAGTCTGATCCTGACATGGCTACTCAAGAGCAAACAATGGCATGGGAGAGTGGTGGTCGAGAGTCTTTAGAAACGACTTTGAATGACAGAATCCCATTTTAATCAGGAAAGTTAATTTATGAAGAAACGCAAAAAAAGGGGAAGACCTAGAATAGAAGGTCAAATAAGAAAACCCAATGGACGTATCTCGTGTGCAAAAACGCCTGATAAGTCTTCATATCAACAGACACTTGAAATGCGTGCCAAGCGTTATGGAGCGAGTATTCAAGATGCGAAAAACCCACTTATGGGCACTTATGTAGGGCGGTTATATTTATTGGAAAAAAAGATTAATCAAGATCAGTACGATGCATCACAGCAGTATATTCAAGTGCGAAACAATTATCGGTGTGCGAAAGGATTACCAGGGGCTATTTATGATGAAATGCCAACATCTTCTGATGATAGCGAAAGGAACAAGTGGGTTGAAGTAACAACTGATCGCTATAAAGCGATGCAAGAGGTTATCAGAGAAACACAGAGACTGCATCGTCGGTATAATCTTCATGATGCATTAGAGCATCTGGTTATTGAAGACCAACAACTGCCACATCTTGTCAACTCTCTACGCATGGCTCTGAATGCTCTTCACAAATATTTTGATCCTTAATAAAAGGATTGACATCAGATTTAAAATTAATAAAATGTGTATATATTTACACATTATGAGTATATAAAATGGAACAAGATAGCCGAAAAATCATTGCAAAATTAAAGTGTGACGGCTTTGAACTTGTTAAAGTAAAAGGTTCTCATCATAAATTTAAAAAAAATGGTCAAGTAATTATCGTTCCCCATCCTAAAAAAGACTTGCCAATTGGTACAGCGCGTTCCATTGCACAACAAGCGGGCTGGTTAAAAAAAGGAAAAGAAGAATGAAAAGATTTTTTGCTCTTGTTCACAAGGATGAAAATTCTGCTTTTGGTGTTCAGTTTCCTGATTTTAAAGGACTATTTTCTGCTGCCGATCAGGAAGAAAATCTTATTGCTAATGCAACAGAAGCTCTTCAACTATATTGCGAAGAAATGGATAAATTGCCAACTCCTTTAAAATTTGAAGAAGTGATACAGAAAGAAACTGTCAAAATAGCTTTGTCGGAAGGAGCTTTTTTAATACAAGTTCCATTTGTTGAAAATGATTCAGAAGTGGTGCGTATGAATATATCAATTGAACGAGGGCTCTTGCGTGCAATTGATGATTGTGCACAAGAAAGAGGCTTAACACGATCTGCCTTTTTAGCAACGGCAGCACGTCATGAGCTTAATATTTGAGTCATCAGATGTAATGAGAAAATTTACAACTTTTCTTCTACGACCATTTACACTTAACAAATACCATATTTAGTTTGATTGAAATAAAAAATACCAGATTGTGATTTTTTAGTTGACATGGGGATATAAATAGTATTTAATAGCGCTACTGCACGTGTTTTTGTGCGCCCAAAATTACAGAATCATGTAATTTTTTCTTGTTGGTGTTGTTTTAAAAGCCCTGCAAATGCAGGGTTTTTTGATTTAAAAAATCAAATTCAGTCACTCCTATTTTTTTATGATTTACTGGCCTCACTCCTCCCCTCCTGAGAGTGAGGTTTTTTTATATCTCAGTTTCTCCAAAGGAATAACCCATGGAAAAAGTACAAGTAGTCATCACAAGACCTATGTGTGTTCTTGGTGACAATAAAGGAATCGTTCGTTTTGAGCCTTCCACAAAAAGTAATCCATTTGTTGAGGTTTCTTATCAAGTTTACTGTCGTCTTAAACGCGCTGGTGCTGCTAAGCTTTATCAACAATGGCTATCACAAACCGTCAATGAAAAACCAGAGCTTAATGAACAAGAAGTCTCTGTAGATGTAAACACTCAAGAGGTTACACAGGTCGTTGAAGAAGTTGAACAAACTGTCGATGAAAAACTAGAGCTTGGTAAGCAAAAAGTTTCTATACAAGAGTCTCATGAGCAAGAGGTCTCTGTAGATGTAGATACGCAAGATACTGAACAGACTACTGAAGAAGTTGAACAAACACCTATAAAATCTGACAAACAGTCTCCAAAAGCAAAAACTTCTAAATCTTCGACGCGTGCGACAAAGAAAGCTTAAACTGTGAAGTCAAATACCCATGCAAAGCAAGTTGAACGCTTTGCTGAGACTGCTCAAAATTATATCACGCGCTTAACAAACATTTTAGCAGAGCCAGATACTGAAGTACGGCAAGCCTTTGACAGTTTCTTAGCAAAATTGCGTAATGATTTAAATAACACGACCACAGAAGGCGATGCGATTGAAATGCTTGCACAGCATATTATCATGCTTCCTGTGTTTAAAGTGTTGTTTGAAGAATACCAATTTATTCGTGAAAATCCTGTGTCACGTGCTATACAACGTGTGCTTGATGCGCTTAAGAAAGCTAACTTTGAGCAAGAATCTAAAGATCTTGAAAAATTTTACGATAGTGTAAAATTACGGGCCTGTGGACTTACCGATCCACAAGAAAAGCAAAAATTGATTTTAGAGATTTATGAAAAGTTTTTCCGTTATGCATTTCCACTCACTGCTCAAAAACTAGGTATTGTCTACACTCCCATTGAAGTTGTCGATTTTATTATTCATTCAGTCAATGAGGTCTTACAAACTGAATTCGGCAAAACGCTTGGTTCACCCGGTGTTAAGATTATGGACTCGTTTACGGGAACGGGAACTTTTATCACACGGCTTTTACAATCTGGACTGATTAAAAAAGAGGAGATGGAATATAAATTCCGTCATGAGATTTATGCCAATGAAATAGTACCGTTAGCATACTATATCGCGGGCATTAATATTGAAGCCACATACCATAGCATTATGAGTGGAGATTATGTGCCATTTGAGGATATTTATTTAACCGATACATTCCAGCTTTATGAGCAGGGAAAAGATCAGATGAGTGATTTGCATGAAGCAAAACAGTAAATGTCAGGAAAAACGAGATATTCGTGTCATTATTGGCAACCCACCCTATTCTGTTGGGCAAAAAAGTGAAAACGACAATGCGAAAAATCTCAGTTATCCAAAATTAGATAATTATATCCATGAGACTTATGTAGCTCGATCTAAAAGCGTTAATTTACGATCACTTTATGACAGTTATATTCGTGCAATTCGTTGGGCGAGTGATCACATAAAAGATTGTGGCGTTATTGGTTTTGTCACCAATGCAGGTTTTATTAATGCACGTTCCACGGATGGCTTACGAAAATGTTTGAGTGAAGAATTCTCGAGTATTTATATACTTAATTTACGGGGGGATATTCGTAAAAATATGTTAAGTAAAGGGCGTGCTCAAGAAGGTCAGAATATTTTTGGTAGTGGAAGCATGACAGGTATTGCCATAACAATTCTTATCAAAAATCCAGATATTACTGAACCTTGCAAAATCTACTACTATGACATCGGTAATAATCTAACGAGAAAAGAGAAACTGTCTGAACTTCAGCGTTTTGGCAGTATTGGTGGCATCAAGCGTGAACATGGTTGGCAAGTGATTACACCAGATGAGCACGTCGATTGGATTAATCAACGCAACAGTGATTTTGAAAAATTACTCGCTTTAGGAGATAGGAAAGGCGGTGATTTAAAATTATTCGAAACTTTTTCCGGTGGTGTTCAAACTAACCGAGATGCTTGGGCATACAATTCAAGTCGTGAAGCTTTAGCAAAAAATATGAGCAATATGATTACCTTCTATAACAATGAAGTAGAGCGTTTTAATGCTACATTCTCCCTCTAATCGTAAAGCACGTGAAAATGCTGTAGATGATTTCGTCAGCCCAGATGCTAGAAAAATCAGTTGGAGCCGTTATCTCAAACAACAGTTAACTAAAGGAAATACTTTCGAATTTGAGAATGACAGTCTTACCCAAAGCCTTTATAGACCTTTTACACGCCAGTGGCTTTATTATAATCATGCTCTTAACGAAAAAGTATACCAAATATCACGCATATTTCCTATAAAAGAGGTCGTTGAAAACAAGGTAATCCAAGTCACAGGAGCCGGAGAAAGAGTAGACTTTTCTGTTTTGATGACTAAGGATTTACCTGATCATGGTGCAATGGATGTTGCCCAATGTTTTCCACGGTATATTTATGAAAATACTGCATCTTATGCAAAGGAAACCAAAGCAGCTTGCTTACAACGACGTGATGCTATAACTGATGAAGGATTAGCATATTTTAAAGAAGCCTATCCTGGCCAAACAATTACAAAGGATGATCTCTTCTTTTACGTTTATGGAGTGTTACATTCTGAAGGTTATCGTACTCGCTACGCTCATAATCTTTCCAAACAATTGCCTCGTATTCCAACGGTTAAAAAAGTAGAGGACTTTTGGGCTTTTGTTAAAGCTGGTCGAAAGCTTGGTGATTTGCATACAAATTATGAAGAGATTGAACCATATCCTGTTACATATAAACAAGGTGATCCAAGCACTTGGATTATTGATGACAAAGTCAGTTTCTACCGTGTTGAGAAAATGAAGTTTGCTGGCAAGCGTGGAGCTATTGATAAAAGCACTGTAATTTATAATGCGCAAATTACTATGCAAAATATCCCATTGGAAGCTTATGATTATATAGTAAGTGGCAGACCTGCTCTTGAATGGGTTATGGATAGGCAAATTGTAAAAACCGATAAAGCAAGTGGCATTGTTAATGATGCTAATCGCTATGCTGTGGAGACTGTTGACAATCCTGCTTACCCCTTAGAATTGTTTCAACGGGTGATTACTGTAAGTTTAGAAACAATGAAAATTATTCGTCATCTTCCAAAATTAGAAATGAGAGAAGTCGAAGATACTCAAAAAACTCTACACTAAAAAGGATTAGGTTTTGGGGTTAAAGATCCATGCCAAGTGGTATCTGCAACAGGCAGACAATACTTTTACGAGTCTTCAAGCCCCACGTCTTCATTGGGCATTGCGTAATGCTATTAATACCACGGCCAAGCAAGTTGAACGTTTTGCTGAAAAGAAAGTTGCAGAGGATGCTTCAATTCCACCAAAGCGCGTTAAGAAAGGTGTCTACATTAGCGGCAAAGCCACAGCTAAATTTCTTGAAGCGGATATCATTGGTTCAGCTTCTCTACTCCCTCTTAAGATTTTTAAGGCAAGGGAAACGAAACGTGGCGTGATTTATAAAATCTTCGGCAAAAGAGAAGTCATGCCCCATGGTTTTATTCGAGGGGGAAAGTTTCCAGAGCGTGTCAATCTAAAAATGGGAGGACATGTCTTTATGAGAACCTCTGGAGATAAGTTCCCCATTGCAAAACAAGACGGCACCTCGATTGCTTATGTCATGTCTAAACCAAAGGTCTCAAGTTCTATTGAACATCATGCACGTGAGAGACTAACCAAAAATATACAGAGCCAAATTGCTCGGCAAGAATATATGGTCAATCAAAAGGCCCCACGCTCTTAAACTATACTAATTATAAAAAGCATATGATGATGATTTTAATGTTTCAAACCAAATTATCGAGAGAAAAGTTTTTAAAAGGTACTTTCCAGTGGGGTGAGTGTGTTGCGGGGCAATCAAGCGCGACATATCGCTAGCGACAGAATTTTTAAATAACTGTACATTGTACACATAACCTATTGATAAATAACAATTATCATACACTACCATTCCTTCAATGATGAGGTAGTTTCTAAACCATAATATTCAATCACGGTAAAATATGAATAAAAAGAATAGAGAAGGATTGTCAGCTCGAGCGTTTGCAAAGAAGATGGGCGTTTATCCTAATGCGGTTATTGCCCGTTTTAAGACGGGGAAGTTTGATGAAGCGCTTTATGATGACGGTTCTATCAATGAAAAATTAGCAACAGCTTTATGGAATGAGAATCCCACCAAGCAAGCCTATATTGTAGGCGATGATGGAAAGCCTCGCACAAAGACAAAGCAGGATTCTATAGAAGGGGCTAATGAACACAAGATAAAACTCCAGAGAATGCAAATTGCACTTGAAAGTGAAACGATTGATCTTGAGCAGAAAAAAGAAACAACACTTGACCGTGAAGAAGTAAGGAGAGGAGCACGTAATTTTGGAAGAGCTTATCGTGATATCATGCTGCATTTTCCTCATCGTTACGGTGCGCGTATTGCAGCAAAGGTTGAGTGTAATGCCGCAAGTCTGATTGGTGCCATTGATCACTATATCCGAGAAGCTTTACAGGAAATCATAAAAGTTCCCGTTCCTTTCCATGATCAAGACCCTCCCGATCATAAGGAAGAGAAGAATGACTGATACAGGAGAAGGTTTTTTTTATTTTCATGCCAGTCAAGCATGCCAACCAGATCCTCCCTACACAGTTTCACAATGGGCAGATAAAAACCGTTATTTAAGTACAGTAGCCAGTGCTGAACCTGGATTATGGAGGACCAAACGTACCCCTTATTTACGGGAAATCATGGACAATCTTTCCTCTTACGTCCCAATTGAAAAAACAGTGGTGATGAAAGGTGCACAGATTGGTATGTCAGAGGCTGGCTTGAACTTTTGTGGTTATGCTATTCACCATAGTCCTGGTCCTGTTCTTTATGTGATGCCTACAGTTGAGATGGCAAAGAAAGTATCTAAGACCCGTCTTGACCCTATGATTAAGGCCAGCCCTGCATTAAGCGAACGTATCTCTCCTGCCCGCGCTAGGGATAGTGGGAATACAATGTTTTCGAAAGAATTTGATGGTGGGGTATTAATGCTTACAGGAGCCAATAGTGCTGCTGGCTTGCGATCAATGCCTATTCGTTATTTGGTTCTTGATGAAATTGATGGCTATCCATTGAATGTTGATGGAGAAGGAGATCCTGTCAATCTTGCTGAAGCACGTACCGCAACTTTTATTCAACGAAAGATTTTTAAATTATCAACACCAACTCATCGTGACACAAGTCGTATAGCTAAAGATTTTGTCCTAGGAGATCAGAGATATTACAATATTCCTTGTGATGGATGTGGTACACTTCAACCCATTGTCTGGTCACAAATTAAATGGCCCAAAGGGGCTCCTGAACAGGCTGTATTTGTTTGTGCACATTGTGGTCATGAGCATGCTGAGCACCGTAAGGAAGATTTATTATCTGAAGAAAGGGGTGCTTGTTGGATACCAACAAAAGAGCCAATTAGACCTCGTTTGCGCTCTTACCATATCTCAGCACTCTATTCACCTTGGATGACATGGGGAGAGTGTGCTCTCAAATTTTTAGAAGCTAAAAATGATCCTGCACTTTTACAGACTTTTGTTAACATCATTCTAGGTGAACCATGGGAAGATAAATCAGGAGAAGTCATTGATCCAGATAGCTTGTATGCCCAACGTGAAGATTATCCTCTTGCCCCTGCCAAAGCAGTCCTCCTCACAGCAGGCGTTGACGTACAAAATGATCGCTTAGAACTTGAAGTTGTAGGTTGGGGACGTGGTGAAGAAAGTTGGAACATTGATTATCAAGTCTTCCCTGGTGATCCCTCTTCTCTAGACGTTTGGGATCAATTGGATGAGTATCTTCAAAAACGATGGCCCCATCCTGGTTTCAAAGACGGAATAGAAATAGCAGCTGCTTGTATTGATACAGGGGGTAACCATACACAAGCCGTTTACAATTATGTGCGTCCTCGTGAAGGTAGACGTATCTGGGGCATTAAAGGACATGCAGGATCGCGCCCTGTATGGCCACGTCGCCCCAGTAAAAACAACAAAGGACAGATTAATTTATATATCGTTGGTGTTGATTCAGCAAAAGATACCATCACAAGGCGCTTTAAAAAATCAGGTCCTGAAGCATCAGGAGCTGGTGCAACGCACTTTCATAAAAACCTTGATAGAGAATATTTTGAGCAACTCACTGCTGAAAAAAAGGTCATCAAATATTTCAAAGGTCATCAGCGGATAGAATGGCATAAAAGTGAAACAGCAAGAAATGAAGCTCTCGATTGTAGGGTTTATGCTTATGCTGCCTTACAGGGTCTGATTTTAGCAGGTCTCAATCTTAATAAAGAAGTCGACATCTTAGAAGAGCGTTTGAAAAACATTGAAACTTCTTCAACCACAGTACCAAAAAGACTGAGACCAGAACCTGAAAAAAAACAAACCGTAATAAAAAGAAACCCTTATATGCAACGAGGTTGGGGATGGTAATCCATGTATGAGAAATCAAAGCAAATAAACTGGAAATATGAAAGACTTGCACAGCTTAAAAAACGACGAGAACAACTGGAAAATGCACTTTATTCAGGTGCGCAATCTGTGCGCCACGGCGATAAGCAAGTCAATCATCGTTCGACTGAAGATATACGCAAAGCCCTTACAATGTTGACTGAGGAAATAGCCCTTCTTGAAGGATACAAGCCTTCATATGTTTATTATCTTAACGCATCACGAGGCTATTAATGGCAAATTCTCTTATGCATCAAGTCAATCATAACCCGCATTTTGAAGCAGCAAGCCGTAGCCGTCGATTGAGTGGATTTGATCCTGTCAAAAAACATATCAATAAAGCCGTTGAAGAATGTGGTGATACAATCGTCGCTCGTTCAAGATGGCTCTATGACAATGAATGCCTTTACGGATCTGCAGCGGATGAATGGGTTTCAGCAGCAGTGAGTGATGGGATTAAGCCTTATCCTAAAATTGAAGGGTTTCAAGAAGAAAAGAAAAAGCTTCTTGATCTTTGGTGGCAATGGGTCGATGAGGCTGATTATGATGAAGATGCTAGCTTTTATGGCCTCCAAGAAATGATTGCTCGTGAGGTTTTTTTAACCGGTGAGTGTTTTGTAAGACTACATTATATCGATTTTTATGAGCGCTCACGTGTCCCGCTTCAATTGCAGATTTACCCCACAGAAATGCTGGACTTGACTTATAACGGACCAGCAGACATTAAAGGCAACACCATTCGTATGGGAATTGAATTTAATGCAAAGGGCAAACGTGTTGCTTATCATTTTTGGAAGCGTCACCCTTACGATGATCATCAGGTAACTCAGGTATTTACAGATCAAGAGCGTGTTAGAATCCCTGCTGAAATGGTTATTCATATCAAAGAACCTCGCATTGCAAAACAACTGCGTGGGTGCCCTAAAGCCACGCGTTGTATGACGAAACTCTTTCAGCTTGAATGCTATGACGATGCAGAAATTGAAAGAAAAAGAACTGCTGCTCTTTTTGCTGTCTTTATCACAGGATCAAATCCTGGTGATATGGCAGCACCAGGCAATCATGATGAAAACAAATCCGCAACATCCTCACAGGCACCACCAGATCTTCCTATAACAGAACCTGGTGCAACACTTTATATGGGAGAGAATAGAGATATTAAATTCTCCAACCCTGTGGAAGTTGGAGGCTCTTATGAAGCCTTTCAATATCGCAATACTTTAAAAATTGCATCAGCTTTAGGCATACCTTATTCTGTTCTTACAGGTGATGTCACACGAGGGAACTTTTCTAATGTGCGCACATCTATTATTCAATTTAGACGTCAGGTTAAAAAATGGCGTGAACACATCATCGCCTTTCAGTTCAATCGCGTTGTCTGGGAACGCTTTGTTCAATTGGCTGTGCTTGCTGGGTGTGTTGAATTACCAGGATGGGAAGAAAATCCCTTAGCATGGACCCAATGTGAAAGCTTTGCAGCCCCTCTTGAGATGATTGATCCCAATAGAGATATTGCAGCTGAGAAAGAAGAAATCCGAGCAGGTTTAAAAACACGACGCATGGCACTTGCTGAGCGTGGTTTTGATATTGATACCATTAATGCAGAATTGGCAGAAGAGCAAAAATGCGCGCAGGCACTTGGATTATCATTCGACACAGATGGTGACAATCCTTCTACTGGTTTGAGTGACGCTGACGAACCTGATGAAAGTGATCTCAACAAAGAGGCGCATGAAGATGAAGAATAATATTGATATGCCTTTTTTGGTTTCACGACTTTTTAATGTACCGCATATGCTTGTCCCTACAAAGTTTGATGTCATTCTCAACGCTATGACACCACGTCTTTTTGAGGGAGATAAATTTTCTCCTGGAGCATTTTCTCAAGAGGATTCCCTCTTGCAAACTCCCCCAGAGACTTATGTGGTTAAAAATCATGTGGCTATTCTTCCGGTTCATGGCACGCTTGTACGTCGTGGTGCATGGCTTAGTGCTGCGTCAGGATTAACCTCTTACAATGGTTTGCAGGCCTCTTTTCAAGAAGCCATTGAGCAACCTGATGTTCGTGCAATTCTATTGGATATTGATAGTGGTGGTGGTGAAGCAGGTGGTGTTTTTGATTTGGTTGATGCGTTTCGTGCGCTTTCACAACAATACAATAAACCCATCTGGGCACATGCCAATGAAATGGCCTGTTCAGCAGCTTATGCCATTGCTTGTGCAGCTTCTCAAATCTGGGTTGCACGCACGGGAATTGTTGGGTCAATTGGGGTTGTATGTGCTCACCTTGATCAGTCTCGTGCTGATGAAATGGACGGATATAAATGGACTTTTGTCTATGAAGGGGATCACAAAGTTCACGGAAATCCTCATGAGCCATTGGCTGATAAAGCCCTTGAAAAGATGCAAGCAGATTGTGCGCTTCTCTACGACATGTTTGTCGATTTAGTTGCACAAAATAGACCTACGAGTGCTCAAGCGATCCGAGACACGAAAGCAGAGACATTTATAGGCACTCAGGCTGTAGAGCTTGGGTTAGCAGATGCGCAAGGCACATTTGCACAAGCTTTGGAAGCTCTAACAGCTTCCATTCAATAACCCCTGAATATGAAATCAATAAAGGAATTAAATATATGGTGAATCTATTACGTACAAGATATCGCGCCAAAGATGATGGTGAGCTTTCCGCACAATTGCCTGCAGGAGAGAAAAGCGAAAAAATTGAAGTTTCTACAGAAGTAAACGCTGTCGACATTGGTGTTAACGCTGAGGTCTTTAATGAAGACAAGGATGCAGGTATTCAAGCGGCACTTGAACAAGAAAGAAAGCGTGCTCAGAGCTTTATGACTTTGGAAAAGCAAGCTCAGCGTTTAGGTGTTTCTTTTAATGCCGCACAAGCTATTCAAGATGGTATGAGCTTAGAGGAAGCAAAGAGCATCATTCTAGCTAATGCTACATCACAAAGCGAATCCTTAGTTGTATCGCCTTATGCACCCCATCCGGAAGGAAACACTCAAGCAAATATTTATGCAAAATGGGATAAAGTTTGGAGTACAATACAATGAGTAAAGTTTTTTATGAAGGCCCTCGTGATAGTGCTTATCTTGGGCGTTACAACCCTGACATGTCAAACGAGGAAGTGATCTTTGCAAAAGGATCTGAAGTCGCAGCGGGAACCGTTATGGGGCTCGTGACCACAACGGGCAAATATGTGCCGTTTAATCCCGATGCGTCAGATGGCAGTGAAATTCCAGCAGGTATTTCTTATGCCAATGTTGATGTCTCACAAAGCGATCAACGAGCAACGATTACAGTGCGTTTATGCACGGTAAAAGCATCTGAACTGATATGGCCTGAAAAAATTGATGAAGAGAAAAAGCAAACAGCCATTCAGATCTTAGAAAAAAATAACATTCTATTGCGATAGGAGACATACAAATATGGATATAAGTTTTTTTAATCACAACGCATTCTCAATGGCAACAATGATGAAAGCGATTGAGAATTACGCGTTTAAACCTGATCTGATTGGTTCACTTAACCTTTTTGAGGAAGTTGAGACAAACAAGACAACAGTTGGCATTGAGAGACGTGACAACAAATTATCACTCATTCCAACAAGTGAACGTGGTGCGCCTTTAATAGAAGCAGGTAGAGATAGTCGCAACGTTCGGTTTTTTCCAACAACACGTATTGCTAAAAGCGACACAATAAAGGCGGAAGAAATTCAAGACCGCCGAGAGTTTGGTACAGAAGACCAGCTTGAAACAGCGATGAAATTTATCGCTAAAAGGCAAAAGAATCTGATTGGGGAAATTGAACTGACCTGGGAAAATATGCAGCTTGGAGCTATTCAAGGTATTGTTCTCGATGCTGATGGATCAGTGCTTTATGATTGGTATAAGGAATGGGGGATCACACCACCAGAGCCTATTGATTTTAAACTAAATGAGGACACAACCGATGTTTCTTATATGGTTAATCAAATTCGCATCAAGATGGTTAAAGCTTCAGGCAATACATTTTCCACTCGTTCACGAATTATTGGGTTTTGTGGAGATGAATTCTTTTTCAAGTTAAAAAATCACAAAACAATTCGTGAAACTTATCTCAACACATCTTTAGCACAAACATTAAATAGTACAGCAGGTATCGCAACGCCTGGAGCTATTGAATTAGGAAGCTTTGGAAGTTTTGATTTTGCTGGTGCGACGTTTGTTAATTACTGCAACATTCATGATTATAATATGAATACTAAATCCAAGACAAAACGAAGCATAGGTATTAAGCCTGATGAATGTCAATTTGTTCCTGTTAATGTGCCTGGTGTATTCCAAAAAACATTTGCTCCGGGTGAAAGTTGGAAGGTTGTTAATACAGTCGGTAAACCTCTTTATCCTACACTTGTTATAGATCGCGATAATGACGCGTGGGTGAGAGCTGAAGTATACAGTTATCCACTCTTCATTTGCGCGCGTCCTGAAATGCTCTTCAAAGCAGTTGTGAAAGCACAATAAAATGCAATGGCATGGGCTGCTCAGTCAAATGATTGAAGATGTACGTAACACTTTTGGGCAGCCCGTGATCTATACACGAAAAAAAACAGGGCAATCTTTTCATATCACAGCGATTTACAGCATTAAGCATGCTGAACAAGAAGCGGGGGGAAGAGTCAAAACAACAATCCCAAGGAAAGAACTTGATATCTGCATCAACGATATTGGTGGAGTACAACCTGAACTCGGAGATCATATTGTTTTGCTTGCTTCCCAGGAGAATTTTTCTGTCGCAAATGTGCAAGCGTCGGAATCCAATATGTACAAGCTTATCCTACGCGAAGAATCTGTCGTAAACAGGAGCTAAGATGCATCCACGAGATACATTAAGAGAGACGTTTGTTGAGTTGATCAAATCTGGCAAGACATCGGCTGGTGATGAAGTTTACAATATGCGAGACTTTAATTTTTTTAATGAAGAGCATCCGTTTGTTAATGTATCGACCCCAAACGAAACGATAGAAGATGGGCATGATTATGGAGCAAGACGACGTATTTTAACGGTTGATGTTGAATGCTATGACACGAGAGACAATGGAGCACGCTTTGTTGATCAATTAGCCTGGGAAATAGAAACGATTTTCCATAGCAATCCCAGTCTCAACAACACAGTTGAAAACTGTCGCTTACAAAACATAGCCATGGCTTTTGGTGATAACGGCTCCTTAGCATTGCATGGTTCCATTTTAACCTTTGAAGTCACTTATGTAACCAATATCCCTCCTGAAGAAGAAGGCGCTGTCTTTTTTGAACCTTGTGTAGGCTTTGATCCCGATACAGGGCCTAACAATGAGGATAAATATCAAACCACTGGAAATTCCCCATGTTAGAGCGGCGTGATAGCGAAATCACAGATTTAAAAAGGCGTGTGGCCAATATGGTTATGGTGGGCAAGATTAGCCACGTTGATCATAAAAACGCACGCTATCGTGTTCAAAGCGGTCATATTGTAAGTGATTGGATTCCAGATACACAGGCCCGTGCAGGAAAAACTCGTTCCTATGAAGGACGTGATGTGGGTGAGCAAGTTATTGTCCTTTCCACATCAGGTGATTTATCACAAGGGATGATTATTGGCTCTATTCATACAGATGCCAATCAAGCAGCTGATAAGGGCAATATCCATACAACCATATACCCTGATGGCACAACGGTTGAATATGACGATGAGACAAGCACTTACTCATTGACGATTAAGTCAGAAGGCAAATTCATTTTAACGATATCCGACGGCGTTTCCATGAAAGGTGAAGGAGGTGAATTAGAAATCACCGCTCCAGAGGGCATAAAGATTATTTCAGAAAGTGATATGACTTTAAAAGCAGATGGAAACATGACACTGGAGGCAGAGGGAGATGTTTCTATCAAATCAAGTGATGGGGTTTCTCTTGAGTCAGGCAGTCATATGTCCCTTAAATCAAGTAGTGGCACCTCTCTCAAAGCGGGTGGTGAGGTGTCTGTTAAATCAAGTGGGTTAAAGCATAATAGTGTTAACGTCGGAAGTGGCCATAAACACCCTGGTGTTACATCTGGTAATGCTATGACGGGAGGCCCCATTTGAGTGTAGGAATGAATTGTCAGACAGGCAAATCCATGGTCGGAGTTGATCACTTGCGTCAGTCCATCATAGATATTTTAACGACACGGATAGGAACACGGGTTATGCGTCGTGATTATGGATCACGTGTTCTTGATCTGATTGATGATCCAGTCAATGAAACCTTTAAGGTTGCCATTTATGCAGCTGTTGCAGAGGCTTTAGATAGATGGGAGCCTCGTTTAAAGCTTCAACAAGTGAATTTAACTTCTGTTGAACCGGGAAAAGTTTCCATGTTTTTTGAAGGAATTTACATCCCTTCAGGAAAGCCAATCACTATGGAAGGATTGCAGATAGGATGAATGAGGATTTCATAAAACCAGAAATCATTCCAGAGCTTTCTATTGAAGAAATACGTGCTGCTTGTCTTGAGAGTTTAAAACAGCTTTTACCCAATTACACACCTTTGGAAAGTGATCCAGCGGTTAAAATCATTGAGGTTGCAAGTTACAGAGAGTTTTTATTAAGGCAGCGTATTAATGAGGCTGCACGCAACACTGTTCTTGATTTTGCAAAGGGGGAAGCTCTTGATGCTTTGGGTGAGTGGCATGGTGTTGAACGCTTAGAAGGTGAAAGCGATGACAACTATCGTGAACGCATTAAGCTTCGTGTACGGGCTGGTAAAGGGGGTGGAACAGAGCCTTATTATAGGTATTTCGCCTTATCAGCAGATAATCGTGTGAAGGATGCGGTCATTTATCGAAAAGGAAGAAATCCTACCATTCACGTGGCTATTTTTGGCAAGAATGAGCAAGGAACAGCGAGTGAGGAATTATTACAAAGAGTCAAAGAAGTGCTGACGGATAAAAGTGTGATTATGACCAATGATACCATTGAAGTTCACGCTGCAGTGACAAAGGTTTTAGATTTAGAAGCAGATGTTTGGCTCTTACCTGAAATCTCTTTAGAGATCTTAACCCAAATGGAAGCAAATTTACGGGCAGCTTGGAAGAAAGAGCAAGCCCTTGGTCGTGAGTTGAGTTCATCATGGTGGATTTCAAAACTGATGATCCCTGGTGTGCAAAAAGTCATTGCTGTTAACCCAACAAATGATATTGCCGTCTCCAGTGAAGAGGTTTTAGCCATTGGTAAAGTAACACTCAATTTCAAAGGGCGTCTATAGTAATGCTTGGGTGCTTACTTCCAACAAATACAACACAATTTGAAAAGCGCCTTGCCGATGCTTGTGACTTTCATAAAGACATTGAAGATTCAATCAATTTTATCTCTCGTGCAAAGCTTGATATCATAGACCCAAGCTTCTTGCCATGGTTGGTTGAAGAATATGGGCTTGGAGAACTAACATCTTATGTTCCGGATTTCTCTGTTTTGCTTGAAACGGGACCGGAATGGCAGCGGGTACGTGGATCTTTAGCGGCTATTGATAAAGGGCTTGAATGGTTAGATCTGAATGCACATTTCGTAGGAGCATGGCCAGAGCGAAAATGGTGGAATTCATTCCAGCTTTATTTTGATCAATTGCCTGATACAGACAAACTTAAAGCTATTGAAGGGATCGTTAAGCTTTCTGAATGTTTGCGCTCTGATCTTTGGCGTGGTATTCATGGTTATGACGCTCCCATTGTAGAAGGGAATATATCTCGCTTAGATGACAGCATGTTTGACTCTCAAAGTGGTGTGTGCGTGACAGAAAGCGGCACAGTATTTTCCTTTGGGCGTTCTAAAGAAATAAGCCTCACTTTAACTGAAGAAGACGGAAAGTTCATTGGCAATTGGATTGATGATCAAGAAGAGCTCGTTTGGGAAGGTTTAGATTATCCATGGGATAGAGCAAATTTCCCTTGGGAGTCAGCGCAAATAAGTGAGCATGATGTATTGATAGCATCTCAGTTTAAGGATCGTTCCCTTTATAATGAAAATGATGAACTTATTGACAATTGGATTGATGATGAGAATGAGGAGTTCAGTTGGAAAAGTTTAGATTATCCATGGGATGAAGCAAATGTTCCTTGGGTATCAGATCAAAAAAATGGGCGCGATATATTGATGGCGAATTGGTTTAAAGATCGCACCCTTTATCTGGCTTTAAGAGATAACAATAATAAGCTGATTGGTTATCGAAGATGTAACATTGTCCAGCAAGTGACAAGAGTTTCAGATGGAGTTTACAGTTATTCAGGTCATCGCTTTACACCCTTTATAAAGGGTACAAAAGTTTTGCTTGCAGCACGAACACAGTTTGATGATATCAACGATAAACAAGCAGCGTTTGTTTCCGTTTTCGTGCATGCGGCTCCTGCAAAACATATCTCGCCTGGCAAACTATGGTTAGAGCCTGATGAGCTTATTGATGGCGTGGAGATTCTCAAAACCCCTGTCTCTCTATCTTTACGTAAAGACGTTCGTGAACAATTCAAAATTTTATTGAGGTTTTAATATGGAGCATGAAAGCGGTTTGCCGTTTGCAATTGACCGATCTGTAGGCAAAGACGAACAACAAAGCGTCGTATTCTATGGAGAACGCCCCTTTATTCAAAGCGCAGAACTCAATGAAGTTCAAACCATTATTCGTGGCCGTCATGATCGTTTAGGAAGACTTGTGGCCAAAGAAGGTGACCGTATTGAGCGTGCCGATGCTTTCGTTGATCAAAGCACTCAAAAAGTCACTTTGACAGAAGGGAAAATCTTTATCGCAGGGGATATTTTCCCTGTAGCAGAAACCGTTTTAAACAATGTCCCCATGCTTGGACGTGTAGAGATCGGTGTGAAACTCCAAAAACAATGGATAACCCATGAAGATGATCCACAGTTATTAGGTCAAATTCCAGGCACATTGGCAGAAGGTGAACCAGGAGCAGCAAGGGAAACAGCAAAGCTTGTATGGGCTTTACAAAATGACAAACAAGAAGGTGTTTTCTTCCCCGTCTATATCTTACAAGATGGCACTTTGATTGATCAGAAGCCCCCTTCATTGTTAGAGCCTGCCTTGCAAGCTATTGCAACTTATGACCGTGCTCATGGGCATTATATTGTCAATGGTTGTCGGGTGACAGCCTTAGGACAAAATGATGGCAAACAAATATTTAGTATAGAAGAAGGCGAAGCCAATATTAATGGCTTTAAGCATAAACGCCTTGCTGCTTTAAGGCATGAAGAGCCAGAAGACTACTGTGAAGGTATAGTGCCAAGTGAAACACATCTCTTTACATCCAAGAAAGCCAAGGCAACTAAATCGGAGAAGACAAGCTTTACGTTTGAAACTTATTATTTTCCCATCGCAACTGTTCACTCTATTTTACTCACAAAAGAAAAGACCACTAATGTCACCCGCGGTGGCGTAGCCTCAGGGCGTGATGGAGTTCCCGATAAAAGTGTTGTCAGTTTTGTGAAAGTCGTTCAAGGGGATAAGGAATTTAAAGAAGGTGTAGACTTTAAAAAGACTGGTGATACGATTGACTGGTCTTTATCTGGTGATGAGCCTAAACCAGGTAGCACTTATGAGGTCACCTATCATTATCGTGCAAAGGTGGATGCTGATAAGGTCACAGCGCGGGAAATTACTGTTTCAGATGGTGCTGAAGGTGGAGATATTATTGTCAGTTACACCTACAAACTCCCTCGTATTGACCGCATAGGCTTAAATGCTCAAGGTGGAGTGGTTTACATTCAGGGGATTTCAGCAGACAATCCCATAGCACCTAGTGTTCCTGATGATATCTTATCGCTTGCAACGATCACAAATAATTGGCTTGATTATCCACGTGTCGATAATAATGGCACACGTGTTGCCCCTTATGCTGAAATGTGGCGCTATTTTAACCGTGTTCTTGACCTTGATCGGTTGTTACAGCTTGAAAAGATTAAGAGCAATGTTGATTCAAAAGAACCTGTCTCTAAAAAAGGGATGATTGCCGATCCTTTTCTTGATGACAGTCTTCGTGATGAAGGAATCGAGCAAACAGGTGCCATAGGTCATGGCTTGTTACGCCTTGCCATTGAGCCTACATTTTACTACGCTTCCTTAAATGAGCCTGTTACCCTTGATTGGGAGAATGAAGTCATCATTGCGCAAGAATTGATGACTGCTTGCGAGAAAATCAATCCTTATCAAAACTTTGACCCATTGCCAGGCACACTCGCTCTCACCCCTGCAACGGACTTCTGGCGTGTTCAGCGTACAGATTGGCTTTCAGGTGTGACCAATGAATTGTCGATGGGCAGCCGTCCTGGGGGTGGTCGTACTACAGAAACGAAGGATGAACTGGTCAGCACACATCAAGAGCAAATTGATTTCTTAAGACAAATTGATCTCAACTTTAAGATTGAAGGCTTTGGTAAAGGAGAGATTTTAGAAAGTCTGACATTTGATGGCGTTAATGTTTTACCAAAAGAGACACTTACTGCCAATCCTCAAGGCATTATTGAAGGGAAATTTAAAATTCCCAAAGACATCACAGCAGGAACAAAGAACGTCATTGCTGTTGGTACAGGAAAAACAACGGCTACAGGCCTTTTCACAGGGCAAGGTGTGATTGATGTGCAGGTTATGCGGCGTGTCACAACAGTGCGTGTATGGAAAAAATCTGATCCACAAGCACAAGTCTTTACACCCGATGAAACGCGGCAAATAACAGGTATTGATTTCCATATTTGCAAGATTGGTAATCGTGCTCATGATTTGATGATTGATCTTGTTACAACAGACAATGGCTATCCTACATCTGACATTCAAGCACAAGCTCTTTATTCAATGAAAGAGGCTGAAACGGGATGGGCTGCAGCACGTTATAGTGTTCCATTAACTGTGCTTAATGATCGTTTAACCGCCTTTGTCATTAAAACAGATGATGGCGATCATTCTGTTTCATTAGCAAAACTTGGAGATTTTGACGAAGAAAACCAAAGATATGTTTCTAGCCATCCTTATATCACAGGTCCTCGTTTTTCTTCTGTGAATGCGCAAACATGGACAGCTCATCAAGATGAAGCCTTAGCATTTCGTGTACTTGCTGCTCGTTATACACAAACAGAAAAAACTGTCGATTTAGGTGAGTTTGATCTTAAAGAATGTTCTGATTTGCAGGTGCGTGCAGCGATTGAATTGCCTTCCAGTGAATGTTCTGTCATCTTTGAAATTGAACGCAACAACGGTACAATTTATCAACTCTTACCGTTCCAATTGCTGAGTTTAACGGAATATATCAGTGAAAAAGTCCAGTTACGTGCCATTTTAAAAGGGACCGGGAAGCTATCGCCAGTGTTGTTTGCTCCCATTGAATTGATCGCGGGCAAGATTAGAAAAGAAGCAACCTATGTCACACGTGCTTTTTCCTTTGGAGAAAAGTCGAGACTAACCAGTTATATTAAAACTTTTTTACCAGGCGGTTCGACTTTCAAAATGGAGCTGCAACTGGATGATGGTGATTTCACTTCCCTAAAATTAGAAGAAACAGAACAACTCGCACAGCCACTTTGGACGGAACGTAAATTTGTCAGTGAAGATAAGACAGCTGGGCAAGCGCGTTTGAGACTGACATTAACTGGCGGTCCTGCTGCACGTTCTATGGCAAGTGATTTTGGTGCGGGAATTATGTGACAGGAGTAATATCATGGCGAAAACAGAGAAGTTAGGAATGGAATTACCTCAAGAAGGTCGTTTTATCAGCGCTGAATTTCCTCTTTTACGTAAAAACCTGATTATCATTGACCAAGCCGTTTCTGATCTGGATGAAAAAGTGGATGAGAAGGCTCCTTCACAGCATACTCATGAGATGAGTGAAGTCAGTGGACTTGAAGATGCACTCAGTGGAAAGATGGAGGTAGATAAGACCTTTGCCTTGGTTGATTTAACTGATATCCAAGGTGCCAACGATGCAGCTGAAAATCATGTTTTGTATAAATCAGGTGAGGATGCTTTGCCTTTGGCACTGCTCTCTCGCTCTTAGGCGAACACCAGCATACCATTGAAGATATCACAGGTCTTGAAGAGTATGTAGAAAGCGTCAATGTAGATTTGAAAGATTATGGGTGTTTGTCTGGTGAAAATGCGTGGGAAGATACCAATGTTTTCAAAGGTAAAGTCAGTGTTGAAAAGGACATTGAATTAACTGAAACCTCTTCTTTAACTTTGAAACAAAGTGATAAAGTGGTGACACAGTTAAATGCAACTGGAAGTTTGCTTAAAGGGCCTCTTAAGGTTGATGGCAAACCCGTTTACACCAAACCGCAAGCGGATAAAGCTATATCGGAAGAAATAGAAAAACTAAAACAGTCTTTGACTGATGAGAACTCGAGTTGCTCTGTTGTCATCAATAAGCTCGTTCATTGGCCTAAGCGTGCTGATGCCGAGTTACTTTACACACAAAGTGGGAAGATTAAGTGGCCAGATTGGATAACCGATGAAGCCGTGGTTGAAATCCAAGCGTGGGGCGGCGGCGGTTCTGGTGGGGGAGCTGGTCAGATACATTTGGGCGGCGGTGGCGGTGGAGGAGGATGCTCAGTATGGTATGGCCATAAATCAAGTTTGAATGAGCATGAAGACTTCATCATTGGTAAAGGTGGAGCTTCTGTAAAAGATAAAAATACGTCAGGCAATCCTGGTGGAAAAACAACTGTTGGAAAGAATCTTATCGTAGCCACAGGCGGCGGTGGGGGGTGGGGAGCTTCTGACACTAGTTCAGGACAAGGTGGTGTTGGAGGAGAAGGAAAAACCGTTACTGAATTAATGGACGGTCGTCCAGATCTTGCCAAAAGTGGCAATGGTAGCTCGGGAACGAAAGGCAATGCTAGATTTAAAAGTGGCTTTGGTGGTGATGCTGGAGGGGATACATCAAGAGGCGGCTGTGGAGGGACTGGCAGGGGGCACTTTATTTCAGGTAAACCAGGTCGTGGATTTGGTGGTGGCGGTGCTGGATCGCATTATCAAAATAATCCCAGTGGCAATGGAGCTAATGGTGCTGTTCTTATAAGAATATGGAAGAAACCATATGAAAAGATCAGTGATCTAAATTATAAAGCTTTCAGTACTTTAATGCGACAGGAATAATATGATGGCGAAAACAAATAAGTTGGCAATGGAATTACCCTTAGAAGGTCGTTTTATTAGTGTTGAATTTCCTATTACACGTGAAGATTTGATAATAATTGATCAGGCGGTTTCTGATCTTGACGAAAAAACAGATGGTAAGGTGCCTTTACAGCACACTCATGAGATGAGTGAAGTCAGTGAGCTTGAAGAAGCATTAAGTGGCAAGATGGCAACAGATAAAACATTTGCTTTGGTTGATTTGACTGATGTCGAAGGTGCCAACGATGCACCTGAAAATCATGTTTTATATAAATCAAGTGAGGATTGCTTTGTCTTTGGTGATCCGACATCACTCTTCCACCCGCACCAACATGAAGCTGAAGATATTACAGATCTTGAGAAATATATAGCAACTGTCAATGTAGATCTGAAAGATTATGGATGTTTATCGGGTAAAAACGAATGGGAAAATACCAATGTTTTTAAAGGTAAGATCAACATTGAAGAAGGTGTTGAATTAGCTGAAACCTCTTTTTTAACTGTAAAGCAGAAAGATAAAGTGGTGACAAATTTAAGCACAACTGGAAGCTTGCTTAAAGGACCTCTCAAGATTGATGATGAACCCATTTATACTAAATCGCAATTGGATGAAGCTATGTCAAAAGAAATCGAAAAACTGAAACAATCTTTGACTGATGAAAATACAAGTTGCTCTAAGCTTGCTGATGCGGAATTACTTATTACACAAAGTGAGAAAATTAAATGGCCAGATTGGGCAACTGATGAAACCAAAGTTGAGATCCAAGCATGGGGCGGCGGCGGCGGTAGTGCAAAGAACAATGATTATCCGGGTGGCGGTGGCGGTGGTAGTGGCTGCGTAGTGTGGTATGGCTATAAGTCAAGTTTAAATGGACATCACGATATCATCATTGGTAGTGGGGGACATGATGGTGGTGGATCAGGCTATGGTGGTAATTCTGGAGGACACACAATTATAGGCAATAATTTTATTGCCGTCGCAGGTGGTGGCGGTGGTGGGCCCGGTGTTGAACAGAAGGTAGGAAACAGTGGCTACGGGAGTAGAGGAGATAACTTTGGTTTGGTAACTGATGAACATCCCGGTCTTGTCAGAGCTTGTAATGGTTATGCCGGAGGGCATGGAGAATATAAACAAAGAAGTGGCTTTGGTGGCAATGCAGGCAATGCGATAAAAGGGGTTACTGGAGCACAGGGAGGTGGTTTAGGTAACCTTATCTCAGGAGTTGGAGGTGCAGGTTATGGTGGTGGTGGTAGTGGTGCTCGTGGAGCTCAAGATGCTGGCGGTAAGGGAGCTAATGGTGCTGTCCTTATAAGACTATGGAAGAATTAACGTCCTAAAGATTTTTACAAAGGAGTTTTTATGCAATATGCAGTTGTTGAAAATGGTATGGTAACTAATATTATTGTTGCACCAGAGGATTATGTTTATCCGTTTGAAGGGAAAGCTATTGCCTCAAACGAAGCACAAATCGGTTGGACTTATAAAGACGGGCAATTTTATCCTCCTGTTGATGAGGAAAAAGACGACTTATCTTTCACTGAAACAACACAACCAGAGACATCTGAAGACCCCATAGAGGTGTAAAGAAGGACACTTCAGTTAAGTTTCATCAAAACCTTTCTTAAGAAAGCAGTGCAAGGCCAAATAGATTTATTTGGCCTTTATTTTTTCATCAGCCAATCATTTAAAGGAGCACCAAGAATGGCATCAGGATTTTTACACGGTGTTGAAGTCATCGAGAATGACGATGGCACACGCCCTATTGCGCCAATTCAGTCGGCAGTTATAGGCATTGTAGGTACAGCACCCAATGCAGATGAAGAGGTCTTTCCTCTTAATACACCGGTTTTAATATCAGGATCTCTTTCCAAGGCAGCTAAACTCGACAAATACAACACAGGAGAAGGTACACTGCCCAATGCTGTTGATCTGATTTTCAAACAAGCAGGTGCCATTGTTGTTGTGGTGCGCGTAGAAGAAAGCAGAGATGAAAACAAAACATTGACGAATGTTTTAGGTGGTGTCAATGCCAATGGTTCTTACGAAGGTGTCCATGCTTTCATAGGAGCACAATCCATCGTTGGGCAAACACCACGCATTCTGATTGCTCCTGGTTTTACTCACAAACGCGATGCTGGTGTGTCTGCTATAAGTGTCTCAAACGGAGGCAGTGGTTACACATACGCTACTGTTAAAATAGAAGGCAATGCCAAGGCGACAGCTATTGTTTCTGATGGAGAAGTGCGAAGCATTGTAGTTGATGAGAGTGGAAGTGGTTATGAAGAAGCCCCTCGTGTAACCATTGAAGGTGATGGAGAAGGTGCCACAGCCGAAGCGACAATCAAAAAAATGTCTAATCCCGTAGCAGCAGAGCTAATTGGTATTGCTGAACGTTTACGCGCTATTGTGGTGATTGATGGACCCAACACAACGGATGAAGAAGCAATCTCAACGAGAGGAGATTTTGATTCCAAACGTGCCATCATAGCTGACCCATTTGTAAGTGTTTTGCGTAATGGAAGAATTTCACAAGAACCAGCAAGTTCAGTAGTTGCCGGTATTATTGCTAAAACAGATTTCACGCACGGTTTTTGGCATTCTCCTTCAAACAAAGGGATCAATGGCATTAGTGGTACAGCACGACCCATTGATTTTGCCATTGGTGACAGTTCCAGTCGTGCTAATTTGCTTAATGAAAAGAATATAACAACAATCATTCGTGAGAATGGTTATCGCTTATGGGGTAATCGTACACTTTCATCAGATCCAAAGTTTGCTTTTATATCCGTGGTGAGAACTGCAGATATGATTAACGATGCCATTTTACGTGGGCATATGTGGGCAGTCGATCGAAACATCACAAAAACTTATCTGAGCGATGTGAGTGAAAGCGTCAATGCTTATTTACGTGACTTGAAAGCACAAGGCGCCATTATTGGAGGGCGTTGTTATCCTGACCTCGAACTTAATACACCAAGTGCCATTGAAAGTGGACAAGTCTATTTCAATGTCGAATTCCAACCAACCACGCCAGCAGAACGCATCACGTTCCGTTCGCGTATTGTCAATGATTACATAGAGGAGATCCTTTAATGATTGCACCTAGATTACCAAGAGCTTTGAAACATTTTAACATTTATGTTGATGGGATTCCCTATAGAGAAAAATGTGACAGTGTTACTTTACCAAGTTTAAATTTCGTCGTTGAAAGTTTTCGTGCAGGTGGCATGGATGTTCCTGTTGGAATCGAGATGGGAATGGAAGAGCTCACGCTTTCTATGACTGTTGCAGATTGCTCTGACGAACTTCTAGGTCTTTTGGGTAAACCCAATATTGATATTTCTTTGCGTGGTGCAATTCAAGCACAGGGTGCAGCAGAAGAAGGAGTTGTAATCTCCATGCGTGGATTTTGCAAGGGCTATGAACCTGGCCAATGGCAGCCTGGTGCTAAGTCTACCACAACGATCAATTATACCCTGAATTATTTCAAATATGTTCAAAATGACAAGGAAATCGTTGAGATTGATGCTTACAACATGGTGAGAAAATTCAATGGCGTTGATCAATTAGCAAAACATAGAGAACTTTTAGGAATGTAAAATGACTATTAAACAAAATATTACCCATAAATTGCTCTTCCCCATTAACGTTGAAGGAAAAGAACGCACCGAAATCACTTTACGCCGTCCAAAGGTAAAAGACGCCGAAGCTACTGATAAAACAGAAGGTGTTGAGCAAACGATAATTATGATTTCACGTCTTTCTGGGTGGCCTGAAGAGGCTGTTGGTGAACTTGATGTCGATGATATGGAAAATATCGGGAAAAAATTGGCGGCTTTTATAAAGCGGCGGGCTACCTAACCTGGGAAACCGCCGCTGAACTCATGGCCGATATTGCTATCGTGTTTCATTGGCCCCTTTCAGAGATGATGGAAATGGAACCTCAAGAGCTCTGGTTTTGGCGCCATAAAGCTGCAGAAAGGTATAAGAAAAAATGAGTAAAACAGTTGCAGATGCTAAGGTGCGATTGACCCTTGAAGACAAGATAACTGCACCCATTAAACGTATTCAAAAACGTTTAACGGACTTATCAAATAAATTATCAAATAAGTTTAAAATCCCTCGCCTTATGGCTGCGACACGCAAAATGACAGCAAGCTTAAAAGGGGTCAACAATGCTCTTGGTACAGTAACCAACCGTGTTTCTATGTTATCAGGAGCATTAGGCCTTGCTGGTGGCGGTCTTGCTGCAAGCTTGACTGCAGTGACTATGAAAACCATGCATATGGGGGATAGTCTTCACCACGCATCGCGTCATTTAGGTATGAGCGTTAAAGATCTTCAGTTATGGGGTGATGCAGCGGATAATTCAGGTTATTCTGCTGAGAAATTCCAACAATCCCTGGCTGTTTTAAACAGGCGTTCAGCACAAGCTTTAGCTGGACAAAAAAGGGGAATTATGGGGTTTCAGGCGCTTGGTATTTCTGTAAAAGATGCCTCTGGAAAGCTTAAATCAAACTCAGACTTGTTAGAAGAAATTACCGACAAGATGAGTAAGATAGACAACCAAGCACAAAGACAACATATTGCTGCCTTGCTTTTTGGTGGTGACGGTAAAGAAATGGCTGCCATGCTCTCGCAAGGTATGGAGCCTATCAAGGAGTTGTTTGAAAAGGCAAAAAAGAGCGGATGGCTTATGGGGGCTGATGTTGCTCACTATGCTGCAGATTTAAATGATAAGCTTGGAGCTTTTAAGAAAAAACTGGGCGGTGTTGCCACTTTTATTGGGGCACGGTTCATGCCGGTAATCAATGATTTGATTGATGCCTTTTCAAAGTTGATTGATGAAAACCGTGATCTCATTCAAACAACTGTCGCAAATTGGGCGAGGGTTTTAAGAAAAGCTATACAGGATTTATGTGATCCTACTTCTGAATTAAGGCAAAATATCACAAATGTTACAGAAAGTATTAAAGGCTGGTTTCGATGGTTAGAGCCACTAATTGGTGAGATAACTCTCTTTAAAATAGGTCTTACAGCTCTTGTGGCCTTCATTGTGGGGCCACTGGTTTCAGCACTTGCTGTGGTTGGTGCAGCGTTTGTTACATTTGGTACAACTATTGTTACCCTTATTATGGGGCCACTTATAACAGCGATTTACACACTTACTACAGCTTTTTTACATTTGGTGCGGCCATTATGACCACACCTGTTGGGTGGATTGCAGCAGCTATTATAGGGCTTATTGCAGCAGGGGTCGCACTTTATGTCTATTGGGATAAAGTCAAGAAAGTGCTTACTATAGCACTCAATAAGATTTGCGATGCCTTTGTTAAGCTGGGTGACTTCATTATGAAGTATACGCTTATCGGTTATGTAATTAATGGCATTAAGAAGCTTGTTGCAACAGCTGTTTGGCTTTACGAAAATTGGGATGAGGTCATGGCCTCCTGCGGGCGGTTATGGAGCTCTCTTGGGGAGACAATTAATCAATTTTTTGATTGGTTTTCTAATCTCAGTTTATTTGAGGCAGGTGCTAGCCTGATTACAGGTCTGTGGGATGGTCTCAAAAGCGTATGGGATACTATGACACAATGGCTTTCTGGTGCGGTGCAAAAATTAATGGGGTGGATGCCTGATTTTGTTAAAGACAAGCTAGGATTTAACGTTACAGTTAGCAAAAACACTACCGAGAGTTTAAAGAATCTCACACAAGAGACAAAAACATACGCACAAAAGATTATTCATTCAACTGTTGTTTCTAACATCTCTCCTGAGCAACGTTATTACACAGATGAGAGATATGTTAATGGTGAAGGTAGGCGACCTTATGGGGAGGCATTTAAAACGCCTGAACCGATTATGGCACATAAGGAAAATAAGACGACTAATGTTGATGCATCTATTACGATTAGCGGTTTAAACATCAGTGGGGGCAGCGGTTCACCGCAGGATATTAGTGCTGCTATTAAAAAAGCTCTTGCAGATCAAGCTAGACAGCAACGTTTAGCAATTAACTCAAGTTTATCGGATTAAGCGTCATGATGTTAGCATTGGGGGATTTTATTTTTTCCGTTAACACAGCTGCCTATCAAGAACTTGAGATGACTTATGATGTTCCATGGGTAGAGCAAGGACGTCTGGGAAGTAAAGCAGCGTTTCAGTTGCCGGCCATTGCTAATGCCGAATATTCTTTATCAGGCGTGATTTATCCGAATTTTAAGGGTAGTTACGGTCAATTGGATAGATTGCGGAGCATGGCGCATGTAGGGCCACATTTGTTGGTAAGTGGAAAAGGCAAAATTTTCGGTAAATTTGTTATTCTTTCCCTAGATGAAAAACAGAGCTTTTTTCATAAAAACGGTGATCCACGCAAGCAAGAATTCACATTGCAACTAAGAGAATATGGTGGAGATGGGGGCATGTGGTGAGTGATATTTACGTTACCAAAGATGGCGATATGGTTGATGCCATTTGCTGGAGACACTATCCAAAGGGTCAGCAAGCACTGGCTGTTGAGCGTGTTTATGCAACCAACCACAGACTAGCAGATCTTGGACCCATTTTAAAAGCGGGGATCACAATTATTTTACCTTCCCTTCCTCATCCTCAAGCAACACCCGTCATTAGGCTCTGGGGCAGCAAACAATGAAACCTTTCTGCAGGGTGATGTCTAATGGTGAGGATGTCACAAAAGCTTTAATGGATTATGTTCTATCCATTGAAATAACCGATGAAGCAGAAGACAAAAGTGATCGGATCACCATAGAGCTCGATGATCGTGCGCGCATCAGTGATAATGGTTTTTTAGAGATCCCTTTAATTGGAACAGTTATTTCTATAACGCTTGGTTATGAAAATGGTAAAGCACGTGACATGGGATCCTATCTGATTGATGAAATATCTGTCAGCAGTCCACCACAAAGTTTAAGTGTGACAGGACGTGCGGCTTCTATGAACACGTCTTACCGAACCCCCAAAAGTCAGTCTTATCATCAGATAACACTGGGCAAGATTATTCAAGAGATAGCAACACGCAATGGCTATATTCCCGAGGTTGATCCTTCTCTTGCAAAGATTGTCGTGCGTCACATTGATCAAACGGGTGAAAGCGACATGGCTTTTGCAACACGTCTTGCTGCAGAATATGACGCTGTCGTAAAGCCTATGGATAACAGACTTGTTCTAGCTAAACGTGGTGAAGGAAAAGCCATTACTGGAGAGATGCTGTCTGTGGTCACTATTCATGAAAGGATGTGTAGCTCTTGGGATTTTAAATATAATGCACGCGATGAAGCAGGGGAAGCCCAGGGCTTAACATCGGGTGAAGGGGATGATCAAAAAGCTGCATCAGCAGCACAAAACCCAGAGACAATTGAAGAGTATGATGAAGAAACATCCATTCATATGGATGAATCTCCTTTGCGTTCATTAGCTCGTTCAGAAAACACACTTAAAAAGCAAGAGAAAGTTGAAAAGCAAGAGGAAGAAAAGAAAGGAGGTGTGATAGCAACCTATCATGATTTACGCAGTGGTGAAAAGAAAGAGGTCAAAACCGGTCAAGCGCCTTTTCATGAATTAAAATATACCTACCACAATCAATCAGAAGCCGTTGCTGCTATTGCCGCTTATCGTAATAAATCATCACGGGGTAAAGCCACATTTTCGTGTGATATGGGTGGAGATCCATTCATTCAAACTGAAATGAAGCTTATCCAAGTCCCTCCTTTCCGTCCTTACATTCCAGAACAATGGCGCATTAAAAGTGTCAAACATCGGTTGGATACAGCGGGCGGTTATACAACAAGCATAGAGTGTGAACTGTTTAATGAAGCACAAGAGAATACAGCGCAAAACGTCATAAACACCACACCCGATAAAGACGACACAATAGATGATAACGCCCCGCCTCATGCTTACGATGAAGGTGAAGGTGTTATTCATATGGAAGGGGAAGATACATGACAGAGATTGTAGAAAAATTACTCAATGGTGAATGCAAAGCACGTACACAAGGTCTGGTGAAATCCTTAGCACAAGAGATTGGTTGTGAAGAAGCTGTCGTTGCTGCGATTATTTCTGTGGAGTCAGATGGTAAAGGTTTTGATGATGAACAGCGTGTAAAAGTCCTTTTTGAAAAACATCAGTTTTATAAGAATTTACCCCCTCATAAGCGTAAACAAGCTGTCAAAGAAGATCTTGCGAGAGAGAAGTGGATTAGCCCCAAAGATGGAGGATATAAAGAGCAAAAAACAAACACTCAAGCTTTACAATTACTTATTGCAGCTATGACCATTGATGAAGACGCTGCTTTAAAATCTGCTTCTTATGGTGCTGGTCAAATTATGGGAAATAACTATGGTATCCTTGGTTGGAATAGTGTTCAAGATTTTGTCACCAGCATGTGTTCGTGTGAAGACGAGCAAATAAGAGCAATGTTTTCCTTTTTCAAAGTTCGTGGTCTTGCCTCAAGTTTACGAGACAAAGATTTTAATGCCATTGCACGCGTTTACAATGGCAGTGGTATGGTTAAAGAATATGGCCGACGCATGCGTAATGCTTATTGTGCTCTCTCAAAAAAATCAGCAGAGGTTAGTAATTCTGTTCGTGCCAATGGTTTACGACTAGGGTGTAAAGGCTACCGTGTTGAAGGATTACAAAAACGTCTTAATGATCTTGGTTATCCTGTTGCCATTGATAGCGATTATGGACCAGATACACGCAGTGCAATCTTTTCATTTCAAGCTGATCATAATTTAGAGGTTGATGGTGTTGTTGGTGCAAAAACCCAAGAAGCACTTGATATAGCCACGCCAATGATTAGTCCTCGCCGTTCTGGTGTCAGTATGGCGGATTTGAGAAAAAAGGGTACGAACATTATTAAAGATGCGGATAAAACCCAAATGGTGGGGGGTGCTGTTGCTGCCAGTTCAACTCTCATAGGAGCAGAACAGATGGGGCTATTTGATAGTCTTAAACTCTCGATAGGAAAAATGAGTTCTATTGTAGAGCCGCTTGTTCATATTGGTAAAGCAATCTCGGATCATTGGTGGATGGCTGCTATTTTTGTAGGATTGATTATTGTTCTCGTCTCAGATCGTGTCAAAAGAACTTATCTAAAAGCTTACAAGAAAGGCAGAGCTATTTAGGAAGCTATTTTAAGAAAAAAGGAGAGCAGCGGATGAAAAGATATTTGGTGATTGTAATAACAGCGTCCATCGCTTTCTTTATAACTTTAGCAAAGGCATTTCGTCTTGGAAAGAAAGTTGAACAGCACAAACAAACAGAAGAATCTTTAAAAGTAGCAACAACAAGGTTGGAAATAGAAAATGAGATTAACAAGAAACGTGATGATGATGTACGTGCTGCTCTCTCTAACTGGGTGCGCGACAAATAAATACGCTTCCTCTTGTCTTGGATGGTTGCCTATTTATTTAGACAGAAAAGATCTCAATGCAATCAGTCCAAACTTAGCACGAGACATTTTAAAGCATAATGAACACGGTAAACAGTTGTGTGGATGGATGCATGTTGACAAAACCTGAATAACTTGCCCTGCATACAAATATAAAACTTAACCTCTCCCCATTTTACAGGGGAAAGGTATGGTTATATTCTTTGTAATTAAGCAGCCTTTGCAACAGGGCTTTCTAAAACACGCTTGGCTTCTGTTGTAACTGATTTGTAATGTTCAAGCTCTTTTTCAAAACCATTTGCATCTAATAAACGTGTCATAATTATTTCTAAAATTTCACCAATACCTGAAGGTGATTTTAATAAATCACGAGAAAATAATTCATAATTGGGTTGTAATTGACCTTCGAGTTCCATCCAACGATCAATAATCTTAGCACGTAACACTGTGCTATAACCTGAGATTAAAATAAGGCACTCACGTTTGGGAAGGTTAAAGCAAGGAAGTATACGACCTGTTGAATCTTTGTATGAACTTGCAAAATCACTCAATCCAAATTTGGATTGAGTACTTTGAGGATATAATTCTCCAAGAATTTTCCGGATATCACGCATTATATGAGCATGTTGCTTACCACACAAATCTGCAATTTCACGACTGGATATTGTCAGTGTAGTTTGTGGGTTTTTTACTAAATTATTCATAATGAACTCCTAGGTAATAGATGGTTTGTTAATGACACCCAAAAGGGCGCCGGGTGCTAACAAACACGGTACCTAGTCCGTCGTTATGCTTTCCCCATAAAGGGTATTGTATAACATAACTACACCCGACGAGGTCATTATATGCAACATACATACAATGAGTCAAAGTCTTTAATATGTGCGGAAGACTGATTATTTCGGCAACCAATCCGCTAGGTATTTTAAGGTGTTTGTTAGGCACCTGATTCGCATATATAAATGCTTCCGTGATTTTGTCAAACAAAAAATTCACCGCACTTAGTTAAGTAAAGGGGTTTCGCTCAAAAATGAGCAAAAGTTACATCCTTCCTAAATTCATAATCTTGAATACGTTCAGTAATCCAATCTGCAAATTCACTCAGCCCAAATTTGGGCTCAGTGAATATTTGTCTAAATAAGTGCCCCCAAATTTGGGTTCAGTACTTTCAGAGTATAATTCTTCAAAGCCATTTACTCTAAAGGAGAGTAGACAGCATTTAAGTTAAACAAATGTACAAGACTGTTTATAAAACCACGCATTTGAAGGCAAATAGTGCACACAAAAATTAGAAAAAAGTACCATAACAAAACATCCCAATAAAAATAAAATTCCCATTTTGAATCAAAAGGTAAAACAATGTCTTGTCTGAGATTAGTTGGGAAAAGTAACAACAAAAGTGCTATAAAGACTATATTCAAAAAACTATACAAATATTTGCGCAAATAAACTGTTACAGTATTCAAATCTGTTGTTTTTTCATATTGATGTTTAGGGTTGTGATACAATTCTGAAGCAAGTTTGGAATTAAAGAAAGCTGTCATAAAAATCATTGTTATCACAATGGCAAGAGATGAAAATATTAAAACAGCTTGAATAAATTCAATGCTTTTTTCTATTTGCAAAAATTGCAACACTGTAAATCCTATGATGTATATCGCTACAGTTCCAATTATTTTAAACATATTCAGCTTTCTAGATTCTTCCCAGTATTTTCAATTTTAGGAAGATCACCCCCGTTAATCCAAGCTCTTATTTGCGCTATCATACTAAAGTCCGCATTATCTGGAGTTTTATCATAGTCATAAACACGCCCTGGAAACCTTTCAAATGTTCGTCTTCCATCTTCGTACTCATAAAGGTTGTAAAAACACTCAACCGATTGCGTCGTCCATGAATCATGATAAACCAATGGCTCATAACGCTCATAACCATGAACAGTGTCCAAAAAATGTTTTTTCATTGGTTTCGGAGGGGTTTCACAGAAAAGATATTTTAGAAATTTCATAGTTATTATCCTGATTTTAGTACAACCTTGAAAGTTTAAATTTTGCTTATGAAAACAGTTAAGCCGCATTGCAAAGTGATGTTGTATTCTGTTCTAGTGATTGTGGAATTTTGATTTTAGGTGAAAAAATCATCAGCTCTTGAGCTTTTCTCTTATTTTGTAGAGAATACCGTATATTAAATTCTACTTTAGGATATTGATTGTACAAGAGTTTAACTTCTTCTACATTGTCATAAGTAATTAACCAAAGAGTATTCACATGTTTAGAAATGGTATTTTCTAAATAATGATGATCTTTAGTTTTATAAAATGCAGTATACAATCCTTTTCCCTTTTTAAAATATGGGGGATCTATATAAAGGCAAATGTTTTCATCTTTATCTTTTCTTCCATGACGTAGTAAAAACTCCTGTGCATCTAACTGTGTTAAGTATATCCTATCTTTTTTTGCGCTTATATTTCTAATTCGGCCAATTAAATTTTCTTTATTGAATCTACAGTCTATTTTGTAATTCCCAGTTTGCTCTTTTCCTCCAATGGGACCAGCATTTTTAATAATTCCTGATCTGTTTGTTCGATTCAAAAAAAGGGCAGCAAACCCTACAGAAAGTACATCTGCTTTTTCAGGAGAAATTTCTTTTTGTTTGTACCATTCTTCTAAGTTAATAGTCGTCGTGTTAATCTTTTCTATTAATTCTTCTGTCTTGTACAAAACACAATGCCAAAAACTCCAAATAAACGGGTCAATATCGTTAATGTAAATATCTTTCACATCACCATTTAAAAGAAGTTTTAAAGCCAATCCGCCACCACCAGCAAAAGGTTCACGATAAGAACATCCGTTTAATCCATTTGTCTCAAAGATTTCTTTGATTTTTTCATAGAGTGCAGTCTTGCCGCCCGGATACCTTAATGGAGAATAACTACAAACCATCTCTTTCAACCCCTCAATATTAGAAAAAAACGTGATGAAAATATTCTCATGATCCCTCACGACTTTTTTCTCAAATTAGCTTCATACAGAGCGTTTTATGTTCCCAATGTGGAATTATCAAAAAACTTTCAAATCTCTCTCTAAGATGCGTTTCTGTTGATTTAAACGCATATCTAATCCAAAAGTGATCACCATTTCTCTCTACTTTGCTGTTCTAAAACTCATGAAGCCGTTCTTGTGAGGGGAATGACATTTCCTCCTCTCTCCTGTCCTTTCAGTGCCTTCTTGCGAGTATTTTCAATCGCTCTATGCACATACCAAGCTTTGCAAAGCACCTCGCTTTCTATCTCCTGACAGTAGGAAGAAAGTTCTGCACATGTGGGCATGAATACCTTTGACATCCCTTCAACCTGACCGGTGAGAATATTTTCAACGGCTTGTGCAAGAGCGTATGCTGAAACATCCTTGAGTGTGAGCTTGTAGGATGAGGAAACTACATTGGGATCTGTGTTAGCTGGAACTCTCAAACTCGAAAGCAAGAAAGCTGCTTTCTTAATCTGCTCATCCGAAGCTTTCATACTGAGCAATCTCTGCAGACTGTTGTAAACTTCTAATGCTGTCATCTCCTCCTGTTTCGTCAATTCGCTCCCACTCTTGAAGATCAATGGATACCCCGAACTGATCCTCTTCATAAGCATTTCCAGATGAGAAATCATCTCTGGAACTTTCGAAACTTTCTGCAAGACGTTCGCTGAAACTTTTTTGTCGCTGAGAATAATTTTCATACCTACCATTTTGTTTTTCCTTTTCCAGTTTTGCTTTTTTCTTAGCTAAAAGTCCATAATCGGAAGTAACCCAGTTGTACCATGTCCGCTGCCAATCCTTGATTTCTGCACATTTTCTTGGTCTTGCTAGCCAGTAGTTTTTAAATCTCTCAAACTCTGACAACGCCTCTTCATGCGTTAAGCCCTTGTCGATTGCGTATTTCAAGTTAGGTTTGAAATCCTCAGGAATGCTACTCTCTCGTCTATCCCTAGATCGCTTGGTTTTCTTTTCAGTGCTTTTTTGCTCTGAAACGGGTGATTGGTTTTCTGATGAGGGGGTATCGTGATCCAAATGCTTCTCAACCATCTCATCGGTTGTTTCATCTTGAACCGAAACTTCAGTTGCTAAATTTTCTGAAGCAATTTCTTTTTTTGATAACACGATAGTGTTAGTTTTTTTATATATCTGATTCTGATTCTTTATAGCTTGATTTTGCTTATCGTTTGCTTGAAGCAAAAAATCGTTTTGCTTAAATTTTGCTTGAAGCAAATTATTATTTTGCTTATCGTTTGCTTCAACAAAATCATTAGCAAATTGTTTTTTAAGCATTTTTGCTTGTGCACCTTTTTTCCCAGCTTCACTGCGCACTTGCGATATATGCTCTTGTCTATCAGTAAAATCTTTAAGCTCTTCTTCTACACGAAGATTCCATAATCCTTCATCTGTTTGGATTAACTTGTCATTTTTTATTAAATAATCGACAACAGTTGTGAACTTTTTTTCAGTGCAATTGCATACACGTGCAAGCGTTTTGAAATCTTCTTTCACAGGTGACTTTTTGTCATACATGCGAATAAGAAGCGTAACATAAATTCCTCTTTGTTCTGGTGTCATTCCATCTGTACCGTTGTTCCAGTCATACAAATAGAATCTTATCCAGGGCAATTTAGCTGACATAGCTTTCCCCCTCTCTTTTCTCATTCTGTCTTACAGTGTTTGAAGTTTCACTGTTGGTATCAAGATCAAATGCTGATGAGGTATGCCATAAACGTCCATCTTCTAAACGAATGATACGACCACAACGGATTAAAGCTTCTAATATCTTTCGAAACGTTTGCACTGAACAGCCGCACAAATTTGTTAATTGAGAAGCATTGTTAAAAATAGGAGCGCCTTTATCAATCATGAGCAACACCAATGTTGTGTAAACAGCGGTTTCTGCTGGTTTGAAACCCTCAAGCTCTTTTAAAAATTGACTAGGATAAAATTTTACCCAGGGTGATTTAGTTGCCATCACTGTTTTCCCTCTCTTTCATTAAATATAAAATTGCCAAAGCATCTGCTTCATTATCATCTTCAGGCTCATGTCCTTTTGCACGCACAGCCTTAATCATTTCTGTTTTGGGGGCATTGCCTCTGCCTGTCATTGCTTTCTTAATCGTAGCAATAGGGATGCCGTCATAAGGAATCTGATAGCGTTCACACCAAGCGGTTAAAATTGCTAACAAGCCCCCATAAACGTGAGCAGCATCTGTACCAATGTGACAGCGCACTTCTTCAAAATACACCGCATCAATGTGTCCTAGTATCGCTTTGGTTTCTGTAAGCCATCGCTTAAATCTCAAATACCTCATCCCACCGCCTTCAAATCGACGTGTAGGAAAATGCACTGTTCCACTGGCTATCGTGCCGTCTTCAGAAGAAATTGCCCAACCTGTTTTCGTACCTAGATCAAGACAAAGAATGGTTTGTGAATGAAAGCTCATGACATTTATTGCCCTATCTGTTGGGCATCACGTTGAGTGGAAGCACTCGCATCAACCTCTGTGTTATCGCCAAAATGCTTACCGGAACGGATCTTTTGATCGCCAGCAATATGAGCATTGCCAGCAACTTCTGCATTAAAACAAACTTCTGCACCACCGTGAACCTGAGCATTACCATGAACATTGGCATCGTCATAAACAAAAGCATTGCCATGAATCAAAGCATTGCCGTGAACCTGTGCTCTACCGTGAACATTTGCATCGCCAAAAACCCGAGCATTGCCATGAATCAAAGCACTGCCGTTAACACGCGCATTACCATATACCTGGGCATCATTCCAAACTGAAGCACGACCATAAACCTTGGCATCCTGATAAACCTGGGCATCTTCATAAACCCAGCAATGGCCATAGTGAGAAAGATTGTCTTCTTTTTCTATAAAACCACCAAGTTCACCAGCTTCAATAAAACCAAAGTATCTTAAAGCTCTAATTCGATAAAGAGTATGGCTGCACTTCCTTCCAAATCTTAATATATGAACTTGCTTACTTTCTTCCGTTAGCTCGTATTTTATCTTCATAATTGTCTCATCAGTTTAGGCAATATACGGCCATGCACGCTATGACAGAGCGTCTAGCGAGTAACTCGATTGAAAAAATGTTTTTGAAAAGTAGCCTTCTTAAAACTCTGAACGCTAAACTAATGAGATGGCCACGTTTAAATGGAGTACAAGGTTAAGCTTGAAGACACTCCTTTTGTTCAAAAGGAATAACTTTTTGGGACGATGAAAACTCTACCGATTTAGTTAACTGTTTTACATTGGCTTCAGCGTTGTTTTGACCATTGAGTATATCAAACAACTTTATCTTTAAAGCCAGTTTTTTCTTTTGCTTCTGTAACGCCTTATTTTTTTGCTCAATTAGATTAGACAGATTTTCAAGTGTAGTTTGCTCTTCCTGAATCAATTGACCTTCTTCTTCAAGGGTTTCTTCATAGCGTTTCAGACAACTTTCAACTTTTGACTTATGCAACATCTCTTTTAATGAAGGGACATTTTCTTTGAGTAAGCGAACACTTTCTTGAATAGAATATTGTTTCTCAAGCTCATCATCTGTACTATTCTCAGGCGGTATTATCCCTGTGTATTCTTCTATTAATATACTTGCATTCTCAATTCTCTTATTACGATTTATTAATCTGTAAAATCGTGTATAAATTTCTTTTAACATTTCCTTTGCTTTCATAATCTTTCTTCTGTTTGATAGGACGAATTATTCTGTTGATGCTCATTATCTGTGGAACTTTCCAAAAACGTAGATGTTGGAGATGTTTCTTTTTTCTGCATTAAGTTTTGCAAACGTTCAGGATAAAAGAAATCCTCAGGACGTAAGTCTATGTTGTTGTGTTTGGCGTAACTAAGCAATTGTGCTTGGTAAGTTGCAGGAAACAATCCATTAGCACCACCTTTTTTCTTAGAGTAGGTTATACGATAAACAGCCCCCTTACATTTATGTAAAATGCGGGCGATATTAGCAGTTCCCCCTAAATACTTTATAATGGTATATGCAGGTTCTTGTTTCATAACAGTATAGTTTCATAAATTCTGAATTTTATCAAGAAAAAAATTCAGAATTTATGATATTGATTTTTCATTCAATCTGAAAGAGTTTTATTTCATGGAACGTGAACAATTAAGATTATGGCTTAATGAGCAGTTAGCTAAAAAAGGACACGGCAGCAAAAAAATGCTGGCTGAGCATCTAGGCATATTGCCATCCACTCTAACCAGCATATTGAATAGTTCGGGTGCAAACCGCTCAATAAAAGCAGATGAGTTAATAAAAATTATTAACTTTGTTGGTGAGATACCTCCCTTTTTAATTAAAGGGTCTGGGCAATTCGTCAGTCTTTTTTATCAAGCAAATCCTGAAGTTCAGCAAGCTGTTTTAACGATTCTTCAGAATTTTTGCTCTTTAGACAAAAAATAATAGCAGCTACCACTTTTTTATCTGCACAATCCCAAAGTTTTTTTAACATTTTTTCTTTCATTATTTTTCTCCCGCATAAATATTTTATATTTTATGAATTTTATAATTGACATTTTTCATTAAAAATGAAATATGTCTACCCCATATTTAGAAATAAAACATTTGCCAACACGAATGAGAGGGGATGGAAGATGAATAAACAGGTTTCTGTAGCTGATCATGAAATTCTGTTGGTTGTATGTGATGATGATTATCCCTATGCTGAGTTTGGACCATTTGAAGAAACTGAAATCCTAGATATTGTTAATGGTTTAGACGATGTTGAAATCATTCTTCGCATTAACCTTACGTCAAACTGCTGTTTTGATATTTCAGAAGAAGTTGCTGAAATCTACGTAAAGAATAGCGACTCCTCTCTTTTAGAGTGCAAAACACATCCCTTTATAAAGGACAGTCGTGCGTATCATCTTCTTTCAGAAAATGTCTCAAAAGAGATATATGCTGATGAAGTCTACGGTACTTATGAAGAGCAGCACCGTTTGCGTCCTTGTGATGTTTTAAACATGAATTATCGGAGGATCTAATAATGGAAGCGCTTATCGCTATTCATAACAATACAATTAATCAAGAAACTGTTCAAACAGTCAATGCACGTGAATTGCATGTGTTTTTGGAAGTTGGTAAGAAGTTTGCAGATTGGATTACTGAACGTATTAATCAATATGAATTCGTTGAAAATCAAGACTTTGTTTGCTTCCCAATTTTGGGAAGCAAAGGCAGAGGCGGTCACAATCGCAAAGAATACCATCTTACTTTAGACATGGCGAAAGAACTTGCTATGGTTGAACGTAATGAAAAGGGTAAACAAGCCCGTCAATATTTCATTGAGTGTGAACGGAAAGCAAAACAGCCTTTAGACCTCGTCAGTGCTTTGCAGAATCCTCTCTCAATTAGGCAATTGCTTTTAGAGAGCATTACACAATTGGAAGATTTGAGAACTGAGGTTAAAACACTTAAACCAAAAGCAGAAGCACTTGAAAGTTTAAAACGCTCTGATGGTTTGTTTGCTTTATATGAAGCTGCAAAGATGTTAGATGTACGTCCCACAGATTTTACTAAGCACTTACAGTTCCATAAGTGGGCTTATCGTAATTTTCCGGGTGGGCCTTTGTTACCTTGTCAGGATAAAATCAATAGAGGATTGATGGATTGTGTAATCCACACCATTCAAAAATCAGACGGAACAAAAATGAGCGTTTCCAGTGCAAAAATCACAGTCAAAGGATTGGCACGCCTAAGAGAACAGTTCCAAAAACAGACTCTGCATTAAGGATAAAGATAATGACAACTTCCCTTATAGCAACAGTGGCACAGAAATACAGTTTCTCTGAACAAGAATTCCGCAAAAATGTTATAAATAATTGTATCAATTTCAATATTTCTGAGGAAGATTTTGTTTTCTTTATCTATCTTGCCAATGAATATGGATTAAACCCTCTTAAAAAAGAAATATACGCAATTAAAAAATATGGTGGCGGTATTATCCCAATTGTCGGTATCGATGGTTGGATAAAGATCATTCATTCACACGATAATTTCGATGGAATGACCTTTCAAGACCAACTCGATAACGATGGCAAACTAATTGCTACTACATGTACTGTATATTTGAAGGATAAGAAGCATCCAGTAGAAGTTGCTGAATATCTTAAAGAATGCAAACAAAATACAAAACCTTGGAATGAATATCCCTTTCGCATGCTACGTCATAAAGCAGTTGCACAATGTGCACGTTATGCATTCGGTTTATCTGGTATCTATGATGAAGACGAAGCTGCTCGTATCAATGAAGCTAACCATAATCCCCAAAATGAGAGGGTATCTGATGAATCACTCGCACAGATTAAAGAGCTAATACAACAAACAAAAACAGAAGAAGCAAAAGTACTCTCTTTTGCAAAGGTCTTAAGCCTCACAGAGATGTCTCATGAGAAAGGGCAAATTATTTTAGAACATTTGAAGGATAGACAACGTTCACAAGTGGATGAAGAGCAACAAGCTTTACCTTCACCAAAACAACCAAACACACCAACTCAACAAAATCTACCAGGGGTGTGACATGGAACAAAGGACACCAGAGTGGTTTCGAGCTCGTTTAGGTAAAGTCACAGCCTCAAACATTGACAGCATTGTTGATAAAACAAGTAAAGGCTCACCAACAAGCAAATATGAAAACTATAAAATCAAACTCATTGCAGAACGTTTAACAGACAAAGCAATATTATCTTATGAAACGCCTGCCATGCGTTGGGGAAATGAACACGAAGACAGTGCAATTGAAGAATATAGCTTCATTTACGATACCAACGTCACCCGATGTGGATTTATTCCCCATCCGACAATTGAAATGGCAGGCGCTAGTCCTGATGGTCTCATTGGAGATGAGGGCCTCATAGAAGTCAAATGCCCTCAAGAAACAACACACACACGTTTTTTGCTAAGTGGTGAAATCAAACCTGAATATATCTTACAAATGCAATTCCAAATGGCTTGCACAGGACGAAAATGGTGTGACTTTGTCAGTTTCAATCCCTTGTTTACTCATCAAGTAACTCATTTGCGAGTAAAGGCGCTACGTATCCCACGCGATGATGAACAGATTGAGCTCATCAATAAAGCTGTCGAAACATTTTTAGCAGAAATAGAACAGGATATGCAAATCTTGACAAAAGCTGTTTAAACCCCATAGGGGGCGCTCTTTTACTTACATCCCTCCCAACCAGCGCCCCCACCAATTTATTTAATATAAAAAAGAAAGGTAATGAGATGATATTTGATGATGGCGATAGATATGTCACGACACGTGAATGTGCTCAGCTTTTTAGCGTATCGACAACAACGATTCGCAATTGGGTGACACGAGGATTATTTCCCAAACCATATAAGCTGGGTAAATCAGTAAGATGGAGAAAAAAAGAAATCTTGGCATTTATTCCAAAGGAAATAAGCTGCAAATAACAACAATTTATATAAAATTATATAAACTTTAAAGGGTGGCTTAAAGGGTGGTCGAAAAATTAGAAAATTAAGTAAAAATCTATATATTTCAACATGCTATAGATAAAATATGGTGCCCCCAGAGAGACTCGAACTCCCGACCCCCTGATTACAAATCAGGTGCTCTACCAACTGAGCTATAAGGGCATTACTGTATCGGAAGTAACACAAACTTATAAAAAGGCAAATAGAAAATTATAGATTTCAATACATATTTTTAAAAAAGCATATTTTTAAGTATGAAACAGTTGAATTTTGACTATGTTTTTATCTTTTACGGTTTTTTATGTTTATTATAAGAGATAAATAAAGCGCTATTTAAACTTAATCATTCTTTTTATTGTTTACAAATTTGATCAAGCTGATTTATCAGCAAGATATTTTTCTAACCAGTGGATGTTATAGTTGCCATCAATAATATCTTGGTTACCAATAAGATCACGAAATAAAGGTAACGTAGTTTTAATTCCATCAACCACAAACTCATCTAAAGCACGTCGTAAACGCATCATACACTCTAAGCGTGTACGCCCATGAACAATTAATTTTCCAATTAAGCTGTCATAATAAGGTGGAATATAATAACCTGAATAAGCACCTGAATCGACACGCACCCCTAAACCTCCAGGTGTGTGAAAATGTGTTATAAGTCCTGGTGATGGCGTAAAGTTAATTGGATTTTCAGCATTAATACGGCATTCAATAGCATGGCCAGAAAAACGAATATCATCTTGTGTAACTGAGAGCCCTTGGCCAGATGCAATATGAATTTGTTCGTGGACCAAATCTATACCTGTAATTGCCTCAGTTACAGGATGTTCAACCTGTAAACGAGTATTCATTTCAATAAAATAGAATTCTCCATTTTCATAAAGAAATTCAATAGTTCCTGCTCCACGATAACCGAGTTTTGCGCAAGCATTTGCAACAATGGAACCAATTTTTCTTCGTTCAAGTTCATTCAGGGCAGGTGAGTAGGCTTCTTCCCATACTTTTTGATGGCGCCGTTGAAGTGAACAATCACGTTCTCCTAAATGAATGGCATTACCAGCTCCATCACCTATAACTTGAATTTCAATGTGGCGTGGTTTTTCTAAATATTTTTCAATATAAACTGCATCATCATTGAATGCAGTACGAGCTTCTGAACGTGCTGTATTGAAAGCAGTGGAAAGTTCTTTTTCAGAACGAACGACTTTCATACCGCGTCCACCACCACCTGCAGAAGCTTTAATAATAACAGGGTAACCGATTTCATTAATAATACGCAGAGCTTCCTTTTCATCGGTTACAGCTCCATCTGAACCTGGTACAATAGGAATTCCAAGATTTTTAGCAGTTTTTTTTGCTTCAATTTTATCACCCATGATGCGAATATGCGCAGATGTTGGGCCAATAAATGTAATTTCATGGGCTTCTAAAATGTCTGCAAATTTTGCATTTTCAGAAAGAAAACCGTATCCTGGATGAATAGCATCAGCTCCTGTAATCTCGCATGCAGAAATAATTTGGTGAATATTCAAATAAGAATCACGAGATGGAGGAGGGCCAATACAAACACTTTCGTCAGAAAGACGGACATGCATAGCGTCAGCATCAGCAGTTGAATGAATAGCTACAGTCTTGATTCCAAGCTCTTTACAAGCCCGTAGGATGCGAAGAGCAATTTCTCCTCGGTTAGCAATGAGGATTTTCTGAATCATATTTACCTCTCGCTTTATTCAACAATAATAAGTGGTTCATCAAACTCAACTGGTTGAGCATCTTTGACAAGAACAGCGGTCACAGTACCTGAGCGTGGTGATGGAATATGATTCATTGTTTTCATTGCTTCAATGATAAGCAATGTTTGACCCTCAGAAACATTTTGTCCTATTTCTACAAAAGGTTGCGCACCAGGTGCGGGTGCAAGATATGCAGTACCAACCATTGGAGATGTTATTGCGTTATTTGACTGCTCTTCTTTTGTTGGGATTGTAGCCGTTAAGTTTGAAGAAGAAGTTACAGTAGGAGCGGGAATAGATGCATAAATTGTCTGTTCAGGAGCAACTGGAGTGTTTTGGCGTGATACACAAATACGAAGTCCACCTTGTTCAAGCTCAATATTAGTTAAATTCGTATCATTCAAAATTTTAGCAAGGTCGCGGATAAGTTCCATATTAATTTCAGTATGTTTAGTCGCGTCCATTTTTTTTATTGCCATTTTATTTATAACTCCTTGATCGATAAAGATCATCGCGGCTTATATTTTTATGCTCAAATGTCTCTAGGCAATTCATTGCCTTTTGTTTGGCATTTTCATTACACTTTGCAGTTTTAGTTTATTCTGCTCAACAAAATCACATTTATAAGCCTGTTAACAAAAAAGAGGAAGTTAGAAAATGTATTTTCCATCTCTCAATAGGTTTAGTGGGGTAAAAAAGGGTTTCATTGTATGCTCTCTATTGCTTCTTTTAAAATATCTTCACTTACAGCTCCAATGAATACTTTATCGCCAATGATATGAGAGGGAGTACCATTAATATTTAATGTAGAAGCAATTTGAATATTTCTTTTAAAGGACTTCTTTATGTTAGGGTTTTGTATTGCTTTATGCAAATCTTTTTCATTTGCCCCTAATGAAACCGCTATTTTTATAGCTTTGGCTTTGTTTGCACGGTTCTGACCAGTTAAAAGTTCTTTATAAAATTGGAAATATTTCTCTGGAAATTGTTTTCGGAAGGCATAAGCAATTGTATGCGCTTCTATCGAATCAGGACCTAAAATGGGTAAATCTTTGATAATTATTCGCAAGTCTGGGTATTTTTTATTAAATTTACCATACTAGAATAGAAACGTTTACAAAAATTGCAGTTATAATCAAAAAATTCAACGAGTATTATTTTACCATTTGGGTTTCCAAAAACAGCATCGTGAGGAGATTGAAAAATTTCCTTTTCTAGTGATTTAATAACAAAAGCTTGTTGTTCCTCTATCCCCCCCAACTTTTCTTGAAGGATAAGCTGCATTTCGATCATAATTTCTGGGTTTTTAAGAAGGTAGTCTTTTACAATCTCTCGGATGTAATCATCATTTGTACGTGGTGTTATTTTTTCACTAAGTTTGGATAAAAAAGTAGAATCTTCCAGAAGCTGTATTTTAAGGCTTTCTGTGATTGAATTATTTAATGTTGTCTCTTTTGCTTTTAAATTTGATAAAGGTAAGCAAATTAAAATACTTAACATGATTATCATTGAAAATTTTGCAATGAATGTTGTTGTTAAGTGTTGAAGCTGATGTATCATCTATATATCTTTGTATTTTAATAGAGTATCTATAAACTATATGGAAACTATTATGTATACGCAACAAAACATTGAATCATAGCATAAACTTAGTGGGTAATAGAAATAACATCAATTGCTTTTTTACTGCTGTGAAAAATTATTCTATAACGTATAATTTGCAGTAGTTATATTTTTTATTCAGGTTAGTTTTTTTGTGTAAAAATTAGAATATTTTGTTTATCAAAATCAAAATAATATTATTTCTTATGTTGAAAAGCCTACAATAAACGCAAAAAATAGAATATTCTCTAGTCTTAATACCCACAGTGCACTTTAATTCAAAAACTGTTTTTAAATACTATATGTATATTATATAATGCTTTTTATATTATAGTTATTTTAAAATATGGCAAAAACAATGCAGATTTTGCAAAAATTTTTGAAGAAATATAAATATTTCTGCGATGCTTTACATAAAATATTGACCATTAAAATGTTTGTTAGATAGTTTATTTTCTTGCTCTAATATATCTATGCTCTTTAAGTTATATTTTTTAGTTTTTACAATAGCTTGACGGTGATGTTTTCTTTGTTTGTTTAATGTCATTTTAATTTATTCTGGTATCGATAAGGGTTATATTAAATAATAAATCATATTTGGTTTAAAATAAGTCCATATTGATTTTAATTATTTTTTCTATTGAGCACAGTGAAGCAAAATAAATTTTATGTGAAAGTGAAATTATGAAAGCCACAACGCATTATGATTTGTTTATTATTGGGGGTGGGATAAATGGATGTGGAGTGGCAAGAGATGCAGCAGGTCGTGGTTTTAGTGTTGGATTAGCCGAAATGAATGATCTTGCATCGGGTGCATCAAGTGCATCAACAAAGCTTATTCATGGTGGTCTTCGTTATCTTGAACACTATGAATTTAGACTTGTTCGTGAAGCGTTAAAGGAACGAGAAATTATTTGGAATATGGCTCCACATATTGTGCGTCCTTTGCGTTTTATTCTTCCTTATCATAAAGGAATGCGTCCTGCTTGGGTGTTACGTTTTGGGCTTTTCCTTTATGACTATCTTGGTGGTTGGAATCAAAAACTATGGCGTAGCAAAAAGATTGATTTTTCAAGAGAATTTAGCACTCCACTTCAAGAAATTTATAGTAAAGGTTTTGAATATTCTGATGCAACAGTAGATGATGCTCGTTTAGTTATTGCCAATGCACGTGATGCAAAAAAGAGGGGTGCTGACATAAAAGTACGCACAGAAGTTGTATCCTTAAAAATGGAGGGAGAAAAATGGCTAATAACACTTCATGATAAGTTGAATAATCAAGAATATTGCGTTTCTGCCTCTTATATTGCAAATATGGCAGGACCTTGGATCAATCATATTTTAATCAATGTTTTAGATTATAAAGAGCATTCACTAGTGCGGCTTGTCAAAGGTTCTCATATTGTAGTTCCAAGCCTTTATACTCATGATCGTGCTTATATTTTTCAAAATAGTGATGGCCGTATTATTTTTGCTATTCCGTATCAGGAAGAATTTACATTGATTGGGACAACAGATTGTGACTATCAAGGTGATCTTACTGATATCCGTATTAGTAATGCTGAGATTGACTATATTTGTGCAGCAGCAAATGAATATTTTGCTCAACCAATATTACGTGAAAATATTGTGTGGAGCTATTCTGGTATTCGCCCGCTTTATGATGATGGTGCTACAAAAGCACAAGAAACTACACGTGATTATGTTTTGAAAGAAATGGGTGTAGGAAATGCTCCACGAATTCTCAATCTTTACGGTGGTAAAATCACAACTTATCGTAAATTAGCTGAAGATGTAATGAAGTTTGTTGAAAAGGCGCTTGGTTCTAAGGGGATAGCGTGGACAATAAATTCAGTACTACCTGGTGGTGATTTTCCGTGTGATCAATTGGATATGATTGAAAAAAAGATTGCTCTTTTACTTCCAGATTTAGATGCATTTACATGGCGCAGGCTTGCTCGCTCCTATGGTACAGAAGCACTCATAATATTTGCTAACGGTAAGGCAGATAGAGGAAAAGATTTTGGGCATGGACTTTATGAAGTAGAAGTCAAATGGCTAATGGAAAAGGAATGGGCTAAGACGTGTGAAGATATATTATGGCGTCGTTCAAAACTTGGACTTTTATTGAATAAACAAGAAACTGATGTTCTTGCTGCTTATATAGAGAATAAAAAAAGATTGATTAAAATTATAGATCTTAGTTGATTAACTAAAATTGCGGTATTTTTAGTATATTTATACCGAGATAATTTTTAAGATACTATAATAGTATTGCTTTTATTTTTTGAGGATCAAAAGATCTTTAGATATTAAAAGTAGTGAAAATGTGTTGTGAAAAAATAGAGAAGGTGCGTTTTAGGTAGCGGTTACTTCATGGGTTAATATGGAATAGTAAAGCGAATTTAGCTGTATGTAATGAAGAAGAACAATGCTTTTTATTTTTAACAAAATTTAGGTAATTTAAAAAAGGTAATAAGTATTAGGTATAAAGGCTAAAGCATGTTTTTATATCCTCAGTCGATAAAAAACGATAGAACTATTATAAAGAGGAAAAAAGACATTGCTCGTATACATGAATAAAATGCTATAAAAATGTATGAGTAATGCTTTTATGACGTTGTATAGCTCTCCATCATTAGTAAAATTTGCAGTGGCACCAATGCTAGATTGGACGGATCGGCATTGTCGTTTTTTTTATCGTCTTTTGACCAAAAAAGCGCTACTTTATACTGAAATGGTTGTAGCAGATGCTGCAATCCATGGCATTCGTGAACGACTATTGGCTTTTAGTGATGAAGAACACCCAATTGCATTGCAATTAGGTGGATCGGATTCGCAAAAATTGGCAGAAGCAGCGCGAATTGCAGAAGACTTTGGATATGATGAAATAAACCTCAATGTTGGTTGTCCATCAAATCGTGTTCAAGCAGGTATGTTTGGTGCTTGTTTGATGCTCCATCCTGATATTGTGGCAAGGGCTGTAGAAGCAATGAAGCAGGCTGTGACCATATCTGTGACTGTTAAATGTCGTATTGGTGTAGACAAACAAGATGAAGAATTAGCTTTAGATATTTTAGCTAATCAAGTGTGGAATGCAGGCTGTGATGCACTCTGGGTGCATGCACGCAAAGCGTGGTTAAAAGGGCTAAGTCCGAAAGAAAATCGTGGTATTCCAGAACTTAATTATGAAAGAGTTTATAGATTAAAACGTAAATATCCCCATAAATTTATTGGGATAAACGGTGGAATCCAATCAATTGATGAAGTCAAAGAACATTTAAAATTATGTGATGCCACCATGGTGGGACGGCAAGTTTATCATGATCCAGCTTTACTTATGTCCATTGATTCTAAAATATATGGTGAACCGCAAAACAATTTTAGTGATTGTGATCTCATTGATGCTATGTGTGATTATGCTGCTAAACATATAGCATCAGGTGGACGTCTTTCTCATGTGACACGCCATATGACTAATTTATTTCATGGTAGAAATGGTGCACGTCGGTGGCGGCAAATATTATCAAATGATGCGACAAGAAGAGATGCAGGTGTGTCCGTTTTAAAGGAAGCTTTTGCTGCTTGTATTTAGGATAAGCTTCGTTGCAACTCTAAAATTCTATTTTAATATTATACATTAATTAATTCATTTTATAAATTGTAATTTATATATAATTTGTGATTATTTTAAATAATTGGAAGAGGAGAAAACTAAATACTATCCATTTATGATAATGAAACTTTGTTAAAATTTGGACGAGAAGATGTGAAGACTTTTTTATAAATGCAGATGTAATAAATGCTAAAATATTACGATTTTTGGAATATTTTCACGATAAGAAATCCATAAGCTCGGTGAGCTTATCTTTTTTGAAATAAGCTAGTTATAGATGTTATGAGTAGTGTACAGATAATAAAAATAAATCGCATCATTAGTAATATTATCAACATTTAGGAATAAATAATTTTTAAATAAAGATAAGTCATTACTTTAATAACAACGTAATATATTTATACTGTAAAAAAACAACGAATTATTTATACTCTGTTTATAAGATAAAATTTTATTGATACGCTATAGATTTAAAAAGATACTTTTATGAACAGCAGTCCATTTGATGATTTTCGCGCATTATTAACAAACTTACCGAGTGCTGATGAGTTTTCTATGATTTTAGCTAGAAAACGGCAGGAGAAGTTAATAAAGCCGCAGGGAGCCCTAGGAAAGTTGGGAGATATCGCGGTTTGGTATGCAGGGTGGAGAGGTGAAGAAAAGCCGATTATAGCGCAACCTTTAGTGGCTATTTTTTCTGGTAATCATGGTGTTGTCGAGGAAAATGTTACACCATTTCCGCAATCTATGACACAGGAGGTAGTAAGAAGGATTACTGCTGGTGGTGCGGCCATCAATCAGATCTGTGTGGCTTATAATCTTAGACTAAAGATATTCGATTTAGCTCTAGAGTGCCCAACAATGAATATTACTAAAGATGCTGCAATGGGTGAACGTAACACAGCTGCAACAATGGCATTTGGTATGGAATCAATTGCTGGAGGAACAGATCTTTTGTGTGTAGGTGAAATGGGAATTGGTAACTCAACAATAGCATCAGCCTTATGTCTAGCTTTATTTGGTGGGGAAGTTGAAGAATGGGCTGAGTCTGGTAGGGGATCTGTAGGGGAATTTTATGAACGCAAGGTGAGAGCAATAAAAACAGCGATTTCTTTGCATGAGGGTTATTTAAATGATCCTTTTGAAATTATGCGTCGTTTAGGAGGGCGTGAAATTGCAGCGATGGTGGGTGCTATCTTAGCAGCAAGAATGGAAAAAATTCCGGTTATCTTGGATGGTTTTGTAGCAACAGCAGCAGCGGCAATATTATATAAAATGAATCCAAGGATACTTGATCACATTATTATTGGTCATATTTCTTCTGAACCAGCTCATTGTAAACTTTTGGAAAAAATTGGAAAAGAACCGCTTTTAGATTTAAGAATGTGTCTTGGGGAAGGAACAGGTGCAGCTATGGCTGCTGGTGTGGTCAAGGCTGCTCTTTTAACCCACGCACAAATGACTACTTGTGAACAAGAAAATTAGAAAAAATAATAATATGATCGATAAATATCGAGAAGAGCTTTAAGAATTTCACTCATTTATCTTTTCTACTGTTTTATATAATCAAGAAATTTGCCTATCCGGTTAATTCTATTTATGAAAGAGGAGGGAAGTTGCAGAACGTCAATTTAACAATTAAAATCTTTTGTAAAAGCCATTACAGTTTTAATATTGGAATCGTAAAACGCAATAAGTAGTGAGTATTGCATACTTATTTGATAAAATTTAAGCATTCCACAAAATTTTTTACACAATTTTTGAAAGATATTAGTTTTAAAAGATATTAGGGTTGTTCACGATTTTGTTGTGTCAAGTAGGCAAAACTGCGATGTATACGCTTGTTTTAAAAAAGAAAAAGTAGCAACACAACATTAAATAATACTGTTTTTAGAATTGTTAAATTAAAATTGTTAAATTTTGTGCTAGAAAAGAGTTATAAAAATCATTTTTTAAGGTAACATTGAAGACAGACAATAGTGATATTTTCTTGCGAAAAATAAATTTAGATCAAGGTAATTTATACTTTTTTCTTCAATACTAAATTATAAAAACTTACGCACCAAATGACGAAGATATATGATCAGCTCATCATTAAACCATGGGTGTTGTTGTAGCCAAAAAGTATTTCGCCATGATGGATGGGGTAAGGGCATGACATTATATCCTCGAGGTTGACGGATAGAAAGAATGTTTTTCCAATCATTAACGGTTTCTGAGACGGTTTTATGTTTAAGTCCTGCAATGTGCCATTTTTGTGCATAATTTCCAATAGCAAGGACAAGCTTTATTTGTGGCATAGCTTGAAATACTTTTTCATGCCATATCTCTTGACATTCGCGTCTTGGCGGTAAATCAGATTTATTTTTATCATAGCCAGGAAAACAAAATCCCATGGGAACAATAGCAAATAAAGATCTATCATAAAATTCATCGCTTGTTACACCTAACCAATTACGTAATCTATCTCCAGAACGATCATTGAAAGGAATAGAAGTTTCATGAACACGTAACCCCGGGGCTTGACCCGCGATTGCAATAGAAGCTGTGTTGGATAAATAGACAACAGGCCTTGGTTCATGAGGAAGAGGGGGAAAATAATGTGGGCGTTCAACACAAACACGACAAGAACGAATTTGCTCTCCCAATTTAACAATTTGCTCACATTTTTGTTGCGTCATGGTAGATAAAAATTAATGACAGCATTACAAAAAAGCAATAATTTTATCTTTTTATATAAGGATGAACTTTTCGCCACTCTTGCGGTTGTTGGAAATATGATTGCCATATACCCTTTTTTTGTGCTTTGGCTTTTTGCTCTTCTTTCTGGTAAGTATAACCATAGTAACTTATAGCCCACCCATCACGTACCATTTTTGCATTAATATTTTTGACTTTTTCTGTTCTACATGTACCAAGCACACGCTGATATTTGTCTTTTTTATCCCAATGACATGTAACAAATTGGTTTGCTATAAGTTTTTGTAAATGCTCTTTGGCCTTAATGCCGCATGGGTAACGCTCTGTCTCCATACCACAAAATTGACGCAGTTCAGGAGCATCAATTCCTACAAGTCGGATCATAACATCACCAATTCTGATTGAATCACCATCAATAACAATCGCATTTCCCGTAACGGATTCTGTTAAAGCAGAAGCCACTTCTTGAGGTCGCGACCAAGCACACCCCACGTTAGTCGCTACATTGATGAAAACACTGACAACTGTAAGAGTACTTAAAACTGTAACTTTCCGATAAAAGTCACTTAGATTAAAATAAAAAGCATTATTTCTCATAGAAGAATTAATATCATAATGTGTTCGATTAAGTCAAGATATACTTTATATTGTGGAATTATCTTATTTTTTAATGCTGATTGTATCATTATGATAATAAATATCTCGGGAGCAATACCCATTAGTATTAATGTTATGCGACTAAAAATTCCTTTGAGTATTTAAATTTGTAATGTTGTTCGTTAACTAACAGAGTTTATTTTCTTATAACTTTACGTATACAATGAAAAAATTCCATTTGTCTGAGCTATTTAAATAGCTTTAGTTGAACAACCTTGGTTGCCACCTTCAATATAAAAAGTCTTTTGCCATAATAAATAGCAAAATATCTAATAATTATATGGAATTTTGGCAAGATAAACCGCTATCACTTAGAGCAAAATACAAACTAATTATTTAACCAATTTTACTTTAAATAGTAGCTGTGAGATAAAGCTTTTTAAAAACGCTAAACACTTATTAGTGTTTTTTAAGTGTGTTTGTATAATTAGCAGAAATAAACAGCACTACAATTTAAATGGATGAAATCAATTATTTGATTTTTGTTTCTTTAAACTCAACGTGTTTTCTAGCAATTGGGTCATATTTACGTTTGCTCATTTTGTCTGTCATTGTGCGACTATTTTTCTTTGTTACATAGAAAAAACCAGTATCTGCAGTTGACAAAAGCTTGATTTTAATAGTTGCTGCTTTAGCCATAATATAAGGATCCTATTAAACTGAAAATGATACTATTTTGCTCTCAGAACTCATTTTTGATGCAATTATATTTCATTGCCAACACTACGGATGTTATAAAAAAAGTCAAGACTTGATTAGTTTTCTTATCAGGTAAGTGTAGATTATTATATCAGTCAAGGAAGTAAATCATCGTAGAGGAAAAATCAAAATTTTTAAATATTATGTTACTTGAGCAATAAAAGTTGCTTCAATAGATATGCTAATTCTGGATCGAAAATGGTCTACGGTAATTATTGTGATTTCATTATAATTAATGATGTTATTTTAAAAAAAATCTGTCTAGTCATTAGCAGTAAAGCAAATTGTGTTTCTACTTTTAATGTTAACACTTAATCTAAGCAGGGCAGAATCTAAGTAGGGCAGGGTTTCCAGAAATTAATCTTATTGTTTCAATATCGTCTTTGTTTATAGGAATTACGTTCCCGTTTTTTTGCTGTAAATTTGTTTTTACGATAGGAAGTGGATGAAAAAGTAAACGAATGAGGTTGTGTTAATATTTCAAAACATAAAGCACCAGCAAGAGGCTGTACTTCTATAAGTTTTACCTCTACTTCGTCGCCAAGTTGATAACCTTTGCAACTCCATTTTCCTATAAGGGTATGTTGTGTTTCATCAAAATGATAGTAATCACGTTTAAGTGTGGAAATGGGCACAAAGCCGTCTGCATTTAGTTTGTCCAGTGAAATAAAAAGACCTGCTTTTGTAACTCCAGAAATGCGACCTTTAAATGAATGGCCTATTTTATTAACCAAATAATGTGCAACAAGCCGATCAACAGTTTCTCTTTCGGCCATCATTGCGCGACGTTCATATGCAGAAATTTGCATAGCGATTGCTGTTAAATTTTGTTCTTGTGCATTTGTTAGTTTGTCATCGCCTAATTGTAGGGCTTTAATAAGCGCTCGATGAACAATCAAATCAGCATAACGGCGGATTGGTGATGTAAAATGTGCATAGTTATGCAGATTTAAGCCAAAGTGACCTATATTTTCAGGATTATATTCAGCCTGAGATTGTGAGCGTAAAATAACCTGATTAACCAATTCCTGTTGTTGTGTATTAATGGCTTGTGCAAGAATGTTATTGAATCGTTCTGATGTAAGTTCTTCTTTTCGAGAAAATGATATCCCTAAACTTTGAAGAAAATTCTGTAATATTTCTTGTTTTGCGAGAGATGGCTTGTCATGAACGCGATAAATAAAGGGCTGATGATGTTCTTTTAATGTTTCCGCGGCTGCAACATTAGCTTGTATCATAAATTCTTCAATTAAGCGATGTGTTTCTAGATGAGGTGGAACCACAACATTTTTAATATGCCCATTTTGATCAAGAATGATCTTTTTTTCTGGTACCTCTAATTCAAGTGGTTTTCGACGATTGCGTGCAATTTTGAGTTTGATATAAGCACTCCACAATGGTTGCAAGATATTCTCAAGAAGAGGGGCCGTTTTTTCATTTGTATTGCCTTCAATTGCACACTGTACTTCTTGATAAGATAGTTTAGCTACCGTACGCATAATAATACGATGAAAACTATGTTTACGTTTGTTGCCATTTGCATCAAAAATCATACGAACAGCTAAAGCAGGTCTGTCTTTTCCTTCAAGAAGAGAGCATAAATTATTAGAGATGTATTCAGGAAGCATTGGCACAACGCAATCAGGAAAATAAACAGAATTGCCTCGTTTCAATGCTTCTTGGTCTAAAGCACTTCCTGTTTTTACATAATAAGAGACATCTGCGATTGCTACAGTGATAATCCAACCATCGTTATTTGCAGGATCTTCATCTTTTACAGCATAAACGGCATCGTCATGGTCTTTTGCATCTGGTGGATCAATTGTAACAAACGGTAACTGTCGCCAATCTTCATGATTTGTTGTGTTGACAATAGGTTTTGCACTTTTGGCTTGCTTCAAGACCTCTTCAGGAAAAACATAAGGAATTCCTTTTGAAATAAGTGCGATCATTGAAAGTGCTTTTTCACTATTGATAGATCCCAAAATATTTTTTATTTTTGCACTTTTTGATCTGTGAGTCGTATTTTTTCTAATTTCAGCTTCAACGAGATCACCCGATTTTATGTCAACATCTAAGGGGGTTTCAATAATTAGATCATTAGTTTTACGGTCTATAGAACAAAGCTGCCATTGATTATTTTCTAATTTTTTTACTATGCCGAGCATAGTTCTTTCTTGCTTATCAATTTTACGGATAATACGCCCTGTATAGGAAAAACTTTGAGGAGTTTTATTTCGAAAAATTTTTACAAGACAGTGATCTCCAAGACTAATACTGATTCTTTTTATATAGCGAGGAGATATTTCAATATTTGGTTTTAAATCACCCTTCCATTCAAGAGGTTGCGCAATAAAACCTCCATCATTATCTAATGCACTTATTTTAACTAAAGTAATAGGCGGCAATCTTTCTTGAGTCGTTATTTTCTTATGTTTTTTTGATATAGAACTAGGATCCTTCAACTGATCGAGCATATTTTTCAACCAACGACGAGAATCGCCTTTTAAATTAAAAGCCTTAGCGATTTCGCGTCTATTTAATAGGCAAGGATTGTCAGTAATAAAGGACAAAATTTCTGCTTTATTAGGCAGTCGTTCAGTGTAAGAAGACTGAAGATATTTTGTTTTTTTCTGACCTTTAATCAAAATTTATGCCTCTTTTATCTTAGAAAAAGTTTTTTCAATGCTATCTTTTTCTGCGTAACTATTTTTTCCTATTCACTCTTCGCCCTTTTTTAGGGGCAGATGCTTTGGCTAAGAGAAGATCTAATGCTTCTAAAAGCGTTACATCAGCGGGATCTTTATCTTTTGGTAATGTTGCATTGATTTTTCCCCAATTTACATACAAACCATAACGTCCATCGCGCACAGTGACAGTTCCACCCTCTGGATGCTCACCTAATGTGATGAGTGCTTCAGGTACTGTCCGGCCCCGTTTTGTTTTATTTTCTTGTTTTTCAGCTAGCAGTGTAACAGCATGATTGATGCCAATCTCAAAGACTTCATTGATATCAGAAAGATTTGCAGACTTTCCGTCATGAGCAAGATAAGGGCCATATCGCCCAATTGTGGCTGTGATTATTTTTCCCGTTTCAGGATGAATCCCAATTTCACGGGGAAGAGATAGCAAAGATAGGGCTTGATTAAGATCAATATTTTTTTTTGCCCACTCTTTTGGTAGCCCTACACGTTTGGCTCCTTTATCCTGACCAAGTTGAATATATGAACCAAAGCGACCAGTACAAAGAAAGATATCTTTTCTCGTTTCAGGATCAACGCCAAGTACAAGAGGCTCGTCACTGCGCACAACTTCATTTTCTTCTCTTGTATCTATACCAAGTTGGCGTGTATATTTACATTCGGGATAATTGGAACAGCCAACAAATGCACCATAACGCCCTAGTTTTAGCGATAACTGGCCATTTGTACAAAGAGGGCAAGATCGGGAATCACTTCCATCTTCACGTGTGGGAAAAGCAAGAGGCGCTAATATTACGTTTAAGACATCAAGGACATGTGTTATACGCAATTTCTGGATATCAGTAACGGATGCATTAAATTCATTCCAAAAGTCATGTAAAACGTCTTTCCAGGCTAGTTTTCCATCCGATATAAGATCGAGTTTTTCTTCAAGATTTGCTGTAAAGCCGTACTCTACATAACGATTAAAGAAACTTTCAAGAAAAGCTGTGACAATACGTCCTTTAGCATCAGGAACAAGCTTTCGTTTATCAGTTACAGTATAGCCACGTTCAGAAAGTATCGCTAATATAGAGGCATAAGTTGAAGGGCGGCCAATACCCAATTCTTCAAGTTTTTTGATTAATGAAGCTTCAGAATAACGGGGAGGGGGCTCTGTGGTATGTTGAGTTACCTCAACTTTTTCTTTTGTTAGTGCTTCATTAGCGTTGATGTGGGGTAGGCGCGCTGATTCATCATCTTCACCATTTTCTTCATCTCGTTGATCGGTATAGGCAGAAATAAAACCATCAAAGCGAATAACAGACCCTGTTGCACGCAAATTGGCATTATTTTTTCCTTGAATCGCTTGAATTTCGACTGTTGTACGTTCAATTTCAGCAGAACACATTTGGCTTGCAATAGCGCGTTTCCATATCAATTCATATAATTTTGCTTGATCATTATCAAGAAAATTGCGTATTTGATTGGGGTTGCGTTGAAAATCTGTTGGGCGAATAGCTTCATGCGCTTCTTGTGCATTTTTTGCTTTTGTTGAATAAAAACGTGGTTTTTCAGGAACATAGTCATTACCAAAGGACTCTTTAATCACTTTTCGTGCTGAATCAATGGCTTCTGTTGCCATTTGTACACCATCTGTACGCATGTAAGTGATAAGACCTGACGTTTCACCATTAATTTCAACACCTTCATAAAGTTTTTGGGCAATTCGCATAGTACGAGAAGGAGAGAAACCTAATTTTGAAGAAGCAGCTTGCTGTAACGTGGATGTTGTAAATGGTGGGGAAGGATTTCTTTTGATAGGTTTTGCTTCAATATTTAAAGTGCGATATTCTGCCTCCTCCAGCATGGAGCGGATTTTTTCTGCTTGTTCTAAGGATTTAATATCAAGTTTTCCAAGCTTTTCTTGGTTAAATGCTACCAGTCGCGCGTAAAAATTATCATCTCGAATCGTTTTTAATGATGTTGTGATCGACCAATAATCTTCTTTAATGAAATGTTCTATTTCTGATTCGCGATCACAAATAATACGTAAAGCAACCGATTGAACGCGACCAGCTGAACGTGAACCTGGTAGTTTACGCCATAAAACAGGTGAAAGTGTAAAACCAACGAGATAATCAAGAGCACGGCGCGCAAGATAAGCATCGACGAGCGATATATCAATATCACGCGGATTATTCATAGCATCAAGTACAGATTTTTTTGTGATTGCATTGAAAACAACCCGTTTAACAGGTTTATCCTTTAAAACTTTTTTTTGATTAAGAACATCAAGGATGTGCCATGAAATGGCTTCTCCTTCACGGTCGGGGTCGGTTGCCAAAATAAGGCTATCAGCTTCTTTAACGGCTTTTGCTATTTCGTTTAAACGTTTTGCAGAAGTGGTATCAATATCCCATTTCATGGCAAAATCTTGATCAGGTAGAACAGAGCCATCTTTTGCAGACAAGTCACGCACATGCCCGAATGAGGCTACTACTTTATATTGAGGTCCAAGATATTTATTAATTGTCTTTGCTTTAGCTGGAGATTCGACGATAACGATATCCATGATTTTATCCGAATGTTAAAATAAAAAATTCTCTGTATAAACTCCTTTCAAATGAATAGCTAATGGCAATTAGTCAAGAACACATAAAAAAAACTATATTATACAACTTTTGATTGTTATTATTTAAAATACTCTTTATAAGAGATCGCATAACTTATTTTCCGTGGCTAATATAAAAAAGTACGCGGTAAAATATTAAGATAACATCTATTGAGAGATGGGGAGAATGCTCAAGGATAAAAAAAATATGCGTATAAATCGTTTAAAAGTTATCCATTATATCACGGATATGTCAAAACAAATGAGTCAAATGGCGCGTCAAGCTCATAGTCCACTTTTAGCATTACTCTTGGATATGGTAGCCAAAGAGGGGCAAAGTGTTATTAATAGCTCTGAGGGGCTTGGGGAAGATTCAACGTCGACAATGACACACAACCGTCAGAGTGTCGAATAAGCTTCCCAGCAAGTTCAAGTTCAACCAATAACAGGTAAAGGTTTTGTAAAGGAATATCTGAATGACTACTTAATGTATCTAGATCAATTGGAGTTGTTGAAAGAGCTGAAAGAACAGCTAAGCGTTCTGAATCATTTCTAATAGAAGTAGATTTATCAGTTTCTGTATTAGGTGAACTAAAACCTTCCTGTTGAAATTGAATTGAATATTCTTTTTCAAGAAGATTGAGCTGAGAACTTACAGTATTTGAGACTAATGGTGTAAGTGTTTCTATAATATCAGAAGGGTGTGTAACCAATAAAGCACCTTCTTTAATAAGATTATTTGTACCAACTGATCTTGGATCAAGTGGAGAACCGGGAATGGCAAAAATTAATCGTCCTATTTCAACAGCTTGACGAGCTGTAATTAAGGATCCTGACCGCATAGCCGCTTCTGTTACTAAGAGGCCAAGCGATAAACCTGCAATAATACGATTTCTTCTTGGAAAATCGATAGCACGTGGTTTCCAACCAACAGGCATTTCACTAATAATTGCTCCACCATTCGTGATAATATCATCATAAAGTTTTTTATTTTCAGGAGGGTAAATATGATCAATTCCGCCAGCCATAACTGCAACGGTACCTGTTTTTAAACTTGTTTGGTGAGCAATACTATCAATTCCACGTGCAAGCCCAGAAATGGTTATAAAGCCAGCGTTACCAAGAAAATGAGAAAATTGAGCAGTTAGCTTCTTACCTGCTGCCGAAGCGTTTCGAGAGCCAATAATCCCAACGGAGAATTTATGAAAAACTGAAACATTGCCTTTTATAGTAATGAGTGGTGGGGATGCTTCTGTTACCTTAAGATATGCTGGGTAATCTGGTTCTCCTACGCCGACAAAACGAATACCCAATTTTTCAGCTTTTTGCATCTCTTTTTCAGCATCTTCTAACGTTGCTATTCGAATAGGTGCACAACGACCACCTTTTCTACTAAGCTCAGGAAGTACCGCCAAAGCATTTTCTGCTGTTTTATAATGATCAATTAAATTACGAAAGGTAACAGGCCCAACATTCTCACTACGTAATAACCGCAACCAGTTTAAACGTTGGTGATCAGTAAGTGGAATCCCTTTATTTATTTCTGTTTTTAGTGCCAATCTTACTTTCTTTCCCAACGAATAATCTACCAATATTCATATGATGTTTTATAATCACAAGTATGCTCATTATTACCATTATGCAATGAGCATAGAAGTAAGGAGAAAAAAAATAAATAAAAATTGGAACAATAATAACAGCAATAAGCCCGGATAATGAAGAATAATGCGTAAATAGAAAAATTCCTATCCAGATGACGATAAAAACAACTGCTGATGGCCAGTAAAATCCTAAAGATATACCTAGATAAATAGCAACACCTTTGCCACCTTTAAATTTGAGCCATATGGGAAAAAGATGCCCCAAGAAGGCAAAAAAACCAGCTAGAATAATAATGTTGTGCACTGCTAGAATAGTGTCTTCTATTCGATAAATTAGAATTTTTGCAATTAGAATAACAAAAGTTCCCTTTAGAATATCGCAAAGAAAAGTAAGAGCTGCAATTGTTTTATTTCCTGTACGTAAAACATTTGTCGCTCCAATATTTCCAGAACCAATTGTCCTTATATCGCCAAGTTTAGCAAAGCGTGTGAAAAGCAATCCAAATGGGATAGAACCGATAAGGTAAGATATCAGAAAAATAAATCCTGTATGAACTTGAAAAAGCGCTTCTATTTCACTCATCAAAAGTCTCATTTAGTTTGTTGATCAAGCTTAAACACTGACTGGCCTTTAACAAGTGTTTGGATAACACGTCCTTGAAAGTGTGTATTCTCAAATGGTGTGTTTTTTGAACGTGAATGAAGCATATCTGAAGATAGTATCCATGGTTCATCAAGGTCAACTAAAATAAGATCTGCATTAGCACCTTTTATGAGTGTTCCTGCATCGAGACCGAAGAGTTTTGCAGGTGCTGTTGATAAGAGTTCAGTCAGTCTTAAAAGAGATATCATTTCATTGTGGTAGAGGAGTAAAGCTACACTTAAGAGAGTTTCCATGCCAATAGCACCTGCTTGAGCGTCTTGGAATGGTAAGCGTTTTGTATCAACATCTTGAGGATCATGGGAAGAAACAATAATATCGACTGTTCCATCTTTTATTGCTTCAATCATTGCTATACGATCTTCTTCTGCACGCAGTGGAGGCATTAAACGGAAAAAGGTACGGTATTCGCCGATATCATTTTCATTAAGGGATAAATGATTAATAGATACGCCGGCTGAAATTTTTGTATTATTCTGTTTTGCTAAACGAATAGCATCGGCAGACATAGCTGTTGATATTTGTGCAGCGTGATAGCGTGCTTGTGTTAGTGCAGCCAGTCGTAAATCTCTTTCCAATGGAATGATTTCTGCTTCACGCGGAATTCCACAAAGACCAAGCCAACTTGCTAATAGACCTTCGTTCATAACACCTTGACCTATAAGGTCTTTGTCTTGTGTTTCATGAATCAAAGTAACATCAAAATCACGGGCATAAGTCATTGCACGCCGCATAACAGATGAATTTTGAAGAGTTTTTTTTCCCTCACTAAAAGCAACAGCACCTGCGTTTTTTAATAAACCGAATTCAGCAATTTCTTGTCCACTTAAACCTTGGGTAATAGCAGCAACAGGATAAATATTGACCAATGACGTTTCATGCGCTGTGCGCGTAATAAATTCAACAAGTGCCACATTATCAATAACTGGTTGTGTATCTGGCATCATGAGGAAGGAAGTAATACCTCCTGCTGCCGCAGATTGGCTAGCTGAAGCAATTGTTTCACGGTGCTCAGCTCCTGGTTCACCAACAAAAACTCGTGCATCAACAAGTCCAGGTAGAATCGCTTTATTTTGCGCATCAATAATTTCTGCACCTTCGGGTGTTCCTTGATTTAGAGCTTCTTTTCCAGCAGCTATAATCAGTCCATTTTCAATAATAACTGTACCAATTTCGTCAATTGCACGCGAAGGATCAACAATACGAGCGTTTTGAAAAACCATAGGTTTTGTCATTTCTTTTCTCCACTCCAATTATGACGCGAATCGAGCAAGGCTTCCATAACAGCCATGCGCACAGCGATTCCCATTTTTACTTGTGTGTGGATCACACTTTGTGCTCCATCTGCTATCTCAGAAGCAATTTCTACACCACGATTTATTGGGCCAGGATGCATAACGATGCAATCACTTTTTGCATAAGCTAAGTTTTCTTTATGTAAACCAAAATGATGAAAATATTCACGAACGGAAGGAATAAAGGCACCTACCATACGTTCGCGTTGTAAGCGTAACATCATGATAACATCAGCACCTTTAAGACCTTCTTTCATTGTGTTAAAAACTTCAACGCTCATATCTGCTATTCTAGTTGGCAGAAGTGTTGAAGGAGCAATAACACGAACACGTGCTCCTAGAGCGTTAAGGCTAATAATGTTGGAACGTGCGACACGTGAATGCAAGATATCTCCACAAATTGCAACAGTTAATCCTTCAATACGTCCTTTTATTCTTCGAATAGTCAGGGCATCTAATAAAGCTTGTGTTGGGTGTTCATGTGCACCATCGCCTGCATTAATGACACAACAATCAACTTTTTGTGCTAAAAGAGCAGCTGCTCCAGCGCAGTTATGGCGAATGATGAGTATATCCGGATTCATTGCATTGAGAGTTATTGCTGTATCAATCAATGTTTCTCCTTTTTTGACGGATGAATTACTAATAGCCATATTCATCACGTTGGCTCCTAATCGCTTACCAGCTAGTTCGAATGAGGATTGTGTTCGCGTGGAGGCTTCAAAGAAAAGATTAATTTGAGTACGTCCATATAGTGTGGATTTTTTTTTATCAATTGTCTTAGAAAAAGTAATATTTGCATCTGCACGATCAAGCAGTGTGGTAAGGTCTTGTACATTTAAACCTTTAATACCTAAAAGATGACGGTAGGGAAAAATCGGAAAAAGAGTATTTTGAGTCATAGCATTCTTTTCTAGAGATCTCTAAAGAATTTAAACAAGTATTTGTTTGAATGTAATAAATGTAAAAAGATAAATAGTCTATGATATCAATGATTCGAATAAGGAATATACTATGAGTTCTCTGTTTATGCAGAATGGCCAGCGAAAAAATGCGTTTCTTAGTGATACACTTATGTTTCGTATTGCATCTAATTTACCTGTATCTTTATTAGCAAGTTTTGAAGAAATAGGAGCATTTGTAGCTAGCCATGAAGCACGAGATCTCTCCCGTTTAGCAAATCACCACCGACCAATATTACGCTATAATACCGAATGGAGCCAATTAACAGAACAGTTAGAAATCCACCCTGCCTATGATACTCTTCAAAGATATTCTAGACAAGTGGGGTTAAGTACTTCACTATGGGAAAATATAGCTTCGGAAAGTGGAATACGTTATCAGGTACGTGCTATTCGTTTAGCTTTATCTGCTGGTCTGGAAACCGGTCATTTGAATGAGGTTATTATAACAAGTGCAGCTATTGCGGTATTAATTGGGGACGTTAAGTTATTTAAAAGATGGCGAAACGTACTTTTGTCACGTCAATATGATTCATCCCTCAAGCCTATTAATGATAAAAAAGGTGCTTCTCTTACTTGTGCTTTTGATAATGTCGCAAAAAGTGAAAAATACCCTTCTAATTTTCCAATTGCTCAGAAAGTTTCTTTTGATGAAAAGATGGGGCGTGATCTGTATCATTTAAATAGTATAAAAACCAATGTTATTAATCCGATCGCTGATGGATATATTGTTAGTGCGGAAATAGATGGTCATTTAAGCTGCTTTTTAGTCCCACGCGTGCAAGAAAATGGTGCAATAAATAATATCTCAATTCATTATTTATTGCAGCGTTCTGGAGAATATTCAGTACCAGAGGGGATTGTCCATTTCCAAGGCAGTTATGGTTGGCTTTTGGGAAATATTGGGGAGGGGGCTAAAATAATTAAAGATATCGATACTATGACGCGCTTCGATCAGTCTGTGATATCAACAGGTGTTTTGCGCGCAGCACTTCAATTTGGCATAGACTTTTTTCGGCAAAAAATGCCAAATCAGCCTTTACCACCACTAACAGAGCGTATTTTTGCTGATATTGCACTTGATATTGCTGCTTCACAAGCATTGGTTTTACGTTTAGCACGGGCATTTGATAATGCTACAAATAGTCACGCTGAAGCAGCTTTTGCACGTATTATGACACCTATTATTGCTTGTCATGTAAATCAATTAGTTGTTCCTATTGTTAGTGAAATTATTGCACAGCTTGGTTTAGAAAGTTTTGTGGAAGGCAATCCATTATCGCAAATGTTACATGATGGATCTGCGCGGATAGTTAGAAATAATGATTCTAATCAACTAGTGAGGGACGCAATTCTTATAGCTAATAAAGCACCTGGATTATTTCAGCAACTGTTAGAAAAAATTGCAACTGGTATTGGGCCAGCAGGTCCGCGAGCAGTTGAAATTATCAAATCTGCTATCCATATGGCTTCAACAAATGAAGGAGCAGGCCGTTTTTTTGTTGAGCAAGTGGCATATGCTGCTGCAACTGCATCATTACGTTATAAGGAAATGGAATATATTGTAAATGCTTATATGGAAAGCCGCCTTGGAGGACAATGGAGATTATCCTATGGCATGATGATTGCACGATATAATCCTGGACAATTATTGGAGATTCTTTATCCTTCTGTGTGATTTAGGTTCTTAATTCTATCAAGAACGCCTTGTAATATAAAAGCAGCAGCTGCAGAATCAATGCGGGCTGCTCTTTTGGCGCGTGATACATCCATTTCTAAAAGGGAGCGTTGTGCAGCAATTGTTGACAATCGTTCATCCCAAAAAATAAATGGAATTTTTGTATATGCTCTCATATTGCTAACAAAAGTTCGGGTTGCTTGAACACGAGGGCCGTTACTTCCATTCATGTTAACAGGCAAGCCAATAACAGCAGCCCCTACATTTTCATTATTAAAAATTTGAACAAGTGTAAGGGCATCTGACGTAAATTTTTTCCGCTGAATGACAGGACGTGGATTTGAAAAGGTTAAACTGATATCAGAAATAGCAATTCCGATAGTTTTTGTGCCCAAATCCAAACCTGCTATCGTTTGTTTGGGTAAAAGATGTGTAGTAATTTCATGTAGGTTAATGACAGCCATGTGTTTATACCTAGAGTTTCTTAATATTTTAAGTTAATATTTATAGTGAAGCTTTGATACAGATATCAATATTCTTGCGCTTATAGAAGTGAGCTTGTATAGCCAAAACATGAAGAGAGTAATGTCGCAATCAAATTTGAGCAGAAAGGCATAATATGTCTGTTGATAATAAAACAGTCAAAAGGGTAGCACATTTAGCGCGTATTGCTATTCATGATGATGAAACAGAACGCATGACAAAGGAATTCAATGCCATTTTAGAGTTTGTAGAACAACTTAATGAAGTTGATATCAATGGAGTTGAACCATTAACATCGGTAATGCCTATGGCTTTGCGAATGCGTGAAGATAATATTACAGATGGTAATAAAGCTGCAGAAATTGTAGCAAATGCACCTATAACAGAAGAAAATTTCTTTCTTGTTTCAAAGGTCGTCGAGTAATTTTTAATATTTTAAAATTCGAGAATCAATATGACTGATTTAACAACCCTAACGATTGCACAAGCTCGTGCTGCTTTAACAAAGAGAGATCTAAAAGCAACTGAATTAACAGAAGCTTATTTAAAAGCAATTGAGTTAGCTAATCCAACTTTAAATGTTTATGTGGCGCTAACAGCAGAACAAGCAACAAAAATGGCTGCTGAATCAGATAAGCGTTTTGCAAAAGGGCAAGCTGGTATTTTAGAGGGGATTCCACTAGGAGTTAAGGATCTTTTTGCAACACAAGATGCCCATACTCAAGCTTGTTCATATATTCTTGATGGTTTTAAACCGAAATACGAATCAACAGTAACGGCTAATTTGTGGAAAGATGGGGCGGTTATGTTAGGCAAACTTAATATGGATGAGTTTGCGATGGGATCGTCTAATGAAACATCACATTATGGGCCAGTTATTAATCCATGGCGGAAAAAAGGATCAGATGAAAAACTTGTCCCAGGTGGTTCTTCAGGTGGTTCTGCAGCTGCTGTTGCAGCACGACTTTGTGCAGGCGCAACAGCAACTGACACTGGTGGATCAATACGTCAACCAGCAGCCTTTACTGGTACTGTGGGGATAAAGCCAACTTATGGGCGGTGTTCACGGTGGGGGACTATAGCTTATGCTTCATCACTCGATCAAGCTGGGCCTATCGGACGAGATGTACGTGATTGCGCGATTATGCTTAAATCAATGGCTTCCTTTGATGATAAAGATTCAACTTCGGTTAATGTACCAGTACCCGATTATGAAAATTATATAGGTCGATCAATCAAGGGAATGAAAATTGGTATTCCAAAAGAATACTATATTGAAGGAATGTCTACTGAAATTGTTGAACTTTGGCAAAAAGGAATGGATTGGCTAAAGGAAGCAGGAGCTCAGATTATTGATATTTCATTACCTCATACAAAATATGCTTTACCTGCTTATTATGTTGTAGCTCCTGCAGAGGCGTCTTCTAATTTAGCACGCTATGATGGTGTCCGTTTTGGGCTTCGTATGCCAGGGAAAGATATCATTGAAATGTACGAAAATACGCGCTCGTCTGGCTTTGGTGATGAAGTCAAACGGCGTATTTTGATTGGTACCTATGTTCTTTCTGCAGGTTATTATGATGCTTATTATCTTAGAGCTCAAAAGGTGCGAACATTAATTAAACGTGATTTCGATCAATGTTTTGCAACTGGTGTTGATGCTATTTTAACACCTACAACACCGGCATCAGCTTTTGGTATTGCTGATGAGAAAATGAAGAATGACACAATAGCAATGTATTTAAACGATGTCTGTACTGTGTCAGTTAATATGGCGGGATTACCAGGTATTTCTGTTCCTGCAGGTTTATCATTAAATGGTTTACCACTAGGATTGCAATTGATTGGTAAACCTTTTGCTGAGGAAACAATTTTTCAGATAGCCTACATTATAGAGCAAGCGGCGGGAACATTAAATGCTGAAAAATGGTGGCCATAAAAAATCACAAGCTTACATTTTTTATGAAGAAATAAAAATATTCTCTCCTTAAGAGATAGAAAAAGATCTTTTGGGGTGGACTGTAATTTCGTACTATAATTTTTAGCTGCCAAGATATGCTTCTTTTATACGTGGATCAGAAAGCATAGTTTGGCTTTTACCATGAAATAAAATTTTCCCTACTTCCAAAATATAAGCATAATCGGCAACAGAAAGAGCTGCAAAAGCGTTTTGTTCAATAAGAAGAACAGTTTTTCCCATTTCATTAATTTTGCGGATAATCGAAAAAATTTCTTGTACAAGAAGTGGTGCTAAACCAAGAGACGGTTCATCCAATATCACCATGTCAGGATTGCTTATAAGTGCACGTCCTACAGCTAACATTTGTTGTTCACCACCTGACATTGTACCGCCCAGTTGCTTGGATCTTTCACGTAACCGTGGAAATAAGTCAAATATCCATTCAATATCATGAGCAATACCGACTTTGTCATTACGAATATAAGCGCCTAGCTGAAGATTTTCTAAAACAGTCAAATGAGGCATAATACGCCGCCCCTCAGGACTTAATGCAATGCCTAATTGTAAAATTTCTTCTGGCTGTTTTTCTGTAATAGATTTACCTTTATATATAATATCTCCATAAACAGGCCGATTAAGCCCTGCAATAGAACGTACAGTACTGCTTTTTCCTGCTCCATTAGCACCAATTAAAGTTACTATACTCCCTTTTTTTATGGACATAGAAATATCTTGAACAGCTTTAATAGCACCGTAATGAACGTGAAGATTTTTTATTTCAAGAATGTTCATACATATCTCCCCCAAGATAAGCTTTAATAACTTTAGGATTATGGCGAATTTCATCTGGTGTTCCATTGGCAATGCAACGGCCATATTCTAATACCCAAATATCTTGGCAAAGCCCCATGACAACTTTCATATCATGTTCAATAAGTAGAATTGTAAGGTCGAATTCTTTCCTTACTTTTTCTATGAATTTTCTAAGTTCTTCACTTTCTTGAGGATTCATTCCGGCAGCAGGTTCGTCAAGAAGAAGTAATTTAGGTTTTGTTGCTAAAGCCCGAGCAATTTCTAAACGCCGTTGTGCACCATAAGCCAAAGTGGTTGCTGGTTGGTTGGCGAGATGAGCAAGCTGAAGTCGTTCAAGAATTTCCATCGACTCTTTGTAAAGCTTATTTTTTTCTTTAATTGCACTTGGTAATAAAAGAGCGGAAGCAAACCATGGGTATTTTTGCCGAACATGGGCACCAACCATGACATTTTGCAACACTGTTAATCCTGAAAAAAGGCGAATATTTTGAAATGTTCGTGCAATGTGGCGTTTACAGATAATATGAGGTGAAAGACCACAAATATTTTCTTCCTCTAGAAAGATTTTTCCATTTGTGGGTGTATAAAAACCAGAAATTATATTAAAAGCAGTGGTTTTTCCGGCACCATTGGGACCAATTAATCCAGTAATTGTTCCCCGTTTGATAGCCATATTGATATTGTTGACAGCGATTAATCCACCAAAACGCATCGTAACATCATTAAGTGAAAGGATCATGTCGCTCATGATTTTTTCTCATTACTAGAAAGTGTTCTCCTTGTTAAAAGGGAGTAAATCCAATTCCATGAACATTCACGTTGGCCTAGCAATCCTTGTCTCCAGAATAAGATGATTACTAATAATAAAAGTGAAAAAACAACCATACGTAGTCCTGGTATTCCTGGAATATATATAAAACTTAAATTTAATGGAGATTCAATAATACGAAGTGATTCAAGCATCACTGTAATAATAATACTGCTAATAATACTCCCTGTAATAGAACCAAGACCACCGGCAACAACAATCATCAAAATATTAAAGGTTAAAAGGAAGTTGAACATTTTAGGATCGATGGTTGAAATAAGAGCGGCTGTTAATGCACCTCCAATACCTGCAAAAAATGCACCAACAGTGAAAGAAAAGCTACGATAAAAATAAGTGTTAATGCCCATTGTTTTTGAGGCGATTTCATCGTCACGAATAGCGCGCAATACGTTACCAATATTACTTTGTAATAAAAGAGTTATAAAAATAATTGTAAATGCTAACCAACCATAATTCCACCACAATGTAGCATTTTGAGGTATTCCTTTAATTCCCAATGAACCGTTTGTTAAAGATGTAGCATTGGTGATAATAACGCGAATAATTTCTGCAAAACCTAATGTCGCAATTCCAAGATAGTCACCACCAAGACGTAATATAGGCAAAGCGATCAATAAGCCTACAGCTGCAGCACATAAACCACTTATAATAACAGCAATGAAAAAAGGTAATTGCAAATTTTGTAATGGTTCAGCTATCGGTTCTAGAATCCACATCATTTCTTTTTGTTCAGGAGAGAGAAGTAAAATTGCACATATATAAGCACCAATAGCCATAAAACCAGCATGTCCAAGAGAGAACATACCCGTAAATCCGTAAATCAAATTAAGCGAGATTGCCAATATGGCGTTTATAGCAATAAGATTGATAATACGCAGTGTATAGTCATTAAAATGAGTATCGGCATAAAATAAAAAACCGATAAGAGCCACAATACTGATAAATGATAGAAAAAGCGTAGTTGATTTTGCCATTAGATTTTCTCTTGACTTTTTTTGCCCATGAAACCAGTTGGCATTACCAGCAGGATAACAATTAATAAAATAAAAGCGAAAGCATCTCGATATCCAGATAAAGCTGGAAAAAAAGCGATAATCATAATTTCAAGAAAACCTAATAATAATCCTCCGAGCATTGCTCCTAGAATTGATCCAATACCTCCAATAACAGTAGCGATAAATGCTTTTAGTCCAGGAAGTATACCCATATAAGGTTGGATTTGAGGATAACGTAGAGCCCACATGATTCCTGCTACAGCGCCTAATGCCGAACCTATAGAAAATGTGAATGCAATAATCTTGTTAACAGAAACACCCATTAAACGAGCAGTTTCAATATCATGCGAAATTGCACGCATAGCAAGACCAGGTTTTGTTCTATAAATAATCCATAACAAGAGAATAACGAGAACAAAAGAAACAACAGGAACAATAAAGGACATAGGGCTAATTCGAATAATTGCATCTGATCCTTGTCCGAAATGCCATTGGATTGGTGTGACAAGAAAATCTGGCTGTTTCACACCCTTGGGAATTCCACTAAAAAGCACAGTTGCGAGATTTTCAATGAAAAAGGAAATACCAATTGCACTAATAAGTACCGAAATTCGTGGAGCATTACGCAAAGGCTTATAAGCACATTGATCAACAGCAATGCCTAGTGCACTTGTGATAAAAATTGAAAAACAAATGGCTAAAATCCAAATCGGTGTAAAATTTTGTGGAGCAATTTTTGAATAATAAATAAGCCCTAAAATAAGGATAAAAGAATTGTGATCCAATAAAATTCAGGGCGTTTTTTAAACCCTATAAATACTGAATAATAAATGAGGAGAGCTAACAATATAAGCAGGACAGCAACCCACGCAGGCATAAAGCTAATTGTAGAAAAGAAAACAAAATATGCACCTAACATAAAGATGTCGCCGTGAGCAAAATTAATTAATCTTAAAATACCATAAACCATGGTATAACCAATCGCGATAAGCCCATAAAGCGATCCCAATGCTAGTGCGTTAAAAAAATGCTGAATGAACATTTCAGTATTCATCTTTTGTCCTTCTGCATTTGTTAGTTCATATAGGGTAGAATATAAGATTTTTGAATAATTTAATTGAAAGAATAATTTTCAATCAGATCTTATATTTTGATTTAATAAATCAATGTTCTAAAATATTAGATGGCAGGCTTGATTTCATTTAGATAGATACGTTTGCCACCTTTTATTTCAATAACACCTATAGGGATTTGAGGATTGTGATTTTCATCCATAGACACACTACCAAAAGGTGTTTGTAAATCTTGCAACTTACTCAATTCTATAGTGATTGCTTCGCGATCAGCACTTGCAGCATTTTCAATAGCTTTCATAAACATTATGTAAGCTGTGTATCCTAAAACTGAATTGATATTTGGCTCTTTATGAGGGTAAGTTGTTTTCCATTCATTTGTAAATTCTTGTGCAGCTTTTGACATATTTGGCATATTTTTATCGTAGGGGAGTGTTGTGTGTAAAAAATTTTCTGCAGCTTGTCCTGCAATTGCAATAGTTTCTGGGTTGTCCATAGCATCACCCCCCATGATGCGGAATTGTGCACCCAATTCACGTGCTTGTTTCATGATAATGGAACCTTCAGAAAAATAAGATGGGATAAATAAAACATCAGGTTTTTGTGCTATAATTTGAGTGAGAGCAGCTGAAAAATCTTGATCTCCAGAATTATAGTTTAAATTTAAGATAACTTCACCACCTAATTTTTTGAATGAGCGATTAAAATAATTTGCAAGCCCAATTGCGTAATCGCTTGATATATCTTTTAATATAGCTGCTTTTTTTGCATGTAAGTTTTGAATTGCATAAGTTGCAGCACCTGCACCTTGATAAGGATCAATGAAACATGTGCGAAAAGAGTATTTTTTGCCATGCGTAATAAGCGGATTTGTTGCTGAAGTCACTATAACAGGAGTTTTTGCCTTTTCAGACACTTCTCCACCAGCTAATGCTAATGAAGAGCCATAAGTTCCAATAATACCGTTAACATTGTCATTTGCAGTTAAACGCATAACGGCATTAGCTGCTTCTACCTTATCGGACTTATTGTCAATAATAATAAGTTCAACTTTACGTCCCAGTATTTCAGGTATTTTTTTATGTGCCAACTGTATACCTTCTAGTTCAAGTTGACCTCCAAATGCATTTTGGCCTGTTAATGGAAGGTAAACACCAATTTTAATAGGAGCATTAGCATAAGCATTTGCTATGAGCATCATTATTGTAGCGATTATAGTAAGGAATTTCTTCAATTGCATTATACGCTCCCCTTATTTATAATTATAACCTTATATTTTATCTTGAACTTTATTATCATGCAAGTTACACATTAATAAAAATTAATCATTGCGTGTGAAGGCTCTTTATTAACCGTGTGAAGTATACGATTAAACGTTTCAGAGAAGTATTTATATTGTGAATTAATTTACCAAATTTTAGGTGTTACTACAATGTAGGGGAAATCTTATCTTGGGGCTTGCTTGTTGATACAATAGCAATGTTTACTAACCGTGATAAGAATCAATTTGTAGAATTTAACCCTACAGGAATCATGTTTGATTATGACGAGTAAGGATACCTTAAAAAATTATTCCCTGTCTGAAGATAATTTCGATATTTGTGGTGAAATTACTGAAATTAGTGGTGTCATTAAATGGTTTGATGGCAGTAAGGGGTATGGGTTTATAGTCCCTGATTTATGTGGGCTTCCTGATATATTGTTACATGTTACTGTGATGCGACGAGATGGATTTCAAACAGCTTTAGAAGGTGCTAAAATTATTTGCACTGTAAAGAAAACTGGACGGGGATTAAAATGTGTCCAGGTTAAATCTATTGATTTATCATCTGCTGTTCATCCATCAGAAATTCCGGTACGTACGCATATTGTAGTTACTCCTGAAAGTGGTTTAGAGCGTGCAATTGTTAAGTGGTTTGATCGTGATAAAGGTTTTGGTTTTCTTAGCCGAGGGCAGGGAACAGAAGATATCTTTATTCATATGGAAACATTGCGTCGTTTTGGTTTAGCGGAGCTTCGTTCTGGTCAAATTGTTATTGTGCGTTTTGGTAAAGGAGAAAAAGGCCTGATGACAGCAGAAATTTACCCTGATATAGCACTTCCATTTGCTACGCATTAAATTTCAATATTATAGTTTATTTTATTTTTTTGTTTAAGATTTTAATGTTCTTTATCTTCTGATAAAGATAAAATTAAGCCTTAATAAGGAGTGAGATATTTGAAGTTTTCTAAAAGAAAACAAATCATTCAATTGATCTTTTTTTGTATAGGGGTATTTTTTTGTGTAGGTATAAAAGTGATTATGGCAAAAAAGCCTATACAAATTCCAATTGATCCAACTCCCTTAGTAATTAATACAAAACAAGGTGAATTTTCTTATAATGTTGAAATTGCTTTTTCACAAGCTCAATCAAGCGCCGGCTTGATGTACCGTACTCATTTTCCTCAAAATCACGCAATGTTATTTAAAAATTCAATAAATAACACATCTGAAAATACACAGAAAATGTTTATGTGGATGGCAAATACTCCTTTACCCTTGGATATGATTTTTTTAAACTCTGAGGGAATTATTGTTTCAATTGTTGAAAATACCCGTATATTTTCGGAAGATATTATTTCATCAAAGGTGCCGGCGGCTTTCGTTATTGAGCTCAATGCTGGTGAAGTTGCTGATAAAAACATACAAAAAGGGCAGCGTGTTATTCATCCTGCTATTTGTGGGAAATGTAAAGGTAATAGAGAATGACAGCAAAAGATGTTTATTTTTTTGAACACGATGGTTTACGATTTGCTTATCGTGAGGAAGGTCAAGGTGTTCCTATTTTGTTGATTCATGGCTTTGGATCTTCTGCACGAATTAATTGGTATGCAACAGGGTGGTTTCGTAGCCTTGTTGAGGTAGGTTATCGAGTTATAGCTCTTGATAATCGTGGACATGGTGATTCAGTTAAAAGTTATGATCCTTTATTTTATATTCCTCAAGCTATGGCTGGCGATGCAGTTAAATTGCTTCAACACCTAGGATTATCTAAAGTTCATGTTATGGGATATTCCATGGGTGCTCGGATCAGTGCATTTATGGCGCTTTTGTATCCAGCATATGTGCATAGTGTTATTTTTGGAGGTTTAGGGATTGGTATGGTAACAGGGGGAGGTGACTGGAAACCTGTTGCAGAAGCTCTTTTAGCAGAGGATGTTTCAACTATTACTAATGCGCGTGGTCTGATGTTCCGTAAATTTGTAGATCAAACTAAAAGTGACAGACGCGCTCTTGCTACTTGTATCATGACATCAGCACAAAGATTAACAGAGTCTGATGTTCATAAAATCAAGCAACCTGCACTTGTTGCTGTTGGTTCGTTAGATGATATCAGTGGTGAGGCAGAACCATTAGTCGCTTTGTTGCCACATGGTGAAGTGTTAGAAATTCCAGGACGAGATCATATGCTTGCTGTGGGAGATCAGGTCTATAAAAAAGGTGTTATCGATTTTCTTTCTCGTTATCCGATTGCATGAAATTCATTTATATTTATAAAAAGCTGAAATAAAATTTAACAGTTTGTTATTTTAGAAATATAAACAGCTTATTTGGAATTTCTGTTTTATTGTACAGCTTATGTTTAAAAACAAAAAAATATTGGTAAAAGCTTATATTAAGCGATTATATTATAATTTAATTTTTATATGTAAAAATATTGAAATAAATAATATAATTCAATAGAATATTTCAGTTTTTATAATTTATAAAATAAATGGAATGATTTTTATATCATAGATTTTATAGACAAATCGTAACGGCTACAAATTTAAAACAGCTTATGCTAGAGTGAAAATCTTCTTTATGATAGATTAATTGAACTTATTCTCTTTTTGAGCTCAAAGTTATCGTTTATAGAAATAAAAACAAAGAGTAAATTTGTTTTTCAAAGATATTTTCTTTTGGTATTTATTTACTTAGTAAATAATTATTGGAAAAAGATTACTGTAGATCATGCAAAAAGTTTCATGGTAAGTAAAACATTGTTTGTAGGAAATAATGTTTTTATTTATAATGACTTTGTTTGAAGTGAAATAACTAAGCATTGTGGTGGTTGATATTTAAGATATGTCTCGAATATCTTTATAGAAGAGAGTGCTAAATAAAAAAATAAAACAGAGATTGTTGTGTATTTTTTTATTTTAAAATTTAATAATAATTATAGGCTTTTTATTGAAAGTTATTCAATACAGTTTGTGAGAATGATCTTGTTTTAAACATAAATAACAGGATTAAAGATTGGAAATAAAAATTTTTATCATCTTTGCAGAATCATAGAAGTATTTTATCTGCAAAAAAGAAATTAATTGATAATCTTAAAATGTAGGAGAGTGCGGTGAATGCTGATGAAATAAGAAAACTTGATAGTTATTTTAAAAAGACGTTCCAAAATTCAGCATTGCAGGTAAAAGCACGGCCGAAAAAAGATGATTCTTGTGAAGTTTATATCGGGGATGAATTTTTGGGTATTATTTACCGGGACGAGGATGAAAATGAGTTATCTTATAACTTCTCAATGGCTATATTAGATATTGATCTGGGAAAATGATGTAATTAATTGTAATTGGAATACGATTTTTTTCTGCATTCTATTGGTTTTATATAAGTTTTAGTGCTTTAAAGCTTGTGTGATCGTTACGCGCGATAATGAGATGGTCATGAAGAATAATTCCGAGTGCATTGGCAATATCTTTTAATCTGTACGTCATTGATATATCTGTATCAGAAGGTGTAGCATCGCCTGAAGGGTGGTTGTGAACTAAGATAAGCCCTGATGCAGATAATTCTAAAGCTCGAGAGACAACTTCACGAGGGTAGACAGGAGTATGATCGATAGTGCCAGTTTGTTGCACTTCATCAGAAAGTAAGCCATTTTTCTTATCAAGAAATAGAACACGAAATTGTTCCCGTGTTTCATGCGCCATAACAGCTTTGCAATAAGCTAATACCTTATCCCACGTGGAAAAAATATCACGTTTAGATAGTTGTGCACGAGCAAGGCGTCCTGCGACACCTGAAATAATTTTCAGGTCTATTGCAGTAGCTGGACCACATCCAGGAACTTCTTGAAGAAGGTTAATATCAGCATTCAACACATCAGTTAACGAGCCGAAACGTTCTATTAAATTTTTGGCTATTATTTTTGTGTTTACTCGAGGGAGAGTACGAAAAAGCAATAGTTCAAGATATTCATAATCCTCAATTGCATTGCCCTTCGTCTTTAAGTAGCGTTTACGCAGACGTTCACGATGTCCTTCATAATGTTTAGTTATTTTTGAATTTGTTTTAAGTTTTTCATTTTTTGTTTGTGGTATCGGACTAAGCGAAGCACTTGATATTAGCTCAAAGGAATTGCTTTGCATGACTCCATTTTTATTTGATTTTTTTGCCATAATATTACTACATTTATTTAAGCGTATGAACTTGGAACATAAAAAATATCTTTAGGAGATTCAGTAAATATTTCGCATCCTTGACTTGTTACGCCAATTGTATGTTCATACTGTGCAGTAAGTGAACGATCACGTGTCACAGCAGTCCAGCCATCAGATAAAATCTTAACTTGTGGTTTGCCAAGGTTAATCATGGGTTCAATTGTAAATATCATGCCTTGTTTTAATTCTTCACCTTGCCCTGGGTTTCCATAATGTAAAATATTTGGTGCATCATGAAAAAGTTGACCAATTCCATGACCACAAAAATCTCTTACAACTGAACACCGTTCAGATTCTGCGTAACGCTGAATGGCTGCACCAATATCACCTGTAGTTGCACCAGGTTTAACTGCTGCAATTCCCCTCATAAGGCTTTCATGGGTTATTTTTAGCAAACGTTCTGCAGCACGCTTGATTTTTCCAACAGGATACATGCGACTTGAGTCTCCATGCCAACCATTGAGAATGAATGTTACATCAATATTAACAATATCACCTTCTTGCAAAGGCCTTTTATTGGGTATGCCATGGCAAACAACGTGATTGATAGATGTACAGCATGAATGGCTGTATCCATGATAATTTAAGTCAGCAGGTAAAGCACCGCGTTCAACTCCATAAATAAAGACAAAATCATCAATTTCTTGTGTAGTAATACCAGGTTTAATGATGTCTGTGAGTGCATCAAGGCATTCTGCCGCAATGCGACCAACTTTGCGCATTTCAGAAAAAGCATAGTCGTCAAAAATACGAATTTGTCCATTAAATTTTAAGGGTACTTTATTATATTCAATATAACTGGTCATTTTTCTTGCTATTTTCTATTTTTACTTGGTGAATCGGAAAAATACCTTTTATACTTACGTGACATTTTATAGCATAAAATTCTACCCCTGATTTTAAAGCTAAATCAAATTTACATCCATAAGTGGGATCAAGATCACGACAAACTGTAAAAGCTGAGCAATCTTCTCGTTGAATGATGTAAAGCATAGCTGCTCGCTTTCCTTGTTGCACAATTTTTATGAGCTCATCAAGATGGCGTGCACCACGTTTTGTTACAGTATCGGGAAATTCTGCTAATCCCTTTTGACGTATGAAATGAACGTTTTTTACTTCTAGATAACATTCTGGAAGAGTGTCATCATGTAGAAGAAAATCAATACGTGAGTGTGTACCGTAGCGTTGTTCACTTAAGATCGTTTTATATCCGCTTAATTCGGGCAATAAACCATTTTGAATTGCTTCTAATGCAAGTTTGTTAGGCAAAGTTGTATTAATGCCAACCAAAGTATTGTCTGCTTCGACAATTTCTAATCGATATGGATATTTTCGCTTGGGATCATTACTGTATGAAAGCCAAACATTAGAGTCGGGAGTTGTTAATCCGAGCATCGAGCCTGTGTTAGGAACTGAAACGGTAAAGATATGCTGATCATTCTTTCTAACATCAGCAAGAAAGCGTTTATAACGGCGGACAAGTTTTGCAGGATAGAGTTCAGGAACAAAAAACATATTCCCTTATTAAAGGGCATAATCTTATAATTCAACTCAAGAATTATATTCAGATGAGTTGAAGCACATCAGATATAGTTACATTGGCATAAAAAATAATAGTTGTAACAATCAATAACATTGTTATGAGTGCAAGAGTCATTTTTCTTTCGGAATTCATACTTAATCCTTTTCTAGATAAATCAATGATTTTCTATTGAGGAGATAAAATTGACTACAATTTGTCACTAAAAAGGTTATTTCATGGAGTATTGATTTGAAAGGTTGAGTTGCAGAAAAAATTAGCTATAGAGATATGATTTATGAAGATCGGTGAGATGAAATGGCTGGGACAAATAGGAGTTGTCAAAATATAATGAATGGTCCAATTATTGTCTTAGTTGAGCCGCAATTGCCAGAAAATATTGGTATGGTGGCAAGAGCGATGGCAAATTTTGGACTATCTGATCTTCGGCTGGTTAAACCACGAGAAATATTTCCAAATGAGAAAGCTAGAGCTGCAGCCAGTAAAGCTGATCATATTATTGATAATGCATTAGTTTTTAATACATTATATGACGCAATCGCAGATTTAAATTATGTTTTGGGTACAACAGCACGTAAAAGATGTGGTTTTAAGACTGTTAGAAGTGCTGTAGAAGCAGCAGGTATTTTACGTTATCATGAAAGTGTTGGGCATAAAATAGGTATTTTATTTGGTAGAGAAAGGTGGGGGCTTAAAAATGACGAAATTAGCTTTGCTGACGAAATTGTTACTTTTCCAGTTAATCCTGCTTTTGCTTCATTGAATATTGCACAAGCAGTTCTGTTGATGTCTTATGAATGGATGAAATCCGGTTTAGATGATTTAAACGATACGGCTTTTCGTGTAGCAGAAATGAAATCAGCAGATAAAGCCACGCTGCACGGTTTTTTATCGCAATTAGAAAATGCTTTGGATTCTCGTGGATATTTTAGACCGCAAGAACGCAAAGAGGTGATGGTTCTCAATATACGCTCTGTTTTTACACGTGCTAATTTGAGTGAATCTGAAATTCGACTGCTACGGGGAGTTATATCTTCACTCGATCATTTTTCACCTCAATTTCCACGGGGTAGCGGTGCACCTATAGGGCGTAATCGCAAAAAGAAAATCACAACAGGTGTAAACACTAATGAGTGAGCGGCCACTTCTTTTTTTTGATAGCGGTATTGGTGGGTTAACAGTGGTAAAGGAAGTACGCGCTCTTATTTCTGAATTCCAATTTATTTATGTTGCTGATGATGCAGGATTTCCTTATGGTGTTTGGAGTGAAGATGCTTTAAAACAGCGCATTTTAAAGATTTTTACAAATCTATTAAAATTTTATAATCCTGTTTTATGTGTTATTGCATGCAATACGGCTTCTACATTGTTGATAACAGATTTACGACAAAAATTTCCTAATATTCTTTTTGTTGGAACTGTACCTGCAATTAAATTAGCAGCTAAAAAAACAAAGTCAGGTCTTATTTCAGTGTTAGCAACTCCTGGGACGATTCAACGTGCGTATACACATAAATTAATAGATTCTTTTGCCAATCAGTACCATGTTCAGCTTGTGGGCAGTACAAAACTTGCAGGATTTGCTGAAAATTATTTGCGTGGGAATCCTATCGATGACAAAGAATTGCGTCGTGAAATCTTACCGTGTTTTGTTGAGAAAAATGGCAAATATACAGATGTTATTGTCTTGGCTTGCACACATTATCCTTTTTTAATTAATTTATTTCACAAGCAGGCTTTATGGCCGGTAAATTGGATTGATCCAGCAAAGGCTATAGCCAGACGCACCAGATCGTTATTATTAGAGGAAATACGAAATAAAGACATAAAGACACATGAAGACTGCGCTTTATTTACATCGCAAAATATAGGAGTTGCAACTGAGCATTTATTACAAAAGTTTGGTTTTAATATAGTAAAGGGAGTTGACTTTAAAGTATAATTGAATAAAGTTATTTTAACTTTTTCTTTTAAGAAAATAATATTAATTGACGTGTCCCGTGGATAGCTTTCAAATTTGTGTGTAAGATATCCTGTCAGTCTTCACTTTAGAAGGCAGAGGAGGGTGCGTTTCCTTGAGGTTTATATTTTGACCTTGTTTTTTATGTAAAGGAAATGCGATGAGTAAGCGCGAATCAACAAAGTATAAAATTGACCGCCGTATGGGGGAAAATATTTGGGGGCGCCCCAAGTCTCCTGTAAATCGCCGTGAATATGGTCCTGGTCAACACGGGCAGCGCCGTAAAGGTAAACTTTCTGATTATGGTATCCAATTGCGTGCTAAGCAGAAATTAAAAGGATTTTATGGTGATATTTCAGAAAAGCAATTTCGTAAAATTTATGAAGAAGCTGTTCGTCGTCGCGGTGATACAAGTGAAAATCTTATCGGTCTTTTAGAGTCACGTTTAGATGCTATCGTTTATCGCGCAAAATTTGTACCTACTATTTTTGCTTCTCGTCAATTTATCAATCATGGTCACGTCAATGTAAATGGTCGACGTACCAACATTCAGTCATACCGTTGTAAACCAGGCGATGTTATTGAAGTTCGTGAGAAATCAAAGCAGCTTGTTTTGGTCTTAGAATCTATACAATTAGCTGAGCGTGATGTACCTGAATATATTGAGGCAGATCACAGCAAAATGAAAGCAACTTTTACTTGTATTCCTGCTTTTTCAGATGTTCCTTATGCTGTCCACATGGAACCTAATTTAGTTGTTGAATTTTATTCACGCTAAATTTTTTATGTAGAATTTATTTTCTCTAATTTGATTGCGTATTTAAAAATCGCTATGTTGTTTTGCAATCGCTGGAACTGATAACATCATTAATCCATCAGAGGTTATCAGTTTTTCTGCGATAGCGTATGTACATTTTTATCTTTTTGATTATGAATATCCAATTTATAAACAGGATTTAGCATAAATTTAAATCCTGTTATATTTATTGTTGTTTGTATTATGATTGAAAGTGAGCCATTGTATTATTATACAGGGTATAGTATTATGAATTAAACTTTCTAAGTAATATCGAACAATAGAAAAATGTAGGTATAGGTGGTCTTTTGGAGGAGAGTGTTGATGATTGCCATCCAATGTTTCGAGTTGCTCCTTCAACTGTAGAGTTTAATAAATTACGTAAACGACTTTTACATCATATACGGCAAGCGTTCGATGATTTTTCTATGTTATCTTCAGGAAAAAAATGGCTTGTTGCTTTGTCTGGTGGAAAAGATTCTTATGGTTTATTGGCTCTTCTCTTAAATTTAAAATGGCGTGGTCTTTTACAAATTGAAATTTTAGCTTGTAATCTTGATCAAGGTCAACCAGGTTTTCCAAAGTATGTTCTTCCTGATTATTTGAATAATTATCAAATTCCTTATCGCATTGAATATCAGGATACTTATTCAGTTGTTACAGATAAGTTGACACCAATACAAACATATTGTTCGCTTTGTTCCAGGTTGCGGCGTGGACATTTGTATCGTATCGCACGTGAGGAGGGGTGTTCTGCATTAGTACTCGGACATCATCGTGATGATGTTTTAGAAACGTTTTTTATGAATTTATTTCATGGTGGTCGTTTAGCAGCTATGCCTGGAAAGCTTATAAATGATGAGGGAGATCTTTTTGTTTTGCGTCCTCTTGTTTATGCAGCTGAAGAGGATATGAAAAAATTTTCTCAAGCAATGCAATTTCCTATTATTCCTTGTAATCTTTGTGGTAGCCAAAGTGGTTTGCAACGCAATGTAATAAAAGAAATGCTGAATGATATCGAAAAAAGAATGCCAGGGCGTAAAGATACTATGATTCGTGCTTTGACAAATGTGCGCCCAAGTCATTTGCTTGATAAAAAGCTTTTCGCTTTTAATGCTTTACTATAATTTAAACAGCAATACCATAAAGATCATAGGCATCGGATTGTTCGATTTTAACAGTAACAAATTCACCGCTGCGAAGTGGTCGCCGTGATGATATATGAACAACGCCATCTATCTCTGGAGCATCATACTTACTGCGACCTTTAGCTACTTTACCTTGACTTTCATCAATGAGGATTTGAAGCCTTTGTCCAATCTTTTTCTTTAAAAGACGGACAGAAATTTGTTGTTGTTTTGCCATAAAGCGATGCCAACGACTTTCTTTCACTTCTTCCGCAATGCTTTCTAATTCAAGATCGTTTGCAGCAGCACCTTTTACTGCCTCATATTTAAAGCAACCAGCACGCTCAATTTTTGTTTCTTCTAACCATTCAAGAAGCGTCTCAAAATCTTCATTGGTTTCTCCTGGAAAACCAACAATGAATGTTGATCGCAAAGTGAGATCTGGACAAATTTTTCGCCACTCTTCAATTCTACGATTCGTTTTTTCCATATGAGCAGGGCGTTTCATATTGCGTAAAACAGTTGGTGATGCATGCTGAAAAGGGATATCTAAATAAGGGAGGATTTTTCCTGCGGCCATCAGTTCAATAACTGCATCAACATGAGGATAAGGATAAACATAGTGCATACGCACCCAAACACCCATATCTCCTAATTCGCGACAAAGATCTAAAAATTTAGTTTTTATTGTGCGCTCTTTCCAAGAGCTTTCAGCATATTTAATATCAATACCATAAGCACTAGTGTCTTGTGAAATAATCAAAAGTTCTTTTACGCCTGCTTGTACAAGCTTTTCTGCTTCGCGGAGAATATCGCCTATAGGGCGAGAGACCAAATTACCGCGCAGAGCAGGGATAATACAAAAACTGCATCGATTAGAACATCCTTCAGAAATTTTTAAATAAGCATAATGGCGGGGTGTAAGACGGATGCCTTGTGGAGGAACTAAATCAACGAAAGGATCATGGACTGGAGGAACGACTGTATGAACTGCTTGTATGACGTTTTCATATGCTTGTGGTCCAGTAATAGCTAATACACTAGGATGTGCTTGACGGATAACATCAGGTTCAGCACCAAGGCATCCAGTTACAATAACTTTTCCGTTTTCTTTGATAGCTTTTTCAATATTAGCTAGTGATTCAGCTCGTGCAGAATCAAGAAAACCACAGGTATTAACGATAACGAGATCCGCTCCTTGGTGCTTATGTGAGATTTCGTAACCTTCAGAACGAAGACTTGTAATAATACGCTCAGAATCTACAAGTGCTTTTGGACAACCGAGAGAAACAAAACTAATGCGAGGTGCTGCCATAATTAATCCTTGTAATTCTTTAATGAAAATCTAGCTTATCCATTATCCCTACTTTTTAGGAAAAATGTCTGCATACTCTTTAACCTTTAGACGCATTTGATACATTTTGCTACAAAGTTATGTAAATTTATTTATAATCACGAGCATACAGAATACAAAAGACAAAAACGCTAATAAATGGCGTTATCTATAATCATCACGGTGACGACTTTGTATATATAAACATTTCTAAAACCTACACAGCTGTTTATTTATATTTTCAATTATTTTGCCTTTTAATAATGGCGAATAAGTCCAACAAGTTTGCCTTGTATATGAACACGTTCAGGCTTATATACGCGCGTTTCATAATGAGGATTTGCAGCCTCTAATGCAATTGAAACCCCTTTACGTCGGTAACGTTTTAAAGTTGCTTCTTGTTTATCAATTAATGCAATGATAATTTCACCTTGTGTTGCTGTACTTTGACGTTTAATAATTATAGTATCTTTATCAATAATACCTGCCTCAACCATAGAATCACCTTTAACTTCCAAGGCATAATACTCACCTAAACCAATCATGTCTGATGGGAGAGAAAGTGTATTTGTTTGCTGTTGTATTGCCGAAATAGGTACGCCAGCAGCAATACGGCCCATAATAGGGATAGTAATATTTTGTTTGTTTTTCTTGTCAGAACGATCAAGATTATCAAAGTTTTGAAATGTTTTTTTTGTGTTTTTTTCTACCGTACTTGGAAAAATTTTACGTGCAGAGGAAAGATTGAATGTTATTTTATCAGGAAGCCTGATAACTTCTACTGCACGAGCACGGTTTGGTAAACGACGTATAAAACCACGCTCTTCTAAAGCTGTAATAAGCCTATGAATGCTGGATTTTGAAGCAAGCTCTAATGCATTTCTCATCTCATCAAAAGAAGGGGGGATACCAGTTTCTTTCATATGATTGTAAATGAATAAAAGTAGCTCATATTGTTTACATGTCAGCATTCAACATTCCAATCAAAAAATCGAAAAAGAAAAATAGAAGACAAAGCATAGGTATTTCATGATTGTTCTTACAATTTTTCATAAAATAACGCAAAAGTCTTTACTTTATTTTTCAGTCTAGGAATTTGAGCCTAGAAAAAAGAGTGCGGATTCATTTGTTTTTTATCTGACAATTATTCGTATATATTATCGTCAAATTTATTTTTATAACCTAACGGCTATATGTGGAGTATCGTATTTAGAATTGCTCAGACTTAATTTATATTAGTTATATTTTAAATAGATATATAGTTTGTAGTGCGATTTTATAGGTATCAACCAAGACTTTTCTCAAGTTGAATAAATAATTTACATGATTTTATGATCAGTTTTTAAAGAGTGTTATCTCTACCTTATAAGATAGACATAAATATTTTGCTTACTTTCTATTATAAAATAAATCAATTAAAGAACAATTTTTCAATTGAGTGTGGCCAGTTACATTACATAGTTAAAATCACTTTATCAAATGATTAATTCACAACAATGTTGCTACTGTTTAAAAGATTAAGTCACACTAAAATTGCGCAAAAAAGAAGTAAAGGATTCTTAAAAATTTGAGTCATTAATATTCTGTTTTTATTTGAATGATGTCATTTGCATTTACTGAAAAGCATATCTTCTACCTATATTAATGGGTATAAAGAGTACAATATGCTGTCGTGTATTATTTTGTATCCTAAAGAGTGCATAAAATAAGTAGGAAAGGTGGGTGCAATAAAGAGTATTTCGCTAAACAAAGTAAAAAATAATATTTTTTCATAAAAAGTGTTGACCAAATGAAAAGTCGACCGTATGTTCCCATTCATTTTCCACAAGCAAAATAATTGTGTGGGAGCGCGTAGCTCAGTTGGTAGAGCAACTGACTTTTAATCAGTAGGTCCAGGGTTCGAATCCCTGCGCGCTCACCATAAATAATGTTTCCAAATTCCTCGTAAATTGGTAAAAATTATTTATGCTATTTGTAAATTATACCTGTTTGCTATTATTCATATAAAGTACGCTCGGCTTAATTCACAGTTTATATTATGATGTTTTATTTCTGATTTTATATTTATAACTTATTGATTTTGTTTAACTTTCATCAACGTTAGGTATACCTCACCTCTTATAAATTATAACAAATATTCTTTTATATCACGTTAATAGCTTGATGGAAGATTGATTTTTAGAATACCATAAATCTAACAAATATGGTCATTAACGGATATAAATTTTCCTACCATACACAAAGAATGTAATTTCCATGTTTACAATAAAAGCTAAAAAAGGGTAAGCGGGCTGATAAATGCTTTTAAATAGTAAAAGAAAGTTAACCTCCGTTGTTGAAATGATATTTCAATTTATGCCTATGATTGCTGCTGTTGGTTTATTAACAGCTTGTGCAAATCAAACAACACAATTTGCAGAGAAAAGTCCCACTAATACAACATCTAAGGTAAAGGTGGTAAAGGCTGTTACTGTACCTGAAAAGGTTTTAAATACACAGCATAAATCAAAAAATAAAGGCAGTAGAGCTGTTGTTGGTAAGCCTTATCAAATAAAAGGAAAATGGTATTATCCAGAAGAAAATCCAACTTATAAACGTGTTGGTCAAGCATCATGGTATGGTTCAGATTTTCATGGACGTTTAACTGCAAATGGTGAAATCTATGATATGAATCTCTTAACTGCTGCTCATCCTACGATGCCTTTGCCCAGTTATGCTCGCGTTACAAACCTAGAAAATGGTTCTTCTATTATTGTTAGGGTAAATGACCGTGGTCCTTTTATAAAGGATAGAATTATTGATTTATCCAAACAAGCTGCAATAATTCTTGGTTATGTCAATAAAGGGGTGACAAATGTTAAAGTAGAGTATATCAGTAAAGCGCCTGTAAATGATTATGATAGTGCTTATTTAATGGCTTCTTATACATCTGGAGATTATAATTCATCTATGATGTTAGCATTAGCAAATACTCTAGAAGACAAGGAAGATAATGTATTTTTTGCGTTTAATACAAGTCATCCAAAACAGCTGATGAAGGCTACAGTAAATTCAAAACAATCAGTTGGGACTTTTTTGATAAAATTACCAGATATTGGCCCTGTTTTGATTAATAAACCCACATCACTTAATCAAGTAGCTTTTGCTCATAAACTCAATAAAGAAAATTCAGGATAAACCTATTGTAATTGTCTTAAGAAAAAACGCTGTATTTTTTATAATATGCATAAAAAAGTAACAAATGATCCAGAAAAATATAAAAACAAAGCTGAATTAAATATATTTACAGCAAGCCAATAACTGAATGAAATGTTATAAGTAAATTTTATATAACAAAAAAGTTATAGTATATAATGCATTACACTGTTTATATAATGTATTATATGAGTTTTCTTTGCTAACTATAAAAAACATAAAAAATTTTTCAATTTATAACTATATTTTTTGTGAAAAATGAATAAGCTCTTTTCTTATACAATCTGCTTTTTATGCTGATTTTTTGTGCAAAAAGGAAACAATCGCATAATAGTAATAGCATTAAAGTTTTTTCCTTATTTTTGGGATTAATGTTTAATGGATAAAAGCGCAAAATTTAAAATCTCTACACCATAATCGCTATTATTGATGATGCGTGATAATATTAAAAAAGATAGAGTAATATTATCTTTTTCCTATTTTCATTAGCAAAATTAATGACAATTGAAGTAATATTTTATTTATTTTAAAAATGCGCTTTATAAAATAACAATTGGATGCTTAAAAAAATACTTATAATATAAGCCAAAGTAAGAAATTAAGGTTTATACGTGTCAGGTTATTTTATTACATTTGAAGGAGGGGAGGGAGCGGGTAAAACGACTCAAATTTCTTTGCTTGCGCAGTATCTTCGTAGCAAAAACTATGATGTTGTTATAACCCGAGAACCTGGAGGTACAGCGGGCGCTGAAGCAATGCGCTATGTTTTATTATCAGGTAATACGGAACAATATGGTGCATTCATTGAAGCAGTCTTATTTACAGCAGCACGTGTTGACCATGTTAGTGAAGTTATTTTACCTTCTTTGCAGGCAGGAAAAATTGTTTTATGCGATCGTTTTATTGATTCTATGCGGGTTTATCAGGGGCTTAATAGTAAGGTGAATTCTCACCTTCTTTCTGTTTTAGAACGTATCGGTCTGGGTACAGTTATGCCCAATTTGACATTTTTGTTAGATATACCAGCAACGTTTGGTATGAAGCGCACAGATTTACGAAGGAAAGAAATCGGAAAGATCGACTATTTCGAAAAAGATCAATTAAATATTCAAGAGCAAAGACGACAGGCTTTTCTCCAATTGGCTAGAAATGAACCCTTTAGATTTCGTGTAATTGATGCAACCTGTGCAGTGGAAATGATAGCATCACAAATAAAAGATATCTGTCATCAGTTAATATTGAGTCATGTGCCATGAGTGATATCAATTTTTTGCGTCAATATGACGATATCGAAGGGATTTTATCACCATCACAAAATAACATCATCATTGGTCATAAAGAAGTTCGTCACTTTTTGGCGCAAATACGTAAAGAAGGGCGTGTACATCATGCATTATTATTTGAAGGAGAGCGGGGAATTGGTAAAGCAACATTAGCATTTCACTTTGCTTGGAATATTTTAAGTAATCAAGAAAGTGGTTTTTTGCAGCCAGAACATGATTCAGTTGTATGGCACCAGATAATGCAGGGTAGTCACCCTGGTCTTATACACGTTTCTCGCCATTTTGATTTAAAAACACAAAAGTTCAAGACAAGTATATCAATTGATGATATCCGCGATGTCGCACATTTTTTGAACCAAACATCGCAAGATGGTGGATGGCGTATTATTATTATCGATTCTGCAGATGATATGAGTAGAAGTGCTGCTAATGCAATTCTTAAAATGCTTGAAGAGCCTCCCGTAAAGGCTTTATTTATTATTATTACACATTGTTCAGGAAAATTACTTCCGACAATTCGTTCACGCTGTCAACAGATCTCTTTGCGGCCATTGTGTGATGATGAGATAAAACAGGTTATTTCACATATTTTTTCTGATCAAGGGGAAGTTGATAGAGAGACTATGGAAATGGTTATTCAGAAATCCCAAGGAAACCCTCGAAAAGCGCTCCTACTTACATGTTATGGTGGGCTTGAAATTGTTCAAACTATTGATAGTTTGTTAGAACAATCGGTTTGTAATCTAGCTCTTGTTCACAATCTTGCTCAGACACTTTCGTCATCGGATTCGGATGTCAAATTTCAACAATTTTGTGATGAAATTCTTAATAAGATTCAAAAAAGAGCTATTATTTCGGCCGAAAAGGGGATTCTCGCTCTTTCAAAAAAATATGCACAAACATGGCAAGAGATTTATCAGGAAATAGCACAACTGCAATCATTTAATCTTGATAAAAAGCAATTTATTATCAATCTGCTTTTTAAAGTTCATAAGATCGTTCATGAATCTAAGCTTTTTCCGTGACAATGTAATTAATAGGCGTTATGTCATTGTATCCTTTTTTATATTTCAACTGGGTATAACATGCGTGACACATATTATATAACGACTCCAATTTTTTATCCTAATGGTGCTCCGCATATTGGGCATGCTTATAATGCAATTGCGAGTGATTGTTTAGCCCGTTTTCAACGATTAGACGGTAAAGACGTATTTTTTCTATCTGGCACGGATGAGCATGGTCTCAAAATGCAACAGACAGCAGAAGCGTTGAACATAACACCTCAGCAACTTGCAGATCGTAACAGCGCTATCTTTCAAAAAATGCTTACAAAATTAAATTGCTCTAATGATGATTTCATTCGCACGACAGAAGAAAGACATTACCAAACCTGTCAAGTGATTTGGAAAAAAATGGAAGCTAATGGAGATATTTATCTTGATCGTTATGCTGGTTGGTATTCGGTCCGTCAAGAATCTTATTATGAAGAAAAGGATACCCAAATTGGGGAAGATGGAATCCGTCGTGAAAAAGAGCTAGGATCTCCAGTTGAGTGGAATGAAGAAGAAAGTTATTTTTTTAAGCTTTCCCGTTATGAAAAAGCTCTTCTTGAGCATTATGAAAAATATCCTGATTTCATTGCTCCCAATAAACGGCGTAATGAGATTATAAGTTTTATCAAATCAGGTTTGAAAGATATTTCTATTTCACGGACAAATTTTAATTGGGGGGTTGGTGTCCCAAATAACTCAAAGCATGTAATGTACGTTTGGGTTGATGCACTTACAAATTATCTTACAGCAATTGATTTTTTCAATGAAACATCAAAAAAACGTCATTTTTGGTCTGCAAGTACTCATATTATTGGCAAAGATATTATTCGTTTCCACGCAATCTATTGGCCGGCGTTTTTGATGTCAGCTGGGATTGAACTACCTAAACGTATTTTTGCACATGGTTTTTTGTTAAATCGCGGTGCAAAAATGTCAAAATCTGTTGGAAATGTAGTTGATCCTTTTGAAATAATCGACCGTTATGGTCTTGATCAAGTCCGTTATTTTTTTCTTCGTGAAGTACCATTCGGGCAAGACGGTAGTTATAATCACGAAAGTTTTGTAAATCGTATCAATGCAGATCTTGTTAATGATCTTGGCAATTTAGCGCAGCGCTCTTTGTCTATGATACAAAAAAATTGTGATGCAAAAATTCCTGTGCCAACTGAATTTTTAGCTCAAGATGAACAACTTTTAGAACAATCTCTTCAGATAGTTGAGGTTGCACGCCAAGCTATGTTACGCCAGGCACCCCATTTAGCGCTCTCAGCCATTTTTTCAGTTGTGGCAGATGCTAACCGATATTTTGCCAGTGAAGAGCCTTGGAGTTTATGTAAAAGTAATCCAGAAAGATTTTTTACAGTTCTTTATGTAACTTTGGAAGTTTTGCGACGGATAGGTATTATGCTTTTGCCTTTTATTCCTCAATCAGCTGCTAAACTTCTTGATAGTCTTGCAATTGCTAAAGAAGATCGCTTATTACATCATATAGGCGATTCAAAAATTAAAGAAGGTGAAAATCTTCCATTGCCGGTACCGATTTTTCCCCGTTATGTCTTTAAGAAAGCTGATGTGAATGATGTTGATTGATACGCATTGTCATCTTGATTTTGAAGATTTTTCTCGGGATTTGGATGGTGTTATTCAACGGGCTTTAGCTGTTGATGTTGGACGTATGATAACAATTTCGACACATGTTCATAAGTTGGATAAACTTTTAGCAATCGCAAAAGCTTATGAACAGGTTTTTTGTTCTGTTGGTACTCACCCCAATCATGTGTGTGAAGAGCAAAATATTAAAGCTGAAAATCTTATTTGTTTATCAAAACATCCCAAAATTATCGCATTTGGTGAGTCTGGGCTTGATTATCATTATAATTATACTTCATCAGAAGAACAAAAGAAGAGTTTTCAGGAACATATCATTGCTTCTCGGGAAACACAGTTACCTCTTGTAATTCATTCACGTAATGCGGATGCTGATATGGAACAGATATTACGTGAACAAATGAAGGAAGGAGAATTTCCATTTATTTTTCATTGTTATTCGTCTGGCATGCAGCTTGCTCGTGCTGGCATTGAGCTTGGTGGCTATATATCTTTTTCAGGTATTCTCACTTTTAAAAATGCACTCGAAATTCGTGAAATAGCAAAAATTGTGCCTCATGAACGTTTGTTAATTGAAACAGATTCACCATTTTTAGCACCTGTTCCTTACCGTGGACAAACAAATGAGCCGTCTTTTGTGCGTCATACAGCGGTTATTTTGGCTGAAACTATCGGCTTAAGTATTGAAGAAATCGCTCAGATAACAACACAAAATGCTTTTCGTTTATTTAGCAAAATGAAATAAAAAGAATGTTTGATTGTTACCGATTTACGATATTGGGTTGTGGTTCGTCTCCAGGAGTACCGCGTCCCAATGGTTATTGGGGAGCCTGTGATCCGAATAATCCGAAAAATAAACGCTATAGAACTTCTCTTTTAGTTGAACGAATTGATAAATCTGGAAAGAAAACAACAGTTGTTATTGATACAGGTCCAGATTTTCGATCACAAATGATAAAATCGCATGTTAACCATCTTGATGCTGCTGTCTATACACATCCTCATGCAGATCATGTCCATGGTATTGATGATTTACGTAGTTATGCGCTTGCACAAAAATGTTTAATAGATATTTATGCAAATGCATTTACGTTAAAGTATCTTAACGAGTCTTTTGGCTATTGTTTTCAAACACCAAAGGGTTCCAATTATTCCCCTATTTTAAAGGCACATCTTATAAATGAAAACAGTGAATTTATAATTCAAGGGCAGGGCGGAGCAATTACTTTTAACACACATTTACAATTTCATGGTGCCATTAACTCTTTGGGTTTTCGTATTGGCAATGTTGCTTACTGTACAGATGTAAATCAATTTCCTGTAGAATCATTGCAAAATCTTATAGATTTAGATGTTTTAATTATTGACTCTCTTCAGTTTAAACCTCATCCAAGTCATTTTTCGGTTGATCAAGCATTGCACTGGATAAAATATTTAAAGCCTAAGCGGGCTATATTGACTCATATGGATAATTCTCTTGATTATAATGATGTTTTAAATCACATCCCACCAAATGTTGAGCCTGCTTATCAAGGTCTTACTTTTGAAACAAATGTACTTTAGAATATATAAAATTATTAAATTTGCGTACAATAAAGTCATAAAATAGAGAATAATTCGAATTTTAATGTCAATTGAAAGCAAACTAAATTAAACAGAGTATATGGCTTTATCTAACAATCGTAGTGTATATTACATATTCTTTACATAATTATTCTCCCTTTTTTGCAAAATTAAGTGTCAATATATTTCCTTTGAGAAGTGGATCCAATACAATTTTCTAGGTACTATAGTGTTACAAAAAAGGTTTGTGTAGAAAAATTAAAAAAAGAAAATATGCATTTTAGTTTATATTTTCTATTTTTATAGAAGGGTAAATTTTATTAATGTTAAAGAAAGTCATGATCGTAGAAGATAACGAACTGAATATGAAGTTGTTCCGTGATCTTGTAGAGGTGAGTGGCTATGAAACCGTTGAAACACGTAATGGTCTTATTGCATTAGATTTAGCGCGCTCAACAATGCCCTCTCTTATTATTATGGATATTCAGTTACCTGAAGTTTCAGGGATTGATGTTATTAAACAACTAAAAGAGGATGAAGAACTTAAATCTATTCCTATTGTCGCTGTAACAGCTTTCGCTATGAAGGGAGATGAAGAGCGTATTCGTGCAAGTGGGTGTGAGGAATATATGTCAAAACCTATTTCTGTTCCGCATTTTATTACAATGCTGAAGTCTTTTTTAGACTAAAGTTGTTATTCAGTTTTCTTTTTTAATGGTAATAGGAAGATAAACTGAGAGTACAATTTCCAAAAATAATTTTTAAATATACAGTTAAAATAAAAACCCCACTAAAAAGTGGGGTTTTACGTATCATACAAGAATTGAAAATTAACGTTTTGAGAATTGGAAAGAGCGGCGCGCTTTCGCTTTACCGTATTTTTTACGTTCAACAACACGACTATCTCGTGTAAGAAAACCACCTTTTTTTAAGATAGGACGAAGTTCTGGTTCATAGTAAGTTAAAGCTTTAGAAATTCCATGACGTACTGCACCTGCTTGGCCAGAAAGACCACCACCAGCAACAGTTGCAACAATGTCAAATTGGGTATCTCTATTGGTTATAACAATCGGCTGACGAAGAATCATTCTAAGAACAGGACGGGCAAAATATTTATCAAACTCTTTATTATTAATAGTAATTTTTCCAGAGCCTGGCTTGACCCATACACGAGCAACAGCATCTTTACGTTTTCCTGTTGCATAAGCACGCTTTTGTGAATCAAGTTTTTGCACGTGAATAGGAGCAGCAACACGTTCATTTTTATTATTAACTTCTACAGTTGATATTGTTGCACCAAGTTCAGAAAGAGAATTAATTTCAGCCATAATTTAAGCAATCCTTTTATTTTTGCGGTTTAGAGCACCGACATCAAGAGCTTCGGGCTGTTGCGCTGCATGCGGATGTTGACTACCGGCATAAACACGTAAATTTTTCATTTGACGGCGACCGAGTGGACCACGGGGAATCATGCGCTCTACTGCTTTTTCAACAATTCGCTCAGGAAAACGACCTTCAAGAATTTGACGAGCTGTACGCTCTTTAATGCCACCGATATAGCCAGTATGCCAATAATATTTTTTATCAGTATATTTTTTGCCAGTAAGAGCCACTTTCTCTGCATTGATAACAATAACATTATCACCATCATCAACATGGGGGGTAAAAGTAGTTTTATGTTTGCCACGTAAGCGATTGGCAACGAGCGTGGCAAGACGACCTAAAACAAGGTTTTCTGCGTTAATAATAACCCATTTCTTTACCACTTCAGTTGGCTTTTGTGAAAAAGTTGCCATAGAAGTATCCTTTATTAAAGCCCTTTAATATGAAAACATCTTTTATTATTTTATGTTGTGAATGATTGCCACAACAAAATACATCTCAGTATATATTATCTGTCTGATATAATGTCTTATGATTTGCGTCAAGAAAAATAAAAGCTAAAAAATAACGCAATTACAAATAAGAGCATTATAATGCTCTTAAGTGTAACAGTCTATTCATATCATGAGACAAAATATGATGCTATATAAAATGTTTCATCTTTTAAGTGGTAATTGTATTTTAGCTACTTTCGTTGTACATAAAAGGTAATGCAGTTACCCTATTATTGTCTCAATGTTAAATCTTCTGCTTGTGATCAAGCTTGGGTAGATCCTCTTGATATTCAAGGGATCAATAATGCTCGTGCTATTTCTCAAAAATTTGGTTTTCCAGATCAATTAGCTCGGGTTCTTGCAGCAAGAAACGTTGATGAATCTGAAGCTGTTTCTTTTATTAATCCCACGCTACGCAATCTATTACCTAATCCAGAAAGTTTTACGGATATGCAATGCGCAGCAGAGCGCTTGGTTAAAGCTATTATGAACCGAGAGAAAATAGCTGTTTTTGGTGATTATGATGTTGATGGAGCTTGTTCATCAGCGCTTTTGGCGCGTTTTTTACGTTATTTTGGTATGACAGTTAAAATCTATATTCCTGATCGTATCGTTGAGGGCTATGGCCCAAATGAACAAGCAATGAAGATGTTGGCACAAGAAGGGGCGAGTTTAATTATTACCGTTGATTGTGGTGCAAACAGTCCAGATGCAATAAAGGCAGCTAGGCTTGCAGGTGCTGATGTTGTGGTTTTAGATCATCATCAAATGTCAGATGTTCATCAAGAGGCTGTTGCTCTTGTTAATCCTAATCGTCCTGATGATTTTCTGAACAAGGGCATTTATGTGCTGCTGGCATCGTATTTGTTACATTAGTATGGGTAAATCATTTATTGCGAAAGCAAAAATGGGTAGAGACTGTTCCTGACCTTTTAAGTATGCTTGATCTTGTTGCATTAGCCACTGTATGCGATGTGGTTCCATTGCGAGGTGTTAATCGCGCTTTTGTGGTTAAAGGGCTTCAAGTAGCGCGTTCTATGCACAATGCTGGGATAGCTGCTTTAGCAAAGGCTGCACGTATAGGTGAGCCAATTAATAGTTTTCATTTAGGTTTTTTATTAGGGCCTAGAATTAATGCAGGAGGGCGCATTGGGGACCAAGCTTTGGGAGCGCGCTTGCTTAGTTGTGATAATAGAGATGAAGCTGATAAAGTGGCAGAACAATTAAGTCAGCTTAATCAGGAACGTCAAGAAATGGAAGCTATTCAATTAGCTCAAGCAGAGGCTTATATTGATTCTGTTCATCACGATAAAGAAATGTCGTCATCACTTGTAGTTGCTTGCCAAGAATGGCATCCAGGAATTGTTGGTATTCTTGCATCCCGTTTAAAAGAACGTTTTTTTTGTCCTGTTTTTGTAATTGCTTTGAAAGAAGATGGTAGCGGTACAGGATCAGGGCGTTCAATTAGTGGTGTAGATTTGGGAGCACTTGTTCATGAAGCTGTCGCATTAAACTTATTAGAAAAAGGGGGGGACATAGTATGGCGGCTGGGATTACGATTCAATCTACGAAAGTTAAAGCTTTTCAAGAATGGTTAGAAGAAAAAGTTTCTGTGATAGTTTCGCAATTACGTGCTAAAAAGTCTCTCAGTATAGATGGCTTTCTTTCTGCTTCTGGTGCTAATAAAGATCTTTTTGATATGATTGAAAAAGCAGGTCCTTTTGGTTCAGAAAATGCTACACCTGTTTTTGTTCTTCCTTCTCATCGGTTGGTTAGTGTATGTGAGGTTGGGAAGGGGCATTTACGCCTATTTGTTTCTGATCTTGAAGGTAAAAAGCTCCAAGGAATAGCTTTTCGTTCAATAGGAACATCCCTTGGTAATTTTCTTTTTGAAAATGTTGGTGAAACTATTCATATAGCGGGTAATCTTAGTTTAAATTACTGGAATGGAACGGTCACACCACAATTGCGTGTTATTGATGCGGCGGCAGTGGTTTGATAAATATTTTTTCGATCAGATATCAAGATTATGGGCGAAAGTTGAATTTTCTTGTATGAATCGAAACCGTGCTTCTGGTTTTGACCCCATTAAGCTTTCTACTGTATCTTTAGTTTTTTGCATTTCAACCGCGTTGATAGAAATGCGCAAAAGTATGCGTTTTTGGGGATGCATAGTTGTTTCTTTAAGCTGTTCAGCACGCATTTCTCCAAGACCCTTAAAACGTCCAATTTCGATTTTAGCTTTTCCAGTAAATTCAGTTTTTAGCAACTCATCCTTATGGGCGTCATCACGCGCGTAGGCAATTTTCCCCCCTTGTGATATTCTGTAGAGAGGAGGTACAGCAAGATACAAATGCCCTCCATGGATGAGATCAGGCATTTCTTGAAAGAAAAAGGTTATTAAGAGTGAAGCAATGTGTGCACCATCAACATCAGCGTCAGTCATAATAATAATACGTTCATATCTAAGATCATCTTCACGATATTTAGAACGTGTTCCACATCCAAGCACGAGGATAAGATCACTAATTGTTTGGCTTGTAATCATCTTCTCGCGTGCAGCACTGGCTACGTTTAAAATTTTTCCCCGAAGAGGTAAAATTGCTTGGTTTGCTCTATTGCGTGCTTGTTTGGCAGAGCCACCAGCGGAATCTCCTTCAACAATGAATAATTCAGCACCAGCTGCAGAATTTTGGCTGCAATCTGCTAATTTACCGGGCAGACGTAATTTACGTACAGCCGTTTTTCGATTTATTTCTCTATCTTGACGTCGTTTTACACGTTCTTCTGCTCGTTCAATAACCCACTCAAGAAGCTTTGTTGCTTCTTGTGGAGAATTAGCAAGCCAATGGTCAAAAGGATCACGTATTGCATTTTCAACGATACGTTGTGCTTCAATTGTAGCCAATCGATCTTTAGTTTGCCCAACAAATTCAGGCTCTCTAATAAAGACTGAAAGCACCGCGACGGCTGATGCCATAACATCATCGGAAGTAATAATAGCGGCGCGCTTGTTTCCTATTAATTCAGCGTATGCTTTCAGTCCACGTAAAAGAGCTTGTCGTAACCCTATTTCATGGCTTCCACCTTCCCGCGTAGGAATGGTGTTACAGTAGGATTGTACACCAGCATCACCACTATGCCAAGCTACTGCCCACTCAACTGAGCCATGATTGGCACGTTGTTTCGTTTTACCAGAAAAGATTTCAGTTGTTATACAATATTTATTATTCAATGATGATGATAAATAGTCTTTAAGCCCATCTGGAAAATGAAAAGTAGCTTTTTCAGGAATGTTATTAATACCTTCAAGTACTACCGGATCACAACTCCAGCGAATTTTAACTCCACTAAAAAGATAGGCTTTAGAACGTGCCATTTTATAAATTTTTTCTGGTTCAAAAGCTATTTTTTCTCCAAAAATTTTACTATCAGGATGAAAACGAACTCGTGTACCGCGACGATTGTAGACATCACCTAAGTCTTCTAATTCAGATTGAGGAATACCGCGTGAAAAACGCTGACGGTAAAGTTTTCGTTCTCGTGCTACTTCGACTTCTATATCGTCAGAAAGAGCGTTGACAACGGAAATACCAACTCCATGTAAACCACCAGAGGTTTGATAAGCTTTCCCATCGAATTTCCCCCCTGAGTGAAGTTGTGTCATAATGACTTCAAGAGTAGATTTATCTGGCATTTGAGGATGGTTTTCAATGGGAATTCCACGTCCATTATCTGTAACTGTTAAATAACCATCTTTATCCAGTGATACATCAATTAAATCAGCGTAACCAGCAACAGCTTCATCCATTGCATTATCAATGATTTCGGAAAATAAATGATGAAGTGCTTTGCTATCTGTTCCACCGATATACATTCCAGGTCGCAAACGCACAGGCTCCAAACCTTCAAGTACTCGTATAGATGACGCATTGTAGTCATTTGTTTCTGTATTATCTTTAGAGGTCGATACAGACACTTTTGAAGGTATTGCTTTTGAATTTACAGGAGTTTTCTGACTGTTCGCTTTCGTTTCCATACGAAGCTGAGCTTTATTTAAAATACTAAAAAGATCTTTATTATTATCGCTCATAGCATTCAATTATCTATCTAAATTTAAGTTATTTAAAATAAACGTTTAATCTAAATAAGTTTTATGCCTGCTTTTCGTTTAAAAATCAACGTACTTAAGAAACATCAATTGTTGGGCCAAAAATTTGTTCAAATGCGTGTTTTAAAGCAATATCAACATCATGTATCGTTACAGGTAAACCCAGATCAATTAAGCTGGTTACACCATAATCTGCAATTCCGCACGGAACAATTCCTGAGTAGTGATCTAAGTTAGGATCAACGTTGATAGCAATTCCATGAAAACTTACCCACTTACGTACACGGATACCAATAGCAGCAATTTTATCTTCACAAGAAGTGCCTTTTATTGTTTGTGGACGATCTGGCCGTGTAACCCAAACACCAATCCTATCTTCACGGCGTTCACCTTTAATATTAAATTGTACAAGTGTTTGGATAATCCACTGTTCTAATGCACTAATAAAAGCGCGTATGTCTTGTTTTCTGTGTTTCAGATCAAGCATAATATAAGCAATACGCTGTCCTGGGCCATGATATGTAAATTCACCACCACGGCCAGCTTCATAAACAGGAAATAAATTAGGTGTTAGAAGATCCTTTTTGTTGGCACTTGTACCAGCTGTATAAAGGGGAGGGTGTTCAAGAAGCCAAACTTGTTCATGTGCGGTTTTTGCAAAAATATTTTCTACGCGTTCTTGCATATAACGGAGTGCTTCCGGATATTCGACTAAACCATCGCTTATTTTCCATTCAATTGGTGAGGTGGAAGAAGCTGTTTTAAAATCATACGATAAATGATCACGATTAGTGCGTTTCAATTTAGATGTCATCGGAAATATTTATATTAATAAAGGTTATATTGTATTTTTGCCATTAGCAACATTGTGTAACAAGATATGGGGTTATGGATTAAAATCAAAATAGAAAAAGAGTGATATCAATATTTTTATATATTAGTGAAAGCATTTAATTATTTCTACCATTTTAGTTGAGTAGAAAGCTGTTAATTAAAATATAAACAAATAAGTCAGAATTTGATATGAAACTAGCTAATTAAACTATAAATATATGATGTCACTGCATTGCAGTAACTGACCCAAAATTTATATCATTAATTGTCGTTATGCTTAAAAGATGAAATAAGTATTAGGATATCGTTTTAAACGTAACATTGAAGCATAAAAAAAATACTTTACTCCATCTGAGCAGCTCAGAAATAAGTTAGAAATTAAGGTGTTTTGTGACAAATACCAATGAGCATTTTACCATTTTCTTGATGCTCTACCATTTCCTGATGAATCTCCTCTACCTTTAAACCTACTACCAGTTGAATATCTTTCCAATCTTCCATCAGAATGTTTTTTCTAGTATTTATATTAGTAAACCAAAGCGTAAAAACTATACCCATCCCGTGATATTTTCATAGACTTACTTTTTATTAAAAATTATTGCAAGAATCGGCAAACTAATCACTAGAAAAAAGATTAAAAAGAAAATAGTATTCGCTATCATTTTTTTCAGTTTGTTTACTTTCCATTTCAACAATTTTAGCCTTTGCTTTGATTCTAGACATAACATCGGAATCACTTCCTGTAATAACTTTAGTAATTGCGTTAACTGCTTTAATGATTCTTTTTTGATGATTTTCTTCACGAAAATTAGACAGAATAAAATTGTTAATAATGACTGCAGAAATCGCATCTGTTAGCTCTTTTTCCAAACTATAGCCGACTTCAATACATACTTTGCACTCGTTTGATGCAACGACAAGTAATACACTGTTATTGATCTTTTTTGCCAAGCTCTATGTGCGAAACAGAGAATTGCTGTAAGTTTTTATATCGATTCCCGAAAGGGTAGGTACAGGTTATAATGACAATTTTGTTACCTGTTTTGTTTTCTAATATGTAGACAGTTTTTCTATCAGACTTTTTATCGTCGTAATATCAAGCAAATGAACTATATCATTAATATGGCTTGTTAAGAGGGAAAATTAGATTTGCGAATACACAATATTATTCAATGTAACAGCCAAAAATAAAGAACTTATGAAGGACCATGAAGGTAAAGAAGCATTACGTTAAATGAGTTAAATAGGATATTGAAATGATACCATTAATTGAAATTAACTTTCGATTATAATACGCTTTTTAATTTCTAATTTATTTCGTCTATGGTCTACGAAAAAAATAAAACAATTTTCAATTTACTTACCCATTGGTTGAAGAGCTTAGAAATTTACTATTATATTTGAAATTTATTGATGTATAAAAAGATTTGGAAAGAGGGAATTATTACAAATTAAATAAACATTTTTGTATGAGATCTATAAAAAATCTTTTCTCTAGCATATTAAGGTTAAACGTTTGCAATTGATTAAGTTTTAACATCGAAGGAGAGGTAAAAGGAGGGGTGTTTTCATAATTTGCTAATTATCACTTTATGCTTTCTAAGATATTGAAAAAGTAGAATAAAAGTAGAAATACTACAGTGATATAGATTGCATAATTTTTAATCGAGAAATCCTATTGGTACTTCCTCTAATGGAAAAAGCCGTATTCGTAATGTTAACTTTAGGAGTTGCTTTACAAATAGAGAATCTAGCGTTGATTATATAGGTTTTTTCTTGGATCTGGGAGGTTATTAGCGGGTAATGATTCAATTCAATGGCTTATAGTAAACAATTATGATTTAGTTTTCGGTATAATATTGTTTTGTTGTTTAATATTTTTGGTAATCATGATAATTTTTTTACTTACAAATCATTGAATTATAATAAAAAATCATTATTTAACATTCTGTAGAACTTATTTTTTATGATTGTGTCATTTTTATTATAGCTCTTTTTGAAAAGATTATGTAATGGGGATAATGTATCATTATGTGGTTCTCAACATTATCTTCGGAGTAATTCATGAGCACGAAATGTTTAATTAGCACATCTATTATCACTCTATTTACAGCTTCTATAGCACATGCAGCAGATATTATGGTACCTCGAGAGTCGAGGCCCGTTGTTTCATCCACTCAAATGTCAAAGCAAGTTTCACCACCTGTTGAAATGAGTCCTAATTCTGATGTTCCACCAGTTATTTCTGCACCTACTTTTTCTTGGAATGGTTTCTATCTTGGAGGGCAGATTGGTGGCTTTTCAGGTAAAACGGGTATTAGTTTATACGCCAAAAAAGGCTCTGGTACGAGAGAATGGACACCAGTTGAAAAAGACACATTGCCTCAACTTTCCGGTTTTATGGGAGGTCTTTATGCAGGAGCCAATGTTGATTTAGGAAACAGTCTTATTCTAGGTGTTGATACGGATATCGTTTGGTCTAATAAACAGGATACAAAGGTTGTTGCAAAAAGAAATTTTGAAGAACTAGAGTTAGAAGAAGTAGAGGAGGTAGAGGAAGTAGTACAGCCAGAAAGGAGAGAGCGCCAATTATATGGACATGCATCTGTACAATCTCAGCGCGCTGAAAGTCAAGGTAGCCAAGAACATCAAGCATCTAGTGCAAGTAGTTTAAGCGATAGTGCACAATCAAGACAGAGGAGGAGTACTGGCAGCGATGACAGTAGTAGACAAGGAAGAAATACATCATCCACGTCAGATTCTACTGAGCTTCTTCGTGATCTTGTTCAACAAAGGGTTTCAATTTCAGCACATAGTAGTAGTCCAAGGTATGAACCGCGTCTAGTTAACCCTTCTCTTCAACCTCAACAAGCACGACAGTCAGAAATCACACATATAAGGGAAATGGAGCAGGTAGATGAAATAGTGGAAACTGCTAAGATTTATAGTAATACTTTAAAACAAAAATGGTCTGGTGCTACACGGGTACGTATAGGTTTTGCAGTTGATCGTATTGTGCCTTATATTGCTGGTGGTGTTGCTTATGCGCAGATTCAAAATACCTTTTTACGATCAATTGAGGTGGAGACTCGAGAAGTAAGTTCTTCTAGCTTATCAGATACAAAAATGATGGTGGGTTACACCCTGGGTGGCGGTGTTGATTTTGCGATGGCTGATAATGTTATTTTACGTGCAGAATATCGCTATTCAGATTTTGGCAAACAGAAATTTGCTAAAGATAAATTAGAGCTTGATTACCAAACCAATGATTTTAGAGTTGGTGTTGCTTATAAATTCTAATTTATTGTACGACTCAAATCGCTTTAAAAGCTCTATCCTATGGTAGAGCTTTTATTTTTATTCGTTGTTGTGTTTCTCTAAATCAGGGAAGAGGGGTATATTATAGCCGTACCTATATGAAAAGAAAGTTGGAAAACTTTAGAATCCTGGCTTTATCACCTCGTTTCTAAACTTATAAAAATAATAATACAATAAAAGAAACATAAGAAGGTAAAAGATATGGTGGGCAATGAGATCGCCTTATAATACAATAAAATCAGTATGTTATGTAAAAAATAAGGGAATCTAAGACTCTTGATTTTATTGAGTTTTTTTGTGCTCTATCCCTTATTTTTTTGGAGCTTTTCGATTGATTCGAGAGCCAATCTTTTGCGATCAGCAGTCTTTGTGTAGAGAGATGCCATTTGATCATCAGTCCATCCAAAAATTGCTTTAAGTTGTGCGACCGTAGCACCTGCATTGGCAGCTCTTGTTGCAGCTAATTTTCTTAAACCATGAGCTGATTTTTTTATTCCCGCTGCATTGCAAGCATCTCTAAACAGGTTCCCAAAGGTTTCTTTGGTTAGTTTTTTCCCCCCTTTCCCACAAATAAATGTTTCATCACCAATAGGACCCATTTCAAGAGTTTTTGCTAATTCGGGTAGAATGGGAAGAAACACATCTGTTTGAAATTTGCTTTTTTCTGTCTTTAAATGAATGACATTATCCGTGACATCCTTCCATCCGATGCGTACAACATCTCCCCGTCGTAAGCCTGTGTAAAGAAGAACATCAATCCATACCCGTTCATGCGTTCCGAGAGGCCATTGTTGATAATATTTGTCGATGTCCTCTTCTATCCAAGCAGGGAATCCATCCTTGTTTTTGAGAAATGGTGTTTTAACCCCTAAAGCAGGATTATTTTCTAAAAGTCCTTGTTCAACTGCCCATTTAAAAAGGCCATTAACTGCTTTGAGAAAATTCCGAGCATTTGCAGGTGTTTCTTTGCGTCGTTCAACGCCGGCTATGATATGCGACTTTTTAATTGCTTTGTATGGAATATCTCCTATGGCATCTGACACTTTCATTAGAATAAGTTCTTTTTGCCTTTTCGTAGCATGAGCTAGGTTATGCCAAGTGACGCTGTCAAAATATTGTTTCAGGAGCCATATAAAACTACCTTCAACGAGTTTACCAGGTTTAGATTTAGGAAGCTTGTATCCTTGTAACTCAGAAAGAGCATCTTTATAGTCGTCAACAAATTCTTGTGTACCATAGGTTCCACGCACTCTACGCCTTTGACCATGGCCAATACGCACGTACCATACGATTTTACCATAGCGCGTAATTTCTTTGACAAGGTGGGGAGGCCGTGGTTTAGGCATAGCGTGACCTTACATACCAATATCAAAGTCATAATCACCCTTTGAGAGATCTAATAATCTGTCTGGATGAGTAGCAGTATTTGGTATGGCGATATCAGCTTTGAGATAAATTAAGAGTTCACCAGTTGGTTTGATTTCCATTAACTCACAACCTTGCTTTTTAGCTTCTCTTAAAGCTCTTGCAATAGCGGACTGTGTTACGGCAGCGTGGCGACGAGCCATGTTGAATTTCCTTAATTTTGATTGCACTTCACCTGTGGTGAAAAGTGCGCATGTGTGAGAGAGTGATTGAAAATGGGTGGGGGCGCTTAGGGGAGGGAGAACAGCGCCCCCTATGGGTTTAAGCAGCTTGCGTCAAGAATTGCATATCTTGTTCTATTTCTGCTAAAAATGCTTCAACAGCTTTATTGATGAGCTCAATCTGTTCATCATCACGTGGGATGCGTAAAGTTTTGATACACAAATGAGGTGATTTATCTATAAACCAAGGATGATAGCTAACAAAATCACACCATTTTCGTTCTGTGCAAGCCATTTGGAATTGCATTTGTAAAATATATTCAGGTTTGATTTTACCGTCTCGCAAAAAACGGACATGGGTTGTTTCTTGAGGGCATTTGACTTCTATGAGGCCCCCATCTCCAATGAGACCATCAGGACTAGCGCCTGCCATTTCAATTGTCGGATGGGGAATAAACCCACATCGTGTGACAGGAGTATCGTAAAGAAAGCTATATTCTTCAATTGCACTGTCTTCATATTCATTGCCCCATCGCATGGCAGGTGTTTCATAAGATGATATTGTTTTACCAGTTAAACGTTCTGTAATGAGCTTGATTTTGTACTCTTCATATTTACTTGTGGGTAAGCCTTTAGCTGTTTTATCGACGATGCTGTTAATGTTTGAAGCTGTGACTTTACCTAAACGCGCTTGAAACCATTCTGCTGTTCTTTGTTCCATATCACACCCCCGTTGAAGCTTGTTGAATTGGTGTGTGTGGTTGTTTTGGTAAAGGTAAAGCTTGTTGTGCTTCTTCCATTTGTAAGTGTTGTTTTGCTTCCAAACGCCTTAAAACAATTTGCCCTGTCTCATGAGACATTTCTGCGAGATTTGTGACCTTTGCATAAGAGAGTACTTTTGCTTCTTCTGTTTTTGTTTGTTCCATTAAATCTTTGATTTGCTCAAGTAAATCATGAGATATTCTCTCGTTTTGGGGGAGATAGTTAGCCTCATTAATACGATCAGCTTCATCTTCATCATAGATACCAGATAAACCGAATGCATAACGAGCACACTGTATCAGTGCCTTATGACGTAACATGCGAGCAGGACATTGATTCCAAGGTTCTGTATTTCGCTTACATTCTTTGAGATATTCTGTGATTTTTATGGGATATTTCTTATCTTTTAAATGTATAGTGCACGTAACAGAAAACAGATTGCCTTCATTATCAAAGTTTTCTTCAAGTTCTACCCCATCGAGACTAGGGTGTGAATTTATGACCTTAAGCCACCCATCAACAGAGACAGTTGCGATAATGCCGCCCCCTCTTTTAGGGATGGCATATATTTCTTTGTTTAGAGGGTCTAATCCATATTTTTTGGCAAGATAAACAAAGACCAAAAACTCAGCATTAGAAATATTACCGCTAATACATGTTTTGAAAATTGCTTCACGAAATTCTTGTTCTGATAAATCATATTGTTGCGCCATTTTTGCAACGAGAGGAGTTGTCATTATCGTTATCCTTAACTTTGGGTACACCCCACCTGTGGCGTGAAGCACGCGTGTTTTGAAAAAGGTGTGTTTGAATTAATTTTTAGATGTATTGAGAAGAAAACGTTGTTGCTGTTCTTTTAAAATCAGCAACTTTGGCATTAGCAAAGCCGTTAATTTCTTCTTGAGTGTGGATTTGTTTGCAGAGTATCATACTCAGGCGTTTTAATCCTTTAGATGTAATTTTTGCGCTAGGAACGGTTCTTTCTCGTCCACTGATTGTTTGAATGGTTTCGGGTATATAAGCCATCAATCCTTCATTGATTTTACTATAATAAGGCATCAAACTTTTATCAGTACGACAATAAATCCAACGACGATTAATCAAATAGTTCGCTAAATCTTCAGGACACATGTCTAACATTTTTGCTACATCATTTATACTAAGCAAATCATCAGAGCGTTCTAAAGGTTTAAGTGCTTCTGTCTTTGGTGTTAATTCAGCAATGATATAATCTTTACGTTCATTTTCATTTTTTAAGTACGTAAAAACACCTAAGATGACCTGAGGATTAGAATAGTCAATTTGAGAAGGGTTCATTTGTTTTGTTTTTCGTTCACACTCAATGAAATATTGACGAGCTTGCTTACCTTTCTCATTACGTTCAATCATAGCAAGTTCTTTAGCCATGTCTAAAGTAAGGTAGTATTCTGTACTTGGACGAGCGTTTTGTTTGGATTTTACTAAAATTTTAGTAAAACTCACAAAGTCCTTATTTTCTAGGAAACCGTACTCTTTAATACGATTAGCTATCCAATCGTTAAAATTGAAGTTAACTTCCAAGAACGTATACAACTCACGTGCATTGACTGTTTGTACAGTTTCTTGATTAATTGTGTGTTCCCAAATGGCGATAGGCATTTCCATTGCAGACCTCATAGTGTTTGGATTGATTTTTCAGATGTGTTGAAAAGAAAATATTATTGCTGACAAGTACTGTAGAATGGATTTTGATATTCCCGTTCTTCTATCTTGTCTAAGACATCACTGTATGCACAGCTGTGAGCTATAAAATGATACGGATCGTCCTCTACAAAGTAATAATTGTCATAATCGTCTAAGTATTTTTGAACATAAAGTTCAGCAACTTCTTCAGAAATATCATCATAGCGGTTTGACATAAGATCAATGCGAAGAATGCTCACAACGGTTTCCATCTGCCCCACAATGTCCATGATTTCAGTTTCATCAATTGGTCCAGGCTTAGCGTAGTAATCATCGTCATAAGTAGACACAATCAACAAGATTTCATTCGCACCTACAAAAACCTGTTTATTCATTTTCCATCCCCTCTCATTCACGTTGGCAAATGGTTCTTTCTAAGTTATGGGGATATTAATACGCTTTTCGTAATAATTAGTCAAGAAATAAATTACGATATACGTATTTTTTTGGATTTATAATCCACATAATAATTATGATTTTAAATATAAGTTGGGAATGTTATGCTAAACAATGAAAGAGAAAAACAGTTATCTGTAATGCTAGATAAGTTATCTGAAAAGGAAAAAATAGCTTTTATAAATTTCGTGCTGCAAGCAAAGATTTTAAAAGGTCCTCAACAATCTTTTTTTCAGAATCATTCGCTTGAGAATATAAATAAAGAAAATCATCTGAGCAAAATCCAGAAACAGGTGAAGAATCTTTAAAAAACTCCATAATTTTAACAAGCTCATCGGCTTTAACATCTCTCATTTCTTTATCTGGATTAAGATTAACAATGTTAGATATAGCTGGTCTACGCACTCCAAGATGGGCTGCAAGTTTTGCTTGACTTCCACGGCCCATTTTATCGAGTTCCTTTTTTATCCAAATTTTTAGCTCTCTTTGTTTAACCATATTTGAATTATTTCTCATTTTCAAAAGTCTTACAATAATTAAAAAAATATAAATACGTTTATCGTATTGACTAAATGTTTCTTATATCGTATTTATTATACATGATAAAAACATGTACAGAAACAGCAAAACTTATAATTACGTATCTTGGTGGATACCAGGCAGTTGCTAATATTATTAATCGCAACGTTGTTGTAGTCAGAAAATGGACTTATCCTTTTGAGAAGCGTGAAGGAAAAGGTGGCATTATTCCCGCTAAATATCAAGTTATGCTTTTGAATTACGCTAAACGCAACGACATAGACTTACGTCCTGATGATTTCTTTTATCCCGAGCGTTTGCAAGACTTAATGCAGAAAAAAGAAACACCCCCATCGTGTGAGTTTGTAGATGGTTGTGTAGTAAGCAGGGCAGGGTATGAGCAAACCGATGCGCAACAGTCATTAGGTGGGTAGAGATGAGTATATCAAAGAAATACGAGTTTGTAGAAGAAGGTACGTTGTTTAAGCCTTTCAGTTTTAATAAGGCATATATCTGTACTCTTTACCGAATTAGAGCCTTAAGAGATTTTGGTAATGTTAGCGCCGGTGAGCTTGGTGGTCTTATAGAGAAAGAAGATAATCTTTCTCATGATGGTGATTGTTGGGTTGGGTATGGTGCACTAGTTTACGAAAATGCTCGCGTTCACGGTGATGCAGAAGTTAGCATTAATGCACGGGTTTGCGGTAGTGCACAGGTTTATGATGATGCTCATATTTGTGGTAATGCATATGTTTCCGGTAAAGCAGAAGTTTACGGTGGTGCTTGGGTTTATGATCATGCTCGTGTTTACGACAATGCTCGTGTTTACGGTCGCGCACAAGTTTACCGTGATTCACGAGTATATGATAATGCAGAAATTTCCGGTGATGCACAAGTTTATGATGATGCACGCGTTTATGATGATGCTTTTGTTTACGGTAATGCTCACGTTTATAGGGATGCACGGGTATATGAAAATGCGCATGTTTATGGGGATGTAAAAGCTGGCTATAATACACACATTTGTGGCGATACACGAGTTTATGAAAATGCAAAGATTAAAGACGAAATATGCTTTGCAAGTGGTATTTTTAATTGTTGGCAGTCTTCCCCGGCTTTAAACCAGTTTAGATAAACATTTTAACGAAACGTCAGATGACTGACACGCTTTTCTGTCTTTGTTTAGAGGCACGAAGACAGGCTGGGCAATTTTATACTTAAAGAAAGAAGGAGATATGTGATGGCCACGAAATCATCCTGGGTAAAATTTTATCCTGGCCAATTTTTAATTGAGCTTATGCTTTTGAAGCCAAAAGAAACAGCTATTTATACAACACTGGTCTTGCTCATGCTTCATGAGCGCGCACCTATTTTTAATGATGCTTCTCATTTATCAAGTTTGTGCAGCTGTTCAGCGTGGACGTTTCGAAACATATTAGAATCTTTAATGAGCCGTGGTTATATCATTCGTTTAGAGAGTGGCCGTTTGTGGTACACATCATCAGCAGTTGATCTTGATATCAGTAGTACATCTTCAGAAAAAAAGGGGGAAAGCTATGTCAACTAAAATGCCGTGGATAAGATTCTACCTGGATGACTGGACCAGCGGTACAGGCGGAATGACACCAGAGCAAAGAGGAATTTATATTATGCTTCTTATTCGCATGTATGACAAAAAGTCACCTGTGAAAGAAGATTTCAAAACACTTGCACGCATATGCAATTGCACTCAAAAAAAGTTCACAACTGTTGTCGATTATTTAATCAAAAATGACAAGTTAATCCAAACAGATGAAGGATTATGGAATCTTCGTGTTGAAGAAGAGCTTAAAGATTTTACTGATAAACAAGAGCATATATCACAAGTGCGCAGTGAAGCTGGAAAAAAAGGTGTACAAGCAAAAATGCTTAAAAAACAATTTGCTAATGATTTTGTTGAAGCAAACGATAAGCAAAACGATTTTTTGCTTCAAGCAAACGACAAGCAAAATCAAGCTATCCAGAATCAGAACCAGATATATAAAAAAACTAACACTATCGTGTTATCAAAAAAGAAAATGCTTCAGAAGATTTAGCAACTGAAGTTTCGGTTCAGAGTGAAACAACCGATGATGCTGTTGAGCAGCAGTTGGATCACGATACACCCTCATCAGAAAACCAATCACCCATTTCACAGCAAAAAAGCACTGAAAAGAAAACCAAACGGTCTAGGAGTGAACGGGGATGTCGCATTCCTGAGGATTTCGAACCTGATTACGATTTTGCAATTCAAGAGGGATTGCCTCCAGAGCGGGTTAAAGTCGAGATTGAAAAATTTCGAGATTATTGGAAAGCCAAGTCTGGTCAAGGTGCAACCAAAACGGATTGGCCAGCAACATGGCGTAACTGGGTAAGAAAGGCTGTCGAGGATCTTAAGAAAGGAAAAAACTATGGAAAACCAGGCATTGAACAAACAAAACAACAACGTGGGTGGAATTATCGAGTTGCACAGCACATGTCCAATATCAAAACTTCAGACAGTGTTTTCAAATTTTTATTCGAGGATGACGAAAGAACCACCGTTCCTTTGGAAGACGGGGCAAAAACCATCGATTGCAGAAGCGAAGAAAGCTACCTCATTGGTCCATGATGCACTGAAAAAACTTGAGAAAAAGGCCACTGAGGAAGAAATCCAAACAGCGTATCTTGTCCTTTCAAGCGGTTTAAAAAACCAATTAGGATCAGATGAAAAATCAACATCGCTTGCGTATTTCTACGCTCTTGATGGCATAAGCAGCTGGGTATTGCAAACGGCGACAAAGGATGCCTTGAAAGGAAAAGCAGAAGGATTAAACACGACCTTTATGCCATCAACAGCAGATTTTTATCATTACTGTGAAAAAGTTGAACACCGTATTCGCACAAATGCTAGGTGTATTCTTAAAGATCTTCAAAAGCCCGAGTTAGAGAGCAAGAAACAGGAGAAGTTGGTAACGTCAGAACGTCTGGAAGCTTTTAGAAAAGAACTTCGCAAAACATTTGAGACAGCAAAATAGAGAGAAATGGTGATCACTTTTGGATTAGATATGCGTTTAAATCGACAGAAAGGCACCTTAGAGAGAGATTTAGAAGTTTTTTGATGAATTCCACATTGGGAACATAGAATGCTCTGTACGGGGCTAATTTAAGGAAATTACAACAGATGTAAAAATCAGGATGATAATTATGAAATTTATAAAACGTTTTTTGCAAAGAATCTTGACAAGATTAAGGAAATGCGTTTATGTGCAAATCAGGTGCTTGAAAAACACCTTCACTTCACAGCGGATTGGTTACCGAAATAATCAATTTTCCGTGCATTTTTAAAGACTTTGACTCGTTGTATGCGTGTAGCGTATAGTGATCTTGTCGGGTGTAGTTATGCTATACAAGACCCTCACGGGGAAAACATAACGACGGACTGTGAACCGTGTTTTTCAGCGCCCGGCGCTCTTTTTTGAGTGTCAATGAAAAACCTTTAACTTTCACAGGAGTTCATCATGAACGATTTAGTAAACAACACACAAACTATACTGACAATGTCTAGTCGTGAAATTGCAAAATTGTGTGGTAAAAGGCATGACCATGTTATGCGTGATATCAAGAAAATGCTTGAAGAACTTAACGCCCCCAAATTTGGGGTGGTTAATTTTGTCGGTAATTACTTTGATAAAAAAGGGGAAAGCCGCCCTTGCTACAATCTTCCTAAACGTGAGTGCCTTATTTTAATCTCAGGTTATAGTACAGTGTTACGTGCTAAAATTATTGATCGTTGGATGGAACTCGAAAGTCAATTACGATTCGATCATGAATTATTTTCTCGTGATTTATTTAAATCGCCCTCAGGTATTGGTAAAGTTTTAGGAGTAATTGCAAGACGTCTGTCAGATGTAAATGATCTCGAAAACGAGCTTGAACATTACAAATCAGTTACAACAGAAGTAAGACGTGTTTTAGAAAGCCCTGTTGCAAAGGCTGCCTAATTGAAAGAAATATAACTCATACCTTTCCCCTAAAAATGGGGAAAGTGTTGTTTAAGCTTTTTCTAAAGATGTGTGTTCTTTATTTTGGGTGGGTGTTAAGCTAATTTGCAAATTTAAGGCACTCAAAACATTAAGAAAGGTTGAGAGTTTAGGATCACCTTTGTCGCTTAAAGAGCGATAAAGAGATTCTCTTGACAACCCAGCGTTTTTAGCGATTTTGCTCATTCCTTGGTTTTTTGCTATTATCCCAAGAACATGTGCAAGATACTGACTATTTTTAGTTTCTAAAGCGTCTTGTAAAAGAATTTGTTGAGCTTCAGGAGTTTTAAAATACTCACTTGTATCAAATTTAGTGATTTCCATGTTTGAGTTCCTTTACTATTCTCAGGGCTTTTTCGATATCCTTTTGTTGGGTAGATTTATTACCGCCATTAAGGAGTAAAATAATTTCTTGCCCTTGTTTTATAAAATAAACCCGATAGCCAGGGCCATGATTTATTTTTAATTCTCCAATGCCATGAAAGAATTTTACATTACCAAGAAGCCCCGTTTCTATTCTTGCTATCCGTGTCACAATGTGTGCTTGCGCAATCTCATCTTTTAAAGAATCTAGCCACTGTATGAAATATTTTGTCTTGTACACTGTAAACATATGTAACTTATAAGATACAGTTGTTGCAATGTCAAACACAATCTTTTGTTTCAGTGACAGACAAACTTTTCATTTATAGAAGCCATTTTATTAGTTTTATCAGTTAGTTATGAGTATAAGATGAGAAAAACATTTAGATATTTGTAAAATGCTATAAAATGTTTATTTTCAGTTATTTATTTTGTTTATTTATATTAAATAGTTTAATATATTGTGATATAATTCTGTAAAATATAGAAAAAATAGTTTTTTATTCCTATATTTTGTTTCATTAAAACACACACATAATTTTTCTTAGAAAAGATATCCAACATGATCAACAAAGTAATTTTAGTCGGTAATCTTGGTGCCGATCCTGAGAGCAGGACAATGGCATCTGGTGCAGAGGTAGTGAACTTTCGTATAGCCACGTCACAGAGCTATACAGATAAAGCAACAGGTGAAAAGGTAGATAAAACAGAATGGCATTCTGTCGTGGTTTTTAATCCACATCTTGCAAAGGTTGCACTTCAGTATCTGGGCAAAGGTTCCAAGGTTTATGTTGAAGGTCAATTACAGACGCGTAAATGGCAAGATAAAAGTGGGCAAACACGTTACACAACAGAAATTGTTTTGCCGCAATATAAGGGTGAATTGAGGATCCTTAATAGCATTCAAAAAGATGGTATTGATATGGCTTTGGAAGCGATGGAGCAAGAGGATAAGCAGTACTTAGAAACAACTTTGAATGATGATGTCCCGTTTTAATTACTAGGTTTACTGATGAAAAAACGTAAGAAACGGGGAAGACCTAGAATAGAAGGTCAAATAAGAGAACCCAATGGACGTATCTCGCGTGCAAAAACGCCTCGTAAGCCTGTTGATCAGTTAACTCTTGAAATGCGTGCAAAACGTTATGGGGTGAGTATTCAAGATGCGAAAAACCCGATTATGGGCACTTATGTAGGGCGGTTATATTTATTGGAAAAAAAGATTAATCAAGATCAGTATGATGCGTCACAACAGTATATTCAGGTAAGAGATGATTATTTGTGTGCGAAAGGGTTGCAGGGTGGTTATTATGACGGTGTAACGGCTAGCCACGATCAAGATAGTCTTGAAAAGTGGGTTAAAATAACAACTGATCGTTATGAAGCTGTGCGAGACGTTATTAGAGAAACACAAGGATTATATCGTCAGTATAATCTACATGCTGCGTTGCAGTATATTGTTATAGAAGACCAACAACTAAAACATCTTGTCAGTTCTCTATACATTGCTCTGAATGCTCTTCATAAGTTTTTTTCGCAAAAGCGTTAAAATAAGATACACAAACTTTCGAAAAAAAAGACATGACGTAAAACGTTTTTCTGTACAATGCGTTATACTTGTATTACAATGAACACAAAAGGTGAGGAATGTACTATGACGATATCTATTCGATTGCCAAGTGAGCTTGAAACGCGTTTAAATAATTTAGCCCTTAAAACAGGACGTACAAAGTCTTTTTATTTGCGTGAGATTATTGAACAGGGAATAGAGGAAGCTGAGGATTATTATTTAGCTTCACAAGTAAGAGAACGTGTTCGAAAGGGAAATGCTACTTTTTATAGCTCTGAAGAGGTGAGGAAAGAGCTTGGCTTGGACGATTAGATATGAAAAAAAGGCTCTCAATTTTTTAAAAAAATGTGATAAAAAAGAAGCACGACGGATTGTTGATTTTTTAGATAAGCATATTGCTCTGCTTGAAGATGTGCGTGTAGTGGGTAAGCCTTTGAAAGGTCCATTATCAGGTTTGTGGAGATATCGTGTGGGAGATTACAGGATATTATGTGATCTCCACGATAAAGAGCTTTTGGTCTTGGTTTTGGCTGTGGGACATAGAAAAAATATATATAAAAACTAAAATGACCATTTGCGCTTAGAAAATACCATATTTAGATTAATTGAGATAAAAAATACCAGATCATGATTTTTTAGTTGACAGGGAGGTAAAAGTAGTATTTAATGACATCGTGGTGCTGATTTTGCTGCGCCTAAAATTAGGATATGTAATACATTTTTATACCTTTGAAAGCCCTGCGAAAGCGGGGTTTTTTGTTAAAGCAATCCAGTTTATTCATTTTTATTTATTGACATTAATTGACCTCCTCTCTTCCTCCCGAGAGTGAGGTCTTTTTTGTTTAGATCACTTTAAAGGAATCCCCCATGGCATCTGGATCAGATAAGCCTGTGAAGGGAACACCACCTAATGCAGGAGCAGGGCGTGTGAAAGGTGTTCCCAATAAGACAACGCGTATACTTAAAGAGGCTGTGATTAAGGCAGCAGAGCAGGCTGGCAACAAATATGGCAATGAAGGGCTGATCTCTTATCTTGAACGCCAGGCTGTAAAATGCCCCGCTGCTTATTTAGCGTTGTTGGGAAAGATCTTGCCTTTGCAGGTTACCGGTGAAAATGATGAAGCCATCAAGATGATTACACGTGTTGAGATTGTAGCACCTGTTATCAAGGACAAAGATGCTGTTTAAGGGTAATTGAGATGGCTACAGCTCAAGTTGTGATCATCGAGAAATTAATCCCCTTGTTTCAAGGAGCTGCTGATGTGCGTGCTGCGTGGGGAGGGCGAGGATCAGGAAAGACAAGGTCCTTTGCCTTAATGGCGGCCTTAAAGGGCTATGAATATGGTATGGGTGGGATATCAGGGATTATCCTTTGTGCTCGCCAGTTTCAAAATTCGCTTGCTGAGAGTTCATTGCAAGAGATTAAACGAGCGATTGAGACTTATGATTTTTTAAAGGATTATTACAACGTTGGAGAGTCGTCCATTAAGTCGAAAGATGGACGTATATCTTTTCAGTTTTCGGGGCTAGATCGCAATATTGCGAGCATTAAGTCGATGGGACGTATTTTGCTTTGTTGGGTTGATGAAGCTGAACCTGTGACAGAAACGGCTTGGCAAACACTGATACCGACATTGCGGGAAGAAGGAGAGGGCTGGCGTGCAGAGCTTTGGGTGACGTGGAATCCGTTGCGTGAGAATGCACCTGTTGAAAGACGCTTTCGTTTTACAAAGGACGAAAACATTAAAGGAGTAGAAGTTAACTGGTCTGATAATCCTTTGTTTCCCCAAAAGCTGCAAAGAGTACGTCTTGATGATCTTCAAAACCGTCCTGAGAGCTATAAGCATATTTGGGAGGGTGATTATCTTAAAGCTGTGCAAGGGGCTTATTTTCAAAAGGAGATGTTAGCAGCAGAGCAAGAGGGGCGCATAGGGCATGTTGCACGTGATCCTTTAATGCCCATTCGTGCTTTTTGGGATATTGGGGGCACTGGAGCTAAAGCTGACGCAACGGCTATATGGATTGCACAGTTTGTGGGAAGAGAGATCAGGGTGCTTGATTATTATGAAGCACAAGGTCAACCCTTATCGGAGCATATAGGATGGTTGCGTCATAATGGTTATGACAAGGCAGTGATGGTGCTTCCTCATGATGGGGCGACAAGAGACCGTGTTTATAATGTGAGCTTTGAGAGTGCTTTAAATGAGGCTGGTTTTGACACACAGGTTGTGCCCAATCAAGGAGCAGGGGCTGTTAAGATGCGCATTGAAGCGGTGCGTCGTATTTTACCTTGTGTTTGGTTTCATGAAGAAACAACGGTTGCTGGCCGTAAGGCGTTAAATTGGTATCACGAAAAATGGGATGAAAAGCGCGCCATTGGTTTGGGTGCTGAACATGACTGGGCAAGTCATGGAGCCGATGCCTTTGGTTTGATGTGCACTGTTTATGAAGCACCACGTACTCCATCAAAACCAGAGCGTTATAGCGCGACAGAAAGAGAAACGGCATCATGGATGGCATTTTAGAAAACGATGTACAAAAGACGACAAGTCTTGATGATGATGCGCTTTATAGACGTCTTAAGTCTTGGTATGCAGAAGATATAGAGCATGCCAATGAATGGCGTGAGCAAGCGCGTGAAGACTTTGACTTTTATAATGGACGTCAATGGGCAGAAGAAGATTTAGCTGTTTTAAAGGCACAGCGGCGCCCTGTGATGACGTTTAACCGTATTGCTCCTTTGGTGAATGCCATTGTTGGAGCAGAGCGTAACAATAAACGGGAAGTGCAGTTTCAACCAAGACAAGTTGGTGCAGCGATATCCAATGAATTACTCACCGGAGCAGCAGAATGGTTTCGTGATGAAGCTGAAGCTGAATATGCCGATTCCGATGCCTTTCAAGATATGGTCATTTGCGGTATGGGGTGGACAGATACACGGCTTGATTATGAAGAAAACCCTGAAGGTAAACCCACAGTAAGACGCTTAGATCCACTCAAGATGGTGTGGGATGTGAATGCTGTAAGGCCTAATCTGGTTGATGCACAGCGTATGTGGTATGTTGATCGCAAGCCCATTGAGGATGCAAAAAGCTTGTTTCCCAATGTGGCCAGTGAAGATCTGAATGCTGATTGGGCTGTCGATAACACAACCGATCTTGAAGATTATCATGTTTCCCTTGATGCTTATAGTGATGACAATAATAGGATAGATGCCGTTTCAAGGAAACGCTATGTCACGCTTGTTGAGTGTCGTTGGTTTGAACATGAGACCTATTACAAAGCACCTGATCTTCAAACAGGACAGATGCGTGATTATAGTGCCCAAGAGTTTGAACAACTGCAAATGCTTGTGCCGCAAATCCAAGGAGCGAGCTTTCATAAAAAGGTGGTTAAGCGTGCTTTTTTAGGGCGTCGTCTTTTAGGCAAGCCTGACAGACCATTAGCGCCTGATGGGCAACTTGGATGGGAGTGCATTACAGGCACGTTGGATAAGCTTAAAAACCAGTTTTATGGCATTGTGAGGCCGGCGAAAGACCCACAAAAATGGTCGAATAAATATTTTAGTCAGGTGATGTATATCCTCAATAGCCAGGCTAAAGGTGGGATTATGGCTGAACGAGGTGCTTTTGATGATGAGCGCCAGGCCGTGGAGAGCTGGGCAAAGGCTGATACAATCACATGGCTTAAAAGTGGTGCTTTAACTCGTGGAATGATACAGTCTAAACCACGTGCAGAGTTTCCTAATGGTTTCTTTCAGCTGTTTAATGAGGCCTGTGAGGCGCTTACACATGTGACAGGTTTATCTGCTGAGTTTATAGGAACAAGGGAGGTTAATCAGGCGAATGTGTTGGAGAATACACGTCGCCAGTCAACACTCAATTTGCTTGCAGGTTTATTTGATAATTTAAAGCTGTATCGGTGCCGACAAGGAAAGATCATTCTTTATCTGATTCAAACCTATCTTTCCGATGGTCGTTTGGTGCGCATTTCTGGACCAGAGAAGGCTGAGTATGTACCCTTAACGCGTGAGGCTGTCACCACCCTTGAGTATGACATTATCGTTGATGATTCACCAACCAGTCCGAATGAGAAAGAAAGAACCTTTGCAGCGGTTACTCAGATGTTGCCGTTGCTCGGGAATTTCTTAACGCCTGATATGATCCCCGATCTTTTGAAACTCTCGCCATTGCCAGCAACTCTTGTAGCCAGTTTAACGGCTAAAGCCCAGCAAGCGCAAATGCAACAGCAACAACAGCAGATGATGATGCAAAACCAAGGGCCACAATTAAGCCCCGAGCAACAAGCAAAAGTTGCAGCCATTCAACAAGAAACTCAGGCGAAAGGCGTGCTCAATCAACTGGATGCCCAAAGCAAACAAATGGCACTGCAGCAAAAGAATATTGAGCTTTTCTTAAAGCAAGAACAAGCGCGTATGCAGCTTGAACAGCAAAGAGCAAGAAATGAGATAACCCAGCGAGAGATGCAGATCAGAGCATTACAAATAGAGCTTGAAGGTTATCGAGCAGCAACCATCAGAGGCAAAACTTAAACGAAAAGGAACGAAACAATGGAAGAAAAATTAACCCCTGAAGAACAAGCCCTTTATGATGAACAATTTGCAAGCAATTCTCCTGTTGGCGATTATTCTATTGAAAGCGTGCAAGTGGATGAACCTGAGCAAGATGTTAAAACAGATGGAGCAAATGACACAGGTGGGCTAGATGAGGCATCTGAGCAGCCAGGAGAAGAGGTTTCTCAAGAGCCGTTAAATGATGATGCTGGTGAGCAAGAGTCTGAAAAGCCTGATTACGGTGTTGTAGAGCAAGAGCGCCAAGCGCGTCAAAAAGCGGAGCAAGATGCTGCTGAGGCTCGTGAGCTTGCACTGGAGATGGCACAAAAATATGCCACCATGCAGCAAGAAATTACGCGCCGTTCTGATGAAAATGTTCCTTCTTTGGAAAAGGATCCCAAGGCGCATATGGCATGGCTTAGTCAGAAGGTGCAAGAACAGCAAAGATTGCTTCATGAGTTTTCATCGATAAGAGAGCAACAAGAGCGCGTCAATCAAGAGCACTATGAGCGTCAGCAATTAGGGGATTATTTTGAAGCAGCCAAGGCACAGGTTCAAGATAAATACCCTGACTTAGATAGCATGATGGATTATCTTTATGAGTATGCAGACAATGATTTGAAAGAAAATGCCAATCTGTATCCGCAACTTAATGACCCTGCGGTAAGGCAAGAACAACTTGGCACTCAATTGCGTGATATATGTAAGCAGTGTCAAAGGGCAGGTATTAACCCTGTGGAGTTTCTTGTGCAAAAAGCAAAGAAGTCTGGATACTCTGGCCCACAGATGAGAGATGATGTGAGTGCTCTTCAAGAACGCACAACAGCAGCACGTACATTGACAGCCCGTGGGGGGCAAGCTCCAACAGGGGGTGTTGATGTAAAAACACTTTCTTCCATGCCGGAAGCTGAGTTTGCAGCATGGGTTGAGAAAAATCCTGGGAAATTTGAACAAATTATGAGCGGGATGTGAAGGACATGCATCTTAGCTCATCAGAGATAACCAAGTGATGGTGCTTGGTTATGCCGTACTTTTTGCGGCAATTTTTTAAACAATACGAAGAAAGGCATTTTAAAAAATGGCGACAACACAAATAACGATCAATGACCCATTAGCGGTTAGCGCTTGGGCTAAGATGCTCAATACAGAGACCTCAAAAGCGTTGTCTATTGCACCGCTTATGGGGACAAACAAAAATAGTGTCATCCAAGTTCAGGATGAATCAGGAAAATCAGCGGGTGATTCAATCACCATGGGATTGCGTGTTCAGCTTATGGGTGATGGTGTTAGCGAGGGCCAAACGCTGGAAGGCAATGAGGAAGCACTTCAGTTTATGAGTGATAAGATACGCATTAATGAGCTTTCTCATGCTGTACGTGTTAAAAATGAAGGATCGATTGATCAGCAACGTGTTTTGTTTAACTTGCGTAATGAAGCAAAGGATGGACTTGTTGATTGGTATGCAGACCGTTTAAGCATGATGTTCTTTATTCAGGCTGCAGGCTATACAGCACCATGGATGAAGTTTGAAGGGCATACCGTAACGCTTAAGCCTGTGCATTATGGTTTTAATGAACCTTTAGAGCCAAGCAGTAAGCGTGTTATTCGCCCAGGTCAGAAAAAAACGGATGAGACGCTTGCGAAAGAGGATGTGTTTAATCTCAAATTGATTGATCAAGCTGTGCAGCGTGCAAAACTGGCTAATCCTAAGATTAGACCGGTGCGTATCAATGGAGACAGTGTCTATGTGATGTATCTTCACCCAATACAGGTGACCCAATTGCGCACCAATACAGATCCTGGTCAGTGGCTTGACATTACCAAGGCAGTTTTTAATGGAAGCCGCTCTAAAAACCCCATTTTTGATGGATCATTAGGGATGTATAATGGTGTTGTTTTGCGTGAATCTGAACATGTGCCCAATGGTGTTGATTCAAAGACCAAAGAGCCTGTTTTGTCTGTTCGGCGTGCTGTTTTGCTTGGTGCACAAAGTATCATCATGGCTTATGGGCGTTTTAATGGTGGAGCGAAAGGCAATGGAGCAACACGCTATAAATTAGTGGAAGAGATGTTTGATTATGAACGTGAGTTTGGTGTGGCTGCTAAGACTCTTATTGGCATGAAAAAGCCACGCTACGCTTTACCCTATTCTAATCAGGGAGCACAAGACTTTGGCACCATTGTCATTCCATCTTTTGCTGAAGATAACGTATAAACATCAATGAAATGAGTAGGATTTAATTATGACAAAACAACGTCTTATGACACAGACATTTGTTGATTTTACACAAACAACGGATGAGGGCATGCCACCTGTTTTGCAGGGGCGTGATATTCATACACAACAAGTGAGCTTTTTTCGCTCACGTATACAAGCAAGTGACACAGGGCTTACCACATCGGTTGGTGTTTTACCACGGGGTGCTTTGATTAAAAGCATTACTGTTTATACACTGACAGATTTTGAAGGGGCCACTGCAACGATTGGCAAAAAACCAGGGGACAGTGATTATGGGACACAAGTGCTTGAAGCGGAAGGTGTTAAAGAGGTTGAATTGCCTTTAAAAGCACGCAGCGTTCCCCTTCAGTTTGAAAATACGATTTATGTTACACGAGACAAGAAAAGCTCCAAAGGGGATGCTGAGATCATTGTTGAGTTTTACACAAATCGTTAAAAGAAGGGGGCGTTTGTTCCTTACGCTCCCTCCTTTTTAAATGTTGGGAATATTATTGATGGCTATTACGATTCATACAGGCGGTCCCCTTGAGATAAAAGGAGAGATAGTTCCTCATGATCAAAATTTCATTCAGATGGTCGATGATATTCAAGATGAGATTGATGATCAAACCAATGAATATGTTGACCAAGTACAAAAGGTGATATTTTCAGCTATTCGTTTTTGTGAACGGTTTCCCTTTTATTTTAATGAAAGCCGTGAGGTTGTTTTAACCACATTGCAAGGCAAAAGCCGATATGGAGATGAGGCTCACCCTTCAATCAGTGGAGCTATTCAGATTATTGATGCTTATATTGATGGGAATAATCATAGCAAGTCAAAGCTTTTGCGGGTAGATCCGATGGAGATTGAAGGGTTTGATGAGGCTCATCGTGGTTTGCCCACACGCTATGCTTATTTTGCACAAAGGCTTGTTTTCTATCCAACACCCGATAATGTTTATTCTATCAGGCTTATTCTTGATCCTATACGGGTTAAAACTATTGAGAATGCGAGGCAAGCATCTGTATGGTTTTTGGAAGCTTATGAGCTTATCAAAACCCGCGCAAAATATGAGTTATATGCCAATATACTCAAAGAACCACAGATGGCAGCAACAGCCCTTGCGATGTTTCAAGAGCAGTTAAACGCGCTTCAAATTGAGACCTCACGGCGTAAAAACTTTGCACAGATTCAACACACGGATTTCTGATGACTTTTATCCCTATTGCTGAATTTAGACCAGACACTGCATTTATAAACAGTGGCTATTCGAATGAGATTGTGAATGTTTTGCCTGCCCCTCAGGCTTATATTCCCTTTCCAACGGTTGCACCTATTTCAGAACCATTTCCCGATGAGATCTTAGGCGTGTATGCTGTACGCTCATCAGGTGGTGTGCGTATCATTGTGGGTTCACCAACCAAGCTTTACGCGTTTGATAATAGTACGCGTGGATGGAAAGATATCAGCAAGCCTGATACGCTCTATCATGCCAATGAGACAGCACCTTGGTCATTTGCTTCTTTTGGGGATTATATCATTGCTGTTAATAGTAATGATGCACCACAGGTGCTTTCTTTAAAAAAGGATGAGAGGTTTGATGATTTGGGAGGGGAGCCTCCACGGGCTGGTATTGTGCGTGTTTGGGGTGATTTTGTTTGTTTGATGAAGCTTACAGATTATCCAAACCGTGTGCATTGGTCAGGGTTAAATGATGCGCAGTTTTGGACTGTTGGGGAAAACAGCTGTGATTATCAAAATTTTCCAGATGGTGAATATGTTCAAGGTTCAACACAAGCAACCAACCCATTTATTTTTATGCGATCTTCTATTTACCATGCGACATTTGTACCAGGCTCGAAGATTATATTTAGTTTTACGAAAGTAAAGGATAAAATAGGAGCCAAAAGCAGCACAGCCATTGCAAGCCGTGGGGAACATACTTTCTTTGTCGCTGATGATGGGTTTTACCAGATCAATAATGAAGGAGAGATGCTGCCTATTGGTTTTGGTAAAGTCGATAAAACGGTTTTTACACTTTATCATAACTTTTCTATTGATGACATGCACGCGTGCATTGATCCAGTTTATTCACGGGTATACTTTTCGATCAATGACGATATCGCTGGAATGCATATTTATGTGTATGATTGGATCTTGCAAACATGGAGTGTCATCAAGGGGCATGATCTTTTCTTATTTCCCTTATTTGCAGTGGGGTATACCTTAGAAGGTCTCGATGAAGTCTCTAACCGTTTGATAGATTTGCCCGCTTCTCTTGATAGTAAGATATGGCAAAATGGTGCCCCTGTCTTAGGAGCGTTTAATCAAGACAATAGATTTGGGCTTTTTGCTGGCCCGCCGATGGAAGCGGTGATTACCTCACAGACGATGGGTAATACGACAAGACAGATCAACCTGATGAGTGAGGCTTTTGTTCAAGCCGATACAACAGAGGGTTTGTTAAGTGTTGGGGCTGCTTTTATTCTGGATGATGACAATCGGTTTCATTGGGCAGACGAACGTTATGCGGGCTATAATCACGGGATGTATAATATTCGCTCACGAGCGCGTTATCATGGGTTGCGTCTGAGAATACCAGAAGGCACACCATGGACGCATATGACAGGTTTTGAAGTAACGCTCAAACCTGCAGGTATCAGATGAATTTGAAAGTTTATAACACACAGCAATGGAGTGCTGAACAAATAGCACCTTATTGGCGTAATATCTTAAAATCGATTGCTTATTTTATTGATAAGTTTCCCGATGATTATGATCTTGAGACACTTTTGAGCGATATTTTAAAAGGGGAAAAGCTTCTTTGGATTATCGTTGATGAGCACGAAAATTTTATGGCTCATATCACTACACAATTGGATCATCTTATTACAGGGGTAAAGCGTGCGGTTATTGTGACGCTTGGTGGAACAGGTGGGCAGCATTTAAGTCAGATTATTCCACATATTGAGGACTATTACAAAGAACAAGGGGCAGACGAGCTTATCATCATAGGCCGGCGTGGATGGGAGAGATCTCTTAAAGCGCATGGCTACTGCGTTAATCTTTTAGAATATAGAAAGCAGCTTTAACATGGGAAAAAATAAAAAACCAAAGGTGACACAAAACACGACACAGACAAATGCACCTCCTGCGTGGGCACAAGGTATTTTTGAGCTTGGTGCCAATGATGCGATGAATCTTTACAATAGTGGCAGTGGGAAGGAGGTTTATCAGGGGGATCGTGTTACCAATTTGAGTGATCAGACATTGGGTGCGATTACAGGGCTTAACAACACGGCTCAAAGCTATAATAACAGCTATTTAAATGGGCTTGCCACGGGACCAAATGCAGCAAGTCAAAATTTAAGCAACATGGCTTCTGGGGCGCAAATAGGCGCTAACCCTTATTTTAATGAAGCCCTTCAAAACACCTTAAACAATACGGCGAACTCTATTAACAGTTCAATGTCAGGGGCAGGGCGTTATGGTTCAGGGGCACATACGGGTGTTCTTGCCAATGAATTGGGGGGTATTGCAACCCAAGCGATGGCACAGCAATATAACCAAGATGTCAACAATATGATGGCTGCCAATAGTTTGATTGACCAGGCTAACCAAAACCAGCTTGCAGGGGCATCGAATTTCTTCCAAGGTCAAGGTCAGGCGAATATAAATGCGCTTGCGGGAGGCAGTTTGATTGATGCCAATAATCAGCAGAAACTTGATGCAGAGCGGGAAAAATGGGAGCAGCAGAATAATCTTGAATGGGATCAGTTAAGTAAGTTACTGGCCGCAGGAGGGGCTGTTTCTGGCAATTACGGTACACAAACAGGGCAATCGACAACACTTGTTCCAAACAATCCATGGGCAACTATTGGAGGTATTGGGGGTATTTTTGGTGGAATGCCGGGGTTAAGTGATCGAAGAGCAAAAGAGAACATTGTTGAAGTTGGGTATAGAGATGGACACAAGCTCTATGACTATAATTACAAAGGGTGCTCTAAACGCTATCGAGGGGTAATGGCGCAAGATATTCTTGCAACAAATCCTGAGGCTGTTTTCTTAAATACTGTCACCGGCCTTTTGCATGTTGATTATAGCAAGCTTGGTTTTAATATGGAAAGGGTTGCTTAATGTCTAGATTTGATGAGTTAGATCCACCTTTGGGTCAAGAAAATGGCCGCAATAATAAAGGGTTTATGCATTTTTTTGCTCGTTCTGACCCGTTCCTTAAGCATATCAATAAACAAGACAGGCGTTATAATCGACAAAAGGCCACTCTTCAGGATCTTATTCGAGGCGTTTATGATGAACCTGAAGAAACGGGTAAAAAAGGGCTTAAAGATTTAATTGTATCTGTTACAGATTTAAAAAGTCAGATGCCTCCTTTATCAGATTACTCAATCAAAACAAACAATACACCCCAACTCTATCAAGGCAATTCTTTAGAGAATGCTGTGTCGTTGGCGCCCCAATCTGAATTTGTTTCTCCTATTGATATGCCTTCACAAGATGAAGCAGAGCAACAGCAAAAGGATGCAATGAATTATATTGCTGAGCTCAACAGAGGAGGACCTGCCCCAGAGCAATTGCAGGGTGATGCGCCTTTGAATGAAGAGGAGGCTTTGAGTGAGGAAGGGGCTTTACAAGCAAATGATAAGCCAGAGCAAGCTGTAAATGGTGAAGCAGAAGATTTTTTCCAAAGGTTAGTGGGGGGCAATGGAGATACACAGGCGCATGATAAATACAGTGCGAGCGGTTTATGGGATCGTTTTAAGAACTCGGAATTTTCAGAGCGTTTAATGGATTCTTTTGCTGGTCTTGCTTCGGGGCAAACACCTCAAGAGAGCTTTTCAAATGCAGCACTTAAATTGCGCCAGGGCAATAGTGAGCGGGCTCAACGTCAGCAAATTTTAAAAGTTTTACAATCCAAAGGATATAGTGATCAAGAGGCGCAAGCAATTGCACAAAACCCTGATCTTGCTACGAAAATCATGAGCGATACGTTAAGCCCTACTGGCCTTCAGGAGGGGTATAGAATACTCACACCCGAAGAAAAGGAAGCGCACGGCTTGCCCGGTGATATGGCTTACCAAATATCAACACAGACGGGCAAGATTGAACCTCTCAAGGGAACACAAAGAACAGATGATCCTAACAATATGCTTTCAAGGCCTGAGCTTGGACATATGTATGTTAAAGATGAAAATGGCAACATACGTTCTGTACTTATTCCAGGAAGTGATGCAGAGCGTAAAAGAATAGATGAAGAGAACAAGAAAAAAGTAGAATTTGCAAACAAATCTTTTAAAGCAGAACAGTTCATTGGAATGGTAGAAAAATTACAGGAAAAATTGGATAAAAATCATAGCATTGTTGGTTTTTTGGGTTATTGGGAATCGCTCATACCAGGAACACCTGCTTCTCAATTTAAGTCTATGCTTAATGTTATTAAAGCAAACATTGCAATTGATAGATTGATGCAAATGAAAGATCTTGCGCCAAATGGAGCATCAGGCTTTGGGAACTTATCTAACGTTGAATTTATGGCACTGCAGAACTCTATAGCTGCTTTAGAACAAGACCTTTCACCTGAGCAGATGAAAGAATCTTTCCAAACGATTATTGATACTTACAAGAAAGCCAATAAAGCAACGCGGATACTTCTTTTTAGTGAAGGAGAAGTATCACCTGAACTTGTTCAAGAAGCATACGGAATTGAAGCTTATAAAAATCAAGATAAGGCGCAACAGACGCAAGATGAGCAGCCACGTGTGACGGAATATACGCAATTTGATACGTTACCAGAAGGTTATGCATTCCTTGATAGTGACAATCGCGTTAGAAGGAAACAAAGCAATGGCTGAGTTAAGACAACCCATGACAAACGAAAAGCCTTTTGATAAGCGATTAGTTGATAAGCGATTGCTTGATACAAACTATAATAATGCTGAAGTTCTTGGTCATATAAGTGACTTTACTCCAGAACAACTCCGAGAGATTTTCTCAAAAAATAAGGAGTTGCTTGAGAAAGCAAAAAAAAATAAAATTTCATCTCCCCCTCCTTTTGATAAGCGATTAGTTGATAAACGATTGCTTGACACAGACTATAATAATTCTCCTGTTCTTGGTCATATAAGTGACTTTACCCCAGAACAGCTCCGAGAGATTTTCTCAAGGAATAAAGAATTACTTGCTAAAGCAAGACAAAATGGTTCTATCACAAACAATAATAAACCAACGACACAAGAAGATAGTCCTAAAACGAGTACTATGGAGGCTTTGGGATGGGGGACAGTTCACGGAGCGACTTTGGGCTATGATGATGAAATAGGAGCACTTTTTGGAAAAGAAACATATGACGACGGAGTGAAGAGACGGCGTGACTATCAAAAGTTGTTGGCTAAAGAGCATCCTTATGCTTATTTCGCCGGTAATTTAGCTGGTGGTGTGGCAGCCCTAGTTCCTGCAATAGTTGCAGGCCCTGTTGCAGCAGGTGGTGCTGCTGTTGCACGTGGTGCGCTTGCTGCTGGACGTGCTGCTCCTGCTATTGGACGAGGTATAGCTGGTGCTATACGTGGTGCTCCTGCTGCTATGCGCGCTATGCCTTCAGCTGTACGCGCTGTTCCCGCTGCTATGCGTGCTGCTCCTGCTGCTGTTGGACGTGGTGCACTTGCTACTGGACGTGCTATTCCCGGTGCTATACGTGCTACTCCTACAGCAGCAAAAGCTGTAGGTAAAGCTGTAATGAGTCCTGTAAATAAGGCAGCCACAAGAACTTCAGGTGCAGCTGCAGATTATGTAAGTAGAGCAGAGGCAAAAGCATTTCATTCTGCATTAGCGCAAGGAGCCACACGGGCAGAAGCAAAACTTGCAGGGGAAGCAGCTGCAAAGAAAGCCGTAGCAAAGTTTAATACAATACGCGCAGCAAAAATCGGTGGAATCTATGGAGCTATAGCAGGAAGTGGTGAAGGGGAAGGTTGGGGGAATACTATAGTAACTACTGGATTTGGTGGGGCATTTGGTGGTCTTACACCCTTTGCTCTATCAGCAGCAGCGCCTCTTGTCACAAAACCAGCTAGTGCAACGACTTCTTTTGTTAAAAAAACGCTTCCAAAATGGGTTCGTGGAAGTCAACCAGGTGAAGTTCAAATAAGCAACAAAGCGCTTAAAGAGATAAGTCGTGCTTTAGACAATGCAGGTATTCATGATCTTGACAAGGCTTTAAAGTGGAAAGGCTCTGATTCAATGATCATTGATTTAAGTGATCAGCTTGCTGCACGGGCTTTAAGAGAGGCAAAAAAAGACTATCCTACACATTCAATAATGAGCAATCGTTTAGGAGCTAGGCAAGCTGAAAGTACTCAACGTGTAAGGGAAAGACTAAATGAAACACTCGGTAAGAAAGTTAATACACTTGATTTAAAGCAAGACATTATTAACACCGCAAAAAGAGAGGCTGAACCGCTCTATGAAAAGGCATTTACTGCACCCATTGCAGAGTCTGTTATGAAAGATTTACAGCTTTTAGAAGAAAGTCCTGCATTTAATGACGCACGTAAAAAAGCAATTGCGGGCTTGTTAAACGTGGGAGATGAAACAGTTATAGCAAATCGTAAAAATCCAGAAATGAGTATGCAGATTTTGCACAGAATAAAGGGGGACATAGATAATCAGATTAAATTAGCTCTCAGAGAAGATAATCAAACACATGCTGCAGATTTGATGAATGTGAAGGAACGTCTTCTTCGTGTTTTAGATACGTCATCTCCACATTATACCCAAGCAAGAAAGTTTTACCATGATGAGCGCACTCTTGGCAGCGCCTTATCTCAAGGTGAAAAAGCGTTTGATAAGAATGTTACGCTTGATATGATCAAAAATCAGCTTTCAGGCTTGGAATCTAAAGAACTGGATGCGTTTAGAAAAGGTGCACGTTCACAGATAGAACATGCAGCAGCCAATGTACAAAGCCCTGAGAATAGTCTTTCCAATTTGTTTAATACGCAAAGTGGACAAGAGAAATTACGGCTCATTTATGGTAAGGATAAAGCAAACCAAATGGTGAAAGCTTTACGGCCAGAGGTTGAGAGATCAGAGTTATTTGCTCGCCTTCCAAGGAACGAGGGTGAGCTCGGATCAAAGGCAGGAGAAGCACTTGATAATGTAAGTAAGTCTAGCCTTCGTACTACAATAATGAATTTTTTTACAGGGTCAGTCAAGCGTGGAGTGTCGTCAATCGATAGAAATGTCGAGAGAGATATTGCAGAACTCATAACAGCCCATGAACGTGGGGATGTTAGGTTATCGAGACAAAAATCTGTTGAGTTAATTAACAAGTTTCGTAAAGCAGAACAGAAGCGTTTAATCACACAAGAAGAATTTGTAAAGTTCATCAATTTGCTTAATGTTCTATCGACGGGCAGCTATATTAGAGGGCTTAAAAATTAATGATTAATTTTCATCCTGATGTTCACAGTGCCATCTCCCAGGCGGCACAAAGGTATGATTTACCCGAAAGCTTTCTTAAACGCGTGGCGATGATAGAAAGTGGTGGTGATCCCAATGCAAGAAATAAGAACAGTAGTGCAGGTGGGCTTTATCAATTTTTAGATTCAACAGCACGCCAATATAAGTTGGATAACAAGTTTGATCCACTTCAATCGATTGATGCGATGGCACGGTTTACCAAAGACAATATCCGTTATTTGCAAACAGCTTTGGGAAGAGCACCTTCAGAAGCTGAACTTTATTTAGCACATCAACAAGGGCCAGCGGGGGCTGCAAGGCTTATTAAAAACCCAAATGCACCAGCAAGCCAGCTGTTAACCCCCCAGGCAATAGCCCTTAATGGTGGCCGCCCTGGTGCAACAGCAGGTGATTTTATGAATCATGTTTATCAGCTGTACAATAAAACAGCACAGCCTGAGCAAGGTTATAGGCAAGCGGTTCCACCACGTGGCATGCAAAGGCTTCAAAATGTAATGCAGGGTGATCAATTGGTTGCACAGAATATGGCAATGTATCCTCAAATGGTGCCTCCTGAAAATGTTGCACGTACTGATTTTCTAAAAAAAGGCGTGGATGGTTTAACGCAGTTAATCAAAGAGAATGCGCAAAATTATGATCAACAGATACAGATGGCACAAAATCACATGATGCAGCAGCCTGTGTTTTCACAAGCAGGGGCACGCCCTGCAGATCTAACGCCTTTGATTGACCCGTCACGACGTCAACCTGTTTCTTCTTTAAATGGTCGACAAAGAGGAGATCAATTGCGCAAAGAGTTCTTAACAAGGGCAGGAGTTTATAATGTCTGATATTTATGATTGGTCACTGACAGCGGATACAAACGCACACTCAGATGATATTATTAATTGGGCACAAGGTCAGCCGCCCAGTTCTGTTAATAATAGTGCACGTGCTATGATGCAGCGTATACGAGAATATCTTGCAGATAATGGCGGGAGTATTGAAGCAAAGTTTGTCGTCAACAGTCAAGAAAAGACGACATCAATTACACTCAATACAGTTTCTCCTATCACGGAATATAAGAATGATATCTTTATACGTTTTAAGGCAAGCGACACAAATGTTGGTGCGACAACAATAACCGTCAATCGTTTGAGTGAGAAGCCTGTTTATAAGATGACCGATGCAGGTGTTATGCCTTTAGAAGGTGGTGAACTGCAAAAAGATGGCATTTATGAACTGGTCTATAATAACAACACACTAACAAGAAGTCTTGATGGTTGGTATTTATTAAACCCAACCCCAAAAACACCTCCTAAGATAGAAATTTTTCCAGCTGGGTTTATTGCGACATTTGCAATGAAAGAAGTGCCAGGTGGTTGGCTTTTGTGTGATGGTGCAAGCTATGAGCGCAAGAAATATCCTCGGTTGTTCAAGGCAATAGATATATATTGGGGAGCAGATAGCGATACTACTTTTAGAGTACCCGATTTTAGGGGGATGTTTTTACGTGGTTTTGATAATGGGCGTGGTGTAGATCAGGGTAGAAAATTTGCTGAAAAGCAGCAAGATAGCTTGAAAACGCATACACATGGCTGCACCATTGAAATGTCAGGGGCGCATGTACACCAGTATCAGTATGAGGCGTTAAGAAGACCTGGCAGTCCTATTGGTGGAAGAAACCCTGCCTTTTATAGCCAAAATATAAGAGCAAATACAGCCTCAGCAGGTGCACATACGCATAGTGCAACGATTTATTCAACAGGTGGAGCAGAAACACGCCCTATTAATACAACGGTTGTTTACGCCATAAAATCATAAAGGTTTTTTAAAGATGATCAATAATCCCTCGGCAATTGATGAGATTGCCGACACAGGGCAGATTCGTGTTCTTTTTTATGCAAGTCATAAATTAGTTCATGCGCCATTAAATAAGGTTCTTGATAAGGTCAAAGACGATATTCAGCATGATCTTTTGAATGTTTTTACAGCTTACCAAAAAGAGACAGAGCAACGCATTGAGACTTTGCAAGAAGCCGTTGATGAATTGCGTTTGCAACTTGTCAATCTAACACATCCCGAAGATACAAATTAAGGAATTCAAAGCGATGCCTATTCCCTATCACACACACAAGTTTGAAATTGAGCCAGCGACAAATAAGGAAGTCAAAGAAGGTATTTTAGACAATAAAGTTGTTGCACCCTCTTCATTGGGGAGTGCAGCGGCTTATTCTATGGGTTATTTTGCGACTGCTGCTCAAGGAAAGAAAGCTGATGAGGCCGTTGCAAAAAGAGATGTTGGGGCACTTGCTTATAAAGATACGGTTACAGTTAATGATATAAGCACAAGTGGGGATCCTAGTGAGAATACAGTTCTATCGGGTACTGGCTGGATAAAGCTATCGCCTTTGGGAATTGGCGATATGAGTGCTGCTATTTATGATCCTTCTAATGTGATGTCAGATGCCTTTTCTATGGAGAATATGGTTGAAGGTGATACAAAGAAGATTTTGACTGCAGAAGAAAGAGTAAAGCTACAATGGATAAGTTCTGAGTGCCCTACAATAGAAAAATGGAAGAAGGCAGATGAGGATATCAATTATCCTATATCTCCTGCTGATCTTAAAGATACTATCACTCATTTTACATTATCAAAATCTCTTGCGATGTCAAAATCAGTTTATGATCCAGATAAAATAGCAAAGGATGTTTTTGCTATGGATCATATGAAAGAGGGGGAGAAACACCTTATCTTAACGCCTCAAGAACGTATCCAGATTACGAAGATTAATCAAATTGAAGAGGTTGCACAGCAAGCACAAACGACAGCTCAATGTGGGGTCAATGCAGCAGGTGAGGCTAAAGAGACTGCAGATAAAGCACAAGTGGCCGCAGAGAGTGCAAAAGAAACGGCGGCGGTTGCAAAAGAGGCGGCAGTAGCTGCACAAACGACAGCTAATAGTGCAAAGAAAGCCGCTGATACTGCACAAAGCACTGCCAATAAAGCACAAGAAACTGTAGATAAGGTGCAAAGCACTGCAGAGAGTGCAAAGGAAACGGCAGCAGATGCTTTAAGCACAGCAAAGGATGCGCAAAGCACTGCTGATAAAGCACAAGTGGCTGTAGAGAGTGCAAAAGAAGCAGCGACAAGTGCAAAAACAGTAGCTGATAAGGCGCAAGAAACTGCCGTGGATGCAAAAGAGACTGCAGACAAAGCACAAAAAGCAGTTGATCTCATTCACCCTCTTGAAAAGCAAGATTGGATTGATGGCATCAAAGCAGAAAATGCACTGATATCACCGGCTCATCTTGTTGCTTCTATCAAAGCAAATAGTGGCGGCAGTAGTGGGGGCAGCAGCAATAGTGTGGGTGTAGGTGTTAGCAAACCTGTTGAGATTTTCATGACGGAAAGTGGGGAAATTGCATGGCCAGAAGGGACAACTGGAGACACCGAGCTTGAAATATGGGCTTGGGGTGGTGGTAATGCTGGTGATGATAGTGGTCGTCATGGTGGTAATGGTGGGTGTTGTACTTATGTGAGAACAAGGAAAAAGTTTCTTGGCAACAGTAAAGTAACTATCGGCAAGGGTGGAAAAACAGCTGAGAATAGCGGTTTCGCTGGGGAAAAAACAAAAGTTGGTCAGTTTATTACAGCTTCTGGTGGTTCTATCGGATACGATCCTAGTGGTATTCATGGTGCCAGGGGCGATAATGGAGCTGATGCAGAGGATCAAAGTGGTATTGGGGGTGATGGCAAGAATGGTGAAGTTGGTAGGATAGGTGGATTTGGTGGTAATGGGGGGAAAGGGGGCAAAAGCGGTAAAAATAGTACTGGAGGGCGTGGGGGCAGTGGTGGCAGAGGGGGCGATAATTTTTTAAAAAGTGCCGGTAATGGAGGTAAAGGCGGTGATGGTGGGCGTGGCGAGAATGGTGGTAAAGGCGGCGGAGGTGGCGATGGTGGAAACAATATATATAACGGTGGCGGTGTTGGAGGTTGGGGTGGTAAAGGAGGAGATGTAGGTGCTGGTTTAGGTGGTGGAGGTGGTTGGGGTGGTGGAGGTGGTAATAGTATGTGGGGTGGTGGTGGTGGTGGTGGTATTGGAGGTAATGGCGGTGATAGTAACCAAGGAATTGGTGGTAAAGGCGGTTTAGGCGGACGTGGTGGAGACAGTATTTATGGCGGTGCAGGTGGAGGGGCAGGGGGTGGCAAAGGTGGAAAAGGCGAGAAAAACGGTAATAATGGTACTAGTGGACTTGGGGGTCATAGCATGTGGGGTGGTCGTGGTGGACAGGGAAGTATTGGTTACTATGGTGGTGGCGGTGGATATTTTCCCGGAAAAGATGCGACACCTTCATCAAGCGGTGCTGGGGGAGATGGTGCTGTGTTAATTAAAGTGTATTTATAGAAATGGAATGAAACAATGGCACGAAGGATTAGTAAAGACTGTTTAAACTGTTTAAAAAAATGGGAAGGCTTACGATTAAACGCTTATCAAGATGCATCTGGTGTTTGGACCATTGGGTATGGTCATACCGGAAAAGCTGGTAAGCCATTTGTTGTTGAAGGTATGACGATTACCAAGCAAAAAGCTGAAACTATACTTTTAACTGATTTGCAAAAATATGAAGCAGCAGTAGAAAAAGAGGTTTGCGTTGATTTAAATGATGAACAGTTTGGGGCTCTGGTTTCATTTTGTTATAATGTTGGTGTAAGTGCTTTTCAACGTTCTACCTTGCTTAAAAAGCTTAATAAAGGGGATTATGAAGCTGTACCGGCTGAATTACAAAAATGGACAATGGCAGATGGCAAACGTTTGAAAGGTTTAGTTCACCGGCGTGCTGCTGAAGCGGGGTTATGGGCAACGAGTGCTTATGTTTCTTCTAATTATCAAGCTGTAGAAGCAAAAGAATCAACAAGTGCTTTTAAAGTAGAAATGTTAGCGCCTATCATTGGGTCTTTCTCGGGGCTTGGAGGATTACTTGCTGGTAATGGTCCAGTTCAGTGGGCTTTTGCTGCAATTATGGTTTTAGCAGCTTGTGTTGGTATTGCATTTGTTGCTCAACGTTTTTGGGAGCAACGGCTGTGATTTGGTGGGGAAAGAAATATTTACTAATGGTGGCGGCGGCTTTAGCCGCTTTTTTTGTAACTTTAGCTAAGGTTTTTCGGTTTGGAAAGAAAGTTGAGCAACGCAAACGGACTGAGAAAACTTTAAAAATAGCTATAACACGGTTTGAAGTAGAAGATGAAGTTAACAAGAAAAGTGATGTGGATATACGCTCTGATCTGTCTGAGTGGGTGCGTAAAGAATGACTATGTTTCTTGCCTAGGATGGATGCCAATTTATTTGGATAGGCAAGACTACGATGGAATCAGTTCAAACTTAGCACGAGACATTTTAAAGCATAATGAGAACGGAAAACGTTCATGTGGGTGGATGCCTATTAACACAAGTTAAAGGTGATTTATAAGGGTAAGTTGCAAAATCCTATTCCCTAACCTGATTATTTTATCCCTAACCTTAAATAAATATCAATAAAATCAATGGGTTATAGGGGTAAAAAAGGCATATGGTGGGCAATGAGAGACTCGAACTCCCGACATCCTCGGTGTAAACGAGGCGCTCTACCAGCTGAGCTAATCGCCCAATCAATGATTTATCATCGGATGGAAGCTTTTTAAGGAAAATTTTATTTAAACGCAAGAATAAAAGATATTTTTGTTTGAGATTTTTTAAAGGATGCTAAATTTTTATTTTTTTTTGAAAAAAACGTATTAAGAATGCTTGACAGAAACGAATGAACCTCTTACACCAGCTAAACAATTGGTTCGAAAGAAGTGCGCGGGTGTAGCTCAGTTGGTTAGAGTGCTGGCCTGTCACGCCGGAGGTCGCGGGTTCGAGCCCCGTCACTCGCGCCATTTTATAGTATCTTCCTAATTTTTTCTTGTAGTGTACACATTTCATTCGCAAAGTACTAAATTTAGTGTTGGCTATAAAAATCTTTTTAACATCTCACTTTTTTTCCTTTAATTTGATAGTTTCTGAGAATAGGGGCTTGCGTCTTTTTTCGCACTGCTGTACCTATATCAATAAAGAAAAAATTGCACGACATGCCTTTTGAAGCTGTACGAGCGGGAGTAGCGGGACAATTATGATAATTTATGTGCTTATCTAGACAATATCAAATAATTACGTTACTTCAGGCACTTTATTAAAGCGGAAGAAGATGATGACTCATTTGTTGAGTTCTTACTTACCAGTGTTGATTTTTATTATTGTTTCAGCAGTTATTGCAGGGGCTCTTTTAATTACGCCTTACATTGTGGCTTATCGTGCTCCCGATCCGGAGAAATTATCAGCTTATGAATGCGGGTTTAACTCTTTTGATGACGCTCGCATGAAATTTGATATTCGGTTTTATTTGGTTTCAATTTTGTTTATTATTTTTGATCTTGAAATTGCTTTTCTTTTTCCTTGGGCTGTTTCATTTGGCTCAATAGGTATGTTGGGTTTTTGGTCAATGATGATGTTTTTAGCAATTTTGACGATTGGATTTATATATGAGTGGAAAAAGGGGGCTCTTGAATGGGATTAATATTAAATAATTCAACAGTTATAACTCCAAAGTCAAAAGAAGTAACGGGGTTGAGTGCTGGTGAATTGATAGGTTCTCATGATAAATTTTTTCATGATATAAATGCTGAATTGTCTGATAAAGGTTTTTTAGTAACCTCAGCAGATGCTTTGATAACTTGGGCGCGCACTGGCTCATTGATGTGGATGAGTTTTGGGTTGGCTTGTTGTGCCGTTGAAATGATGCAATGCTCAATGCCTCATTATGATAATGAGCGTTTTGGGTATGCACCGCGCGCTTCACCACGTCAATCAGATGTGATGGTGGTTGCTGGTACTTTAACCAATAAAATGGCGCCTGCTTTACGTAAAGTTTATGATCAAATGCCTGAGCCGCGTTATGTGATCTCTATGGGTTCGTGTGCAAATGGTGGTGGCTATTATCATTATTCTTATTCAGTTGTGCGTGGATGCGATCGTATAGTACCGGTAGATATTTATGTTCCAGGGTGTCCTCCTACAGCAGAGGCATTGCTTTACGGTATATTGTTGTTGCAGAAGAAAATCCGTCGTACTGGATCTATAGAGCGATAGAGGCTTCAGAGTGATGTTTGAATCATTAAATGAGCTTTCTGCCTATTTGAAGAATCAATTAGGGGATAAAGTGGAAGAAAGTGTACTTGCATTTGGCGAATTGACGATTGTGTCACGTCTTGATGCAATTACTGATGTTTTAATGTTTGTGCGTGATGATTCTCGCTGTCAGTTTGTTAATATTACAGACATTAGCGGTGTTGATTATCCTTCTCGAGACAAACGTTTTGATGTCTCTTATCAATTATTATCTCCTCGTCATAATTTACGGTTACGTGTTAAGGTGCGGACTGATGAAAATGTTCCGATTCCTTCTGCGTGCTCAGTTTATCCTGGAGCAGAGTGGTATGAGCGTGAAACGTACGATATGTATGGTATTTTATTTTCTGGTCATCCAGATTTAAGACGTATTTTAACTGATTATGGGTTTGAAGGGCATCCTTTACGTAAAGATTTTCCTGTGACAGGATTCGTTGAATGTCGTTATGATAATGAAGTTAAGCGAGTGATCTATGAACCTGTTGTTTTGCGGCAAGAAATGCGTAATTTTGACTTTCTTTCACCTTGGGAAGGTGCTGAATATATTTTGCCGGGTGATAAAAAGGTAAGTGATGAAAAATGATATTGGAACTAACAAGAATAACATTGAAATAGGCAGATTTTAGATGGTTGAATGTTTTTCAAGTGGAGAGGGGATAAATGTTTGCGTGTAGTAAATTGTTATCTTGTATTTTTCGATATGGTAGGCAAAACTTTATTCGCGTTCAATTAGGAGCGTATTTGAATAAGCAAGGGGTTGATTGTGGCTGAAGTCAGTGTCCGAAACTTTAATATTAATTTTGGTCCTCAACATCCTGCGGCGCATGGCGTTTTGCGTATGGTCCTCGAGTTAGATGGTGAAGTTGTTGAGCGTGTGGATCCACATATTGGGTTATTACACCGTGGTACTGAAAAGTTGATGGAAACAAAAACGTACCTTCAGGCATGCCCTTATCTGGATCGTTTGGATTATGTTGCTCCTATGAATCAGGAGCATGCTTTTGTACTTGCTATTGAGAAACTATTGGGTATTGAAGTTCCTAAACGAGGACAGTTGATCCGTGTTCTATTTTCTGAGATTGGGCGCATTCTTAATCATTTACTTAATGTGACAACGCAAACGATGGATGTTGGTGCTTTAACACCACCACTTTGGGGATTTGAGCAGCGTGAACGTTTGATGATTTTTTATGAACGTGCATGCGGTGCGCGTCTTCATGCTAATTATTTTCGTCCTGGTGGTGTGCATAAAGATTTGCCAGAATCTTTAATTGAAGATATTGGTAATTTTATTGATCCATTCCTTGTTGCTCTCGGTAAGCTTGATGCACTTATAACACCAAATCGAATTTTTAAACAGCGAAATGTAGATATTGGAGTGGTAAGTAGTGATGAGGCTTGGGCTCGTGGTTTCTCTGGGGTAATGATTCGTGGTACCGGTGTGCCGTGGGATTTGCGTAAAAGTCAACCTTATGAATGTTATGATGAAATGGAATTTGATATTCCAGTCGGCAAAAATAGTGACTGTTATGATCGTTATCTCATTCGTATGGAAGAAATGCGTCAATCAGCAAGAATTATGCACCAATGTGTGAATCGCTTGCTTAGTACAGAAAGAAACGGGCCGGTTTCAAATTTGGATCATAAAATTGTGCCGCCAAAACGTAGTGAAATGAAAAATTCAATGGAGGCACTTATTCATCATTTTAAACTTTATACGGAAGGATTTCATACTCCTCCTGGTGAAGTTTATGTTGCTGTAGAGGCTCCAAAAGGTGAATTTGGTGTTTATCTTGTTTCTGATGGAACAAATAAGCCTTATCGAGTTAAGTTGCGTGCTCCTGGTTTTGCTCATCTTCAAGCTATGGATTTTTTAACTCGAGGTCATATGCTTGCAGATGCAACAGCTATTTTAGGTTCAATTGATATTGTTTTTGGGGAGGTTGATCGCTAATGTCTGTGCGTCGTCTTGCAGATGATACCCACCAACCATTAGAGTTTTCTTTTACAAAAGAAAATCAAGTGTGGGCGAAAAATACCATAGCAAAATACCCTGTAGGGCGTGAGCAGTCAGCTGTAATTCCCCTCTTAATGCGTGCTCAAGAGCAAGAAGGTTGGGTAACACGTGCTGCAATTGAGTATATTGCTCAAATGCTTTCAATGGCTTATATCCGCGTTTTAGAAATTGCTACTTTCTATACTCAGTTTCAACTTAAGCCAGTTGGTACAAAGGCACATATTCAAGTTTGTGGTACTACTCCTTGTATGTTACGTGGTTCTGGTGAGTTAATTAAAGTTTGCCAAAAGAAAATTCACCCTGAACCTTTTATTACTAACAAAAATGGAACTTTATCGTGGGAAGAGGTGGAGTGTCTTGGTGCCTGTGTTAACGCACCAATGGTTATGATTTTTAAGGATACTTATGAAGATCTTACAGCAAAACGTCTTGAAGAAATTATAGATGCATTTGAGGCGGGAAAAAATTCTGATATAGCTGTGGGACCACAAAATGGTCGTAAATCATCGGAACCTATAGATGGTTTAACTTCTTTAATTGACGAGAATGAGGGGAAGAAGAAATCATCAAAACTTTCAAGAAAAAAATAGTAAAAAATAAAAACAGAGTAAATAACGCTTTGTTAATAGAGTGTTTATTGTTTGTTTATTTGGAAATATTTTAGTAGAAGTAACAAATCTTTTTAAAATACTGAAAAATTATTGGATTTAGGAAAATGTTGAGAACATATTCGATGTTAGAGAAAAAGGTGGGGTATGCTAACTGATAAAGATCGCATTTTCACTAATATTTACGGTTTAAAGGATAAATCATTAAAAGGTGCTATGCTGCGTGGGCATTGGGATGGTACCAAAGCGATTATCGAAAAAGGCCGTGACTGGATTGTTGATGAGGTAAAAAAGTCAGGTTTGCGTGGTCGTGGTGGTGCTGGTTTTCCTACTGGTATGAAGTGGTCTTTTATGCCAAAGCAAAGTGATGGTCGACCACATTATTTAGTCGTGAATGCGGATGAATCAGAACCTGGAACATGTAAAGATCGTGATATTTTGCGGCATGATCCTCATACTTTAATTGAAGGATGTGTTATTGCTACTTTTGCAATAGGAGCAAATGTGGCTTTTATTTATATCCGTGGTGAATATATTCGTGAACGTGAAGCGCTTCAAGCTGCAATTGATGAATGTTATAATGCTGGTTTGCTTGGTAAAAAAACCAAATATGGGTATGTTTGCGATATTATTGTTCATCATGGTGCTGGAGCGTATATTTGTGGTGAGGAAACAGCTCTTTTAGAAAGTCTTGAGGGGAAAAAAGGGCAACCTCGGCTTAAACCGCCATTTCCTGCTAACATGGGGGTTTATGGTTGTCCAACAATAGTTAATAATGTGGAATCCATTGCAGTTATTCCAACAATTTTGCGTCGGGGTGCTTCATGGTTTTCATCGATTGGTCGCTCAAACAATGTTGGAACAAAATTGTTTATGATTTCTGGCCACGTCAATGCTCCTTGTACATTTGAAGAAGCTTTAGGTGTTTCTTTTCGTGAGTTAATTGAAAAACACACAGGAGGTATTCGTGGTGGGTGGGATAATCTTTTGGCGGTTATTCCAGGTGGAGCTTCTTGTCCAGTTGTTCGGGGTGAAGATATGATAGACGCAGTCATGGATTTTGATGGAATGCGTGATGTCGGTTCTTCCTTTGGTACAGGTGGCGTGATTGTTATGGATAAATCAACAGATATTATTAAGGCAATTTGGCGGATAGCAGCTTTTTTCAAACATGAAAGTTGTGGGCAGTGTACACCGTGTCGTGAGGGCACTGGTTGGATGATGCGCCTTTTAGGACGTATGGTTGAAGGGAGAGCTCAAAAGCGTGAAATTGACCTTCTATTTGAAGTTTCTAAACAGGTTGAGGGGCATACTATTTGTGCGCTTGGTGATGCTGCGGCCTGGCCTGTGCAAGGATTGATACGCAATTTTCGCTCAGAGATTGAGCAAAGAATTGATGATTATACGCGAAACATGGTTCAAAGCAAAAATGTTGCTTTGGAAACAGTAGAGTGAAAATTTTATTCTAATGAATAATAAAATGTGAGTTTAGGTGAATTATCTGCGGACTGGATTGATGATGATAAGTATCAAAGTTGATGGTAAAGAGATTAAAGTTCCGGACTACTATACATTGCTTCAAGCCGCTGAAGCTGCTGGTGCTGAAGTGCCACGTTTTTGTTTTCATGAAAGTTTGTCAATTGCTGGAAATTGTCGCATGTGCTTAGTTGAGGTTAAAGGGGCTCCTCCAAAACCTCAAGCTTCTTGTGCGATGGGAGTTCGCGATTTACGATTAGGACCCAATGGTGAAATACCTGAAATATTTACCAATACACCGATGGTTAAAAAAGCTCGTGAAGGTGTTATGGAGTTTCTCCTCATTAATCACCCGCTAGATTGTCCTGTATGTGATCAAGGTGGTGAATGTGATCTTCAGGATCAAGCAATGTTTTATGGTCGTGATTGTTCTCGTTATACGGAAAACAAGCGTGCTGTAGAAGATAAATATATTGGTCCGCTTGTAAAAACTGTTATGACACGGTGTATTCATTGTACTCGTTGTGTTCGTTTTACGACAGAGGTTGCAGGTGTTTCAGAGCTTGGTTTGATTGGTCGTGGTGAAGATGCTGAAATTACGACTTATCTTGAAAAAGCAATGACATCTGAATTACAGGGAAACGTTATTGATCTTTGCCCGGTGGGTGCTTTAACCTCAAAGCCTTATGCATTTCATGCACGTTCATGGGAATTGACTAAAACAGAATCAATTGATGTGATGGATGCGCTTGGTAGCGCCATTCGCATTGATAGTCGGGGTCGTGAAGTTATGCGAATAATACCGCGTACGAACCAGGACGTAAATGAAGAATGGATTTCTGATAAGACACGTTTTATTTGGGATGGGTTACGCACTCAGCGACTTGATAAACCATATGTTCGCAAAAATGGAAAACTTCAGCCTACAAGTTGGTCAGAAGCTTTTACGAGTATTAAGATGGCAGTATCTAAAACATCAGCAGAAAAGATTGGTGCAATTGCAGGAGATCTAGCGTCTGTTGAAGAAATGTATGCACTTAAAGTATTGCTTACTTCACTAGGATCAAAAGTGTTTGATTGTCGTCAAAGAGGTATGGCCTTGTCACCTGAATTAGGGCGTTCAAGTTATATTTTTAACCCGACTATTGTGGGTATTGAGCAAGCTGATGCATTGCTCATTGTGGGCTCTAATCCGCGTACTGAAGCTGCTGTTTTAAATGCGCGTATTTTAAAGCGTCAACGGATGGGGCAATTTCCAATTGCATTAATTGGAGAACAAGTTGATTTACGTTACCCATATTCTTATCTTGGGGCTGGTACTGAAGCGTTAAATGCACTTATTAATGGAGAAAATGCGTTTTTTGATGTTCTGAAAAAAGCTAAACGTCCACTTATTCTTATCGGAGAAGCCGCTGTTTCAGGTAAAGAGGGTTTATCTGTTTTAAAAAATCTTGCAAAATTATCTGATGTTGTCGGTGCTCTCAATAAAGAATGGAATGGATTTGGTGTACTTCATAATGCTGCTTCGACTGTTGGGGGGTTAGATATTGGTTTTGTTTCTAAAATTGGAACTGAAAATATTGTTAAGACCTGTGAAGTTTTATTTTTACTTGGTGCCGATGAAGTAGAATTAACCCATAAAAAGGCATTTACAATTTATATTGGTAGTCACGGTGATAATGGTGCGCATGCTGCTGATGTAATTTTGCCAGCATCAGCTTATACTGAGAAATCAGGGCTTTACGTTAATACAGAAGGTCGTGTTCAAATGACAAATCGAGCCGGTTTTGCTCCGGGTGAAGCAAAGGAAGATTGGGCAATTTTGCGCGCTTTATCTGACGTTTTAGGAAAAAAGCTTCCTTTTGATTCTTTATCTCAATTAAGGCAGAATTTGTTCAATGATTTTCCACATCTTTGTGCAATTGATGATATAGCGCCTGCATGTATAAGTGATCTCAAAGCGCTCGGTTCACAATTAATTGGTTTGAGCAAGCAAACATTCGCTTCTATAATTAAGGACTTCTATTTAACAAATCCAATAGCACGTGCTTCCGCAGTTATGGCTGAATGTTCAGCTCTTGCAAAGAATCATGTTTCTGGATCTGTAGAGTAAGAATAGAAGGGAAAAGGAATATTATGTATGATTTCTTTATGACCGGGCTATTACCATTGCTGATTATAGTAGGTAAGACACTTTTCCTTTTGGTTGTTCTTCTAGTTTTAATTGCGTATCTTCTTTATGCAGATAGAAAAATTTGGGCTGCTGTGCAATTGCGGCGGGGTCCTAATGTTGTTGGTCCGTGGGGGCTATTTCAATCTTTTGCAGATTTAATTAAATTTGCGGTTAAAGAACCTATTATCCCTGCTGGTGCCAATAAAGGTGTTTTTCTTTTGGCTCCTTTTGTTTCTGCTATGCTTGCATTATCAACTTGGGCTGTTGTGCCAGTTAATGAAAATTGGGAAATTGCCAATATTAATATTGGTTTGCTTTATATTTTAGCTATTTCATCTCTTGAAGTTTATGGCGTTATCATGGGGGGTGGGCATCAAATTCAAAATATCCTTTCTTAGGAGCTCTTCGTTCAGCAGCGCAAATGGTTTCTTATGAGGTTTCAATTGGATTTGTTCTTGTAACTGTTATTTTGGTAAGTGGTTCATTAGATCTCACAACAATTGTTCTTGAGCAGAGTAGGGGACTTGGAATGAATCTTGGTTTACCTTTTAACAGTTTTCTTGATTGGAATTGGTTGGTTCTTTTTCCAATGTTCATTATATTTTTTATCTCTGCGCTTGCTGAAACAAATCGTCCTCCTTTTGATTTAGTTGAAGCAGAATCTGAGCTTGTTGCTGGTCACATGGTTGAGTATTCCTCAACTCCTTATATGCTTTTTTTTCTTGGTGAATATGTTGCTATTGTTTTAATGTGTGCATTAACAACCATTTTATTTTTAGGTGGTTGGTTGCCTCCTTTGGATGTTTGGTGGCTTAATTGGGTTCCAGGTGTCATTTGGTTTGTTTTAAAGGTTTGTTTTGTGTTTTTTGGTTTTGCTATGGTTAAAGCATTTGTGCCGCGTTATCGTTATGACCAGTTAATGCGGCTTGGTTGGAAAGTGTTCCTTCCTATTTCATTGGCAATGGTTGTGATAACTGCTGCTGTTCTAAAATATACTAGTTTCGCTTAAAGAGGGGGCGTTTCGTATGTCAGGTCTTATTCAAGCGGCAAAATCATTGCTTTTATTAGAATTTATAAGTGCCTTTTTTTTGGCGATGCGTCAGTTTTTTTCACCAAAACCTACGATTAATTACCCTTATGAAAAGGGAGTTGTTTCTCCGCGTTTTCGTGGTGAACATGCTTTACGTCGTTATCCAAATGGTGAAGAACGGTGTATTGCATGTAAATTATGTGAAGCAATTTGTCCTGCACAAGCTATTACAATTGAGGCGGGACCACGATGCAATGATGGTACACGTAGAACTATTCGTTACGATATTGATATGGTTAAGTGTATTTATTGTGGTTTTTGTCAGGAAGCTTGTCCAGTTGATGCTATTGTGGAAGGACCAAATTTTGAGTTTGCAACAGAATTGCGTGAAGAACTTTATTATGACAAAGAAAAGCTTTTAAGTAATGGAGATCGTTGGGAGAGAGAAATTGCTCGTAATATATTGATGGATGCGCCTTATCGTTAGATGTATCATCAAATAAGTAGTCGAATGATTCTAACTGGCAAATTGTGGTCTGGTATGAATTTTATGCTAATTAGTGGTTATTAATTGAAGGAAATCCTATGCTAACAGGTTCAGCGGCGGTATTTTTCTATATATTTTCTTTTATCATGCTCATAAGTGCAGTTATTGTTGTTGCTGCACGTAATCCAGTGCATTCAGTATTATTTTTAATCTTGGCATTTTTTAATGCAGCGGCTTTATTTATACTTTTGGGGGCTGAGTTTTTGGGGCTTATTTTACTTGTCGTTTATGTTGGTGCTGTAGCGGTTTTATTTTTATTTGTGGTTATGATGCTTGATGTGGACTTCGCTGAATTGAAAAGTGGAGTGCTTCGATATATTCCTGTTGGAGCTTTTATTGGTGTTGTTATTATTGTAGAATTGGTTTCTGTTTTTATTAGTAGTCACTTTTCTCCCATTTTAAGATCTCATGTTACGCAACCGATGCCAGATTTAGCGCAGCGGACAAATACGCAAGCGTTAGGAGATATTCTTTATACAGATTATATTTTCTATTTCCAAATTGCTGGAATGATTTTATTAGTTGCAATGATTGGCGCTATTGTTTTAACGCTTCGTCACAAGTCTGGTGTCAAACGACAATCAATTGCAGTGCAAGTTGCTAGAACAGCAAAAAATGCAATTGAAATTAAACAAGTTGAGTCAGGTAAGGGTATTTAGCGGGGAGACGACTATGCATATTGACATTTCTCATTATCTCACTGTTTCTGCGATAATGTTCACGATTGGCATTTTTGGCATTTTCCTAAACAGGAAGAACGTGATTATTATTCTTATGTCAATTGAGCTTATATTGCTTTCAGTCAACCTTAATTTTATTGCTTTTTCAGCATTTCTTCATGATCTGGTTGGTCAAATATTCGCTTTATTTATTTTGACAGTCGCGGCTGCTGAAGCAGCAATTGGTCTAGCAATTCTTGTTGTTTTTTTCCGTAACCGCGGTTCTATCGCAGTTGAAGATGTTAATGTGATGAAAGGCTGATAAAATGTATTATGCAATTGTCTTTCTGCCGCTTTTGGGTTTTTTAACTGCTGCTGTCGGTGGAAAAACTATAGGCTCTCGTGCAAGTGAAATTGTGACGTCTAGTTTCATGGTAATTGTTGCTGCATTATCATGGATAGCTTTTTTAAATATTGCTATTGGTTATACTTCAGCGGTTAGTGTGCCGGTTTTGCACTGGGTAGCTGTTGGTAACTTAGTTTTTGATTGGACTCTGTACATTGATACATTAACAGCCGTTATGCTTGTTGTGGTTAACAGTGTTTCAGCATTAGTGCATATTTATTCAATTGGTTATATGCATCACGATCCTTCAAGGTCTCGTTTTTTTGCTTATCTTTCTTTATTCACATTTATGATGCTTATGCTGGTGACAGCTGATAACTTAATCCAAATGTTTTTTGGTTGGGAAGGTGTTGGGCTTGCATCTTATTTATTAATTGGCTTTTGGTTTCAGAGAGCTTCTGCTAATAAAGCAGCGATGAAAGCTTTTGTGGTTAACCGTGTTGGTGATTTTGGTTTTCTTCTAGGTATCTTTAGTATTTTTGTTTTGTTTCAATCAGTTAATTTTGCAGATATTTTTGCAAAGACTATAGACAGTAGTTTTATACAAAATATAACATTTTTAGGTTGGCGGCTTGATGGACAAACAGCAATTACTGTGACGTGTCTTCTTTTATTTATCGGTGCTATGGGTAAATCAGCGCAATTTCTTCTACATACGTGGCTTCCTGATGCAATGGAAGGGCCAACACCTGTATCTGCTCTTATTCACGCAGCAACAATGGTAACCGCTGGCGTTTTTATGGTTGCACGTATGTCACCAATTTTTGAACTTTCTTCAACTGCTTCCACTGTGATTGTTATTGTTGGAACAATGACTGCATTTTTTGCAGCAACTGTGGGGCTTGTACAAAATGATATCAAGCGCGTTATTGCTTATTCAACATGTTCACAGCTTGGTTATATGTTTGTTGCTTTAGGGGTTGGAGCTTACGGAGCAGCTGTTTTTCATCTCTTTACACACGCTTTTTTTAAAGCTCTATTGTTTCTCGGTGCAGGTTCTGTAATTCACGCAGTATCTGATGAGCAAGATATGCGAAAAATGGGGGGGTTGCGTAAACATGTACAAACAACTTATTGGATGATGGTTATAGGAACTGTTTCATTAACAGGTGTTGGAATACCGGGAACTTTTTTTGGTACAGCGGGTTTTTTCTCAAAAGATGCAATTATAGAATCCGCTTTTGCGTCACATAATATTGTTTCAGAATATGCTTTTTGGATTCTTGTTTTGTCTGCCTTATTAACGAGTTTTTATTCGTGGCGGCTTATATTTATGACATTTCATGGTAAACCACGTGCAACCGTTGATGTTATGCATCATGTTCATGAATCACCTCCGGTTATGTTGATTCCTTTGTTTGTTTTATCTGTTGGAGCATTATTTGCAGGTGTGGTTTTTCAACCTTATTTTTTTGGTAATTTATATGACACTTTTTGGAAAGGTGCATTGTTTACAAGTAACCACAACCATATTCTTCATGAAGCGCACAATGTGTTAAATTGGGTAAAGTGGTCACCATTTACAGCAATGGTTCTTGGATTTGTTTTGGCTTGCCTATTCTATATTTTTATTCCGTCACTTCCCAAAAAACTCTCTGAATTTATGCCTGCATTCTACCGTTTTCTTTACAATAAGTGGTATTTTGACGAACTTTATGACTTTTTGTTTGTCCGTCCTGCTTTAAGAATTGGTTGCTTTCTTTGGAAGATAGGTGATGGTAAAATTATTGATGGCTTGGGGCCAAATGGTATTGCTGCACGTGTTGTTGATATTACAAACAAAATTATCCGACTGCAGACAGGTTATCTTTATCACTATGCGTTTGCGATGCTTATTGGTGTTACAGCGCTGATCACGTGGATAATGATCGGGAGTTTAAGTTGATGACCGACTGGCCTATTCTTTCTACAGTTACATTTTTACCGCTTGTTGGTGTATTTTTGATTTTATTAATCAAAGATGATACCGAGGCTGAAAAACATAATATACGTAATGTAGCGTTTTTTACATCTGTCTTTGTTTTTATTATCTCGTTAATTATTTGGGTAAGGTTTGATAATACAAGTTCCGATTTCCAAATGGTTGAGAAATTCGATTGGTTAGGTGGCGGTATTAGCTATCATATGGGCATTGATGGTATTTCTATCCTTTTTGTCGTCCTTTCAGCTTTTTTATTACCATTCTGCATTTTAGCAAGTTGGGAAAATATTAAAGATAGATTAAAAGCTTATATGATTGCTTTTCTTCTCCTTGAAGTTGCAATCATTGGAGTTTTTTGTGCTCTTGATGCAATGCTATTTTATGTTTTTTTTGAAGGTAGCCTCATTCCAATGTTTATTATTATTGGTGTTTGGGGTGGAGCACGCCGTGTTTATGCGAGTATGAAGTTTTTCCTATATACTTTGCTTGGTTCAGTACTCATGTTAGTTGCTATTATGGCTATGTATTGGGAAGCGGGAACACTTGATATACCAACTTTATTGACCTATCAATTTTCTACACATATGCAGATGTGGTTATGGCTTGCATTTTTTGCTTCTTTCGCAGTTAAAATGCCAATGTGGCCGGTCCACACATGGCTACCTGATGCGCACGTAGAAGCACCAACAGCGGGCTCTGTTATTTTAGCTGGAGTATTGCTCAAATTAGGTGGTTATGGTTTTCTTCGTTTTTCTTTGCCAATGTTTCCCGTTGCTTCAGCTGATTTTGCTCCTTTAGTTTTTGTATTATCGCTTATTGCAATTATTTATACATCGTTAGTTGCGCTTGTTCAAAATGATATAAAAAAGCTTATTGCCTATTCGTCAATAGCTCATATGGGTTACGTAACAATGGGTATTTTTGCTATTAACGAGCAAGGTATTCAAGGTGCTATTTATCAGATGCTATCACATGGGGTTGTTTCTGCCGCTTTGTTTCTTTGTGTTGGAGTTATATATGATCGCTTGCACACGCGTGAAATTTCGGCTTTTGGTGGTTTAGTAAATAACATGCCAAAATACGCGGTTGTATTCTTAATCTTTACTATGGCGAATGTCGGTTTACCTGGAAGTTCAGGGTTTTTAGGTGAATTTTTAACTTTAATAGGTGTCTTTCAAATTAATAAATTAGTTGCAGTTTTTGCTACAACTGGTGTTATATTATCCGCCGCTTATGCACTTTATCTTTATCGACGTATGATTTTTGGCCCCTTAGATAAGGAAAGTCTGAAAGTGCTCCATGATCTCTCTTTAAGAGAAAAGATTATCCTTTATCCAATGGTTGTTCTTACAATATTTTTTGGTGTCTACCCAATGCCGATTCTTAAAACCACGGCGTTTACAGTAGAAACCCTTATTAACCAGCTGCACTAAATAAGAAATAAATACTCATGCAAACTGATATAATAGCTCAATTAATATTAATTTTTCCAGAAATTTTGATGGCACTAGGGGGCATGGTACTCCTTTTAATCGGTGTTTATTCCGGTGCACGTTCATATTTAACTATCACTGGTTTAGCAATTGCTCTACTTGTTGCAACTATTATTATTATGGTTGTCTTTCCGCAAAATGGCTTTTTCTATACAAACACACTCATTATTGATTCCTTTAGCCGTTATATGAAAGTTCTAACTCTTATCGGTGCACTCTTTGCTCTCATTATGTCTGTTGGTTTTGCTTGTGCTCAGAAATTTGATATATTTGAGTTTCCCGTATTAGTCATTTTTGCGACTTTGGGTATGATGTTAATGATTTCAGCTGGGAATACGCTGTCTCTTTATATGGGGTTAGAATTACAATCTTTGGCTTTATATGTCCTTGCTGCAATCAATCGCGACAATATAAAATCTTCTGAAGCTGGTATAAAATATTTTGTTTTAGGTGCGTTGTCTTCAGGATTTTTACTTTATGGTATTTCATTGCTTTATGGTTTTACTGCTCAAATTGGTTTCAGCGAAATTGCTTTTGCTTTAAATAATGAAACTTTACAGTTGGGTATTATTTTAGCTATCGTTTTCATTTTAGCTGGTTTGGCTTTCAAAATTTCTGCAGTCCCATTTCATATGTGGACACCTGATGTTTATGAAGGAGCACCAACACCTATTACAGCATTTTTTGCTTGTGCTCCTAAAATTGCAGCAATGGCATTAATTATTCGTATTATTGTTGTTACTTTTATTCCATTAGGAAGTTCTGATAGTTCTATGCCTGCATGGCAACAGATTTTAATTTTTATGGCAATTGCATCAATAATACTAGGTGCATTTGCTGCAATTGGCCAGAGTAACATTAAGCGTTTAATGGCTTACTCGTCCATCGGTCATATGGGGTATGCACTTGTTGGTCTAGCTGCTGGAAGTATAATTGGAGTAAAAGGTGTTATTCTCTATATGACTATTTATCTTGGCATGACTCTTGGTTCATTTGCATTTATTCTTGGAATGCGATCTGGTGACAGAAATGTTGAGAATATTTATGACCTTGCAGGATTGGTAAAAACTAATCCATTTATGGCTATTACGATGACGATACAGCTTTTTTCTTTAGCAAGTATACCTCCTATGGCTGGTTTTTTTGGTAAATGGTATACATTTTCTGCAGCTGTTCACGCAGGTCTTACTCCACTTGCTGTTATTGGTATGGTTACCTCTGTTATTGGCGCTTTTTACTATTTACGGATTATTAAAATTATGTGGTTTGACGCTGCAAAAGATAGTTTTATTGTTTTATCAAACGAACTTAAGCTTTGTCTTGGGCTTTCTACATTATTTATTTTATTTTATGTGTTTTTTGGAATTTGGTTTGCTGAATTTGCAGAAAAAGTAGCAATATCATTATTTTAATAAGCATGGTTTATGCATTATCAGATTTTGCTTTAAAACAAGGGTATGTTCTTGAATCATATGAAAGTGTAGATTCAACAAATCTTATTGCACAACAAAAAGCAAATGCTGGTCATTGTGGTTATCTTTGGGTTGTTGCGGAAAAACAAACACAAGGAAGAGCTAGAAGAGGTAGGACATGGTATAGTCCGAAAGGAAATTTGTACTCTAGCCTTTTATTAATTGATGATATTGTTTGCCAAACTGCTTCTCAACTTAGTTTTGTTGCTGGAGTAAGTATAGTAGAAGCTATAAGACACTTTATAAAAGATAAAGAAAATAGCATTGTTAGTTTGAAATGGCCAAATGATATTTTACTTAAAGGGATTAAAAGCTCTGGAATCTTACTTGAGCTCTTTACTTTAACTCCACAAAAATATGCATTGGTTATTGGTATCGGTGTAAATGTAAAACATCATTTTAAAGATGCACCATATTTAACATCAAGTATAAAGAATATTGGATTAGATATTGATAAAGAAGAATTATTTATGGTTTTAACGAAATGTTTTGCTGAAAATTATCTTCTTTGGAAGCAATCGGAAGGGTGTAGTATAATCCATAAGAAATGGCTTTCATATTCAGCTCATCTTGGACAACCTATCAAAATAATCAATGGTGAAAAACTTACTGAAGGTATTTTTGATGGTCTTGATCATGATTTTAACTGCATTGTCAAACAAAAAAACGGTCAGAAAGCAATTATAACGGCTGGAGATGTTTATTTTGGTTTAGCTGCTTCTGTTAAGACAAATCATTATTAACTTATAAATTTTATTTCACCATGAGATTATCTTAATAGTTTAGGAGATATTTATGGTTTCTACCAATGAAAATGAATTGGTTTTTCTACCCTTGGGAGGGGTAGGGGAAATAGGGATGAATTTGGCTGCTTATGGATTTGGTCCAAAGGATCGCCGGGAATGGTTGCTTGTCGATATGGGAGTTAGTTTTGCTGGCCCTGAATTGCCAGGAGCAAATCTTATTTTGCCAGATATTCATTTTCTGGAAAATGAAAAACATAATGTGCGTGGTCTTGTTTTGACACATGCACACGAAGATCACTATGGTGCTGTCCTTGATTTATGGCCAAAACTTCAGGTTCCGCTTTATTGTACTCCTTTTACCGCAGGATTATTAGAGAGTAAAAAGCGATCAAATTTCAAATTTAATAAAGTCTCATTAAATATTTTTCAAGCTGGTGATTGCTTTCAAATTGGTCCATTTACAATTGAAGCTATTGCTGTCAATCATTCAATTCCAGAAGCTGTTTCTTTGGCAATTACAACATCTTTAGGAAATGTGATCCACACTGGAGATTGGAAAATTGATCATACACCTTCACTTGGGCCTGTGACAGACGAAAAAAGATTACGGATTTTAGGAAATAAAGGTATTTTAGCATTAATATGCGATTCCACTAATGCTCTCCAAGACGGTATATCACCATCAGAACAACAAGTTCGAGATAGTCTTTCTGAAATTATTTTGAAAGCTGAAGGCCGTATTGTTATTGCAACTTTTTCATCGAATATTGGTAGGATACGTTCAATTGCTCTTGCGGCAGAATCTGCTGGGCGCCAAGTTCTTTTGGTGGGGCGTTCTATAAAACGTAGTGTTACTGTAGCACAAGAACTTGGTTATTTAAATAATTTAGCACCGTTTGTAACGGAAGATGATTATAGTCACATTCCACGAAAAAACATGGTTTTGGTAGTAACAGGAAGCCAAGGTGAACCATGTTCTGCTTTAGCAAAACTTTCACGAAATGAAATGAGAAATATTGCGCTCTCTCCTGGTGATACAATTATTTATTCATCACGCAGTATTCCGGGAAATGAAAAAGCTATTTTTGAGATACAAAATCGTTTTATTGATCAGGGAATTAAAGTAATTACAAATAATGATGCTCTTGTTCATGTTTCAGGCCATCCCCGCCGTTTAGAACTTCTACAAATGTATGATTGGGTAAAACCGCAAATACTTGTTCCTGTGCATGGTGAGGCAGTACACCTTGTGGCCCAAGCAGCTTTAGCACGTGAGGCTAATATTAAAACTATTGCTGAAATTAGAAATGGCGATATGCTCCGTCTTGCTCCCAAACCAATAGAAATCATTGAGAAAGTACCTGTTGGTCAAATCTATAAAGATGGTTACCTGATTGGTAATGAAGATGAAGTAGGGATTAATGAACGCCGCAAATTAAGTTATGTTGGTTATGTTGCGATTTCTCTCCATATGAATAGTAAGCATGATTTACTTGATGATATTGGTTTTACGGCATTTGGATTACCTAAAAACGATGGAAAAGGGAAATCATTAAAGGATGTTCTTTTAACTGTTGTAGAAAATACTATTAATAATATTCCGCAGATTAAAAGAAAAGATAATGAACTTATTCAAGAAGTAACACGTCGGGCTGTTAGAGCAGCTGTTAATGAAATTTGGGGAAAAAAACCTGTTTGTACAATTTTCTTACATCGCTCAAAATAAAAAATTGCTCTTATAATTATTTCTTTTAGTTAAATTAAAAGAAAAGAATTACTAAGTTAGCTTTATTACTAATACGTATCTGCACTTTACTGAGGATAAGTAAACTAAAAAATATATCAAATAAAATTTTTATAACATATTGGTTTGTTATATTTGCAAGCTTTCAGAATACAGCTATGATTAATGCATAACATTATTTGAACTGCTCCGATTTGATGAGCTTAATTAGGAGTTAATGATTTCAATGCGCTTTTCTCAATATTTTATACCTATTTTAAAAGAAAATCCTAAAGAAGCAGAAATTGTTTCACATCGACTTATGTTGCGTTCAGGCATGATTCGTCAACAAACAGCAGGGATTTATTCTTGGTTACCATTAGGTAAAAAAGTACTTGATAAAGTTTGTACAATTATTCGTGAAGAACAAAAACAAGCTGGCGCTTTAGAAATATTAATGCCTACGATTCAATCTGTTGATCTTTGGTATGAAAGTGGTCGCTATGACGACTACGGTTTTGAAATGTTACGTATTAAAGATCGACAAGAACGTGATTTGCTTTATGGCCCAACTAATGAAGAAATAGTAACAGATATTTTTCGTTCATATGTTCGTTCTTATAAGGATCTTCCTCTCAATCTTTATCAAATTCAGTGGAAATTTCGTGATGAGATCCGTCCGCGTTTTGGTGTGATGCGTTCACGAGAATTTTTAATGAAAGACGCATATTCTTTCGATCTTGATTATGAAAATGCAAAAATATCCTATAATCGTATGTTTGTTGCTTATTTACGTACTTTTTCTCGCATGGGGTTGAAAGTAATCCCGATGCGCGCTGATACAGGCCCGATTGGTGGCGAACGTAGCCATGAATTTATCATTCTAGCTGAAACAGGTGAAAGTGCTATATTTTGTGATAAACAATTTCTTGATATCAATGCTCCACTTTTTTCAATTGATTTTACTGATAAAACTGTTTTAGCTGATATCGTTAAACAGTGGACAACTTTTTATGCTGCAACGGAGGAAATGCATAATGAGGAAGAATGGAGTAAAATTTCTGAATCCAATCAGCTTTCAGCACGTGGCATTGAAGTAGGGCACATCTTTTACTTTGGCACTAAATATTCTGTACCAATGGGAGCAAAAGTGATGGGGAAAGACGGAAAAGAACACCCAGTTTTTATGGGATCCTATGGGATTGGTCCTTCACGTCTTGTTGCAGCAGCAATTGAAGCTTCTCATGATGAAAATGGTATTATTTGGCCAAAACCAATAGCACCATTTGATTTTGGTATCATCAACATGAAACCAGATGATAAAAAATGTAACCATATGTGTGAAACTCTTTATCAGGGACTTATACGTGCTGGCTTTGATCCATTGTTAGATGATAGAAATGAGCGTCCTGGTGTGAAATTTGCAATAATGGATTTGATCGGCTTACCAACACAAATAATCGTTGGACCCAAAAATGCTGCGCACAATGAGGTTGAAATTAAAGACAGAAAAACAGGTACTAAAGAATCTTTAACAATTGAATCAGTATTTAACCGACTTTCTACAACTTAAGTAGGCAATGTTATGAATGGTTTGAGAAGAAAATGGTTTTTATCTTATGAATGGATGATTTCATTTCGTTACATGATTCCTAATAAAAAACATATGTTTACATCTGTTGTTTCAATTATTTCTTTAATTGGGATTATGTTAGGGGTTTTCGCCTTAGTTGTTGTTATGGCAGTAATGAATGGTTTTCGCACAGAACTTCTTAATCGCATTCTCGGTATGAATGGACATCTTATCGTTCAAACGACTGATTCTGGTTTTTCTGATTATAATACCTTTATTTCTTATTTGGAATCCATAGACGGTGTAAATTCTGCTTTGCCTGTTGTTGAAGGGCAAGCACTTGTTCAAGGTGATGTTGGTGGGGGGACTGGTGCTTTGATTCGTGGCATGCGTCAAGAAGATTTGGAGAAGCTTAAAATAGTATCTCAAAATATTAAATCAGGTACACTTGCTCAATTTGAAAAAGAAGAAGGCATTGCAATCGGAAGTGGTCTGGCAGAAAAATTAGGGCTAACAATTGGAAGTGATCTGCGTATTATTACACCAGATGGTGATGTAACGCCTTTTGGAGTTATGCCACGTATCAAAGCTTATAAAATAATTGCTATTTTTGAAGTAGGTATGTCTGAATATGATTCAATATTTGTTTTTATGCCTCTTTCTGAAGCACAAGCATTTTTCAATCTGGGGCAAAAAATTCAATCACTAGAGTTATTTCTTAATGATCCCGATACTGTTGAGCAAATAAAGAAAGTAATAGAAAAAGAGATGGATCAACAAGTTTATTTAATTGATTGGCGCATGCGTAATCAAGCTTTTTTTTCAGCTTTACAGATTGAACGTAACGTCATGTTTTTTATTCTTTCTCTTATTATCCTCGTTGCTGCTTTAAATATTATTTCGGGATTAATTATGCTGGTGAAAGATAAAAATCATGATATTGCAATTTTGCGTACTATGGGAGCGCAACAGAGTGCAATCATGCGTATATTTATCTCTACCGGCATGATGATTGGGTGTATTGGGACAATATTGGGAGTAGTTTTAGGTATTATAGCTGCTACAAATATCAATTATATTCAGCATTTTGTATCTTGGCTTTTTAATGTTGATGTTTTTAATCCTCAATTTTATTTTCTAACAAAGTTGCCAGCACGGATTGAATGGGGACAAACTGTTATGGTAGCTATGATGTCCTTACTTTTATCGTTTTTTGCAACACTCATTCCAGCGTGGCAAGCTTCTAAACTAGATCCCGTACAAGCTTTGAGGTATGAGTAATGTCTGTTGTGTTAGAACTTGTCGAGATTGAGCGACGTTTTTTTGATAACGACAAATCTTTAATTATTTTAGACAAAGCTAATTTTATTCTAAATCGCGGAGAACTTGTAGCACTTGTTGCACCATCTGGTGCTGGAAAATCAACACTTCTTCATATTGCTGGATTACTAGAAAAACCAACAGCTGGTGATGTTTTATTGCATGGTGTTTCTTGTGCAAAATGCTCTGATAGTGAACGAACAGCTATGAGACAAAAAAATATTGGTTTTGTTTATCAATTTCATCATTTGTTACCAGAGTTCACAGCTTTAGAAAATGTAATGATACCCCAAATGATAGCAGGATTGAAAAAATCGACTGCGGAAAATCGCGCACTTAAATTATTAACATATCTTCGGGTTTCTCATCGTGCTAAACATCGTCCATCAGAATTATCAGGCGGCGAACAACAGCGTGTCGCTATTGCCCGTGCTATAGCAAATGCTCCTTGTGTACTGTTAGCTGATGAACCTACAGGAAATCTTGATCCTGTAACTTCAGTTTATGTATTTCAGGCTTTATCAGCTCTTGTTCGTCAATCTGGGCTTGCTGCTCTTATTGCAACACATAATTACAGTTTGGCTAAGTTGATGCATCGTCGAATTACACTAAAAGAAAGAAAAATTATTGAACTTCCTTAAAAATACAGTACACCGTTTATTATAGAAAATTAATACTATAGCTGTATATTTATATTCACCTATTGAAGAGTTTTTATGACAAATTTTGTAATTGATAAAAATCAATTAAATGCACGGTGTCGGCGATTGATTTTTCGGGCGTGGCATAGAGGCATTCGTGAAATGGATTTAATTTTAGGGCAATATGTTGATTCGCATATCATTGAGATGAGCGATGAAGCAATCTCTGAACTTGAATATATTATGTCTTTTGAAGATCGCGATTTACTTATGTGGATTACAGGGGAAATTCCTACACCATCTGAGGTAGATAGCCCGCTTTTTCGTGACATTGCAAATTATCGTATTTGCACAAATTTTAATTGATCAAAATGTCCATATTTCAAAAAATTATTCTTCCTAAAGATGTGCAGGATTTAATGATTCTTGATGGCATTATTGATGGGTTTGAATCTTTCGCGCTTGCTCAATTAAGCTCAGAAATTGCTCAAGATAAGCCACTTGTTTACATTGTTCGTGATGGAACAAAGATTTCCCATGTACAGCAAGTTTTAAATTTTATTGAACCCAATTTACCTGTTTTTCAGTTTCCTGCATGGGATTGTTTGCCTTATGATCGTGTATCGCCTGGAATAGCCATTACTGCGCGACGCCTTTCAGCTTTGGCACATATATCACATTTGCGTAAAAATCCACGTTCTGCAATTATATTGACAACAGCAAATGCAATTATTCAAAAATTACCACCTCGTGCCATAATCGATGATCAAATTATTCATACAAAGGTTGGTCAATGTATTAATATGAATAATCTAATCCATTATTTAGAACGTAGTGGTTTTGAACGCGTTGCGATTGTGCACGATGTTGGTGAATTTGCTATCAGAGGAGGAATTATTGATATTTTTTCTCCTAATGATAGTGAACCTTTGCGTCTTGATTTTTTTGGTGATACTCTAGAGACTATTCGCGTATTCGACCCAGTTACGCAACGTACAACAGGCAACAAAACTGAATTTTTTTTACAACCAATGAGTGAGGTTATCCTCACGCCTGAGCGGATTAATTTATTTAAAAATAATTATATCCGTACACTTAGTGTATCACAAAGAAATGATATGCTTTATGAAGCCATTTCTCAAGGGCGACGTTTTGCTGGTATGGAACATTGGTTGCCGTTTTTTTACGAGAATCTTGATAATTTCTTTGATTATTGTGGTAATGTACCTATTATTTTTGAGCACCTTATAGAAGAAGTGCTAACTGAACGCTATCGTCTCATTGAAGATTTTTATAATGTTCGTAAAGAGCAAGAAAACAATCAAGAAAGTAATGCTTCTTATCACCCAATAGAGCCTAACCTACTTTATCTGACACCAGAACAAGTTTTAACACGTGCACAACAATCGGGACAACGTATTGATTTTATACCCTTCAATGTTCCACAAACCTCTGGACAGACAGTTATTCATACGAATGTTGTGCCGGGATACGATTTTGTAAAAGAACGTAATGCACAGGAAAAAAATGTTTTTGCAAATGTGGTTGATTATATTCTTTCACTACAATCAGCTGGCAAGAAGGTACTCTTAGCTTGCTGGAGTGAAGGATCTATGAATCGCTTGTTGCAGATTCTTGATGAATACGGATTGAAAAAAATAGAAATTGCAAAGTCACTACAAGCTGTAAAGGCAACATCACATGATCAGGTATCGGCAGCTATCATAGCAATTGAGCACGGTTTTGAAATTGACGATTTTGTTATTATAGCCGAACAGGATATCCTTGGTGATCGGTTAATAAGGTCATCAAAACGGCGCAAGCATAATGCGCATTTTATCTCTGAAATTGCTACATTAAATTCTGGTGATATTGTTGTGCATATTGATCATGGTATTGGACAGTTTATCGGTCTTAAAACCATCATGACAGCTGGAATTTTACGTGATTGTCTCGAAATCAATTATGCTGAAGGTGATCGATTATTTTTACCTGTTGAAAATATTGAACTTTTATCACGTTACGGATCAGCAGATACAGATGTAACGTTAGACAAGTTAGGCGGCGTTGCTTGGCAAACACGTAAAGCGCGACTAAAAAAACATTTATTGAAAATTGCTGGCCAATTGATCCGTATAGCTGCAGAACGCGCCACACGCTCTGCACCTGCGTTAATTCCACCAATTAGATTGTTTGATGAATTTGTTGCATGCTTTCCTTATGAAGAAACAGAAGATCAGATAGATGCAATTGATGCAGTTTTAGGTGATTTAGCAGCAGGAAAACCAATGGACCGTTTAATATGTGGTGATGTTGGTTTTGGAAAAACAGAAGTTGCTATTCGAAGTGCTTTTGTTGCTGCATTAAATGGTTATCAAGTTGCTGTTGTTGTGCCTACAACTTTGCTCTCACGGCAACATTACAAGACTTTTATCTCACGTTTTCAAGGGTTACCTGTTAAAATTGGCCATGTTTCAAGGCTTGTAAAAGCCAAAGAATTAGCGCAAGTCAAAAAAGATATTTCAAATGGTACAATTGATATTGCCATTGGAACACATGCATTACTTAGTGAATCAATTAATTTTTCACGGTTGGGGCTACTTATCATTGATGAAGAGCAGCATTTTGGTGTTAAGCATAAAGAACGCTTAAAAGAAATTAAAAGTGATATTCATGTTCTCACGCTTTCAGCCACTCCTATACCACGAACCTTAGGGCTTGCTTTATCAGGACTGCGTGAACTTTCATTAATAGCAACTCCACCCATTGGTAGAACACCGGTTCGAACTTTTATTTCACCTTTCGATGCAATTGTTATACGCGAGGTATTGCTTCGTGAATATTATCGGGGCGGACAGAGTTTTTATGTTTGTCCTCGTATTTCTGATCTTCCCTATGTAGAAGAATATCTTAAAACACACGTACCTGAACTTAAATTTGCTGTAGCTCATGGTCAAATGCCAGTTACACAATTTGATGATATTATGAATGCATTTTATGATAGACAATATGACGTACTGCTTTCAACAACCATCATTGAATCAGGTCTTGATATTCCAACCGCAAATACATTAATTGTGCACCGTGCTGATATGTTCGGTCTTTCTTCACTTTATCAGTTGCGTGGCAGGGTAGGGCGTTCAAAACAACGCGCTTATGCACTTTTTACTTTTCCTGCCGGTAAAGTTTTAACGCCTGCTGCTGATCGCCGTTTTAAAGTCTTGCAATCTCTCGATACATTGGGTGCAGGCTTCCAATTAGCTAGTTATGACATGGATATTCGCGGTTCAGGTAATTTCTTAGGCGAAGAGCAATCAGGGCACGTTAAAGAGGTTGGATTTGAGCTCTATCAAAAAATGCTTGAAGAAGCAGTTGCCGAATTAAAGGATGGTAAACACAATGAAGATGGCCAATGGTCACCCCAAATTTCACTTGGTATAACAGCAATAATACCAGAAAGTTTTGTGCCTGACTTATCACTGCGTATGAGTCTTTACCGCCGTTTAGTAGAACTTGATGATTTGCAACAAATCAACCAATTAGGAGCTGAATTGGTGGATCGTTTCGGTTCTCTTCCAACTGAAGTCCAACATCTTCTTAAGATTGTTTATATTAAAGCATTATGTAAAAAAGCGCATGTAGAAAAATTGGATGCTGGCCCAAAGGGTATTGTTGTGCAGTTTCGTAATAATTATTTTGAAAACAGTGCTGGCCTTATTAAATGGATTGGAGAACAAGGCTCTCTGGCAAAAATCCGACCAGATCAAAGTATTATTTTTATTCGTGATTGGCCCACAGCTGATGAAAGACTTTCAGGTGCAGAAACGATTATGACACAACTTGCAACAATAACAGAACAATGTCCTGCTTAGCAATTTCGGCATTTTCTAGCTTTTTTAAACATAACCATGGTTAATTTTTGCGCAAATTCTATAAAAATCGACTTTTTACTCTTTCATATAAACATTTTTGATTCACGATAAAGGCACAAAGTTCTTTTCAAGATCTTATAGTATTGTTTATGTAATAATAACCTTTAAGTTTAAAATCGTATTTACATTGCATTTCATAGTTTGAAAAACTGCTGTAAAAATATTTTATATCTAGAATATTTCATTTTCCTTCGAAATAACATGAAATAATGTTGTTATATTATTCTCTTTATATGGCCGTTCCTAGATACTATAAGTAAATACCAATTGTGTGAGGCACTACTTTTATAAACTAGCAACTAAATCCGATATTCTCCTTTTAAAATATGCATTAGAATTTATATAAAGATTTTTATTTTCTATAACTTTTCTTATTATGTAACCTAATGCTGCAAGTTCAAATAATCTAAACAATAAAATCCCTTTTTATAATTGTAACCTAAATGGAATCATGAAAAACGAAATTATAAAAACAATTTATAAAATTGTTTTTATTTGTTTTTCTTTTACTCACGCCACCAAGTTGGAAGATAATACCCATATAAGGATGTATAAACAGGGTGTTTAATATATGACCAACGTGCTACTCGTTGTTCGGGCAAGTGGTACAATGGTATATAATAGCTACCAGAAATAAGAACTCTATCCAAAGCACGCACTGCTGCAATGAAATCAGCATCAGAACGTGCATTGAGCATTGCGGTTATCATCGCGTCTATAGCAGGATCAGCTGTTCCTGCAAAATTAAAACTTCCTTTCAAATTCTTAGAAACCGAACCCCAACGGTTTATTTGTTCATTGCCCGGTGATAGAGAATTCTTTAATTTTGCAATAATCATATCATAATCAAATACACTTAAGCGATTTTGATATTGGGTATCATCGACGGTCCTTATCTCAATATTAATACCAAAACGTGATAATGTACTTTGAAATGCAAGAGCAATTTTTTCTTCATCGAGTGTTTGAGTCATGATCTCAAATTGAAATGGCAAACCATCCGGAGCAATAACCTTGTTGTTTTTTCTGGTGAAACCTGATTCTTGCAAAAGTTTCCAAGCTGCTTGCATAATAAGCCGATCCATACCTGAGCCATCTGTTTTAACAAGACGCCAGCTTCCATTCATCACTTCGGGAAGAACTGCATTAAAATGAGGAGCTAAGAGCCTTTTTTCTTCTTCGCTTGCTGGTTTTCCTACAGATGAAAGTATAGATCCTGCCCAATAACCTTCTGTTCTTGTATAGATATTATTAAAAAGATGACGATTAACCCATTCAAAATCGAAAAGCATTGATAATGCTTGTCGCACTTTTTTATCTTTAAAAATAGTACGACGGGTATTAAAAACAAAACCAATAGTATCAGCAGGTGTCCCTTTTGAAAAAGATTCTTTGATAATGCGCCCCTCATGAACAGCCGGAAAATTATAAGCAAGTCGCCAGCGATTTGGATTAGAAGATTCTTCAATAAAGATATCGACAACACCTTTTTTAAAAGCTTCAAAGTGTGCTGTATCATTTCGAAAGTATTCAATTTGAATAATGTCAAAATTATGCAATCCTTTATTAACAGGAAGATCTCTCCCCCAATAATTGGGATCACGTTTATAGATAATGCGTTCACCAGGATCAGCATGTTCAATAATATAAGGACCACTTCCTGGAATTTTAACTAAACCGTTTTTTTCAAAATCATCAACATTAATAGCATGTTTGGGTAATATTGGCATTACACCTGCTAAAATAAGCGGAAATTCACGATCCTGTGATTGTGGAAAGCGCATCTTAATACAATGATTATTAATTACTTCGATAGATTCTATACGCTTCATGTACCTATCAAATGGAGGTCTGCCCTTGTCTTTAAGAAGATTAACAGTGAATAAGACATCTTCAATTGTTATGCGCTTCCCATCTGAAAAATGCGCTTTTGGATTAAGAAAAAAAGTAATCTCTGTACGTTCATCATTTAATTCAACTTTTTCTGCTAAAAGAGGATAAAGTGTAAAAGATTCATCACGAGAACGTACCATCATTGTTTCATAAACAAGGCCAGAAAGTTGCTCATCTGCAAAAAGCCCTCGTGCAGTTGTCCGAAAACTACGAATAACAAAGGGATTTAAACCATCAAATGTTCCAACAACACCATAGGTGATTTTGCCTTTACTGTTTGCATTGGGGGAAGCATAAGGAAAATATTCAAATTTATCTGGTAGTTTTGGCGCTTCACGCATTGCAATACCATTTGCAATCACATCATGGCACAGAAGAAAAATTATAAAAGCAAGAGAAAATTTTAAACGATACGAACTGTAGAATAACATTTAATAATAGCGCAATAGTAATTCGTTTATACAAATTTAGTTTTATTCATTATGCGAAGCATTTTATGAATAAATTTTATCAAAAATAAAGCAATTGAGAAAAAAATGAATCATATAAATTGTACAAAAATTCAATCAATTATTTAATTGTTTTCTCTCTCTAGATTTTACTTTTCTCTTTGTATATAATGAAAAATACAAAGAAGTGTTATTTTTTTGATTAATTTTAATACAGTTGATTAAAAATCAACTTAATATCCTTCTATTGGGATCATCATACAAGCACATTGAAAGGATTAGCTTAATTATGTCGCACAAAAATACCTATACTGCTATTTCAGTATTGGCTGGAGCCGCTACTTTTTTTCTCATGGCCTATACTCCAGCAGGTGCAGAGAATTTATCTCAAGGTTGGTACAAAGTTTGCAGTAAGCAGAATGATATTAACATTTGTAACACAATGAACTCTGTTATATCAGAGATTGGTCAACCTTTGACTGCTGTTAATTTAGTTGAAGTAAAAGGAAAAAAGGAAGAAAAACGTATAGGTATTCAAGTACCTACGAATCGTCTTCTACCAGAAGGCGTTCATATCCAAATTGGAAATGACTTCTCTATGAAAATTCCTTACGTTGTTTGTAACGGAGCAAGTTGTATTGCCAATGATGTTTTAAGTGACAAGTTAGTTTCTGCCATGAAAGCTGGTTCGAAAATGGTTATAATTACAACTAATATTCGGGGTGGTGCTAATCCTATCGAATTTTCTCTTAGCGGATTTAAAGCTGCATACACAGGTCCTGGTATAGACGAAAAAACTTTTCAACAAAAACAAATGAAGTTACAGCAAACTATCCAAGCAAAACAAAAAGAAATTGAAGATCGTATGCGTGCTGAGCAAGAGAAAGCTCAGAAAAAATAATAACAAGTAATATAAAAACTTTAAAAGCTTTTTATATTTTGTTTATATCTAAAAACGCTATAGAATTATTCTATAGCGTTTTTTAATTGTTTAGCTCTTAGAGAAAACTTTGCGCTTCCACCATCCAATGCGCCCAGTTTTATTCTCCCCCTCAGGCACTGAAGATGTAACAACAGGTTCAGTAGAAACTTGTTCAACAGCTTGCTTGGTTATAGGTTCTTTTTCTGATACTTTAGTTATTTGAGCTGTTTCTTTCGTAACAGCCTTTTTTCGCGTTTGACGTGTTGATTTTTTTGTATCTGTCGAGATTTCTTCAGTTATCTCACGAGTTTGTTTATTCTCTTTTTTTGTTTTAGATTTACGAATAGAGTTGGTAGCATTTTTTTCTTCAACAAGTGTTGATGTTGTCACGCTTTTATCATTTTCGGGCATTTTTTTGCCTTGAGATGCCTTTCGGGGATGTGCATTACGATTCTTCTTAGCTTTAAAAACAGCATTTTGTTGCACATTGACACGATATTTTGCATCACTATTTTGTTCATCAAATCCTACAGGCTCAGCAGCTGGAATAGAATATCGGCGATGCGCTGCTTTAATTTCTTTTAAAGCTTGCTTGGCAAATTCTCCGACTGGTTCAGCATAAGGAACACGAGATTGATAAAAACCGTTATTTTGATTACGCCTACCTCTACGATGCCCACGACGACGTCCACGACGGCGGGTATCCTCATTATTTTGAATATCATCTTTATGAGAGGATGTAGAAAAGTTGTCATGTAATTCACTTTGGCGATTTTTACGCTGACGCCGTTGATTATTTTCAACAGGGGACTCGTCATGAGTTAATTCGCTTTCCATAAAAATTGCATCTTCGTCTTCCTCTTTATCACCATCTTCAATAGCTATTGGAGATAAATGATCTTTTTCTGCCATTGTTCCTTTGGAAATAACTAAATGCTGTGCTCCAACGCTATCATCTGCTTCAATACTAATATTAAGCTTAAAGCGCGTTTCTAAATCAACAAGAATACTGCGTTTATGGTTGAGCACATAAAGTGCTATCACAGCAGATGTCCGCACAATGATATTATATTGCGAATTACTAAGAAGATATTTTTCAATTGAGCGCATAACATGCAAGGCAATTGATGATTCTGATCGTACATTTCCAGTTCCAGCACAATGAGGACAAGGCTGCATTGTACTTTCTAAAACTGATACACGAATGCGTTGACGGCTCATTTCCATAAGGCCAAAATGTGAGATACGACCAACTTGAATACGGGCACGATCATTTTTTAAACAATCTTTCAACTTTTTTTCAACAAGCTTAATGTTACGATTTTCAAGCATATCAATGAAATCAATCACAATTAGGCCTGCTAGATCACGTAACCGCAATTGACGAGCTATTTCTTCAGCAGCTTCAAGATTGGTTTGTAGCGCTGTTTTTTCAACAGAATGTTCTTTGGTAGAACGGCCAGAGTTTACATCAATAGCGACAAGTGCTTCCGTCTGATTGATAACAAGATAACCACCAGATTTTAAAGCAACTTGCGGCTGCAACATTTTATCTAACTGAGCTTCAATATTATTACGCGTAAAGATCGGTATATGATCACGATAAGGCTGAACAACTTTTGCATGACTTGGCATCAACATGCGCATAAAATCTTTAGCTTCACGATATCCTTTATCACCAGATACGAGAATTTCATTAATATCTTTATTATAAAGATCGCGAATAGAGCGTTTTATTAGATTGCCTTCTTCATAAACTAAATATGGTGCAGTTGATTTAAGTGTTAAAGTACGAACAGTTTCCCATAACCGCATGAGATATTCATAATCACGTTTAATTTCGACTTTTGTTCTATTAGCTCCAGCAGTTCGTAGAATAACACCCATACCTTTTGGAACTGCTAATTCTTTTACAATTTCTTTGAGCCGTTTGCGATCTTGTATATTGGTAATTTTCCGAGAAATACCACCACCCCGTGCCGTGTTCGGCATTAAAACTGAATAGCGACCTGCCAATGATAAATAGGTTGTGAGTGCTGCACCTTTATTACCACGCTCTTCTTTGATCACTTGTACTAATAAAATTTGACGCCGTTTAATAACTTCTTGAATTTTATATTGGCGTACCGGTTTACGCTGATAAGTAGGGAGCTCTTCAAGAGCATCTTCCGCACCAACCATTTCAATATCATCATCACAAACATTTCCATCAAGTGCTTCTTCTCCATCATCAATTGCTATTGATTCAGATATGATATTGTTTTCACTATCTACAGAAAGAGCGCTATGGCTCTTACTTTTTTTTGTTTTTCTTGAACCCTTTGTATTCTGTTTTATTTCCTCAACAAGATCATCTGCTTGATTTTCGTCAATAGCAGCTTTCTCTTCTTCTTCAAGAAGAGCAAGACGATCAGCAATAGGAATTTGATAATAATCAGGGTGAATTTCTGAAAATGTTAAAAAACCATGGCGATTGCCACCATATTCTACAAAAGCTGCTTGAAGTGATGGCTCAACACGTGTGATACGTGCGAGATAAATATTCCCCTTAAGCTGTTTTTTATGTTCTGACTCAAAGTCAAGTTCTTCAATTTTGTTGCCGTGAACAACAACAACACGCGTTTCCTCCGGATGGGAGGCATCGATAAGCATTTTGTTTGACATAAGTTAAAATCCTAAAGGCGACACGCACAACTTTATCTAAACAAGCATTATCACTACTTGCAAATATAAAAGGCTGTCTGCCGTAAAAGGGGGGTGCCGACATAACATCACGGACTTTCGTTCGCAAACACGTTACAGCGTTTACGATATTTACAATCATCAGTTCCATCTGTTTTGTATGACTCACGTTTTTATAAGTCTCCGGCAAAACAATTTTGAAAATAGTTCGGATATCCGAACCAGCGAATTTAAAATAACATAATCCTGCTTTTTAAGGTATGAAGACTTATCACCTATAAAAAGCCTAAACGCATAATATACGATAAACCTTCAAAGATAACTTAACAAAATTATTGATAATTTAAGTCAATAATAGATGGTTATATCGCTTAAAGAGCGTAAATATTCTTTTATGTTGATATCATGCTTTTGGCAAGTAACAACTACAAATACGCACCATTATAATGCATCCATTCTCCCAGTTTTATTTTTTTTGATAATTGTAGTTAAAAGATTCAACATTTATGAAGAAGACTAAGATCGATTATTGAAATAATATAACCTATATTTACAGTGTAATTTTACACAATAAAACCAATTTATTAATACAGAAAAAGTGTTTTACTTAAATGATTAAACAATTCTCCGTCAGAATGCTGAAAGCAGTCTATTGGAATATTATTTGGTATTTTATATGCTATTTATCCTTTTTTTTGATATCTCAAACATATATTCAAGGTGCGGATGCGTTAAAACTTATTAGCCTGCGAACAATTGGTGATAATACATCTACACGTATTATCGCAGTTTTTAATGCTAAACCAAATTTTCATTTAGAAATTTCTGATAACCCTTCACGTTTGCTTATCAAGCTACCTCCAGTTGACTTTTCAACACAAAATATGCCTCCAAACAAACAAAATATACTATCAAGTATGCTATCCGATGTACATTATAGTTTTTCCAATACACAAACCTCATACATCACTCTGACCAGCAAAACCTCTTTTATTATTGAAAACAGTACAGTGCAAAAATTAGAGAATGGTTTATGGCAGGTGTTGATTGATATCACCCAAAATACACAGAAAAAATTTAATGAAATTTCGACAAAACAACAAAAAACCGACCAAAATATAAAAAAACAGTCCAATCCAAAGCATCATTTTCATGTCGTGCTTGATCCTGGTCACGGTGGAATTGACAGTGGTGCACAAGGCATTACTGGAATCTTAGAAAAAAATATAACATTAGCTTTTGCCCGTGCATTGCAAGATGAATTAGAAAAAGACTCTGATATTAATGTGATTTTAACACGCGATTGCGACATGTTTCTAAGGTTAAGTGAAAGAGTTAAAAAAGCACAAAATTTTAATGCCGATCTTTTCATATCTATCCACGCAGATAGTATTAATATTCCTTCTCTTCGTGGTGCTACAGTCTACACCTTGTCTGATAAAGCCTCTGATGCAATTGCAAAAACTTTAGCTGAAGTCGAAAATAACGCAGATCTTCTTGATGGACTGCCTGCAGAAGAATCGCATGAAGTTACAGATATTTTAATTGATTTAGCTAGGCGTGAAACTCATATACTTTCGCTTAATTTTGCTGATCTTATTATTTTAAACTTGTCAAATAATAATATTAATCTAATTAAAAATCCTCATAGATACGCTGATTTTCAAGTTTTAAAAGCTCCAGATGTACCTTCTGTATTGATAGAAATAGGCTATTTATCTAATAAAGAAGATGAGAAATTATTAAATAATTCTGAGTGGAGGAATCAAATAGTTGTTTCTCTTGCCCATTCTATTCGTCAATTTGCCCAGTATCGGAAGGAAATTATGCAGTTTCCTTAAATATTTGAAAAAGTAGAGTATTGATATTAAATTTTGATAACAAAATAATAGAGATTAATCTTGCATTTGTTTTAATTTAATAACACCTAGTAATGATAAAATTAAAATATGTTTCCTTTGATCAATTTTAAAGAAAGCGATATTCGTTTCAATGATGACTTTTTTTAGATATCTGCTTAGTTCCCTCACAGCTCTTGGATTTTGTGGAGTTATGGTATGGGTAGCAATGACGAGTAGCCAAGCTGATGAACTTCCTGATTATGAGGTCCTCTCATTGTATGAACCACCTGTGATGACACGTGTTCACGCAGCCGATGGTCGTCTTATGGCAGAATTTGCGACGAAACATCGCCTCTATTTACCAATCGAATCAATTCCAAATCTTCTTAAAGAAGCTTTTATTTCAGCTGAAGATAAAAATTTTTATAACCATTTTGGTTTAGACCCTGAAGGTCTTTCTAGAGCTTTAATTAACAATATCATTAATATCGGTTCTGGCCGACGTCCAGAAGGAGCATCAACCATTACACAACAAGTTGCTAAAAATTTCCTTTTAAATTCAGAAGCAACATTTGAACGTAAATTAAAAGAAGCTATTCTTGCTATACGTATCGAGAAGACTTACTCTAAAGATCATATTCTTGAACTTTATCTTAATGAAATTTATCTGGGGCGTGGTACTTATGGTGTCGCAGCAGCTTCATTGACTTACTTTAATAAATCTGTCCACGAACTTACTTTAGAAGAATGCGCTTATCTGGCAGCTCTTCCTAAGGGACCAGGAAATTATGATCCATTTAAAAATACACAACGCGCTATTGAGCGACGTAATTGGGTTATAGATCGGATGGTGGCAAATAAATATGTAACACAAGAGCAAGGTAAACAAGCTAAAGAAAAACCTTTGGGAGTAAAAGTGCGTGGGAGCGATAGTTATGTTTTTGCTGCAGAGTATTTTACTGAAGAAGTACGTCGTCATTTAATGCATCACTACGGAGCTATAACACTTTATGAAGGTGGTCTTTCAGTTCGTACAACACTTGACCCACATTTACAACTTATTGCGCGGCGTGCTTTGCAAAATGGTTTAATTAAATTTGATCATTCACAAGGGTGGCGTGGAGCTTATAAACATATCGATATTACAGATGATTGGGGTATAGCACTTGCAGATATCACTGGACTAAGTGATGTACCTGAATGGAATTTAGCAGTTGTTCTGTCTTCTAGCGCTGATAAAGTAGAGATAGGTTTGCAGCCAAAGCGTGAAAATTCAGGTTTATTATCAAAAGAACGAGTAATTGCTGCATTATCTATAGAGCAATCAAAATGGGCATTGAATGTTATTGGCGAAAATGACCGTCGAACAACTGCTCAAAATTTATCAGATGTCCTACATGTTGGTGATGTCATTTTTGTTGAAAAAATATCAAATACAGACGATGTCTATCGTTTGCAACAAATACCAAAGATTGAAGGAGCCATTGTCGCTATGGATCCTCATACAGGACGCGTTCTTGCAATGATTGGTGGTTTTTCCTTCTCTGAATCCGAATTTAATCGTGCAACACAAGCTTATCGCCAATCTGGTTCTGCATTTAAGCCTTTTGTTTATGCAGCAGCACTGGATAATGGATATACACCAGCATCAGTAGTTTTGGATGGTCCTGTTGAGATTCTTCAAAGTAATGGTCAAATTTGGCAACCCAAAAACTATGGTGGTACTTTTGCCGGGCCTTCAACATTGCGTTACGGTATTGAACATTCTCGTAACCTTATGACCGTACGGCTTGCTCATCATATGGGAATGCCATTGGTTGCTGAATATGCAGAACGTTTTGGAGTTACCGATAAATTGCAGCCTTATCTTTCCATGGCTTTAGGAGCTAGTGAAACAACAGTTTTACGGATAGTAACAGCTTATTCAGTTATTGCAAATGGAGGGCATTCGATTAAACCTTCTTTTATAGATCGAATTCAAGATCGTTATGGAAGGACTATTTACCATCATGATGATCGTCTTTGTGAAAATTGTAATGTTCAATCATGGAATAATCAAAGCGAACCAACATTAATTGATGAACGAGAGCAAGTTCTTGATCCTATGACAGCTTATCAGATTACGTCAATGATGGAAGGAGTTATCCAGCGTGGAACCGCTGCACGTTTGCGTTATCTTAATCGGCATATTGCTGGCAAAACAGGTACAACTAATGAATCAAAAGATGCTTGGTTTATAGGATTTACACCTGATCTTGTGGTTGGCGTTTTCATTGGCTATGATCAACCAGCTTCATTAGGACGCACTGGAACGGGAAGTTCATTGGGAGCACCTATTTTTGGTGAGTTTATGCAAGCCGCTTTAAAAGACAAGCCAAACGTGCCATTTAAAATGCCAAAAGGTATGATTTTAATGAAAATTAACCGTAAAACCGGTATGCTTGCTAAAGCTAATGATAATGATGTTATTTTAGAAGCATTCAAACCAGGAACGGGACCCTCTGATGTATATCAGGTTATTGGTGAAACTAATTCGTTCCAAGAAGGTGTTCCCACGGCAACCACTTCTCCGCAGGTTAATAAAGCCCTTCAAAATGGTTCTGGTGGGCTATATTAATTGAAAAGTATTTTTTTCATATGGTAGATATAACTATGAATGATATGCAATTATTTCTACACTATAGCTATAATCAGATAAGTTTATGAGAGCATAATATTCATTCTTATTGCTATTATTGATATCAAATAAAAGAATTTATAACGAAAAAATTAAAACTAAGGGGTTAAATTGTGCGAGCAGAAATAGAAACTTTGGTTGATGAAATACAGCAGGCTATTAAATTGCTAAGGAGGCATCTTTGACTGGGATCAGTCATTAAAACGTCTTGAATATCTCAATCAAAAAGCTGAAGATCCGTCACTTTGGAATGATACACAACAAGCGCAAGATATGATGCGTGAGCGTCAATGTCTTGAAGATTCAATAAATGGTATTCGATTATTTACGCAAACACTTGAAGAATGTATTGAATTAATTGCAATGGGCGAAGAAGAAAATGATGAAGAAATTATCACTGATGCAGAAAATACAATACGTAAACTTAAAAGTGAGATAGATAAACGGCAAATTGATTTGCTTCTCTCAGGAGAAGCGGATTCAAATGATACTTATTTAGAGATTCACGCTGGGGCAGGGGGAACAGAAAGCCAAGATTGGGCTTCTATGCTTTTACGCATGTACATCCGCTGGGCTGAACAGCATAAAATGAAAGTTGAAATATTAGAAATTCATGACGGAGAAGAAGCTGGTATAAAATCAGCTACGATTCTCGTAAAAGGGCATAATGCTTATGGTATGCTAAAAACAGAATCAGGCGTTCATCGCTTGGTACGCATTTCACCTTTTGATTCGAATGCAAGACGTCATACTTCTTTTGCAAGTGTTTGGGTTTACTCCGTTGTTGATGATAATATTGAAATTGATATTTCAGAGTCAGATATCCGTATTGATACCTACCGTGCATCAGGAGCTGGAGGACAACATGTTAACACAACAGATTCTGCGGTTCGTATTACCCATATAAAAACGGGCATTGTTGTTCAATGCCAAGTAGAGCGTTCTCAGCATAAAAATAGGGCAACAGCTTGGTCTATGTTGCGTGCACGCCTTTATGAAGAAGAACTGAAAAAGCGTGAAGAAGAAACCAATGCAATTGAAGCTTCTAAAACGGAAATTGGATGGGGGCATCAAATTAGATCCTATGTTCTTCAACCCTATCAGCTTGTTAAAGATTTACGTACAGGTATTGAAAATACTGATCCACAAACTGTCCTTAATGGTAATTTAGATGCGTTTATAGAAGCAGCGCTTGCCCAACGTGTTTACAAACAAGACCCTCTAATTGAAGAAAAGACTGAATGACGATACCAATCTACCATATTAAAATCTTCACTGGTATTATTACGCGATATATCAAACCATTAATTGATAAAACTAAATTAAATTCAGAATAATAACATTAAACTCTTATCAAGAATGTTAGCTGAACTCACAACTATTAATTAGATAATGCACGCGCAGCGGTTAAGACATTTTCGGCATGTCCAGATACATTAACTTTGCGCCATTCTCCTGCTATCTTTCCTGCTGCATCAATGAGAAAGGTGCTCCGCTCAACCCCCATATATTTACGCCCATACATGCTTTTTTCAACCCAAACACCATAAGCTCCAAGTGTAACTTTTTCCTCATCTGAAACAAGGATGATATCAAGTTCATGTTTTGTTTTAAATTTATCATGTTTGCTAACATTATCTGGAGATATACCAATAATGGTAACTCCTATTTTATCAAACTCTATTTTTAATCGTGTAAAATCAATTGCTTCACTTGTGCATCCGCTCGTATCATCTTTTGGATAAAAATATAAAACAACTGGCTTTCCTCGAAGATCAAAAAGACGTAATTGCCCTCCGCCATCACGTGGCAAATCAAAATCAGGAGCGATATCACCTTTCGTTGGTTTTGTCATTGCACTTTCTTTCTTTTTTACAAGTATCAAATTTCAGATTACATAATATAGTAACGCTTCAATTATATACATATTATTACGTATAATAAAAATGAATTACGAGAACTTGATCATTATAAGAAGTTAAAATTTTTATGATTTAACAAAATATAAGAAATTACAAAAAGAGATTAAGAATAGAGATAACTTATAACGGCTTAACTAAGACATGCTTCTTCTTACCAAAGGAAAGCTTAATTACTCCTATTTCATTGACATCATCTTCCAAAATAAGGCGCGTTTCATCTTCAACAATTTCATCATTCACACGTACACCACCACCTTGAACATGTCGTCGTGCTTCACTATTGGACTTGGCTAATCCTGCTTGTACTAAAAGAGAAAGCAATCCAGTACCTATTTTTAATTCTGTAGCGTTAACTTCAATAGTTGGAAGATTATCTGCAAGTGTTTTTTCTTCAAAAGTCTTACGTGCAGTTTCTGCAGCTGCATTAGCAAGAGCCTGCCCATGTAACATGGCTGTAATTTCTGTTGCAAGAATCTTCTTTACTTCATTAAGTTCAGTGCCTTGTAATTTAGAAAGTCTAGCAATTTCATTCATTGGCAACGTAGTATACAGTTTTAAAAATCGTATAACATCAGCATCTTCTGTGTTACGCCAATATTGCCAAAATTGATAAGGTGAAAGCATATCTGAATTAAGCCATATTGCACCATTCAATGATTTGCCCATCTTTGCACCAGAAGAAGTTGTAAGCAATGGTGAGGTTAATGCATATAACTGCGGCGCTCCCAAGCGATGTCCCAATTCAATGCCGTTGATGATATTACCCCATTGATCTGAACCACCCATTTGCACACGTAATCCATAGCGCTTATTAAGTTCAACAAAATCATAAGCCTGCAAAATCATATAGTTAAATTCAAGGAATGATAAAAAATTCTCACGTTCAAGTCTGAGTTTAACAGAATCAAATGATAACATACGATTGACTGAAAAATGTTTTCCTATATCACGCAAAAATTCTAGATATTTTAAATCACACAACCATTCAGCATTATTGACAATGCGTGCATCAGTTTCTCCATTACCAAATGTTAAATAATTAGCAAAAACTTTTTCAATGCTAACAATGTTTTTAGCAATATCATCTTGTGTTAAAAGACGCCGCGCTTCATCTTTAAAAGAGGGGTCACCGATTATACCTGTTCCACCCCCCATTAAAACAATGGGGCGATGACCTGTCTTTTGTAGCCAATGGAGCATCATAATTTGAAGAAGACTTCCAGCATGAAGGCTTAAAGCAGTGGGATCAAATCCAATATAAGCAGTTACAATCTCTTTTGAAAAAAGATCATCTAGGCCTTTTTCATCTGAAATTTGATGGATAAAACCACGTTCGCTCATAATATGTAAAAACTCAGATTTAAAGGCAAACATGGATTTCTTCCTTAAATATTAACTATCCGTTTTTATAGCTGAAAGCTCATCATTATTTTATACACATGGTATGTACATAATTTACAAAGAAACTAAAAATGTTAAGCCAATAAAGAACACATGAAAGAAACTTCAAGAAATGACATTGATATATTTTGCTTAACTATTGATTCTGTTCATATCATTAATTGCACAGCATAGCTTTGTATTTATAAAAAAGTATACTATAAATTCAAAATACTTCTTACGAAATACCGTTTAGCCACTAGTATGATCTTTTTTTTAATACTTTCAAGAAAGTGCCAATATTTCACGTGGATAACCTGACAACTCGCCCGCAAGATGATTGTCTAAATATTGTGAACATCGTTCAATAAGTTCTTTATGACATCCACTAAAAAAGTGGTTAGCACCTTCTAGTGTTTCTTGTGTAATAGTAATACTTTTTTGCGTTTTTAATTTATCTACAAGAGCTTGAACATCTTTTGGGGGAGCAACCTTATCGATATCCCCATGAATTATAAGGCCAGAAGAAGGGCAAGGAGCAAGAAATGAAAAATCGTAAATATTAGGTTGAGGAGCAACAGATATAAAGCTCTCAATTTCTGGTCGACGCATTAAAAGTTGCATACCAATCCACGCACCAAACGAATATCCTGCTACCCAACAATTTTTAGAATCAGGATGCTGTGTTTGCACCCAATCAAGTGCAGCAGCAGCATCTGAAAGCTCTCCCGTTCCATAATCAAATTCGCCTTGACTGCGACCAATACCACGAAAATTAAAACGTAAAGTAATAAATCCACGTTGCTGAAACATATAAAATAAATCATAAACGATTTTATTATTCATTGTTCCACCAAACTGAGGATGAGGATGCAGAATAATTGCAATTGGTGCATTTTTTTGTTGTGACGGCTGATAACGTCCTTCAAGACGGCCTGCAGGACCGTTAAAAATGATTTCTGGCATTCACTGCTCCTTAAAGTTTAAAGAGGCTCTCATTGACCTTGATTAACTTTCATATAAAATTTATTTATATGATTTTACTTTATTAATCGTTAGATATTCTGTTTTAGGTGCATTTTTCAAGAAAATTGCATTATTTTTCTTAAAATCAATTAATAAAATTACTGGTTGGGATTTAAAATGGCCGTAAAACGCCGATATTTTGATCATAATGCAACAACACCGCTTACAAAAAAAGCAAAAATAGCATTATTCGAATCTTTAGAAACATTTGGTAACCCATCATCTGTTCATGCAGAAGGCCGTGCTGCTAAAGCTTTATTGCAAAAAGCACGCCGGCAAATTGCCAGTAGACTTAATGCAAACCCAAATCACATTATATTCACATCCGGCGCGAGTGAAGCAGCAATGACATTACTGACCCCTTTTTATAACATGGGGTATTCTAAAGTTCAATTTTCTCACCTTTATATTGGTGCAAGTGAGCATCCATCTATTGCACAAGGGGGGCGTTTTTCTAAAGAATTGATCAGTAAAGTTACTGTTGATCACAATGGTTTAATCCAACAGGATAATCTAAAACTCTTATTGTCTTCTCACGATAATACAAAAGGCTTACCCCTTGTTGCTATTCAAGCAGCTAATGGTGAAACTGGTGTTGTTCAAAAAATAAAAGAAATAGCTGCCATTGTTCGAGACGCTGGAGGTATTCTTATTGTTGATTTAGTACAATATGTGGATAAAAATCCTATTGAAATCAATCAATTCGGGGGTGATTTTTTTATATTATCAGCCCATAAAATCGGTGGACCTAAAGGGATTGGTGCTTTTGTTTCATGCGGGAACCTTCTCATGCCGCAACCCCTTATTATTGCTGGTGGGCAAGAAAAAGGACTGCGTGGTGGAACAGAAGCGTTACCACTTATTGCTTCTTTTGGAGCTGCGATGAGTGATCCTTTTACACAAGAAGAAGTAGAAAGGTTACTTTACTTACGCGATAAATTAGAAAACGGCCTCCAACAAATTAGCAATGACGTTGAAATTTTTGGTAAAAACGTCCAGCGTTTACCTAATACCACTTATTTTTCTGTACAAAATATCAAAGCTGAAACAATGCAAATTAGTTTTGATTTGGCAGGATTTGCTGTATCGGCAGGTTCTGCTTGTTCTTCAGGAAAAGTAAAACAAAGTAAAACCTTAGAAGCAATGGGGTACCACATTCCAAACGGTGCAATTCGTGTTTCAACAGGACGCTGTACAACATCTGAAGATATTGATGATTTTTTATTGGTCTTTTCTCAAATAATAAGTAATAGTAAAAAATAAAATTTGTCATTAAAAAAATAAAGCTAATTTTAAAGCTTGATTGAAATTTTCCTCTTTTGCATATATTTTAAAAACTGAAGTACTCGCTTTGGTCTTGTAAAAATAAGATCTTTAATCACCGGTCCTTGAAGCCGGTAAGAATGGAGAAAACTGATGCCGGCAGTACAAGAGACGATACGCCAGGTACGTGAGATAGACGTTGATCAATACAAATATGGCTTTAAAACCAATATTAAAACGGATAAAGCACCAAAAGGCTTAAATGAAGATATTATCCGATTCATTTCTGCAAAAAAAAATGAACCTGAATGGATGCTAGCTTGGCGTTTACAAGCTTTTCATCGTTGGACTACAATGGAAGAGCCTCAGTGGGCGCGTGTTGAATATCCCAAAATTAATTTTCAAGAATTTTATTATTATGCTGCTCCTAAAAATCATACGGGGCCAAAATCTTTAGATGAAGTTGATCCTGAATTATTAGCAACGTATGAAAAGCTTGGTATTCCTCTTAAAGAACAAGAAATCTTAGCAGGGGTAAGAAAACAAGCTGATCGCTCTCCTCTTAATGATAATATTTATGGATCAGGACAAGTAGCCGTTGATGCAGTCTTTGACTCTGTTTCTATTGTGACGACATTTAAAAAAGAATTAGCACGTGCCGGTGTTATTTTTTGTTCTATTTCAGAAGCAATTATCGAACATCCTTCCTTTATTAAAGAATATTTAGGAACAGTTGTACCAACTGGTGATAATTATTATGCTGCTTTAAATTCTGCTGTCTTCACAGATGGTTCATTTGTTTACATTCCTAAAGGGGTTCGTTGCCCTATGGAGCTTTCAACCTATTTTAGGATTAATGAACGCAATACAGGTCAATTTGAACGGACATTGATTATTGCAGATGAAGATTCTTATGTTTCTTATCTTGAAGGATGTACAGCACCTCAACGTGATGAAAATCAGCTTCATGCTGCTGTTGTTGAACTTGTTGCGCTCAAAAATGCAGAAATTAAATATTCTACAGTACAAAATTGGTACCCTGGTGATAAAGAAGGGAAGGGGGGGATCTATAATTTTGTAACTAAACGTGGAGATTGTCGGGGAAATAATTCCAAAATTTCATGGACACAAGTTGAAACTGGTTCTGCAATTACTTGGAAGTATCCGTCTTGTTTGTTACGTGGTGACAATTCACGTGGAGAATTTTATTCTATTGCTGTCGCAAATGGTTATCAACAAATCGATTCTGGTACTAAAATGATCCATTTAGGCAAAAACACCTCAAGTCGTATTATTTCTAAAGGCATTTCTGCCGGTTTTTCAAACAATACTTACCGCGGGCAAGTCACAGCACATAGAAAAGCGCAAAATGCACGTAATTTTACTCAATGCGATAGTTTATTAATTGGGAACAATTGCGGTGCTCATACAGTTCCTTATATTGAAGCAAAAAATGCAACAGCTCACTTTGAACATGAAGCAACAACATCAAAAATCTCTGATGATCAGCTTTTTTATGTGATGCAGAGGGGAATTTCTGAAGAAGAAGCTATCGCATTAATTGTTAATGGTTTTGTAAAAGAAGTCATTCAAAAACTTCCTATGGAATTTGCTGTTGAAGCGCAAAAGCTCATCGCTATCAGCCTTGAAGGTAGTGTAGGCTAATTCGTGTATTTGATAAAATTTAATGAGAGTTAGATTATAAAACAGCAAGACCAGGATTAAATTATGTTAGAAATAAAAAATTTGCATGCCCGTATTGTTGGAGCCAATACAGAAATTATTCGCGGTTTAAACTTAACTGTTCAAAACGGCGAAGTTGCAGCCATTATGGGACAAAATGGAGCAGGAAAATCTACTTTATCATATGTACTTGCTGGCCATAATGATTATGAAGTAACAGAAGGCGATATTCTTTATAATGGACAATCTATTTTAGAAATGGATCCAGCAGAGCGTGCAGTGTATGGCATTTTTTTAGCATTTCAATATCCAATGGAAATACCTGGTGTTGCAACAATGGAATTTTTAAAAGTTGCAATAAACTCTCAGCGTAAAGCTCGTGGTAATGAAGAGCTTAAAATTCCTGAATTTATCAAGCGCATCAAAGAAATTGCTTCTAAGCTTGAAATAGATATGGCCATGCTTAAACGTCCATTGAATGTTGGTTTTTCTGGTGGAGAAAAAAAGCGAGCTGAAATTCTTCAAATGACACTCCTTGAACCTACTCTTTGTATTTTAGATGAAACAGATTCTGGTTTAGATATTGATGCATTAAAAATTGTTGCCAATGGCGTCAATAAACTCCGCAATTTAGAACGTTCATTTTTAGTTATTACTCACTATCAGCGCTTACTTGATTATATCGTTCCAGATACAGTCCATGTCCTTTATCAAGGTCGCATTATTAAAAGTGGAGATAAAACACTAGCGCTTTATCTAGAACAAAATGGATATACTGACATTATCAGTAAAACAGCCTGAGGTCATTGAATATGAGTATAAACTCAAAGCAAGAATTGATAGCTGTTGAAAAAGATATTATCAATAAATTTGTCCAACGTATTGACCATTTGCCTGGCAATAGTGCAGTGCAAACAATACGTAAACAGGCCATTGAATTATTTCAAAGGACGGGGCTTCCTTCTCGTAAAATTGAAAATTGGCATTATACTAATTTACGTACTTTATTAAAATCTATTAGTGATTTTTCAGAAACAAATAATGAGCAACTAATTGATGCATTACTTTCAGAAAATGTTGTCTTTTCTATTGAAAACGGCAAAATACGTACGTCATCGCAAATAGCAGGTGTCATAATAGAAAGCCTTGCAGATGCATTGAAAAAAAATCATGCAAAAATTAATCAAGTTACGGCAGATAAAGATTTTATTGCACAATTAAATACAGCTTTTGTTACAGATGGTTGGCTTTTTCAAATTCCTGAAAATACAAAATTAGATAATCCAATTGAATTGCAAAATATTCAAATGGGTGGACAATCACATATTTTTTCAGACATTAAAATTGGCAAAAACAGTCAAGCTATGATCATTGAACGCCAAATTGGTGGCAATAAAGATACTTTTGCCAGTTCGATATTTTCATTACATGTTGCAGCATATAGTAATGTTACGTGGATTCTTATCCGAGATAGGGGTTTCGATTCTACACAATTTAGTCGATTTCACGCAGTGCTTGATAAAAATGCTCAATTATCACTTTACGTAGTTAATATAGGTAGCCAGCTTAACCGCCAAGAAATTGATATTGAATTGCAAGGGCAAGAATCTAATTTTCAACTACGGGCAATAAATTTATTATCTGGGCAAACGCACAGTGATCTTACAATGACTGTTCGTCATATTGAAGAAAAATCAACTTCTACAGAAATTATACGTAATGTTGTTACAGATAAAGCGTATGGTGCGTTTCAAGGGATGATACATGTTGCACAAAAAGCCCAAAATACAGATGCACGCATGGCTTGTAATAGCCTTATCCTTTCTGATGATGCACAATTTAATGCAAAGCCTGAACTAGAAATTTTTGCTGATAATGTTGCGTGTGGTCATGGTGCGACAGTTGCGAAAATTAATCATGAATATCTTTTTTATCTGATGGCACGTGGTATCCCTCTTAAAATCGCTCGTGAGCTTTTAGTTAAAGGATTTATTTCTGAATTAATTGATGACATCAAGCAAGATAACATTCAAGCTATCTTGAGTGATATCATTGGTGAGTGGTTAAAAAAGAATATTTAAGGCATAGAAATGGAAAATTACGGACAAACATTGAATTATAATGTAGAAGCAATTCGATGTGATTTTCCTATTTTACAACATGATATTTACGGTAAGCGGTTGGCTTATTTGGATAGTGGAGCATCTGCTCAAAAGCCTCAATGCGTTCTTAATGCAATGAATAATCTCTATCAGTGCCATTATGCCAATGTGCATCGAGGAATGCATTTTTTATCAAATACGGTAACACAATCTTATGAAAATGCTCGTGAAACAGTTCGTGCTTTTTTAAATGCTCAATCAGCTCAAGAAATTATTTTTACGAAAAGTGCGACAGAAGCTATTAATACTGTAGCTTATGGTTGGGGTATGCCCAAATTGAGTGAAGGTGATGAGATTGTTCTCACAATTATGGAGCATCATTCAAATATTATTCCTTGGCATTTTATCCGTGAACAAAAAGGCATTAAACTTATTTTTGTACCAGTCGACGAAAATGGTATTTTACATATTGAAGACTTCCAAAAAGCTTTAAGTGATAGAACGCGCCTTGTTGCTATTACCCATATGTCCAACATATTAGGGACTGTTCCTCCCGTTAAAGAAATGATTAAGCTAGCGCACCAAAATGCTATTCCTGTACTTATTGATGGTTCTCAGGGAGCTGTACATTTAATTGTTGATATGCAAGATCTTGATTGTGATTGGTATGTTTTTACTGGTCATAAGATTTATGGCCCTACGGGTATTGGTGTTCTTTATGGCAAAAAATGTCGGCTAGAAGAAATGCGCCCCTTTCAGGGAGGAGGGGAAATGATTAACGAAGTGACAATTGATAAGGTTTCTTATAATAGTCCTCCATATCGTTTTGAAGCTGGCACTCCTCCTATAGTGGAAGCTATTGGGTTAGCAGCTGCCATTGATTATATGCAAGAGAAGGGGAGAGATACTATTTACGCGCATGAAATGGCACTTTCAACCTATGCACATGAAGGACTTGAAACCGTTAAATCATTACACATTTATGGCCGTTCTCCAAATAAAGGTGCTATTATATCTTTTCAAATTGAAGGTATTCACGCACATGATATCGCGATGTTTATTGATCGGCAGGGGGTTGCCATACGTGCAGGAACACATTGCGCGCAACCTTTATTGCAGCATTTTGGTTTAACATCTACTTGTCGTGCATCATTAGCTATGTATAATAATCATGAGGATATTGATCAATTAGTTGAAGCATTGGAAAAAGCAAGGAAATTTTTTAATGGTTAAACCAATTGAAGCATGTCACTCTGCTGAATCTGTTGACATAAAAAATGAAGAAGAAAAAACTTGTATATCAACAATTCCAAAAGCTGAAATTGAGCGTATGACAGATGATATCATCTCTGCTCTTAAAACGATTTACGATCCAGAAATACCTGCTAATATCTACGACCTAGGACTAATTTATCGTGTTGATATTGAAGACGATCGTTCAGTAAAAATCGAAATGACACTCACTGCACCTGGTTGTCCTGTAGCAGGTGAAATGCCAGGGTGGGTAGAGAATGCTGTAAATGCAGTTGAAGGTGTTTCATACGTTGAAGTGATTATGACATTTGATCCACCATGGACACCTGATTGTATGTCAGAAGAAGCACAAGTTGCTACTGGATGGTACTAAAAAACATAAAAAAAGTGGCATTTTCTTCCTTCATTTACCTGTGAAAGAAATGCCACCTTATAATTTCTCCTCATATTTCTTTTAGAAAAAATATGGCAGAAAGCTAAAATAAGAGCATTGTGATTATTTTATAATACCACATGCCAAACGCGCACCACCAGCACCTACTGATGAAAAGGTGTCTTCTCCTATGTGAACCATCAACGAACGGTTTTTAATTTCAGTAAGTTTCCTAATACGTGGAGCAAGAACACTCATGGTGGCTCGACCTTGCGCATCAACATACAGCATGGGCAAATCACCAAGATGGCCATTTACATTGTAAGGTCCAAGATGTTTGTTAGTATTTTGTGGATCATAGTGCCCTCCTGCGGCACCACCAATCACACCATCCTTCGTATCACATGAAGGATACATATGTACGTGAAAGCCATGAAAACCTTCTGGTAAGGCAGATAAATCTGGTATAAAAATCAAACCGTATTCATTTTCTTGAATTGTAATCTTACCAATAGACTTCTTTACATTGTTTTCTTCCAGCATATAAATTGCTACTTGAGTTGATTCTGCTAAAGCAAAAATGCTAGAATATAAAACCATGAGTAATGTTAATAAGGGAAAGAATTTATTCATAGAGCACCTTTCATATCTAATTTAAATTAAACAAAAAAGTTTTCTTTTTAATAATCTAATGTATAATTTCCCCGCTTCATATTCTATCTGTTACAATATTTTTATGAGTTTGTAAATTTTGTGACAAAATTTTCCTTTTATGATGTAAAATCAATGTGTTAGTATGCACCTTTATTAGTCCTTAATTTTAAGTATCTCCTGAACATACTCAAAAATATCCTCACACATTTCTAAGCTTATCTGTATCAATAATCGAAATCTGCTAAAAGCTAGCAGTCAATCTTAATTTCCTGACTTATAATCAAAATCATTATTTAACATTCTGTAGAACTTATTTTTTATGATTGTGTCATTTTTATTATAGCTCTTTTTGAAAAGATTATGTAATGGGGATAATGTATCATTATGTGGTTCTCAACATTATCTTCGGAGTAATTCATGAGCACGAAATGTTTAATTAGCACATCTATTATCACTCTATTTACAGCTTCTATAGCACATGCAGCAGATATTATGGTACCTCGAGAGTCGAGGCCCGTTGTTTCATCCACTCAAATGTCAAAGCAAGTTTCACCACCTGTTGAAATGAGTCCTAATTCTGATGTTCCACCAGTTATTTCTGCACCTACTTTTTCTTGGAATGGTTTCTATCTTGGAGGGCAGATTGGTGGCTTTTCAGGTAAAACGGGTATTAGTTTATACGCCAAAAAAGGCTCTGGTACGAGAGAATGGACACCAGTTGAAAAAGACACATTGCCTCAACTTTCCGGTTTTATGGGAGGTCTTTATGCAGGAGCCAATGTTGATTTAGGAAACAGTCTTATTCTAGGTGTTGATACGGATATCGTTTGGTCTAATAAACAGGATACAAAGGTTGTTGCAAAAAGAAATTTTGAAGGATTAGAGCTAGAGGAAATAGAAGAGGTAGAAGAAATAGAAGAAGAACCAAGTGTAGAAAATGAAAGACATCAATTATATGGATATGCATCTGTATCACAGCGGCAAATCATGAATTACTCAGCAATTTCAGAATCTCACACAGCTAATGCAAATAGCCCAAGCAATGAAAGCACAACATCTGCAGGACGGGAGAGGAAGCATACTAGATCAAAACGGACAGATGCAATGCAATCGAGTCAATTGTTATCTTTATCAAGCCAAACGCAAATGCAACAAACACATACTCAAGCTCAAAGTCCTTCAGTAGCACAGCCACATAGTTCACAACAAGAAGCACAACAGCAAGGATTAGAAGCTAGATCTCCAGTTCCAGGACATTCACACGAGAGACTACCAGCTTTGCCTGTAAGGCCTACAAGGGAAACAGAGCAAGTAGATAAAACAACGGGAGCTACTAAAATTTATAGTAGCACTTTAAAACAAAAATGGTCTGGTGCTACACGAGTACGTATAGGTTTTGCAGTTGATCGTATTGTGCCTTATATTGCTGGTGGTGTTGCTTATGCGCAGATTCAAAATACCTTTTCACGGTTAATTGAGATGGAAGGTCAGGAAATAAGTTCTTCTAGCTTATCAGATACAAAAATGATGGTGGGTTACACCCTGGGTGGCGGTGTTGATTTTGCGATGGCTGATAATGTCATTTTACGTGCAGAATATCGCTATTCAGATTTTGGTAAACAGAAATTTGCTAAAGATAAATTAGAGCTTGATTACCAAACCAATGATTTTAGAGTTGGTGTTGCTTATAAATTTTAATTTATTGTACGACTCAAATCGCTTTAAAAGCTCTATCTATAGTAGAGCTTTTATTTTTATCTGGTGTTGTGTTTCTCTAAATCAGGGAAAAGAGATATTATAGTTCATGCCTATAATGAAAAGAAAGTTGGACAATTTAGAATCCCAGTCTTAGTTATCTTACTCACATAACCTTAAAAAAAACAAATACATTATAAGTTGTGCAAACTTTAGTGGCGGAGGGGGTGGGATTCGAACCCACGGTACAGTCTCCTGCACGCCGGTTTTCAAGACCGGTGCCTTAAACCGCTCGACCACCCCTCCAAAAAATATGCCTTTTAAATAAGGTACTTTTTACAAGCTTCTTCGAAAAGGTCAATCACTTAAATATGATTTTAAGTATTTTAATTAAAGCTCCTAAGCTTAATTAATCTTAACTCTTAAGCCATATACTTTTCTATAAAGTATTTCAATTAAAACATAACAATTTCACTGCCTTTATTTAGTGGTTTGGTATTATAATGAAAAATTAGAATTGCCAATTATTCATAAAACTAAAAATTATACCAATAACAACACCTATTATTAACCCTATCACTGCACCAGTTAGCATACCAATAAAAAGCGCTATACCTATACCCATTACGATGATTGGACCAAATCCTGGTAAGGCAATATAACCATAAGTCGCAAGAATTGTTGCAATTGCTCCTGAAATACTACCATTCAAACTTCCAATGAATGCAGATTTTTTAATAAAATGATAAATCTGCTTTAAAGAAATTCTCCCATGGTTATTTGATGTAACGTCGTTATAAATTTTAAAATCAATCATATTTTTTTCTTTCATTTCGAACGCTAACTACCCCAGAATAATCGATAGATATGAGAAAATTACAATTTTTAAATTCTACTAAAGCACGCCAAATACCCTTGTCATCTAAATATAATTGTTTAATATTCTGAAAACCATTTTTCATGAGGCGGTTTCTAATTTGCGAAGCAGTAAATGAATTTTGGCCTGTTTTAATGACCTTTTGAATAAAAACATATTCTGACCTTTTATAATAAAGATCATAGAAAATTTTATATGGTGAATCTATAACTATAGATGAAATACAAGTCATTATTGCAAAAAAAAATAATTAATCTAAAATTTCTAGCTAATATCATCTTGTCACTATTTATTTAAACGATGCTTTTTTATTTTGTGTGCATAATTAAACCCTTGTATTACTGACAAGTTCCAATCCATTTTATTTTTGATATTTATGCTTAATAAAGGAGTATAGGTTTTTTTTAAGTTTAAAACTTTACTATCCAAACTACTCTTCTTGCTTTATTGCTTTGATTGCACAACTATACGAGAACCAACTTTAAATAATTCGTATTTTGGACTATTTTTTCAAATTTACAATTTTACAGCGTTTATATTGGCAAACGACTGATAAAAAATAGTATAAAGACAAGATATCACACACTATCATTTAACATGGTTTATAGTGCAGTAAAATTTCTTTTAATTGTGGTTCATTAACACGTTTCACTGCTTCCGAGACTGTAACCCACTCATACATACGTTGACTTTGTTCTGGCCATTTTTTTTCTTGATACGAATACAGTACAGAAAAAACATAGACACAGAATTTACTGTTTTTTTCTATTGGTAAATCTAATTTTTCATATTCATATGTGCCTACAGGAAATGTCCCCACGGCACCTCGCACTCCAGCTTCCTCAAAAGCTTCTTGCAATACAGCCTGTGAAAAAGACTTCTTTGGAATTGGCCATCCTTTTGGTATAATCCACCGACCAGATCCTCGGCTGGTAATAAGGAGAAATTCAAGATTTCCATTTTTTATGCGATAAACTAATGCACCAACTTGTAAAAAACGTGCACCATCTACTAAAATATATTTACTATGAGCTATATCAGCACCGTTCATTTCTTCTTATCATACCAGCGTAGTTAGATATTTGAGAATTAATGGTAAAATTTATATTATTGCTTTTAATCCATCACCAGGATGCATTCCTTCTCGCATCAATAAATTACGTAATGGTGAGAAATTACGTAATAATTCGAGCCCAACGTTTCGTACAATATGAACAGGAAACATATTGGAAAGTAAAGTATGATTAAGTGTATGAACAAATCCGCTGCGAATAAATACATCAGGTTTACGGCGCCGGTTATATTGTGCAATAATTGTTTTAAAATTAGAATTGGATATCTGGTTAGGTAAAATATCAATCAAAGTTTGAACATCACGAAACCCTAAATTAAATCCCTGTGCCCCAATAGGGGGAAAAACATGAGCTGCTTCACCTACTAAAACTGTTCTGTTTGCAGCAAAACAATGAGGGATAAGGCCCCAAAGAGGGCACGTTTGAATTGCCGTTTTTACTGTTATCTCACCAAGCATTGATTGCATCTGACCTTCGATCACTTTTGCTATTGTCTTTGGTTGCATATTCAATAGCTCTTTGGCGCGTGAGGGACTAGTAACCCATACAAGACTAGATGTATTTTCCGGTAACGGAACCTGTGTAAAAGGACCATCCTCTGTGTGAAATTCAGTTGATATATTTTGATGAGGTAACTTATGTGCAAAATTTAAAATAAGTGCTGTCTGCGGATAATTCCATTGTTTAACTCCAATTCCAGCAGCTGTTCGCGTTGGAGAATGACAACCATCAGCTGCAACAACAAACGATGCTTGAATAATTTTGCCATCCGAAAGGGTAATATTTACATGATCTTGTTCATGATGAAAAGATTTTGCTAAAGAACAAAATTTTTTAATGCCTGATGTATGCTCAATGGCATTCATTAAAGCATTGTTCAATCTTAAATTGGGAATATTATAACCAAAAGCCTTTTCACCAATTTCAGAAGAACAAAAATTTACAGTAGGAGCACGTACAACCCTAGACGTTGCATCAACGATTCTCATTAAAGATAAAGCTGCAGCATGAGATTTGACAGTTTCCCAAATATTTAATCTTTGAAGCGCATAAATTGCCGGCATCATAAGAGCAGTTGTCCGTAATTCATCTGCACGAGTAGGGGGACCAATGAGAAAAACAGTGTAACCTTTATGCGCAAGACTAAGTGCTGCTAACATACCAACAGGACCTGCACCAATAATAGCTACATCTCTATGTTCATTTTTTTCAAATATCACAACAGCTTAAATCTTTTTAATTTACTAATTACTTTAATGATTTTAAATAAAGAATTTTTTTCTTATTACATAATGTAATAAATTTTGCGATACAAAAAAGTGGTAATTCTGTACTCTTTTTACAGATTAGTCATACAATATAAAGAGAAAAATGATACACGGATAACACGAACAACGCTTAAAAAGTGAGGATAGAAAAACATTGAGACGTAAATTAACAAGAAAAATCAAAACCAACACTGATCGATTGCGCTCCAAAACAGTAACAATGCCGCAAGCAAGGGCTTTTTCTGTTCATTTGCTAACAGCTTCAGGTTCGTTTTTAGCATTCCTTTCCTTAATAGCTGCATCTAAAAAAGAATGGATTGCTATGTTTTATTGGCTTGGACTTGCACTTCTCGTTGATGGTATTGATGGGCCAATAGCACGTAAACTTAATGTAAAATCTATACTTCCAACATGGTCTGGTGAACTGCTAGATAACATTATTGATTACGTGACTTATGTTTTAATTCCAGCCTTTGCACTTTATCAAAGCGGTTTTATGGGGGCAGGGCTATCATTTTTATTAAGCGCTATTATCGTTATTTCATCCGCTATTTATTATGCAGATACTGGAATGAAAACTAAAGAAAATTTCTTTAAAGGATTTCCTGTTGTTTGGAATATGATGATTTTCACACTTTTTGTGGTGCGGCCTGAAGAATGGATTGCCTTCGTTATCATTTTCTTATCAGCAATTTTATCATTTTTACCAATTTATTTTATACACCCAATAAGAGTTATTCGCTTACGCATGCTTAATCTTTCAGTTTTTCTTGCGTGGTGTTCATTTGGTATTGCTGCATTTTTTTATCAACTTAACGCTCCACATTGGATTAAAATAGGAATCTCAATCACCGGTATTTATATCTATTGTATTGGTGCCATCATGCAATTATTTCCTGCATTAGGCGCACAAAAAAATGATCGGAAAATATAATTACTGTCTGAAAAATATAGAATGCGAAATTAACTAATGAAGCACTACATTTAAAGTAATATTCTCCATATCGCGAATATAAGTATAAAAACGATTAAAATCCTCTGAAAAGCCATTATGAAACATTGATCAACAGAATTCATTATAGACTCATAGTGCTGTTGTTGCCTATTAGTCTAAAAAGTTCCATAATATATATTATGCGATTTTAGATATTCTAGGTTGCAAGCGTAACTATCGTTTCTTTAAAACAGTATTTGATGAAATTTCAGACAGATGTTTTTCTCCCCTATTTTACCCGAGCTAGCAACAATACTTGAAATGAAACCTCGTCGGAAATGAGACATTTATTTGTGGAAAATGGGGTAAAAAATTTACCAAAGAAAGTTTTGGCAACCTATTTAGGGAAAGCTTGCAATGAAGATGGCGTTAAGAAATCGGCCCATGGATTTGAGAAAATTAGCCGCAACAAGAGCTACCAATGCAGGTGCTACGGATTTCAAAACTTAAAGCAATTTTGGATGGACTGAAGACAGAGTGGCATCACTCTATACAAAAAACTGCTGATAGAAAGCGACTCGCCATAGAAGCAATTAAAAAGCTTCAAAAAGGTGCAGGATAGTATGCAAAAAACTTAATAGAATCAATGGAATCAAAAATCCCTAATTTCTATATAACTCATTGATTTTATTGATATTTGGTGATCCCGACAGGATTCGAACCTGTGACCCACGGCTTAGAAGGCCGTTGCTCTATCCAGCTGAGCTACGGGACCAACTGATGATCACCTTTTAAAAAACATTTTTTTGTTAGTGCGTCCAAGATTGTTGCCGATCACTACGAAAATTATCAGAATAAGAGATAGCACGCCGAAAAGAAGGCTTACATGAATTTTCTACACGATAAGGAATAGAATTTTTGAGAGCAAAAGCAATGGCTTCTTCTTTCATTTTAAACCGGATTTTTATCTGACTATTCATATCTGATGTCGCTGTATATCCCATAAGAGGTTCAAGCATTTTTGCTTGCTCCGGCTCATACTGTAGAACCCAAAAACCAATATTAGCCTTGCCCGACTGCATTGATGTTTTCGCCGGACTATAAATACGTGCAACCATATTCTTTCCCTTTAGACGACACAACGCTTAAATAACAATACTGCATGCTACTTAATAAATCCATTTTTTACATCAAATAAAACATATGGTCGGAGCGATAGGATTCGAACCTACGACCCCCTGATCCCAAATCAGGTGCGCTACCAGACTGCGCTACGCTCCGCGATTTATATCTGATGTCCCTTCCCTAAAATTTTCACAACAGAAGTGCAAGTGTAAAACACATTTTTTTTAAAATTTTGTTCTCTTTTTTTATGGATAATAACTTTTTTAAAACATTTCTTATCGCCAACGACATATTACAAGCAGAAAAGAATGATATTTCTAAAAAAGCTTAAACTGCACAAATTTAAAATTTCCATACATAAGTTTTTTAAACTAATCTTATTATTTTATCCATAGAATGCCGAGACTAATGTAATTTAAAATACAAATCATTTGAACATAATAAAAACTATCCCCCTACTTTCGTATTTATAAACAATTCTACTCAATAAAGTTTGCAGCTTATTGATAACAGATCAATGTACAATTAAAATAAATGTTGCAGTACTCAAACTACAAAAAACTTCTTACAAAAGGAAAACAAATCAGCTTCTCACCCCTTTTTATATGAAATAATTAGATTCTTGACTTTTCAACGTTAAACCAATGATGCATTACTGTTTACACAAACATTATCAGTTAATAAAATCAGAAAATTGGGCGATTTTTCTCCTGTCTTATGTACTTTAAGACCAATAGCAAAACTATATATTTTTATTAAACAACTAAAGACAATATTTAAAATAATATTTATTGCATTTGCGTATTAATGACTTCACAAATGACAGCACGTGTTATTTTGCTTTTCCTTTGTAATGCTAATTTGTCAACAGAATCAATAACACATCTTAATGCAAATAAAGAACGTTCACAACGACTTACAAGATAGCGGATAATATCTGAATGAACAGTAATCTGCCGATCTGAAAAAAGTTTAAATGCGATAGCCGTTAACAATGCATCATCAGGCTGATCAATCTCAACTAACATAACTGAATTAAGACGACTTCTTAGATCATTTAGCTTTAAATCCCATGTAGATGGTAGTGTACGAGCAGTCATCAATAAAGTAGCTTGACCTTGACACACATTGAGATTTGCCTGCTTAATACTATTAATCAAATGAAAAAGTCCAGTTTCATTGATTTTCCCCGTATCAATATCTTCAATTAAAAGCGATCTACCTGAAGAAGCTGCAGTAATTACTTGGTCAATTTCATCACGATGAACAATTAAAGCATTAGCTTTTTGTGCCCATACACTAGAAAAATGTGTTTTTCCAGATCCTTCTTTTCCAACCAAAACAGCAATAGGTAATACCCAATTTGGCCAATGATCAACCAACTGAAAAGCCATACGATTACTATCTGTAACCACCAAATCATCTCGTCGGAAAACCGACTCATAGGAAAAGTCTAAAGGTAGTTGTGTCTTATGTTCATTCATTCTACTGACCCCGAATTCCCACTTTGTGAATACATTTGAGAATTAAGATAAGTATGAAGAGCAAAACGAACCAAAACACCAATGGCAGCAGAAGCAGGAACAGCAACCAACATGCCCGTGAAACCAAATAATGAACCAAAAGCAAAAAGCGCAAACATCAACCATACCGGATGAAGCCCTACTGATGAGCCCACAAGCTTTGGTTGAAGAATATAACCTTCAATAAATTGGCCAATAAAAAAAACAGCCATAACAATAACAATCTGGCTCCAATTATCGGGATAAAACTGAACCCATGCAACACCACCAGATAAAATAAACCCACTCATTGTACCAATATAAGGGATAAAACTGATGAGGCCAACAAACATACCAATTAAAAGACCAAAATTAAGCCCCGTAATAGTTAGGCCAATAGCATAATACCCCCCTAATATCAAACAGACCGTTCCCTGCCCACGAACAAAACCTGCAATGGCTCTATCCATTTCGTAAAAAATACTGCGGACAGTTTCAAGATGATTTCGTGGTATCCAAGAATCAACGGCTTCAACCATACGCTGCCAATCCAGTAACATATAAAATGCTACAACAGGTGCTACTACAAGTAGACTGACAATATTAACAATGGATTTTCCTGATCTTAAAAGTGAATTTAAAAGAGATGTAATAAAATCAGAGCTTTGCCCCAAAAGAATTTTAATATCGGTTTGTAATTCATTTGGATCACTACCAAAATAACGCCCTACCCAATCAAAATTAGATTCAGTCAAAAAATTTTGAATACGACTAACATAAATTGGTAAACCACTACTCACAAATTGTTGTATTTGCCAACTGACAATAGGAATTAAAATTGTTAAAGCAGCAACAAAAATAATAACAATAAATAAGGTAATTAAAATTGTACCAAAAACACGACGAATACCAACTTTTTCAAGCAATTGTACAATCGGATTAAGAAAATATGCCAATACAATCCCTGCTACAAAAGGAAGTAAAACTGATCCAAAAACAAACATAAAGATAACAAAAAAAACCAATGTCCCAAGCCAGAAAAAAACTTGTTTTTTCATACTGTTTGGTAAAGGTACTTGTTCATAAGCTGGAACATAAGAAGTATAACGATCTTGAAGGCTACTTTTTTTGATTTTCTCTTTCATTGACTGTAAATTAGGGTCATTATGACTATCTGATATTTTATTCATCGATATCCTCAAAAAATCCTTTACAAAAGATTATGCAACTTCTTTCGCTTAGGTTCAAGGTCAAGGTAAACAATCATTTATTTCTGGATGTTAAATATTAAATTTCTTGCAGAGATAGCGCTATCATGGCATTGCGTAAACAACATTAAATTGATTTTTCATAAAGAAGGCTCCAATGAGCAACAAAAACCCAACAAATAATAAATCCAATAATCTTACTTATGCAGCAGCTGGTGTTGATATTGATATGGGTAACACCATGATAGAAAACATCAAACCTTATATACGCTCAACAAAACGAGTAGGTGCAGATGCAGAAATCGGCGGTTTTGGTGGCTTATTTGATTTAAAAGCAGCAGGCTTTACAGATCCCATTCTTGTGGCAGCTAATGATGGTGTAGGTACAAAATTAAAAATTGCTATTGAAATAGGTATTCATAATACTGTTGGTATTGATCTTGTAGCCATGTGCGTTAATGATTTAATTGTTCAAGGTGCTGAACCTCTTTTTTTCTTAGATTATTTTGCAACTGGAAAGCTTGATGCTACACAAGGTGCTGAAATCATTTCAGGCATTGCAATAGGATGTCAGCAAGCAAACGCTGCTCTTATTGGAGGAGAAACTGCCGAAATGCCTGGAATGTATGCAAACGGAGATTATGACTTAGCAGGTTTTGCTGTAGGAGCTGTTGAACGCAATTCATTGTTGCCTTCAAAAAATCTTACAGAAGGTGATGTTATTTTAGGTCTTAGTTCATCTGGTGTTCATTCTAATGGTTTTTCTCTTGTCAGGCAGATCGTTAAACAAAGTGGTTTAAAATGGAATGACCCTGCCCCCTTTAACCCTAAAATGAACCTTGGGGAAGCACTTCTTACACCAACTCGCATTTATGTCAAATCACTATTGCCAATTATACGCAATTATAAAGGGATTAAAGCTCTTGCCCATATAACAGGTGGTGGTTTCCCAGAAAACATTCCACGCATACTCCCTCCTTCCCTTTGCGCTGAAATTAATCTTTCTGCTATTAATGTTCCGTCAGTATTTTCATGGATTGCCAAACAAGGTGAAATACAGAAAACAGAAATGTTACGGACATTCAATTGTGGTATTGGTATGATTATTATTGTAGCGCAAAACTCAGTTGAATCTGTTACACAAACACTCAAATCGCAAGGGGAAACAGTTACTTCGCTCGGTATTTTAACAAAATGCCAAAATAAAAGAATTACTTATAAAGGTGAGCTTCATTTATGAAAAAAAAAGTAATTATTTTTATTTCCGGCAATGGTTCAAATATGGTCTCTCTTGCTAAAGCAAGCAAACAAACCAATTATCCTGCTGAAATCATTGCAGTTATTTGTGATAGACCCCATGCTGCTGGTATTGAAAAGGCACGTGCCAATGGCTTGCCTATTCATATTGTAGATCGTAAAAATTATCCAACTAAAGAAGCCCATGAAGAATCTATTCTTACTATTTTAGCTCAATATCAACCAGATGTTATCTGCCTAGCTGGCTATATGAGGCTTATTTCACCGCATTTCATAAAACCCTATGAAGGACGGATCCTTAACATTCACCCTTCCCTTTTACCTTCGTTTAAAGGTTTAAATACCCATGAAAGAGTTCTGCAAGCAGGTGTTAAAATTACTGGTTGTACAGTTCACCTTGTTACAGAAGCAATGGATGAAGGAAAGATTCTTGCTCAAGCCGCTGTTCCAGTGTGCCCTAATGACACTCCTGAAATGTTAGCGCAAAGAGTCCTTCAAGTTGAGCATAAACTCTACCCGCAAGCTTTAAAAGCATTCATTAAAGGTAATGATAACGATAAAACAATAGATTATCAACAGCAGCTTTTATCATTTTAAAACAATCTATTATATAAAATACTTCTCCTAAATTTACTTATTTATTTTCTAGATTAATGAGTACAAATTTTGATATAAACTTATTATCTTCATTAACTATTTTTGCTAATTTTACTGCGCTAACATTTCTTTAACAGCTAAAGCGAGCTGTTTGAGTGTAAATGGTTTAGATAAAAATCCGAAAACAGCATCTTTTGAAAGATTCTTAGTAAAAGCATCTTTTGTATATCCTGAAACAAAAATAAATTTGATATCAGGATATTTTTTACGCACTTCCTTGAGCAAAGTTGGCCCATCCATCTCCGGCATAACTACATCGGAAACAATAATATCAACAGCACCTTTATTTTCTTCAAGTACAGCAAGCGCTTCCACCCCACTCGCAGCTTCTAAAACAGTATATCCTCTAATTTGAAGAGCTTTTACTCCGCCCATTCTAACAGCGTCTTCATCTTCAACCAATAAAACAGTCGCAAAACCTGTTAAGTCTGTATTTTTTTCCTGCTCTTCTACTTTTTCAATTTGCGGAGAAACCTCATTGCCATTGCTGGCATCAGAAATATAACGAGGTAAAAAAATATGAAATGTCGTTCCTTTTCCTTCCTGGCTATCACAGTAAATATAACCACCTGTTTGCTTGACAATGCCATAAACCATTGATAACCCAAGCCCTGTTCCTTTACCAACTTCTTTTGTTGTAAAAAACGGTTCAAACATTTTTTCTTGTACAAAAGCAGATATACCTTCTCCTGTATCTGAAATGGTTAATTGTACATATTCACCACTCACAAAGCCAATATAATTAAATTCAGTGCTTTGCTGTTTTGTAATATTGTTTGTTTTAATTGTTATCAGACCTCCATCCGGCATAGCATCACGCGCATTAATCACCAAATTCATAATAACACGCTGAAAAGAAGCTTGATCAACTTTAACGCTCCACAGATCTCTCCCATGAATAATTTTCAACTGAATATTATTTCCTAAAAGAGACAAAATAAGATTGCGAATATCAGATAAAAGTTCTGTAAAATCAACTTTCTCAGGTTTAAGTGTTTGCTTTCTAGAAAAAGCTAATAATTGCTGCACAAGTGCAGCAGCACGATTAGCATTATTTTTAATATTGATAAGATCAGCATGCGCTGGATCAGAACTGCGGTGCGTGTTTAAAAGAAGATCGCACGACATTAAAATTGCTGTTAAAACATTATTAAAATCATGAGCAATACCACCAGCTAATTGCCCAACGGCTTGCATCTTTTGATTTTGTACCATTTTATCTTCAAGTGTTTTTTGTTCTGTCGTTTCTATGACAGACACAATCACCAAATCTTCTAATGCATCATTATGATATTGCATCATAGGCATAAGATGAAGATGAAAATGGCGCTCTTTATTATTTTCTAATACTATGTCTATTGAAATTGGATCATTTTTATTCTTTGCAATCTTCTCAAATGCATGCTCTAGCTGAGCACGACCTTGGTGCGACATAATATCATAAAAATTGATAGTTTTGCCAGAACACTCCATCAATAATAAAAAAGAATTATTGATATGAATAAACTGCCCTTTCTGGTCAACTATAGCTATTGCAAAAGGACTTACATCAAAATACTCTATCAATGTATCAAGCAATTTTAATTGATAATCACTTTCCTTCTTTTGTATTGACTGCGGAGTCATAACAATGCGATAGACAGCATCATCTTCTAGGAGAGAAGAGATACACATAAAACAATTCAATATTTTCTTATCACCAGTTTGTGAAGTTAAAAACAAAGAAAACGTATAAGGTGTAGTACAATTTAAATTGTAATGTTCGTGACTTTGTAAACAAATATCACTCCATACACTATTAACTTCAGAAGCATTAAAAAACTGATCAAAACTATATTGACCAACAGTAAAATTTGCCAAATCGATCGAAAACCATTCGGCAAAAACTGCATTTGCATAGATAATAACTCCTTGTGCATTAACAGATAAAAATCCAACAGGAGCTTGATCTAAATGATTGATAGCTTCTTGAAGATTCAAACAAAAAGTTTCACGGCTTTCTTCCAAATGTGAAATATCAGCGATACGCCAAAATAAAAACTTTTTTCTCCATTGTAGTATTGGTTGAACAGAAATATTATACCATACAATGTTTTTCTGAATAGAATGAACAAAAATTGACCGATCTATCTTTAATGTTTCTTGAGCTGAAAGATTGTTAAATGCCGCAACTTTCAAACGATATAAAAGTGCGCTAGCACCTGGAAGATCAGCAATAACTGCATAACAAGAAGCCTCAGGTTTATAAGTAAAAATTTTCTGATAATTCTGATTAGAGTAATAAACAAAACCTGATAAATCAGATATTATAATTGCATCATCTATTTCATCAAAGACACTAAAATCTAAGCTCTTATGCAATGGCCCGATATCATATCTCAAAACACCCATTCCTATCAGAAAAAGCGCAGAAATGCCTATAATCGCTAAAACTAAAAAAGATATCAAAGAAGCTTGATGAAAATAGCTTTGCGGATAAAAAATGCCTAAAAACCCCACAACAAGCAAAAAAATTATAACAAAAAAAAGCCCGCAAACCATAGCTCCCCACCGCATGAAAGGAGGTAATAATTTGTCCATGCCATTAAAACCTTTGTTCATCTCTATCTGTCTCGATTGTAGACGCTTTATGAAGCTTAAAATATCTTCAATAATCACTATTATGAAGGATATGCTTAACCTCTCTATTATACATAATATAAGTATATTTGCTCAATGGAAATCACTCAACACTTCACATTTTATTGAACTTCTTAAAATGATTTATAAACTTACATAATAAAAAATAATGATTTCATTATGAAATGAGGAAAAAATAGTATGAATATTTGGTTATCAAACTATATAGGAACATCTGCAGCAAATATAATTACAAGTCTCGTGTTTCTTATAATAATAATTGCAGCAATTGTTGTGGTTATAACGCTTTTGCGCTATTTGAATAAAAGAGGATTTAATTTTAACAGAAAACAGCATCCATTACGATTAATTATATCTGACACAATCGCTATTGATCGTACACGCCGCCTTGTTCTAATACGTCGCGATGATGTAGAGCATTTAATTCTCATCGGTGGAACGACAGATACTATTATAGAATCTAATATTGTCAAAACACAAACCTCATACGAAAATTATAACAGAGCACAAAAAGATATACAGCCAACATCAAAAATGGCAGAAACTAATTTCAATACTGACTTTACTGAACAAACCTCTTTATCCAGCAGTACAATAAAACCTACACAAGATAATATCTCCTCCCCCTCCTGTGAAAATAAACAGTTAAAAGATTCGGCACTTACAGCTGAAATTGAAGAACGGCAAGAACCATCTTTCTTTATTCCTACTCCCAAATAAAGTACTTTATTCTGATATCAAATATTTTGTTTTTTGATCGTAAATCGATTTTAATCATCACGATAGACCTTTTCTCGTCGTTCGTGGCGTTCTTGTGCTTCTAATGATAAAACTGCAATTGGTCGTGCCTCAAGACGTTTTATACTAATAGGTTCTCCAGTTTCCTCACAAAACCCGTAAGTACCATTATCAATACGCTCCAAAGCTGCATCTATTTTTGCAATGAGCTTTCTCTGGCGAGCACGAGCACGCAATTCGATTGCACGATCAGTTTCATAAGATGCCCGGTCAGTCAAATCGGATTGATTAGCATTTTCTTTTTGCAAACTCTCTAAAGTTTCACGGGTTTCCTTTAATATATCGCATTTCCAAGAAATTAATTTAGCACGAAAATATGCCTTTTGCCGCTCATTCATAAAAGGCTCATCTTCACTAGGACGATACTGACCGCTAACAACTTTATCCATGCCATAAAACCTCCACATATGGTATGTGTGGTCTATATATTGTAAACCCCAAATCAACACAAGTGTAAAACATATTTCTATAAAAATAAGAATATTTTGAATTCATTATTCAAATTTTTAGCTCTTTTTTTGAGTAACATTTTGAAATTTCATAATATTTTTATTTAAAGAAGCTTTGTAAATTCTTTTATCTCAGCATAAACTATAGAATCTGCCGTATTAATTCTAGAAAATAATTTTATTAATTGAATGTAAAAAAATTCTGCAGAAATAAAAGGATAGTTTTTTGGTTGTTTATTATTTTCAAAAATGAAACTTCAACCATTTTTAAATCATTAAAAGCTTGAGCACAAAATTTTGTAATCTCTGCTCTAGCAGTTAAGTCTCATTTCCTTTTCAAAAGCAAATAAAACAATTTTCACAAACAACGCGCATAAGCACGTGAATTGCAAGTAATGGGTATATTAACCCGCCTTTCTTTTAGCAAGATTAAGGTTAAATGACCTTACAAAATTTGATACACTTTATTTATTCATACAAAAATTAAACACCAATACAGAAACTTGAACCCCATAAAAGCATTAATTGTTTTTATATAAAACTTCTATAACAAGGAGTTAGTGTAGAAGATATTGAACACTCTATATTACCTGATATGACTTGACATAAAATGATAGCAATATGAAATTAATATCTATTCTATATATAATTCATATTTTTATTTACTAGTTTTGATAAAAATTATGAAATAAAATGCTTCATTCAGTCCCCAGTACCTGATAAGACCCTACAAAAGCGCACCTGGAATATAAAAGTGTTTTGTGTTATCTTTTTTTGAAAAAATACCCTTAAAAACCTATTATATCTGATTAAATGATAATTGTTATATTAATATTTTTTCAACTCATAAAAACAAAACATTTTTAAAGAAAAATCAAGTCACACAAATATATACAAATCATAGCTTAAAAGTTAGTAATAGTAGTATTTCTATTTTAAATTAGCCAAAATCATATCGTTATCATGATTAACAAAAATAAGACTTTTTAAGTTTTACATCAATATTTTTAAATAGAAAATTGATAAATATAATTATTTTACTTTACAAATGATAATAACCTAATGCTAATTATTAAAAATTTAAGCATGAAGGAAATGAATAACCAAAACTTACCCAACAAAAAAGCAGAAATTATAAAGACAAAACATGATAGTCCCGATTAAAATACATTAAAGCGTCTTTTTCTTGATTACGGTTTATCGCAACAACTTCACCAATCAAAATATAATGAGTCGCATGTTGGTGCCAACAAATCAAACGGCAATCAAATGAAGCCAAGGCACCTGATAAGCTAGGTGCACCAGTCTGTAAAACATTCCATTGAGCTGTATTAAAGCGTTCAGTTTGTGTAAAACCACATCGCCCAGAAAAAACTTCTGACAAAGAACGATGTTTTCCTGCTAAGCTATTGACACAAAAATTTCCATTTTCCATAAACAGCTTATTTTCAGGATTATGCCGCATTAAGCAAACAAGAAGCATTGGAGGATCATCTGATAAAGAACAACAAGCCGAAACTGTCACTCCACGCTTTCCTTTAGCACCATTTGTCGTTACAATATGTACTGCCCCTGCCAGACAACTCATAGTATCCCGATATTCTTGTGAAGAAACCGTAGCAACTTGTTGAAATTTAGGCATTAAATTTTTTGTATGATTTTGCATATTTTTTACTTAGATAGCTCTCAAAATTTTAATGGATATTTCAATAAATTGATTTATTACACATTCTTATTCTTTTATATCATATATGAGCAACAAAAATGTATATTTTATCACACAATATTATACGCTAAAAAGGGCTCACTCAGGAGATCTTAATGCCCCGTTCCCATTTCATTTCACCCTCACTTTTGGCTGCTGATTTTTCTAAGCTCGGTCAGGAAATATCAGATGTTGTTGACGCTGGTGCAGACTGGCTTCACCTTGATATTATGGATGGCCACTTTGTTCCTAATATCACCTTTGGCCCTGATATCGTCAAAGCACTACGCCCACTAACCAAAGCAATATTTGATGTTCACCTCATGATAGCACCTGTAGATCCTTATCTTGAAGCCTTTGCGCAAGCTGGCTCAGATATTATAACCATTCATGCAGAAGCAGGTCCTCATATTCATCGTTCACTGCAGACAATCAAAGCGATGGGAAAAAAAGCTGGAGTTTCAATTAACCCAAGCACGCCAGAATACGTGTTGGAGTATTTGCTTGATCAATTAGATCTCATTCTTATTATGACTGTCAATCCAGGTTTTGGTGGACAAAGCTTCATCCCAGAAATGAAAAATAAAATCGAACGAGTAAAAAGTATGATTGCCAATCGACCTATTGATCTTGAAGTTGATGGTGGCATTACAGTTGATACAATTGGAATAGCTGCAAAAGCTGGTGCAAATGTATTTGTTGCAGGATCTGCAATTTATAAAAATGGTAACAAAAATCTTTATAAAACACGTATTCACGCACTGCGCCAAGCAGCAAAACTCTCACAATAAGGAAAAATTATGATCGAGCGTTATTCTCGCCCTGAAATGGTAGCAATTTGGTCACCAGAAACTAAATATCGTATTTGGTTTGAAATTGAAGCACACGCTTGTGATGCATTAGCTCAGCTTGGTGTTATTCCAGAAAAATCAGCTAAAATCATTTGGGAAAAAGGTGCTGCTGCTGAATTTGATATTAATCGTATTAATGAAATTGAAGCGACTACAAAGCATGATGTTATAGCATTTTTAACCCACTTAGCTGAATTTATTGGGCCAGAATCTCGTTTTATTCATCAAGGCATGACATCATCAGATGTGTTGGATACAGCATTCAATGTTCAATTAATGCGCGCTAGCGATATTTTGTTGAGAGATATAAATCAACTTCTTGAAGTATTAAAAAAACGTGCCTTTGAACATAAAGAGACGATTACTATTGGACGTAGTCATGGCATTCACGCCGAGCCCACAACATTTGGAGCTAAACTTGCCCTTGCATATGCTGAATTTCTCCGTTGTCGCAAACGCCTGCTTGCTGCACGGAAAGAAATTGCCACTTGTGCTATTTCAGGAGCTGTTGGCACTTTTGCTAATATTGACCCACGCGTTGAAGAACATGTAGCACAAGCATTAGGTATGCGTGTCGAACCTGTTTCCACCCAAATAATACCACGTGACCGTCATGCTATGTTCTTTGCAACACTTGGAGTTATTGCTTCATCTATTGAAAGATTAGCCATAGAAATACGCCATCTGCATAGAACGGAAGTTCTTGAAGTGGAGGAATATTTCTCACCTGGGCAAAAAGGTTCATCTGCTATGCCTCATAAACGCAATCCGGTTTTAACAGAAAATTTAACTGGATTGGCACGTATGGTGCGCGCATTTGCGGTACCTGCTATGGAAAATGTTGCGCTTTGGCATGAACGTGATATTTCACATTCATCTGTTGAACGTTATATTGGCCCTGATGCTACCATTACGCTTGATTTTGCTCTTTCTCGATTAACATCTGTGATTGAAAATTTAATTGTTTATCCAGAAAATATGCAAAAAAATCTCAATAAATTCCGTGGTCTTATTCATTCACAACGTGTGCTTCTAGCGCTCACACAAGCTGGTATAAGTCGTGAAAATGCTTATCACATTGTTCAACGAAATGCGATGAAAGTTTGGGAACAAGGAAAAGATTTTTTAGAAGAATTGTTAAAAGATGAAGATGTCACAAAAGCTTTAAATGAAGCAGATCTTCGCGAAAAATTTGACCTTGCTTACCATACTAAGCATGTTGATACAATTTTTAGACGTGTGTTTGGATAATAGTAACAACTGTAAAAAAATAAAAGATCTTTTGTTTTTGCTAGTTCAAAATACGTTTTCATAAAGAAAGACATTCATGAAAGCAAATCAACTCGATATTCTTATTGTCCCCGGCTATAAAGGATCTGGTCCGGATCATTGGCAAACACGTTGGGAACAAAAATTATCTACTGCCCGCCGTGTTCAACAAACTCATTGGTCAAAACCTGTATGTGAAGAATGGATTAATGAAGTAAAAAATGCCATCGCACAAGCTAATAAACCTGTTGCTATTATTGCTCACTCATTGGGAGTGCCAACGGTTATTCACGCAATTGCGCAAAATGCAGAAAAAGTTTGTGGTGCTTTCTTTGTTGCTCCACCAGATGTAGAAAATGAAAAAATACGCCCCAAACATTTAATGACATTTGGTCCATATCATCGCAAAAAACTCCCCTTCCCTTCAGTGGTTATAGCAAGTCGCAATGACAAATTTTGCCAATTTTCAGTAGCAGAAAGTCTTGCAAAAGACTGGAATGCGCTTTTTGTTGATGCTGGACAATCCGGACATATTAATGTGGAATCTGGTCATGGTCCCTGGCCTGAAGGACTTATAATTTTCTCCCATTTTCTCGCAAAGCTTTAAAGGTAATATGAATTATTCTCAGAATAATACATTTTATATTACTTTACCCAATATTATTTAACACATACCCTATAAGAAGCTTAAATATTTTTGTCTGCACTGGTTTCATGCTAAAAAACATAAAACAAATTATTCACTTTGCCTGATTGCATTAATGTCTTTGCCAGACTATAAAAAGTTTAAATCTCGTTTAATATGCTTTAAATAATAAAAATTGTAGTAAATATTATAGCAATTCATTGAGAATTGTTATTAATTAAGATAATGTTTTTTCATTAACAACATTAAGATTTTTCAACGAATAGAGAGTTATGATGAACCGTCGTCACCGCATTTATGAAGGTAAGGCCAAAATCCTATATGAAGGGCCTGAACCGGGTACTTATATTCAGTTTTTTAAAGATGACGCAACTGCATTTAATGCAAAAAAACATGAAATCATTGATGGTAAAGGAGTCTTAAATAACCGTATTTCAGAGTATATTTTTACTCAACTTGGTCGTTTAGGCATCCCAACACATTTTATCAAACGGATTAATATGCGTGAACAGCTTATCAAAGCAGTCGAGATTATTCCGCTGGAAGTTGTTGTACGTAACGTTGCTGCAGGTTCCCTTTCTAAGCGCTTAGGATTAGAAGAAGGAGCAGTTCTTCCACAATCTATTATCGAGTTTTACTACAAAAATGATTCTCTTGATGATCCAATGGTAACGGAAGAACATATTACTGCTTTTGGGTGGTCTGCTCCACAAGAAATAGAAGAAATTATGCAACTTTCAATTCGCATTAACGATTTTCTCTCTGGGCTTTTTGCAGGTGTTGGCATTCAATTGATTGATTTTAAAATAGAATTTGGTCGTTTATGGGAAGGTGAAACGATGCGCATCGTCCTTGCTGATGAAATTTCACCTGATTCTGCTCGTTTATGGGATATGCAAACACGAGAAAAAATGGATAAAGATCGTTTTCGTCGTGATATGGGTGGGCTTATTAATGCTTATCAAGATGTTGCAAAGCGTCTTGGTATCATGAATGAAAATGACCCTCAACGACCAAGCGGCCCAGTTTTAGTCAAATAAGAAACAAAGTGATGCAATATAGCCTTGCTTTATAAAAAAGCCATTCTTCTTAAAAATGCTTTAAATAACAGGAAATAAAAATGAAAGCGCGCGTTATAGTTACCTTAAAAAGCAGCGTTCTTGACCCTCAAGGAGAAGCGATCACTAGTGCTTTAAATAGTTTAGCTTTTACTGGTATTCAATCTATTCGCCAAGGAAAAGTATTTGATATCATTCTCGATAACATACCCGCTGAAACAGCAAAACAAAAACTTGAACAAATGTGTGAGCAATTGCTTGTAAATACTGTCATTGAAAACTACACTATAGAACTTCTTTAAGCGGATCACTCGATGAAAACTGCTATTATTCAATTACCCGGATTAAATCGCGATCAAGATATGATTGCGGCATTATATCACATAACAGGCATTCAACCACTTAAGATTTGGCAAACGGAAACAACAATTCCTCAGGTTGATATGATTGTTATCCCTGGGGGTTTTCCTACGGTGACTATCTAAGATGTGGTGCTATTGGTGCGCGGATGCCAGTTATGCAAACTGTGCGTGAAAAAGCACAAAAAGGCGTCATGATTATGGGGGTATGCAATGGTTTTCAAATTCTGCTAGAATCCGGATTGCTACCAGGCGCTTTAATGCGCAATGCTTCATTGAAATTTGTTTGTCGTGAAATAAAACTTGAAGTCGCTAACACCGATACAAAATTTTCTCGATGCTATTCTAAAGGACAAATTATTCGCTGCCCTGTTGCCCATCACGATGGAAATTACTTCGTTGACAATGATACACTGAAACAAATGGAAGACAATAAGCAAATTGTTTTCCGTTATGCAGAAAATACAAATCCTAATGGCTCAATTAGTGATATTGCTGGTATTATCAATAAAACTGGCAATGTTCTTGGTATAATGCCTCATCCTGAAAACTTCATTGAAGATGCGCATGGTGGCGATGATGGCCGTTTATTGTTTCAAAGTGTTTTAGAATCGAAAAATTAATGTATGAAGTGAACCTTACCAAGCAAATTTCTACACTTACAATAATGCAATATATTATTCTAAATATACATCAGGTGTGGTTTGAAAGCTTAAAGTTTCATTATAAATTTGGTTCTTCTTTTAAATTTTATGCTTATTATTCAAACTCAAATCACTTTCATATTTTAATCGTGCTTTATAATTTTTTAAAAAATTTGACCACTGAGTTTAAAGCACAACTAATTAAAGCCTTAACTTATAGTCCTTTAATAGCTTCATTATCAAATAATGAAATTACCAATACACCAAACAACTGGATTAAAAGTGATAATACATATTAAATCTGATCAATATAACGGAAATACTAATGAACTTTCGCAATAACATTGCCATTACACCAGAATTAATCGCACAACATGGCTTAAAACCCGATGAATACCAACGTATTTTAGAGTTAATCGGGAGAGAACCAACACTAACTGAGCTTGGAATTTTTTCTGCAATGTGGAACGAGCATTGTTCATATAAATCTTCTAAAAAATGGCTCAAAACTTTACCGACAAAAGGAAAGTGTGTCATTCAAGGTCCTGGAGAAAATGCTGGCGTTGTTGATATAGGTAACAATCAATGCGTGGTTTTCAAAATGGAAAGTCATAACCATCCCTCTTATATTGAACCTTATCAAGGCGCAGCAACAGGTGTTGGTGGCATTTTACGTGATGTTTTTACAATGGGTGCTCGCCCTGTCGCAAGTATGAATGCATTACGATTTGGATCTCCTGATCATCCCCGAACGCGTTATCTGGTTTCAGGTGTTGTTTCTGGAATTGGTGGTTATGGCAATGCTTTTGGTGTCCCTACTGTTGGTGGAGAAGTCAATTTTGACAAGCGTTATAATGGCAATATTCTTGTTAACGCTTTCGCGGCTGGTATAGCAAAAACAGATTCTATTTTTTATTCCAAAGCGCAAGGTGTAGGACTTCCTATTGTTTACCTTGGTGCCAAAACAGGACGTGACGGTGTTGGTGGAGCTACAATGGCTTCTGCTGAATTTGACGATACAATCAATGAAAAACGCCCGACTGTTCAAGTGGGTGATCCTTTCACTGAAAAATGCCTACTTGAAGCTTGTTTAGAATTGATGGCATTAGGAGCCGTCATTGGTATTCAAGATATGGGTGCAGCAGGGTTAACATGCTCTGCAGTTGAAATGGGTGCAAAAGGAGATTTAGGAATAGAGCTAAATCTTGACAACGTACCTGTTCGTGAAGAAAATATGACAGCCTATGAAATGATGCTTTCTGAAAGTCAAGAACGTATGCTTATGGTTCTTAAGCCAGAACTCGAAAAGCAAGCATCTGAAATTTTTAATAAATGGGGACTTCATTTTGCTATCATTGGAAAAACAACGGATGATTTACGTTTCCGCGTATTACACCAAGGGCAAGAAGTGGCTAATCTACCAATAAAAGAACTTGGAGATGAAGCTCCAGCTTATGATCGCCCTTGGATAGAGCCCCCTAAAAAGCCAATTCTTAAAGTAGAAGAAGTTAAAAAAGTTGAAAACCTCGGTGATGCACTGCTTACCTTATTAAATTCTGCCAATCAAAGCTCACGGCGATGGGTTTATGAACAGTATGATACAATTATTCAGAGTAACAGCCTCACTCGCCCAGGGGGTGACGCAGGTGTTATCCGCATAGACAATAGTGACAAACGTGCCCTTGCTTTTTCCTCTGATGTAACACCTCGCTATTGTGAAGCTAACCCTTATGAAGGAGGAAAACAAGCCGTTGCAGAATGTTGGCGTAATATTAGTGCCACAGGTGCAACACCACTAGCTGCTACTGATAATCTCAATTTTGGCAATCCTGAAAAACCTGAAGTTATGGGGCAGCTCGTCTTTGCCATTAAAGGTATAGGTGAAGCTTGTAGAGTACTCGATTTTCCAATCGTTTCAGGAAACGTTTCCCTTTATAACGAAACTAATGGAGAAGAAATTCTTCCTACACCTACAATCGCGGGGGTTGGTATTCTTAATGATTGGTCAAAAATGGCTACAATAAATAATATGCAAAACGGAGATATTATAGCCTTAATTGGGCCTTGTGGCTCGCATTTGGGACAATCAATCTACGCACGTGATATTTTAAATATTGAGGCTGGCGCACCGCCTTATGTGGATTTACAGCTTGAAAAAAAGAATGGTCAATTTGTTCGCGATGTTATTAATTGTGGTTTTATTCATGCTGCTCATGACATTTCCGATGGAGGATTGGCTATTGCTCTTGCAGAAATGGTAATTAAAGCAAACAAAGGAATTAAAGCAAAATTAAGCAACAAATTACCACATCATGCTGAACTTTTTGGTGAAGATCAAGGGCGTTACTTGTTGGCAGTTAATCCCAATAAATTTAATGACCTTAAAACACTTGCTCAAACAAGTGAAGTTTCTTTAATGGAACTTGGTATAGTTGAAGGCAATGCACTTGATATAAAAGATGTATTAACACTTCCAGTATCTGAACTGACACAAGCTTATGAAAGCTGGTTTCCAGAGTTTATGGGTGATAAATAATGATTTATTTCCATTGGCTATATAAAAATAATAAATAAATAGAGGAGAATAACTCATGGCAATGAATGCTCATACAATTGAAACTCTTATTCGTGAAGGCATCCCCGATGCAAAAGTAACAATCCATGATCTTGCAGGAGATGGCGAACATTACGCTGCAGAAGTTATTTCAGAAAGTTTTCGGGGTAAAAGCCGTGTTCAACAGCACAAAATGGTTTATGATGCTCTTAAAGGCAATATGGGAAGCGCGCTTCATGCTTTAGCACTTCAAACAAGTGTACCTAATAAATAATCTAAAAATTTCTTCTTGCATTCATTTTGTTAATACGATTTAAAATAAAACCAATACAACTGTAATTTTCCTAAAATAATAGCCAATATAAGGAATAAAAATGACTACTGCTTATGATTTTATTGATAATGAAATTAAAACAAACGATGTCGTTTTATTCATGAAAGGAACACCTAATGCTCCGCAATGCGGATTTTCTGGGCAGGTTGTTCAAATCCTTGACTATTTAGGATTAAACTATAAAGGAATTAACGTTTTAACTTCTGATGAATTGCGTCAGGGGATAAAAGATTATTCAAATTGGCCAACAATTCCACAACTCTATATCAAAGGTGAATTCATTGGCGGTTGCGATATTATTAAAGAAATATTTCAAAGTGATGAGTTACAAAAATTACTCAAAGAAAAAGACATTACCTATAATATATCATAAAAATTAACTTTAATTTTATTCAGCCTCTTAAGTGAACTGCTATTCAGCCAGAGTTTTTTTATTTTAAAGGGTGTATATGTCGTATTCGGTTGACGAACAAAAGCATATAGATGCAATCAAAAAAAGAATTGGATATAAAGAATTTGTCATTATCATTGCAGCACTGATGGCAATTAATTCTATAGCTATTGATATTATGCTGCCAGCTATGCCTAATATTTTAAATAGCTTTAATATTATTAACGAAAATGATCAGCATTATATCATTTCTTGTTACCTTATCAGCTTTGGTGTTACACAAATATTTTTTGGTCCAATAAGTGACCGTTTCGGGCGGCGTAAACTTGTTCTCATGGGTCTTACACTTTATTCATTAACAGCACTTGGCTGTGCATATGTAACAAGTTTTCCCTTATTGCTTATTCTACGTATTTTGCAAGGCATTGGGGGTGCTGCAATGCGTGTGCTTACAATCTCCATGGTACGAGATCTCTACAACGGTCGAGAAATGGCAGAAGTTATGTCCATAGTCATGATGGTCTTTCTCATCGCAACAATGCTTGGACCAATAATAGGACAGACGATTTTATTTCTTGAGCATTGGCAACTTATTTTTATATTCATGGCATTTGTTGGTTTTGGATTGATGATTTGGATTTACCTGCGCTTACCTGAAACTCTCCATACACAGCGCTCTCTTTCCTTTTCTTCTATTAAAAGTGGTTTATGCCTTGTCATTACCAACCGGACTGCACTTTGTTACACGCTCGCTACTTCTATTATGTTAGGCTGCATCTTTATTGCTGTTAACACATCGCAACAAATATATGAAGGAATCTATAACTTAGGTTTTTTATTTCCTGTAGCTTTTGCAGCTAGTGCTGCATTTCAAGCAGTATCAGCTTTCTTAAATTCTCGACTTGTTCATCGTCTTGGAATGCGATGCATTGGTCATAGTATGCTTCTACTATTTTGTACCATTTCATGCGTCTGGCTTATCGCATCCATTTTAACAGGCGGTATTATCTCTTTTTCTTTTTACATGATACTGTATTCTATATTAATGTTTACGTGCGGTGGTATTATGGCTAATTTCAATACACTTGCTCTTGAGCCTTTAGGAAAAATTGCTGGAACAGCAGCTTCTGTATCTGGTTTTCTTCAAACATCCATCGCTACAGGTATCGGTTTCTTCATCGCACAACGCTTTGATGAAACAATGATCCCCAATTCAGCAGGATTTTTCTTTCTCAGTCTCATAGCTATCTTTCTTGTATTATGGGCTGAGCGTGGAAGTCTTTTTAGTAAACATCACTCTAAATAAACATAGCTCTTAAAGGGATTTTATAAAAATCCCTTTAAATTGCTATTGTCGATAAATTTAAAAGAGCCTAAAGCCTATTGCTAGTGCACTTTAAGCCAATGATTTATATGCTACTGTTATATTAATTAGAAAATTTTCCTGATTTTGGAAATCCTTTTGGAACCAAGCGCCCCACTCCAGCACGTGTTCCCATCCACTCAATAAGCTCATCAGGCTGGCGATTAAAACTGCGTTCAGCTGTATCTTGCCAACTTAAACCTTCTGACAAATTAAAGGTTTTGGCATCAACAACACCACCATCTTTATAACGTTGCAAACGAACACCTTTACCACGGCTCATTTCTGGTATTTGCTCTATAGCAAAGATAAGCATTTTTCGGTTTTCTCCAACCACTGCAACATAATCACCATTTACTGGAACGCAAAGCTTTACCTTATCAGGAGATTTTACATGCATAATTTGCTTTCCTTTTCGCGTATTGGCAATCACTTCATTTTCAGAAACAATAAAACCATTCCCATATGCTGAAACTAAAAGCCGCTTTTCCTGCGCATTATGTACAAAAGCTGTCAAAATATCATGTTCACCATCCATATCCACTAAAATACGAATTGGTTCACCGTGTCCTCTTCCTCCAGGTAAAACATTTGCACTAATAGTAAAAAATTTTCCACCAGTACTTACCATGACAATTTTATCTGTAGTAAATGCTGGCAATGCTAATTTTAAGCAATCACCCTCTTTAAAAGAAAGCATCTTGTAATCATTCAAATGACCCTTTAAAGCACGCATCCAACCTTTTTCAGAAATAATAATAGTTACTGGCTCTCTTTCAATCATTGCTTGCTGAATATCATTGACATCGTGCTTTGGAGCATCTTCAAACGTTGTACGTCTTTTGCCTAAAACAGTTTCAGGTCCAAAAATTTTCCGAACTTTTGTGATTTCATCTGAAATCATTTTCCACTGTTTCATATTGGAGGCTAATAAGGCTTGTAATTGCGCCTCTTCAGTCTTAAGAGACTGGAATTCTTTACGAATTTCAAATTCTTCAAGTTTCCGTAAAGAACGCAACCGCATATTAAGAATAGCTTCAGCCTGATTATCCGTTAATTTGAAATGTTCAATCAATTCTTTTTTGGGTTCATCTTCTTCACGAAGAATTTGGATCACCTTATCAAGATTTAAATACGCGATAAGATATCCATTAAGAATTTCCAATCGGTAATTAATTTCATTAAGTCGATAACTTGAGCGACGAACAAGCACTTCTTTACGATGCTCAAGCCATTGCTGTAAACTTTCACGCAAAGAAAGAACATTAGGCACTTTACCTAGAGTCAAAACATTAAGATTAAGAGGAAATCTTACTTCAAAATCAGTTAATTTAAAAAGTGACTCCATTAAAAGTTCAGCATCAACTGTACGATTTTTGGGAACAAGGACAATACGAATATCTTCTGCAGATTCATCATGAATATCTTCAAGCATCGGCAAACGCCGTGCAAGTAATAATTCTGCCGTTTTTTCAATAAGGCGTGATTTTTGTACTTGATATGGAATTTCAGTAACAACAATGACATAAGAACCGCGGCTACTTTGTTCTTGATGCCAACGTGAACGCAACCGAAACAATCCACGCCCTGTACGGTATGATTCTTCAATACTCTTTTTAGGCTCAACTAAAATACCACCTGTTGGAAAATCAGGTCCAAGTACAAACTGATTTAAATCCTCATTGTTTGCACTGGGGTGAGCAATCAAATGCAATGCCGCATCACATAATTCAGCAACATTATGCGGTGGGATAGATGTTGCCATACCAACAGCAATACCTGATGAACCATTAGCTAAAAGATTAGGAAAAGTCCCCGGTAAAACAACAGGCTCTTCATCTTCCTCATTATAAGTTAAACGAAAATCAATGGCGTTTTCATTAATCCCTTCAAGTAACAATGCTGCAACTTCAGTCATACGTGCTTCTGTATAACGCATGGCTGCAGCATTATCACCGTCAATATTCCCAAAATTGCCTTGCCCATCAATTAATGGGTAACGAACAGCAAAATCCTGAGCTAAGCGTACTAATGCATCATAAATAGATGCATCACCATGAGGGTGAAACTTACCCATAACATCACCCACAATCCGCGCACATTTAGCATAGGACTGTCCAGGATTAAGCTTTAATAAACGCATCGCATGGATAATACGCCGATGCACTGGCTTTAACCCATCACGTACATCAGGTAACGCACGGTGCGTAATAGTAGAAAGTGCATAAGCCAAATAGCGCTCCTGCAAAGCGGAACACAATTCTACTGACTCAATACATTCTTTATCAAAAGGCTGACTCATTTTACCTGACATAGTACGTGAATAGAAACTTCCAAAATAAAAAATAAGTATGCCATAAGGCCTATTAAGTGCAAATTTTTAGTACCTGAACATTTTATAAAAACTATATTATGTAAATAACTATTGTAAGTAAAAAATAATAAGGAATTAAATTAATCCTGAAAATTCAGAAAAGAATGTTTATTATTTATTTTATCAGTCAATAGGAGAAAATGAAGTATTACTCCATAAAACTTATTTTATCATTTTTAAATACAACCTCTAATAAAATAGCACCAAAATGACAATTAATTTTATTAATCATTTTTAGCTGTGCGAGCAATTCGAATTCCTAAATCAGACAACTGTACAGCAGAAACTTCAGATGGAGCACTCATCAAAAGATCAAGCGCTTGTTGATTCATAGGGAATAAGGAAATTTCACGTAAATTTTTTACACCTTGCAAAAGCATGACGATACGATCGATACCAGCCGCCATGCCACCATGAGGCGGAGCTCCATAATGAAATGCACGATAAAGACCACCAAAACGTTCTTCGACAACCTCTTCAGAAAGGCCTGCAAGCTTAAAAATCTTCAACATCATTTCTGGTGAATGATTACGAATTCCACCTGATGCAATCTCATAACCATTGCAAACAAGATCATATTGAAAAGCTTTGATAGTGAGAGGATCTTGACAATCAATAGCCTCTTCTCCACCCTGAGGCATTGAAAAAGGATTATGTGCAAAATCAAGCTTTTTCTCATCCTCATTCCATTCAAAAAATGGAAAATCAACAATCCATGCTAAAGAAAAACATTCACGATCGATAAGATCTAATTCTTCTCCTACCCGTGTACGCGCAGCACCAGCGAAAGACGCAAATTTTTTCGGATTTCCTGCAACAAAAAAGCAAGCATCACCACTTTCAAGCCCAAGTTGCGCACGAATAGCTTCAGTTCTCTGCTCACCAATATTTTTAGCGATAGGGCCAGCTCCTTCAAAGACTCCATTTTCCTGACGCCAAAAAATATAGCCAAGACCGGGCTGCCCCTCACCTTGCGCCCATGCATTCATACGATCACAAAAAGAACGGCTTCCCCCTGTTTTAGCGGGAATAGCCCATACCTGCGCATGTTTATCACTAGCTAAAATCTGAGCAAAAACCTTAAAACCCGAATCGTAAAAATGTTGAGAAACACTTTCCATAATAATTGGATTACGTAAATCAGGCTTATCTGAACCATATTTCTGGATTGCTTCATCGTACGAAATACGAGGGAAATTTTGTGTAACACACTTTCCATCTGCAAATTCTTTAAAAACAGAACGTATAATAGGCTCCATCGTTGCAAGAACATCTTCCTGCTCAACAAAACTCATTTCAACATCTAATTGATAAAACTCACCTGGCAAACGGTCTGCACGCGGATCTTCATCTCTAAAGCATGGAGCTATTTGAAAATAACGATCAAAACCAGAAACCATTAATAATTGTTTATATTGCTGAGGTGCCTGAGGCAGTGCATAAAACTTTCCTTGATGTATACGACTTGGAACCAAAAAGTCGCGTGCTCCTTCCGGTGATGATGCCGTTAAAAGTGGCGTTGTAAACTCTGTAAAGATACAATCTTGCATATGCTTTCTTATGGAAGCAATAATTTCAGTGCGACGCATTATATTCTTGTGCATAGTTGTTCGACGCAAATCAAGAAAACGATATTTCAATCGAATATCTTCTGGGTAATCAGGTTCACCAAAAACTGGTAAAGGAAGTTCATCAGATTTTGAAAGAATTTCCACCTCACTTGCAAAAACTTCAACCTCACCCGTCAGTAAAGCGGCATTAATAACCTCATCAGCACGTGCACGTACTTCCCCATCCACACGAATAACTGATTCAGCACGCACCTTCTCAACAATTTTAAAAGCAGGTGAATGAGGATCAACAACAATCTGTGTGATTCCAAAATGGTCTCGTAAATCAATAAAAAGAATTCCGCCATGGTCACGAACACGATAAACCCACCCTGAAAGACGGACTTGTATTCCTACATCGCATTTACGAAGCTCGGCGCAATTATGACTGCGATAACGGTGCATAGTTTTCTGCCTTTAAATTATAATTGTTTCATACGCGTTACAAACGATTTTTGGCAGCTACTTGTCAAGATACCCCCTAAAAAACCTAGAAAAAAATACAATAAAAGACAAATTTAACCTACTTATGCTATAATATAGTGATGAAACTTATTACACAAACAACAGAACTTGAAATTGCAATTGCCGCTTTGAGTAATTCTGATTTTGTAACCGTAGATACTGAATTTATCCGCGAAACAACCTTCTGGCCACAATTGTGCTTGATTCAGCTTGCGTCTCCAAATGTTACAATACTTATTGACCCAATGGGACCCGATATTGATCTACAATCATTTTTCAACCTGATGGTAGATGAGAAAATTGTTAAAGTTTTTCATGCTGCACGCCAAGATATAGAAACTATTTATCATCTCGGAGGAATCATTCCCTATCCTCTATTTGACACACAAATAGCAGGATCAATTTGTGGATTTGGTGATTCTATCTCCTATGATCAAATTGTACAACGCTGCACTGGACATCATCTTGATAAATCATCTCGCTTTACAGACTGGAGCCATCGTCCCCTCTCTGAAAAACAATTGCTCTATGCTCTTGCTGATGTAACTTACTTAAGAGACGTCTATCTTTCATTGAAAAAGAAATTAGAAAAAAACAAACGAACTCATTGGATGAATGATGAACTTGAGATTCTTTTAACACCGACAACTTATGATATACCAGAAGAAGACGCATGGAAAAAAGTAAAAGGAAAAGTTAAAGCACCTCGTGAATTGGCTGCATTACAAAAAGTTGCGGCTTGGCGTGAACGTGAAGCACGCAAGCATAACGTTCCACGTCGTCATATTATGAAAGATGAGTGCCTTATCGAACTTGCAATTCAACAACCAAAAGACGAACTTGAACTAAAACGTTTACGCAGCCTAAAAAAAAGCGGGTATCACCCATCAACCACACAAGCATTAATCAAAGCTATCCATGAAAGTTTTGAAGTTGATATTGCTTCTTTACCTGACCTTCCCAAGCATAATCCTATTCATGATAAAACAGCTGCTGCAATTGAGCTGCTTAAAGTATTATTAAAACTTGTTGCAAATGAAAATGACATTGCTCCTAAAATTATCGCAACTTCCAATGATTTAGAAAAAATCGCTCATGGTGGTATAATGGAAAATATCCCTGCCATGAATGGCTGGCGTTATGAAATATTTGGTCAAAAAGCAGAACAAATGCTAAAAGGCCAGCTAGCATTTTATTTTCATAATGGAGAGATAACAACTAAGCGACTTTAACTTAACAGAAGATATTTCTACATAGAGATATATCCATTAAGCGTATAGTAAGTTCGAATGTGTGATTTTTTCAGCAAAATAGATTCTTAATTCATCTATGAGAGAATCATGAAATTTCAAACGTCAGAGATAATTTTGTTATCTTTGATAATTGTTTTAATCGTCCAAAAGGCCGTTCACCTATTAAATCAGCATGGCGCATTGGAATACGTAATATAACATGATCTTGTTTTTTCTGCCATAATAAATCAGGTAAAATTCCTGTAGTAAAAGCACTAAAAAGATTAGCAATACGCATAACCCCCCCAAGGATACGTGCCTTTTCAATCATATCACGAGTCGCTAATTTAAGAATATCTGGAATTTCTTTATCGGCAAATAAACCTGCATTACGAAAAAAAACAGCTAATGCAGCATAAACACGCCCCTCATGAGAAATTCCTGGGTAGGATCCTAACGCTATTTGATTAGCTGCCTCATTACCTCGATAATCTGGATGTATACGCCAACCAATATCAGAAAGAAGGCAAGAAGCTTTACGATAACGATATTCATCTTCAGTTTCTGAAACTCCAAAAGTTTCAAACGCATTTGTAGTAAAATCAATGAGTTCATCTGCCTGCTTTGGTGAACGCGCCCGTAAAATAGCCATTTCTTGACAGGCCGCAATTAAAGGATCAGAAATGCGAACTTCTTGCAATAATTGTGAATAGAGAAAACCTTCACGAACTCCAGCACCAGAAAAAACTATTTTTTTAAAACCCATATACTGAATAAGTTCAATAAGAACGACTGCTCCATAGGCTAAAAGTTGACGACGATTCTTTGAAATAGCTGAAATACCTTTCAAGTTATCAATATTATCACTAGCAACAAGGTGTAGAAAATCCTTCATCTCAAGTGCATCAACTTCATAACCGTGTACAACAGGTAACAAATAATGTTTAGCTGCCATATGAAGTTTTGCCAGATTACGCCACGTACCTCCTACTGCATAAAAATAATGTGGCATACTTTTATGCATAAAAGAAGCTTCATAAAGTTTCTCATGAGCAATCTTTGCTGCTGCTGCAATATTGTTATTAGACATATACTGCAACCGCAAACTACCCAATGGTAGCGTTATTCCTTCACCCAAGTTAGAATCACAAATATTGATAAGCTCAAGACTTCCACCACCAAGATCACCAGAAACACCATTGGGACGATAAAAGGTAGAAATAACTCCATAAGCTGAATAAATTGCCTCTTCATTTCCTGAAAGAATGCGTATGCTATCATGTAGGATTTTTTCAGCATCTTGAATAAAAGCTACCCCATTTTTTGCTTCTCGCACTGCTGCTGTTGCAAAAGCATGAATCTCATCTACACCAATCTGTTGGCAAAGCGCACAAAATCGTTTCAATGTGTGCAATACCATTTCAGTTGATTTTTTTTCTAAAAAGCCAGTCTTTGCAACACCTTGACCAAGACCACAAAGAATTTTTTCATTAAATAAAACCGTCGGTGAGCGTACAAGACCTTCATAAACAACAAGCCGAACAGAATTCGAACCAATATCGACCACAGCAATGGGTTTACATCCCTTCAGCCTGCCTTGAGCACTTATATATGTCATTGATATTTCAGTCTTTATTTGTCTTTTTTTTCTGCCGACGCAATGCAATTAAACGTAAAGCAGAAGATTTAAAAGATTTGTCCCCCTCAGAAAGACTTGCATTGGTCATAAAATACTCCTGCGCATTAAACAGCTTCTCACCTTTTAATGGTGTTATACGTTTTGATGTTCCATCGCTCAATATATCAAAGCTTTGTTGGTTATCAATAATATTAGCTAACATAATTTGTGAAAGAATTTGTTGACGAACTGTCTTATTAAAAACTGGAACCAACACTTCAATACGATGATCAAGATTACGTGTCATCATATCGGCTGAACCAAAATAAACTACGGTATTTTCACTCGGCAAATCTTCACCATTACCAAAACAGAAAATACGGCTATGCTCAAGAAACCGCCCTATTATTGATTTTACACGAATATTATTCGAAATTCCTGGAATACCGGGTCTTAAACAACAGATACTACGAACAATCAAATCAGTCTCTACACCAGCTTGGCTTGCACGATATAAAGCATCAATAATTTCAGGATCAACTAACGAATTCACTTTCATCCAAATAATAGCAGGTCGCCCCTGTTGTGCATTGACAGTTTCTTCTTCGATATGTTCAAGAATACGATTGCGCAATGTTAATGGAGAAAAAGCAATTTTCATTGCTTCCTTTGGCTGCTCATATTGAGTAATATAATCAAAAAGTAATGCAACATCACGACCAATGCCATCATCAGTGGTAAAAAAAGAAAGATCAGTATAAATTTTAGCGGTAATTGGGTGATAATTGCCTGTTCCAAGGTGTACGTAAAAGCGAAGGCGATTTTCTTCGCGTCTCATTACTAAAGACATTTTAGCATGTGTTTTGAGCTCAATAAAACCAAAAACAACTTTAACACCCGCATGTTCGAGATTACGTGCCCAGCGAATATTAGCTTCTTCATCAAAACGCGCTTTAAGTTCTACTAAAGCGGTTACTGACTTACCTCGTTTGGCAGCATCAATCAACGCGCTAACAATCGGACTATCATTCGACGTGCGATAAAGAGTTTGCTTGATTTCAACAACATCAGGATCTTGAGCAGCTTGACGTAAAAACTGCACAACAAAACTAAATGATTCATAAGGATGGTGAATAATAATATCACTCTCACGAATAGCTGCAAAACAATCACCATTATACTTGCGAACACGTTCAGGAAAGTAAGGATTATAAGGAACAAATTTCAAATCATCACGTGGGACAGAAACAATTTCTGATATCATATCAAGCGCCAACAATCCATTTAAAGTACTGATACAATTATCAGGAACTGCAAGTTCACTCGTTATAAGTTGACGTAAATTTTCAGGCATTTTCATATCAAATTCAATTCGAATGACTTGCCCACGACGACGCCTTTTAAGTGCAACTTCAAAAAGATGAACAAGGTCTTCAGCCTCTTCTTCCACCTCTATATCACTATCACGGATAATTCTGAATATACCGTTTCCCTTAACTTCATAATCAGGAAATAAATGGCTAACAAAAAGGCTAATAACATCTTCAAACGTGATAAAACGAAAACTCTTCCCCTCTTGAGGAAGTAGAATAAAACGTCTCAAATCAGCCGGCATACGTAATAATGCCGTCACACAGTGTTGATCAATATGGTGCAACAATTGGAATACAATAGAAAGACCTAAATTAGGAATAAATGGAAAAGAGCAAGAAGAATCAATAAATAAGGGCGTTAAAGTAGGAAGAATCGTGTTAAGAAAATGCTCTTCAAGCCATAATCTTTCAAGTTTTGAAAGGTTGTTAGAGTGAATAATTTCAATATTATTTTGTTTTAATTCATGACATAAAACACAAAATTTCTGTTGCTGATTAGTTTGCAGATACGAAATTTCAGTTAATATAAAATCAAGTTGTTCCTGCGGGGTCCGTCCATCTGCACTGCGTTCTATAATCCCTGCACAAATTTGACCAACAAGGCCAGCAACACGAACCATAAAAAATTCATCAAGATTAGTCGCTGAAATTGCAAGAAAACGTAAACGCTCTAATAAAGGATGCTTCGGATTAGCAGCCTCCATTACCACACGATTATTAAATTCTAGCCACGAAAATTCTCGATTAATAAATCGTGCTGGATCTTGCATCGTTATATTCTGAGCAGCAATCTGATCCGTTATCGTCTGTTTCATATCTCTCAGATTAATCTGTCTTTACATTAATTTTAAAATAATTGGAAGAATTCTCATTTGCAAATTGTCTTAAAAAGCATTTTGCATTATAGCGTATTTAATTACAAATTAATAAAGTTAACGTGTGATTTAAAATATTTGATCCCAATCATGTCTTATTAGACAATTTAGCTGGAGGCTTGTACACAATGTCTGACCACAATATTCTCCATTTCCAAAATGACCGTGGATATAAAATAATTGAAATTGGTGTAAAAGAATTCATGTGTGTAGGTACTACAGAACCATTTGACCATCCTCATATTTTTATCGATATGGGAGCAGATGATGAAAAAATTTGCCCCTATTGCTCAACGCTTTACCGTTATAATCATTCATTGCCATTCAATCAAACAAATCCAACAGGGTGCATATATCATATAGATAACCCGCTATAACTTCTAATATAATATACAATGGCTATCATTGATCAACCGCCAATCATTATCGGGGCGGGAATTGCTGGTTTAAGTTCTGCTTTAGCACTTGCCCAAAAGGGAATTGCAAGTACTCTTATTGAAAAATGTAAACAACTCGATAGTGTAGGCGCTGGCATTCAGCTTACCCCAAATGCAACGCGCATTCTTGCCCACTGGGGGGTTTTAAAAAAATTAATCGAATTAGGTGTTGAACCACATTTTCTTGAGCTAAAAGACGGTATATCGTTAAAAACGCATTTTCATGTTGATCTTATCAATTTATCTGAAAAACGTTGGAAAGCTCCTTATATCACGATTCATCGAGCTGATTTACAGAAAGTTTTATATAGTGCTGTTCTTAAAAACCCTCTTATCACACGCAAATTAGGTGAAAATATCGTATCATCTACTCACACTACAACCCACAGCATTAATATAGAAACTATAAAAACAGAAGAATTAACTAAAATACAACAACACCAATTTTATTCTACATCACTTCTTATCGGATGCGATGGTGTTTGGTCGAAGTTACGCCAACTTGCCCCCTTCCATGAAAAAGCAGATTTTAGTGGTTTAATTGCTTGGCGTGCAACAGCAACATTTGAAAGTCTTCCTCCAAATTTTCGTTCTTTATTGCAAAATATAAAGACAATTACCGCCTGGATGGGACCTAAAAACCATCTTGTTGTCTATCCCATTCAATCAGCAAAAATTTTTAACTTGGTAGCTATCACTCATGGAGACAATGCACAAAAAAAATGGAATCAAAAAGGAGATAAAGAAAAACTTAAAGCTCTCTTTAATAATTGGAATCCCAAAATCCTCGAACTCTTTGATCATATTGACACTTGGAATTATTGGCCACTATTTCAAATGAATCGTGATCGTTTTGTGGGTTTAAAACAGCAAATATTTGTTGGGGACTGTGCACACGCAGCCTTACCTTTTGCAGCGCAAGGCGCTGCTATGGCGATAGAAGATGCCGCCACATTAGCAGAAGTACTTTCAATTAGTGACCTTTCACTCATTGAGGCTATTTCACTTTATGAAAAAATACGCAAACCTCGCGTTACAGCCATAAAAAAACGTGGAGATTTTAATAAACTAGTTTATCATGCAACCGGTCCTTTAGCGATTGCACGCGACTTTATAATGAAAATTCGTTCATCAGAAAATATTATATCCAGCCTTGATTGGCTTTACACTTATGATGCTATGAATCTGGCAGAAAATAACATTTAAAAATGATATAATAAAAACTACAAAATCTGCACTTTAAATAACAGTCACTTCACTGTTGATCTAACTCAACTCTACGTCGATCACACCATGAATTGCTTTTATAGCATTTGCCATCTGTAAATTCACTTTATATCGTTTTGAAAGCACAACTTCAACTTCCCGTACCCCATTTTCTTGAATCAGAATAAATGCCACTTCCCCATTGCCACCAGGCTTTAAATGCTGCTCAATTTGCGGAAGAATGTCTGCTGATTTTATAAAAAGGCGCATTGTTTTACGATCCCGTATTGATTCTTTTTCTAAGGACTGAATAGTTTCAATACGTAAACCAATCCCTTCAGAGCGATCTTCTGCAATCACTGTAACAATAAAAGACTTTCCCGGTTCTAACATATCTTCGTAAATAGAAAGTACCTCAGAAAATATAACTGCCTCATAGTGACCACTTGTATCGGAAAACTGAATAACTCCCATTTTCTTACCAGATTTTGTCTTGCGAATTTGTTTTGCCACAACAGTTCCAGCAAGCCGAGCAGCAGTTGCCCCTTTTTTAACTGCATCAGCAAAATCACTCCAATTTTGAACGCGTTTTTTCGTAAGAACAGTCTGATACTCATCCAAAGGATGAGCAGAAAAATAAAAACCTATTACTTGAAATTCGTGATGAAGTTTTTCAGCCAAAGACCATGGAGATGCTTGTGATAAAATCAAAGGTTCTTTCGGCCCATCCATCATCCCAAATATATCAGTCTGCCCACTACAATTATTATCAAGAATACGAATAGCACGTGCATTAAGAGTTCCAAGACTTGCTAATAAAACCTCACGTGCAACTTGAAAACAATCAAGAGCACCTGCATAAATCAAACTTTCCATCGCACGTTTATTAACAATACGAGGATCAACACGCTCACAAAAATCTTCCAGATCCTTAAATGGCTTATCTCCCCGACAAGCGACAATATGATCAACCACTAAATCACCTATACCTTTAATAGCGGCAAGGGAATAATAAATACACTTTTCACCAATTTCAAAAACACGACATGATGTTTGCACACAAGGTGCAACAACTTCAATTCCTAGCCTTAATGCTTCGCGTCGAAAATCATTCAACTTATCCGTATTTGTCATATCACATGTCATGGAAGCAGCTAAAAATTCAACTGGGTGGTGTGCTTTCATATAAGCTGTCTGATATGAAACAATTGCATAAGCGGCAGCATGCGATTTATTAAAACCATAGTCTGCAAATTTTGCTAAAAGGTCGAAAATAACATCAGCCTGATCTTTATCAATACCACCATCAACAGCGCCATTTACAAAACGCGTACGCTGTTTTTGCATTTCTTTGTGAATCTTTTTACCCATAGCTCGGCGCAATAAATCTGCTTCTCCAAGAGAATAACCAGAAAGTACCTGCGCAATCTGCATAACCTGTTCTTGATAAACAATAACGCCTTGTGTCTCTTTAACTAGATGATCTATTTTAGGATGAATAGAAGCAATTTCCTCTTTCCCATGTTTGCGTGCATTATATGTTGGAATATTCTCCATCGGACCAGGACGATAAAGCGCTACAAGCGCAATAATATCTTCAATGCGGTCCGGTTTCATCCCGATAAGTGCCTTACGCATACCAGAACTTTCAACTTGAAATACACCAACTGTCTCACCACGTGCTAACATAGTATAAGTCGTTTCATCATTAAGAGAGATATTCGATAAATCTATCTTTACACCTTTTCGTGCAACAAAATCCGTAGCCATTTTTAAAACAGTGAGCGTTTTTAAACCAAGAAAATCAAACTTCACCAAACCAGCTTGCTCAACGCATTTCATGTTAAATTGGGTAACTGGCATATCAGAACGTGGATCGCGGTACATTGGTACGAGCTCTGATAACGGCCGATCACCGATAACAATTCCTGCAGCATGGGTTGATGCATGGCGGTAAAGTCCCTCAAGCTGAAGTGCTATATCCAACATGCGTCCAATGACAGGATTCTTTTTCTTTTCTTCCTTAAATTTAGGTTCATCTCGAATAGCCATTGCCAATTCAACATTACTGCCAGGCATAGCAGGAACTAATTTGGTAAGATAATCAACCTGACGATAGGGCACTTCCAAAACACGTCCAACATCGCGCAACACCGCACGTGCCTGCAATTTACCAAATGTAATAATTTGAGCCACTTGATCACGTCCATATTTCTCTTGAACGTATTGAATAACCTCTTCCCGCCGATCTTGACAAAAATCGATATCAAAATCTGGCATAGAAATACGATCTGGATTGAGAAAACGCTCAAACAAGAGAGAAAAACGCAAGGGATCAACATCAGTGATAGTCAAAGCATAAGCAACAAGTGAACCAGCGCCAGAACCACGCCCTGGACCGACAGGAATATCATGACCTTTTGCCCATTTTATAAAATCCGAAACAATAAGAAAATAGCCAGGAAACTGCATACGTGTGATAACTGAAATTTCATAATCCAGTCGTTGCTCATAATCTTCAACTGTATAACCTTCAGCCAAACCAATCGTTTCAAGACGCATTTTTAAACCAGCTTTAGCCTGATTTAATAATTCCTTAACCTCGTCTTCTAAAGCAGAATCTGAATCTACAGATCGTTCTGTAAAACGGGGTAAAATAGGTTTTCGAGTTGGTACAAAAGTATGACAACGTAACGCAATTTCAACGCTATTTTCTAAAGCTTCTGGAAGATCAGAAAATAATGAAACCATTTCATCTTGTGACTTCAAATAATGATCTGGCGTCACACGCCTGCGATTTGGATTGGAAACAATCTGCCCTTCTGCCACGGCCATCAATGCATCATGAGCCTCGTATCCTTCTTTATTCAGAAAAAAAGCCTCATTGGTTGCAACAAGAGGAATTTCATGCGCATAAGCTAATTCAACAAGCGCAGCTTCAACTTTCCGATCGTAAGAACTATGTCGTTGTAATTCAACATAAAGACGATCACCAAAAATTTGCTTCAAATAAGTTAAATGCTCAACAGCCCGTTCTTTTTTATTTTCTACTAAGGCCAAATTAATGGGGCCATTCCACCCCCCAGTTAAAGCAATAATTCCTTCATTTTGCGATAATAGCCAATCAGCCTTAATATGAGGAGGATCCGTATCACCTTTATCAAGATAAGCGCGACTAACAAGGCTAATCAAATGAGCATAGCCAGCTTCGCTAGCAGCAAACAAAACGATAGAAGCAAAATCAGAAGGGTTGCGTGGTTTGATTAAACGTGGATCACAATTCTCATGTTCAAAATCAATCGCAAGCTGACAACCAATAATAGGTTGAATACCATCTGTAAAACAATGTTGAGAAAACTCTAAAGCACCAAATAAATTATTCGTATCTGTAATGGCTATCGCTGGTGCATGATCAGAAATTGCATGCTGAATAATTTGCCTGATTTTCAAAGCCCCTTCAAGAAGGGAATAAGCTGAATGAACCCTCAAATGAATAAAGCGAGGAAGAGAATTTTTACTGTTTAGTATTTTGCTTTTTTTTTCTGGCATTTTCACAATTTCCCATCACAACATAAATGCCAAATTGCAACTATTATGTGTTTCATAATAAAAAGTACTCTAGTTTCCCCTATATTCAATCTATAATTTTAGCATTATTGTATATCTGGAAAGTACTCCAATTCTTTTCATATCATATATAACATTACCGATATTAGCTACCCTTCTTGCATTGTTCTTATCGCATTTGTTAATTTAATTTTTTATTCTTGCTATCTAAGGCTTAAAATTAAAAATAATACAATTTATTCTCATAAACTGAGTAATTTATCCCCAAAAAGCTCCTTTAAAGTACTAGAAAAAATGAAAAGAGCAGGCTAAATTTCCTTATGTATTTAAACCTCTTTAACCTTCTTTCAACCTCTATTCGCACTCTTCCAGGAGTGAACCCCAAAATATATCCCTTACTGGCTAAAATTTTAAACGCCAATCTCTCACAATATGAACCGACCATAATTGACCTTCTCCAACTAATGCCTCATTCGGTTATAGACCGAAGAATGCGACCTGATATTGCTTTTGCGCCAGAAGGAAAAATCGTTACTCTTGAAATCATAATCGATCAACACCGACCACCACCAAATAGTAACAATCGATCACCTTATCGTGTCATTGGTCATGATAAAACAGGAAATATAAATTTAGTGTTTTTTCACGCTCAACGTTCCTGGTTAGAAAGACAGCTCCCTGAAGGAAAAAAAGTAATTGTATCAGGTAAAGTAGAACGATTTAACGGGCAGCTTTCAATAGTTCACCCTGATCATATAGCGCCTAGTGAACAATTAAACCAGATGCCACTAATTGAACCTATCTATCCTTCTACCGCTGGGCTATCAGCAAGAGCATTAAAACGTGCAATGCAAGGTGCTCTTAAGCGTATTCCTCTTTTGCCAGAATGGATAGAGGAAAATCTTAAAAAACAACAACAATTTCCTTCTTTTTCTGATGCTTTGCATCGTATTCATGCACCGACAGACCCTAATGATTTGGCTTTAAAAAGTGCAGCACGTCAACGCCTTGCCTATGATGAATTTCTTGCTGGTCAATTAGCTCTTGGTCTTGTGCGTTTAAAAACAAAATCTCTTTCAGGTGCTTCCCGTCCACCAACAGGCGTTTATACAGAAAAATTGCTTGAATCCTTACCTTTTCAACTGACAAATGCACAAAAACAAGCAATACAAGATATTGCAAGTGATTTAGCTTCACCTGAACCTATGTTAAGACTCCTTCAAGGTGATGTAGGAACAGGAAAAACCGTAGTTGCACTAATGGCAATGGCGCAAATTGCTGAAAATTCAGGTCAGTCAGCTCTAATGGCCCCCACAGAAGTGCTTGCACGACAACATTTTACTATGATTGCTCCTCTTGCTGAAAAAATTGGTTTACAAACAGTTCTTTTAACTGGACGAGAAAAAGGAAAATCACGCGTAAATATTCTTAGTGATATATTGTCAGGGAAAACCTCTATTATTATCGGCACCCACGCCTTGATACAAAAGAATGTTACTTATAATAATCTTGCTTTAACCATTATTGATGAGCAGCACCGTTTTGGTGTAAATCAACGTCTTGCCCTTACAGCAAAAGGTCATAAACCTGACATATTAGTGATGACAGCCACCCCTATTCCACGCACACTGGTGTTAACAACCTTTGGTGACATGGATGTATCAAAAATTACAGAAAAACCAATTGGACGAAAACCAATCACTACAGCAACTGTCCCTTTAGAGCGGATTGATGAACTTATAGAGCGAATTGCAGTTGCGTTAGAAAAAGGAGAAAAACTTTATTGGATCTGTCCCCTGGTAGAAGAATCAGAAAACTTTCAACTCACTTCGATTGAAAACCGTTTTGCCATTCTCCATAAACGATTTGGTGCATGTGTTGGTATGATACATGGAAAAATGTCCACCACTAAAAAAAATGTAGCAATAGCATCTTTTAAATCTGGAGAGACATGTATTTTAGTTGCAACTACAGTTATTGAAGTGGGAGTAGATATTCCTGATGCCTCAATCATCATAATCGAACATGCGGAGCATTTTGGTCTTTCACAATTACACCAATTACGTGGACGCGTTGGACGAGGAGAAAAAAAATCTTCTTGTATTTTACTATATAAAGCTCCACTTACAAAAACAGCTGCAATGCGTCTTAATATCATACGTAACACAGAAGATGGTTTTAAAATTGCTGAAGAAGACCTACGTTTGCGAGGAGAAGGTGAACTTTTAGGAACACGACAATCTGGTACGCCTGAGTTCCACATAGCAAACCTTACAGTGCACCATAAACTTTTGTTAATGGCAAGAAAGGATGCATACTTATTCTTGCAACACGATTCTGATCTTTCTTCAGAACGGGGACAAGCTTTACGCTTACTTCTCTACCTTTTTAGACATGATGATGCCATTCAGCTTTTACGTTCAGGCTAACTTTTAACAAGCGTATTTACGAACAAAATTATCCAAAATTCTATTGCTAAATAAAGTTTTAATCACCCTAAAAAAATGCTCTGCAAAAAACTGTGTGTGCACTAAATGAATATCTGAGTTTTAAAACTTCTATTTTGTATAAGTTATTAGAAAACAAAATATATTATTTTTTCACACTTCCTAAAAGAACTATACCCTATTCTTTCTTAATAACCTAAACAGTAAGTTGATAAATATTTTTATAGTAAAAAAACTTCAATTAGATAATAAAAGCTTTCTTTAATAATGAATGCCAATTCTAATTTTTACATTTTGATTTTTATCTGTAATTATTTTCTATGCCTCCTAAAGACATAAAACTATTTTTTATTCGACTGTTACTGATTTTGCCAAATTACGAGGTTGATCAACGTCTGTTCCCAATAAAACAGCTATGTGATAAGCGATTAACTGAATAGGTAAAGTATAAATAATAGGTGCAATAAACTCTGGAACCTCTGGCAAAATGATAGTCGACGAAGAACTAAAACGTGTGGCCTCCATTCCTCTTTTATCCGTTATCAAAATGATACGGCCATTGCGTGCTGCCACTTCTTGCATATTAGAAAAAGTTTTTTCAAACCATTTATCATAAGGTGCAATAACAATAACTGGTAATGTTTTATCAACCAATGCAATCGGTCCATGCTTCAATTCACCCGCTGCATAACCTTCAGCGTGAATATAGGAAAGTTCTTTCAATTTGAGTGCTCCCTCCAAAGCAATTGGATAAGAAGTACCACGCCCAAGATAGAGAACACCTTTTGCATTCACTAAATCACGACAAATGTGCTCAATTGTGTTATCAAGTTTTAAAACCTCATTTAAAATTCGTGGTACTTCTGCTAATTGTTGAACTAACCGCTGTTCTACCGTTTCTAAAAGACACCCACGTTGTTTAGCTGCACACAGAGCCATTGACGCAAGTGTTGATAATTGACAAATAAAAGCTTTCGTTGAAGCAACACCAATTTCTGGGCCAGCCAATGTCGGTAAAACAAAATCAGCTTCCCTTGCCATTGTTGATTGCTCAACATTTACAACTGTCGCTGTTTTTACACCACAATCCCGACAATAGCGTAAAGATGCTAATGTATCCGCTGTTTCACCGGACTGAGAAACGAATACTGACAACACATCAGTTGTCATAGGTGGTTCCCGATAACGAAATTCAGAAGCCACGTCATTATTAACACTTAAAGCAGCAAGACTTTCAAACCAATAACGCGCAACTAAGGTCGAATAATAAGCAGTTCCGCAGCTTGCAAATAATAATCGGTTAACATTTTTCCAATCAATTGAATTTTCAAGTGGGCGAACTTTATAATTTCCAAGATCAAGATAACGCGCTAAATTATGAGAAATAACATCAGGTTGTTCAAATATTTCCTTGCGCATAAAATGACGATGACCACCTTTGGAAACAAAAAAAGTTCCATCACACAATGTTGTAATGGGACGTTCCGTCTGCTGCCCATCTGCATTATAAATTGTTACCCCTTCACGTGTAAGAACAGCCAAATCCCCATTTTCTATATAGCTTATACGATTTGTAAATGAAGCTAAAGCAATTGCATCTGACCCTACAAAAAATTCATCCTTACCATAGCCAATCGCTAAAGGGGGGCCAGAACGAACAGCAATGATCAGATTATCTTCACCTTCAAAAATAAGAGCAATCGCAAAAGCACCCTTTAATTTTTTCCAACCTGTGCATGTTGCTTCCTGCGGAGAAAGACCATTTTTTAACGCACGGGTAATTAAATGAGCAATAACTTCTGTATCAGTTTCCGTTTCAAAGGTATAACCGTCTTCGATGAGTTCTTTTCGCAATTCTACAAAATTTTCAATAATACCATTGTGCACAATTGCAAGCCGATCGGTCATATGGGGATGAGCATTGCGTTCTACGGGGACGCCATGTGTAGCCCAACGTGTATGGCCAATTCCCAAATTACCCTTTAAAGGTGTGTTTTTTAGTTTTTCTTCTAAATGAGCCAACTTACCTTCGGCTCGAATACGATGAAGGTGCCCATTAAATACTGTTGCTAAACCAGATGAATCATAACCTCTGTATTCAAGACGTCTCAAACCATCAACCAAATAGGATGCAACAGGTTTATTTCCAACAATTCCGATAATTCCGCACATTAGAAAGCTCCAACTACATCCTTAAGTTTATAACAGTCCCAATAAATAATTAGACTAATCCCATTCAAAATTTTAGGCGACCATATGAAATAAAATATGTTACGATCATAAAAAAGGATAAATTTTATTATAATTGCTTAGATCACTATAAAACAAAAAAAGAAATTGAAATATTTACTTTTTTCGTTTGTCTATTGATAAATATGTACGCAATTTTGTTGCACGATTTTCTTTTATTACCTGTCGTGCACGCCCAAAAGCCAAACTGTTTATAGGAACATCTTCAGTGATAACACTTCCTGAAGCTATATAGGAATCTTTTCCGATAATTAATGGAGCAACAAGTGCTGAATTAGATCCAATAAAAACATTGTCATCAATCATAGTTTTATATTTATGAAAACCATCATAATTGCACGTAATCGTACCAGCTCCGATATTAGTATGCGAGCCAATTTCTGCATCACCAATATAACTCAAATGGTTAATTTTAGCAGCTTCCCCTACTTTAGCTTGCTTAATTTCACAAAAATTCCCAACCTTAACTGATCGTGCTAACTCTGTCCCAGGTCGTAAACGTGCATAGGGACCAATTTGCGTATCTGCGCCAACAAAAGCCCCCTCTAAATAACTAAATGCGCGAATAACTGCACCAGATTGTACTTTAACCCCTGGCCCAAAATAAACATTTGGCTCAATCAAAACACCTGGTTCAATTTCTGTATCATAAGAAAAATAAACACTTTCTGGCTTCAATATTGTCACACCAGATAACATGAAATCACGTGCTTTACGTTTCTGCCATAAAGTATCAACTTCAGAAAGCTCAAAACAATTATTAACCCCTATAACATTATCAAAAGGTACTTCAATGGCCTTAACATTTAGCCCTTCACGTGATGCAATAGAAACAATATCTGTTAGATAATATTCTTGCTGCGCATTATTATTACTAATTTTATCCAAGAGAGAAAGCGCATGCTTTCCATTAATAGCCATTATTCCGCCATTACAAAAAGAATTCTTTTTCTCTTCATCACTTGCATCTTTTTCTTCTACAATAGCTATAAATTTACCATCTTTTTCGATAAGACGACCATATCCCGTTGGATCAGGAGCATAAAAACCAGTTATAACAACATCAGCTCCCATAGCAAGAGGAGCGCGAATCTGTGTCAATGAAGTATGTTCAATCAAAGGAGTATCACCAAAGATAATCAGGACATCATCTACTCCTTTTTGTAAAGCTAGTCGAGCAGATAAAACAGCATGAGCTGTTCCTAAACGCTCCTTTTGTTCAAAAATCATGACATCTTTTACATATGATTGAACAACTTTAGTAACATCTTTTCCACCAGCGCCCACGACAACTGCTAATTGTGAAAAACCTGCCAATTCTACTTGTTTCACCACATGGCATATAAGTGGTAACCCTGCCACCTTATGAAGTACTTTGGGGAGAAACGACTTCATACGCGTTCCCTCCCCTGCCGCAAGAACAATAGAAAGACAATTTCTAACCATAAAACACACAGAAATTAATGAAAAAAACTAAACCAACGAGAAATATCATGCCAACTGATAGCTTCGACATTACTCAGTAAAGGATAATTTTCTAAAAGCCAAAATGAAAAATTTTGAATATAACCCGTCAAAAATAAAATACCTGTAATAACCAGAAAAATACCAATAATTTTTTCAACTTTTCCTAAATGAACACGAAAAGCTCCCAAAAACTTCATAAAACTGCTTGAAAATAAAGCTGCCAATACAAAAGGCACTGCGAGACCTAACGAATAAAATCCTAAAAGGATAGCCCCCTCACCTACAGTTTCTTTTGTTCCTGCAAGCGTTATAATAGGCCCTAAGATTGGACCAATACATGGTGTCCAACCAAATGCAAAAGCTAAACCTATAACATAAGCCCCTAAAGGCCCAGTAGGAATTTTACGCGTCTGAAAACGTGCCTCCCGAGATAACAAGTTAATTTTAAAAACATGCAAAAAATTTAAACCAAAAATGATAATAATAATTCCAGCAGCAATAGCAAACCAATCACGATAATAACCAATGAATTTACCAATTGTACTTGCACTTGCTCCTAAAGCAACAAAAACAGTTGTAAACCCAAGCACAAAAGCAAAAACAGAAGATAAAAGTGCCACGCGAACAGATGTGTTTCCATTCTCCTTTTCTGAACGAAAATCATCAACACTAATACCAGCCATATAGCACAAATAAGGAGGAACTAACGGCAAAACACACGGTGATAAAAAAGATAACGCACCGGCAAAAAACACACTCAATATTGAAAATTCTAAAACCAAAATTTTATACCTATTCTCAATTATAGTTTATATTCACAAATGATAATCAATTCATCACTTCATCAAATTTCTGTATATTTTGTGTATTTGCTATAACATTTACATCTTCATCTCGACCAGAAACTACTGAAAAAACTTTTTGATAAATTTGATCTTTATTTTTAGCAATCGCAATATAATCACCTTCAGCCAATACAAGTGAAACATAAGCCCCAACTGTTTCATAAACAATATCACCAGACTCATTAGTAATCGACCAACTTGTATCTGCCAACGCCTCTCCTCCTTCTTGACGGACCAACTTTAATACAATCTGAGCTGCTTGATGTTGAAAGGTTACCTCAATAATTTTGCCCGCATCTACTTGGATATCCGAACGTGTTATGGCATTAACCAAACCATAATGAGAAACAACATGGTAATGACCTGTTTTTAAACGTACAATCGATTGAGGTTTCACATTCGACAAGATCACGCCCGTATCATCATTTTCCTCTGCATCTTTATAGATAGTAAAATGTAATTCCTTTTCGTTAACTGTGCCATTAAGTAATGTGCTGTTAAAAACAATACCACCAGCATTAAGATTAAAATTTTTGACGAACTCTTGTCCATTTTTTAAATTTACCTGATCTACCATACTTGCATGACCAAATGAAACATGCACAAGATAACTGCCCTCTTCTAAATCAAAATGTGCAGTGCCACCTTCAAAAGTTGCGATCAATGGTAATTTATTATCAATGCCCAAGATAGGTGTATAAACACGCCATACTAATCCTTTTGTAATATTCTCACTGTTACGAGTTAATCGAGCATTGAGTGTCAGTTTAGCTTGAGAATGCTCCTGTTCATGATCTTCAGAATGTGTAATGAAAGTTATTGGTTGCTCTTGTTGATAATTTTGAGGCTCTTTTTCTTCAGAAAATGCATTATCATTCCAAATCAACAAAACAGGTATTATAGCTAACCGTAAAGTCTGACGTAATATTTTTGTAAACATGCTCATCTCTACATTGTTGACCAAAGCAACAATCTTTTCAAGAAGCAATATTAGAGAATCATTATTCTAAATTGAAAAACTAACACCACAACCACATGATGAGGCAGCATTGGGATTATGTATTTGAAAAGATTGCTCCATGAGATTGTCAACAAAATCAATTTCTGCCCCTCTCATGAAAGGAAGAGAGAGTGAATCAATTAATATAACCGCTCCATCTTTTTTTATAACAAGATCATCTTCTCTACTTTCAGAAACTAAATCATATTTATATGAAAAACCTGAACACCCACCACCTTCAACAGAAATTCGTAACGCTATTTTATCGGGTTTACTTGAAAGTATCTGTGCAATCCGCTTAGCAGCAAAATCTGATATTTTTACACTCATTTTTACACACCCTTGCATTAAACTGTTGAGAAAGCGTATCCTAAACAGATAAAAGCTTGTTAATAACAAATTGATTTTAAATTTAAGGTGAGAATGGATAACTTGCAATGGATAATAATACCAATTTCAATTACCAATCTCGGGCAATATATAGCACAAATCCACAAAGAAGCCGTGGTAGATTATTTAATGAAGCTATAAGTACCATACGTACACCTTTTCAACGAGATAGGGACCGTATTATTCACTCTAATGCATTTCGACGTCTTAAACATAAAACCCAAGTGTTTATTGCAGACGAAAGTGATCATTATCGCACTCGCCTTACCCATTCGATCGAAGTTTCCCAAATCGCGCGTACATTAGCTCGTGCATTATATCTTGATGAAGATCTTGCCGAAGCCATCGCTCTTGTGCACGACTTTGGGCATACGCCTTTTGGGCATGCAGGGGAAGATGCTCTTAATGAAGCAATGGCACCTTATGGTGGTTTTGATCATAACGCACAAGCATTACGTATTGTTACAAAGCTTGAACATCGTTACGCAAACTTTGATGGATTAAATCTCACCTGGGAAACACTTGAAGGACTTGTGAAACATAATGGACCTCTTTTAGGCCCTCATTCTTCCAATAAAAACGTCCCTATTGATATTTTGCAATATAATGTACAACAAGATCTTGAACTTGACTGTTTTGCTGGATTAGAAGCGCAATGTGCTGCTATTGCTGATGACATTGCTTACAATGCTCATGATATTGATGATGGTTTACGCGCACATTTTTTAACAATTAATCAATTCGAAAATATTTCGTTAACCGCTTCATTATTACACAATATTGAACAAGAATACCCACAGCTTGACCAAACTCGGCGTGGCTACGAACTGGTACGCAGACAAATAACAGTCATGGTTGAGGATGTTATCGAACAATCACAAAAAAACTTAACACTCATAAAACCTGAAAGTGTAAACGACATTCACCAGGCAGGACAAACTATTGTTACCTTTTCTCCCACAATGGCCATTCAAGAAAAACAGTTAAAGGATTTCTTATTTAAAAATCTTTATTATCATGACCAAGTCCTCACACGTCGAAATGCAGCAAAACAGGTTATACAAAAATTATTTGATTGTTATTATAACAATCCAGAACTCATGCCTGAAAACTGGTGCAACAAAATAACTCATTTAACAAATCAGGAATTGGCACGTCTCATTGCTGATTTTTTATCAGGTATGACCGACCACTATGCATTGCGTGAATACCACCGACTATTTGACCATACAGATGATTTCGTTTAATTAATTTCGAATACAATATGGAATTAGAATATGAATATCTTTAAAAGTTTCGAAAAAAAAATTAAAGAATTAATCGAATTATCTGATATAAAAGAAAAAAATAGAGAAACTTTAGATTTATCAAAAGTTACTGTTGACCCCCCACGAGATCCTTCGCACGGTCATCTATCAACCAATGCAGCTATGGTGCTTGCAAAATCTGTTGGACTTAACCCGCGCATACTCGCAGAAAAAATTATAGAACTTCTAAAAAATGATCAGTCTATTGAATGCATTAATGTTGCTGGTCCTGGGTTTATTAATATCAAACTGACCAAATCATTTTGGCAAGACGTATTAAAATCAATGATTGAAGCAGGTGTAGCCTATGGTCGTAGCCAAATAGGACAGAGTAAACGAGTCAATGTTGAGTATGTTTCTGCAAATCCAACAGGTCCAATGCACGTCGGACATTGCAGAGGAGCCGTTATTGGAGATGTTCTTTCTAATTTACTTCAATTTGTTGGCTACAATGTCACTAAAGAATATTACATTAATGATGCTGGTGGACAAGTTGAAGTACTAGCACATTCTGTTTTGTTGCGCTACCGTCAAGCGCTTGGGCAAACAATCAATGAAATTCCAGAAGGGCTGTATCCTGGTGAGTATCTGATACCATTAGGGCAATCGCTTGCTCAAGAGTTTGGTGACCGATTGCTTACTATAGATAAATCTGAAGCTGTATCTATAGTAAAAGAGCGTGCAATTGACGCAATGATGACTATGATTCGCGATGATTTATCTGCCTTGAACATTCATCATGACGTTTTTTTTTCCGAACGAATGCTTTATGCTGATAATGCGCAAGCCATTCGCAATGCAATCAATGACCTCACTTTAAATGGTTATATCTATAAAGGTACACTCTCTCCACCAAAAGGGAAAATCGTAGAAGATTGGGAACCACATGAGCAAACCTTATTCCGTTCAACTGATGTTGGTGATGATCAAGACCGTGTTTTGATTAAATCGGATGGTTCTTACACTTATTTTGCCGCTGACATTGCTTATTTTCGTGATAAATTTAATCGCCATTTCGACGAGATGATTTATATTTTAGGTGCAGATCACGCCGGATACGTAAAACGATTAGAAGCAGTAGCAAAAGCAATTTCTGGAGATAAAGCCAAACTGGCTGTTTTCTTATGCCAATTAGTGAAACTCTTTCGGAATGGTCAACCTGTACGTATGTCCAAAAGAGAGGGGTCGTTTGTTACCCTGCGCGATGTTGTAGAAGAAGTTGGTTGTGATCCAGTGCGTTTTATGATGCTTTATCGTAAATGTGAAGCACCTCTTGATTTTGATTTCACAAAAGTGACAGAACAATCAAAAGATAATCCTATTTTTTATGTGCAATATGCAAGTGCACGTTGTCATTCAGTTTTTCGTCAAGCACAAGAAAACCTGCATGTCGACAACCTTTCAAGTAACATAATGATTCCCTATCTTGACAAGTTAATAGATGATAGCGAAATATTGTTAATACGTAAACTTGCTGAATATCCACGTATTATTGAACAAGCTGTAATTCATAAAGAGCCGCATCGACTAGCGTTTTATCTTTATGATCTTGCTTCAAACTTTCACGGACATTGGAATAAAGGTAATGATAATCCTGGTTTACGCTTTACAAAACTTGAAGATAAAGAATTATCCTTAGCTAGATTAGGTTTGATTCAAGCTGTTATGAATATTTTATCATCAGGACTTCAAATTGTAGGAATAAAAGCATCAACAGAAATGCGTTGAAAAAGTCCTACAAAGCTATAAAATAGACCTTTTATTAAAAATGTTTTTTGTATACTTCTTTTATAAAAATGCATTTTTTTTGATTGAAAGAAAAGATTTTATGATTCCAAACATAATAAATCTAAATTAACAAAAATTTACTGCATTCAAACGCAGATCATCATGTGAGAAAACCTATGAGCGATAATAATCGCAAAAATTTGCAGGAAGAAAAACAAAATCATGGACAGCATGATTCTGTGGAAGAGTTTACGCAAATTTTCAATTCAAACACACAAGATAGAAATCAAAATTCTCATCACACCTACTCTTCGTTAGAACCTGATTATTCCACACCTCAAACTCCATTCCAAAATGATGATTTTGATCTTCCCTTTTTAGAAGACAATTTTGAAAATAATTCAGTGGATGAATCGCCATTTGACAGTCAAAATGAGCAATGGAACTTACAATCAAATGTTAACAATCCAACTTCAATGGATACAGCTGCCCCTGCTTCCAATTACTCAGAAGAAAATAGTTCTTTTTCTGAAGAAATGCATTCTTATTCTCCCCATAATGATGAAGAACAAATCTTAGAAGCACTTTCCCCATTACCTATTCAGAAGAATGAGGGGCTACAAAATAAAACGGCACAAACTAATATTGATCCTTTTTTTGAAACAGATAATTTAAACACAAATTTAGAAAATTTTTTTCTTGATGAGATAGACGAACAAAATAAAAATACAATCACTAAAAAAGTATATGAAGAAACTGAAGCTTTTTTACAAACAAACGCACAACAGCCCACAACTAACAATACACAATCAAATTATGATGATAAGCAAAGCGCTTATCATACACCCGTAAATTCTCCTTATGAGATGCGGGTTAATCAACAAAATTTGGGTAATAATCATTATGATGGTGAATTCTTAAAACAAGAAGATAAAACTGCAAAAATTACAGAATATAAAGATACGCAAACCCAATATTCCCAAAACAATATAAACACTACTGAAGATATTTCTCATCAAAACAGTGCGAGTGAAATTTGGAATAATCAAAATAATTTAAGTGACACACAAGCCTTATCAGAACTTCTTAATACCACACAAACAGAAAATTTTTTCTTGATGAGCATTCTCACAATGACAATCCTCCTCCAGAGGTTGACACTTATAAATTTGCAGACGAAATCGTAGAAAAAACTGAACCCATTATGGCTTCAAAAATTCTCTATGAGGCGCCCAAACATGATGTACCTGCTGATGGTCTTCAAAAAGAATTCTCTGACATATTCAATGTAGGAAATGTCTCTTCAGAAGATTTTTTACAGCAGCAACACAATGAATCCTTCAATGAAATTTCTCATCATACTAAGCAAGATCCAGAAGAAAGTTCATCCATAAGTACCTCGCAACAGAGTGCTAACCATTCTTCTGTTGAAAACAAAGAACAACCTTTTCCCCCTCTTGCCAATAGTTCGCAACATAAATCTGCAGACGAAGTGCCCACCCATGTATTAGCAACTGCATATTCGAAAAATTTTATCAGAAAAAATTTTATTAGAAGTGTTATTCTTTTTGCTCTGATTGCAATTAGTATTTTTAGCTATTTTCGCTTTTTTATATCATCAAGTGAAAATGAAAACCCTCTCATTATTCATGCTGATAACACACCTTTTAAAGTCAAACCAGAAACAACTGACACTGAAAATAATGTTACTCATGATTTAAATATTTACAATCAAAAAAATAGTAAAGACGAAACACAGGAAAGTGCACAACAGCCTCTTGTTGACAGTTCTGAAACGCCTGAAAATTTAACAGTATTAAATGAGAAGGCACCTGAAAATATCTCTTCTGCTTCTTCTCATGATGAACCTAATATTGAAGATGCAATTACAGAAGCTCTCGACCATACCGTACCAACACGAGAAGTTCAAACTGTTATTGTAAAAGCAGATGGTACAATGGTACTTACTCCAGCGCATCAAACAAATGAAAAACTGGCAGATCAGTCTATAGAATCCACTGATCAATCTGAAGCAATTAATCAATCTGCTGATCAACCTCAAGATGACTCTGTAGATTCTGTTCAATCATCTAATATCAACAATAATCAAGTAGAAGATAGCACCGCAACAAATATTGACACAATTATTGCGGAAAGTGCTTCTATCCCTGATGATGGAAATTTCTTCACTCCTAATAAAACTCCTAATGAAAATCCTTCTATTCCTAGTACTGAAAAGAAAACTAAAGATTCATTCATACCAGTGCCTTTATCTGTAAAACCTAATTTAACTGTACAAACACATAGTAGTGATCGTTCAAATTTATCGGCACAAATAACAACACACAACTCAGAAAATTACTATGTACAACTTGCATCGCACCCAACGTCTGAATTAGCTGAAAATTCTTTGAGAAAATTAAAATCTAAATTTGGATCTCTTATTGGTGAGCGTCCTTTCAATATTCAATTTACTTCTATACCAGAAAAAGGGACCTATTATCGTATCCGTATTCAAACTCAAAATCGTAATGAAGCTATAAACCTCTGCGAAAACATCAAAATCTCTGGCGGAAATTGCTTTGTTACACGCTAAATAATATAGTAACAGCCTATTGTTGCTATATGTTTTGCTTATTTTTTGCTTAATTCAATTCTATTACAGCTTTATCCTATAAAGACGCGTTCTTGTGATTTTGTAAAAAATTCAAAAGTAAAAACAAGCAAATAATGAACACAAAGGTAGTCAAAAGCCTTTATTAAGTAAAATACGTGTTTTTATTTTTTGTTTGTTTTACAGCTCCACACGTTTCTCACATACGCGAATGAGTTTAATCAATCATTGTAAATTCCTCTTTTTATTTCCCCTAATTTTAAATCATTTAAATGATGTGCATACGTACAGTTATTCAGATTCTTATTTCAGAAGGATAATAAATATTTACAAAAGTTTTGAGTCTCTCGACAAATTCTCAAATTAAAACTCTGACGATATAATCAAAAAGTATTTAAGAATAATCTCACATCTGCAATAAAAACGTTGACACTAAGAAATTGCTAATCATAATTTACAATTGAAATATCTTGTTATCTTCTCAGTAAAAATATATAAAAATAAAATATAATCTCAGAAGGTTTCATTTATGACTTCTTTTACATCATCTCTCCCATTTAAAATAGAAAAGCATCCGTCACCTTTATCAAATGAAAAACGAGAAGAAATTCTAAAAAATCCTGGTTTTGGTCAATTTTTTACAGATCATATGGGTATTATTCAATGGACAGAAGAGAAAGGTTGGCACAATGCCATTATTTCTCAGTACAAATCTTTAGAGATCAATCCTGCAAGTACCGTTTTACACTATGCTCAAGGAATTTTTGAAGGCTTGAAAGCATACCGTGCAAAAGATGGACGTATTTTATTATTTCGTCCTGATGCTAACGCGCAACGTTTTGCAGAATCTGCCAAACGATTAGCTATGTCTGAGCTACCAAAAGATATCTTCTTAAATGCTATCAATCAATTGGTGAAAATTGATCAAAAGTGGGTTTCTGATCATCCAAATGCTAGTCTTTATTTACGCCCATTCATGTTTGGTAATGAAAGCTTTTTAAAAGTACGTCCTTCTCGAGAATATATTTTTTGCATTATAGCATCTCCAGTTGAGTCATATTTTACAGGAGAAAAAACCGTTAGTGTATGGGTTGAAACAGAATATAGTCGTGCTGGTCCAGGTGGTACGGGAGCTGCCAAATGTAGCGGAAATTATGCAGCAGGTTTACTGGCACAAAATAACGCAATTAAAAATAATTGTAGTCAAGTGCTGTTCCTTGATATGGTTGAACATAAGTGGATTGAAGAGCTTGGCGGTATGAATATTTGCTTTATCATGGCAAATAATACTCTTGTAACACCTGCATTAAATGGCACCATTCTTCCAGGAATAACACGTGATTCAATTTTGAAGTTAGCGCAACAAATGAATCTAACAATAGAAGAGCGTCCTTATTCTTTTGAATCTCTAAAAGAAGATGCAAAAAATGGTAAACTTAAAGAAGTTTTTGCTTGTGGTACTGCTGCTGTTATCACATCAATTGGACGATTTAAATATAAAGGGGGAGAATTTGTCATTGGGGATGAAACAATTGGTGACATCACAGCAAAACTTCACGCACAATTAATTGGCATTCAAAAAGAAAATATAGAAGACAAAAATGGCTGGGTACACCCTGTTCAGCTTACTTAAAAACTCATAAAAACTAGAGAATATCTTTAAGATTCATCATTCTTAAAATTTTATAAGAATTTAACTTCTAAAAGGGTTATTTTATCTTTTAAAAACAACAGCTTAAAAGAATAAAAAATCAACTAAATTTTGATTGTGTTTTGTGCTGTGTCTTAATATTACGAATTGTTCTCGTACATGAACACATCACAATAGTTTCTGTCTGAATATAATTGCGTGTAAATTTAACACCAGAAAGCATATTACCATCAGTCACACCCGTTGCAGCAAACAAGACATCACCCTTTGCCATTTCCTCTATTGTATAAGCTTTATTGGGACCACTAATTCCCATTTTGGCAGCGCGTGCAATCTTTTCTTCTGTATCAAGTTTTAAACGCCCTTGCATTTGCCCACCAATACAACGCAAAGCCGCTGCAGCTAACACCCCTTCTGGTGCTCCACCAGTACCCATGTAAATATCAATACCCGTTTCATCTGGATCAGTTGTATGAATAACACCAGCAACATCACCATCACCAATCAAACGGATAGCTGCACCAGTTGCACGTACTTTACTAACCAATTCTGTGTGTCGAGGCCGGTCCATAATGCATACAGTAATTTGGTCAACAGCCACTCCTTTAGCCTTTGCAAGAGCATAAATATTGTCTGCAGGTTCAGCATCTATATCAACCAAACCCTTCGGATAGCCCGGACCAATAGCAATTTTTTGCATATAAACATCTGGAGCGTAAAGCAAGTTACCTTTTTCAGCGATCGCAATTACTGCAAGTGAATTAGCTAAATTTTTAGCGCAAATTGTAGTTCCTTCAAGTGGATCAAGTGCAATATCAACTTCTGGCCCAGTGCGAAGCCCTACCTTTTCTCCAATATAAAGCATAGGAGCTTCATCGCGTTCACCTTCACCAATCACAACCGTACCATTAATAGGTAAACGATTAAGTTCCTGACGCATTGCATCCACAGCAGCTTGATCAGCTGCCTTTTCATCACCACGCCCTCGTAAACGTGCAGCTGCAACAGCAGCACACTCAGTCACACGAACTAATTCAAGCGTTAAAATACGATCAAGTCCATTTAAGATGTTTTGAGTTACTTTGGGCATATGAAAAATCCTACCAGATTAGTATGAGCTAACAACATTAGCACTCACTATCAAATATTAACAATAAAACTTTCTCGTAAAAATGAAAGCTTTCTACAAAAAATAATCAACTTTCCCCTTTATCACCATAAAATAAACAGGATCATATAAAATAAATTTCCGTAATTTTATGTCATACGTTCGATACGAATGAATCGAGATCTTGCAACAAGATGACCATCTTTTGCGATTCTTGCAAGTGCTTGTTGTATGTTTGCTTCTGTTGTTTCATGCGTAATTAAAATAATTGTTTTTGTCCCCCCAATTTGGCCTTCTATAAAAGACCTCTGAACAATTGATTCCAATGAAATATCATGATCAGCCATATGCTTTGCAACCGTCGCAAAAACACCAGCACGATCATGCACACTCAAACGAATAAAGTAACCCCCTGCGTGGGTAGCAATACATGCTTTTTTATAAGGGATAAGCGCTAATGCTGGCCGTCCCAAAGCAGATCTATATTGAAAACCAGAATGTGCTTTTGCTATGTCAGCTAAATCCCCAATAACTGCTGAAGCTGTCGCTGCCCCTCCAGCACCAGGACCAGAAAATAGTAATTCACCCAATAAATCACTTTGAATGGCAAGTGCATTAGTAACACCATGAATTTGCGCAATCACAGATGATGCGGGTACCATTGCTGGATGAACACGTTGCTCAATTCCTGTATCAGTTTTCAACGCAACTCCTAAAAGTTTAATACGATAACCCAGTTCATCAGCTGCGCGGATGTCAACTTGCGAAATATTGCTAATCCCTTCAACATAAACATCATCCAACGAAATGGCAGTTCCAAATGCCAAACTTGTTAATAAAGCTAATTTATGAGCGGTATCGTGACCCTCAATATCAAAAATCGGATCAGCCTCCGCATAACCAAGTTTTTGTGCATCTGCCAAACAGTCTTTAAATGAGAGACCTTCAGTAAACATGCGCGTTAATATATAGTTACAGGTTCCATTAAGAATCCCATAAATTCGTGACACATGATTACTGGAAAGAGATTCTTTCATCACTTTGATGACAGGAATTCCACCCGCAACAGCCGCTTCAAAATTAAGAAAAACGCCTTTTTCTTCTGCATGAGTAGCAAGTGCTACTCCATGTTGGGCTAATAGTGCCTTATTAGCAGTAACAACATGATGTCCTGCCTTAAAAGCAGCCTCAACCGAAGCAAGCGCAACATCCAATTCACCACCAATCAATTCAACAAAAACATCGATTTCATTAGAAGAAGCCATTTGTACAGGTGAATCAAACCATTTAATATGACTTAAATCAATTCCACGATCACGATTCTTATCACGAGCACTAACAGCAACAACTTCTATGGGACGTCCACAATGACAAGTTAAAGTATTTGCCTTTTCACGTAAAATTCGAACAACTGAAGCACCAACCGTTCCAAGGCCTCCAATTCCAACCCTTAAAGCTTTCGCCATTATTTAAACTGCCTGCTAATTTCTTATCTTTATTGAAAAATATTTGAAATAACGCTTGTCTTTGATGCAAATCATGCTCATTCACAGCGAATACTACGTATTTATTACATCTCTACTCTTAAAATGACAACAACATCTGTTTATTTAATTAAACATTCAAAAACTATGAGAAACACAAAAATTGCATTTTTAAAGAATAAACTTAAAAATTATAATTTGTATGGACATATAAATACTGCAGAATTTAAATAAGGTCACATATATTAAAGAAGCTGCTATTTTCTATATCCAACAGTAAACCCCTCACCTACCCGTTCTAATACTGCAAAGATTTGAGAGTTTGATATAAATTCAACGTTTATATATTATGTTTAAATATCTGAAATCTTGAAATTGATAAATAAATTACCCTCAAAATAAAGCGCTGTATTTAAATAATTACTGATTTCCACTTCATGCAGTATGGTACAACGTTTTTTCAATTTCATAACGCAATATTCTCTTATTTTTCAATTAAATTTAATAAATCTGCGATTTGTGTCTAAAAAAACAGCTTTCATATGATACGCATCATTTTTTTAATTAATAAGAAGCTGTCATTGTGTTTTGTCAAATTGCTCTTTAACTACCAAACGCTACTGATCTTCATCGGTCTCATTTATTTACCGAAATTGGAAATAATAAAATATCATTTGGTTATTATCGTTGCCAACGTTAAGATTTTTCACCGATCTTATAATTAATCTCGTAGATTCTCTCATTTAATGTTGTGTGGAATAGTGTGAATTGTATCGACATATATATTTAAACTAATCCAATAAAATGTGTTTTTTGTAAAAAAATCACTCATAGGGGTTGCGAAGTAAAAAGATCCTCTCTATAAGCCTCATCACTGGTTTGCGCCCATCGTCTAGCGGTTAGGACATCGCCCTTTCACGGCGGAAACAGGGGTTCGATTCCCCTTGGGCGTACCAGTTACTTTTTTATCTCTATATCTATTTGATTTTATTATCCTTTTTAAAGCTCAAAAATAAAGTAGTAAGGTTAGGAAACAAGATTTTCCAACTTGCCCTCTAACAATTTCCTTGAACTCTTGTAAACTGGTTTTTTAACAACCCACACAAATGTTTCCCATATTCATTACTCTTTAAAATATCTCTTGCTAAGCTTGAACTGGTCACAGTATAATTTTTTTGATCCAAATACACCGGCAACCACCTAACACATGAAGTATTTTATTTGTTACACACCCAGTCTGAAAGATCAGAATGCACATCAACGTCAATTTTCTTGTTAATCTCGTCTTTTATTTCAGTCACCGTGTTACTGCTTTTAAAGATGTCTCTGTTTATTTGCGTTGTTCAACTTTCTTTCTAATCTGACAAACATTCACTACAATCTCTAAAAGAGCAGCGAATGCATCAAGTATAATCGCAAGATATTTTTTCACTCCTTGCTCTCCTCTGCCCTTTAAAAGATATCCTTCTAGAGCGCTCTGTCCTTCTTGTAAGCTTTCAAATAAGTTCTTTTGACGCTATCTGACACAAGTATAACAACCAAAACCTACACAAACCGTACTAATTTACCAATGATCCGAAATTGTTTTACCAATACGGGCAAGTGATTCTATAATGGTGTTCATTTTTTCTATCAGACAGTTTGAGATTATCAAATACCCTTATTTGTTCTGCTTTTATAAAGCTACACCGGTAACAATAGCCCCACCTTTCCACCCTTACATTCCCGAAACAATAGAGCATCAAAAGTGTCAAACATAAATTGGATACAGCGGACAGTTATATAACAAACATAAAATGTGAACTGTTTAGTGAAACGCAACAAAATACAGCGCAAAAATATCATAAACACCACACCAAACAAAGGTGACACAATAGATGATAATACCCCGCCTCATGCTTATGATAAAAGTGGAGGTGTTATTCATATGGAAAAGGAAAATACATGACAGAGATTGTAAATATAAATCACATTCGTTAAAAGGATGTAGCTAATAGTTACATAAATGAACAACCGAAGAATATAATATAAATAGCATATCGGTTATGAAAAATAATACTGCTGAATAGTATAATTTCACTGTTTTATTATAGAAAATAATAGAATTTTATAGCTTTATTCTGCCTATAAATAAAACATCTCATTTATTAAATAATTTTGTATCTTTTGTGTAGAACAATATATTGCCAGGTTGACGAATTTGTCTAGACACGATAGTTGAAAACATTTTCATGCGGGATAGTGAGCGGGGAATATTATGGCAGAGAAGACACTACAGTCGCTTTTGCAGACATATCGTGATGAAGCGCGTACTCAACGGGATAAAGGAACATATTTTGAGCGTTTTGCTCTTGCTTATCTCACTCATGATCCTTTCCAGCGTAGGGAATATGAAAATGTTCAAACCTTTCAAGATTGGGCTAAAGAAAATGGTTGGGATGCTCGTGACACTGGTATAGATCTTGTCGCAAAACTTCGTAAAGAAGACGGTTTTGCAGCCATCCAATGTAAATTCTATGATGCAGACTATAGAATTAGAAAAAAAGATATCGATAGCTTTATTTCAGCATCAGGGAAAGATCTATTCAAGCGGCGTGTCATTATAGATAGCACTGAAAAACCTTGGAGTGACAACGCCGAAGCAATGAAAGAAGGACAAAGCATTCCTATTATACGGATCAATCTTTCTGATATGCAACAAAGTCCTATTCGTTGGGAAACTTTTGCAGCTAAAAATCAAATTGTTTTGGCACCCAAAAAAGATTTACGTGGAGACCAAAAAGAAGCATTGCATGCTGTACGTGCTGGACTTTCTGAAGCAGACCGTGGCAAGCTTATCATGGCCTGTGGTACAGGTAAGACATTTACCAGTCTTAAGATTGCTGAAGATTTGGCAGGTAAAGGCAAGCGTGTTTTATTTCTTGTTCCTTCCCTTGCTCTCATGTCACAAACGGTACGTGAATGGGCAAATGATGCACAAATCTACTTAAGGTCCTTTGCAGTGTGTTCAGATACGCAAGTTGGTAAGCGTCGTAAAAATAATGACGATATTGCTGAAATTGATGTGTCGGATCTTGTTTTTCCAGCAACAACCAATGCCGCTCAACTTGCAAAAAATGCTAGCGATGTTGTGGAAAATGAAATGACTGTTGTATTTGCAACCTATCAATCCATTCAAGTTATTTCTGATGCTCAAAACAAATATGGCTTGCCCGCGTTTGATCTTGTTATTTGCGATGAAGCTCATCGTACAACAGGTGCAACAGTGAGTGGAGAAAGTGAATCTAATTTCGTTAAGGTGCATTCTAATGAGTTTATTCGTGCCAAAAAACGCCTTTATATGACAGCAACACCGCGTATTTTTGGTGATAAAGCAAAAAGTCGAGCTAATGAAATTAATGCAGTTCTTGCTTCAATGGATGATGAGGAGCTTTTTGGTAAAACGCTTTTTTATCGTGGCTTTTCATGGGCAGTGGAAAATGGTCTTTTAACGGACTACAAAGTCATTGTGTTGGCAATGGATGAAGGACTTGTAAGTTCAGCTGTACAAAAGCGCCTTAGTGATAGCGAGTCTAAACTTATCCTTGATGATGCAACAAAGATCATTGGGTGTTATAAGGCCCTAAATAAAACCGACATGAAAGCTGATGTTAGCTTTGACCCTGCCCCTATGCAGCGTGTTTTAGCGTTTTGTAAAGATATCGAGAGCTCCAAACTGCTCCGTGATGAGTTTTCTGCAGTCGTTGAAGAATATCTTGATTATATCAACAAAGAGGATACTGAAAACGAGCCATCTCTGAAATGTAAAGTTAAACATGTTGATGGCACGTTCAATGCTAAAGAGCGTGGTATATTACTTGATTGGTTGAAAGCTGATACTGAGGATAATGCTTGCCGTGTTTTGACGAATGCACGTTGTTTATCTGAAGGGGTAGATGTTCCAGCTCTTGATGCTATTATATTTTTACACCCACGTAAGAGCCAAATAGATGTTGTCCAGGCGATTGGGCGTGTGATGCGTCGGTCTGAGGGCAAAAAAATGGGTTATGTCATTCTACCAATTGGAATTCCTTTTGGTATTCCAGTTGAGCAAGCCTTAAACAATAATGAAAAGTATCGCGTTATCTGGCAAATTTTAAATGCTTTACGTGCTCATGATGAGCGTCTTGATACCACAATTAATCAAGCATCTTTGGGGCAAGATGTAAGCAATAGGATTGAAATTATCGGCGTTACCCAAAGCACTGAATTGCAAGCTGTTACTTGTGTTGTAGATGATCTTCCAACGCGGTCAAAATCTGCAGAATTGCGCATAGGAACATCGGGGCAAGATTTTATTGCTACAAATGAAATCCAAGGAGAACTTTCTTTTTGTGTTGATGAACTTTCTCGTGCGATCAAGGCAAGGATGGTCGACAAATGTGGTACGCGTCATTATTGGAAGGATTGGGCTAGCAATATCGCTGAAATTGCCAAAAATCATATCACACGCTTAACAGGCATTTTGGCAGCGCCAAATACTAAAGTGCAGCAGACCTTTGATAGATTCTTGGCAGAATTACGTAATGATTTAAATAACACCGTCACAGAAGGCGATGCGATTGAAATGCTCGCACAGCATATTATCACGCGCCCTGTGTTTGAAGTGTTGTTTGAAGGGAATCAGTTTGTTCGTGATAACCCTGTGTCACGTGCTATGCAACGTATGCTTGATGTGTTGAATGAAGCTAACCTTGAAAAGGAATCCAAAGATCTTGAAAAATTTTACGATAGTGTAAAAACACGAGCTCGTGGAATTACTGATCCACAAGCAAAACAAAGCTTAATTTTAGAACTTTATGATAAGTTTTTTCGTTATGCATTTCCACGCACTGTGGAAAAACTGGGGATTGTTTATACTCCTGTTGAAGTTGTCGATTTTATTATTCACTCAGTCAATGAGGTGTTACAAACTGAATTTGGGCAAACACTTGGTTCGCCGGGTGTCCACATTATGGACCCGTTTACGGGAACGGGAACTTTTATTACGCGACTTTTACAATCTGGTCTAATTAAACGGGAGGAAATGGAACACAAATTCCGTCATGAGATTCACGCTAATGAAATAGTATTGTTAGCATACTATATTGCCGCCATTAATATTGAGGCGACATATCACGGCATTATGGGTGGAGATTATGTGCCATTCGAGGGGATTTGCTTAACCGATACATTCCAGCTTTATGAGCGCGAACAGGAGCAGGGGCAAGAAAAAGACCTGCTTAGCGGTTTAGAGGATAATAGTACACGACGGTTACATCAGCAAAATCTGAATATTCGTGTTATTGTTGGTAATCCACCTTATTCTGTAGGGCAGAAAAGTGAAAACGACAATGCGAAAAATATCAGCTATCCTAAATTAGATAGACACATTTGTGAAACCTACATTGCTCAATCTAGAGGTAATTTAATACGATCGCTTTATGACAGTTACATTCGCGCAATTCGTTGGGCAAGCGATCGTATTGACGATGTTGGAGTTATTGGCTTTATCACAAATGCAGGCTTTATTAATACACGTTCCATGGATGGCTTACGAAAATGTTTAAGTGAAGAATTTTCGAATATTTATGTGCTTAATTTACGAGGGGATATTCGTAAAAATATGTTAAGTAAAGGGCGTGCTCAAGAAGGCCAGAATGTTTTTGGTAGTGGAAGTATGACAGGTATTGCTATTTCTATTCTTATCAAAAATTCCACAGCACAAGAACATGGAAAAATTTATTATTGTGACATTGGTGATAATCTCACGAGAAAAGAAAAACTTTTTGAACTTCAACGTTTAAGCAATATTAATGGCATCAAGCGTGAACATGATTGGCAGACGATTACACCAGACAAGCACAACGATTGGCTCAATAAACGCAACAGTGATTTTGAAAAATTTCTAGCTTTAGGAGATAGGAAAAGTAGTGATTTAAAACTATTTGAAACTTTTTCCTGTGGCATTGTAACTAATCGTGATGCTTGGGTGTATAACTCAAGTCATGAAGCTTTAGCAAAAAATATGAGCAATATGATTGCTTTTTATAATAGTGAAGTAGAGCGTTTTAATGCTGCATACCTAAATTCTGATCGTAAAACACGTGCAAACGCTGTAGAGGATTTCGTTAACACAGATGCCAAAAAAATCAGTTGGAGTCATTCTCTCAAACAACAGTTAGCTAAAGGAAATATTTTTATATTTGAGAGTGATTGTCTTACTCAAAGTCTTTATCGACCTTTCACATGCCAATGGCTTTATTATAATCGTGCTTTCAATGAAATGGTATACCAAATGCCACGTATATTTCCTCTGAAAGAAGCAGTTGAAAACAAAGTGATCCAAATCACAGGAACTGGAGCAAGAGCGGGTTTTTCTGTTATTATGACTAAGGATTTACCTAATCTTGACGCACTGGAGAAAAGTCAATGCTTTCCACGATATGTTTACGAAAATGTTGAGTCTTTAGAAGATAAGGGTGAAGAGCAAATACATTTATTTGCGTCTTGTGCAAAAGAAAACAAGGTAGATGGCCTGCAACGACGTGATGCTATAACTGATGAAGGGTTAACGTATTTTAAAGCAGCTTACCCTAGCGAAGTAATTACAAAGGATGATCTCTTCTTTTACGTCTATGGAATTTTACATTCTGAGGATTATCGTGCCCGCTACGCTCACAATCTTTCCAAACAATTGCCTCGTATTCCAACGGTTAAAAAAGTAGAGGATTTTTGGGCTTTTGTTGAGGCTGGTCGAAAGCTTGGTGATTTGCATACAAATTATGAAGAGGTCGAGCCATATCCTGTCACCTATAAACAGGGTGATCCAAGTACTTGGGTTGTTGATGATAAGGTCAGTTTCTACCGTGTCGAGAAAATGAAATTTGCTGGTAAACGTGGTGCTATTGATAAAAGCACTGTGATTTATAATGCACAAATTACTATGCAAAATATCCCATTGGAAGCTTATGATTATATAGTAAATGGTAGACCCGCTCTTGAATGGGTTATGGATCGCCAGATTGTGAAAATTGATAAAGCAAGCGGCATTATTAATGATGCTAATCGTTACGCTGTTGAGATTATTGGCAATCCTGCTTACCCCTTAGAATTGTTTCAACGGATAATTACTGTAAGTTTAGAAACAATGAAAATTGTTCGTAATCTCCCAAAATTAGAAATAAGAGAAATTGAAGATACCCAAAAAACTATACACTAAAAAATTTAAGTACAGTTTGGAGTTATCCTCCTTAAATAAAAGGAAGCGTTGTTAAATTTTCAAAATATAGGAAAGAATAGTTTAAGGGTGCTTGTACTTTTTTAAATTTTGATTACCAGAGCGTTCCTTATAGTTTGTTGAAGAGAAATTTCCGTTATTTTAATATTATCAATCAAGAGTACAGAAAACTCAAATACCAATATAAAAGTGCTCATTGTTACTTACATACTCTAAATGAACTTCATAAATTTTGAGAAAAATTTTAGAGCTGGATATTTTGCCATCTGCTAATGTTGTGCTGCTATTCTTAAATGCAACACCAAGAAACACTCACACTACTAAAAATCTACGTAAGATTTATGTTAAAAACTTTTAATACTTTTTACGTTTTTTCAAAAACTAGCTCCGAGCTAAGATTAGTAGTTTATTCGTGAGTTACAGTTCTTTCTTTATAGTATTGATTTTATCTAAACTAGTATATCACAGTCTAATGGAAAGAAAAACACCCACAAAAGATTTATAAGCTTTTTGATTAAGCCACTTACAAGAATAGGTATTCTAAAAAATTATCATAAAAATTTAACAAATCTACAAATAGATTAAACAGTTTTATAAAACATCTAATACACAACAGAAAAATGTATAGATCCTATGGCGCCAGTAAATATCTGCTTACCTTCTTGTTCAAACTGTTGAATTAATTTTTCATCAATCATGCGACGATCCCACATTGTACCAAACATATCGTTTTTCTTCCAATCAATAGGTCTTCCAGTAAAATTTTCCATAGTCGATTGATTGTATATTTTAGCAGTATCATGATCTAAAGCTTTAAATAAAGCCTGTGACCCTCCAAGCAATTTGCCTTCTTTTGCTAAGGAATGTACAAGATCTTTTAATTGATTATCACTTACTGTCAAAGGGGCATAAACCTGAAAGTGACCATTTGGAACATCATCATACCCCTGAAATTGCGAAGAATCAGCGTCAATTAAATCTCCCCACAAAACAATAGAATGAGTGGATTCCATTACAGGAGACAAAACTTCGGTAACTTGAACTCTATTATCAGATACCTCTTTAATATGTGACAATGCATCATAGAATTTTAAAGGAAAAATATCTTTAGTATCAATAGATACAGATGGCGCTTGAATAGTATCATGAAGCGGCTCATCAAAATGCCCCTCCATAGGTAAACTGTGCTTTTGATATTCATCAATTTTTATGTTGGACTGAAATGAATCAATAAAAACCATTATTCTCCCCTCCCCATTTTAGCTGGTATATTTTACTAACACTTTTATAGCCTTTTTATATGACACAAATAAATATTAAAACAAAGATAGAAAAAACAAAGATTATTTTATAAAATTTATTTTTATTCATTATAATTTTGTTTTAAAAAATAAAAATTACAAAACAGCTTATTGATATATTCAATAACTCTTTGCTTATGAAATTTAATACTCTTCTATTATTATCACTTATTTTTACTTTTCATCATAGACTTGAAAGTGTTATAGAAGATAATATTACTTAAATGAAAAAGGACTTCTAATGGAAAAGATCAAAGTAGAAAATCCCGTCGTTGAAATCGACGGTGATGAAATGACCCGCATTATTTGGAAGCATATAAAAAACAAATTGATCCACCCTTATCTCGATATTAATCTTAAATATTATGATCTTTCCATCAAAAACCGAGATGAAACCAATGATCAAGTTACTATTGATTCTGCCAATGCTATTAAACAATATGGGGTTGGTGTAAAATGTGCAACTATTACTCCTGATGAATCACGTGTTAAAGAATTTAACTTAAAAAAAATGTGGAAGTCGCCAAATGGCACAATCCGTAACATTTTAGGAGGGGTCATTTTTCGTGAGCCCATTATCTGTAAAAATGTCCCACGCCTCGTTCCTAGCTGGACAAAACCTATTATTATTGGGCGCCACGCTTTTGGTGATCAATATAAAGCAACCGATTTTAAATTCCCTGGTAAAGGGAAGCTAAGTATCAAATTTGTCGGTGATGATGGTCAAATTATAGAGCACGATGTTTTTGATGCCCCAAGTGCGGGTGTTGCTATGGCCATGTATAATATTGATGAATCAATTCGTGACTTTGCTCGTGCATCTTTTAATTACGGCCTACAACGAAATGTTCCAGTCTATCTTTCGACAAAAAATACTATTTTAAAAGCATACGATGGTCGTTTCAAAGACATCTTTCAAGAAATATTTGATACAGAATTTAAAATTGAATTTGAAAACCGCAAATTACACTACGAGCATCGCTTGATTGATGATATGGTCGCTTCAGCAATTAAATGGTCAGGTGGATACGTTTGGGCATGTAAAAACTATGACGGTGATGTTCAATCAGACATCGTTGCTCAAGGTTTTGGTTCTCTTGGTCTTATGACTTCTGTTCTCATGACACCAGATGGTAAAATTGTTGAAGCAGAAGCTGCACATGGTACAGTAACACGTCATTACCGTCAGCATCAGAAAGGTGAAGAAACATCAACAAATTCTATCGCCTCTATTTTTGCATGGACACGCGGGCTGATTCATCGTGCCAAACTTGACAACAATGAGAAATTGAAAAACTTTGCCGTTACATTAGAAAAAGTTTGTATCCAGACTGTTGAGGAAGGTTTTATGACAAAAGATCTCGCACTTTTGATCGGACCAGAACAAAAATGGCTTTCTACAACAGGATTCCTCGATAAAATTGATGCAAATTTAAAAAAAGAAATGGCCAATTAATATAATTGAAATCCCTGAGCTTTGCGAAAAGAGAAAGCTTGGGGATTTTTTTGTAAAATTAAATAACTGTATTTTAAATGAAGCAGGTAATTCCTTTATTAATAGCAAAAAACAATGAAACAACACCTATTGTTTCAGAGAAATAATACTGACGCTTTAAGTTTTAATATTAGTAATGCACATTTGCTAACGTGAATAATTGCAAAAGAGAGATACTTTGAAGGGGCTATCCAACCTATTTATGCAAGAGCTTTTATTATCGAGCCCATAAAACACATAAAACAACAGTCACAAAAATAAAAGCAGCTTATCCACACAAGCTATTCGACCTAAGTTGCATTAATACTTCAATAGTAATCGTAATTGTCAAAAACAAATATAATACTGTTAACAATAGCTTTCAGACGTTATTTTTCAGCATATTTAAATCAACCACAGTCATAATTGCAAAATAAATGTTATTCAAGAAACTGCTTACAAACTGTAACATCACTAATTAAGTAAAACAAAAAATGAGTGTTAATAATATTGGTTGAAACATAATAAACAGCACCATGCCAATAACGCTGCACACTTAAAGCCATTCTTATATAAAAAATGCAATTTTCATACTTCTTTAAGAAATTACTAACCTGTAATTAACATTGTTAATCTAAACAGTTACTCAGAAATAGAAAATAAACTGTTTCTCTCCGGATCAGGTAATGCGTATCGGAGTAATAATCCTCTGTTAAATTGACAGTGCAGAGAAAATATTGTCAATAAAACTGCGCAATTCATTTTTTATGATAGCGCAGTTTTATATTTTTCAAAAAATTACTCTAATCAATCAAAACTGCTAAGAAAATTCTCTCTATGAGAAAACAAACTTAACACAATGAAAAAAATCAACTATCGTCAAAGATAGATACATACTTAATGTGCTAGCGCCTTATTGCTTTGTGTCCATAAAGCATTCGTTTCTGCACAAAAATCAGCATAACATCCTGCTTTAATGGAAGTACGAATGCCTTGCATAAGCTGTTGATAATAAGAAAGATTATTCCAAGTTAACAACATGCCACCAAGAGCTTCATTAGACTTGACTAAATGGTGCAAATAAGCACGACTATAATCGCGTGCAGCAGGACAAGGCGATTGTGGATCAAGAGGGCAAGAATCTTCCGCGTAACGTGCATTGCGCAAATTTACCCTACCAAAGCGGGTAAAAGCTAAACCATGGCGCCCAGCACGTGTTGGTAAAACACAATCAAACATATCAATACCTCGAGCGACACTTTTTAAAATATCATCTGGAGTGCCCACTCCCATGAGATAGCGTGGTTTATTCTCTGGCAAAATAGAACAAGTAGCATCCAATACAGCCATCATAACATCTTGAGTTTCACCAACTGCAAGCCCTCCAATAGCATAGCCTTTCAAATCCATCTCTTTCAATGCCTGAACAGAACGTTCACGCAATTTCATACTATCACCGCCTTGAACAATACCAAACATTGCTTTGTCTGGTTGATTACCAAAAGCTGTTTTACAACGCTGCGCCCAACGCAACGAAAGTTCCATAGCAGCTTCTATTTTTTTTTCACTTGCAGGTAATGCAATACATTGATCGAGCTGCATTTGAATGTCAGAATCAAGCAGTCCTTGAATTTCGATAGAACGTTCTGGACTCATTTCATAATACGCTCCATTAATATGAGAGCGAAAAATCACACATTTCTCTGTAATTTTACAAATCCCTGAAAGGGACATAACTTGAAAACCACCAGAATCCGTTAAAATAGGTTCAGGCCAACGTGCAAATTCATGTAAGCCTCCTAAACGTGCAACCCGCTCAGCCCCAGGCCGCAACATTAAATGATAAGTATTACCCAAAATAACATCTGCCCCAAGATCACGTAGCTGATCCATATACATAGCCTTAACGGTCCCTACCGTTCCAACTGGCATGAATGCGGGTGTGCGAATACGTCCACGTCCTGTTATAATTTCACCCAAACGTGCCTGTCCATCTTGAGCAATTTTGTTATAGTGAAACGTCTTAACCATCATTTTCGTCTTTTCGATTAAACAAATTCATATCGCTATAGCAACAAAAAATACAACTCCTTTTTTGATCGCATTATTATAAGTGTTATAAATGACTTTACTCTACTAAACACTGAAATCAGCCTTAAGAGAATTCAACAAAATAAATGAGAATTTATTATCAGCCAATTAACACAATAAAAAATAGCCTGACCAATAAAATATCTGTAGTGTTTGGCTTGTATAGCTCAAAATACTAACATTTATCCATTACAGTTTTAAATAACCTTAAGTGTTGTACTTAAATAGTAATGACTTTATTTTTGTATGTTTTTAGTACCATAAATACCTAAATACTTTTAGGTATGAATATAACTAATTTCTCTGAATCCATTTTATGATTACGCATATCTGTTACATTCAGAATAAATTACACATCTTCTACATTATGAAACCAATAATAGTGCTGCTCTATTTTATATTTTTGAAGCCCATTTTGAAGTTTCTCGCTAAAATATAGACTGGTAATCAAAGCTGTTACTTTATTTTATAAATAAAAATAATTTAGCATTTCTCTTCTTTTCAATATCTTCTCAACATTCTAAACGCAATTTCAAACGCAACAAATAAGACAGAAACAGCATTCTAACCAAATAAATGAGAGTAACAGAACCCAAAAAATAAATATTTCAACTATATCGGAATAATATTTTATCTCATAAAAACTTGTATATTCTTTTCATTGAAAAACTTAGAAAATTACAAACATAAAAATCTTGTAAGATTACTTTTGAATAATACAATATAAAGCACATGTGCATTTTGATGTAAAAAGTTAATTTCAATAAGGCTCGTTATTTCGAAAAACTCAAAATTGAAAAATTCTATTTACACCAAATACACAGTTCACCCTAACCTCAATAAAATTCCAAATTAAACCGTAAACAGAAATTATCTGCACAATATGCTCTAATATTACTTTGTATCCGCAGCAATTCTGGCTTTGATAATCGCATCAGGCTCTACAACAGGCTCGCCACGCTTGATTTTATCAACATTTTCCATACCCTTCATAACCTGTCCCCATATAGAATATTGACGATCAAGCCAAGGAGCATCTTCAAAGCAAATAAAAAATTGCGAATTAGCAGAATCTGGATTTTGGCTGCGTGCCATAGAAACTGTACCACGTTTATGAGAAATATTCGAAAACTCTGCTTTCAAATCAGGTTTATCTGACCCCCCCATACCCACACGTGATGAATCGAATTTTTCGCTATCTTTTTTTCCAAATTTCACATCACCAGTTTGAGCCATAAAACCATCAATAACACGATGAAAAACAACATTATCATAAGCACCTTCACGCACTAACTCTTTAATACGTACCACATGACCAGGAGCTAAATCAGCAAATAACTCAATCACTACATTGCCTTTTGTTGTTTCAAGAATTAAAGTATTTTCTGGGTCTTTTATCTCAGCCATATAATTATTCCTTTGATTTATTGATTACGTTGCAAATGAGCAGTATCAATAACATCAGGATTTGCCACAGATCCATTGTTACTTACAGTGCCCTTTTTAATTTTATCGACAACATCCATTCCTTTTACAACTTCCCCAACAACAGTATACTGTTCATTTAAAAAAGTAGCATCATCAAAACAAATGAAAAATTGAGAATTTGCGGAATGAGGATCTTGTGAACGTGCCATACCAACAGTACCACGTTTAAATGGCTGTTTTGAAAACTCTGCTACTAAATTAGGATAATTTGAACCCCCCATACCAACGCGCTTAAGATCAAAATCAGTACTATCTTTTTTTCCAAATTTTACATCGCCTGTCTGTGCCATAAAACCAGGGATAACACGATGAAATACGACATTATTATAAGCACCCTCTTCTGTTAATTGCTTAATTCTAGCAACATGTTTTGGTGCAAGATCGGGACGCAAACGAATAACAATATCACCATTTTTAAGAGATAAAACAAGGGTATTATGCTCATTTGCTAAAGCATTAAATGAAAAAAAATAAACAATACATGTTAAAATGGCAAAAATTCTAATATACACAATCATTTTTCCTTCAAGGATTTAAATTTCAAACACAAAGCTTGTGCAACATTTTGAGGAACAAAAGGCATAACGTCCCCCCCCATAGCAGCAATCTGGCGCACTAATGTAGAAGTTATTGGACGACTAGAAACGCTTGCCGGTAAAAAAACAGTTTGTAATTCAGGAGCCATAATCTTGTTCATCCCTGCCATTTGCATTTCGTAATCGAGATCAGTACCATCACGCAAACCACGAATAAGAAACGAAGCTTGAATTTCACGCGCTTTATTAATTAAAAGATTATCAAATGCAATAACTCGCAATCGATCAGGACCTGTATTTAATAAGTCTTTCCCGACTTGTGTAATTAAATCAACACGCTCTTCAAAACTAAAAAGTGATTGTTTTCCACTTTGTATACCAATAGCCACCACCACTTCATCGGCCAATAATAAACTGCCTTGCAAAACATCAAGGTGACCATTTGTAATAGGATCAAAAGAACCTGCATAAAGAGCAATGGTCATCATTTACTCCAATGTTTTCACAATTACACTTCGTCGTCCGCATCAACCACATTGCAATGCTGCTCACTTTCTTCCACATCTGGTTCGCTAGCATTAACTTCAGGCTCAGAAATACGCTCAACTGATACAACCTTCTCACCTTTTGCTGTATTAAAGATCGTTACCCCCTTTGTCGAACGACCAGCTATGCGAATACCATTAACAGGAACACGAATAAGCTGCCCTTTATCTGAGACAAGCATAATTTGATCTTGTGCTTCCACCGGAAAGGCTGCCACTAACTTACCAATTTCAGCTGTTTTGGATGGATCGGTTGCACGAATCCCTTTTCCTCCACGTCCTGAAATACGAAAATCATAAGAGGAAGACCGTTTTCCATAACCAAACTCGCTAACTGTTAAGAGCATTTGTTCATGGGCACTAAGCTCCATATAACGTTCATCTGTTAATTCTGTTACGGTTGTTTCTGACTCTTCATCACCAATGACAATATCTTCATCATCTGCACCAGCTGCACGCCGTTCACTGATCACGCGTTTAATATAGGCAGAACGCTCAGTCGACGTAGCCTCAACATGCTTTAAAATAGTCATAGAAATGACTTTATCACTATCACCCATGTTGATACCACGTACCCCCATTGAATGACGCCCAACAAACACACGAACATCACTCACAGGAAAACGAATACATTGTCCATTCGCTGTTGTAAGAACAACATCATCATACTCTGTACAGGTCTCTACGGAAAGAATCTCATCTCCTTCTTCACCAAATTTCATTGCAATTTTACCATTACGATTAACTTGAACAAAATCTGATAATTTATTGCGACGTACAGTCCCACGCATTGTTGCAAACATAACATCAAGTTTGCTCCAATCTTCCTCATCATCTGGTAAAGGCATAATTGTTGTTATACGCTCACCTTGTTGCAAGGGCAGCATATTAATTAAAGCTCGCCCACGCGATTGCGGCGTACCAATAGGCAAACGCCAAACTTTCTCTTTATAAACAATTCCACGTGATGAAAAGAAAAGAACCGGCGTATGTGTATTAGCTACAAATAAACGGGTTACAAAATCCTCATCTTTTGTAGCCATACCAGAACGCCCCTTACCCCCACGACGTTGGGCACGGTACGTATTTAAAGGCACACGTTTAATATAACCACTATGACTAACCGTCACCACCATTTCTTCTGGTGCGATCAGATCTTCACTATCCATATCCGCACTACCAAAACCAAAAACAGTGCGCCGAGGAGTTGCAAATACTTCACGAAGAGCGTTTAGTTCATCTTTAACAATACCCATAATTCGTGAACGCGATGCCAAAATATCAAGATAATCGGTAATATCTACACCAATTTTATTTAATTCGTCAGCAATCTCATCGCGACCAAGTGCTGTTAACCTCTGCAAACGCAACTCCAAAATAGCACGCGCTTGTTCTTCTGATAAATGATATGTATTATCCTCATGGATAATATGACGAGGATCATCAATAAGCTTAATTAAAGGTGCTATATCAATAGCCAACCAACGCTGCTCCATTAATTGTGCGCGCGCTATTTGTGGATCAGATGCCTTGCGAATTAATGCTATAATTTCATCAATATTAGCAACAGCAATAGCAAGCCCAACTAAAACATGCGCACGCTCACGCGCTCTACGTAAAAGATATTTTGTTCTCCGACTTACCACTTCTTCACGGAAAGAAACAAATGCACGAAGTATATCAAGCAACGTCATCTGCTCAGGTTTGCCACCATTCAACGCAACCATATTACAACCAAAAGAGGCCTGCAGCGGCGTATAACGATACAGTTGATTTAAAACAACATCCGCAACAGCTTCTCTCTTAAGCTCAATAACAACCCGATACCCATCACGATCAGATTCATCGCGTAAATCAGAAACTCCATCAATGCGTTTATCACGAACTAATTCAGCTATCTTTTCAATCATCGTAGCTTTATTAATCTGGTAAGGTATCTCGCTTACGATAATTGCCTGCCGATTATTGCGAATTTCTTCGATATCGACTTTAGCACGCATAATAATTGAACCCCGCCCCGTTTCATATGCTGAACGAATACCCGAACAACCAAGAATAATACCCCCTGTAGGAAAATCAGGACCAGGAATGATTTTAATCATCTCATCTAGCGTTATACTGGGGTCATCAATTAAAGCGATACACCCATCAACAACTTCACCAAGATTATGTGGAGGAATATTAGTCGCCATTCCTACAGCAATACCACCCGATCCATTTACCAAAAGGTTAGGAAAACGTGCTGGTAAAACCATAGGTTCACGTTCACGCCCATCATAATTATCTTGAAAATCAACAGTATCCTTATCAATATCAGTTAAAAGTTCTTCTGAAATTTTCTCTAAACGACATTCTGTATAACGCATCGCTGCAGGTGGGTCACCATCAATGGAACCAAAATTTCCTTGCCCGTCAATCAATGGATTTCGCAAAGAAAAATCCTGCGCCATACGTACTAATGCATCATAAATCGAAGCATCACCGTGGGGATGAAATTTCCCCATCACTTCACCGACAACACCTGCTGATTTACGATAAGATTTGTTGAAAGAAAGACCCATTTCATTCATCGCATGAAGAATACGACGATGAACAGGTTTTAATCCATCACGCACATCAGGTAATGCACGTGACACAATCACGCTCATCGCATAATCAAGATAAGAGCGTTGCATTTCTTCAATAATACTAACTGGCTCAATACCGGTCAGCACATCACGTTCTGTCAGTGGAGTAAGATCGGTCACAGTTTCAATACTTTCAAAAAAGAATCATTTTGATCGTTTATATCTAAAAATACTTTAAAATGCTAATTCCCCTGCCCACAAGAGAGTGAGAATTGAACAATAATTTCCAACATATTATTCGTTTATATGAAGAATCAGAAATAAAATGAATATAACTCACTCCCCTGAGTTAAAAAATGAAATAAACAATACCCAATGAATCTCTTCAAATTCCCCGCGTATCTTAAGCAATCTTTTCAATAAAAACACTTAAATAAAGATTTTAAAAATAGACCATTGCCTTTACAATAATCTTCCATCTTCAATCTACTTACATACTTTTTGACATGAGTGCACAACAGCAGCACCCTATGTTATAACCTACCACAATATTTTTAATATATTTACTGGTCAGCTTAACTGCATGATATAAAATAAGTTTTTTATTTTTCTTATAAGAAAATAAGCTTCAAATTAGAAATTTACTTTTCTTTCTTGAAAAGAAAAAAGCAATAATAACATCATCTTATAGATTATCAAAACGGCACATCATCATCCAATTGGTGTGAAAAATTTCCTTCCAAATAATTATTGTTCTGACTAAAATTCTCTTTGCGATCCAAACTACTATCACCAAAGTCACCACTGCCTAAAGGACTTGTGTCTTGCATTCTCTCGCCACCATCCATAGCACCACGACCTTCAAGCATTTGTAATTCACCACGATATTTTTGTAAAACAACCTCTGTCGTATAACGATCATTACCATTTTGGTCTTGCCATTTGCGTGTTTGCAATTGACCTTCAATATAAATTTTATTGCCTTTTTTTAGATATTGTTCCGCAATCTTTACAAGGTTTTCATTAAAAATAACAACACTATGCCACTCAGTGCGTTCTTTACGTTCATTCGTATTACGGTCACGCCAGCTTTCCGAGGTGGCAATACGTAGATTTGCCACTTGATCACCAGAGTTCAAACGACGGATTTCAGGATCAGCACCAAGGTTACCAATCAAAATAACTTTATTAAGGCTACCAGCCATTATACAAACTCCAAAATTTTAAATTACTTCATTATAGTAAAAGATGATAAAAACATATAGCTATGTTCATCATAAAGGAAAAAAGCTGTGTCTTTACTCCTTTTTCCAAAAGAATTTACACTCTTCTTTCCCATTATAATAATGGAACACATTGTAATTTCAAAGAAAAGATCTTATTTCACATAATAGTGTAAAATTTTTGTTCATACGCCAAGGATCAGCATGTCTCACCAAAAATATATTTCTATTCGCGGCGCACGTGAACATAACCTTAAAAACATCGACCTTGACCTTCCTCGTAATAAATTAATTATTATAACAGGGCTTTCTGGCTCAGGGAAATCATCCTTAGCTTTTGATACAATTTACGCCGAGGGTCAACGTCGTTATGTTGAAAGCCTTTCTGCCTATGCGCGCCAGTTTTTGGAAATGATGCAAAAGCCAGATGTTGATCAAATAGACGGTCTGTCTCCTGCTATCTCCATTGAACAAAAAACCACTAGCCGTAATCCTCGTTCAACAGTTGGTACTGTAACTGAAATTTACGATTATATGCGCCTTCTCTTTGCTCGTATCGGTATCCCTTATTCACCTGCTACAGGCCTTCCTATTGAAAATCAAACAATCAGCCAAATGGTTGACCAAATTATGGCCTTACCAGAGGGTACGCGGATTTTTATTATGGCGCCTTTAGTGCGAGGAAGAAAAGGCGAATATAAAAAAGAGCTAGCAGAACTTTTAAGAAAAGGATTTCAACGTGCCAAGGTTGATGGCAAATTCTATGAAATTCCTGATATTCCTCCGCTTAATAAAAAATATAAACACGACATAGACGTAGTGATAGATCGCCTTGTTGTGCGTCACGACATTACTTCTCGTTTGGCTGATAGTATAGAAACCTGTCTACAGCTTGCAAATGGACTTGCGATTGCTGAAATGGCAGATCAACCTTTAACAATAAAGGAAACCTCAAAGGAATCTGCTAATAAATCAAAAAATGAAACACATAAACGACTCATTTTTTCAGAAAAATTTGCCTGCCCTATATCTGGATTCTCTATTCCTGAAATCGAGCCACGTCTTTTTTCATTCAACAACCCTTTTGGTGCTTGTCCCACTTGTGATGGGCTTGGCATTCAAAAAGCAATCGACCCAGCAAAAATTGTGCCTAATGAAAACCTTACTTTAAAATCTGGAGCCATTGCCCCTTGGTTTAAATCACCCTCACCTTACCATAACCAAATATTAAAAGCGTTAGGCAAAGCCTATGCATTTAAACTCACAGATAAATGGTGTGAACTGTCAAGTGAAGCCCAGCGTGCTATTTTATACGGTACAAAAACAAAAGAAATCCCCCTTATCCATGAAGATGAAGGCTACTCTAACACAACAACCCAATATTTTGAAGGCGTTATTCCAAATATGGAACGGCGATGGAAAGAAACCGATTCTGCTGGTTCATATAAAGAAATTGAATATTACATGTCTTCTTCACCTTGCCGAGCTTGTAATGGTTATCGGTTAAAACCAGAAGCACTCTGTGTTAAAATTCATGAAATGCACATTGGGCAAGTATCAGAACTCTCTATCCTAAAAGCAAATGATTGGTTTGCTAATATTGATCAATATCTTAATAAAAAACAACGTAATATTGCAGCACGTATTTTAAAAGAAATTCGTAAACGTTTAGAATTTTTAAATCATGTGGGACTTGAATATCTTACCTTATCTCGAAATTCAGGAACACTTTCAGGTGGAGAAAGTCAACGTATTCGGCTAGCATCTCAAATTGGTTCTGGTCTCACAGGTGTTCTTTATGTTTTAGATGAACCGTCTATTGGCTTACACCAACGCGATAATGGACTCCTTCTACAAACGCTGTGCCATTTACGTGATCTTGGCAATACAGTTATCGTTGTTGAACATGATGAAGATGCCATTCTTACCGCAGATTATGTAGTGGATATTGGCCCTGCTGCAGGTGTTCACGGTGGAAAAGTTATTGCTCAAGGTACACCGCAGGAAATTATGAACAATCCATCCTCGCTTACAGGCCAATATCTTTCAGGAAAAATGGCAGTTACTATGCCCGCCAAGCGACGTAAAATATCAAAATCAAAAGTACTCAAAGTGATTGGTGCTCAAGGTAATAACCTTAAAAATATCAATGCCGACATCCCTCTTGGAACTTTCACTTGTGTAACTGGTGTTTCAGGTGGAGGAAAATCAACATTTCTCATTGAAACTCTGTTTAAAGCTGCATCGCGCCATATTATGGGAAGTCATCAAAATCCAGCACCCTATACCAAAATTGAAGGCCTAGAATTGCTTGATAAGGTCATTGATATTAATCAATCACCTATTGGACGCACCCCACGCTCTAATCCAGCAACTTATACTGGTGCTTTTACCGCAATCCGCGATTGGTTTGCTGAACTTCCTGAATCAAAGGCTCGTGGTTATCAAGCAGGACGTTTTTCATTTAATGTCAAAGGGGGACGTTGTGAAGCATGCCAAGGTGATGGTGTTATTAAAATTGAAATGCACTTTTTACCTGATATTTATGTTACATGTGATATATGCCAAGGGAAACGCTATAATAGAGAAACGCTAGAAGTAAAATTCAAAGGAAAATCCATTGCTGACGTACTTGATATGACAGTCGAAAAGGCTGAAAAATTTTTCCAAGCTGTCCCTGCTATTCACAACACAATGAAGACTCTTGTCAAAACTGGCCTTGGTTATATCAAAGTTGGACAGCAGGCTACAACACTTTCTGGTGGTGAAGCCCAGCGCGTAAAACTTGCCAAAGAACTTTCACGCAAAACAACAGGTCGCACACTCTATATTTTAGATGAACCAACAACTGGTTTACATTTTCATGATGTTGCAAAACTTCTTGAAGTTTTGCATGAACTCGTCGAGCAAGGCAATACAGTTGTAGTTATTGAGCATAATCTTGAAGTCATTAAAACGGCTGATTGGATTATTGATCTAGGACCAGAAGGTGGAGATGGCGGTGGTCAAATCGTTGCAATTGGTCGCCCTGAAGATATCATAAATATCCCTGAATCCTATACTGGAAAATTTTTAAAAGAACTTTTGTTACGCCGACCTTTGCATAATTCAGACTCTTAAAGAACTTAATGATATAATCATGAATAAAAATAAAGTTCGTAACTTATAATTATACCATTTTTATTCTTCACAAGCCTTTTTTATGCTATAATAAAATAATATTTTACTTCATATGTTATGCTGGAATTGTTTGCCTAAAAAACACATAATTATATTATTTTTTATTTTTTCGTACAGAAACTATTTGTTGGCACATCTCGTGCTTGCCGATATAATGTATAGTAGCCTAAAAAGATAAAATAACGTTGGAGATGATTTCAAGCATGAAAAAAATTGAAGCTATTATAAAACCTTTTAAACTGGATGAAGTGAAAGAAGCACTTCAAAAAGTGGGCTTACAGGAAATTACTGTAACAGAAGCAAAAGGTTTTGGCAATCAAGAGGAGTATACAGAACTTTACCGTGGTGCTCAATATGTTGTTGATTTTCTACCTAAAGTAAAAATTGAAGTTGTTGTTATAGACGAAATCCTAGAACAAGCTATTGAAGCAATACGTAAAGCAGCTCAAACAAACCATAGTGGTGATGGAAAAATATTTATTTCATCCATTGATGATGCTATTCGTATTCGTACTGGTGAATCTGGCATTGGTGCTCTTTAACATTTACAAAAATTTTTACTTTTTCTATTTACCTCAGTCCAATAAGGAAATTGCATATGACAACCGTATCAGACATACTTAAACAGATTGCAGATAATGACATACGCTTTGTTGATTTACGTTTCACCGACCCGTGGGGTAAATTACATCACGTTACAATAGATGTTACCGCAATCAGTGAAGATACACTTACTGATGGCATCATGTTTGATGGTTCTTCAATTGCTGGATGGAAAACAATTAATGAATCTGATATGGTATTAATGCCAGATCCAGAAACAGCTCATATGGATCCCTTTTTTGCTCAGTCTACTTTAGTCATACTGTGCGACGTACTCGATCCTATTTCTGGAGAATTGTATAATAGAGATCCACGTTCCATTGCAAAAAGAGCGGAAGCTTATATGAAATCCTTAGGGATAGGTGATGCAGTTAATATAGGTCCAGAAGCAGAATTTTTTATTTTTGACGATGTACGTTACAAAAACGACCCGTATAATACAGGCTTTAAGCTTGATTCAAGTGAACTTCCATCAAATGATGATACTGAATATGAAATGGGCAATCTCGGGCATCGACCACGTATGAAATGTGGTTATTTTCCAGTTCCTCCTATTGACTCTTGTCAAGACATGCGTTCTGAAATGCTCACCGCACTAAAAGATATGGGCGTAAATGTTGAAAAACATCATCATGAAGTAGCTGCAGCTCAACATGAACTAGGTATTCGATATGATACATTAGTTCGAGAAGCTGATAAAATGCAAATTTTTAAATATGCTGTACATCAAATTGCAAATAGTTATGGAAAAACAGCAACTTTCATGCCAAAGCCAATTTTTGGTGATAATGGTTCAGGCATGCATGTTCACATATCAATTTGGAAAGGTGGAAAACCAACCTTTGCAGGAAATGAATACGCCGGGCTATCAGAAACCTGCTTATTTTTTATCGGTGGTATCATTAAGCATGCAAAAGCAATTAACGCTTTCACAAACCCATCTACTAATTCCTATAAACGTTTAGTTCCTGGATTTGAAGCACCTGTTCTTCTTGCTTATTCTGCACGCAATCGTTCGGCATCTTGTCGTATTCCATTCAGCTCTTCACCAAATTCAAAACGTGTGGAAATTCGTTTCCCAGATCTAACGGCAAATCCATATCTAGCCTTTGCAGCACTCTTAATGGCTGGCCTTGACGGTATTAAAAACAAAATTCATCCTGGACAGGCTATGGATAAAGATCTTTATGATCTACCCCCTAAAGAGCTTAAAGACATCCCTACAGTTTCAGGTAGCTTGCGTGAAGCGCTTGAAGCTCTTGATAAAGATCGTAACTTCCTTAAAGCAGGAGATGTCTTTGATGACGACCAAATCAACTCTTTCATTGAATTGAAAATGCAAGAAGTTTTGCGTTATGAAATGACTCCGCATCCTATTGAATTTGATATGTATTATTCTGTTTAAAGAATAAGTCATGCTATTCAATCTAAAAATGGAGGCTTCAACCTCCATTTTTTTGTGATGTTTTTTTCTAAAGAGTATGAGCTATCTTTTTGCTGAGATATTTTTTCTTTATAAGAAAGATTGAATCCTTTCGAATCAATAATCAAGGTTCCTAATGCTGCAGATTTATCGATCTTTCTTTACTCTTTTATGTTTTGTTTTTATGATATTAGCAGCACAGGCCAATGAAGTAACAGATGACGAATTAATAAATCTACAAAAGGCAATTTTTATTTATAATAAAGCACTTAAAGAAATTGATTCAAATGCTATCTTAAATGCTATTCCTCCTCAAATTATCGAGAGTTTAGCTGCTAAAAAAAATCTTAATAAAGCACAATTTCAGCAAATAATAAAAAGTCAAATAGAACAACTAGCGAAAAATTATAAAATTGAGAATATAAAAATCGACCAAACGCAAAAACGTGAAGGAAAATTTGATAACGGTATTCCTTATTTTATTATGCCTTTAGAAATTGCAATTACGATAAATAGTGGAACAAAGTGTTATATCAAAAGTGAGATTATTGCCCTTCTCGAAAATAATCAGTGGTATTTTATTCGTGGCAATGACGACACAGCCTTAAACATAACCAATGAAGCTTTTCCCGGACTTGAAAAAATAAAAATTAATTCAACAGAAATTATAAAAATATCGTAATTGGAAATTTCACGTTTATGTGTGAGAAAAAGAAAGTTTCACTTATGTACAGGCAGTAATAATTGTAGCCGCTGCATTAAATTCAGCCTTTTTGTAAGCTCGCTGCATCATCGCTTCCTCATCAATACCCCATTGTTTCTTCGTCCAATTCTCATCTAAATGAGCAATATCCCAAGCATTATCCAAATTAATTTTCTTCTCAGCTACAGCAAAAGCAATAAGAGAAGAGCCTGTTAAAGTAGTCATTGCATGAAGTGCAGCAAGTATATAAGGGGATTTTATTTTGCGTAAATAATTACTCACCGCTTGAATAGCTTCCCATGGTTGTTCAATATGCATAAGTCCTGCTGCTATATTAAAACGTGCACCAAGTTTTTCTTCTGCCCAATCAAGTAAAAAGTCCCATTGTTTACATTGTTGTTTTACAAGTTCTTTTGGTGTTTGTGCACGATAAAAAATCATATCACATGCAACAAAACGCAATAAATCTTCAAAAATAACTTGCATATTATCGGCTATACCATCAACAACAGTGTTAACAAGACGCGTAATTGGCATTCTTCCTGGATCAATGCTCTCTTCCTGCACAGTAAATTCCTGTGCTACTAATGTAGCAAGTGCTTCTGTTGGCATGAGAAGACAGCGCTTCGCAGGTGTTTTTACGGGAGCTCCATCTAATAATATGGAAAAACCTCCCTCTTCATGCGTGATACTTACTTCTTTATAAAATCGTTTAGGTAGTGGCTGACATGAAAGCTTTTGTACATTGTAAACAGGATTATCCTTATTTAACGGTATATTAAAATCATCTAAAATTTTACGCATATTGTTCTACTTCTAATATTTTCAATTAATCTACCGAATTTTCTAAAATAAAATCCACACACTTCTCATACATTTTATACATTAGATATCACGTGATAAGCTTAAGAAAAACCAATTGTACTCATGTTATTGGCTATCTATATCTAATATTGAACTCTTAGCGTAGTAGTTCTTTTATTTTCATACTAATCTCTACATGAGACTCAAACAGAATTATAAAAGTAGCAATTAGGAAAATAATTATTAATCGTTTGCATTATCAATTAAATAATTAAATAATAAAATTGATACATCTAATTGAAAATACAGCGTAATTTTTTTATCACCACACCAAAAAAGATAGGATATCTAGCCATTGAATAAAGTGGCTAAAACTTTTATTCTTGAATGAAGTAAAGTTTCAAATATTGTTTTATTACAGATTAAAAACAATACCCGCTTATTAGTTTAAATCATCTCTTATATTTCACTATCGATGGTTTATGGTATAAAATTGTTATTGTCTTTTACTAAAAAAACTCCAATGATATTTTTTATAATTTGGCAGTTGATCATCAAATTCCTCAAATACCTTCTTATAATAACAAGTAATTAAACACTGCTAATAAATTGCGTTACTACAATTAATAAAATTAAGCTGAAAATTTTTTATTATTCTGTATCGCCATCATTTTCATTAAAAGCTAAAAGATTAAAGCTTTGTACCATATGAGGCGGTAAAGGAGCTATAATATCCAATATGCCTCCTGAGGGATGAGGAATACGAATACGGCGTGCATGAAGATGAAGACGATTTTGAATGCCACCAGGTAATTCCCAATTACTGTCAGAAAAAAAATATTTTGAATCGCCAATAATTGGATGATCCATATAAGCTGCATGAACACGTAGCTGATGTGTTCTACCAGTATAAGGTTCCATTTCTAACCAAGATAGAGCTCGCCCTCGCGTATCTAAAACACGATAGTAAGAAACTGCGTGATTAGAATCTGGTTCTCCATGTTCACAAACACGCATTTTATCGCCTTGTGCAGTTGTTTCCTTTACCATCCATGTTGAAATTTTATCTTGCTTTTTTTTAGGCACTCCCCGTACCAGCGCCCAATAAATCTTTTTCGTTTCTCGTGCTCGAAAAGCAGCAGTCAAAACCTGTGCCGCTCCCCTTGACCGAGCAATAATAAGTACACCTGATGTCTCACGATCAAGACGATGAACTAACCGTGGCTTTTCTCCTTTTTTATTACGCCACACTTCAAGCATACCATCAATATGGCACGTTAAACCAGAACCACCCTGTACAGCCAAACCTGCAGGTTTGTTTAATACAAAGATTTTTGGATCTTTATAGAGAAGCATTTTTTCCAAAATGGCTAATTTGTCCTGATCATGAATGGTCTTACCCGTTGCAGAAAGATTTCTCTTATTATCACCAGACAAAAACGGTACACGAATAGACTGCCCCATAATAAGACGTATATCAGTTTTAACACGCCTGCCATCAACGCGTATCTGGCCAGAACGCAGCAGTTTTTGTAGATACCCAAACGCAAGTCCTGGATAATGCACCTTAAACCAACGATCTAAGCGCATTCCGCCTTCACTTTCCTCAACCTTTTTGATTTCTACACCCACTGTAATAAACCCTCTTGCTAATACAATTTCCCTGTTTACCAACCGTATTTTCTCGTCTTTATAAACGCAAAAACTACATCCTTTTAAAATTAGACTTTATCACATTGCATTACAATCAGTATCCAAAATTGCATTTCCTTTCTGTATAAATTTCATTACTTCAAAGAAAACAATTACATAAAGAATTAGTAATCCTAATTTTGTAACTGCAATAGCTATTGGAGATAACCATCCCGTGCTTTTATTAAAAACATACGCGCGTGTTCTCTCTTATCTAGATAGAGAAAAAAGCACATTTTTTTTAATCTGTGCCGCTAATGTTATACTGGCTATTATCACAATAGCAGAACCTATCTTGTTTGGTCACGTCATTGATGCAATTGCAGACAAATCCGGTATCGTTTTTAACCTCACACTTTGGGTGTGTTTTGGTGTTTTTAATATTATTGCATACATCCTTGTAGCTCGTGGTGCAGATCGCTTAGTTCACAGACGGCGTTTAAGCGTTTTAACAGAATCTTTTGAGCGTATCATTACTATGCCATTAATTTGGCACCAACAACGTGGAACTTCTAATGCCCTTCATACGCTATTGCGCGCTACAGATTCCATGTCAGCTATATGGCTTGATTTTATGCGCCAACATCTTTCTACTTTTGTCGCATTATTCGTTCTAGTGCCCATAGCCTTTAACATGAACTGGCGTCTTTCAATAGTCTTAATGGTTCTTGCCATCATCTATGTATTGATTGCACGCTTAGTGATGCAAAAAACAAAAGACGGACAAGCCGCTGTAGAACGTTATCACCATAGTGTTTTTAAGCATATCAGTGATTCAATTTCTAATGTTTCCATTGTACAAAGCTATAACCGAATAGCAGAAGAAACGTCAGAGCTTCATCAATACACAAGTGATCTTCTTAAAGCACAAAACCCTGTTCTAAACTGGTGGGCACTTGCTAGTGGTTTAAATCGAATGGCCTCAACCATTTCAATAGTATGTGTATTTCTTCTTGGTGCTTTTTTTGTGGCAAAAGGCCAACTAAGTGTAGGTGAAGTTGTCTCTTTCGTCGGATTTGCTCAATTAATGATTAGCCGTCTTGATCAAATTAGCGGCTTTATTAATTTAGCTGTATCCTCACAAGCAAAATTACAAGAATTTTTTGAAATGGAAGACTCAACTTTTAATATGAAAGAACCTGACAACCTTCCTTCTCTTCAAAATGTTAAAGGTGCGATTCAATTTCATCACGTAACTTATGCATTTCCAAATTCTTCTCAAGGTGTCTTTGACATTTCATTCGAAGTCAAAACAGGACAAACTGTTGCTATTGTAGGACCAACAGGTGCTGGAAAAACAACATTAATCAATTTGTTACAGCGCGTATATGACCCTACAGTTGGACATATCAAAATTGATGGAATAGATATACGCTCCATTAACCGCGAATCCTTACGCAAAGCTCTAGCAACAGTATTTCAAGATGCAGGTCTCTTCAACCGTAGCATTCGTGACAACATTGCAATAGGTAGAACGACCGCAACAGATAAAGAACTTTATGAGGCGGCAAAAACAGCTGCTGCTCATGATTTTATTTTGAATAAAAATAATCGTTACGATACATTGGTTGGTGAACGAGGCTCCCAATTATCAGGTGGAGAAAGACAGCGATTAGCAATTGCGCGTGCCATTTTAAAAAATGCACCTATTCTCATTTTAGATGAAGCAACCAGCGCTCTTGATATTGAAACAGAAGCACGTGTTAAAGACGCTATTGATTGTGTAAGCCAAAATCGTACAACTTTTATTATAGCGCATCGTCTTTCAACAATCCGCAATGCTGATCTTATACTTTTTCTAGATCATGGTCGCTTAATTGAACAAGGTAGTTTTCAAGAGTTGACTAAAAAAGGTGGCCGTTTTTATAAATTATTAAAAGCCGGTGGATTAACAAACGATCAGCCAATGATAAAAGTGGAAGGTGAAAATGTGATTCCACTGTGTGAATTTATTGCATCGTAAAATAAGTGTTTCTTTTCTATATATTCAAATGCAAACTTAATCTAAATTACAAGTTTCTAGTCCCTTACAAGGCTTGTAATTTAAGTAATACGAAAATAAATTCACAAGTTTTTAAGAAAAACTTCCAATGCTGCAATAGCGTCATAAGCTTTATCCCCTTGCGGACCACCAGCTTGCGCCATATCAGGGCGCCCACCACCACCTTTACCACCAAGAGTATCTGATACAATACGTACTAAATCAACAGCATTTATTCTATCAATCAAATCATCAGTTACGCCAACAACAACACTTCCTTTGCCATCTTCTGAAACACTAATGAAAGCTACAACACCAGATCCAATCTGCTTTTTTCCAGAATCCACTAATGTCTTAAGATCTTTTGGTAAAATATTTTGAATGACACGTCCTATAAAAGAAATGCCATGAATAATTTTTATATCTGTTTTATTGTTCTTTGTAGCTCCACCATTAAGAGCAATTTTTCCGCGTGAATCACTTAATTCTTTTTCAAGCTTACGACGATCATCTAGTAAAGTTTGAATACGTTCTTGTACATTAACAGGAGAAGTTTTTAAAAGAGCAGCAATGTCATAAAGTTGCTTACCTTGATTACAGAGGTAAAGACGCGCAGTTTTACCTGTTAATGCTTCAATACGGCGAACTCCAGCAGCCACAGAACTTTCAGAAACAATATGAATCAAACCAATTTCGCCTGTTCTGTTCACATGTGTACCCCCACAAAGCTCAATTGACCAACAGCTTTTTTCTCCTATCTGCTCATGCCTTTTCCCCATAGAAACAACACGAACTTCATCACCATATTTTTCACCAAATAATGCTATTGCCCCTTCAGAAATTGCATCATCCACTGTCATCACGCGTGTTATTACTTCACTATTTTGCAACACAATTTCATTGGCTAAATCTTCTATTTTTTTCAATTCTTCTAGTGAAATTGATCGTGGATGAGAAAAATCAAAACGTAATCGGTCGGGTGATACAAAAGAACCTTTCTGTACAACATGATCCCCCAAAGTTTGACGCAAAGCCTCGTGTAATAAATGAGTAGCAGAATGGTTTGCACGAATTTTTTTACGACGAACACGATCAACTGTTAATTCTACACAATCACAAGTTTTTGCTTGGCCACTTTTAACCTCACCAATATGAACAAAAACGCCTTTAGCCTTTTTCTGAGTATCATGTACTTCAAAAACAAAATTTTCACCAGAAATTATACCGCTATCCCCAATTTGCCCACCAGACTCACCATAAAAAGGTGTCTGATTAACAACAAGCATAGCTTTTTGCCCTGAAGAAACTTTATCAACAATTTGACCATCGCAGATAAGAGCAGTAATAACACCTTCCGCTTTTTCTGTTTCATAACCCAAAAACTCTGTAGTACCTACTTGATCACGAACAGAAAACCACACCGTTTCCGTGACAGACTCACCAGAACCAGACCAATTAGCGCGAGCCTCTGCTTTTTGGTGTTCCATCGCTTTGTTAAAAGCATTAACATCAACAGATATTCCACGGTGCCGAAGAGCATCTTGCGTCAAATCAAGTGGAAAACCATATGTATCGTAAAGTTTAAAAGCAACTTCACCATTAAAACAATCGCCTTCCTTAAGATGAATACTTTCTTCATTCAACAAACGAAGACCCCGTTCAAGAGTTTTACGAAAACGTGTTTCTTCCAATTTTAAAATTTCTGAAATTAAAGATTCGGCACGCACTAATTCAGGATATGCTTGCCCCATTTCGGTTATCAAAGCAGGCACAAGACGCCACATCAATAACTCTTCTGCGTCAAGAAAATGAGCATAACGCATAGCACGACGCATAATACGACGTAGAACATATCCCCGACCTTCATTAGAAGGGAGAACACCATCTGCAATTAAAAATGCAGAAGAACGTAGATGATCAGCAATAACACGATGACTAACAACAAAGTCACCAATCGCCTCAACTCCTGTCATTCTTTGTGACTCACGAATTAATGCAGAAAAAAGATCAATATCATAATTATCGTGTACACCTTGCAAGACAGCAGCAATTCGTTCTAATCCCATCCCAGTATCAATGGAAGGGTGAGGTAATTCAATCCGTTCGTCTTTGCTCACTTGCTCATACTGCATGAAGACTAGATTCCAAATTTCAACAAAGCGATCGCCATCTTCATCAGCACTTCCAGGAGGCCCTCCAAAAACTTTATCACCATGATCATAAAAAATCTCTGAACATGGACCACAAGGCCCTGTATCCCCCATCATCCAAAAATTATCATTTGTTGCAATGCGGATAATTTTTTCGTCTGGGAGACCCGAAATTTTACGCCATAACTGAGCAGCTACATCATCACTATGAAAAACTGTAACCAACAACTTATCTTTTGAAAGACAAAATTCTTTTGTTAGAAGGTTCCATGCAAAAAAAATTGCTTCTTCTTTGAAATAATCACTAAAAGAAAAATTACCAAGCATTTCAAAAAAAGTATGGTGGCGTGCAGTATAACCAACATTATCAAGATCATTATGCTTTCCACCCGCACGTACACACTTTTGTGCAGTTGTTGCCCGGCTGCAGGAGAGCTGTTCAAGTCCAGTAAAAACATTTTTAAACTGAACCATTCCTGCATTTGTAAACATTAATGTAGGGTCATTGCGCGGAACAAGTGGGCTAGAAGAAAGAACTTTATGTCCATTACGATGAAAATAATCCAGAAATGTTGACCGGATCTTGTTAACGCTATTCATATTTACACTCGCACAATACAGTACAAAACTGCAAAAATAAAACTCATTTTTAATTAAACACTCTCTTTGTCACTTTTAGAGTAACTTAATTAAAATAGAAATATTTTTTCAGAAAAATTTGAAAATAAAAGATTTTACACTTAAAAAACTAACAAATAAAAACAGAAAAAACTAAACTGCACTTAAAATAAGCATTTTATTAAATTGATTCATCGCTTTCTGTATTCTCTAAACTTGCATTTTCTAATAACTCAATTGCAAGCAAACCAGCATTTTGACGTAAGGCCGATTCAATCTCTGTCGCTATTTCCGCATGTTCGTGTAAAAATTGCTTTGCATTTTCACGTCCCTGCCCTAAACGTTCAGAGTTATAGGAGAACCACGAACCAGATTTCTCTACAATACCAGCTTTAACACCCAAATCAATCAATTCTCCTACTTTGGAAATACCCTCACCATAGATAATGTCAAACTCCACCTGTTTAAACGGAGGTGCCAATTTATTTTTCACCACTTTAACACGCGTTTGATTACCAATTACCATATCCTTATCTTTAATCGCACCAACACGACGAATATCTAAACGGACAGAAGCATAAAATTTTAAAGCATTCCCACCTGTTGTTGTTTCAGGAGAACCAAACATTACACCAATTTTTATGCGAATCTGATTAATAAAAATAACCATACAGTTAGAGCGAAAAATTGATGCCGTTAATTTACGTAAAGCTTTACTCATCAATCGAGCTTGCAATCCCGGTACAGAATCATTCATTTCACCATCAATTTCCGCACGTGGCGTTAAAGCTGCTACTGAATCAACAACCAGTACGTCAATTGCACCGGAACGAACAAGCGTTTCTGCAATTTCCAAAGCCTGTTCACCGGTATCCGGTTGAGAAATAAGTAGATCTTCTAATTTAACACCAAGTTTACGTGCATAAATAGGATCGAGAGCATGTTCTGCATCAACAAAAGCACAAACTCCACCATTTTTCTGAGCTTCAGCAATAGCATGAAGAGCTAGTGTCGTTTTTCCGGAACTTTCTGGCCCATAAATCTCAATAATACGCCCTTTTGGTAATCCACCTACACCTAAAGCAATATCTAAGGATAACGAACCAGTTGGAATTGTTTCAATTTCAACAACCTGCTCCTTTTGCCCAAGACGCATAATTGAGCCTTTACCGAAAGAACGTTCGATTTGTGATAGAGCAGAATCTAGAGCTTTTGTTTTATCCACAATCATATCCTTAGTAAGTCAGAATAATTTTTCATACAATATATACTGCTCTATTAACTTAATTAAAGTCTGGAGTTTAGATTTTCACAGACTATTTCATCTCTATCTTCGTTGTATCAACAATTTTTAATCAATGTTATAAAAAAATCATATTTTCTTTTGTAACACAAAGCATATTTCAAAAAAATGCATCGAAAAAAATAGCAGCTTATGTATTAATTTATATCGTTAACCTATCTCATCCATAAAGAAAGTACCCCAAATTTTAATACAATGTTTTGGGTACACATTTTCTAATATAACGTGCATGAGCATCTAAACACGCGGAGCCAGGGTTACTAATCTACCGCTAATAGCCCAAAGTTAACGTTAATCAAAATCATGTAGTATTTGCTAAATAACTTGAAGCATCAATCAGAAAACCATTAAATATACTAACAATCATACTTAATTACAGTTTCGCAAACAACTTTCAAAACTTAGTTATCACCTAGATCTGAATCTACTCTCACTTAAAAAAGAAAATTCTTAATTATGGTAAAGAATGATATTTTTTGCACATGAGCTAGCTTATTAACAAAGCTATAATAATTGTGGCTGAATTGAAATCTACTAAAGAAAAATAAAAAATGATTTAGCTACAATCTTGTTTTTGATTGGTTCGTTTTTGTCGTAACTTTTTCCACCATTCAAGACGTTTCATAATTTCACGCTCAAAACCACGTTCCTGCGGTTGATAATAAATTTGACGTCCAAGTTTTTCAGGAAAGTACTCCTGCCCTGAAAAAGCATCCGGCTCAGAATGGTCATAACGATAACCTTCCCCATATTTATTTTCCTTCATAAGTTTTGTAGGAGCATTAAGGATATGCTTAGGAGGAGGTAAAGAACCATTTTTACGTGCACAATGCATTGCTGCTTTATAAGCAAGATAAACTGCATTAGACTTTGGTGCCGTAGCGATATAAAGGCATGCTTGTGCTAAAGCTAATTCACCCTCAGGCGATCCTAAATAATTATAAGCATCCTTTGCTGCATTACAAATAACAAGAGCCTGCGGATCTGCCAAACCAATATCTTCAACAGCTATACGTACCAATCTGCGTCCAATATATAGAGGATCTTCACCCGCATCAAACATACGTGAAAGATAATAAAGAGCAGCATCGGGATCAGATCCACGAACTGATTTATGTAATGCTGAAATAAGATTATAGTGACTATCTTGACCTTTATCATAAATTGGAGCTCGGCGCTGAACGATTTCTTGTAAAACTTTAGCATTAAATATTTCTTCCGGACGTGCAGCACACCAGATTTCTTCAGCTAATGTTAGTACCGCTCGCGCATCACCATCAGACATTCTTATCAAGAGATCTCTAGCATGATCATCTAAGGGCAAAGATTTGCCCTCCACTTCCTCAGCGCGCTTTAAAAGCATGCTTAAACTTTTACTATCATGTAAGCGAAACGTCAAAACACGTGCACGTGAAAGAAGGGCACTATTGAGTTCAAATGAAGGATTTTCAGTTGTTGCCCCTACAAGAACCACTGTACCATCTTCCATAAAAGGAAGAAAAACATCCTGCTGAGCACGATTAAACCGATGAATTTCATCAACAAATAAAAGTGTTCGACACCCAGACATAAAGCGAGCTTGAGCTACTTCAAAAATTTTCTTTAACTCTGTAACACCAGTACAAATAGCAGAAACTTGCTCAAAAGCGAAATTCGTCTCAAATGCCAATAAACGCGCAATTGTCGTTTTACCTGTTCCTGGAGGACCCCAAAAAATCATTGAACCAAACGAACCAGATTCTATCATACGTGAAAGAAAACCTTCCGTTCCAATCAAATGATCTTGCCCAACCACCTCACTCAAAGAACGGGGGCGCATTCTTTCAGCAAGTGGCCGATTTTTACTGACATGAGAATCAAAAGATGAAGTAAAAAAATCTTTATTCAAAATACCCCTCAGCGGATAAATTGACGAATATAGACACCATTGCGTTCATATTCCAGCTGCCAAGTACGCGGATGTTCCTGCATAAGAACTTTTTTTAATTGATTCACAGTTTGAATTTGATGACCATTAACAGCGCGCAAAATATCTCCTGAGCGGAAAATCTCTGCAGCATTACTCATGTTATCGAGATTAGCAATCACAACACCTTTTACAGTCGCAGGAAGATGAAAACGTTGACTATTTTGTGGTGTTAAATCTAGTACTTCAGCCCCAGAAAGAGGACTTTTATCAACAATTTTTTCAGATTTTAAAAATGCAGAATTAAACATTGATGAGATAGTTATCTTTGTCTTTAAAGTTTTTCCATCTCGCAAATATTCTAAATTAAGGTTTTGCCCAACACTAGTTGTTATCAAACGATATATAAGGCTATCTGGACTATCAATTTGTACATTTTGCACACTTAAAATAACATCGCCCACTTTTAAACCAGCTTTTGCAGCAGGACTATCTTGAACAATTTCAACAACAATAGCTCCATATGGACGTTCTAAACCCAAACCACTTGCAACGTCAGGTGTAACCCTTTGAAAAGATGCGCCAATATAAGGTGGCACAAAAAACTTTTCACCACGTTTAACTGTATCAAGAACTACTTTAACAAGGTTAGCTGGAATAGCAAAACCAATTCCTGTAGAACCGCCGGAGCGCGAATAAATAGCTGTATTAATCCCAATTAATCGGCCATTCACATCAATTAGAGCACCACCAGAATTACCCGGATTGATAGCCGCATCTGTTTGAATAAAAAAATCAAAATCAGAAACACCAACACGTGTACGTGCTTGCGCTGAAACAATACCACTTGTAACTGTTTGACCAACACCAAAAGGATTACCAATCGCAAGAACGAGATCGCCAACTTCAACTGCATCAGAATTTCCTAAAGGAAGAATAGGAAACTGAATATCTTTTGAATTAATTATTTCAAGTATCGCAATATCAGTTGCTTCATCTTTTAATATAACTGTGCTTTCAAACTCTCTTCCATCAGAAAGAGCAACTTTAATCTCGTGAGCACCTTTAATAACGTGGTAACTCGTAACAACCAAACCACGTGCATCAACAATTACCCCAGATCCTAACGATGATTGCGTGCGTAAAGATCTGTTATTTTGATAACGACCAAAAAATTGCTCAAAAAATGGATCATCTTCAAAAGAAGAACGCATTTTAACTTGTCGAGCAACGTAAATATTTACAACCGATGGAACAGTTTTTTTAACTAAAGGAGCAAATGAAAAAGTGATTTCTGATTGTGTTTGTGGAACTTGAGCATTCGTGGAATGAAACGATATTAATGCCATAATCACAAAAAAAAGCCCTATTAAAATAGAACGCTTCATTATCCACTCCCTCAAAAACTAAAACAGCCCCCATTTAGTAGAACATGGAAATCTTCTTATTTATCTCCATTTATTTGATATTTAAATCAAAAATGTCTGACTTTGGCAAGTAATATTGCAAAACCAACAATGAGAACAATCTTCTTTTTTCACTTATATATTGAACAACATTTATTCTGAAGCACAAATAAAAAAACGCCTCAGAAAGGCGTTTTTCATTCCCCCAAAAAAGAAAAGCTCCTTACGAAGAAGCCTTTTCTTCACTGGAAACCCCTTCTATATGTTTATAATTTACAGAATTTTTTGCATTAATATCCCTATCAACAAATTCTATAACAGCCATAGGTGCATTATCACCAGTACGAAAACCTGCTTTCATAATGCGCAAATAACCACCTTTGCGTGATGCATAACGTGGTGCAAGCGTATCAAATAACTTTGCAACCTTTTCAGTATCACGAATAGCTGAAATTGCTTGCCGGCGCGCGTGCAAATCACCCCGTTTACCAAGTGTAACCAACTTTTCAACAATAGGGCGAATTTCTTTAGCCTTTGGAAGCGTCGTCACGATCTGCTCATACCCGATCAACGAAGCTGCCATATTGGCAAACATTGCTTTACGGTGACTGGCAGTCCGGTTTAGCTTGCGACCTGATTTACCATGACGCATGAGCTTTCTCCTTAATTTAATTCTTAATACTGATCTTCATAACGCTTAGCAAGATCATCAATATTCTCAGGTGGCCACGCAGGAATCTCCATACCAAGATGGAGCCCCATACATGCAAGAACCTCTTTAATCTCGTTTAATGATTTACGTCCAAAGTTTGGTGTCCGAAGCATTTCAGCCTCTGTTTTTTGAATAAGATCACCAATATAAACAATATTATCATTCTTAAGACAATTTGCTGAACGAACTGAAAGCTCCAATTCATCCACTTTCTTAAGAAGTGCAAGATTAAAAGAAAGCTCAGAAGCTGGTTCTTCAACAAGTTCTTTTTGTGGCTCTTCAAAATTGACAAATACCGACAGTTGATCTTGAAGAATACGCGCTGCAAAAGCGACAGCATCTTCACCATTAACAGCACCGTTAGTTTCAATCGTTAACGTCAACTTATCGTAATCAAGGACCTGCCCTTCGCGTGTATTTTCTACTTTATAAGATACCTTACGAACTGGCGAATAAAGACTATCGATGGGGATAAGACCTATAACCGCATCATCTACACAATTACGATCAGATGGAACGTAACCTTTTCCTGTATTCACAATAAATTCCATACGAATTTCCGCACCCTCATCTAGCGTGCAAATAACATGCTCGGGATTAAGGATTTCCATATCTCCAACAGTACGTATATCTCCAGCTCTAACAACACCAGGCCCTTCTTTACAAATGATAACATGCTTAGGGCCCTCCTCTTCCATGCGAATAGCGATTTCTTTGATATTTAAAATAATATCTGTAACATCTTCACGAACACCTGGAATTGATGAGAACTCATGCAATACACCATCAATTTGCACAGCAGTAACAGCAGCACCACGCAGTGATGATAATAATACACGACGAAGTGCGTTTCCTAATGTTAAACCAAAACCACGCTCAAGCGGCTCTGCAACAACATTCACTACATTTGAATTACCACCTGCATGAAACTCAACCTTATTGGGTTTAATTAACTCCTGCCAGTTTTTCTGGATCATATTTTTATTCCTGTTCTTTAGTTCCGCTACCATTCAATCGCAACGGCCAGTGTGAACATCGGAAAAAGTTTCCGATTATGAAAAACAATACCTAATCAAACACGCCGTCTTTTTCGGGGACGACATCCATTATGAGGAATTGGCGTTACATCTCGAATGGAAGTAATTACAAAACCAACAGATTGCAACGCACGCAAAGCAGATTCACGACCTGACCCAGGACCACAAACTTCAACTTCCAATGAGCGCATACCATGTTCTTGCGCCTTTTTAGCGCAATCCTCTGCTGCAACCTGTGCAGCAAAAGGTGTAGATTTACGAGAACCCTTAAACCCCTGAGCACCAGCAGATGACCATGCAATCACATTCCCTTGAGCATCAGTAATAGTAATCATCGTATTATTAAATGTTGAATTGATATGCACAACACCTGATGAAATATTTTTACGCTCGCGACGGCGAACACGTGTGGCTTCCTTGGCCATAACTTTCCTTTCAACGATCTCTCCACTGCCGTAACACCAGCAGCTCCACCTTATTTACCTTTATTCAAAACTTCCCACAAAAAGAAGAATATTAAAAATAAAAGATCACTATTATTTCTTCTTACCAGCAATTGCTTTAGCTGGACCTTTACGCGTACGCGCATTAGTATGTGTACGCTGCCCACGAACGGGTAAAGAACGACGATGGCGCAACCCCCTATAACAACCAAGATCCATTAAACGTTTAACATTCATCGCAACTTCACGACGAAGATCTCCTTCAACTTGATAACCTTGATCTATCGTTTCACGAATTTGCAACACTTCCGCATCTAAAAGTTCATGTACACGACGTTCCGGAGGAATGCCAACTTTCTCGACAATTTCTTGAGCAAATTTCCGTCCAATCCCGTGGATATACTGAAGCGCAATAACTACACGCTTATTTGTTGGGATATTGACGCCAGCAATACGAGCCACACTTATTCTCCTTGATTATGTTAACAATGAACCATAAAATACTTGAAGCACTTTATAGAAACAAAGAAATGATCTCGGCTCCCACATACCCCAAATCCCATTTTTACTGAAATAAATAAAGCAGCTTTTGATAGATTTTACTATAAAAGTCAACTCTTTTCATTTATTTTTAAAAATTTTCTTATTTAAGGAACTCTCTAATTGTACGTGATACATCAGTAACACCAGCCATTCCATCAACCTTTTTTAACAAACCTGTGTTTAAGTAAAATTCTGATAAAGGAGCTGTTTTTTCACGATATTCAACTAATCGTTTTGCAAAAGAATCAGAGTTATCATCTGAACGAACCTGTCCACCAACAGCAATCGTTTCCTCAACACGTTTCTTCATGCGCTCAATCAAAGCCTTTTCATCAACAATAAATTCAATAACGGCATTAAGCTGCACGTTTTTTGATTGCAAAATTTCTTGTAATGCCTCTGCTTGTCCTACAGTGCGCGGATATCCATCCAATATAAAACCGTTTACACAATCATTCTCACCAATACGATCTGATACAATTTGATTAACAATATCATCAGACACCAAAGCACCACTTTCTATAATGGCTTTAGCTTTTTTACCAATCTCTTTCTCTGCCATAACGGCTTCACGCAGCATATCACCCGTTGATAATTGAGGAATGTTATAATGCTCACCTAATATTTTAGCTTGAGTACCCTTACCAGCCCCAGGAGGTCCTAAAAAAATAACTCTCATCGATTCCTTTTACCTCCACGGAGTTTTGATTTTTTAATCAACCCTTCATATTGATGCGCAACAAGATGTCCCTGAATTTGAGCAACTGTATCAAGTGTAACAGTAACAACAATGAGCAAGGATGTACCCCCAAGATAAAAAGGAACATGCAGTGCTGATATCATAAACTCCGGCAGTAAACAAACTAGAATAATATAAATCGCACCGACAACAGTGATACGTGTCAAAACATAATCAATATATTCAGCTGTACGTTCACCAGGGCGAATTCCAGGAATAAAACCTGAATGTTTTTTTAATTGATCTGCTGTATCACTAGGATTAAATACAATAGCTGTATAAAAAAAACAAAAAAATGCCATCAAAGCCGCATAAATTATCATATAAAGTGGCTGTCCATGACCAAGAGAAAAAGAAATAGTCTGAATCCACTGCGGCATTTTATCAGAAAAATTATTAATAGTTGCAGGCAACAATAACAAAGATGAAGCAAAAATTGGAGGAATAATTCCAGCAGTATTCAATTTTAAAGGAAGGTGCGACATATCACTCTGAAACATCTGATTACCAACTTGACGTTTCGGATATTGAATAAGAATTCGTCGCTGTGCACGTTCTATAAAAACAATGAATCCAACAACAACAACAATAATAAGAACAATTCCTATTAATAAAAAAGTTGATAAATCAGCATGACTATGTGCAGTCAAAAGTTGAGCAAAAGTGGAAGGAAAATTAGCCACAATACCTGTAAAAATAATGAGAGAAACCCCATTACCAACACCACGTGATGTAATCTGCTCGCCAAGCCACATTAAAAACATCGTCCCACCAACCAACGTAATGACAGCAGAAATACGAAACATTACACCTGGCTCCAAAACAATTTGAAGTCCTGTTCCTATACCGGTTTCAAGCGCAACCGCAACACCAAAAGCTTGCAGAATAGCTAATACTACCGTTACGTAACGAGTATATTGATTGATAATTTTACGGCCTAATTCACCCTCTTTTTTAAGAGATTCCAATGAAGGAATAATTGAAGTTAGCAACTGTACAATAATTGATGCTGATATATAAGGCATAATTCCTAGTGCAAAAATCGCCATCCGCCCAACAGCACCCCCAGCAAACATATTCACCAACCCCAACACACCAGACGCGTGCTGTTCAAACGTTTGCCGTAAAGCATCAATATTAATGCCAGGTAAAGAAATATAAGTACCAAAACGATACACAAGAAGTGCAGCTAGAGTAAACCAAATACGCTTTTTTAATTCAGTCGCACGTGAAAAAGTACCAAAATTTATATTGGAAGCAAGTTGTTCTGCAGCTGATGCCATAAAATCTCTCCAGTTTATACTCCAACTCGTTGCTTACACAACAATAACCCTAACATTCATATGCTATATAAGAATAAACGCAAAACTTAAATGGTCTCTCATAAATAATGGCCTAGAACGAGTTACAGACACCCCTTTCCAGGCCAGCTACTATTTGTCAAAATGAACTTACTGGACAGATTCAAGAAAATTAATCTGACCACCAACTTTTTCAATCTTTACACAAGCAATTTTAGAAGCACCAGAAACATTAAACACAACTTTAGCTTTTAACTCACCATCAGAAAGAAGACGAACACCATCTTTTACACGACGAACAACACCAGCTTCTTTTAGTACAAATACATCAACCGGTTTTTCAATATTTAACTTTCCTGTATCAATCGCTTGCTGAATTCGACCTAATGAAACTTCATTATAAATCTTAGCAGAGAAATTTCTAAATCCGCGCTTTGGTAAACGACGATAGATAGGCATCTGCCCACCCTCAAAACCATTAAGTGATACACCAGAACGCGATTTTTGCCCTTTAACACCGCGACCACCAGTTTTACCACTACCCGAACCAATACCGCGTCCAATACGCTTACGATTCTTTGTTGCGCCTTCGCGATCACGCAGTTCGTTGAGTTTCATATTCTATACTCCTGCGACCTTCTATTCTAACTTTCATCTACAATCCGAACAAGGTGGGAAACCTTAGCAATCATACCTCGCACACAAAGCGTATCCTCTAAAGTGCGACGACGACGCATCTTATTTAATCCAAGCCCCTTTAACGTTGCACGTTGAGTTTGTGGCCTTCGAATCGGACTTCCAATTTGTTCCACCGTTACAATCTTACCAATCTGAGATTTTTTTTGAACCATTTTCAATTCCTTTTCTGACAAACCTCAGAAATTATTCCTCTGAACCAATCAAATGTTGGCGACGCGACTGTAAAGTTGAATATTTAATACCACGCTGCGCCGCAATATCTTTAGGATGAACCTGACGCTTTAAAGCATCAAAAGTCGCACGAACCATATTATAAGGATTTGATGAACCCAATGATTTAGCAACGACATCTTGCACACCAAGAGTTTCAAAAATAGCACGCATTGGCCCACCAGCAATAATACCAGTACCAGCAGAAGCTGAGCGCAATAACACGCGACCAGCTCCATGACAACCTTCAACATCATGATGTAATGTGCGCCCAGATCGAAGCGGAACATAAATCATTTCACGCCTTGCAGATTCTGTAGCTTTACGAATTGCTTCAGGCACCTCACGCGCCTTACCATGACCAAAACCAACACGTCCTTTTTGATCTCCAACAACAACAAGAGCAGCAAATCCAAAACGTCGTCCACCTTTTACAACTTTAGCAACACGATTAATGTGCACAAGTTTATCAACAAATTCACTACTATTTTCATTTCGACGCTCATCGCGATCATTACGTTCTTTTTGTGCCATTCCTCATTCCTTTTTCTTTTCCGGAAGCACTTTAACTAATCCTCAACATTAAATTAAGGAACTCATATGAAACATTAAAAATATCTTCTTAGCAGAATTGCCAAACAAGATATTTTAAAAAATCAAACCGCCCTCACGAGCAGCTTCAGCTAAAACTTTCACTCGACCATGATAAACATATGCTCCACGATCAAAAACAACTTCATTAACACCAGCTTTTTTTGCACGTTCAGCAATTAATTTACCAACAGCAAAAGCGGCCGCTTTATCAGAACCGCTTTTTAAAGATTTTCTCAATTCTCCTTCAAGAGTACATGCAGAAGCAAGTGTACACCCACATAAATCATCAATAATTTGTGCATAAATATTCTGATTTGAGCGGTAAACACTAAGTCTCGGACGACCATTAGCAACAGTTTTAATTTGACGACGAACACGCTGCGCACGGCGCTGAATAACCTTTTTAGATGAAACCATAACGCAAAACCCTTACTTCTTTTTACCTTCTTTACGAACGATACGTTCATCTACATATTTAATACCTTTACCTTTATAAGGCTCGGGTCCACGATATTCACGAATTTCTGCTGCAACTTGCCCAACTTGTTGTTTATCAATTCCAGAAACAACAATTTCTGTTGGCTTAGGGACTGTTACAGTAACACCAGACGGCACTTTATAAATAACATCATGGGAAAAACCCAATGATAATTGAATATCTTTACCCTGTAAAGCAGCACGATAACCAACGCCGTTGATCTCAAGTTTCTTCTCAAAACCATCTTTCACACCGCAAAAAATATTCTCAATCATTGAACGTGACATACCCCATTTAGAGCGTGCATCCTTTGATTGATCACGCGGTAAAACCGACACAACATTTTCCTCAAGCTTGACCAAAACTTCATCATTAACGACGTAGCTCAGTTCACCTTTTGGACCCTTCGCCTTAATCAACTGACCTTCAACAGTGGCCGTAACTCCAAGAGGAACCGGAATAGGTCTTTTTCCAATACGAGACATTGTTTTAACCTGTTTTACTTTCGTTTGCTTACAACCAATCAGAAAACACGACAGAGAATTTCTCCACCGACATTTTGTTCACGCGCTTCATGATCTGCCATTACCCCTTTAGGAGTCGACAAAATTGAAATACCAAGACCATTTGCTACCTGAGGAATAGACTTAGCAGAAACATACACACGACGACCAGGTTTTGAAACACGTGAAATCTCACGAATAACAGCTGAACCTTCAAAATACTTCAATTCAATCTCGATTTCGGATTTCCCTTTACCAAAATCAACCTGATTGTACCCACGAATATAACCTTCAGACTGCAAAACATCAAGCACCCGCCTACGAAGCTTAGAAGCAGGCGTAACCACTTTATCTTTTTTACGACTAAGCGCATTACGAATACGTGTTAACATATCACCAAGAGGATCTGACATAGACATCTTGTTATCTCCTCTTACCAACTAGATTTAACAATACCAGGAATATGGCCTAGAGAACCAAATTCACGTAGCGCAATCCGCGACATTTTTAATTTACGATAATAAGCTCTTGGACGCCCCGAAACTTCACAACGATTACGAATACGAACCTTTGCAGAATTACGTGGCAGTTCCGCCAACCGAATAGAAGCTTTAAAACGCTCTTCAAGCGAAACCTTCTGATCCATCACAATTGCTTTCAAACGCGCACGACGCGCAGCATAACGTTTTGTCATCACAACACGATGCTTATTTTTTTCAACGGCACTTACTTTGGCCATAATCTCACCTCACTACGTCTGCCGTTACAAGCGAAATGGAAAATTAAAAGCACGCAATAATTCACGTGCTTCATCATCCGTTTTTGCTGTCGTACAAACGATAATATCCATGCCCCAAATCTGATCAACTTTATCATAATTGATCTCTGGAAACACAATGTGCTCTTTAATACCCATAGCAAAATTGCCATGACCATCAAAGCTTTTTGGATTCAAACCACGAAAATCACGAACCCGTGGAAGAGCAATCGTAATAAGACGATCCAAAAACTCAAACATACGATCTTTACGTAATGTAACCTTAGCCCCAAGCGGCATTTTTTCACGAACCTTAAAACTCGCAATAGAATTACGCGCATAGGTAACCACAGCTCTCTGACCTGTTATCAATGTCAGATCTTCAGCTGCAATAGATGGTTTTTTGGAATCAGCAGTTGCTTCACCAATCCCCATATTAATCACAATTTTATCAACACGTGGAATTTGCATTTCGTTTTTATAGTTAAACTTCTCTTGAAGCATTTTACGAACAACTTCAAGATAATGCGTCTTCATACGCGGTTTCTGTTTTTCTTTAGCCATTAATCAGTTCTCCCGACCGTTTGGCAACACGAACTTTATTACCATCCGCATTTACACGAAAACCTACACGTGTAGGTTTACCATCTTTAGGATCAATAACCGCCAAATTAGACAAATGAATAGGCGCTTCCTTAGAAATAATTCCAGCTTCTTGTGTTTGAGTTTGACGCTGATGGCGTTTAACTACATTAATTCCAAGAACAAGAGCGCTGCTATTTTTGGGATTCACCTTAATAACTTCACCGCTACGACCTTTATCTTTCCCAGATAAAACGATAACTTTATCACCTTTTCGAATCTTTTGCACGATATTTACTCCTTACAACACTTCAGGAGCGAGTGAAATGATCTTCATGTGGTTTTTACCACGAAGTTCACGAGGAACAGGCCCAAAAATACGTGTACCAATAGGCTCTTTTTTATTATCCACCAAAACAGCAGCATTTCTATCAAAACGAATTACACTACCATCCGCACGACGAATATCCTTGGCAGTACGGACTACCACAGCTTTCATCACATCACCTTTTTTAACACGGCCACGGGGAATAACATCCTTAACCGAAACAACAACAATGTCACCGACCGAAGCATATTTCCGCTTTGAACCGCCCAGCACCTTGATGCACATGACACGACGAGCACCAGAATTATCAGCAACGTCGAGGTTTGTTTGCATCTGAATCATGACTGGCCACCACCTTTTCTTAATGTTTAAATCCGACTATGCCTTTGGCACATCCGGACTTGCCTGTCAAACAACAATGAAGCTATGGTTATCAAAATTTACCCAATGGAAAAAACCAATGTTAAATTTTAAAACAATTAGCCTGGTTAATTACGTTACACTGTCTACAACAACAATCCAACGTTTATCTTTCGAAATCGGTTTAGATTCTTGAATAGAAATCTGATCTCCGATTTTGAATTGATTGTTCTCGTCATGCGCCTTGTATTTTTTAGACTGTCGAACCGTCTTTTGGAGAAGCGGATGAGAATAACGACGCTCCACTTTGACAACTACAGTTTTATCATTCTTGTCGCTAACGACAACGCCTTGCAAAATGCGTTTAGGCATCTCTTATTTCCTTAAACCTTGTTTCCATCCATCTTCTGACGAAGAAAAGTTTTAATACGCGCAATGTTACGACGAACTTGCTTAACACGTGCTGTTTTTTCTAATTGACCTGTCGCTTTCTGAAAACGCAGATTAAACTGCTCTTTCTTTAACTTAGCCAATTCATCTTTCATTTGGTCGAGCGTTTGCGCCCGTAATTCTTCGGCTTTCATCGCTTAACCTCTTTATTCAGCAATTCGTTGAACAAAACGAGTCTTAACAGGCAACTTCGCAGCACCCAATCTAAGAGCTTCACGTGCTACATCCTCAGGAATCCCGTCAAGCTCAAACATAACACGCCCAGGAGAAACACGCGCTGCCCAATAGTCAACACTTCCCTTACCCTTACCCATACGAACTTCAGTCGGCTTAGATGTAACCGGAAGATCTGGAAAAATCCGAATCCATACACGACCAGAACGCTTCATGTAACGTGTAATTGCACGACGCGCCGCTTCAATTTGGCGCGCAGTAATACGCTCTGGCTCAATAGCCTTCAGACCGTAAGCACCGAAATTCAAATCCGTACCACCTTTCGCAACACCGTGAATACGGCCTTTGAATTGCTTACGAAATTTTGTGCGCTTTGGCTGCAACATTACTTTTCACTCCAAATCTCAATTTAACCATAAATCAAGTATTTTCACGGCGGCGATTCGATGAAACTCCTGAATGATCACTTTCCATAGCACGACTTTCCGAAGCCATTGGATTATGTTCAAGGATCTCACCTTTAAAAACCCAAACTTTAACACCACAAATACCATACGCCGTTTTAGCCTCTGCTGTACCATAATCCACATCGGCACGCAAAGTATGAAGTGGAACACGACCTTCACGATACCATTCCATACGAGCAATTTCAGCACCACCAAGACGACCAGAACAATTAATACGAATACCTTCCGCCCCAAGACGCATAGCGGATTGAACAGCACGTTTCATTGCACGCCGAAAAGCAACACGACGCTCAAGCTGCTGAGCAATTGATTGAGCAATGATTGTCGCATCAATTTCCGGCTTACGAATCTCAACAATATTTAGTGAAGTCTCAGCATTCGTCATTTCTGAAAGTTTACAACGAAGCTTTTCAATATCAGCACCCTTTTTACCAATAATAAGACCAGGACGTGCTGAGTGAATTATAATACGACACTTTTTATGAGGACGTTCAATAACAACCTTAGAAATAGCCGCTTGCTTCAGCTCTTCAATCACATATAAACGAATTTTTAAATCTTCATGAAGAAGACGTCCATATTCACCACTATCAGCATACCAACGTGAATCCCAAGTCCGATTAACTCCAAGACGAAGCCCTATTGGATTGATTTTCTGCCCCATTACGCAGCCTCCTCTTTTTCGGTAACTTCACGAACAATAATAGTAAGATGCGAAAATGGACGCTCAATCCGGCTAGAACGCCCGCGACCACGAACATGAAACCGTTTCATTACTATAGATTTACCAACATGCGCTTCTGAAACAATCAACGAATCAATATCAAGATCATGATTATTTTCCGCATTTGCGATCGCTGATTCAAGAGTTTTTCTAACTGTCTGAGCGATACGTTTACGTGAAAATGTTAAATCAGCCAACGCCGTATTAACCTTTTTACCACGAATCATCGCAGCAACCAGATTAAGCTTTTGTGGACTAACACGAATCGTTCGAGCAACAGCCTTCGCTTCATTGTCCTTAAGTTGGCGCGGAACTTTAGCTTTGCCCATTATTATTTCCTTTTTGCTTTCTTATCCGCACCATGACCATAATAGGTTCGAGTAGGAGCGAACTCGCCAAATTTATGTCCAACCATTTCTTCAGAAACAGAAACAGGAATATGTTTATTGCCGTTGTAAACACCAAAAGTCAAACCAACAAATTGCGGCAGAATGGTAGAACGACGACTCCACATTTTAATAACTTCATTACGCCCACTTGCACGTACCTTCTCTGCTTTTCCAAGAAGATAGCCGTCAACAAACGGACCTTTCCAAACTGAACGAACCACTTTAGACTACCTCTCTTACTTCTTACGTTGATGACGCGAACGCATAATAAATTTATTAGTAGCTTTATTGGAGCGTGTACGCTTACCTTTCGTAGGCTTACCCCAAGGAGATACAGGGTGACGACCACCCGATGTACGCCCCTCACCACCACCATGTGGATGATCTACTGGATTCATAGCAACACCACGAACATGAGGACGTTTTCCACGCCAACGCGACCGACCAGCTTTACCATCATTAATATTTCCATGATCAGGATTTGAAACAGCACCAACAGTTGCAAAACAACCACCAGGAACCAAACGCTGCTCCCCAGAATTAAGACGAAGAATAGCCATTCCCTGATCTCGCCCAACTAACTGTGCATAAGACCCCGCCGAACGTGCAATCTGACCACCTTTACCAGGTTTCATCTCAACGTTATGGATAATCGTACCCACTGGCATATTACAAAGAGGCATTGCATTACCTGGCTTAATATCAACATTTGAACCAGTAATAACCAAATCACCAACACCAAGACGCTGAGGTGCAAGAATATAACTTAATTGACCATCTTCATAACGAATCAATGCGATAAAAGCAGTACGATTTGGATCATACTCCAAACGCTCAACCTTTGCAGACATATCACGTTTAAGGCGCTTAAAATCAACAAACCGATAGCTACGCTTATGCCCCCCACCTTGAAAACGGGCTGTAACTCTACCATGATTATTACGCCCACCCTTTGACGACAACCCTCCCGTCAGCGTCTTTACAGATTTACCCTTATGAAGATCAGAACGCTCCACAATAATAAGCTGACGTTGCCCGGGTGTTGTTGGATTAAAGTGCTTAAGTGCCATTATTCTTATCTCCGAGCTTTATTAAAGACCTGTTGAAAGGTCAATTGAGTAACCTTTAGCCAATGTCACAATCGCTTTTTTGACATCATTCTGTCGACCAACAACACCTTTGAAACGCTTCACTTTACCCTTACGAATCGTTGTGTTAACAGCCTTAACCTTAACATTAAAAAGCGCCTCAATAGCTGCTTTGATTTCAGGTTTCATTGCTTTTGGTGCAACATTAAAAACAACTTGATTATATTCAGAAATCATAGTCGATTTCTCAGTAATAACCGGACTAATAATTACATCATAGTGGCGAAGATCCGTCATTTGAAACGCTCCTCAAGAGCCTCAACAGCTGCCTTCGATAAAACAAGCTTATTGCGACGCAAAATATCATAAACATTAATCCCCTGAACTGGTAAAACATCAATATTAGGGATATTAGATGCTGCACGAGAAAAATTCATATTTATTTCTTTTCCACCAATTAATAGGGCATTATTAAAACCAAGCTTAGAAAAACTCTTAGCAAGTACCTTAGTTTTAGCATCCTGAACATTAAGTTCATCAACTACAATCAAATCATTTGTCTTTAGCTTTACTGACAAAGCAAGACATAGCCCAAGCGCACGACTCTTTTTAGGAAGAATATGCACGTGACTACGAGCCACTGGACCATGTGCTTTACCACCACCTCGAAACTGCGGTGCGCGAGCAGATGAATGCCGGGCACGCCCAGTTCCTTTTTGTTTAAACATTTTCGCACCTGTCCGAGCCACATCCGAGCGCCCTTGTGACTGATGCGTTCCTTGCTGACGACGCGCAAGTTGCCAACGAACAACACGCTGGAGAATATCTTCACGCGGAGCGAGGCCGAAAATATGTTCAGAAACTTTTAACTTACCAGCTTCGTTGCCGTCAAGAGTTTTAATTACAAGATCCATTATTCATGCCTCCTCAACTTTAGAGGCCTCTACCACTGTAGCTGATTCAGTCTTTTTCTCCACAGAGCGACGAATCCCAGCAGGCTTTGGCGCATTATCAGGAAGACGCTTCTTTACAGCATCACGCACTAAAATCCAAGCCCCTTTAGAACCAGAGACAGCACCACGCACCAAAATCAAGCCACGATCAATATCAGTAGAAACAACTTCGATATTTTGCGTCGTCACACGTACCTGCCCCATATGACCAGCCATTTTTTTGCCTTTAAATACTTTACCCGGATCTTGGCATTGCCCCGTTGAACCATGAGCACGATGTGTAATTGAATTACCATGTGAAGCACGATGCCCACCAAAATTATGCCGCTTCATAACACCGGCAAAACCTTTACCGATACTTGTACCCGTTACATCAACTCTTTGCCCTGGAATAAAATGTTCCACTGTAATCTCAGTACCTACATCAAGTAAATTATCGGGACTAACACGAAATTCCGCCACTTTAGCTTTTGGCTCAACCACAGCCTTAGCAAAATGCCCACGGAGAGCTCGCGAAACATTTTTAACTTTCGCAAACCCCACACCTAATTGAACAGCAGTATAACCGTTCTTCTCAACTGTACGCTGAGCAATAACCTGACAATTCTCCAAACGAAGTACTGTCACTGGCACATGCTCACCAGCCTCATTATATATACGGGTCATACCCAGTTTTTGTGCTATTACACCTGAACGCATCGGGTTTGTTCCTTCTGTCCTCAAACCTCAGAGCTTAATTTCTACATCCACACCAGCAGAAAGGTCGAGCTTCATAAGAGCATCTACCGTTTGCGGTGTAGGATCAACAATATCAAGAAGACGCTTATGTGTGCGCATCTCAAATTGCTCACGACTTTTCTTATCAATGTGCGGCCCACGATTGACCGTAAACTTCTCAATCCGCGTCGGAAGCGGAATGGGACCACGGACATTGGCGCCAGTACGCTTGGCAGTCGACACAATTTCACGCGTCGACGCATCAAGAATCCGGTGATCAAACGCCTTTAAGCGAATGCGGATATTCTGACCATTCATATTCTTATTTCCCTGTCATACGGAGTAACTCTAACACCAAAGACACTTCTCACAATTTATTGATATTATTCAATAATCTTAGAAACGATACCAGCTCCGACAGTACGCCCTCCTTCACGGATAGCGAAACGAAGCTTTTCTTCCATTGCAATCGGAACAATTAAAGAAACATCCATTGCAACATTATCACCCGGCATAACCATTTCCGTACCTTCTGGAAGTGTAACAATTCCTGTCACATCCGTGGTGCGGAAATAAAACTGTGGACGATAATTCGTGAAAAACGGGGTATGACGACCCCCCTCATCTTTCGTCAAAATATAAGCCTCTGCTTTAAACTTGGTATGCGGCGTAACAGAACCAGGCTTTGCCAAAACTTGTCCACGCTCAATCCCTTCACGATCAATACCACGAAGCAATGCACCAATATTATCACCTGCCTGACCTTGATCTAAAAGCTTACGGAACATTTCAACACCTGTAACCGTCGTCTTAGAAGTCGGACGAATACCTATAATCTCGATTTCTTCACCAACTTTAATAATTCCACGCTCAACACGACCCGTTACAACCGTTCCACGCCCAGAGATCGAAAAAACATCCTCTATAGGCATCAAAAATGGCTGATCAACCGGACGCTCAGGCGTTGGGATATAATTATCAACCTCACTCATCAAACGACGAACCGCTTCTTCACCTATACTTTTATCTGAATCCTCAAGAGCTGCTAATGCAGAACCCTTAACTATCGGTATATCATCACCAGGGAAGTCATATTTCGAAAGAAGCTCCCGAACTTCAAGCTCAACAAGCTCTAAAAGCTCAGCATCATCAACCTGATCAACCTTATTCAAAAAAACTACAATCGCAGGAACACCAACCTGACGTGCTAGCAAAATATGCTCACGTGTCTGAGGCATCGGTCCATCAGCTGCTGAAACAACCAAAATCGCACCGTCCATTTGCGCTGCACCTGTGATCATGTTCTTCACATAATCTGCGTGGCCCGGACAATCAACATGCGCATAGTGACGTTGCTCTGTTTCATACTCAACATGCGCTGTTGAAATGGTAATTCCACGGGCACGCTCCTCAGGCGCCGCATCAATTTGGTCATACGCTTTAAATTCACCAAAATATTTCGTAATCGCTGCTGTCAATGACGTCTTCCCATGGTCAACGTGACCTATCGTTCCTATATTAACATGCGGCTTCGTACGTTCAAATTTGCTCTTTGCCATTTGAGCTCTCCATTTTCTGTCCAGATCAAGGACTAAGTTTAAAGTTAATACGTAATCGGAAGATCACGCGTATTTTTTCTGAATTTCCTGCGCCACAGCTAAAGGAACAGGCTCATAATGATTAAATTGCATTGTATATTGAGCACGCCCCTGACTCATTGAACGAAGCGTATTCACATAACCAAACATATTCGCCAAGGGAACCATTGCATTTACTACTGTTGCAATACCACGCACCTCAGTACCTGAAATTTGACCTCGGCGAGAATTTAAATCACCAATTACATCTCCCATATAATCCTCTGGAGTCACAACCTCCACCTTCATGATTGGTTCAAGAAGCTGTGCACCTGCCTTCTGTGCCCCCTCTCGAAAAGCTGCACGCGCAGCAATTTCAAAAGCTAAAACAGAAGAATCAACATCATGATAACCACCATCAATTAGAGTAGCCTTCACACCAAGCATGGGAAAACCTGCGAGAGACCCTGATCCCATAACGCTTTCAATACCCTTCTGAACACCTGGAATATATTCCTTAGGAACAGCACCACCAACAATTTTTGATTCAAATACAAAATCATCACCGTCATGAGGCTCAAAAATAATCTTCACACGAGCAAATTGCCCAGCACCACCAGATTGTTTTTTATGAGTATAGTCAATTTCTGCAACTTTCGTAATTGTTTCACGATAAGCAACCTGTGGTTGACCTACATTAGCTTCAACCTTAAATTCACGCCGCATACGATCAACAATAATATCAAGATGCAATTCTCCCATTCCAGCTATAATTGTTTGACCAGATTCCTCATCTGATTTAACACGAAATGAAGGATCTTCCGCAGCCAAACGATTAAGTGCAATACCCATTTTTTCTTGATCTGCTTTCGTTTTCGGCTCAATCGCAATCTCAATGACAGGCTCAGGAAATTCCATTCTCTCTAGAATAACAGGCTTCAAAGGATCACAAAGAGTATCACCTGTCGTTGTTTCCTTAAGACCCGCAAGAGCAACAATATCACCTGCAAATGCCTCCTCAATATCTTCACGAGAATTTGAGTGCATCTGAAGTATACGCCCTAAACGTTCCCTTTTTCCCTTCACCGTGTTCTCAAGAGAAATACCTCTCTGAACCTTACCAGAATAAATACGACAGAAAGTTAATGACCCAACAAATGGATCATTCATAATCTTAAAAGCAAGCATAGAAAGCGGAGCATCATCTGAAGACTCACGTGTTGTCTCAGTTTCAGTTTTAACATCAATGCCATTAATAGCTGGAACATCAACCGGAGAAGGAAGATAAGAAACAATAGCATCTAATAGCGGCTGAATCCCTTTGTTTTTAAAGGCAGTACCACAAAGAACCGGATGAAACTGAACCTCTATTGTTCCCTTACGAATAAGAGCCACAAGCTGCTCATCAGTTGGCATAACACCGTCCAAATAAGCCTCCATAGCAGCTTCATCAACCTCAACTGCCATTTCAACTAATTTCTCACGATATTCTTCTGCTTTTTCTTTTAACTCGACTGGAATTTCACCTACTGTAGCCGAAGCACCAATAGAACCATCCCACTTCAACGCCTTCATCTCAACAAGATCAATAACGCCTTCAAAATCATTCTCAGAACCAATTGGCAACTGAATAACAAGCGCCTTAGCACCTAATCGTGAACCAACCATTTCTACACTACGATTAAAGTCAGCTCCAATTTTATCCATTTTATTAACAAAAACCATGCGTGGTACATGATATTTCTCAGCCTGCCGCCAAACTGTTTCCGTTTGAGGCTCTACACCAGCATTAGCATCTAATAAAGCTATCGCACCATCAAGAACACGTAAAGAACGCTCAACCTCAATTGTAAAATCAACATGCCCTGGCGTATCAATAATATTAAAACGTCTACTCCGGCCATCACGCCCTTTCCAAAAAGTTGTCGTCGCAGCAGATGTAATTGTAATACCACGCTCTTGCTCTTGCTCCATCCAATCCATTGTAGAAGCGCCATCATGAGTTTCACCAATTTTATGGTTTTTACCGGTATAGAACAAAATACGCTCAGTCATCGTGGTCTTACCCGCATCAATATGCGCCATAATACCAAAATTACGATAGTCTTCGATTTTATATTCGCGAGCCATTCTATTTGCCTTAGATTTACAATATACCTACCAGCGATAATGAGAAAATGCACGGTTAGCCTCAGCCATACGGTGCACATCCTCACGCTTTTTCACTGCAGAACCACGATTATTAGCCGCATCCACCAACTCTCCAGAAAGACGATCAATCATTGTCGTCTCATTACGCCCACGCGCCGCCACAATTAACCAACGAATAGCAAGAGCCTGACGACGATCAGGACGAACATCTATCGGAACCTGATAAGTAGCACCACCAACACGGCGCGAACGAACTTCAATATGTGGAGCAACATTTTCCAATGCCTGATGAAACAAAGCTACAGGATCTGTTTTTACTTTACTCTCAACCGCATCAAGCGCACCATAAACAATGCGCTCAGCAACAGATTTTTTACCATCAAACATAATGGCATTCATAAACTTTGTAATTACCAAATCACCAAACTTAGGATCTGGATTAATTTCACGTTTTTCTGCTCTATGGCGACGGGACATCGGCTTTGTCTCTCAGTATTTATTTCGGACGTTTCGCGCCATATTTTGAACGGCGCTGTTTACGATTTTTAACACCCTGTGTATCAAGCAAACCACGAATAATGTGATAACGAACTCCAGGTAAATCCTTTACACGACCACCACGAATCATCACAACAGAGTGTTCTTGAAGATTATGTCCCTCACCAGGAATATAACCGATAACCTCAAATCCATTTGTTAAACGAACCTTGGCAACTTTACGAAGAGCAGAATTAGGCTTCTTCGGTGTTGTTGTATAGACACGAGTACAAACGCCACGTTTTTGCGGGTTTGCCTGAAGGGCAGGAACCTTATTACGCTTAACCGGCGCTACACGTGGTTTGCGAATCAACTGGTTTACGGTAGGCATACAACCTTCCTCTTTCAATCTACGTTCATCTTGCCCACTTGGGCTTTTTTACCTTAATGCCTATCCCGATACAATTGGAATAAAGACTTAAGCTTACACATAAAATCGGGCATGCTTAATAGACAGCTTACCCGACTAAAAGCAGAGGAGGCATTAGCCTCTTGCACTAGTATTGGTTTTTAAATTTTTAAAAACAAATTCTGTTTAAGATGAATCTCAGGGCAAAACCCTAAAATATTAATCACTCTCACATCGATCATGATGATTTTTAATAACGAGAACATATACATTCGTCAAGTATTAAACAGCAGAAAGTTTGTAAAAATGAAAATAAAGTAACATTACGGCACTTTTACAAATTTGGTTTTTAAAGAAACTATTGTAAAGAAAGTCGCTGCTGTAATAATTCCATCCAACAAAAATAACTGCAATATATTAGAGTTTTCAACATACTATTCTGTAATTACTTGCTAATTGTATATATAATGCTTAAAAGTTAATATTATGAAAATTGCAACATGGAACATTGCTGGAATAAAAGCACGACATGACACACTATGTAAATGGCTGCAAAAAAATCAGCCTGATATAGTTTGCTTACAAGAAATTAAATGTATTGATGCAAATTTTCCACGTGATGAAATTGAAACTTTAGGATATCATATAGAGACACATGGACAAAAAAGTTTCAATGGCGTTGCGCTTCTTTCTAAAAAAAGACCTGATGAACTCATTCGTCGATTGCCAGGTGATGACAATGACGAGCAAGCACGTTATATTGAAGCCGTTTACTCAACAAATAAAGGGATTATCCGTGTTGCTTCCCTTTATCTTCCGAATGGTAATCCCATCAATAGCGAAAAATATCTTTATAAAATGAAATGGATGGAGAGATTGTATACACATGCAAAATCATTACTTGCATATGAAGATCCTCTTGTTCTAGCTGGTGATTATAATGTCATCCCAACCCCATTGGATGCAAAAAAACCTGACGAATGGAAAAATGACGCTTTATTTCTTCCACAAACACGACAAGCGTTCCAACGCATTATTTATTTAGGTTTTTATGACTCTATTCGTAACGTTACAGATGATTCTTCTTTTAGTTTTTGGGATTTTCAAGCTGGCGCATGGCGAAAAAACAATGGCATTCGTATTGATCACTTATTATTATCCCCAGAAGCTGCAGATCAACTTGTTTGCGCTTACAGTCAAACAGAAGTAAGAGGATATGAAAAGCCATCAGACCATGTTCCTGTTTGGATTGAGCTCAACTCTAATTTAAAAATTTAACCTTGTTATGAGGATAATTAAAAAAATACCCACTTTGAATAATAAACATGTTACATTGCGTGTAAAAGATTTTTAAATATAATAATTAAGAACAAAAATAAAATAAATGGAGGAAATAATGAAAAAATCACTGTTGGCATTTAGTGCAGCGATTGTTATTGGGCTAACAAGTATGGTGCAAGCTCAAAATGACACACTGGAGAAAATTAAAACAACAGGAGAAATTACTTTAGGTGTTCGCGAATCATCTATAGGTTTAGCTTATGCTATTGGTAATGGTAAATATACAGGTTTTCATACAGAAATGGCAGAATATATCATTGATGATATTTCAAAAAAAATTGGTCAATCAATTAAAATCCATTATCTTCCTATCACGTCACAAAATCGGATTCCTCTGTTACAAAACGGAACTTATGATTTCGAATGTGGTTCTACAACAAATGATTCTTCTCGCAATAAAGAAGCAGCGTTTGCTTATACCACTTATATTGAAGAAGTTCGAATTGCTGTAAAGAAAAGTTCTGGTATTAAATCTATTGAAGATTTAAATGGTAAAACAGTTGCAACCACCACCGGTACAACATCTGTTCAACTTATCCGTAAAAATAAACGCGCAAAAAACATTAACTTCAAGGTTGTAACTGGTAAGGATCACGGAGATAGCTTTTTGTTGTTAGAATCTGGCCGTGCTGACGCATTTGTGATGGATGCTTCAATTCTCTCTGGGCATATTTCTAAATCAAAAAAACCATCCGATTATATAATTCTTGATACCGTGCTTTCAATTGAACCTATTGCCTGCATGCTTAAATTAAATGACAAAAACCTCGAGCAAGAAATCAACAATAGTATTATGCGGCAAATTAAAGATGGTTCACTTGAAAAACTTTACAATAAATGGTTTATGGAACCAATTCCTCCTACAAATACTGTTGTCAATCTTCCCTTATCCCAATCAACAAAATCCGCTTGGGAAAATCCCAACAATAAACCTCGGGAACATTATACAGAAAACAATTTGTAGTATTTGAATAAAGAGCAACCACATTCTCAAAAAATCAGTGTGGTTGTACTTTTTTAGCTTTTCAATAAATTTAGCATGTGTAATGCAGCTGATTTATCCACCCTACTAAGGGATGGACAACTTTAGGAAATGTTGACTAATGGACTTTTCTTTCCTTTGTATAGATGATCTTAATCAAACACCAGTAATTGGGTGTCTTGGAACTCCTGGTATAAGTCATACCTACTTGGACACACTGCTCGATGGCTTTAAAAATACCGCTATATTATCTGTCTCTTCATTAATATTAGCTGTATTTGTCGGTGTCATTATAGGGACAATACGCACTTTACCTCACACTTCCATCATCAACCGCGTTCTTCGTGCTATTGGTCGTGTTTGGGTAGAAATTATGCGCAATATCCCTCTGCTTGTACAAGTGTTTTTATGGTATTTTGTTGTCCCTAAAATTTATCCACCAGCAATAAATTTTTCACCTATTGTATTAATAACCTGTGCTTTAGGGTTCTTTACATCTGCACGTGTCGCAGAGCAAGTCCGTTCAGGTATTGAATCTATTTCTTCTGGCCAGCGTTATGCAGCCATGGCAATGGGATTTACTACTGGTCAAAGTTATCGCTATATCATATTACCACGTGCTATTCGTACAATCATGCCACCATTAACTTCAGAGGCAATGGGGATTGTAAAAAATTCATCTATAGCATTTGCCGTTTCTATTAATGAACTAATGCAGTTCCAATATCAAACAATTGAAGAAATAAGTCATGTTTACGAAAACTATTTGATTGTTACTATTCTTTATATTGCCATCGCTTTATTCATTTTTATTATGATGACAATCATTGAAAAAATGTTTAAAATTCCTAATCTTCAAACGGGGGGGCGTTGAATATGAAAGATTTTATGAATTCTTATTTTTGGCCTTATCTTTCTTTCAATTTTTCAGACTTTGATTTTTCATTTTTTACTTTTGATATATTCCTCTCTTATATTCTGCCAGGTCTGCTTTTTAGTGTCTTTTTAACACTTTTTGCAACGATATTTGGGCTTATCTTCGGCATATTGTTAGCAATGATGCGGCTTTCTTCTATTAAACTTTTTTCTTCGCTTGCCGTAATTTATATAACTGCCATGCGCTCAATACCACTTGTTATGGTTATCTTATGGTTTTTTGTACTCTTACCTTTCCTAACGGGAACGTCAATCGGCGCGAACAAATCAGCATTAATTACTTTTACTGCATTTGAAGCCGCTTATTTTGCTGAAATCATGCGCGCTGGCCTTTCTTCAATACCGCAAGGGCAAAAATATGCAGGACAAGCTCTTGGAATGACGTATTGGCAAAACATGTATATTGTACTTCTTCCCCAAGCCTTCAGAAACATGCTTCCTGTTTTTTTGACACAGGTTATTATTCTGTTTCAAGACACAACACTTGTTTATGCAATTAGTGGTAACAGTCTTTTAAACGGTTTTGATATTGTTTCTAACAATTTTGGCGTAAAACAAGAAGCTTACATTTTAGCCGCCATTTTCTATTTTGCTATCTGCTTTACATTGTCGCAGATAGTCTTATATCTCCAGAAAAAAATATCCATTATTCGCTAATAAGGAAAAAAAATGTCTACTCATATGATCGAAATGAAAAACGTTTCCAATTGGTACGGCGAAGTTAATATTCTTAAAAATTGCACAACCAATATTAATAAAGGGGAGGTTGTGGTAGTTTGTGGACCATCAGGTTCAGGGAAATCAACTTTCATTAAAACCATCAATGCTTTAGTACCTTTTCAAAAAGGCGAAATTTGGATCAATGGTGTACCAGTGCACTCAAAAAAAACAAATTTACCTAAATTGCGCAGTCACGTAGGAATGGTATTTCAACATTTTGAGCTTTTCCCACATTTATCTGTCACAGAAAATTTAACAATTGCGCAAATTAAAGTTCTAAAACGCAGTAAGAAAGAAGCACTTGAGCGTGGTTTATTGTATCTTGAACGTGTTGGACTTATCGAACATAAAAATAAGTACCCCGGTCAACTTTCAGGAGGCCAACAGCAACGTGTTGCTATTGCACGAGCTTTAACTATGGACCCACTTGTTATGCTTTTTGATGAACCAACCTCTGCCTTGGATCCCGAAATGGTAGGTGAAGTGTTAGATGTTATGATCAACTTAGCAGAAGAAGGTATGACAATGATTTGCGTAACCCATGAAATGAGTTTTGCGCAAAAAGTATCAAAACGCGTAATTTTCATGGATCAAGGAAAAATCCTTGAAGACTGCTCGTCAGAAGAATTCTTCTCTGATCCACAAGCTAGAACACCACGCGCACAAGAATTTTTATCAAAAATTCTCAATCATTAACTGTTATATTGTGTATGTAAGCCATTTTACTGTGAGTCTATACATAAAAAATTTTATGTATAGACATTAGAGGTGTATTATCCGCAAATAAAATTGCTTAAGAATTACCTTTTTCAAGAATATCAATAGCTAACGACATCGCTGTACGCCGTTCAAATTCATCACAAATAGCAAAAGCTCGTTCTTGCATAGGACGAATCCAACTTTGGTCTTTTGTGTTAGCCTTCTCATAAGCTGCAGTTAACATTGCTACACCACGAACCGTTTCCCCTGCTTGAAACAACATATTTCCGAGCATAGCCTGAGCAGAAGAATTTCCTTTCTTAGCTGCAAGCTGAAACCATCGGGCTGCTTGTACAGGATTTTTTTCCCCACCTTCGCCTTTTAAAAGCATGCTACCTAGATAATATTGAGCCTGAGGATTTCTATAATTCGTTGCAGCTTGCGTATAAAGATCAACTGCATAAGAAGGATCAGCTTTTACAGGAGAATCAGGAATACCCTTTCTAAGATATCCCGCAAGCTTAACTAATGCATCAGAAACATAACTTTCATTTTCAGAGCCAGGATCAGCACCTTTTTCAACGATATGTGCAAAAAAATTATATGCCTTATAATCATTTTCAGGCACACCGTCGCCATTTGCATAAATATAACCAAGTTTCCAATTTGCACCAATGTGGCCCATATTAGCAGCACAATGTAAAGCTGAAATAGCCTGATCTGTTTGTCCATTTTTATAAGCAGACATACCACGCTTAAAAAAATCAGATGAACGGTTAGTTACTTTCTGGGAAACGCTTACATCCGTTGCATAAACAGTAGAAAGCATCCCTAAAGTAATAACCATCGTAGCCATTTTGAACATTTTAAAGCTATTTATCATTAAAAGTTATCCAATCTCATTACAGCATCGGTGTTACTACAAATCTTAAAAAAACATGTATTTAACATGCATTACCTTTTAAAAATAAAGTATTACATAATTTCAATTTTTAAAATACATAATGAAAAAAACTATGAAATGTGTCACATTTAAATAATTTTTGACTTTCATAAAAATAAAAAATTTCAATTAAACCAAGCGCTCTAAAGCAAGCGATGTTTTATTCCTTGCAGCACGTAATTCGATGATTTTTTTACGTTCAATTTCAACAACTTCTAGTTTTGCATTCTCTATAAACTTTGGATTATTTAACCTAGCTGATATTTTTTCAATATCTTGTTCAATCTTATCGATATCTTTCATCAAACGGGCACGTTCAGCATTTAAATCAATCAACTGCTCCAGCGATAAACAAAAAGTCACCTCTCCTAAAACAATTTGTGCAGATCCAGATGGAATTTTATCAGAAAAACAAATCGTTTCAGCACGTGCTAATCTTTTAAGAACAGTATCATAGCGCTGCACACGTTCTTGTATTGTCCCCTCCCCCTCTATAATAACAAGAGGTGCTTGTGCAGCTGCTGGAACATTCATCTCAGAGCGCACAGAACGAATTTCACTAATAACGTCAATGAGCCAATTAACATCGATTGCAGCTTCTTCATCTACAAATGTTATCTGCGGCCATTGCGTCAATGCCAACATATTTTCACGCTTTATGCCCGACATTGCTGTGAGAGACCACAATTTTTCCGTCATATGAGGCATAAAAGGATGCAGCAGTTTATAAACTTCATCAAGAATCCAAGCAGTACATGCTTGCGCTTCTTTTTTGGAATCTTCGTCTGAACCTTGAAACACAGGTTTAAGAAATTCAAGATACCAATCGCATAATGTATTCCAAACAAATCGATAAAGTGCGCTAGCAGCCTCATTAAATTTATAGCTCTCAATACCAGCAGTCACTGCCGAAACAGTTTTGGATAATTCTGTTACAATCCAACGATTAAAAGTAAGTTTTGCTTCTTCCGGCTTAAAAGACAAACCATGCCTAACCCCATTCATTTCTGCAAATCGAGTGGCATTCCATAATTTTGTAGCAAAATTGCGATAACCTGCAACACGCGAAGGATCAAGTTTTACATCACGCCCCTGTGCTGCCATAATAGCTAAAGTGAAACGTAATGCATCTGCGCTATATTGATCAATAAGTTCTAGTGGATCAATAACGTTTCCCTTTGACTTTGACATCTTTGCACCCGTCTGATCCCGTACGAGAGCATGTACATAAACAGTCGAAAAAGGTATCTCACCCATAAAGTGAATACCCATCATCATCATACGGGCAACCCAGAAAAAAATAATATCAAATCCAGTAACTGATAGAGAAGTTGGATAAAATGTTTTTAATTCAGTCGTCTTCTGGGGCCAACCTAGTGTTGAAAAAGGCCACAAAGCTGATGAAAACCAGGTATCTAACACATCCTGATCACGCGTTAGCTGAACCTCTCTACCATAATGAGATAAAGCTGAAACTAAAGCTTCTTCTTCACTTTTTTCAACAAAAATCACACCATCAGGGCCATACCAAGCTGGAATCTGATGCCCCCACCATAATTGGCGAGAAATACACCAAGGTTGAATATTCTCCATCCAATTGAAATAAGTTTTCTCCCAACTGGCTGGAACAAATTGTGTTTTGCCTTGACGAACAGCCTCTACTGCCGGTTTTGCTAATTTTGCAGCATTGACGTACCATTGATCAGTTAAGAATGGTTCAATAGGCACTCCACTCCTATCACCATGAGGAACGGTGTGCAGATGATCATCAACTCTTACAAAATAACCCCGTTCCTTCATTAAAGATATGATCCGATTTCGCGCAACAAAACGATCACACCGATCTAAATCCTCCACTAATGCTTTCAATTCGTCTGATAAGACCAAACCATCAAAAAATGCCTCATTATCACGTAAAAAAACTTCAGCCTTTTGCGTTAAAATATTGATTAAGCGCAAGCCATTTCTCTGCCCTACTTCAAAATCATTAAAATCATGCGCTGGTGTAATTTTTACAGCACCACTTCCCTCTTCAGGATCAGCATAAGAATCACCAACAATCAATAATTTGCGACCAACAAGTGGTAAAATAGCATTTTGACCTATAAGATTTTTATAACGATCATCTTCAGGATTAACCGCAATACCCGTGTCACCAAGCATTGTTTCAGGCCGCGTTGTCGCAACTGTTATAAAAGTTGTTGAATCATTTGGATCAAAAACTTTACCTTCAAGCGGATATCTAAAATGCCACAAATGGCCTTTTATTTCTTTCGAATCCACTTCAAGATCTGAAATAGCTGTTAATAACTTGGGATCCCAATTAACCAAACGCTTGTCTTTATAAATCAACCCTTGCTTATAAAGCGCAACAAACACTTCACAAACGGCTTGAGACAACCCCTCATCCATTGTAAATCGTTCACGCGACCAATCACATGAAACACCAAGACGCCGTAGTTGGTTAACAATGATGCTTCCCGTCTCACGACGCCATTTCCAAACACGTTCGACAAATTTTTCCCTACCCATTTCTTGACGTGTTGGCTCTTGATGTTCTGCCAATTGGCGTTCAACAACCATTTGCGTCGCAATCCCTGCATGATCCAAACCAGGTTGCCATAATACGTTTTTACCCTTCATTCGCTGAAAACGTACCATAATATCTTGGATTGTCGTATTTAAAGCGTGCCCCATATGAAGTGAGCCCGTTACATTCGGTGGGGAAAGCATAACGCAAAAAGGCTCTGCACCTAGTTTTGAACCAGCTCCCGCCTTAAAAACACCATGAGCCTCCCACTCTTTTGCGATCTGTGGCTCTATGGAAGCGGCATCATAGTTTTTTTCTATCATTCTTTTACCCACTTACTCATAACACCACGAAAAAACGTAACTTATAACCTAATATCCAGCAAACATTATTCGCAAACGTTACCTACTTAAAATGGCCTCACAAAATTACAAACTAGCTTTTACAATAAAAGGAAAATACCAAATAGCTAAAAGTAACAAACAAACACTTAAGATAAATTCTTAATTGTCTTAGTGATCTCTTCACGCAAAATCTTTTTAACAAAAACAGGTAATTGACGCTGTAACCATTCTGCTATAACCGGGCGCAAAATGTCCTCTGCAATTTTCTCTGCAGAAGAGACAAAATATGGAGATAGCTCTACACAATCAGAAACTGTATTTTCTTTCTGCGATACAAATGCCTTAGTATTATATTGTTTTGTTTTATGAACAGAAGCCTGTTCTTCGGAAGAAAGTTTTGTTGCTTGTACACCCATACTAACTGTATTATCCTCTACATTTGTGTTATCTTGCACTTGAGTCAGAGAAAAATCTTCGTCATCAGAGGAAAGGCCAATACGGTCAGCCAAAGCTTTCATTGCATCATCAACGGATAAAGTGGTTTCACAAACATTTTCCGAAGATACCTCTGAGTGCTTTTCAGAAGAACCATCAGCAAGAGTTTCATTTACAAAATGATCAGCCTGAACCGCATTCTCTTCAATGATTTCACGAATGGATGTCAAAATCTCATCCATACTTGGCTCACGTAACGCATTTGAACTCTGTACCATATTAAAAACCTCTTAAAAACGCAAAACAATGCATTAGTGTAATAAAAGAATTATAAGATTGCCATGTCTCTTCATACGAAATATGACGCCACACACAACTTTCTTTCTTCAGTTAATGAATTTCCCCGCTTAAATGAAATTACATGTAAACAATATATTTTTCAATATGATTAGCAATTTGATTTGTTTATCCTCTAAATGCTAATCACTATATACACATAGGTTATAATTTCAGCGAGTATATTTAACTGTCCTCAAACCTAAATAATTTGCAGTCAATTTTCCAATAGAAGATTGAACACTATAGCTTGCAACCACAACATCCCGTTCTGCAATTGCCAGTGCAATTTGGGCATTAATTAACTGAGTTCGAGAGTTCAAAACATCTAATGTAGTTGCCTGCCCCACCCGATTTTCTTGAATACGACCTTTAAGAGCAATTTCAGCAGCACGAACACTCTCACGATAAGCAATAACAGACGCACGTGCACCCTCTAACTGAAACCAGGCAGCAGTTAACGCTTGTCTTACACCATTTTGAGCTACAGTAAGTTGGAGACGAGCCTGTTCAAACTGCTCTTTTGATTGACGAACCTGCGCAGATGTACGTCCACCTTCAAAAATTGGAACACTCAATGAAACTCCAACCGATTGAGAAACCCCATTCTCACCAGGGCCACTATAAATTCGATTATAAGACACTGTTGTGGAAAAATCTACTTTAGGAAGCAAAGCCCCCTCTTTTGCTTTTACATTATAAGAACTGGCATCAGTCAAATATCTTGCATAAAGAATCGCTGGATGCATGATATCACCAACTCGATAACCAATATCAAGATTCTCTGGAAGCTCTGTCGCCACTGGTGGGCGTTCTAACTGTGTAGGATCTGAACCAATGATTTGACGATAAATGGCTTCCATTGCCTTCACATCAGCACAAGCGAGACTAAATTCAGAAACAGCTACAGAACGCGCCGCCTGTGCTTGAGCAAAATCTACATGAGCCCCTTCCCCTACATTTAACCTTGCTTCATTTGAACGAACTTGCTCTTCAAGAGCAGCTAAATTTTCCCGACGAAGATCAGCAATACGACGTGCTTTATACACATTAGCATATGCTGTTACAGCATCCAAAAACATATTTTGTTCAGCATTGCGAAGATATTCACGTTGTGCTTGTGTTTTAACTTGAGCTGAAAAAAATGTATTTTGCGTCACAAAACCGTCAAATAATCTTTGACTCAACTTTATTCCTACAGATCCACCTGTTACGGTGTTATTCCGACCATAGGTTCCAATACCTTCAATTTGTGGTAAAAAATTTGAGCGTGCAATGACCATATCATCATCTGATATACGCACAGCAGCACGTTCGCTATTCAACTTGGCATTATACATATAAGCTTCAGCCAAAGCATCTTTCAACGTACCAGCATGAGCAGATCCTGATATAAAAACATCCAGTATTAGCAATAAACATGCCTGAAGTTTTTTATTTATTTTAAGCACACTATAAATCCTAAACTTACCACACAACTCTTTGCATATTCATGGATGAAATTAAATATTAAAACACAAAATCGAATGTCTTTAAAAAACCAGGAAGGGGTTTTACAGCAAGGTTAAAACTACGACGAACTGAAATAACCTTGTCTTCTTTTATATAAATTTGTGCAACACCTGCACCACCATGCCCTTCAACCACAACAAGACGCCCACCTTCTTTCATTTGATCAAAAATACCATCAGGAATAAAATCAACAGCGCCTTCGATAAAAATCACATCATAAGGCCCCTTAGCAGCATAACCCTGCTCTAATGGTCCATGAACAACAACCACATTATCACACTGATGATATTTTAAAAGCTTATCTGCTTGTTCTACAAGCGTTTTATTACTTTCCAACGCAACAACAGACCTAGCAATCTTTGAAAACAATGCTGCACAATAACCACTATTTGCGCCAATATTTAGCACGTTATCTGATGGTTTTATAGCTGCAAGTTGTAGTAATTTTGCTAAAGACGCAGGCTTCATCAAATAGCATGCACGTAAATCATCTTGCGCTGGAAAAACAACGATATCCCCATCAAGATAACTTAAATCCTTAACGTCTTCTGAGACAAAATCTTCACGCGGCACCGTTAAAAATGCCTCAAGAATTGATAAATCCGTTACATCTACTGTACGAATTTGATTGTCAACCATTTTGCGGCGAAGTTCTGCAAAATCTGCAACCATAACTAGTTTTTTCTCCTAATGCATAACAAAAACCACAATCAAAATGGCGGTAATAAAAGCGTAATACTTTTCATTGTGAATGTGACAAAAAAGCATGTTACAGTCAATAACAAGATTCTAATTACGCTAATTTTCCATATAAAGCTAACTTCACTCGAAAAATTAAAAATACTATTTAAAAATTATTTTAATCCAAATCAAGTGGAGGCCTCGCCCGGAATCGAACCGGGATACAAGGATTTGCAGTCCTCTGCGTAACCATTCCGCCACGAGGCCTCGTCAATAAATATCAAAATTGTCAATAAGGGAAGGTAATGCATCCGTCAAGATACAGTAATCTTTCTTGGGTCTTTTTTATTCTTTTTATGCAATTTTTGAATTTTTTTTTTAAAAAAGTAATTTTACCCTTTGCAAATGGATATTGCTTTGCTATAGCCCTTGCACTAAACTAAATTAGTGTTATTCCTCGGTAGCTCAGTGGTAGAGCAACCGGCTGTTAACCGGTTGGTCGCTGGTTCGAATCCGGCCCGGGGAGCCATTTTTTTAAGCAGTTATTTGCTTTTCATTATTGGATGTTATGATTAGAAATATTTTAATTAAAATTAAGATTTTCTAACTTTCCTTTAAAGATATTATTGAGATTACCTTGAAATTTTTTGAATGCGTTTTCCTTACACAAACGTTTTCCATACGTTCTCCATATTCATCATATTTTTAAATGCCTCTTGTTAAGTCTGAATTGATGCTACTTAGAAAAATATTTTGAGAAGAATCTTAATTTTTAAAACACATTACAATAGAGTTTTGCTCACGTAGTATAATAGACAAATTTCGAGCAAACAAAAAAATACAAAACGGTTGATATTTGTTTTATTTTTGAAGTACGAAAAGAAGTTATTGCTTTTTGTGTGGAACTTCATTTTTGCCTATACTTGTATCATTTTTACTACAGATTTTTTATGAAAAAAAATGTATCGTTATATGGTTTAGTGTATAACTTTGGAGCAACATATGAATACTAAATGTTTAATCACCGCATCTATTTTTACTTTGGTTGCATCTTCTGCAGCACAAGCAGAAAGTGGTAGAATTTCTCAAGAATCAATGTCTGTTGTTCTACCAAATGTCGTTGCTCCTTCTTTTTCTTGGACAGGTTTCTATTTTGGTGGTCAAATTGGTGGTTTTTCGAGTAAGACTGCTCTAAATTTAGATTTAAAAGGTATTGGTTCTACAAAATTATCATCAACTGAGAAAAATTTATTACCAAAACTTTCGGGCTTTATGGGTGGTCTTTACGCAGGAGTTAATTTTGATCTTAATAATAGCCTTATTCTAGGTGTTGATACTGATGTAATTTGGTCTGATAAAAAAGATACAAAGGTTATCAAACATAGTGGATATAAAATGAGAGATGGGGGGCGTGGATTGCAGAGGCGAAATCTTTTGCAAGAAGCAGTGTCAAGTGATGAATTATTAGAAAAATTTGTTGTAACCATAAGTCATACTTTAAAACAAAAGTGGGCTGGTGCTACACGAATGCGTGTAGGTTTTGCTGTTGACCATATTATGCCTTATATTGCTGGTGGTGTTGCTTATACGCAGATTCAAGATATCTTATTGGCCTCAATTGAAGTAAAAAAAGATAAAATAGTAGATGAAACCAAAGCAATGATTGGTTACACTTTTGGTGGTGGTGTCGATTTTGCAATGATGGATGACCTCATTTTACGCACAGAATACCGTTTCTCGAATTTTGGTAAAAAGAAATTTATTAAAGATAAATTTGAAATTGATTATAAAACCAATGATTTCCGTGTTGGTGTGTCTTATAAATTCTGATCTTTATAAGATATAATTGGCTAAGAAGTTCTGTTATTTTTTGCTCGGAATTTTATAAATATCTTTCGAAGATTTATGTACTTCATGCTTTTGCAAATAGTGTTTTAGTTATAATATAGCCTTTAAAACAATAAAATAAGTTCATAGTGAGTTGTATTTAAAAGTAATACAAAGGGGTGAAGCTATTTTTTGAATAGGGTTTTACTTTTCAGAGTTTTCTCTCTTTTCTTGGTTATTGTTTATCTTCCACTTCAAGTTTGTAATTGGTATTTAATGTGAATTTTCAAGCTTTTTAAGGAAGCTTTTAGGTTCAGTTTAACATAAACCAATTTAATTCATTTTTTAATTAAAAGATAGCTACAATTTATTGAAAATAAAAAATAATTAAAATATTATAGTTCTCAATTTTCAAATAACATAATATAATTCATCTTTTAAATTAAAGATACCTTTTAACTCATTGAAAATAATTTATTTATTGTTGTAATAATTGGTTTTTGCACTCTTTGAAGCATTCCTTTATTTACTCTGGTTTTGAATATTTTTTATCCGGATTAATATCTTCTATAAGGCGAAATATCCAAATCTTTTGCAAAAAGTTTTTTTTCAACCTTTTCCCGATTTAAAAGTGAGAAAGATGTATATTAGGCTAAATAGTTTTAGCAACAAAATTTATTAATAATGCTTCATTCTTCTTTTATATTAGCTGACAGAACTCAAATTCTTTTTTGAATTCATCGTTTTTTACCAAACAAGCGAAAATGACACTTATAAATAAAAGTAAATAATCTAAACTATACTGAAAAATCAGTTTAAAATATATTTTGCTTTTGAATTAAAGCGTGCGCTCATCATTGAACTGTAAGTAATTGAGTTGATCAGTATTTTAACACGTAACCACTAGAGCTATATAACTTACAAATAAATGAGATCCATCATGCTTGAAAAATAATGAAAAACCAGCTTTTTTATCAGATTAATTATTACTAAAATTAATTGATACGCTTTTCGATTTATTTCTAAGTTGCTTCAAGAATACACTCACTATCATATATATCATACATTACGTAAACATATTGCTTCGTATTACATTTCACAACCTTACAGCCAGAATAGCACTATTTATGTGCTTTCTTTAAGTGTTCCATTGTATTTTCTCACAATAGATAACCAATATACGATTAGGTACTTTAAAAGCACCAAATACATTTAAAATACAACCACCAAGTCTGTCACTACAGCTTAAAAAGATTTTGTCCAGGTTTTCTCTGATATAACCTGGTTATTTTTGTTACATCTTCCAAATGTTTTATTTAAGCCACCTGCTTTATTGACTTACGAAAACGAAATGATTTAGCATGTTTTGTTGTGGTTTTTGCTTTCTTACATCTTTTACTTTTAGATGAAGAATTCTTTATATATAATTGTTTAATTTGATCTATATGATCAAAATTCTGCTTTTGACACTGAGATTTTTTAAAACAATGTTTCTTACCATTTTCTAGTATAAGAGATTTCTCTGGAAGTACTGCAATTTGTGGTGGAATATCTTCGTGCGTCAATTTCATTCGAATAACACGTTCTACAGCACGTAAACGCACTTGTTCTACCTTTTCATCAAAAAGTGTAATAGCGTTGCCAAACGTATCATTTCGTCCCGTACGGCCAATACGATGCACATAATTTTCAGCTTCATCTGGTAAATCATAATTAATAACGTGGCTGACTCCAGGCACATCAATACCACGTGCAGCAATATCAGTTGCAACAAGAAGCCCTACCGACCCTTCACGAAAAGCTTTTAACGCACGCTGTCGTGCAGCATGCGATTTATTTCCATGAATTACTGCAACAGAATATCCCGCCTTCGTCAAACTGCGCGCAACAGCATCAGCACCATGTTTAGTTCGCGTAAAAATAATAACCGAAGCTAAAGCTGGATCTGTTAAAAGCTTATTCAAAACGCTCTTTTTTTCACGTGTAGGAACACAATATAATTTTTGAGTAATTTTTGTAGCAACAGTCCCTTGAGGAACAATTTCTATTTTTACTGGTTCATTAAGTAAACTCTTTGCAAGAGTAGCTATTTCTTGCGGCATTGTCGCCGAAAAAAGCGCTGTTTGACGCTCCTTATGCAAAAGTTTTGCAATGCATTGTACATCGTGAATAAAGCCCATATCTAACATACGATCAGCTTCATCCAAAACCAAAAAACGAGATTGAGAAAGATCAATGCATTTTTCACAGACAAGATCCATTAAACGCCCTGGTGTTGCAATTAAAACATCCACGCCTGTTTTCATACGTTTGATTTGCGCAGATCGAGACACCCCCCCTAAAATTAAACATGTTGAAAGATGAGATCCTTTTGCAACCATACGAATTGATTCTTCAATCTGAACTGCAAGTTCACGAGTTGGAACCAAGATCAAAGCTCGTGCAGTTTTAGGATATCTTTTATCACCTAAAGCTAAAATTTGGCTCAAAATAGGTAACCCGAATGCTAATGTTTTTCCAGAACCAGTTTGTGCAATACCTAAAATATCGCGCTTTTTGAGCATTACTGGGATAGCTTGTTTTTGAATAGGTTTAGGTTTGTTTATACCAGCAATAAATAGGTTTTCAGTTAAAAGTGCAGGTATACCCAATTTTATAAAGGTATTTTCTTTTATATTCACAACAAAATCTCTCTTTAGCTCAAGAACTGCAAACAGCTAACAAGCTATAATTATATCACTTTAAATCCCGCATAATCGAGACCTGACATTGAACATTTAAAATACCGCTTAAAATAGAAATAAGCGACTTGAGCAGTTCATAAGTATCTTAAAATTTAAAGAGAAAATATAAAATTACTTTGTAAAACCCCATATGTAAGCTTAAATGTCTTAAGTTACACTATTGTTGGATTAAAATAAAAAAGCAAGTACTTTCTAAAGGCATTTATTATAACCAGAAGAAACATTAGCTTCATTATTTATCTTTTTATTACCGTTTCCTTTGGAAGATTGATTCCATCAAAATCAGGATAAATTTCAAGAAAAACTGGATTTTGTATTGTTTTCTGCCCTCCGTAAACTAGATACCACCTGTTATTATCAAAAATCGCCAATGTCTTATAGTGAATAATACGATCTTCTGTTGTTAGCGTAGTTGGAATCAAAGCGTAAAAAGAACCATTATCTGTTTGCCGATAATCTATTTTTATCTCATCTAAATAATAAGCGTCAGCAGATAAATTTTCAAATTGAACATGGAGCTGTTTAAGCAAATTGTTGCGTAAATCATCTTCTGTTGTATTTAATCGACGTGCCATTTCTTTATAAAGCCGGTCAGGCATATGAGCAGAAACAATTGCAAAATTTCTGTCTTTTATAGCATTATTGATATCAACAATTAGATTTAAAAGTTCTGTTTTTTGTATCGTTGTTTGTTTGGCTGCTAAACTTTGTCCGCCAGCACCTAACAACAAAAATACACCCAGAGTAAAATAACAAAAAAATCTCATTTTTATAACTTTCGCGCTAATAAAAAATTTAGACTCTCAAATTACAAAATCAAATAACACTTGATCATTAGTAATATCACGATAAGACCAACCTAACGCTTGAAAATTTTTCTCTAAGGCATAAAAATTATCATACTTTTTTGTTTCAATTGCAATCAAAACAGAACCAAAATTTCTAGCTGATTTTTTGAGATATTCAAACCGCACAATGTCATCATCTGGTGTTAATTGAGCAAGAAAACTACGTAAAGCACCAGGATGTTGTGGAAAACTAAAAATAAAATATTTTTTTAATCCCTGAAAACGCAAAGAGCGCTCTTTAATATCTGGCAAACGTTCAAAATCAAAATTACCACCTGAAATAACTAAAAGAATTTTTTTGCCTTTCAGTTCCTGACGGGAAATACTTTTAAGAGCATCAATCGATAAAGCACCAGCTGGCTCAAGAACCACACCTTCAACATTGAGCATTTCAACCATTGTAGAACAAACTCTGTTCTCAGGAACTGTAATAACACAATCGGGTGAAAATTGCTGCAACATAGCATAATTTAATGCACCAATTTCAGCCACAGCAGCACCATCTACAAATGTATTAATATTTTCAAGTTTGATACGTTTTTTACTCTTTAAACATGCAAGTAAGCTCGCCGCCCCTTCTGGTTCAACAAAACGGATCTTTGTTTTCCAACCATATTCATGTAAAAAATTGCTCACACCACTCGCCAGACCACCACCGCCCACAGGTACAACAATTAAATCTGGCTCACTTTCTCCATTAAGTTTTTTCCATTGTAAAGCAGCCTCACATAAAACTGTTGCTTGCCCTGTAATAATGCGAATATCGTCAAAAGGTGGTGCCATCACACCTCCCCCCTCAGCTACAAAAGATTGCGCAGCCTCATAGCATTGGTCAAATGTATCACCAACCAAACGGATTTCAATAAATTCTTTACCGAAAATGCGCGTCTTATCAATCTTTTGCTGTGGTGTTGTCACAGGCATAAAAATAATGCCTCTACGTTTAAAATAGCGACAAACAAAAGAAACCCCTTGTGCATGATTACCTGCTGACGCACAAACAAATGCCGCATCTTGAGATACCTTATCAAGCATTTCTGAAACAAAACTGAAAGCACCACGAATTTTATACGACCGTACAGGTGTTAAATCCTCACGCTTTAAATAAATTTCTGCATCATATTTTTGACTAAGAAAGTCATTGCGTTGAAGTGGTGTTTCCGTAAAAACATTACGTAAAGCTAACATAGCTTTAGTTACATCTTGAACAAATTCACTCATAGCACCACTTATTTTCCTGATTTATTGATAGTGTATAGATTTCTTCTAACTGTAAAAACAATTATTGTCAGTCAAAAATTTATCAAAGAACGAAAGAAGTTTCTTTTGTTATTAATTCTTGATTAAATAAAAGATATAGCTTATGAGAGGCCCTTAGCCCTTATCGCGGACGTGATGAAATAGGTAAACATAGCAGACTTAAAATCTGCCGGTCGAAGACCTTGCGGGTTCAAGTCCCGCCGTCCGCACCATTATGTTTATTCAACATATTGAAATATATAGATCTTTACTTAATTTTCTAATTTTTCGACCACCCTTTAAGCCACCCTTTAAAGTTTATATAATTTTATCTAAATTTGTGTTATTTGCAGCTTATTTCCTTTGGAATAAATGCCAAGATTTCTTTTTTTCTCCATCTTACTGATTTACCCAGCTTATATGGTTTGGGAAATAATCCTCGTGTCACCCAATTGCGAATCGTTGTTGTCGATACGCTAAAAAGCTGAGCACATTCACGTGTCGTGACATATCTATCGCCATCATCAAATATCATCTCATTACCTTTCTTTTTTATATTAAATAAATTGGTGGGAGCGCTGGTTGGGAGGATGTAAGTAAAAGAGCGCCCCCTATGGGGTTTAAGCAGCTTGTGTAAAGATTCGGGTTTCTTGTTCTATTTCTTCTAAAAATGTTTCGACAGCTTTATTGATACGCTCAATCTGCTCATCATCACGTTGAACACGTTGAATCTTTAAACGAAAACCAATTAATTTCTTTTTGAGCAAAGGATCATAACTGACAAAATCACACCATTTTCGCCCTGTGCAAGCCATTTGAAATTGCATTTGCAAGATATATTCAGGTTTGATTTTGCCATGTCGCAAAAAAAACATATGCGTTGCCGGTTGAGGACATTTGACTTCTATGAGGCCATCATCTCCAATGAGACCATCAGGACTAGCTCCTGCCATTTCAATTGTCGGGTGAGGAATAAATCCACACCGTGTGACAGTAACCAAACGTCTAAGACTGTATTTTTTAATTGCCTCATCTTCATATTTACGCCCCCATCGCATGGCTGGCGTTTCATAAGATGGTATTATTTCATCTTCTAAACGTTCTCTGATAAGTTTATTTTTGTACTCGTCATATTTACTTGTCGGTGAACCTTTACTTGTTTTTCCGACAATGCTGTCAATATTTGAAGCTGTAACTTTACCTAAACGAGCTTGAAACCACTCTGGCGTCCTTTGTTCCATGTCACACCCCTGGTAGATCTTGTTGAGTTGGTGTGTTTGGTTGTTTTGGTGAAGGTAAAGCTTGTTGCTCTTCTTCCATTTGGAAGCGTTGTCTTTCTTTCAAACCTTCTAAAATAATTTGCCCCGTCTCATGAGAGATTTCTGTAAGGCTTGCGACTTCTGCAAAAGAGAGTACTTTTTCTTCTTCTGTTTTTGTTTGTTTCATTAATTCTCTGATTTGCGCAAGCATTTCATCAGATACCCTCTCATTTTGAGGATTATGATTAACCTCATTGATACACGCCTCATTAATACAATCGACCTCGTCTTCATCATAGATATCAGGAAAACCGAAGGCAAGATGTGCACATTGTGTAAGTGCCTTATGACGTAACATGCGAGAAGGATTTGTCCGCCAAGGTTCTGTATTGCGTCTACATTCTTCCATTTCTTCAGAAATTTCTATTGGATATTTAATGTTTTTCAAAGATATGGAGCATTCGTAAGCAATCAACTTACCTTCATTATCGCGTTCTTTTTTAAATTTTATCCCATTAAAGTTAGGCTGCGAATGTATAAGCTTGTACCATCCCTTAATACCGACAACTGCTTCAATGCCCCCTCCTCTTTTAGGGACAGCATATATTTCTTTTCTCAGGGGATTTAATTTATACCCATCGGCAAGATAAATAAAATCTTCAAAATCTTCCTTAGAAATATTGAAATTGATACAATTTTTTATGATTTTTTTGCGAAACTCTTGTTCTGATAAATTATATTTCTGCGCCACTTTTTCTACGATAGAAGTTGTCATTATCTTTATCCTTAATGCAGAGTCTGTTTTTGGAGTTCCACACTTAGGCGTGTTAATCCTTTTGGTGTAATTTTTGCATTAGAAACACTCATTTCCCTTCCGCCGGCTATTTGGATAGTTTTGGATACACAATCCATTAGTCCTTCATTGATTTTACTCTGATAAGGTAACAAAGGTCCTTTTTGAGTACGACGATAAGCCCAACGATGATTAAGCAAATAGTTCGTTAAATCTTTTGTGAGTAAGCCTAACATTTTTGCTGTATCACTTACACAATGCAGACCATCAGATCGTTCTAAACGTTCCAGTGCTTCTGCCTTTGGGGTTAATTCAGCAATGATATAATCCTTGCGTTCATTTTCATTTTTTAAATGCATAAAAACACCTAACATGACCCGGGGATTAGAGTAGTCAATTTGAGAGAAAGTTATTTGTTTTGCTTTTCGTTCACATTCAATGAAATATTGACGAGCTTGCTTACCTTTCTCATTCCGTTCGACCATGGCTAGTTCTTTCGCCATGTCTAAGGTAAGGTAATATTCTTTTAATACCACATTTTGACGTTCGCCAATTTTGGCGAGCGTTAAAACATAATCTTTTCCTTCCTCAAATTCGTATTTTTTTATACGGTCTTTGATCCAATTTGTGAAATCACGACCTACTTCCAAAAATGTATACAATTCACGTGCATTGACTGTCTGAACAGTTTCCTGATTAATTGTATTGTTCTGAATAGCGATAAGCGCTTCCATTGCAAACCTCATATTATTTGGATTAATTTTCAGATGTGTTGGGAAGAAAGGGTTATTGCTGACAATTACTGTAGAATGGATTTGTATTTTCCCGTTCCCTTATTTTGTCTAAGACATCACTGTATGCCCAGCTATCAGCTATAAAAGGATATGGAGAGTTCTCTAAAAAATAATAATGGTCATTATCGTTTAAGTATTTTTGAACATAAAGTTCAGCAATGTCTTCTGAAAGATCATCATAGCGGTTTGATTGAAGATCAATACGAAGAATGCATTCGATATTGTCTAAACCGCTAATAATATCCCGGATTTCAGTTTCTTCGAGTGGACCAAATTGAGCATAAGGATAATCATCATCACATATAACTAACAGAATTTCATAATTATCTACAGAAACCTGTTTATTCATCTTCCATCCCCTCTCATTTGCGTTTGTAAATGTTTTATGTTTGTAAATATACGTAAATGTATAAATAAAAGCAAGAGAAAAATTGCACAATATTTATTTTTTTGCATGTGTATTTAAAATATTGGCTTCAAAATAAGAGAATCAAAAGGTTAAATTGACTTACTTCATAAGCAAGCGGTAGCCTTTGCGTGGTAGTATCGCAACTATTTCTCCGACCCACTTTATATTAACATTTTTTATTACAGGGGCATTATATGATTCAAGTGCAATACCTTCTGGAGAGCGAACAATTTTTTTAATAAAGCGTCTGTTATCTTCTGTTAAAACGACAACTTCATCACCGTAATAATCACTTATTGGCCTTGTTTGCAAATGCTTGACTATGATTAAGTCTCCATCTTTATACGTCGGATACATAGAAAGACCACGAACCATGAATCCTAACGCCTCAAAGGGTAAGTCAAACGGTATTTCAACTGTTTCAAGACCATTTTCTGGAATTTGCTCAACATCAGTATCAATCTCAAATCCCGCTCCTACAAATCCCATAACAGGAATAAGTGTAGTAACTTGGTTATAGCCTTTTAAACTTTTATATAGTTCTAGTACTGCATCTCTATGTGAACCTCTAGGATCTGATTCACTCGCCAACCATCTTGATATAGTTGCCTGAGTCACATTTAATTTACTCGCAAGATCTCTCTGAGTCAGACCAAACTCAGATTGAAGTACATTTAATACGGCAATGATATTTTTTGTCATAATTAATTTTATGATTACTAAATTAAAAAAATCTATTGTTTTTTTTATAAATGTTGATACTATTACGTATATGGTAAATTTAAAAGGATATCACATGATAACCGAAAATAAATTAGAAATTAAATCCATCCGAAAATGTTTGGCGATAACACAGAGAGAGTTGGCAGACATTTTAGGTGTTAAACAGGCTTCTGTTTGTCGTTGGGAAAAGGGCAAAGGGCTGTCTTTAAGAAATTATTTTAAATTGCGCCAATTGCAAGATAGTTTAGTACCTCCAACATCTGCGTTTTTGGAAAGTTCTACAATTAATGAGCATCAACAGGATAATTCGTCCTATCAAAGAGAAGAAAGATTATGAAAGCAAAGGAAATGTTAAAAGAAATTTATACACGATTTTACAGATTAATAAATCGTAATAAGAGAATAGAGAATGCAAGTATATTAATAGAAGAATACACAGGGGTAATACCGCCTGAGAATAGTACAGATGATGAGCTTGAGAAACAATATTCTATTCAAGAAAGTGTTCGCTTACTCAAAGAAAATGTCCCTTCATTAAAAGAGATGTTGCATAAGTCAAAAGTTGAAAGTTGTCTGAAACGCTATGAAGAAACCCTTGAAGAAGAAGGTCAATTGATTCAGGAAGAGCAAACTACACTTGAAAATCTGTCTAATCTAATTGAGCAAAAAAATAAGGCTTTACAGCAGCAAAAGAAAAAGCTGGCTTTAAAGGTAAAGTTGTTTGATATGCTTAATGGTCAAAACAATGCTGAAGCCAACGTAAAACAGCTAACTAAATCGGTAGAGTTTTCATCGTCCCAAAAAGTTATTCCTTTTGAACAAAAGGAGTGTCTTCAAGCTTAACCTTGTACTCCATTTAAACGTGGCCATCTCATTAGTTTAGCGTTCAGAGTTTTAAGAAGGCTACTTTTTCAAAAACATTTTTTCAATCGAGCTACTCGCTAGACGCTCTGTCATAGCTTGCATGGCCGTATATTGCCTAAACTTAAGGTGGATAAACATGAGTATAGAAAAGAAATATAAGCTTACGGAAGAAAGTAAGGAAGCTTATGGCCACACTCTTTACCGAATTAGAGCTTTAAGAGACTTTGGTCATGTCAAAACCGGTGACCTTGGTGGTTTCATAAAAAAAGAAGACAATCTTTCTCATGATGGTGATTGTTGGATTTATGACAATGCAATCGTTTATCAGAATGCCAAGGTTTATGGTAATGCTTTGGTGTGTGATGATGCACAAATTGGCGGTAAAGCTCGAGTGTATGGTAATGCGAGAGTTTTTCATGATGCACATGTTTATGGTAAAGCTCAAGTGTATGGCAATGCTTGTGTTTATGGCAATGCAGATGTTTCCGGTGACGCAGAAGTTGCTGGCAATGCTCATATTGCTGGCGATCAAAAGATCCGTTCCGGTAAGCATTTTGGCGATAACACAGAGGTTGATGCGAGTGCTTCCACTCCACGTAATATCCAACAATCATTAGGTGGATAAGAACATGAGTATATCAAAGAAATACGAGTTTGTAGAAGAAGGTACGTTGTTTAAGCCTTTCAGTTTTAATAAGGCATATATCTGTACTCTTTACCGAATTAGAGCCTTAAGAGATTTTGGTAACGTTAGCGCCGGTGATTTGGGTGGTCTTATAGAGAAAGAAGACAATCTTTCTCATGATGGTGATTGTTGGGTTGGGTATGGTGCGCTAGTTTACGAAAATGCTCGCGTTTACGGCAATGCAGAAGTTTACATTAATGCACGGGTTTGCGGTAGTGCACAGGTTTATGATGATGTTCATGTTTGTGGTAATGCATATGTTTCCGGTAAAGCAGAAGTTTACGGTGGTGCACAGGTTTATGATCATGCTCGTGTTTACGACAATGCTCGTGTTTACGGTCGCGCGCAAATTTACCGTGATTCACGGGTGTATGATAATGCAGAAGTTTCCGGTGATGCACGTGTTTATGATGATGCACGCGTTTATGATGATGCTTTTGTTTACGGTAATGCTCACGTTTATAGGGATGCACGGGTATATGAAAATGCGCATGTTTTTGGGGATGTAAAAGCTGGCTATAATACACACATTTGTGGCGATACACGAGTTTGTGAAAATGCAAAGATTAAAGACAAAATATGCTTTGCAAGTGGTGTTTTTAATTGTTGGCAGTCTTCCCCGGCTTTAAACCAGTTTAGATAAACATTTTAACAAAACGTCAGATGACTGACACGCTTTTCTGTCTTGTTTAGGCACGAAGACAGGCTGGGCAATTTTATACTTAAAGAAAGAAGGAGATATGTGATGGCCACGAAATCATCCTGGGTAAAATTTTATCCTGGTCAATTTTTAATTGAGCTTATGCTTTTGAAGCCAAAAGAAACAGCTATTTATACAACACTGGTCTTGCTCATGCTTCATGAGCGCGCACCTATTTTTAATGATGCTTCTCATTTATCAAGTTTGTGCAGCTGTTCAGTGTGGACGTTTCGAAACATATTAGAATCTTTAATGAGCCGTGGTTATATCATTCGTTTAGAGAGTGGCCGTTTGTGGTACACATCATCAGCAGTTGATCTTGATATCAGTAGTACATCTTCAGAAAAAAAGGGGGAAAGCTATGTCAACTAAATTACTGTGGACAAGGCTTTTTGCAGACAAGTGGATACTTGATCTGACTTATTTGTCTCCTATTGAAAGCAACGTCTATATAAGATTACAGCTAGAAATGTTGCGGACTGGTGAGCCACTTTTAAATAACATGAAGGTTTTAGCTTGTCACACTAATTGTTCAGTAAAAACCTTTGTGAAGGCATTGGATGCTCTACTGAGTGCTGGCTATATTATTCGTTTAGAAGATGGTCGCTTATGGAAGCTTGATGTTGAAGAAGAACTAAAAAATTGCAATGACAATTTAAATAGACTCTCAGAAAAGGCTATAAAAGCTGCAAATACTAGAAGAAATAAGCGTCAAAATAATTCATCAAGAGATCACGATGAAATCATGATGGAGTCATCACAAAATCATGATGATATCATGATGAACTCATCACGAGGTCATGATGAAGTCATGATGATGTCATCACGACAACACATTAACAATAACATATATAATAAAAAACTAACACTATCGTGTTATCAAAAAAAGAAATTGCTTTGGAAGATTTAGCAACTGAAGTTTCAGTTCAGAATGAAACAACCGATGAGATGGTTGAGAAGCATTTGGATCACGATACACCCTCATCAGAAAACCAATCACCCGTTTCACAGCAAAAAAGCACTGAAAAGAAAACCAAGCGGTCTAGGGATGGACGAGAGAGTGGCATTCCTGAGGATTTCAAACCTAACTTGAAATACGCAATCGACAAGGGCTTAACGCATGAAGAGGCGTTATCAGAGTTTGAGAGATTTAAAAACTACTGGCTAGCAAGACCAAGAAAATGTGCAGAAATCAAGGATTGGCAGCGGACATGGTACAACTGGGTTACTTCCGATTATGGACTTTTAGCTAAGAAAAAAGCGAAACTGGAAAAGGAAAAACAAAATGGTAGGTATGAAAATTATTCTCAGCGACAAAAAAGTTTCAGCGAACGTCTTGCAGAAAGTTTCGAAAGTTCCAGAGATGATTTCTCATCTGGAAATGCTTATGAAGAGGATCAGTTCGGGGTATCCATTGATCTTCAAGAGTGGGAGCGAATTGACGAAACAGGAGGAGATGACAGCATTAGAAGTTTACAACAGTCTGCAGAGATTGCTCAGTATGAAAGCTTCGGATGAGCAGATTAAGAAAGCAGCTTTCTTGCTTTCGAGTTTGAGAGTTCCAGCTAACACAGATCCCAATGTAGTTTCCTCATCCTACAAGCTCACACTCAAGGATGTTTCAGCATACGCTCTTGCACAAGCCGTTGAAAATATTCTCACCGGTCAGGTTGAAGGGATGTCAAAGGTATTCATGCCCACATGTGCAGAACTTTCTTCCTACTGTCAGGAGATAGAAAGCGAGGCGCTTTGCAAAGCTTGGTATGTGCATAGAGCGATTGAAAATACTCGCAAGAAGGCACTGAAAGGACAGGAGAGAGGAGGAAATGTCATTCCCCTCACAAGAACGGCTTCATGAGTTTTAGAACAGCAAAGTAGAGAGAAATGGTGATCACTTTTGGATTAGATATGCGTTTAAATCAACAGAAACGCATCTTAGAGAGAGATTTGAAAGTTTTTTGATAATTCCACATTGGGAACATAAAACGCTCTGTATGAAGCTAATTTGAGAAAAAAGTCGTGAGGGATCATGAGAATATTTTCATCACGTTTTTTTCTAATATTGAGGGGTTGAAAGAGATGGTTTGTAGTTATTCTCCATTAAGGTATCCGGGCGGCAAGACTGCACTCTATGAAAAAATCAAAGAAATCTTTGAGACAAATGGATTAAACGGATGTTCTTATCGTGAACCTTTTGCTGGTGGTGGCGGATTGGCTTTAAAACTTCTTTTAAATGGTGATGTGAAAGATATTTACATTAACGATATTGACCCGTTTATTTGGAGTTTTTGGCATTGTGTTTTGTACAAGACAGAAGAATTAATAGAAAAGATTAACACGACGACTATTAACTTAGAAGAATGGTACAAACAAAAAGAAATTTCTCCTGAAAAAGCAGATGTACTTTCTGTAGGGTTTGCTGCCCTTTTTTTGAATCGAACAAACAGATCAGGAATTATTAAAAATGCTGGTCCCATCGGAGGAAAAGAGCAAACTGGAAATTACAAAATAGACTGTAGATTCAATAAAGAAAATTTAATTGGCCGAATTAGAAATATAAGCGCAAAAAAAGATAGGATATACTTAACACAGTTAGATGCACAGGAGTTTTTACTACGTCATGGAAGAAAAGATAAAGATGAAAACATTTTCCTTTATATAGATCCCCCATATTTTAAAAAGGGAAAAGGACTGTATACTTCATTTTATAAAACTAAAGATCATCATTATTTAGAAAATATCATTTCTAAACATGTGAATGCTTTTTGGTTAATTACTTATGACAATGTAGAAGAAGTTAAATTCTTGTACAATCAATATCCTAAAATAGAATTTAATACACGGTATTCTCTACAAAATAAGAGAAAAGCTCAAGAGCTGATGATTTTTTCACCTAAAATCAAAATTCCACAATCACTAGAACAGAATACAACATCACTTTGCAACGCTGCTTAACTGCTTTCGTAAATAAAATTTACACTTTCAAGATTGTACTAAAATCAGGATAATTGGATATGTTTAAAAAGATTAGAACTGTAGTGATATACATCATAGGATTTGCGATATTACAGTTTTTGCAGATAGAAAAAAACACCGAATTTATTCAGGCTGTTTTAATGTTTTCATCTCTTGCCATTTTAGTCACCATGATTTTCATGGCATTCTTCTTTAGATCTCGAGTGTCTTCAGAATTTCATCACAGTCCTGAACATCAACATAAAACAACAACAGATCTGAATATTGTAACAGTTTATTTGCGCAAATATTTGTATAGTTTTTTGAATATAGTCTTTATAGCACTTTTGTTATTACTTTTCCCAAGTAATCTCAGACAAGACATTGTTTTACCTTTTTTCTCTTGGGATTCAAAATGGGAGTTTCATTTTTATTGGGATGTTTTGTTGTGGTACTTTTTTCTAATTTTCGTGTGCACTATTTGCCTTCAAATGCGTGGTTTCATAAACAGTCTTGTACATTTGTTTAACTTAAATGCTGTCTACTCTCCTTTGGAGTAAATGGTGCTTACTCTCCTTTTCTAACAAAAAGGGGAAGTGGTTTTTAAGCTTTTTCTAAAGATGTTCTGTTTGTTCAAAAGGCGCAATATGCAGAATCGAGTTACTCTGTCGTGCTTGCCATAAATCGTGCTTTTGTTGCAGTTTAAGCCAAAATTCTGCATTATTTAAACCCGCCCTTTCTAACCGTAGGGCTAGATTAATGCTGATTGCTGCATTGCAATTTAAAACACGCGATAAAGTTAAACGCGCAACACCGAGACGACTTGCAGCTTCTGTGACTGTTAATTTCAGTTCATCAAGCAATTCTTCTTTTAAAATGCCACCTGGATGTGGAGGATTGTACATCATAATAACACCTCAAAAATCAATGATAGTCTTGATAATCAACAAGTTCAACGTCTGTTCCAATGAAACGAAAAGTAACGCGCCAATTTGCATTGACACGCATTGACCAATAGCCCTTTAATTCTCCTGTCAATTTATGAAGACGGTATGACTTAATTTTCATTTGCTCAGGAGAAGATATTGTATCTAAAATCACCAAAATATTTGCTAGTTTTTGAGCATGTGCAGATTGTATACCCTTGCATATCCCTCTTTCAAAGAATAATTTTAACCCCTTATGCTTAAAACTAACGATTGCCATAATTCACCTTTTGATACTTGATACGATACACAATGCACGTTTGTAAGTCAAGTATTTGTTAGTTTATTCGTCAGATATGTTTTATTTTAATTTCCACTGAGGTCGTTTGGAGAGAGCGTGTGCAATTTGCCCTCTGTGACACATGCATACATTTGCTTCAAAACAAGTAATTGCAATGCGTTTTTTATCTAAAAACAACTGATATAGTTTTTCTATCTCAAGAGAATTATCTTTAAGAGTTGTATTGTTATAGTCTTGAAAAAATTGCTCAAATTTCAACAAATGCGCTGGTCTATAATTTGCTTAGAACCAACCCAATGAAATTATATCACAAAACAGCATTTATGCACTGATAAATCAACAATAAAATGTTTATTTTCAGTTATTTATGTCATTTTTTCTTTGGAAAAATGTACTATATATGCTATAGTAAAAGTAGCTTTTCATATCCGTATTTCGTTTCAATTATTTTCCTTAGAAAAGATATCAAACATGCTTAATAAAGTAACTTTAATTGGCTATCTGGGTGCTGATCCAGAAAGCAGAACAATGCCATCTGGAGTAGAAGTGGCGAATTTTCGTATAGGCACTTCTCAAAGATATATAGATAAAACAACAGGTGAAAAAGTAGAGAAAACAGAATGGCATTCTGTTGTGATTTTTAATCCACATCTTGCAAAGGTTGCGCTTCAGTATCTGGGCAAAGGTTCCAAGGTTTATATTGAAGGTCAATTACAGACGCGTAAATGGCAAGATAAAAGTGGGCAAACACACTACACAACAGAAATTGTCTTGCCGCAATATAGGGGTGAATTAAAGATCCTTGATAGTGCTCAAAAGTCTGATTCTGACATGGCTACTCAAGAGCAAGCGGTGGCATGGGAGAATAGTAGGCAGGAGCAATATTTAGAAACGACTTTGAATGACAGAATCCCGTTTTAATCAGGAAAATTAATTTATGAAGAAACGCAAAAAAAGGGGAAGACCTAGAATAGAAGGTCAAATAAGAGAACCCAATGGACGTATTTCACGTGCAAAAAAGCCTCGTGAGCCTGTTGATCAATTAACTCTTGAAATGCGTGCAAAACGTTATGGGGTGAGTATTCAAGATGCGAAAAACCCACTTATGGGTACTTATGTAGGGCGGTTATATTTATTGGAAAAAAAGATTAATCAAGATCAGTATGATGCGTCACAGCAATATATTCAAGTGCTAAACAATTATCGGTGTGCGAAACAATTGCCGGGTGCGGTTTATGATGGAATCACTACTAATCACGATCAAGAAAGTCTTGAAAAATGGATTGAAGTAGCAACTGATCGCTATAAAGCGATGCAAGAGGTTATCAGAGAAACACAGAGACTGCATCGTCGGTACAATCTTCATGCTGCATTAGAGCATCTGGTTATTGAAGATCAACAACTGCCACATCTTGTCAACTCTTTACGCATGGCTCTGAATGCTCTTCAGAAATACTGCCCGGAAAAAAAACCTTGTAAACTTTAAGCAGCATCTTGAATATCAATAGTAACTGATTTTCCGAGAGTAAGGAGAACGGATTCTAAAGTATCTAGTTTTGTTTCATGATTTAGGTCTAACAATCGATCGATTTGTATAGGGTGAAGTTGCAAAAGACGCACGAGATCGGCTTTACGCAAATTTTTTTCGACCATGGCATTATGGATTGCAATTTTTAAAGTGATCAATGAAGATACTTCAATAAAAGGGTAAGCAATATCATGAGTTCCAAAAGGGATGGTTTCACGGTCTTGAAAACGCCCTTCAATAACTGTTAAAAGTGCATTTTTAGCGTGTTCTAAAGCTTCTTTTTCATTGTTTCCATAAGTGATGAACTCTTGAAAGTCTTTAGCAATAACAATAAGGGTATCATTATTATCTTTAATGAATTTAATGGCATATTTCATTTTTACGTTCCTTTCATTGAGGTTATGATTTATTTCAAATCAAGATCTTTGAGGATCTTTTGAACCAATCCTGTCCCTAATTCCTTTCGCGCACCATGCATAGGCAAAACAGATTTTTTGGAACCGCGTTTTACAATTAAATGACCGCCTTTTCCTGGGATGAAACTACAGCCTTGTTTTGTGAGATATCTTTTCAATTCTTGACTATTCATAATAATAGAATAATATCTAAAATGTTTCAATACAACATAAATGTTGTTTTATACATTAAAAAATTATATTTATTTGAGGCAAGATTGTGCGTTAAGTTCGCAAATTAAGTACAGTTAATACTGCACGTCATATGACCATTTACACTTAACAAATACCATATTTAGGTTGATTGAAATAAAAAATACCAGATTATGATTTTTTTAGTTGACATGGGGATATAAATAGTATTTAATAACGTTACTGTACTAGTTTTGTTGCGCCCAAAATTACAGATTTATGTAAGTTTTTCTTTTGAATGTTGTTGTTAAAAGCCCTGTGAATGCAGGGTTTTTTATTAAACAACTCAAACTTCGTCATTATTAAATCTACTATTTACTGGCCTCACTCCTCCCCTCCTGAGAGTGAGGTTTTTTTATATTTCAATTTCTCCAAAGGAATAATCATGGAAAAAGTACAAGTGGTCATCACAAGACCTATGTGTGTTCTTGGTGATAACAAAGCCACCGTTCGTTTTGAGCCTCCCACAAAAAGTAAACCATTCGTTGAGGTTTCTTATCAGGTTTATGATCGCCTTAAACGCGCTGGTGCTGTCAAGCTTTATCAACAATGGCTAGCACAAAATGTTAATGAAAAACCTAAACCTAATGAGCAAGAAGTTTCTGTAGATGTAAACACTCAAGAGGTTCCACAGGTCGTTGAGCAGATTACACAAACGTCTATAGAGTCTGACAAACAATCTCAAAAAGAGCTTAATGAGCAAGAAAACCCTGTAGATGTAGACATTCAAGAGGTTACACAGATCGTTAAAGAAGTTGAACAAACTGTCGATGAAAAACTAGGGCTTAATGAGCAAGAAGTCCCTGTAGATGTAGACACTCAAGATGTTGAGCAAACATCAGTAGAATCTAGTGAACAGTCTGCAAAAGCAAAAACTTCTAAATCCTCGACGCGTACGACGACAAAGAAAGCTTAAACTGTGAAGTCAAATAGCCATGCAAAGCAAGTTGAGCGCTTTGCTGAAACTGTTAAAAATTATATCACGCGCTTAACAAGCATTTTAGCCGAACCAGATACTGAAGTTAGGCAGGCCTTTGACAGTTTTTTAGCAAAATTGCGTGATGATTTAAATAACACAACCACAGAGGGCGATGCGATTGAAATGCTTGCACAGCATATTATCATGCTTCCTGTGTTTAAAGTGTTGTTTGAAGAATACCAGTTTACTCGTGAAAATCCTGTGTCACCTGCTATACAGCGTGTACTTGACGCGCTTAAAGAAGCTAACTTTGAGCAAAAATCTAAAGATCTTGAAAGCTTTTACGCTGGTGTAAAATTACGGGCCAGTGGACTTACCGATCCACAAGAAAAGCAAAAATTGATTTTAGAGATTTATGAAAAGTTTTTCCGTTATGCATTTCCACTCACTGCTCAAAAACTGGGTATTGTCTACACTCCTATTGAGGTTGTAGATTTTATTATTCACTCAGTCAATGAGGTATTACAAACTGAATTTGGCAAAACACTTGGTTCACCTGGTGTTAAGATTATGGACCCGTTTACGGGAACGGGAACTTTTATCACACCGCTTTTACAATCTGGACTGATTAAAAAAGAGGAGATGGAATATAAATTCCGTCATGAAATCTATGCCAATGAAATAGTACCGTTAGCATACTATATCGCGGGCATTAATATTGAAGCCACATATCATAGCATTATGGGTGGAGATTATGTGCCATTTGAAGGGATTTGTTTAACCGATACATTCCAGCTTTATGAGCAGGGAAAAGATCAGATGAGTGATTTGCATGAAGCAAAACAATAAATGTCAGTCACGTCAGGAAAAACGAGATATTCGTGTCATTATTGGTAATCCTGCTTACCCCTTAGAATTGTTTCAACGGGTAATTACTGTAAGTCTAGAAACAATGAAAATTGTTCGTCATCTTCCAAAATTGGAAATGAGAGAAATTGAAGATACTCAAAAAACTATACACTAAAAAGGATTAGGTTTTGGGGTTAAAGATCCATGCCAAGTGGTATCTGCAACAGGCAGAAAATACTTTTACAAGTCTTCAAGCCCCACGTCTTCATTGGGCATTGCGTAATGCGATTAACACCACAGCAAAGCAGGTTGAACGTTTTGCAGAAAAGAAAGTTGCAGAAGATGCTTCAATTCCACCAAAGCGCGTTAAGAAAGGTGTCTACATTAGCGGCAAAGCCACAGCTAAATTTCTTGAAGCGGATATCATTGGTTCAGCTTCACCATTGCCTCTTAAGATTTTTAAGGCAAGGGAAACGAAACGTGGTGTGATTTATAAAATCTTTGGCAAAAAAGAAGTCATGCCCCATGGTTTTATCCGAGGTGGGAAATTTCCAGAGCGTGTCAATCTAAAGATGGGAGGACACGTCTTTACAAGAACCTCTGGAGATAGGTTCCCCATTGCAAAACAAGATGGCACCTCGATTGCTTATGTCATGTCTAAACCAAAGGTCTCAAGTTCTATTGAACACCATGCACGTGAGAGGCTAACCAAAAACATCCAGAGCCAAATTGCTCGGCAAGAATATATGGTCAATCAAAAGGCCCCACGCTCTTAAACCATACCAATTACATACAAAGCATATGATGATTTTAATGTTTCAAACCAAATTATCGAGAGAAAAGTTTTTAAAAGGTACTTTCCAGTGGGGTAGGTGTGTTGCGGGGCAATCAAGCGCGACATATCGCTAGCGACAGAATTTTTAAATAACTGTACATTGTACACATAACTTATTGATAAGTAACAATTTATATGTGTGCATTGTACAATGTTTCTATTTTATAACGGGATAGTTTCTAAGCCATTTGTTTAAATTTATCTATTTTAGCAAATTCGTCAGCTTTTTCAGTTTGTAGTACATTAACATCGTAAGCAGCTTGCATGTTAAGCCAAAACTCAGCTGTGGTATCAAAAAAATAGGCCAATCTTAGCGCTGTATCAGGAGTTATAGGGCTATTTTCAGCAACAATACGCTCTATCCGGGTACGTGGAACATTTAATGCTTTAGCAAGAGCATAAGTAGAAAGGGCATATTCTTTTAAATATTCCTCCCGTAGAATTTCTCCGGGATGGATCGCTATGTAATTTTTCATCTCAAACTCCTACAGATCAATGATAATCTACAATTTCAACTTTATAAGCACCATTAGAACGCCACTCAAAACAAATACGAAATTGGTCATTGATACGGATAGAATATTGACCACGGCGATCACCTTTCAATGCTTCTAAGCGATTTCCCGGGGGGCTACGTAGATCTTTAAGATTAGCTGCTTTATCGAGCATAAATAATTTTCTTTGAGCCATGCGCATCAAGGCCACCGGAAAACCTTTTGGTAGCTTACCTTCTAGAAGGTCCTTACATCGTTTATCCGCAAAGTTTTCAATCACCAAATTACTTTCATTTATTAGTTTATGTATCGTGATATGATACCAATTTAAAAGAAAAAATCAATAAAAAACATTCAATCACGGAAAAATTATGAATAAAAAGAATAGACAAGGACTGTCGGCTCGAGCGTTTGCGAAGAAGATGGGCGTTTATCCTAATGCGGTTATTGCCCGTTTTAAGACGGGGAAGTTTGATGAAGCGCTTTATGATGACGGTTCTATCAATGAAAAATTAGCCACAGCTTTATGGAATGAGAATCCCACCAAGCAAGCCTATATTGTAGGCGATGATGGAAAGCCTCGCACAAAGACAAAGCAGGCTTCTATAGAAGGGGCTAATGAACACAAGATAAAACTCCAGAGAATGCAAATTGCACTTGAAAGTGAAACGATTGATCTTGAGCAGAAAAAAGAAACAACACTTGACCGTGAAAAAGTAAGGAGGGAAGCACGTAATTTTGGAAGAGCTTATCGTGATATCATGCTGCATTTTCCTCATCGTTACGGTGCCCGTATTGCAGCAAAGGTTGAGTGTAATGCCGCAAGTCTGATTGGTGCCATTGATCACTATATCCGAGAAGCTTTGCAGGAGATCATAAAAGTTCCGGTTCCTTTCCATGATCAAGACACTCCCGATCATAAGGAGGAAAAGAATGACTGATACAGGAGAAGGTTTTTTTTATTTTCATGCCAGTCAAGCATGTCAACCAGATCCCCCTTACACAGTTTCACAATGGGCAGATAAAAACCGTTATTTGAGTACAGTAGCCAGTGCTGAACCTGGATTATGGAGAACTAAACGTACCCCTTATTTACGGGAAATCATGGACAATCTTTCCTCTTACGTACCCGTTGAAAAAACAGTGGTGATGAAAGGTGCACAGATTGATATGTCAGAGGCTGGCTTGAACTTTTGTGGTTATGCTATTCACCATAGTCCTGGTCCTGTTCTTTATGTGATGCCTACAGTTGAGATGGCAAAGAAAGTATCTAAGACCCGTCTTGACCCTATGATTAAGGCCAGCCCTGCATTAAGCGAACGTATCTCTCCTGCCCGCGCTAGGGATAGTGGGAATACAATGTTTTCGAAAGAATTTGATGGTGGGGTATTAATGCTTACAGGAGCCAATAGTGCTGCTGGCTTGCGATCAATGCCTATTCGTTATTTGGTTCTTGATGAAGTTGATGGCTATCCATTGAATGTTGATGGAGAAGGAGATCCTGTCAATCTTGCTGAAGCACGTACTGCAACTTTTATTCAACGCAAGATTTTTAAATTATCAACACCAACTCATCGTGACACAAGTCGTATAGCTAAAGATTTTGTTTTAGGAGATCAGAGATATTACAATGTACCTTGTGATGGATGTGGCACGCTTCAACCTATTGTCTGGTCACAAATTAAATGGCCAAAAGGGGCTCCTGAACAGGCTGTATTTGTTTGTGCGCATTGCGGTCATGAGCATGCTGAACACCGTAAGGAAGATTTACTGTCTGAAGAAAGGGGAGCTTGTTGGATACCAACACAAGAGCCAATTAAACCTCGTTTGCGCTCTTACCATATTTCAGCACTCTATTCACCTTGGATGACATGGGGAGAGTGTGCTCTCAAGTTCTTAGAATCTAAAGATGACCCCGCACTTTTACAGACTTTTGTTAACATCATTCTAGGTGAACCATGGGAAGATAAATCAGGAGAAGTCATTGATCCAGATAGCCTGTATGCCCAACGTGAAGACTATCCTCTTGCCCCTGCCAAAGCAGTCCTTCTCACAGCAGGCATTGATGTACAAAATGATCGCTTAGAGCTTGAAGTTGTAGGTTGGGGACGTGGTGAGGAAAGTTGGAACATTGATTATCAAGTTCTGCCGGGTGACCCCTCTTCTCTAGACGTTTGGGATCAGTTGGATGAGTATCTTCAAAAACGATGGCCCCATCCTGGTTTCAAAGACGGAATAAAGATAGCAGCAGCTTGTATTGATACAGGGGGTAACCATACACAAGACGTTTACAATTATGTGCGTCCTCGTGAAGGAAAGCGTATCTGGGGCATTAAAGGACACGCAGGATCACGCCCTGTATGGCCACGTCGCCCCAGTAAAAACAACAAAGGACAGATTAATTTATATATCGTTGGTGTTGATTCAGCAAAAGATACCATCACAAGGCGCTTTAAAAAATCAGGTCCTGAAGCATCAGGAGCTGGTGCAACGCACTTTCATAAAAACCTTGATAGAGAATATTTTGAGCAGCTGACTGCTGAAAAAAAGGTCATCAAATATTTTAAAGGCCATCAACGGATAGAATGGCATAAAAGTGAAACAGCAAGAAACGAGGCTCTCGATTGTAGGGTTTATGCTTACGCTGCCTTACAGGGTCTGATTTTAGCAGGTCTCAATCTTAATAAAGAAGTCGACATCTTAGAAGAGCGCTTGAAAAGACTTGAAAATGTTGAAACCCCTTCAACAGCTTCACACTACCCAAAAAGACTGAGACCAAAACCTCAAAAGCAACTTATCAGAACATCGATCAGCGCCTACATGCAAGGCAATAGGGAGTAATCTATGTACGAAAAATCAAAGCAAATAAACTGGAAATACGAAAGACTTGCACAGCTTAAAAAACGACGAGAACAATTGGAAAATGCTCTTTATTCAGGTGCACAGTCTGTGCGCCACGGCGATAAGCAAGTCAATCATCGTTCGACTGAAGATATACGCAAAGCCCTTACAATGTTGGCCGATGAAATAGCTCTTCTTGAAGGGTACAAACCTTTATATCCTTTCCATCCTTTTTATCTTAGGGCATCACGAGGCTATTAATGACATCTTCTCTTATACATCAAATCAATCATAACCCCCATTTTGAAGCAGCAAGTCGTAGCCGTCGATTAAATGGGTTTGATCCTGCAAAAAAACACATCAATAAAGCCATTGAAGAATGTGGTGATACAATTGTTGCTCGTTCAAGATGGCTCTATGACAATGAACCCCTTTACGGATCTGCAACGGAAGAATGGGTCTCAGCAGCAGTAGGTGATGGAATTAAGCCTTATCCTAGAATTGAAGGGTTTCAGGAAGAAAAGAAAAAGCTTCTTGATCTTTGGTGGCAATGGGTCGATGAGGCTGATTATGATGAAGATGCTAATTTTTATGGTCTTCAAGCAACAATTGCTCGTGAGGTTTTTTTAACCGGTGAGTGTTTTGTAAGGCTACATTATATCGACTTTTATGAGCGCTCACGTGTACCTCTTCAATTGCAAATTTACCCTTCAGAAATGCTGGACTTAACCTACAACGGACCAGCAGACACTGAAGGCCACACCATTCGTATGGGAATTGAATTTAATGCAAAGGGCAAGCGTGTTGCTTATCATTTTTGGAAGCGTCACCCTTACGATGATCATCAGGTAACTCAGCTATTTACAGATCAAGAACGCGTTAGAGTCCCTGCTGAATTGGTTATTCATATCAAAGATCGCCGCACTGCAGGACAACTACGTGGATGCCCCAAAGTTACGCGCTGTATGACAAAACTCTTTCAACTTGAATGTTATGACGATGCAGAAATTGAGAGAAAAAGAACCGCTGCTCTTTTTGCTGTCTTTATCACAGGGTCAGAATCTGGTGAGATGGCACCAGACAATCATGATGAAAATCAATCCGAACCTCCCTCACAAAAACTTCCCGACTTGCCAATGACGCCAGGATCGATCAATGTCGTGGATGGCAACAGACAAATTACATTCTCTAACCCTGTGGAAGTTGGAGGCTCTTATGAGGCCTTTCAATATCGCAATAATTTAAAAATTGCAGCAGCTTTAAATATACCTTACGCCATTGTCACAGGTGATGTCACACGAGGGAACTTTTCTAATGTGCGCACGTCCATTATTCAGTTTAGACGCCACATCAAACAATGGCGTGAAAATATCATTGCTTTTCAATTCAATCGCGTTGTTTGGGAACGTTTTGTTCAATTTGCCGTGCTTGCTGGGTGTGTTGAATTACCAGGATGGGAAGAAAATCCCTTACCATGGATCCAATGTGAAAGCTTTGCACCCCCACTTGAGATGATTGATCCCAATAAAGACATCTCAGCTGAAAAAGAAGAAATCCGAGCAGGTCTAAAAACACGACGTATGGCACTTGCTGAGCGTAGTTTTGATATTGATACCATTCATGCAGAGTTGGAAGAAGAGCAAAAAGACGCAAAAGCACGGGGATTATCATTCGATACAGATGGTGAAGATTCTTCTACTGGTTTGAGTAACGTTGACGAACCGGATGAAAGTGATCTCGACAATAAAGTGCATGAAGATGAAGAATAATATTGATATGCCATTTTTGGTCTCACGACTTTTTAATGTACCGCATATGCTTGTCCCTACAAAGTTTGATGTCATTCTCAATGCTATGACACCACGCCTTTTTGAGGGGAGTAAATTTCCAGTTGGAGCATTTTCCCAAGAGGATCCCCTCTTTCAAGCTCCCCCAGAGACTTATGTGGTTAAAAATCATGTGGCTATTCTTCCGGTTCATGGCACACTTGTACGTCGTGGTGCATGGCTTAGTGCAGCATCAGGATTAACTTCTTACAATGGTTTGCAAGCCTCTTTTCAAGAAGCCATTGAGCAACCTGATGTTCATGCAATTCTATTGGATATTGATAGTGGTGGTGGCGAAGCAGGTGGTGTTTTTGATTTAGTTGACGAATTTCGTGCGCTTTCACAACAATATAACAAACCCATTTGGGCACATGCTAATGAAGTGGCGTGTTCAGCAGCTTATGCCATTGCTTGTGCGGCTTCTCAAATCTGGGTTGCACGCACAGGAATTGTTGGATCCATTGGAGTTGTATGCGCTCACCTTGATCAGTCGCGTGCTGATGAAATGGACGGATATAAATGGACTTTTGTCTATGAAGGGGATCACAAAGTTCACGGAAATCCTCATGAGCCACTGCCTGATAAAGCCCTTGAAAAGATGCAAGCAGATTGTGCGCTTTTCTACGACATGTTTGTCAATTTAGTTGCACAAAACAGATCTATGAGTGTTCAAGCGATCCGCGACACGAAAGCAGAGACATTTATAGGCACCCAGGCTGTAGAGCTTGGGTTAGCAGATGCGCAAGGCACATTTGCACAAGCTTTGGAAGCTCTAACCGCTTCCATTCAATAATCCTGAATATGAAATCAAACAAAGGAATTAAATATATGGTGAATCTATTACGGACAAGATATCGCGCCAAAGATGATGGTGAGCTTTCCACACAATTGCCTGCAGGAGAGGAAAGCGAAAAGATTGAAGTTTCTGCAGAAGTAAGCGCTGTCGACATTGGTATTAACGCTGAAGTCTTTAATGAAGATAAGGATGCAGGTATTCAAGCGGCACTTGAACAAGAAAGAAAGCGTGCTCAGAGCTTTATGACTCTGGAAAAGCAAGCTCAGCGTCTAGGTGTTTCTTTTAATGCCGCACAAGCTATTCAAGATGGTATGAGCTTAGAGGAAGCAAAGAGCATTATTCTAGCTAATGCTACATCACAAAGCGAATCCTTAGTTGTATCGCCTTATGCACCCCATCCGGAAGGAAATACTCAGGCAAATATTTATGCAAAATGGGACAAAGTTTGGAGGGCAATACAATGAGTAAAGTTTTTTATGAAGGTCCTCATGATAGTGCTTATCTTGGGCGTTACAACCCTGACATGTCAAACGAGGAAGTCATCTTTGCAAAAGGATCTGAAATCGCAGCAGGAACCGTTATGGGGCTCGTGACAACAACGGGCAAATATGTGCCGTTTAACCCTGATGCATCAGATGGCAGTGAAATTCCAGCGGGCATTTCTTATGCCAATGTTGATGTCTCACAAAGCGATCAACGAGCAACGATTACAGTGCGTTTATGCACGGTAAAAGCATCTGAACTGATATGGCCTGACAAAATTGATGAAGAGAAAAAGCAAGCAGCCATTCAGATCTTAGAAAAAAACAACGTTCTATTGCGATAGGAGACATACAAATATGGATATAAGTTTTTTTAATCACAATGCTTTCTCAATGGTGACAATGATGAAAGCAATTGAAAATTATGCGTTTAAACCTGATCTGATTGGCTCACTTAACCTTTTTGAGGAAGTTGAGACAAACAAGACAACGGTTGGAATTGAGAGACGTGACAACAAATTATCACTCATTCCAACGAGTAAACGCGGCGCACCTTTAATAGAAGCTGATAGAGATAGTCGCAACGTTCGGTTTTTTCCAACAATACGTATTGCTAAAAGCGACACAATAAAGGCGGAAGAAATTCAAGACCGCCGAGAGTTTGGTACAGAAGACCAGCTTGAAACAGCGATGAAATTTATCGCTAAAAGGCAAAAGAATCTGATTGGGGAAATTGAACTGACCTGGGAAAATATGCAGCTTGGAGCTATTCAAGGTATTGTTCTCGATGCTGATGGATCAGTGCTTTATGATTGGTATAAGGAATGGGGGATCACACCACCAGAGCCTATTGATTTTAAACTAAATGAGGACACAACCGATGTTTCTTATATGGTTAATCAAATTCGCATCAAGATGGTTAAAGCTTCAGGCAATACATTTTCCACTCGTTCACGAATTATTGGGTTTTGTGGAGATGAATTCTTTTTCAAGTTAAAAAATCACAAAACAATTCGTGAAACTTATCTCAACACATCTTTAGCACAAACATTAAATAGTACAGCAGGTATCGCAACGCCTGGAGCTATTGAATTAGGAAGCTTTGGAAGTTTTGATTTTGCTGGTGCGACGTTTGTTAATTACTGCAACATTCATGATTATAATATGAATACTAAATCCAAGACAAAACGAAGCATAGGTATTAAGCCTGATGAATGTCAATTTGTTCCTGTTAATGTGCCTGGTGTATTCCAAAAAACATTTGCTCCGGGTGAAAGTTGGAAGGTTGTTAATACAGTCGGTAAACCTCTTTATCCTACACTTGTTATAGATCGCGATAATGACGCGTGGGTGAGAGCTGAAGTATACAGTTATCCACTCTTCATTTGCGCGCGTCCTGAAATGCTTTTCAAAGCAACAGTGAAAGCACAATAAAATGCAATGGCACGGGCTGCTCAGTCAAATGATAGAAGATGTACGTGACACTTTTGGGCAGCCCATTATCTATACACAAAAGAAAACAGGACAATCTTTTCATATCACAGCGATTTATAGCATTAAGCATGCAGAGCAAGAAGCTGGGGGAAGAATCAAAACAACAATCCCAAGGAAAGAACTTGATGTCTGTATCGATGATATTGGAGACATGCTTCCTGAACTAGGAGATCATATTGTTTTGCTTGCTTCCCAGGAGAATTTTTCTGTCGCAAATGTGCAAGCGTCGGAATCCAATATGTACAAGCTTATCCTGCGTGAGGAATCTGTATTTAATGTGAAGTAAAATATTTTTATTACTCTCTCATCTTCACAGGTGGAGAGATAATTAACATTGTGGTTTAATTCCTTTTTTGCGTTTGGTTTTAGCAACCACTTGCTTTTGTTAAGATTTCACCCATACGCGTACGCCAGTTTTTACCTTGTTCCTTAAAAGAGGCAATAACTTTGGGGTCAAGACGTAGAGTAATCGCTTGTTTGGGAGATTTAACTGGTGGGCGTCCACGCTTACGACGCTCTTCTGTTACATATTTAAAGAAGGAGGTAGGTAAAATTTCTTTAGCTGGTTTTAAGCGTGCAAGCTCTTCGTCTGTAAGTGGTGGCGAATCCACTGCATCCCAATCTTCTTTTGTGTAGCCACATCCTTCTTTAAAGGTTTTTTTGATAGTCATTAAAAACCTCTCTTTCTTTCTTATTTGCTTGACGAAAACTGATAATAGACATTGCTTCAATACCCAGTTTTGCAAAAATAATAACTGCTGTGTTATCAGCAAAATGTCCAATAGCTTTCATGCGGTTTGAATGTATTGCATCAATAAAGGCGTGCTCCCAGTCAAAATAAATAACATCTGCAAAATCAAGCTTATGTTTATCAATGTTCGAAACTCTTTTTGGTTCATCCCACACTATCTTCATATATTTTATGTACACTTAAAATATGATATCGTCAACAAAAAAGTGTACTTTAATTCATATAGAGCTATAAAGAAAAGAATTACAGCTTCGAAGAGATACATCTATTCGAACCACAGTCAATGCCCATGACTTACATGTCTTTTCAGAAATGAAATCTGAATTTAGAAACTGAATTAAAAATCGTATTGAACAGTATTTTAATGAAAAAAAACTTTATAACTACGGTAAATTTTTACCGGAGTGGAGAAACAAAAAACTACCACCTTACTTAACCAACTATTTACATAGAGTAGTGAATTTTTCATTTGACAATATAACAGGAGTTAAGATGCATCCACGAGATACATTAAGAGAGACGTTTGTTGAGTTGATTAAGGTTGGCAAGACAGCGGCTGGTGATGAAGTTTACAATATGCGAAACTTTAATTTCTCTACTGGAGATCACCCGTTCATTAATGTGTCGACCCCAAACGAAACGATAGAAGATGGGCACGATTATGGGGCAAGACGACGTATTTTAACGGTTGATGTTGAATGCTATGACACAAGAGACAATGGAGCACGTTTTGTTGATCAATTAGCCTGGGAAATAGAAACGATTTTCCATAGCAACCCCAGTCTCAACAACACAGTTGAAAACTGTCGTTTACAAAACATAGCCATGGCCTTTGGTGATAATGGCTCCTTAGCATTGCATGGTTCCATTTTAACCTTTGAAGTCACTTATGTAACCAATATCCCTCCTGAAGAAGAAGGCGCTGTCTTTTTTGAACCTTGTGTAGGCTTTGATCCCGATACAGGGCCTAACAATGAGGATAAATATCAAACCACTGGAAATTCCCCATGTTAGAGCGGCGTGATAGCGAAATCACAGATTTAAAAAGGCGTGTGGCCAATATGGTTATGGTGGGCAAGATTAGCCACGTTGATCATAAAAACGCACGCTATCGTGTTCAAAGCGGTCATATTGTAAGTGATTGGATTCCAGATACACAGGCCCGTGCAGGAAAAACTCGTTCCTATGAAGGACGTGATGTGGGTGAGCAAGTTATTGTCCTTTCCACATCAGGTGATTTATCACAAGGGATGATTATTGGCTCTATTCATACAGATGCCAATCAAGCAGCTGATAAGGGCAATATCCATACAACCATATACCCTGATGGCACAACGGTTGAATATGACGATGAGACAAGCACTTACTCATTGACGATTAAGTCAGAAGGCAAATTCATTTTAACGATATCCGACGGCGTTTCCATGAAAGGTGAAGGAGGTGAATTAGAAATCACCGCTCCAGAGGGCATAAAGATTATTTCAGAAAGTGATATGACTTTAAAAGCAGATGGAAACATGACACTGGAGGCAGAGGGAGATGTTTCTATCAAATCAAGTGATGGGGTTTCTCTTGAGTCAGGCAGTCATATGTCCCTTAAATCAAGTAGTGGCACCTCTCTCAAAGCGGGTGGTGAGGTGTCTGTTAAATCAAGTGGGTTAAAGCATAATAGTGTTAACGTCGGAAGTGGCCATAAACACCCTGGTGTTACATCTGGTAATGCTATGACGGGAGGCCCCATTTGAGTGTAGGAATGAATTGTCAGACAGGCAAATCCATGGTCGGAGTTGATCACTTGCGTCAGTCCATCATAGATATTTTAACGACACGGATAGGAACACGGGTTATGCGTCGTGATTATGGATCACGTGTTCTTGATCTGATTGATGATCCAGTCAATGAAACCTTTAAGGTTGCCATTTATGCAGCTGTTGCAGAGGCTTTAGATAGATGGGAGCCTCGTTTAAAGCTTCAACAAGTGAATTTAACTTCTGTTGAACCGGGAAAAGTTTCCATGTTTTTTGAAGGAATTTACATCCCTTCAGGAAAGCCAATCACTATGGAAGGATTGCAGATAGGATGAATGAGGATTTCATAAAACCAGAAATCATTCCAGAGCTTTCTATTGAAGAAATACGTGCTGCTTGTCTTGAGAGTTTAAAACAGCTTTTACCCAATTACACACCTTTGGAAAGTGATCCAGCGGTTAAAATCATTGAGGTTGCAAGTTACAGAGAGTTTTTATTAAGGCAGCGTATTAATGAGGCTGCACGCAACACTGTTCTTGATTTTGCAAAGGGGGAAGCTCTTGATGCTTTGGGTGAGTGGCATGGTGTTGAACGCTTAGAAGGTGAAAGCGATGACAACTATCGTGAACGCATTAAGCTTCGTGTACGGGCTGGTAAAGGGGGTGGAACAGAGCCTTATTATAGGTATTTCGCCTTATCAGCAGATAATCGTGTGAAGGATGCGGTCATTTATCGAAAAGGAAGAAATCCTACCATTCACGTGGCTATTTTTGGCAAGAATGAGCAAGGAACAGCGAGTGAGGAATTATTACAAAGAGTCAAAGAAGTGCTGACGGATAAAAGTGTGATTATGACCAATGATACCATTGAAGTTCACGCTGCAGTGACAAAGGTTTTAGATTTAGAAGCAGATGTTTGGCTCTTACCTGAAATCTCTTTAGAGATCTTAACCCAAATGGAAGCAAATTTACGGGCAGCTTGGAAGAAAGAGCAAGCCCTTGGTCGTGAGTTGAGTTCATCATGGTGGATTTCAAAACTGATGATCCCTGGTGTGCAAAAAGTCATTGCTGTTAACCCAACAAATGATATTGCCGTCTCCAGTGAAGAGGTTTTAGCCATTGGTAAAGTAACACTCAATTTCAAAGGGCGTCTATAGTAATGCTTGGGTGCTTACTTCCAACAAATACAACACAATTTGAAAAGCGCCTTGCCGATGCTTGTGACTTTCATAAAGACATTGAAGATTCAATCAATTTTATCTCTCGTGCAAAGCTTGATATCATAGACCCAAGCTTCTTGCCATGGTTGGTTGAAGAATATGGGCTTGGAGAACTAACATCTTATGTTCCGGATTTCTCTGTTTTGCTTGAAACGGGACCGGAATGGCAGCGGGTACGTGGATCTTTAGCGGCTATTGATAAAGGGCTTGAATGGTTAGATCTGAATGCACATTTCGTAGGAGCATGGCCAGAGCGAAAATGGTGGAATTCATTCCAGCTTTATTTTGATCAATTGCCTGATACAGACAAACTTAAAGCTATTGAAGGGATCGTTAAGCTTTCTGAATGTTTGCGCTCTGATCTTTGGCGTGGTATTCATGGTTATGACGCTCCCATTGTAGAAGGGAATATATCTCGCTTAGATGACAGCATGTTTGACTCTCAAAGTGGTGTGTGCGTGACAGAAAGCGGCACAGTATTTTCCTTTGGGCGTTCTAAAGAAATAAGCCTCACTTTAACTGAAGAAGACGGAAAGTTCATTGGCAATTGGATTGATGATCAAGAAGAGCTCGTTTGGGAAGGTTTAGATTATCCATGGGATAGAGCAAATTTCCCTTGGGAGTCAGCGCAAATAAGTGAGCATGATGTATTGATAGCATCTCAGTTTAAGGATCGTTCCCTTTATAATGAAAATGATGAACTTATTGACAATTGGATTGATGATGAGAATGAGGAGTTCAGTTGGAAAAGTTTAGATTATCCATGGGATGAAGCAAATGTTCCTTGGGTATCAGATCAAAAAAATGGGCGCGATATATTGATGGCGAATTGGTTTAAAGATCGCACCCTTTATCTGGCTTTAAGAGATAACAATAATAAGCTGATTGGTTATCGAAGATGTAACATTGTCCAGCAAGTGACAAGAGTTTCAGATGGAGTTTACAGTTATTCAGGTCATCGCTTTACACCCTTTATAAAGGGTACAAAAGTTTTGCTTGCAGCACGAACACAGTTTGATGATATCAACGATAAACAAGCAGCGTTTGTTTCCGTTTTCGTGCATGCGGCTCCTGCAAAACATATCTCGCCTGGCAAACTATGGTTAGAGCCTGATGAGCTTATTGATGGCGTGGAGATTCTCAAAACCCCTGTCTCTCTATCTTTACGTAAAGACGTTCGTGAACAATTCAAAATTTTATTGAGGTTTTAATATGGAGCATGAAAGCGGTTTGCCGTTTGCAATTGACCGATCTGTAGGCAAAGACGAACAACAAAGCGTCGTATTCTATGGAGAACGCCCCTTTATTCAAAGCGCAGAACTCAATGAAGTTCAAACCATTATTCGTGGCCGTCATGATCGTTTAGGAAGACTTGTGGCCAAAGAAGGTGACCGTATTGAGCGTGCCGATGCTTTCGTTGATCAAAGCACTCAAAAAGTCACTTTGACAGAAGGGAAAATCTTTATCGCAGGGGATATTTTCCCTGTAGCAGAAACCGTTTTAAACAATGTCCCCATGCTTGGACGTGTAGAGATCGGTGTGAAACTCCAAAAACAATGGATAACCCATGAAGATGATCCACAGTTATTAGGTCAAATTCCAGGCACATTGGCAGAAGGTGAACCAGGAGCAGCAAGGGAAACAGCAAAGCTTGTATGGGCTTTACAAAATGACAAACAAGAAGGTGTTTTCTTCCCCGTCTATATCTTACAAGATGGCACTTTGATTGATCAGAAGCCCCCTTCATTGTTAGAGCCTGCCTTGCAAGCTATTGCAACTTATGACCGTGCTCATGGGCATTATATTGTCAATGGTTGTCGGGTGACAGCCTTAGGACAAAATGATGGCAAACAAATATTTAGTATAGAAGAAGGCGAAGCCAATATTAATGGCTTTAAGCATAAACGCCTTGCTGCTTTAAGGCATGAAGAGCCAGAAGACTACTGTGAAGGTATAGTGCCAAGTGAAACACATCTCTTTACATCCAAGAAAGCCAAGGCAACTAAATCGGAGAAGACAAGCTTTACGTTTGAAACTTATTATTTTCCCATCGCAACTGTTCACTCTATTTTACTCACAAAAGAAAAGACCACTAATGTCACCCGCGGTGGCGTAGCCTCAGGGCGTGATGGAGTTCCCGATAAAAGTGTTGTCAGTTTTGTGAAAGTCGTTCAAGGGGATAAGGAATTTAAAGAAGGTGTAGACTTTAAAAAGACTGGTGATACGATTGACTGGTCTTTATCTGGTGATGAGCCTAAACCAGGTAGCACTTATGAGGTCACCTATCATTATCGTGCAAAGGTGGATGCTGATAAGGTCACAGCGCGGGAAATTACTGTTTCAGATGGTGCTGAAGGTGGAGATATTATTGTCAGTTACACCTACAAACTCCCTCGTATTGACCGCATAGGCTTAAATGCTCAAGGTGGAGTGGTTTACATTCAGGGGATTTCAGCAGACAATCCCATAGCACCTAGTGTTCCTGATGATATCTTATCGCTTGCAACGATCACAAATAATTGGCTTGATTATCCACGTGTCGATAATAATGGCACACGTGTTGCCCCTTATGCTGAAATGTGGCGCTATTTTAACCGTGTTCTTGACCTTGATCGGTTGTTACAGCTTGAAAAGATTAAGAGCAATGTTGATTCAAAAGAACCTGTCTCTAAAAAAGGGATGATTGCCGATCCTTTTCTTGATGACAGTCTTCGTGATGAAGGAATCGAGCAAACAGGTGCCATAGGTCATGGCTTGTTACGCCTTGCCATTGAGCCTACATTTTACTACGCTTCCTTAAATGAGCCTGTTACCCTTGATTGGGAGAATGAAGTCATCATTGCGCAAGAATTGATGACTGCTTGCGAGAAAATCAATCCTTATCAAAACTTTGACCCATTGCCAGGCACACTCGCTCTCACCCCTGCAACGGACTTCTGGCGTGTTCAGCGTACAGATTGGCTTTCAGGTGTGACCAATGAATTGTCGATGGGCAGCCGTCCTGGGGGTGGTCGTACTACAGAAACGAAGGATGAACTGGTCAGCACACATCAAGAGCAAATTGATTTCTTAAGACAAATTGATCTCAACTTTAAGATTGAAGGCTTTGGTAAAGGAGAGATTTTAGAAAGTCTGACATTTGATGGCGTTAATGTTTTACCAAAAGAGACACTTACTGCCAATCCTCAAGGCATTATTGAAGGGAAATTTAAAATTCCCAAAGACATCACAGCAGGAACAAAGAACGTCATTGCTGTTGGTACAGGAAAAACAACGGCTACAGGCCTTTTCACAGGGCAAGGTGTGATTGATGTGCAGGTTATGCGGCGTGTGACAACAGTGCGTGTATGGAAGAAATCTGATCCGCAAGCACAAGTCTTTACGCCTGATGAAACGCGGCAAATAACAGGTATTGATTTCCATATTTGCAAGATTGGTAATCGTGCTCATGATTTGATGATTGATCTTGTTACAACAGACAATGGCTATCCTACATCTGACATTCAAGCACAAGCTCTTTATTCAATGAAAGAGGCTGAAACGGGATGGGCTGCAGCACGTTATAGTGTTCCATTAACTGTGCTTAATGATCGTTTAACCGCCTTTGTCATTAAAACAGATGATGGCGATCATTCTGTTTCATTAGCAAAACTTGGAGATTTTGACGAAGAAAACCAAAGATATGTTTCTAGCCATCCTTATATCACAGGTCCTCGTTTTTCTTCTGTGAATGCGCAAACATGGACAGCTCATCAAGATGAAGCCTTAGCATTTCGTGTACTTGCTGCTCGTTATACACAAACAGAAAAAACTGTCGATTTAGGTGAGTTTGATCTTAAAGAATGTTCTGATTTGCAGGTGCGTGCAGCGATTGAATTGCCTTCCAGTGAATGTTCTGTCATCTTTGAAATTGAACGCAACAACGGTACAATTTATCAACTCTTACCGTTCCAATTGCTGAGTTTAACGGAATATATCAGTGAAAAAGTCCAGTTACGTGCCATTTTAAAAGGGACCGGGAAGCTATCGCCAGTGTTGTTTGCTCCCATTGAATTGATCGCGGGCAAGATTAGAAAAGAAGCAACCTATGTCACACGTGCTTTTTCCTTTGGAGAAAAGTCGAGACTAACCAGTTATATTAAAACTTTTTTACCAGGCGGTTCGACTTTCAAAATGGAGCTGCAACTGGATGATGGTGATTTCACTTCCCTAAAATTAGAAGAAACAGAACAACTCGCACAGCCACTTTGGACGGAACGTAAATTTGTCAGTGAAGATAAGACAGCTGGGCAAGCGCGTTTGAGACTGACATTAACTGGCGGTCCTGCTGCACGTTCTATGGCAAGTGATTTTGGTGCGGGAATTATGTGACAGGAGTAATATCATGGCGAAAACAGAGAAGTTAGGAATGGAATTACCTCAAGAAGGTCGTTTTATCAGCGCTGAATTTCCTCTTTTACGTAAAAACCTGATTATCATTGACCAAGCCGTTTCTGATCTGGATGAAAAAGTGGATGAGAAGGCTCCTTCACAGCATACTCATGAGATGAGTGAAGTCAGTGGACTTGAAGATGCACTCAGTGGAAAGATGGAGGTAGATAAGACCTTTGCCTTGGTTGATTTAACTGATATCCAAGGTGCCAACGATGCAGCTGAAAATCATGTTTTGTATAAATCAGGTGAGGATCGCTTTGCCTTTGGCACTGCTCTCTCGCTCTTAGGCGAACACCAGCATACCATTGAAGATATCACAGGTCTTGAAGAGTATGTAGAAAGCGTCAATGTAGATTTGAAAGATTATGGGTGTTTGTCTGGTGAAAATGCGTGGGAAGATACCAATGTTTTCAAAGGTAAAGTCAGTGTTGAAAAGGACATTGAATTAACTGAAACCTCTTCTTTAACTTTGAAACAAAGTGATAAAGTGGTGACACAGTTAAATGCAACTGGAAGTTTGCTTAAAGGGCCTCTTAAGGTTGATGGCAAACCCGTTTACACCAAACCGCAAGCGGATAAAGCTATATCGGAAGAAATAGAAAAACTAAAACAGTCTTTGACTGATGAGAACTCGAGTTGCTCTGTTGTCATCAATAAGCTCGTTCATTGGCCTAAGCGTGCTGATGCCGAGTTACTTTACACACAAAGTGGGAAGATTAAGTGGCCAGATTGGATAACCGATGAAGCCGTGGTTGAAATCCAAGCGTGGGGCGGCGGCGGTTCTGGTGGGGGAGCTGGTCAGATACATTTGGGCGGCGGTGGCGGTGGAGGAGGATGCTCAGTATGGTATGGCCATAAATCAAGTTTGAATGAGCATGAAGACTTCATCATTGGTAAAGGTGGAGCTTCTGTAAAAGATAAAAATACGTCAGGCAATCCTGGTGGAAAAACAACTGTTGGAAAGAATCTTATCGTAGCCACAGGCGGCGGTGGGGGGTGGGGAGCTTCTGACACTAGTTCAGGACAAGGTGGTGTTGGAGGAGAAGGAAAAACCGTTACTGAATTAATGGACGGTCGTCCAGATCTTGCCAAAAGTGGCAATGGTAGCTCGGGAACGAAAGGCAATGCTAGATTTAAAAGTGGCTTTGGTGGTGATGCTGGAGGGGATACATCAAGAGGCGGCTGTGGAGGGACTGGCAGGGGGCACTTTATTTCAGGTAAACCAGGTCGTGGATTTGGTGGTGGCGGTGCTGGATCGCATTATCAAAATAATCCCAGTGGCAATGGAGCTAATGGTGCTGTTCTTATAAGAATATGGAAGAAACCATATGAAAAAGATCAGTGATCTAAATTATAAAGCTTTCAGTACTTTAATGCGACAGGAATAATATGATGGCGAAAACAAATAAGTTGGCAATGGAATTACCCTTAGAAGGTCGTTTTATTAGTGTTGAATTTCCTATTACACGTGAAGATTTGATAATAATTGATCAGGCGGTTTCTGATCTTGACGAAAAAACAGATGGTAAGGTGCCTTTACAGCACACTCATGAGATGAGTGAAGTCAGTGAGCTTGAAGAAGCATTAAGTGGCAAGATGGCAACAGATAAAACATTTGCTTTGGTTGATTTGACTGATGTCGAAGGTGCCAACGATGCACCTGAAAATCATGTTTTATATAAATCAAGTGAGGATTGCTTTGTCTTTGGTGATCCGACATCACTCTTCCACCCGCACCAACATGAAGCTGAAGATATTACAGATCTTGAGAAATATATAGCAACTGTCAATGTAGATCTGAAAGATTATGGATGTTTATCGGGTAAAAACGAATGGGAAAATACCAATGTTTTTAAAGGTAAGATCAACATTGAAGAAGGTGTTGAATTAGCTGAAACCTCTTTTTTAACTGTAAAGCAGAAAGATAAAGTGGTGACAAATTTAAGCACAACTGGAAGCTTGCTTAAAGGACCTCTCAAGATTGATGATGAACCCATTTATACTAAATCGCAATTGGATGAAGCTATGTCAAAAGAAATCGAAAAACTGAAACAATCTTTGACTGATGAAAATACAAGTTGCTCTAAGCTTGCTGATGCGGAATTACTTATTACACAAAGTGAGAAAATTAAATGGCCAGATTGGGCAACTGATGAAACCAAAGTTGAGATCCAAGCATGGGGCGGCGGCGGCGGTAGTGCAAAGAACAATGATTATCCGGGTGGCGGTGGCGGTGGTAGTGGCTGCGTAGTGTGGTATGGCTATAAGTCAAGTTTAAATGGACATCACGATATCATCATTGGTAGTGGGGGACATGATGGTGGTGGATCAGGCTATGGTGGTAATTCTGGAGGACACACAATTATAGGCAATAATTTTATTGCCGTCGCAGGTGGTGGCGGTGGTGGGCCCGGTGTTGAACAGAAGGTAGGAAACAGTGGCTACGGGAGTAGAGGAGATAACTTTGGTTTGGTAACTGATGAACATCCCGGTCTTGTCAGAGCTTGTAATGGTTATGCCGGAGGGCATGGAGAATATAAACAAAGAAGTGGCTTTGGTGGCAATGCAGGCAATGCGATAAAAGGGGTTACTGGAGCACAGGGAGGTGGTTTAGGTAACCTTATCTCAGGAGTTGGAGGTGCAGGTTATGGTGGTGGTGGTAGTGGTGCTCGTGGAGCTCAAGATGCTGGCGGTAAGGGAGCTAATGGTGCTGTCCTTATAAGACTATGGAAGAATTAACGTCCTAAAGATTTTTACAAAGGAGTTTTTATGCAATATGCAGTTGTTGAAAATGGTATGGTAACTAATATTATTGTTGCACCAGAGGATTATGTTTATCCGTTTGAAGGGGAAGCTATTGCTTCAAATGAAGCACAAATCGGTTGGATTTATAAAGATGGACAGTTCTCTCCTCCCCTTGATGAGGAAGGAAGCGTTTTAGAGACATCTGTAGAGTCTGTGAAGTAAATCGTATGAAAGAATAATTTCACCTAGGCTATAAGACTTTCAAGAGGAATATTAAATTGTTGGTGCAAATTTTTAATCATACGCAGTGTTAATTTCCTTTTGCCATTTAATATTTCATAAACACGATTTAAACGGCCAATTGCAGGAACTAAATCTTTAGCACTTAAACCCATCTGCTCCATTCTAAATTTAATGGCTTCAATTGGATGAGGAGGAGAAACAGGAAAATGTTCCGCTTCATAAGCCTCAATTAACAAAACAAGGATCTCCATTTTATCAAATTCTGGAGTATTCATTTCAGGTTGATTGTCAAACATTGCAGATACAATTTCTAATGTTTTTTGATAATCTTCTTCAGTGCGAATGGGTTTAATATTCATTGCTAAAACTCCTTTAATTCTACAGTATTGGCATCAATAGTATCGTATTGTTTATGTGTTCCTATGAACTTTATATAAAGCCAACCTGCTGGATAAAAGATTGATACAATTAAGCGATAGTCATTGCCTTTAATATTAAAAACAACACGATTATTTTTTAGTATGCTCGCGCTTTTATATTTCTCTTTAATATCATGAGGAAAACGCCACTGCGCATTTTTTGCTTCATCTACCCACGCTTTTAAAGGTTGCTCAGCATCAGGATGTTGCACCCAAAAAGTTTGAAGTGTGGAAACTTTAATAATCTTCATAAGGATATCCTGACTTTTTATTTAGAATAGTACCGTTTTGGGACTAAATCAAGATCTTTTAGTAATTTCCCTAAGGCCAAATAGATTTATTTGGCCTTTATTTTTTATCAGCCAATCATTTAAAGGAGCACCAAGAATGGCATCAGGATTTTTACATGGGGTTGAAGTCATCGAGAACGACGATGGCACACGCCCTATTGCGCCAATTCAGTCGGCAATTATAGGCATTGTAGGTACAGCACCCAATGCAGATGAAGAGGTCTTTCCTCTTAATACACCGGTTTTAATATCAGGATCTCTTTCTAAGGCAGCTAAACTCGATAAATACAACAGAAGTGAAGGGACACTGCCCAATGCTGTTGATCTGATTTTCAAACAAGCAGGTGCCATTGTTGTTGTGGTGCGCGTAGAAGAAAGCAAAGATGAAAACGGAACATTGATGAATGTTTTAGGTGGTGTCAATGCCAATGGCGCTTACGAAGGTGTCCATGCTTTAATAGGAGCACAATCCATCGTTGGGCAAACGCCACGTATTCTAATTGCTCCTGGTTTTACTCATAAACGCCCTACTGGCGTAGATCGGATAAAAGTCACAAACCAAGGCAGTGGTTACACTGAAGCTACTGTTACAATAGAAGGCAATGCCAAAGCAACAGCCAGTACTAATGAAGGAAGAGTATACGGCGCTTGGGTTAAAGAGAGTGGCAGTGGTTATGAAAAAGCACCTCGTGTAACCATTGAAGGTGATGGAAAAGGCGCCACAGCCGAAGCCTTCATCAAAAAAATGTCTAATCCTGTAGCAGCAGAACTGATTGGTATTGCTGAGCGTTTACGTGCTATTGTGGTGATTGATGGACCAAACACAACGGATGAAAAAGCAATTGAAGCCAGCAGAGATTTCGGTTCCAAGCGTGCTATCATAGCTGATCCATTTGTAAGCATTTTGCATAATGGAAAGATTTCACAAGAACCAGCAAGTTCAGTAGTTGCTGGTATTATTGCTAAAACAGATTTCACTCACGGTTTTTGGCACTCCCCTTCAAACAAAGTAATCAATGGCATTAGTGGCACAGCGCGACCCATTGATTTTGCTATTGGTGACAGTTCTAGTCGTGCTAATCTGCTTAATGAAAAGAATATAACAACAATCATTCGCGAAAACGGTTATCGCTTATGGGGTAATCGTACGCTTTCATCAGATCCAAAGTTCGCTTTTATATCCGTAGTGAGAACTGCAGATATGATCAATGATGCCATTTTACGTGGGCATATGTGGGCAGTCGATCGAAACATCACAAAAACTTATCTGAGCGATGTGAGTGAAAGCGTCAATGCTTATTTACGTGACTTGAAAGCACAAGGCGCCATCATTGGAGGGCGTTGTTATCCCGATCTAGAGCTTAATACACCAAGCGCCATTGAAAGCGGAAAAGTCTATTTCAATGTCGAATTCCAACCAACCACGCCAGCAGAACGTATTACGTTCCGTTCGCGTATTGTCAATGACTATATAGAGGAGATCCTTTAATGATTGCACCTAAATTACCAAGAACTTTGAAGCATTTTAACATTTATATTGATGGGATTCCCTATAGAGAAAAATGTGACAGTATTACTTTACCAAGTTTAAATCTCGTTGTTGAAAGTTTTCGTGCAGGTGGCATGGATGTTCCTGTTGGAATCGAAATGGGAATGGAAGAGCTCACGCTTTCTATGACTATTGCAGATTGTTCTGACCAACTTCTAGGTCTTTTGGGCAAAGAAAATATTGATATTTCTCTGCGTGGTGCAATTAAAGCACAGGGTTCAGGAGCAGAAGGAATTGTAATCTCCATGCGTGGATTTTGCAAAGGCTATGAATATGGCCAATGGCAGCCTGGCGCTAAGGTTGCCACAACGATCAATTATACACTGAATTATTTCAAATATGTCCAAAATGACAAGGAAATCGTTGAGATTGATGCTTACAACATGGTGAGAAAATTCAATGGCGTTGATCAATTAAAAGAATATAGAGAAATTTTAGGAATGTAAAATGACTACAAAACAAAACTCTACTTATAAATTGATTGCTCCTTTTACACTTGAAGACAAAGATTATACCGAAATCACCTTACGTCACATCAGAACAAAAGACATAAAAGCCACTATGCAAGAGAAAGAAGGCATAGATCAGGTAGCTGCTATGATCGCGCGTCTTTCTGGGTGGTCTTATGATGCTGTTGATGAACTTGACGCTCGTGACCTAAAAGCTATTGGAAAAATTTTGGAGGATTTTACAGAGCGGCGGGGTACCTAACCTGGGAAACCGCCGTTAAACTCATGGCAGATCTTGCTATCGTTTTTCATTGGTCTCTTCCAGATATGATGGAAATGGAAGCTCAAGAGCTCTGGATTTGGCGCAATGAAGCTGCAGAAAGGTATAAGAAAAATGAGTAAAACAGTTGCAGATGCTAAGGTGCGATTGACCCTTGAAGACAAGATAACCGCACCCATTAAACGTATTCAAAAGCGTTTGACGCACTTATCAAATAAATTAAGAGTCCCTCGCCTTATGGCTGCAACACGCAAAATGACAGCAAGCTTAAAAGGGGTCGGCAATGCTCTTGGTACAGTAACCAACCGTGTTTCTATGTTATCAGGAGCATTGGGCCTTGCTGGTGGTGGTCTTGTTGCAAGCTTGACTGCAGTGACTATGAAAACCATGCATATGGGGGATAGTCTTCACCACGCATCGCGCCATTTAGGTATGAGCGTTAAGGATCTTCAGTTATGGGGTGATGCAGCAGATAATTCAGGTTATTCTGCTGAAAAATTCCAACAATCCCTGGCTGTTTTAAACAGGCGTTCAGCACAAGCTTTAGCAGGACAAAAAAGAGGGATTATGGGGTTTCAGGCGCTTGGCATGTCTGTAAAAGATGCGTCTGGAAAGCTTAAATCAAACTCAGACTTGTTGGAAGAAATAACCGACAAAATGAGTAAGATAGACAATCAAGCGCAAAGGCAACATATTGCTGCCTTGCTTTTTGGTGGTGACGGTAAAGAAATGGCTGCCATGCTCTCACAAGGTATGGAACCTATCAAGGAGTTGTTTGAAAAGGCAAAAAAGAGCGGATGGCTTATGGGGGCTGATGTTGCTCACTATGCTGCAGATTTAAGTGATAAGCTCGGGGCTTTTAAGAAAAAACTGGGTGGTGTTGCCACTTTTATTGGGGCACGGTTCATGCCGGTAATCAATGATATGATTGATGCCTTTTCAAAGCTGATTGATGAAAACCGTGATCTCATTCAAACAACTGTCGCAAATTGGGCGAGGGTTTTAAGAAAAGCTATACAGGATTTATGTGATCCTACTTCTGAATTAAGGCAAAATATCACAAATGTTACAGAAAGTATTAAAGGCTGGTTTAAATGGTTAGAACCACTCACTGGCGAAATAAGCCTCTTTAAAATAGGTCTTGCAGCCCTTGTTTCTTTCATTGTAGGGCCACTTATAGCGGCAATTGCTGCACTTAGTGTGGCCTTTTTTACATTTGGTACAGCCATTATGACCACACCTATTGGATGGATCATTGGTGGTATTGCGGGGCTTATTGCAGCAGGAGTCGCGCTTTATGTTTATTGGGATAAAATCAAGAAATGGTTTAGTGCGCTATTAGATGGAATTGCAGATGCTTTTTATAAATTTGGGGCTATTATCATGCTTCTGCCCGGTGGTTGGATTGTAGGGCTCATTGTGGGAATATATAAGCTTTATAAGCATTGGGAAACGGTCAAAGCCTGGTTTATTTCAGCACTCAATAAGATTTGCGATGCCTTTGTTAAGCTGGGTGACTTCATCATGAAGTATACGCTTATCGGTTATGTAATTAATGGTATTAAGAAGCTTGTTGCAACAGCTGTTTGGCTTTACGAAAATTGGGATGAAGTCATGGCCTCTTGTGGGCGGTTATGGGACTCTCTTGGGGAGACAATTAATCAATTTTTTGATTGGTTTTCTAATCTCAATTTATTTGAAGTCGGTTCCAATCTAATTACGGGACTGTGGGATGGCATTAAAAGTAAATGGAATGCTATGACACAATGGCTTTCTAGTGCGGTGCAAAAATTAATGAGTTGGATGCCTGATTTTGTCAAAGACAAGTTAGGCTTCAACGTTACAGTAAGCAAAAGCACGACCGAGAGTTTAAAGAATCTCACACAAGAGACAACAACATACGCACAAAAGATTATTCATTCAACTGTTGTTCCAAACATCCCTCCTGAGCAACGTGATTACAGAAATGGAGAATATGTTAACGATGGAAGCAAACAACCTTCCGTAGTGGTATTTCAAGCGCCTGAACCGATTATGCCATATAAGGAACATAATAATAAGCCCACTAATTTTGATGCATCTATTAAAACTGGCGATTTAATCATCAATGGGGGCAACGGCTCTCCACAAGAGATCAGTGCTGCTATCAAAAAAGCTCTTGCAGATCAGGCTAGACAGCAACGTTTAGCGATTAACTCAAGTTTTTCGGATTAAGCGTCATGATATTAGCATTGGGGGATTTTATTTTTTCTGTTCAAACAGCTGCCTATCAAGAACTTGAGATGACTTATGATGTTCCATGGGTAGAACAAGGACGTCTAGGCAGTAAAGCAGCGTTTCAGTTGCCGGCCATTGCCAATGCAGAATATTCTCTATCAGGCGTGATTTATCCGGGTTTTAAGAGAAGTTATGGTCAGTTAAACAGACTACGGAGTATGGCTCATATGGGGCCACATTTGCTGGTCAGTGGAAAAGGCAAAATTTTCGGCAAATTTGTTATTCTTTCCGTAGATGAAAAACAGAGCTTTTTTCGTCTAAACGGTGATCCACGCAAGCAAGAATTCACATTGCAACTGAGAGAATATGGTGGAGATGGAGGCATTTGGTGAGTGATATTTACGTTACCAAAGATGGCGATATGGTTGATGCCATTTGCTGGAGACACTATCCAAAGGGTCAGCAAGCATTGGCTGTTGAGCGTGTTTACACAGCTAATGATGGACTTGCAAATCTCGGACCCATTTTAAAAGCAGGGGTTAAAATTATTTTGCCTTCCCTTCCCTACCCTCAAGCAACACCCGTCATTAAGCTCTGGGGCAGCAAACAATGAAACCTTTCTGCAGAGTGATGTCTAATGGTGAGGATGTCACAAAAGCTTTAATGGATTATGTTCTATCCATTGAAATAACCGATGAAGCAGAAGACAAAAGTGATCGGATCACCATAGAGCTCGATGATCGTGCGCGTATCAGTGATAATGGTTTTTTAGAGATCCCTTTAATTGGAACAGTTCTTTCCATAACGCTTGGCTATGAAGAGGGTAAAGCACGTGACATGGGATCCTATCTGATTGATGAAATATCTGTCAGCAGTCCACCACAAAGTTTAAGTGTGACGGGACGTGCAGCTTCTATGAGCACATCTTATCGAACCCCCAAAAGCCAATCTTATCATCAGACAACACTAGGCAAGATCATTTAAGAAATAGCAACGCGCAATGGCTATATTCCCGAGATTGATCCTTCTCTTGCAAAGATTGTCGTGCGTCACATTGATCAAACGGGTGAAAGCGACATGGCTTTTGCAGCACGTCTTGCTGCAGAATATGACGCTGTGCCAAAACCTATGGATAGCAGACTTGTTCTGGCTAAACGTGGTGAAGGCAAGGCTACCACTGGAGAGATGCTGCCTGTGGTCGCTATTCATGAAAGGATGTGTAGCTCTTGGGATTTTAAATATAGTGCACGTGATGAAGCAGGTGAAGCCCAGGGCTTAACTCCAGGTGAAGGAGATGATCAAAAAGCAGCATCAGCAGCACAAAACCCAGAGACAATTGAAGAGTATGATGAAGAAACATCCATTCATATGGATGAATCCCCTTTGCGTTCATTAGCTCGGTCAGAAAAAACACTTAAAAAGCAAGACAAAGTTGAAAACCAAGAGGAAGAAAAGAAAGGAGGTGTGATAGCAACCTATCATGATTTACGCAGTGGTGAAAAGAAAGAGGTCAAAACCGGTCAGGCGCCTTTTCATGAATTAAAATATACCTACCACAATCAATCAGAAGCCGTTGCTGCTATTGCCGCTTATCGTAATAAATCATCACGGGGTAAAGCCACATTTTCGTGTGATATGGGTGGAGATCCATTCATTCAAACTGAAATGAAGCTTATCCAAGTCCCTCCTTTCCGTCCTTACATTCCAGAACAATGGCGCATTAAAAGTGTCAAACATCGGTTGGATACAGCGGGCGGTTATACAACAAGCATAGAGTGTGAACTGTTTAATGAAGCACAAGAGAATACAGCGCAAAACGTCATAAACACCACACCCGATAAAGACGACACAATAGATGATAACGCCCCGCCTCATGCTTACGATGAAGGTGAAGGTGTTATTCATATGGAAGGGGAAGATACATGACAGAGATTGTAGAAAAATTACTCAATGGTGAATGCAAAGCACGTACACAAGGTCTGGTGAAATCCTTAGCACAAGAGATTGGTTGTGAAGAAGCTGTCGTTGCTGCGATTATTTCTGTGGAGTCAGATGGTAAAGGTTTTGATGATGAACAGCGTGTAAAAGTCCTTTTTGAAAAACATCAGTTTTATAAGAATTTACCCCCTCATAAGCGTAAACAAGCTGTCAAAGAAGATCTTGCGAGAGAGAAGTGGATTAGCCCCAAAGATGGAGGATATAAAGAGCAAAAAACAAACACTCAAGCTTTACAATTACTTATTGCAGCTATGACCATTGATGAAGACGCTGCTTTAAAATCTGCTTCTTATGGTGCTGGTCAAGTTCTTGGAAAAAACTATGGTCTTCTTGGTTGGGACAGTGTTCAAGATTTTGTCACCAGCATGTGTTCATGTGAAGACGAACAAATAAGAGCGATGTTTTCTTTTTTCAAAGTCCGTGGTCTTGCTTCAAGTTTACGAGACAAAGATTTTGATGCCATTGCACGTGCTTACAATGGCAGTGGTATGGTTAAAGAATATGGCCGACGCATGCGTAATGCTTATTGTGCCATCACAAAGAAATCAGCAGAGGTTAGTAATCCTGTTCGTGCCAGTGGTTTACGACTAGGATGTAAAGGCTACCGTATTGAAGCTCTGCAAAAACGTCTCAATGATCTTGGTTATCCTGTTGCCATTGATAGTGATTATGGACCAGATACACGCAGTGCAATCTTTTCTTTTCAAACTGATCATAATTTAGAGGTTGATGGTGTTGTTGGTGCAAAAACTCAAGCAGCGCTTGATGTGGCCACGCCAATGATTAGTCTTCGCCGTTCTGGTGTCAGCATGGCCGATTTGAGAAAAAAGGGTACACACATTATTAAAGATGCAGATAAAACCCAAATGGTGGGGGGTGCTGTTGCTGCCAGTTCAACTCTCATAGGAGCAGAACAAATGGGGGCATTCGATAGTCTTAAACTCTCAATAGGAAAAATGAGTGCTCTTGTCGAACCGCTTGTTCATATTGGTAAAGCAATCTCGGATCATTGGTGGATGGCTGCTATTTTTGTAGGATTGATTATTGTTCTCGTCTCAGATCGTGTCAAAAGAACTTATCTAAAAGCTTACAAGAAAGGCAGAACTATTTAGGAAGCTATTTTAAGAAAAAAGGAGAGCAGCGGATGAAAAGATATTTGGTGATTATAATAACAGCATCCATCGCTTTCTTTATAACTTTAGCAAAGGCATTTCGTCTTGGAAAGAAAGTTGAACAGCACAAACAAACTAAGGAATCTTTAAAAGTAGCTACAACAAGGTTGGAAATAGAAAATGAGATTAATAAGAAACGTGATGATGATGTACGTGCTGCTCTCTCTAACTGGGTGCGCGACAAATAAATACGCTTCCTCTTGTCTTGGATGGTTGCCTATTTATTTAGACAGAAAAGATCTCAATGCAATCAGTCCAAACTTAGCACGAGACATTTTAAAGCATAATGAACACGGTAAACAGTTGTGTGGATGGAAGCATGTTCAGAAAACCTGAATAACTTGCTCTGCATACAAATACAAAACTGGACCTCTCCCCATCTTACAGGGGAAAGGTATGGTTATATTCCTAAATTAGGCAGCCTTTGCAACAGGACTTTCTAAAACACGTTTAGCTTCTGTTGTAACTGATTTGTAATGTTCAAGTTCTCCCTCGAGATTATTTGCATCTGACAAACGCTTTATAATCATTCCAAAAATTTCACCAATACCTGAAGGCGATTTTAATAAATCACGAGAAAATAATTCATAATTAGGTTGTAATTGACCTTCGAGTTCCATCCAACGATCAATAATCTTAGCACGTAACACTGTGCTATAACCTGAGATTAAAATAAGGCATTCACGTTTAGGGAGGTTAAAGCAAGGAAGTATACGACCTGTTGAATCTTTGTATGAACTTGCAAAATCACTCACCTCAATTTTGAGGTCAGTACATATTTGTCGGATATCTCTTACGATATTGTCATGCCTTTTACCGCACAACTTTGCAATTTCACGACTAGACATTGTCAACGTGGTTTGTGGGGTTTTTATTAAATTGTTCATAATGAACTCCTATCGATTAAAGGTTTCTTAATGACACTTTAAAAAAGAGCGCCGGGTGTTAAGAAACACGGTCGATAGTCCGTCGTTATGCTTTCCCCATAAAGAGTATTGTATCGCATAACTACACCCGACGAGGTCACTATACGCTACACGCATACAATGAGTCAAAGTCTTTAAAACGCGGAGAACTGATTATTTCGGTAACCAATCCGCTATCGATTCAGTGTTTCTTAAGCACCTGGCCCGTGTATAAACGTATTCTCTTAATTGTGTCAAGTCGTTCCTGATATAAATGTAGCCCACTGTTCTAAGAGAGCATGTCGTTGTTCTAAAAAATCTGTTCGCATGTAAGCTTTTGTCACTGAACTACCAACTGAATGAGCAAGAACCGTTTCTGCAATCTCAAATGGTGTTGATGTTGTTTCTGCTATCCAATCCCGTAAGCTTGAGCGGAAACCATGAGGACGATACTTTAAACCACAAAATTTCATATGTTTTGCCATGCTTGCATCAGAAATTGGGGTGCCTTTAAGACCAGAAAATAAGAAACCATTTTTTTCAAAAGAAAGAGCTTTTTCAATGACTCTCAAAGCTTCATTACTTAGCGGTACGCGAAAGTCTGAAACTTTTCCTACAATACCCTTCATATTTTCTTTTGGTATCGTCCATATATTTTTATCAATTTGCTCAAGACGTAAATATCGCAAGGGATATGACCGTACTCCAGTCAAAATTAGCAATTTCAGTGCTAAATTTGAAAGGAGGTCATTATTTAAGGATTGATAAAAAGCTGGAACTTCCCGCCATGGCATAGCGGGAATATTTGTTGATATAGCACGTGATTTTCCTAAAAGGATGCGTGCTTTCATACAAGCTTGTAAATCAACATCCAAGCCAAGAGCGGCGGCATATTTTAAGCAAATATTGATACGGTTCAGTGCTTTTTGCGCTGTATCTCCTTTTTTATGCCAAAGTGGAGCAAGAACATTACGAATAATATTCGCTGTTAATTTTTCTATAGGAAGATTACCTATATGTAGAATAACGTGTAACTCTAGTGGAGAAAACCAACGACCATTTTTGCCTTCATTTTTTAATTCAGCTTTTTTACTTTCAAAAGCCTCTTGAGCAATTTCTTGAAAAACATTGCTTTGCTGCCTTAAAATGCTTTGTTCTCGAAACACAATAGGATCGTTGCCACTTTTAAGAATATCGCTATAATGTTTAGCAAGTTCGCGTGCTTCCTTTAAAGAAGTTTTTGTAACAGGACCAAACCCCATTTCACGGCGTTTATTGCGGTATGTATAACGAAAAAACCAAGTGCGTGTATTGTCTTTTCGAACATTTAACCACAAGCCTGCTCCATCACAATGTTTACCCTGAGGAGACGTCTTTACAAACGATGCTGATAACCTATGAATCGCCCTCATTTACCCCTCCTTTTCGACCACCTTTTCGACCACCTTTAATTTTTGATATCAGATTCTTCCTTTAATCATTAATTTTCTTACTGAATCATAAAAAGCTATATATAGCAACACGTCTTTACGCATTTTTATGTGATTGGATTCTATTTGTTAAAGCCTGATTCGCCCGCCGTCCGCACCATTATATAAAATCTTTTCCTACTTCAGTCTTACCGGAAATGATAAAAAATCTCTTTTTAAATCATCTTATGTAAAGAATTATAGTATTGTTAAGCGTCATGGGTAATTAGCAAAATGATAAATAAAGAGTCCTTTAAGTAAGGCATTTTTTAAATCATGCCTTCTTGATAATTTACTAATAATGCTTCGCTAAACAGTTAGAGCTGCCATCATGAACCATGATGTAAACTACTCCAAACATTTTTAAAAAAGCAATTTTGAGTTCTACAGCTTAAACATCTTGTTGTAGTTAATATAAAAATTAGGGCTCTATATATAGATTCTTTAAGCAATCTGATTTTACATATCTGAATTGAGCGTAATAAATGCGTATCAGCCTCTTCTTATTCTCTCTAATCTTCTCGAATATGCGCGCAATCCTTTTTATGAAAAAGCATCAAAATTTTCATAAATATATCACCAATTCCATAATTAAATAGATCAGAAAGTTTTACTATAAAACTTTTCCAACAAGCACCCTATAATAAAAGAATCGTAAACTATTTTATTTAAAAAATACTCTACTTTCATCTATCTCTATAGTATCGTCTGTTTTTATTGCATAATTATCCTTATTGGAAAAAGTAATAAAACAGCCCTTCGTACAAACTGTAATCATTTGGCCAGTATCTAGTGAAATATTTGAACGTGCACTTCCTTCTGCAATAATAAGTAACTGTACTGTTAAACCATTATTTTTCACAGTCGCTGCAAAAACTTTCATAGAAAAAACACTGAACAGTGTCACCGTAATAAAAATATAAAAATATTTTAGCACTCCAAAATCCCTTCCTCAAAAAAACGTTTATAAAGCATAAAGCGAAGAGCATTGTTTACCTTAGAAGTAGAAGTGATATTAGGTACGTAAATCGCCAAGGTAAATGAAAAGTTTTGTTTATCAAATCCAGTAAAACTCACCTGCGGTGCAGGGTTTTTCAAAACCCCCTCTGTCGCAGAAGCAATCTCTAGCAACATTTGAACGACGTATTCTGGATCAATATTAGTTGCAACAGTCAAAGGTATATCAATTCGCCCCATTTTGCCACGACGTGTCCAATTATTTACGTTGTTATTAATGAGATTTGAGTTAGGAATAATGATTGTTTGGCGTTGAAATGTCTCAAGTTCAGTTGCACGCACACTAATACGTTTGACAATACCACGAACCGATCCTGATTCTACATAATCACCTAATTTAAATGGACGCCCGATTAAAATAATCAGCCCAGATACAAAATTCTGGACAATATTCTGCAAACCAAAACCGATACCAAGTGAAAGTCCCCCAGCAACAAGTGCTAAACTACTAAGATTAAAACCTGCTGTTGATACTCCTAACAAGACCGATAAAGCGATACCCCCATAGCTTATAACCGTTTTGATAGAATTACGCACACCTAGATCGAATTCCCCACGCTCCATTACTGTGCCATCTAGCCAACCAATAAATAGGCGAATAATGAACAAAGAAACAAAGAAAACAACTATTCCCATGATAATAGAAATCAAAGAAATAGATATATTTCCAATTTGAAAACCAGTCATTAATTGCCAAAATACTGCCCCTATCTCAGAATACGAAAACCCAAACTGCCCAATAATTGGCACCGTACAAAATACAAACACGACCATATTAAGAAGAATACTAATAACAGTTCCCAATTGATCCATTGTTTTCTCTTCGAGATGAAACCATTTCATCAAGGTGTGACCAATTCCTGTTTTGATAAATTCCCCTTTGGATGCGATAGCACGTGTACTTTGCATCCCCAAATACATCAGAATCAAAAATGCACTACTGATTACAATCAGTTGTACAACAAAACGCGCTAAACCAATATAACCTAAAAAATCCATCACAATGAGAAATAATCCCAATACAAAGAGAGGAATACGTATATAAAGTGGCCAGAGTAGCGGTTTTATCTCTTCATTTTGAAAACGCCTACGTCTAAACTGCAAAGGTATAAACGAAATAATAAACAGCAAAACTCCTACGAGAAAAACAGCAATAAAGCTTTTAGCAATTGTCAAAGAAAGAGATGCTGAAACAGCCCAATAAATGCTATTAAAAACAGCATCAAGTGCTAAAACTCCGCCTAACAGAGTAAGTAAAATTATTAGTTGATATGCTGGTGATGGCGCAACATTTACAAGGCGGATAGGCGCCATTTTTGGTGATAAAAGAGCAACTGCTATACGATTTATCAAAAAGACCATAATAATTTGGCGCCCAATTGTATGAAATACTTCTGCAAGCTTTCCCAAAGTCAAACTGAAATAGTGCAATAGGAAAAACGTCAAATAAATGCAAAGAATACATACAAATGAAGGTAAAAGAATTGAAATAAAAGCAACTAATAAACGCTGTAGATAAGGGACTTCCTCATTGTCTTTGATAACGAGGCACCTTACGTGCGCAATACCTGCACACGAAAAATAAGAAAGACCTAAAGCAACAACAAGTGGAATAAAAAAGTAGAAAATAATTGTAATGGTTTGAAATAATACACAAATTTCCACCAAGAGTTGAACAACGAAATAAAATCAAATGAAGCCTCTTTGGTTTTTGTAATAATATCTTCAAGCATTGACATTGAAAATTCAAATTTGTACGTAAGCGCGCGTGTAAACAGTGCTCGAGATTGAGAAATAGCATGTTCCGTCATCTTATTTGCAGTCAAAAATATCTCTTCAAACTGACATACTATACTATTAATTTTAGCCTTTTGCTCTATCAGACCAGAGCGTTCCTTATTTTGGTTTTCTAAGTCTGTTTGACCATCTTGTAGTTGAGCTGACTGGTCAAGAAGTATATTAATGTTATTAAGAGGAGCGCGTAAAACAAATGCAGCTTCTAAAGCACGTTTACTGATATCTTGTGCCTGCAACCGCCACTCTTTTAAAACGTGTTCATCTTCTGATTCATTTTCAAAGTTTTTTTGTAAAGACTCGATATCTTGTTTAAGAGTTTCAAGAATTGGCTGTTGTTGCTGAACAATTTCTTCAACCAATTGTGAAGTTATTGACTGTCCAGTTTCTGTAGTTGGAGATGCTAAATTTCCCCATGAAAAAGTGCTAAATAAAACACTAATCGTGATGATTGAGAAGAAAACACATAATTTTTTAAAGAATAAATACATATCCGCCCTAAAAATAAGTAAAAAGAGTAACTCCTTTTAAAATATGGCATAAGATAATATTTCCAACTCCCATAGAATAATTCCATAAAAGCTTCCCCTCACCCAATAATGCTGATAAAGGAGGCTAATAAACCTAAAATCAAATAAGACAAAAAATATTTTAGCATGTTTTTTGCTTTTATATTGCAACAAATTTTCTCTTTTGTACAATTTGTTTTTTTGTTCAACTTGAGCAATATAGTTGATCAATAACTTAGAAATGCGTATGCACTTGATCAGAGTACCACATACTGATAATGTAGTCGGTATTATGGCTTTATCTAGAAAATAAATACAATCAACTGAATTTCACAATGATTACAAATAAAAATGTATAACAGCTTATACCCATTATGATTTATCTGTTACAACTTTCCAAAACAGGCATTGAATATATTTTAAATCCTATAATTATTGCTCGTATAAGGTGCTATAGTTTTCAAAAATAATACTTTTCAATTAACATTGCTCCTTCCGTTTTTTGAGCTGCAAAATTATCCGTTTAATTTTACTTTGCGCGCTTAACTTTAATAACTCTTACAGTGTCTATTAGTTGGAATATATCATGCGTACACCTAGCTGGCTAATTACTCTCTATTGCCTTATCCTTTTAAGCGGCATTTACGTTGCATTACCTAATTTATTTTCACAAGAACAAATTAAAAACTCTAAATTCCTGCCTAATACCCAGGTGACACTTGGACTTGATCTTCAAGGAGGGTCTTCTCTCCTAATGGAAGTTGATGTAAAAACATTAAAGCGTGATCAGTTACGCACAGTTTTAGATAATGTACGCACAAAACTGCGTGAACAAAAAATCCGTATATCAAATATGCGTATCATCGAAGATGACATTATTATTGTTATTTCCGATCCTACACAAAATCAAAAAGCCGTCACCGCTTTAGAAACATTGATCATGCCAATACAAAATAGCTTTGGTACCACAACCAATGATATTGCTATTAGCACTCAAAATGAGAACATCCGTGTAACATTAACTGAATCTGGTATTAAGGACCGTATTAAAAACACTGTCGAACAAAGCTTAGAAATCATTCGCCGACGTATTGATCAGATAGGTGTAGCTGAGCCCGCTATTCAAAAAGTGGGAACTAATCGTATTATGGTTCAATTGCCTGGTCTCCAAGATCCAAAACAATTACGTGATCTTCTAGGAACAACCGCAAAAATGACCTTCCATCTTGTTCCTTCCAATGTGGATGTAAATACCCCGCCTATAGGTGTTTCAATTCTTCCTGGATATACTGATGAAAACCAACATTATGCAATTTATGATCAAATTGCTTTGGATGGAAATGTACTAAAAGATGCACGTGCAGGTTTCGACCCGCAAATGCCAGGGCGTGCAATTATCTCATTCACCATGAATTCAATTGGTTCTAAAATATTTGCGGAAATAACGCGTAAAAACATTAACCGTCCTTTTGCAATTGTTCTTGATAACAAAGTTTTGACCGCTCCTGTTATTAATGGCGTTATCCCTAATGGACAGGGTCAAATCACAGGAAATTTTGATATAAAAGAAGCATCAACCCTTGCTGCTCTACTCCGAGCTGGTTCTTTGCCCGCACCATTAATTGTTATTGAGGAAAGAACTGTAGGACCAGATCTTGGTGCAGATGCTATTAAAATGGGACTTTATACAGGAATTATAGGTTTTGTTCTTGTCGCCATTTTCATGTTCCTTCTATACGGTATTTGGGGTATTATCACCGACATAGCGTTAGCACTGCATACTATTTTGACACTTGCAGCATTAAGTCTTCTCGGTGCTACACTCACACTACCAGGTATTGCCGGTATTATTTTGGGTATTGGCATTGCTGTCGATGCTAATATCTTGATTAATGAACGTATTCGGGAAGAAAGTCGAAAAGGTGTCAGCGCCTTTGCCGCTTTAGATCGTGGATTTAAACAAGCTTTTGCTACCATTGTTGATGCCAATGTTACAGCTATTATTGCAACCATTTTACTTTTTTGGTTTGGTAACGGCCCTGTTCGCGGTTTTGCAATCACAATGTTACTTGGAATTATTATCTCCATGTTCACTGACATCACCATGGTGCGTATCATCATGGTTTGGGTTGTCCGTAAATGGAAAATAAAAACGTTGCGTATTCAACTTTTTTTTGACTTTACCTTACACAATACAACTTTCCGTTTTATGAAAGCCCGTTTTATAGGTATTGGTATTTCAATTATTTTATCAATTGCTTCAATTTTTCTGTTCTTTAAACCTGGTCTAAATTTCGGTATCGACTTTATTGGCGGCAGTCAAATGAGTATAACAACAAAGGCGCCAGCAAATTTGGCTACTTTGCGCTCAACGCTTTCTGCCCTTAATATTGGTGAAGTAAAATTGCAAAATATTGACAATGAACATACAGTTTTAATTCGTATCCAGAAACAAAACGGCGATGAAGTACAACAAACTGTTGCCATGGATAAGGTTAAGACAGCCATACAGAATATCTACCCAGATGCTATATTTGATCAAATAGAAATTGTTGGCCCTAAAATTTCAGAGGAGTTTGTCACAGCTAGTGTTATTGCTGTTACACTAGCAGCAATTGCTATGTCACTCTATATTTGGTGGCGTTTTGAATGGTTCTTTGCAGTTGGAGCAATTGTTACACTTATCCTTGACATCACAAAAATGATTGGTCTTTTTGCTTTATTTCAATTTGATTTTAATTTGACTGCTATTGCCGCTCTTTTAACAATTGTTGGCTATTCGATTAACGATAAAGTAGTTGTTTATGATCGCATGCGTGAAAATATGCGTCTTTATAAAAAAATGCCGATGTATCAATTGATAGATCTCTCGATTAATCAAGTTTTTACACGCTGCGTCTTCACATCAGCCACTACAATATTAGCTATGTTGCCTATGGCATTATGGGGCGGAAGTGCTGTTTATAATTTTGCATTGCCTATGGTCTTTGGCATCATTATTGCAACATTATCTTCTATCTTTATTGCAGCACCCATTTTATTACTGTTAAGTAACTGGGGCATAAGCAAAATAAAAGAGAAAGCATAAACAATAAAATTCAATAAACCACAAAAGTGGCACATCAATTCATATAACGTGCCATTTTTCTCTTCTTATAAAACTACAATCGTTTTAAATAACTCATTTCCTAAAAAATGCTCCAAGAAATTATATTCTATGACACACTATCAATTACAACTCTTGTTATTGGATTTATGTTGAGCATTTCTTTCTGAAATAATTGTTTATTATTTACGTATTTCATTATTAGCGAGATATTTGTTCTCTAAGGATTATTATTACGTAACCAAATACAAACAGTTTCTAAAATAGAACTTCGTCTCTTATCAAACAACCCATTGAAAGAGTTTCATTTTTAGATATTTGGTGTTGAAGTGCATTTTTACTAAAAGTTTGTATCTATCAAAACCATTGCAACTCTCTATTATCATCACACAAATAGCATTTGTTATTTTCTAGGGTTATGTTTCTAGCTGGACTATGGATTACGGTTTTAGGAGTGGTTTGGTATTCAGTGTACCATAACCAATGCCCTATAGAAACACCAACTTATTAAAACAAAAAAGGATTTATTGCTACCGCGTGATTAACTATGAAAAATTTAATCATGACCTTAGTACTACCCCCTACACATTCAAGAGAAACTATCCCTCAGAATAAGGAATAAAAGAGAATTAATTGCTCTTTTTATACAATGGCTGATTTAAAATTCGGAGCATTATCAACCTACCCCCACTTAAAAGTCAGTGTGCAGCAAAAAATTCTTATCATTGCAAAAATGCCTCTCTTGTTCCCTCCTTTATCTCTGCACACATATCATTTAATCTAGAAAGAAAGAACCTTGATAACTTCCTACTACCTTCTAGAAATATGATTAACGATCATTGTTAGGAAATTTTATTATTGCTTTTTTCATTATGAAACTTACCGCTATTCTAATAAAATAATTTTCTACTATCTTAAATTTTGCCAATATTAGAAAATTTTTATCCTCATAAAATCAAATTCAAGCTTAAAACCATTGAATAATCACTTCTATGATATGGTCTTTACAAAAATAGCTCTTTCTATTTTGCTTAAATCTTTCCGTTTTCATTAACCTTGGCAAAATTAAAAATATTTAGAGAAATTTTCACGTAAATTGATGAAATACGTAAACAATTTTTAATATCAATGAAAATTTTAGTCCAGAGTTTCTATTCACTATTAAAAAATCAGTCATGTTGTGATGAGTGATTACAACTGTATTAGCAAATAGATTTGCGCTTTTTCTTAACAAACAAAGGTAAGTCTTTGATTTTAAGTGAAGAATAAAAATTTTGCCAATAGAAAAATTGCAGATAAAATTGAAACAATTAGCAAAAAATACCATAAAACAAGAAATTATTAATGCAACTAATATTTAGAAATATACAAAAAGATGTTATTGTACTATTGAAGTAGGACAGCGCACAACCAATATACCCAACCTTAAAGTTTATACACTACTTAAAACAAAAACAGCCTGTTTTATTAATTGATGTGTAGCCATTGTAATGATAATGACAAAAAAGCACTTGAGATTATGGAGAATGTAGCAAAACAATGATTTGTAATCTAAGATGAATAATCATGAATTATGTGCACAAAAGTCATGAATAAAAACCCGGAAATGGATAAAAAAGTGTGAAATTAAAAAAATTTATATGGCCATTTATCGGCATCCTAACAATGCTGATATCGATCCGTATTCTTTATATAAAGCTATCAACTATTTTTCTAATTGATGTACTAGATCGTTTAGCCGATTTAAAGGTACATCAGTGGTTACTAGCTTGTTTTTGTTCACTCATCGCTTATGCAGCTCTTGCTGGGTATGATCGAATTGCTTTGCAACATCTTGGTCGTAAAATTTCTTGGGTATTCATCGCCATCTGTTCATTTACCACTTATGCGCTTTCACACAATATCGGAGCTTCAGTTTTTTCTGGTGCTGTTGTACGCTATCGTGCTTATAAAATGAAAGGGTTAAGTGGAACAGAAGTTGCAATATTAGTTGGCTTTTGCTCCTTTACTTTTGTAATTGGCACAATCTTGCTTTCTGGCATCGTTTTAATTTTGCAACCTAAAATTATCATGCTCATTTACGAAGATCTTCCCGTATGGCTTGGTACAATAATTGGTGTAATTTTACTCGCCTTTATAGCGCTATACACTTTCGGTAGTTGGTTTCAGTTAAGACCTTTATACATAAGCAAAAAAATTCAACTTTCTTATCCACGGCTTAAAATTGTCATCCAACAGCTTCTGATTAGTCCATTAGAACTTTTAGGAGCAGCGGGAATTATATATGCCGTACTGTCATACAATACTGATATTTGTTTTATCTCTGTACTCGGTGTTTTCCTAGCCTCTTTTACCATTACCCTGCTCTCTAATGCACCCGCAGGAGGAGTAGGTGTACTTGAAGCTTTATTTATGGCAGGTATGCCCCAAATAGACCCCGCTAACGTTATCGCGGCGCTTATTGTATTTAGAATGCTCTATTTGATTATACCATTTATCATTTCACTGTTCTTTGTAGCAATTTTTGAGATTCACCAATATCGAAAACGAACGCAGCATACCTAACCTGAAAAAAGCTAAACTCACTTCATTTTTTTGCGTTCAAACAAATAATAAGAATTGTGCTAAATTTAATTAGCACTTAAATCAATATATTTACTCGATTTTATAAATACACATCATAACGATACATTAAAATAAACGTGCATTTTTTACGATTATAGATACCAATTTCAATTACAAAATAGCATCTTATATCCTTGTAACAAGGTATTGACCCGTGTTTATTTTTACATAGATATGCAAAAATTCACGGAATAAACATTACTTTTTAACCTAAAATCTTTTTAATACTTCCCGTGTTTATACATTTATAAATTTGTATAAGCCTAAAAATTAATAATAAAAAATGGCTATTATTCTCTTTATTTCCTAAATCATTACTTTTTCTGCTACAAAATTAAGGGGAGAGATGAGCACTTTAGAAATATTTCGACGGTCCATTTCAATCACTTTAAAACACAAACCTTCAGTTTCAAAACTCTCATCTTCATTTGGTAAATGGCCAAAATGCCAAAGCATAAATCCTGCAAGCGTAGTATAACGGTCTGCTTCATCAACAAAATCACGCTCAAGATAACTACTCAAATGGCGAATATCCGCACACCCTTCAACAAGAAAACTCCCATCTTCAAGTCGTTCCACCACAACAGGTTCATCATCATCATCTGGAAAATCACCAGCAATCGCTTCAAGAATGTCTGTCGGTGTTGCAATACCTTCAAAAGATCCATGCTCATCCACAATAATCGCAAGCTGAATCGAAGAATGGCGTAATTGCTCCATTAATCGTAAAACACTCGTATTTTCATGCACAACAAGTGGTTCACGCATAGCTCTTTGCCAATTAATCTTTTGATCTTCAGCCCAATTTAAGAGCAGATCCTTAGTTAAAGCAACGCCAACAAATTCATCTACTTTTTCGCGTGCAAGAATTAAACGACTATGTTTAACTTTTTGCAATTCTTCACGCATCTCGCTTTCATCACCGTTCAAGTCCAGCCATTCAATCTCATTACGGGGTGACATAATAGAGCGCACAGGACGATCAGCCAAATCAAGAACACCACGTATCATTTCTTTTTCCTCCGGTCGAAAAAGCTCAGAAATAGCTGCTTGTTCAACAATAACATCTACAGTTTCACTCAGATTACCGTCTTTTTTTCCACCGCCTAAAAGTCTTAATACAGCATCAGCTGTTCGTTCACGCAAATCATTTGTTGTAACCATCTTTTCACGATTACGACGCCCAATTTGATTCAAAAACTCAATAAGAACTGAAAAACCTATAGCTGCATACAAATAACCTTTTGGAATATGAAAGCCCAATCCTTCAACAATGAGAGTAAAGCCAATCATCATCAAAAAACCAAGACAAAGAATGACAACAGTAGGATAACGACTAATCAAACGCATAATAGTGCCAGATCCCCACATCATTACACCCATCGCAATGACAACTGCTATGTACATAACCACTGCTTGATCTCTGGCGATCATACCTGTTGCAGTAATAATACTATCAAGAGAAAACACTGCATCAAGTACAACAATTTGGACAATCACCTGCCAAAAAACAGCATAAATAACACCAGTTTTCCTTTCATGTGCTGCCCCCTCCAACCTTTCATGTAACTCCAGCGTTCCTTTTGCTAACAAAAAAGCTCCACCACTAATTAAGATGAGGCTGTGCCAACTAAAACCAAAGGATGCGATAGAAAAAATTACTTTATCAAGGCTCATTACCCAACCAATAACCATGAGGAGACAAAGCCGCATAATTAATGCTAAAGTTAAACCTACCAAACGTGCACGATTACGCAAATGTAATGGCAATTTCTCTGCTAAGATTGCAATGAAAACAAGGTTATCTATCCCTAAAACAATTTCGAGGAAAATCAATGTAACCAAGCCAAACCACACATGGGGATCAATGACCCATTCCATCATAGTTCATCCTTTGAAAAGGTTGTAAAAAACTTAAATGCGCATCGTTGATGAAATAAATTCATAAGCTTTCATTCGCACAATTGATCGATAACATTGAATGCAAATAAATTGCACCCAAAAGCAGAAAGCCACAAGGCATTACTTAAATTCATATGATTGTTGACAAGATTCATACAATGAAAAAAAATTTTACATCGCTTGATATTATAAGAAAATTCTTCTGAATTTTGCTCGGGCATTACGCTCGACAATCCTTTAGTATCGTTCTGTATAGATAATTAGAACATTTATTAGTAGAACTTCTTATAATGGATATTTTTGTACAAGATCAAGAGAAAATACTATATAAAGCTTATATGCCTCACTGGTTTCGCTATAGACTTTATTTATCTTACAAAAAACAATAGAACCATCTAGACATCCTCCTCTAGGAACGTTATAGAACCGCTCATTCTCTTCTTTTGAAGAACCGTGGGTGATTAGCTCAGTCGGTAGAGCAGCTGACTCTTAATCAGCGGGTCGTGGGTTCGATTCCCTCATCACCCACCATTTATTTTACAAGATTTTATTGTTAAATTTAGTGATAAAATATCACAATATTTCTATTAAAAATTGAAATTCCTTTTCATTTTATTACCAAAAATTTTCAATATTCATTGTACCTGTTCTCTATTATTCTCTTTTAAATTTTATAGCAAAAATGCTTTATAAGAATCGTCATTATATAAATAATATAAGCACACTAGACACTATGACAAAACTATAAATACAATAAACTTTCTCAATAAAAATAAATTAACATTGAAAACATATTTACGAATGTTTAAATAGGTTATATCAATTTTTATTAAAGTTTGTTGATTATAACTCATTTCAGCATATACTCATCTTACCAATAAACTTCACTTATAAAAAAGTATAGTAAGTAAAACGGCTATAATCATGTTCCTTTTGTGTAGAAAACATAATTACAGTTATCACTTGAATAACAAATTTTCATGCTTATTTTATCAACCATCAACCTGCTTTACAAAAGTAACTGGTAAATTGCTATATGACAAAATACCAATTACTTTATTAAGAATAATATCTTAAAGCTTATAGGTTAACTTATATTGTTCTATTTGAACAAATCGGTGTAATTTTGCCAATATTATATTTACTATACCCACTTTTCTTCTCTATAAGCCACTGACCTTTAAAGTCATTGAAAGTGTTTTCTACTTTACGACTCACTTGTATCATGCTTCCATATGGGAAATTGTCTTTTTGTTAGCGCAATTTAGTTTTAAATAATAAAGGGGACCTCCTAAAAATGGACCATAAACCAAATTTAGCTGAAGATTATAAAAAGGAATTACAACGTGGATTAGATAATCGCCACGTACAACTTATTGCTATTGGTGGTGCTATCGGAACAGGTCTCTTCATGGGATCAGGCAAAACAATCAGCGTTGCAGGTCCTTCAATTATACTAGTTTACGCTATTATTGGTTGCATTCTCTATTTTGTAATGCGGGCTATGGGAGAATTGTTACTTTCTAATACCCAATATCGATCCTTTATGGACTTTTCATCCGAACTATTAGGGCCGACTGTTGGTTTTTTCATTGGTTGGACTTATTGGTTATGTTGGATTGTAACCGGAGTTGCAGATATTATTGCCATCATTAGTTATGCACAATTTTGGTGGCCTACACTCAACCCATGGATTCCCGTTCCTATTTGTATCCTTTTCTTCTTAATGTTTAACCTTGTAGCCGTAAAGTTATTTGGTGAACTTGAATTCTGGTTTGGTCTTATCAAAATCATAGCAATTCTGGTATTAATTATTGTTGGATTTTATATGATTTTTATCGGTTTTACTTCCCCAAATGGCACTGTTTCCTCTCTTAGTAACGTATGGAATGATGGAAATATCTTCCCTCGAGGAATCACTGGATTTTTTGCTGGATTTCAAATTGCTATTTTTTCTTTTACTGGCATTGAGCTGGCTGGAACAACCGCAGCTGAAGTCAAAGAACCTGAAAAGATATTACCAAAAGCAATCAACTCAATACCTATTCGTATTGTACTCTTTTACATCTTCTCTCTTGTTGTAATTATGTCAGTCATACCTTGGAATCAAGTTGTTCCAGATAAAAGTCCATTTGTAGAAATGTTTTTACTTGCGGGTATTCCAATTTCTGCTGGTATAGTCAATTTTGTCGTTCTCACATCAGCAGCATCTTCTGCAAATAGCGGTATTTTTTCTACTAGCCGTATGATATATGGCCTTGCCACTAAACAGGGAGCTCCTGCTTTTTTAGGAAAACTTTCCAATAACCACGTCCCAGCCAATGCATTAGTCTTTTCTTGCTTATGCATTTTATTAGGCTATATTTTCTCATCGTTATCTCCAACTGCTATAGGTGCCTTCACAATTGTTACAACTATTTCAGCAATTTTATTTGTATTTGTATGGTCCGTGATTTTAATCAGCTATATTACTTACCGCCGCAATTACCCTACGCAACATGATACATCTACCTATAAAATGCCAGGAGGTGTTTTTATGTGCTGGGTTACTCTGGCTTTCTTTGCTTTTATTATCTTTTTATTGACGTTAGAATCCGATACTTTAGCAGCTCTAAAATACACATCACTTTGGTTTGTTTTCTTAAGTATCATGTACTTTATATTTGGAAAGAAGAATTTTATCAGACACAAAAAATAAAGGTTATGCGTAACAGCACATCATAAAAAAGATTTTTTTATGATCCAGTTTTACACTTAAACTTTTTTACGCATAACCCAATAAAACTTAGTTACGTTCCCTGTCAACCAAAGCATTAGAGCTAATCCAGGGCATCATAGCACGCAGTTTTTTACCAACTTCTTCAATAGGGTGTGCATCATTTAAACGTCGAATACTTTTAAAACGGGCTGCACCAGCTTTATATTCTTGCATCCAGTCTGATGTAAATTTGCCTGTCTGGATATCCCTTAAAATACGTTTCATCTCTGTTTTGGTTTTCTCATTGATCACGCGTGGACCAGACATATATTCACCCCACTCAGCTGTATTGGAAATTGAATAATTCATGTTTGCAATACCGCCTTCATAAATGAGATCAACAATCAATTTAACCTCATGTAAACACTCAAAATAAGCCATCTCAGGTGCATAACCTGCTTCTGTCAATGTTTCAAAACCTGCACGAATAAGCTCAACAAGCCCACCACAAAGAACAGCTTGTTCACCAAAAAGATCTGTTTCACATTCTTCTCTAAAAGTTGTTTCAATCACACCAGCACGTCCACCACCAATACCACAAGCATAAGACAACGCCACATCATGCGCATTACCTGAAGCATCCTGTGCAATCGCAATTAAGCAAGGAACACCACCACCGCGTTGATATTCGCCACGCACTGTATGGCCTGGACCTTTAGGAGCAACCATCACAACATCAATGGTTTCTTTAACCTCAATCAAGCCAAAATGAATATTTAAACCATGAGCAAAAGCAATCGCCGCCCCATCACGCAAATAATCATGGACATGCTCTTTATAAATATCAGCCTGCAACTCATCAGGTGTTGCCATCATAATAAGGTCTGCCCACTGTGCTGCTTTAGAAACATCAACAACTTTAAAACCATCTGCTTTAGCTTTTTTAGCTGTTTTCGATCCTGGACGTAAAGCAATTTGTATATTTTGAACACCAGAATCCTTTAAATTTAACGCGTGTGCACGTCCTTGTGAACCATAACCGATAATTGCTACTTTTTTTTCTTTAATTAAATTAACGTTGGCATCACAATCATAATAAACACGCATGAAAATATTCCTTTATATCTACATTTAATTGAAGCTTAAATGTCTTTCACTCAATAAACAAAGAGTAAAAAACCGCTCTACGTATTTTGCACCTTACAAATGCTCAAACTTTTACTCATAATAGGACGGTAATTGAATAATTTTTAAATTCGCATATTGCAAACAACAAAGCTATAAATTCGAAGAATTTTTTTAAAAATATATTTAGATCTCAAAATAAATAGTAAAAAATCATAATAAACATGATAACCTAATCATACTTTGGCATTAAAACCCATCTCACCTGCCCTATGATAAAATACAACCTCTCTCCAAAATGGATTGATAATCATCTGTATAGTGCCACTTATTTAACAAAAATAATTTTTTAAAGCTTATTTCTTACTTTTATTTTCAAATTAAATAGGGAAATACCATGTTAAACGACTGATAACAATTATAAAAACACCAGTTATACAATAAAATATTTACGTCAACCATAAACAGTGCACTTGATACATTGTAATATTTCGATTCTACACTTGTTAAAGGTTTATTTTAACCTAAAATGGAACATCCAATTCGCTATTTAGAATAAAGCTATTAAATCGCAAATAATATCAATCGCAATTTTCTAATGACTATGATTTTGGATAAATTATAAAACAAGCAATTTTTCCGATTGACAAGAAAATTTTACCCCACATTAACAAACTAATATAAGTAAAAATTTATACTAATAAACGGATGAAACGCTGAACAGTCTCATGTATTCCATATTCTAACGCATCAGCGATAAGCCCATGGCCAATGGAAACCTCATCAAGCCAAGGTATTCGATCAACAATAGCAGAAAGATTAGAAACTGTCAGATCATGTCCCGCATTGATACCTAATTGCAACTCTCTGGCTTTTTTGGCCGCCAATACAAGTTTATCTAACTCTTGCTTCTGTTTTTCCTTATCTTTAAATGCTCCACCATAAGCTCCAGTATAAAATTCTACACGATCGGCGCCAATCATTTTAACAATATCAAGACCCTCTACAACTGGATTAGCAAATAATGAGACACGAATTTTCTTTTCTTTTAAGCGTTGTACAATAGGTGTTAAAAATTCTGCATCATTAGAAAAATCCCAACCATGATCGGATGTCGACTGAGCTGGATTATCAGGTACAAGTGTAATTTGATCAGCATATTTTTCTGCCATATCTAAAAACATATCACTTGGATAACCTTCAATATTAAATTCAGCAGTGGGAAAATTATTGTTAATTAAAAAACGTATATTTGGTAAATCAGAAAAACAAATGTGTCTTTCATCCGGCCGCGGATGAACCGTCAACCCCGCCGCACCAGCTGTAAGTGCTTTATACCCAATACCTGTAACACTTGGCCATGGCAGATGGCGTCGATTACGCAAAACAGCAACAGCATTGAGATTAACTGAAAGTTTTACTGCCATACACACTTCCATTTCTATTAAATTTTAACGACAGAGAAAAATACAATTCCCCGTAAAACCAGGCAATAAAAATTATTTCTTATTCTATCGAACAATTGTTAACTGTTTTGCTGCGCGCGTAATCCCCGTATAAAGCCAACATGCATTCATATCACGAAATGCAAAACTTTCATCAAATAAAACCACATTATCCCATTGAGATCCTTGAGCTTTATGAACAGTTAACGCATACCCATAATCAAAGTCATCATATCTCTTTTTTATTTGCCATGAAATTTCATCTTCAGGATTTTCAAAAATTGCTTTGAGAAGTTTAATTTTTACAACTCCCCATTCGCTTTCTTCCGAATTAACAAGAAGATGAATACCTGGTTTAACAAGTTCCTTTTTTGAAGTCATAACTGTCCACAAAGAGCCATTCAACAAACGTTTTGTTGAATCATTGCGCAAACACACAAGCCTGTCTCCAACCTGCGGATATTTTTCTATAAATCCCTTTAACTCACGCAAACGTCTATTATAAAGATAACGCGTTCGATTCAGCCCTACTAAAAGTTGATCAGCATCTAATACCAATTGTTGATCAAACTCTTTGCGCTTAACAACACGCGCTAGTCCATAATCTCCATAAGCAATATCACGCCCCTCACGTACATCCATAGCTAGGCGAATAATTGGATTATCATACGCTTGTCGATGAATTTCTGATAAAAGAAAATCTGGTGTACCATTAGAAAAAAAACCACCCCCTGATATGGGAGGCAACTGACCTGGATCACCAAGGACAAGAATTGGCGTGCGAAAACTCATCAAATCACGTGCTAATTGTTCATCTACCATTGAACATTCATCCACAACAACAAGCTTAGCTTGCGCAATTGGACTTTGTCGATTTAATGAAAATGTTGGTGTTATAGATGTTTTACCTGTTACCTCATCAGAAACTTCCTGCTCACCACGAGGACAATAAATCAATGAATGAATAGTACGAGCATTACTCGCACCTTTAGAACGCAAGACTTGTGCTGCTTTACCTGTAAAAGCAGCAAATTGAACAGAACCATCTATTGTTTCTGCAAAATAGCGAGCAAGTGTTGTTTTTCCCGTTCCTGCATAGCCAAAAAGGCGAAAAACAGGAGAGCTCCCGTCTTTCAACCATGCGGCTACAGCCTTCAGCGCATTATCTTGTTCTGATGAAAACTGCATAGTCTATCAAGACAAGATTCGCGCAAAAAGAGCAAGCATTTTGAAAATAAAAACTATTATCAAAGATAAGCTTATCCTTATGGTGTTTTTAAAATCTCAGCTCATTTTTGAGCCAAATTTTAGTATATTTTATAAACTTCAAAAAACGTAGAGCATTTACCAAATTGATCAATGTTAGATAGGTTTTCAGTAATTTAAAAATTAAAATAGTCCATCGTCATACTAATTTTACACAAAATACTTTCACCATTTACAAAGCTTGTACCTATCCACCGCTTATACCCCCTTAATTAAACCTACTCTTGTTGAAGAAAAATTCCGATTGACTGATAAACAGTCAAATCAACACATATAATAAATGGTAACAATTTCCATATTTTAAAAATAAATCAATGATATATGCTTAAATATTCGGTTCATTATCAATTTAAGACCGACATACCAATTTCTATTAAATCATGATCACGAATAGTAAAATAAGCTGAAATAAAATTCTTAATTGAATATAATAGATTTCAAACTTCCTATACGAATAATTGTCCTGTAACAGGAACAGCATTAGCAACTACTTCATCATTGGCCTCATCAGGCAAAAGCATATCATTATGTGCATATCCAGACGGGATCATAGGAAGACAATTTTCTAAATTATCAACGCGGCAATCAAATAAAACCGGTTTATCGCAATCAATCATTTGTTGAATTTTATCATCAAGCTCATCTGGTTTTGAACAACAAATACCAACTGCTCCATAAGCCTGTGCCAATTTAACAAAATCAGGCATCGATTCTACATAAGAATTAGAAAGACGATTGCCGTGTAATAATTGCTGCCATTGGCGGACCATACCCATATACTGATTATTCAAAATAAAAACCTTCACAGGTGTATTATACTGAACTGCTGTTGCAAGTTCTTGAATATTCATCTGAATTGAAGCATCACCAGAAACACATATAACAAGCGCGTCAGGATGTGCAATCTGAACACCAATAGCAGAAGGAAAACCATACCCCATTGTTCCAAGACCACCAGAAGTCATCCAACGGTTTGGTTCCTCAAAACGACAATATTGTGCAGCCCACATCTGATGTTGCCCAACATCAGTTGTAATATAAGTATTGGCATCTTTGGTAAGAGCGTGAAGCCGTTCAAGGGCATATTGTGGCATGATAACATTTTTTTTCTCGACGTATACTAATGAATTACGAGCACGCCATTGATTAATTTGCGTCCACCATTTATCTCGACTTTTCTTATTCAATACAGGCTGTAGCGCACGCAAACATTGTATTATATCTTTTAAAATATAAGCGACATCCCCAATAATAGGAACGTCTACTTTAACTATTTTATTGATAGAAGAAGGATCAACATCAACGTGTATAATGCGCGCATGAGGCGCAAATGCATCAAGCCGCCCAGTAACACGATCATCAAACCGTGCACCAAGAGCTAACATGACATCACAATGATGCATGGCCATATTAGCTTCATAAGTTCCATGCATTCCAAGCATTCCAAGCCAATTTTTGCCAGAAGCAGGGTAAGCACCAAGCCCCATTAATGTTGAAGTGATCGGCAAATCTCCCAATTGAACTAAATCACGTAAGAGTCGTACAGCTTCAAGTCCTGATGAAATAACACCACCACCAGAATAAATAACAGGCTGTTTAGCTTCTGCTAAAAGAGAAGCAGCATGTTCAATAGCTTTTGAATTGTCTTTTGGTTGGGCATGATAATGTATAGATGTCATAGCTTCAGGTGCCCTATAAACACCTGAAGCACATTGAATATCTTTAGGAATATCAATTAAAACTGGCCCTGGACGCCCCGATCGAGCAGTATGAAATGCTTCATGAATAATTTGTGCAAGGTTATTCACATCTTTAACAAGCCAATTATGTTTAGTACAAGACCGCGTAATATTAACTGTATCTGCTTCTTGAAAACCATTTGTTCCAATCAAAGTTGTAGGTACCTGACCAGAAAAACAAACAATAGGAATAGAATCCATCAATGCGTCTTGCAAAGGAGTCACAGCATTAGTTGCTCCCGGACCAGAAGTTACAAGCATAACGCCAACTTTTCCGGTACTGCGTGCATAGCCTTCTGCCGCATGACCTGCTGCTTGTTCATGACGCACCAAAATATGTTGAAATGAATCTTGTTTATAAATCGCATCAAAAATAGGAAGAACAGCTCCACCAGGATAACCAAAAATATATTCAACCCCCTGATCAATAAGAGCCTGAATTACCATTTCAGCCCCCGACATTATCTTCCCATCTGCTCTTTCTTTTGTTCTTGGATGATCTGTCATTTTTTCTACTCGCCTATTCTACAGCATAACAAAAAAAGGCTCCAAAGGAGCCTATAGCATATAAGGAGAAAATATCATAAATCGAACTTCTTATCTTTTACGCAACTACAATAAGAGTACTTTCTATAGATAAAGATTTTAATTTCATTAATGGTATCCGTCAATTGAAAATTGCTTTTTGAAAAATTTTTCATTCAAAATATTCTCTTTTCCTTAGACAATTATGATATTTTTCCCCACTTTTTGTTTTATGAATAAATGAGATTCCATTTGTCATCAAATTGGTTATTAAACCACGTCATTTGCCTTTTTGCATATCTCCTAGTTTGCATTTTTGCTTCTTCAATAGCATCTTCAAAACTTTTATATCCATCTAAATAAGCCATAAGTTCACGTACCCCTATAGCTTTCATCGCTGGTAGTAAAGGAGAAAGCGTGAGCTTCTTCATAGCAATTACTTCTTCCAACACTCCTCTTTCAACCATATGGTTAAACCGCTCATTAATGCGTTCATAAAGTAATTGACGTGGGGGAATAAGAAGAACTTTCTCTGAACAATCTTGCGCAATTAAGGATTTCGTTTTTTTCTTTTGCCACCAACTTAATCTCTTACCTGTCGATTCATAAACTTCCAAAGCACGAACAATTCGTTGTCCATCTTGTGGAGCAATTTTTTCACAAAGAGCAGCATCAACCTGCAATAACTCACGATAAAGACTTTCAGCTCCTTCCTTATAAAGTCGAATTCGCCATTTTTCTCGTATAGCATCTGGAATAGAAGGGATTTGTGAAATCCCCTCTAAAAGCGCACGAAAATAAAGCCCTGTTCCACCAACAAAAATAAGTGGTTTTAACGGAAATGAGCTTAAAAGCTTTTCAACATCGTTCAACCATTGCCCTACCGAATAGTTAAAAGCGGGACTTACATAACCATAAAGATAGTGTGGAATAATCAAAGTATCAGCTTTTGTCGGCCTTGCTGTTAAAATATTCAAAACATTATAAATCTGCATAGAATCAGTGTTAATGATAATAGCATTTTTTTCTTGAGCTATTTTTAATGCAAGTTTTGACTTTCCGCTTGCCGTTGGGCCAGCTATCAATGTAACCATTCTCTGTGTCATGAATGGAAGCCTTTTATATCCATTAATTAATCACTTAATTGCAAATGCTTATCATTAATATTGAATTCAGTATTTACCTATGACGTTGTAAATAGAATTCCTTCAAATGTGAACACAAGAAGCATTGATACAATTAAATAAAGAGAAAAAGCTAACGGTATTTTTATTCTTTAAAGAGGTAAAACAAATAATACGATAACTCTAAAATAAGATCAAAGCATTACGATTAATAGATAAATTAAAATACTCTCTATAAAAACTTTTCTTGTACGTATGAATTTCAATTACAATAAAATATATTCTAAATGAGCTAAAAAATTAGAATTTGCATACAGATACTGTTAATATCACTGTATTATCTATAAACGATAACAGCTCTTTTTATCAGCATTACGCATAAAAGCGCTGTCTTATAAAAATTATTTCTTATAACGAAAATAAAGGTATTGCAAAATATCAATCCATTCGGATTGTTACAAATCGCAATTCTCCATCAGGACGAGCAACAATAAATAAAGCGTTTTTGCGTCCTGCTTCACGTAATTTATGAAAACGTTTTTTAGCATCATCAACTGTTGTGACCGCACTTTGATTGATATCAACTATTATTTCACCAACACGAATACGTTTTTTATCAGCTGCACTATCTCGTGCTACAGATGTCACAACTAATCCATTAAGCTTATCAGCAATTGAGTAGCGTTGGCGTAAATCAGAGTTAAGTGCTGACAATGTCATGCCCATAAGCTGCATTGTAGTAGGATTTGCGCTACTTTTTTTCTTATCAGATTTTTCTGCTTTATTTTCATCTGAATCAGCTTCAACTAAACGACCAAGTTTAACTTTTACTGTTTTTTCTTGTCCATCACGTAAAACTGTAATATTTACCACTTTCCCTACAGGACTTTCTGCTGCTAAACGTGGTAAATCACGTGCATTCTTTATTTTGGTATTCTCAAAATAAAGAATAACATCACCAATATGTAATTGACTATTATCTACCTTTGCATGTTCAATTTTACCCGCAACTAACGCCCCAACAGCCTGGCCTAATTTCAAACTTTCTGCAATATCATCTGTCACAGGTTGAATACGAATAGCCAACCAACCGCGTCTTACTTCCCCAAAATCACGCAATTGATTGATAATAGAAATGGCCATATCAGATGGTATAGCAAAACCAATCCCAATTGATCCACCAGAAGGCGAAACAATTGCTGTATTAATGCCAATCACTTCACCATTTCTATCAAATAACGGACCTCCAGAATTTCCTCGGTTAATTGCTGCATCTGTTTGAATAAAATTATCATAAGGACCAGCATTAAGATCACGATTACGTGCAGAAATAATTCCAACCGTTACACTACCACCAAAACCAAAAGGGTTACCGATAGCCATAACCCAATCACCAATACGTACTTTTTCTGAATTACCAAAACGTACAGCTGTTAATTTTCTGTTTCCTGGTGTTACTTGAAGTAAAGCTAAATCCGTCTTACTGTCTTTTCCAAGTAATTTCGCTTTTAGCTTTGTGCCATCAGTAAAATTAACCTCAATATCATCAGCATCTACAATAACGTGGTAATTTGTAACAATAAGCCCCTTTTGAGCATCAATTACAAAACCTGATCCCAGAGAGCGTACTTTTTGAAACTGACTACCCTCCTGACCATCTTTTGGCGTAAAAAAATCATCAAAATACTCCTGTAATAATGAATCTTTCGAAATAACAGGAGCAGGAGTATGTTCATCTTGCTCAGTCCCATCAACTATTTGCGTTGTAGAAATATTTACGACTGTATCTAAAAGGGTAGCAGCTAAATCAGGAACTGATAGTGATATATCTTTCTGTAAGATAACATTAGACCAACTTACTGATCTTAATAAAGACAAAACCATACAGATAATGATTACCGTGACAAAGCGTTTCAGTAACATATTTCTACCTATAACATGCGTTTGCTCAATGCTGAAAAAGCATTATCAAATTCATTTCTGCAAAACCAACATGTCCGTTACAATACCATAAAACTCCATCATAAAAGAAAGTGGCCACACATTAAGCTCTTAATGAAAAAGCACAGTCTACAGCCGTGATTATTCCTTCATTTTAATATCAATTTTATTATCCCACATCAACCATTAGTGTTAACATTCGATTTTGTCTGCGGTAAATTGCGGAAATAGAAAAAGAAATCCTCTTTTGGTGAAATCACCATCGAAGTTTGCTCCAAATTCTTATACTGCTCCATCGCCAACCAAAAATCGTAAAACGATGGATTGGTTTTTCTAGCATTTAATAAAAGACGAATACTTTCAGCCTGCCCCTCACCACGTGTAATTTCAGCATCACGTTTTGCTGCTGCTACAATTTCTTCATATTCACGGTTAGCTTCTGCCACAATACGATCTCTTTCTTGTTGACCACGAGCACGAATATTTTCTGCAGCTGCCTCACGTTCAGCAGCCATTTGCCGATATACATCTTCAGAAACAGCATCAGTTAAATCGGTTTTACGAATACGCACATCAACAATGGTAATACCCAACGAACCTGCATCTACAGAAAATTGTCGTTGTACCTCAGCCATCATTGCTCCACGTTCGTCCGATAAAGCAGCTTTGAATTCTCGTTTACCGTAAACAGCGCGCAAAGCATCAATAAAACGTGGTGCAAGATTTTCACGCGCAGCAATGTGTGGCCGACCCGATGCAATGCGTTGCAAGAACAATTTAGGGTCCGTAATGCAATAAATAAAGAATGCATCCACTTCATAATAGGCACCACCACGCACTTGCACAGATTGTGTAGGCAAATCATAACGCAATAGTCGGTTATCAATAATAACTGTCTGATCCAAAAAAGGGACCTTAAAATAAATACCAGGATCAGATTCTACTTTTACGATCTGTCCAAAACGCTTAATCGCCATCTGCTGACGAGGATAAACAATAAAAATAGATGCCCATAAAGTAACAAGAGCAAATACTATAACACCCAAAATAAAAAAGAAACGAGATTGCTGCATAATTAACGCCCTCCAGAAACACTAGGCCCCAATAATAATGAGGAATGTGTTGATGTTGTTGCTGTTTTTTCTGATGAATTACGCAACAATTCATTCAGTGGTAAATAAGGTATTGCTGAAGAATCTGTTTGATTCAAAACTAATTTATTAGGTGAAGAAAGAATACGCCCCATTGTTTCCATATAAAAACGGTAGCGAACAGCCTCAGGCGCAATTGCAGCCTCACGAGCTATAGCCTGAAAATGTTGAGCACGCCCCGTTGCTTCTTCAATCATCCGTGCTTTTTCACCTTTTGCAATTTCTCGTGTGCGTGAAGCTTCACCATTAGCTAAACCAATCTTAGTAAAACGCACACGATTACCCTCCTCAATCATCCGCCCACGTTCCTGCTCTGCTTGTTGAACAGAGTTAAACGCAGCAGCAACTTTAGTAGGAGGAGCAGCCTCACTAATTGATACACGATTTATTTCAACACCAAGTTGATATTTATTTGCAGTCAATTGAATAATCTTTTTGACATCATCAGCCACTTCTTCTTTCTTATTGCGTAAAACATCATCAACAGGTCGTGAACCAATCACTTCGCGCATTGCACTCTCAGCAACCTGACGTACTGTTCCTTCTTGATCACTCACATTAAATAAAAATTGGCTAGGATTTGAAATCCGGTAATATACAGAAAAATTTACATTAACAATATTCTGATCGCTTGAAAGCATCAAACCTTCGCTTTGTTGTGCCTGATTAGATTGACTACCAATTGCGATTGTTTTTTCCGTTAGAGGCACTTTCATATAGGTTTCAATTGGCCAAAAATGAAAATGCAAACCATCACCAACAATACCTGCTTTAGGAACACCAAAGCGCAACTCTACTGCTTGTTCATTTTGCTGCACAATATAAACAGACTGGAATAGCCAAAAAAGAACAGCAAGCAAAAATAATACAATAAAAATACCACTCTCACCAAACTGCTTAAGCTGATGCTGCCCTTTACGCAGAATATCATCAAGATTAGAGCTATTACCACCGCCGTTATTGCCACCAGAACCAAAAGGATTCTTAGGCGGTAATTTTTTATCACCACCAAGTTTATTTCTATCGCCGCTCCATGGGCCACTGCCATTTTGATTTGTCCAGGGCATCATTACCTCTTTAATTAGTGTTATGAATCACAACCAACCATTTTCAAAACTTAACCATTGACCTTATAGAAGGTCTCTAACCTGTTTACAATCAATCGATAAATTCTTTCATTTAAATGGCTACTGCCGTTCATAAATTACAAAACGCGTCGGATAATTGTCTTTATCTCCTTGTGGAATATATTGTGTTTCAATAATAGTCCACTTTTCTTTATCAAAAATGGGAAAAAAACTATCACCTTCAATAGATGCAAAAATTTCTGTTAAGAATATTTTATGAGCAATCATTAATCCTTGTTGAAAAATTTCACCACCCCCAATAATAAAAACTGCATCTGCACCATTTTGAATGGCCACTTCTTGTGCCATATCACAAGCTTGAGACAAAGAATGAGCGATAACAGCACCTTCAGCTGTAAAAGTACGATTGCGCGTAATTACAATATTTGTGCGTCCTGGTAAGGGGCGTCCAAGAGAATCCCAAGTTTTGCGCCCCATAATAATGGGCTTACCTAAAGTTAAAGCCTTAAAACGCTGCAAATCTGTTGATAAACGCCAAGGCATTGTGCCTTCACAACCGATAACACCATTTTGAGCAACAGCCGCAATTAAATAAATTGGAATCTTCATACTGCCACCGGCGCCTTGATGTGAGGCTGAGCTTCATAATTAAGCAAGTTAAAATCCTCAAATTTAAAAGAAAAAAGATCTGTTACTTCTGGATTTATACACATCACAGGTAAAGCACCTGGTATACGAGATAATTGTTGTTTTGCCTGTTCAAAATGGTTAGCATAAAGGTGAGCATCACCAAGAGTGTGAATAAAATCCCCAACTTTCAAACCCGTAACTTGAGCAATCATCATCGTTAATAACGCATAAGAAGCAATGTTGAATGGGACTCCCAAAAAAATATCTGCCGAACGCTGATAAAGTTGACATGACAATTTGCCATCAGAAACATAAAATTGGAATAAACAATGGCAAGGTGGTAAAGCCATTTCCTCTATCAATGCGGGATTCCACGCTGATACAATCAAACGGCGCGAATCAGGATTTGTGTTAATCATATCTAAAAGATTGCTTATTTGATCAATATAACGTCCATCAGGTGCAGGCCAAGAGCGCCATTGAAAACCATAAACAGGACCAAGATTTCCATCTTTATCAGCCCACTCATCCCAAATAGATACGCCATGTTCCTTTAGCCACGCAATATTTGTGTCGCCTTTAAGAAACCACAAAAGTTCATAAATAATTGAACGTAAATGTAACTTCTTTGTTGTTAAAAGTGGAAATCCTGCTTGCAAATTAAATCGCATCTGATATCCAAAAATTGATCGCGTTCCCACACCTGTCCTATCTGAACGATCAACACCGTTACTTAAAACATGGTATAAAAGATCAAGGTAAACTTTCATAAAGGTATTATGGCTGATTCTACTTATTACAGGAAATTGAAATTTCAAAATTCATAAAAACACAATTCAAATAAACCAAAAAGCACCTTTCACAAAAAATTATTATTATGCGATTTAAATTTTGATGACGCAAAAGGTAAAATACTGTAGAAGGAAACAAGCCAATATGAACTCAAGAGGGATAATATGGAAAATAATGTAACTTTAGCAGCACATGATACAAAAAAGCGTATCATGTCTATTGTATCTAGTGCATCAGGTAATCTAGTAGAATGGTATGATTTTTATGTTTACTCCTTTGCTTCTATTTATTTTGCGTCGCAATTCTTTCCCTCAGATGGTGATGTTGTTGCCCAACTCTTAAAAGCTGCCGCGGTCTTTTTCATTGGTTTTCTTATGCGTCCAATCGGTGGATGGCTTTTTGGTTATATCGCTGACCGTTATGGCCGCAAACGTTCAATGCTTATTTCTGTTTTTATGATGTGCGGAGGTTCATTTTTAATTGCCATACTTCCCACCTACGAAACCATCGGAGTAACAGCAGCAGTTCTTCTTCTCTTACTTCGTATGCTTCAAGGACTCTCTGTTGGCGGTGAATACGGTACGACAGCAACTTATATGAGTGAAGTTGCTCTTAAAAATCACCGGGGATTCTTTAGTTCTTTTCAATATACTACACTGATTGGTGGTCAGCTTTTAGCAAGCCTTGTTATATTTATTCTAGCATTTTATCTTACAGAAGATCAGTTAAAAGCGTGGGGTTGGCGTATTCCATTCGCCATTGGTGGACTAGCAGCGATTGTTGCGATTTTTTTACGTCGTACTCTCCACGAGACAACCACTGAAGAAAGTCGTTCTAAAAAACAAGCAGGTAGCCTTATGGAACTTCTGCGCAACCATCGAAAAGCTTTCTTGTTGGTTATTGGTTTTACAGCTGGAGGATCGCTCACATTTTATACCTATACAACGTATATGCAAAAGTATTTGATCACTACTAGCGGGTTTGACAAACACACAGCTACAACTATAATGACGATAGCTCTTTTCGTTTTTATGTTATTCCAGCCAGCATTTGGTGCTTTAGCTGACAAAATTGGGACAAAAGCTTCACTCCTTATGTGGAGTCTTTTATCTGTCATCTTCACCATTCCCGGACTTAAAATAATTGGTAATACCAACAATATGTGGATTGCCTTATCAATTATTATTGGAATGCTATGCATTCTAAGCTTCTACACATCCATTTCTGGTATTATAAAGGCAGACATGTTCCCCTCTTCTGTTCGTGCAATAGGGGTCGGTTTATCTTACGCCATTGCTAACGCGCTATTTGGTGGTTCTGCTGAATCTGTAGCACTTGGATTAAAAGATATTGGATATGGATCTGTCTTCTATTTTTATATAACCGGTATGATGATAATTGCATTCATCGCAATTGTTTTGATGCCAGATCCTCGAAAAAATGGATATCTTCAAAAAGACTAAATCCATTAAGCTTTTCATTTTTTAGAAAGATCGATTTAAAAAGCCCGGTTTTTTCGGGCTTTTTTGATTGTATAAAATAGTTTATAGTTTGACGCTAAAATCTCAAATTTTATCAAATGCATTTGCTTTTCTAGTAACTACAATAAAAAGCTGTATAATTTTTCACAATTTCCCAATATCATACCACCACCTTTGGAATAGCCGTTTCAGTGCTTTGTTTTTACCATCTAATAAGTTTTAAATTCACTTCATACTTTTTTTGATCCAGCAAAAACGGCTGAATTTAATTCCTATAGGCAAAGCTAAGCGATATCTAAGCCATTTTTTAGCTTACCTTATCAAAATCGTTTTATATAAATTACCCTACTAAATTATGTGTCATTTCATACATAAAACTAAGAATGAACAATCACATTATAAAATCTTGAAACCTATCAATAATGAAAAGATTTAAAATATTAACAATTCCCCCTTTCCCAAAGACTGTTCTTCATCTATATTTAAAGTGCTGGTTTTCCAGCTATGGTAATAAATGGACAATGAAATAAACTCATTGGACCCGGGGGCGGTACCCGGCGCCTCCACCAAAATATAATCAACAAAGCTTATACTTTGGTGGGGGCGAAATAGGATCGACAAGGGTGTAAAGATTGCTCTTTTACTCGGCATTGTACCACCGTCATCGGACTAAATTAGTAGTTGCAAACGACAACTATGCGGAAGCACGTCTCGCTGCTTAAAGCAGTGCGAAGGCTTCAAATTAAGCCTTAAACCGTCGCAGGTTTAAGCGGGGTTCGGAGGCACCTGGCAACAGAAGCCTTCACTTTTATAAGTATTTATTTTGACCAACAAGATATACGAATTGTTATGAAATATGTGGTAGAAAAATATTACCAGCTTTAAAAAACGTTTCATTGCACTATGTTATTTGCACTTCAATAACTGCATAAATTAAAAGGAATAAACTTCAATGGTTCAAGATCAAATCCGTTACGATATTCTCGTTCAGGATGCGCTCCGTGGAGTTATCCGCAAAGTTTTGCTCGAAGTCGCTAAAGCAGGTCTTCCAGGTAATCATCACTTTTTTATTACCTTTTCAACAAAGGCACCAGCAGTAAAAATCTCTTCTCGGCTCAAAAGTCGTTATCCTGATCAAATGACAATCGTATTACAACATCAATTTAGAGATTTGAACGTATCAGAAACTGCTTTTGAAGTCACTTTATCCTTTGGAGCAATTACTGAAAAATTAATTATTCCTTTTGCCTCCATTCAAGTTTTTTATGACCCTATAGCAGCATTTGAAGCGGCTTTTGATTTGCCCACTAATTCCACCTCTGAAGAAAACGAAAATCTAGAAAATACTCCACATACACCCGATATTTCTTTAAACAAACAAAAAACAGACAATGAGCTCATAAAAACACAGAATCTCAAAATGGATAAAGAACCTTCAAACAATGATACCAAACAAAGTGCTGATGTTGTTTCTTTAGACTCCTTTCGAAAAAATAAATGAGCCTGTCCATGACTAAAGTGATTAACCTTCGCCAATTTCGAAAACAGCAGAAACGTATTGAGCAAACTACTCATGCAGAGGAAAATCGTTATCGTTTTGGGCGAACAAAACTTGAGAAACTTTTTGATAAAAAAGAACTTTTAAAAGCTCAAAAATTTCTTGATCCAAATCGTCTATCTAACAATGAATAAGAAAAAATGAAAATAAATGTTTGATCAAAACTATTCGCTTATATTGATAAGCCTTTTACAAGTAGATTTTTAGAATAACCATTTTGGAGATAACAAACAGTTCGAAAAAAATAATTTTTATATTTAATGACTTTTGATATTGAAAATAAAAGACTGAAAAAAATTAATATTTCAGTTTTTTATGTGTTTACAATACTTTATAATCTCTCACCTAATAGTTTTAATACTGCTTTTGTTGCTTTTCTGTTATTTTTATAAACTCATTCACCTGAAAATGTTGAGATTTTCCCCGAGAAGAATTTTAAAACTAGCGTTTCAATCAAAAAAATAATACATAAAAAATATAATGAATGACTTTCCTAATCACGTACCATTTTTTGAAGATGAAGAGCTCCCCCATAAGCTTGAAAATAATTCTGAATTAACTCCCGACGTTATAGTAGCAAAAGAAAAAGCACAATACGAGCCCGAATATTTGGAAAAACTTAACCCAGAGCAACGAGAAGCTGTTATAAACACAGAAGGGCCTCTGTTAGTTCTTGCCGGGGCTGGTACAGGAAAAACACGTGTTCTTACTACACGCATTTTTCATATTTTGCACCTTGGTCTTGCCCACCCTAAGCAAATATTAGCAATTACTTTTACAAATAAAGCAGCGCGTGAAATGAAAATCCGTATTGCTGAACTTGTTGGTGAAACTATTGAAGGTATGCCGTGGCTTGGAACATTTCATTCCATTGGTGCAAAAATTTTACGCCGCCATGCAGAGCTTATCGACTTAAAAAGCAATTTCACCATTCTTGACACTGATGACGTTGTTCGTCTTTTAAAACAGCTCATTCAAGCTGCAGGTTTAGACGACAAGCGTTGGTCGGCACGTAGTCTGACAACAATGATAGATGCTTGGAAAAACCAGGGGCTTTCACCAGATCATATTCCAGAAAGTGATTCCTACTCTTTTGCTAAAGGTATGGGGCGTGAACTCTATCACAGTTATCAGGATCGGCTAAAAAGCCTCAATGCTTGTGACTTTGGTGACCTCTTACTCCATTCTATTAACATCTTCCAACATAACCCAGATATTCTTCATGAATATCATGCTAAATTTCGTTATATTCTTGTAGATGAATATCAAGACACAAATACAGCGCAATATCTTTGGCTTCGTCTTTTGGCGCAACAATCTACAAGACAGCAGGTCAATCTTTGCTGTGTTGGTGACGATGATCAATCTATTTACGGATGGCGTGGTGCTAAAGTTGATAATATACTGCGCTTTGAAAAAGACTTTCCTCCTGCAAAAATCATCCGTTTAGAACGCAACTATCGTTCTACATCGCATATTCTTAAAACAGCCTCTCATTTTATTTCTCACAATCAGGGAAGACTTGGAAAAACGCTTTTCTCAGATAAAATAAATAACGAAGAAAAAAAAGTAAAAATCCATGCTGCATGGGATTCAGAAGAAGAAGCACGTGCCATCGCGAAAGAAATTGAACAAGCACAACAATCTGGGCATTTTTTAAATGACATGGCTATATTAGTGCGAGCATCATTTCAAATGCGCGCATTTGAAGAACGTTTTATAACACTTGGTCTTAACTATCGTGTCGTTGGTGGTCCGCGTTTTTATGAACGAATGGAAATACGTGATGCTTTGGCTTACTTGCGTGTTGTTGCTCAACCTTCTGATGATTTAGCCTTTGAACGTATTATCAATACACCCAAACGTGGCTTAGGAGAGACAACACTACGCCACCTTCATAATAATGCACGTGCACGCGCTATTCCTCTCTTTTCTGCTGCTATTGAAATAATCGAAACGGATGAACTAAAACCTAAAGCACGAAATGCTTTACGCAACATTATTGAAGACTTTCATCGCTGGCAAAACCTATCACCTCGCACACCACTTACAGAGCTTACTGAAATGATCCTTAATGATTCAGGTTACATGGAAATGTGGCAAGAAGATCGTTCGCCAGAAGCACCAACACGCTTAGAAAACCTTAAAGAAATGATTCGTTCTATGGAACAATTTGAAAATCTTCACAGTTTTTTAGAACATGTTTCATTAGTTATGGATGTTGAGCATAACGAAAATATGGATGCAGTTAATATTATGACCCTTCATTCAGCTAAGGGGCTTGAATTTAAAACAGTTTTCCTTCCTGGCTGGGAAGAAGGACTCTTTCCCAATCAACGCTCTCTAGATGAAGGTGGCCGTGCAGGACTAGAAGAAGAACGCAGGCTTGCTTATGTAGGTCTAACAAGAGCACAACAAAATCTGCATATATGGTTTGTCTCTAATCGACGAATTCATGGTCTTTGGCAATCTACCCTTCCCTCCCGTTTTCTAGATGAATTGCCAAGAGAACATATAGAAGTGCTAGAAAATGAAACATCTTATGGTGGTTACGGTCAGTACTCAAAACTAGGTTGGAAGAGTGCACACAAAAATCAAACAGAAGCAAGACATAATAATTGGAGCTCACAGTCGTCCGGTTATATTAAGAAAACTGGTTATGGAAATAGTGATTTAGATTTTAGTCCTATTCAATTTCATCAGAAAAAAAATATTGAAAAAAAAGTCACTCCTCAATCCGCGTCTGATACACCATCAGCTTTTTCAATTAATGATCGCGTTTTTCATATCAAATTTGGTTATGGTCATATTTCAGCAATAGGTGGTAATAAATTAACTATTTTGTTTGATAAAGCCGGTGAAAAACGTGTTCTCGATGACTTTGTAACTAAAGCTTAACACACAAAAACATTAGCACGCTTATTTCCAAATAACTGAACTTTACGCAATTTTATTACCGTTTAATATCAGAATGGTTTTTACAGCTTCTAAAAATTTTTTTAAAATTCATTCATCCTGTATCAGTTGTTTTGGCATTACAAAACAATAACACGGCATGCTGATTTCTAGATAGTAAAATTACCCCTCACATAGAAAATGCAACACTTCATTGTGCATTATTGCTCATTTGCGATATGATAATTTTGTGATCTATATTCTTTTATGAAACTTACAGCACAAATCACGCTTCGTAATGTTGAAACAAAGATTGCAAAACTAATCTGTCAGCATTATAGCATTTCTGATGCTTTAAAATTAAGCTATAAAATTCAAAGAGGTTAAGCTATGAAAAATGTAATATACATCTTTGGGTTAACAATCATATTTCTCGCTGGCGTTTTTACTTATGACGCGTGGAAAAATAAGCCATTAGGTGATGATTTTATACTTATCGATTCCAATGGCCAAACTGTTACTGAAGCTGATATTAGAAGTAAACCTTCAGCAATTTTTTTTGGTTTCACCATGTGCCCTGAAAGTTGCCCTACTACACTGACAGATCTTGATCGGTGGCTTACAGAAATTGGCCCTAACGCTGATAAATTAGGTATATGGTTTGTAACTGTTGATCCTGAACGTGATACACCAGAAGTACTACGTGATTATTTAAGCAATTTTACCAACAATATTATTGGTATAAGTGGAGATCCTGAAAAAGTCCATAAAATGGTATCCTCTTTCAACATTGTTGCAGAAAAAGTGCCTGGAACAAATGGTAACTATACTTACGATCATACAGCTGCAATTTTCTTACTTAAAAAAGGTGGAAAACTAGCTGGTATTATTCCTTACAACGTGGAAGAAAATGAAAATCAATTAAAAGATGATATTGCTATTAAACGGCTTAAAAAGCTCATCTCAAACTAAATTAAAAAACGTTTAATAAGAAAAATATGCTTCAACAAATTCGTCTATCCTGTACAGCCCTCAAAGACGAGGCAGAGCAGTTTTATACTCTTATGGAAGAAGCCTTTGAGGAAGAAGGATATCCTCTTGCTTTGGTAGAAATAGATGAAAAAAACGCTATTTATGAACTGTCACTTTATGTTGACAAAGAAAACCAAGACAGTGCGTATAAACGCTTTGCAGATATTCTTGCTCTAAACCCTAATAAAATTAATATAGAAATTTTACCTGATATTGACTGGGTCCAACAAAGTCTTAAAGGGCTAAAACCTGTATATGCAGGTCCTTTCTTTCTTTATGGAAGTCATGACCGAAAAAATATCCCACCTAATGTTTTGCCAATTGAAATTGAAGCCAATCAAGCTTTTGGTACAGGTCATCATGAAACAACATCTGGCTGTTTAGAAATGATCACCAAAATTATGCAAACTGAAAATCCGCAAAATGCTCTCGATCTTGGCACAGGGAGTGGCGTATTAGCTATTGGTATGGCAATGCTTAAACCCATTTCTATACTTGCATCTGATAGCGATCCAATTGCCGTTCAAATTGCACAACACAATATTAAACTCAATGGTGTTAAAAGATATATCACAACTATTACAGCAACGGGCTTTAATCACGATACAATTGCATCACATGCACCCTTTGACCTCATTGTTGCTAATATCCTCGCCGGTCCTCTTATTGAACTTGCACAAGAAATGGCCCAAGCTTTGCAAAAAAATGGATCTATCATATTATCAGGTATCCTTGAAGAACAGCACGACCATGTTCTAAAAGCTTATGTAAAACAAGGCTTACAACATATTGAAACATACCACCGCCAAGGATGGGTTACTTTACATCTCAAATAAAAAAGGACATCGCGTGTATCAATCTTTTGAGGTTATAACAAATCCAATCCATGCTGCAGAGCGTATTTTTGCCCTTCGTCAAGAACTCGAACGTATAGGGCTAGATGGTTTTCTTGTACCAAGAACAGATGAACATCAAGGAGAGTATATTCCACCGCATGCACAGCGCCTTAGCTGGCTAACTGGTTTTACTGGATCAGCTGGTATGGCATTAATTCTAAAAAATAAAGCTATTATATTCACAGACGGGCGTTATACACTCCAAGTCCGCCAACAAACTGATCCTCAGATTTTTGATTATGAAGACCTGATGACCTGCTCACCCTCACAATGGTTAGAAGAAAATGGGCATAAGCTCTCCATTGGCTTTGACCCATGGCTTCATACTATTGCTGCTACCGCCACATTGAGAAAAGCATTAGAATCTAAAGCAGGAGGAAAGCTTATAGCAACCAAAGCCAATCCTATTGATCTTATTTGGCAAGACCAACCACAATTACCGCAAGCTGCTTTATCGATTCATCCTCTTGAATATGCAGGATGTAAAACCGACGAAAAATTAGCATTAATTTATGAAAACATACAGCAAGCCGGAGCGAATGCTTTTATTCTCACAGATCCTGCTTCTATTGCATGGACATTCAATATACGGGGTAATGATGTCTCCAACACACCCTTTGCCCTTTGTTTTGCTCTCATTTCAACCAAAGAAACACCGTCCTTATTTATTGATAGCAAAAAACTCAGTTTAGAACAGAAAAATTATCTGAAACAATATGTAAAAATATATGAACCAGAAAAACTCACTCCAAAGATCAAAGATCATGTTCAAAAAGGAATGGTTTTTGCTTTAGATCCACTGCGAACATGCGAAAAATTGCGTACTATTATTGAAGATGAAAATAATTCTTTCATTACGCTTACTGACCCAGCTGCCTTGCCACGTGCTATTAAAAATAGCACAGAATTAGACGGTGCACGTAAAGCTCATTTGTGCGATGGTGTATCACTTACCCGCTTTTTTGCTTGGTTGGATAAACAAACACCAGGCACAATTAGTGAAATTTCTGCTGCTCAAAAATTAGAAGAATTTCGTATAATAACAGCACAAAAAATGGGAACAAAACTCGAAGACCTTTCTTTTGATACGATTTCAGCAGCAGGTGCAAATGGTGCAATTGTTCATTATCGTGTAACGACTGAAACAAACAAACCACTCAATGCCGGTGAGCTTTATCTTGTTGATTCAGGTGGACAATATCGCAACGGCACAACAGATGTCACGCGCACAATAGCAATCGGCCTTATTGGAGAAGAAGAAAAACGCTGTTTTACTCTTGTTCTTAAAGGTATGATTGCTCTTTCAACCGCACGATTTCCAAAAGGTACACGCGGGCAAGATATTGATGTTCTAGCACGTATCTCTTTATGGAAGGCCGGTTTTGATTATGCACATGGTACTGGCCATGGAGTTGGCTCTTATCTCTCTGTTCATGAAGGACCACAAAATCTTTCACGTTACGGAAGTCAAGAACTTATTCCCGGAATGATTATTTCTAATGAACCAGGATATTACCGTGAAGGAGCTTTTGGCATTCGTATTGAAAATTTGATGATCGTAAAACCCGCACAAAAAATTACTTCTGGCGATATAGACATGCTATCATTTGAAACACTCACAAATTGCCCTATTGATCGACGGCTAATCCTACCAGAGCTTTTGACAACTCAAGAGCGACAATGGCTTAATGACTATCATGCGCACGTTTATAAAGTGAATGCACCTTATCTTAGTACAGAAGAAAAAAAATGGGCAAAAGAAGCCACAATGCCTCTTTAATTAAATAAAAGTGCAGACTTATTCTCTTACCAAGGCATTCTCTTTGGTATTTTGGAAAAACAGTGCGTATTTCTCGTAAGCAGAGATAAATAAAACCCTAAAGCTCATAATTGTACAAAGGGTAACTAATTGGAATATATCATCAAAAAAACTTAAATATAATACTCTTTAATCAATTGGGACCAGCTATCTTCATCTATAACCTCAACACCTAACTCTTTTGCTTTGGTCAATTTTGATCCCGCTCCAAGCCCCGCAATGAGAAGATCAGTCTTTTTAGAAATAGAACCAGATGTTTTGGCACCTAACCGCTCTGCTAATGCTTTTGCTTCATCTCGCGACATAGACATTAAAGTTCCCGTAAAAACAATTATTTTTCCCGCTATTGGCGAATAATCTGTTGCAATAGCTTCCTCAGGGAGAGGTGTCACTTCTTGAAGCAAAGCTGATAACACATCACGGTTATGTGCTTCTTGATAAAAATCAATAATTGCCCTACCAACACGAACTCCAATCCCTTCAATACTGATCAGATCTCTCCACTCCTCATTACCTTCATCTGCCTTATCATGTGGCACAATAGCTGACATTACAGCAGCCTCAAAAGCAGTATAATTTCGATAAACACGTGCAAGACGTTGTGCATTAACTTCACCAACATAACGAATACCTAATGCAAACAAAAAACGACTTAAAGGAATTTCTCGACGTGCATTAATAGCGTCAAAAAGCTTGCGAACAGAAAGACTGCCAAAACCCTCTATATTTTCCAAACGTGTCAAAACTTTTTTTTGGCGCTTCTCTAAAGTGAAAATATCAACCGGTGAACGGATACAAAGCGTTTCATCTTGAATATTAAAGAAAAATTCCACCTGTTTTTTACCAAGCCCCTCAATATCAAAAGCATTACGTGAAACAAAATGACGAATACGCTCAATCGCTTGTGCTGAGCAGATAAGCCCACCTGTGCACCGATATACTGCCTCACCCACTTCACGAACAGCATGACTCCCACAAGCAGGACAATGATGAGGAAAAACGAAAGGAGTTGCATTTTTGGGACGCTTGCTAGAAATAATATCAACAATCTGAGGAATTACATCACCAGCACGCTGTACAATCACTGTATCACCTATACGGATATCACGCCCCTCACGGATTGGCTCACCTTTACGACCAACTCCTTTAATATAATCCTCGTTATGCAAAGTTGCGTTGGTAACCACAACCCCACCTACAGTGATAGGTGCAAGGCGTGCAACTGGCGTTAGTGCTCCAGTTCGACCTACTTGAATATCAATATCTTCTAAAAGTGCTGTAGCTTTTTCTGCTGGAAATTTATGTGCAATTGCCCAACGTGGTGAACGAGATACAAACCCCAAACGCATTTGCAGCCCTAAATCATTAACCTTATAAACAACCCCATCAATATCATAGCTTAAAGATTGCCGCTGTTCTTCAATAAAATGATAATATGAGATAAGATCTTCTACTTTTTCGAAAACTTTTGTAAATGGATTAACAATAAAACCATATTCTTTTAGCTTATTCACCATCTCCATTTGGCTTTTAGCTGGCATTTCACTTACCTCGCCCCAAGCATAAGCAAAAAACTTAAGCTTTCTGCTAGCAGTTATCCGTGAATCAAGCTGGCGTAGAGAGCCAGCCGCTGCATTTCTAGGATTTGCAAAAGCTATTTTTCCTTCTTCTTGCTGGTTAATATTGAGTACTCGAAAATCTTCTTGCCTTATATAAACTTCACCACGAACTTCGATAATATCAGGAAATTCACCCTGTAAAACCTTTGGAATATCAGAAATTGTTCGTGCATTTGCAGTTACATTTTCACCTGTATACCCATCACCACGCGTTGCAGCACGCACAAATTTCCCTTGCTCATAACGCAAAGATAAAGATAAACCATCAATCTTTGGTTCAGCCGTCATTTCTAATGTCTGTGTTGATGGAAGTCTTAAAAAACGTCGAACACGCTCAACAAATTCACTGACATCTTCAGCACTAAACGCATTATCAAGAGAAAGCATCGCCTGTGCATGAACAGATTTTTCAAATTTTTCTGAAACTGGTGCACCAATTTTATACGAAGGTGAATCTGCACGAATTAATTCAGGAAATAGAGCTTCAATTTCCGTATTGCGACGACGAAGAGCATCATATTGTGCATCAGAAATCTCAGGTTGATCATTATTATTATAAAGAACATCATGACGTGCGATCTCTTTTGCTAGCCACTCTAGCTCACTTGCCGCTTCAAGAGCAGTAAGATTTTTAACCGCATTTTTGTCCATATACTTTATTCCAAGTCGTGCAATTTATAATTATACGAATCTCAACTCTTTATTATCAATAGAATCCAAACGAATATATCTTCGCTTGTGTTCCTACCATTAATCAATCATATTTGTGCTAAAAGTTTTTGGGCTGCTGCACGTGCCTCTTCAGTGATCTGTTCCCCTGCTAACATACGTGCAATTTCTTCAGCACGTTCACACTCTTCCATTTTATGAATACGCGTAACAAAATGCCCTTTATCGCCTTCAACTTTTGAAACAAGAAAATGACTATGAGCTTTGGCTGCAACCTGAGGTGCATGTGTAATAGCAAAAACCTGAACACTTTTTGATAAACACAGCAACCTCTGCCCAATCGCAGCAGCCACAGCCCCACCAATTCCTGTATCAATTTCATCAAAAATCAGCGTAGGAGCTGATCCACGATCCGCCAGGACAACCTTTAATGCTAATAAAAAACGAGATAATTCACCGCCAGAAACTACACTCAACATTGGTCCCGCTCGTGATCCAGGATTTGTTCGTATCCAATACTCAACACGGTCTATACCATCTGCATAACGCTTTTCAGAATCACTTTGCACGTTAACAGTAAATTCCGCCTTTTCTAATTTCAATGCTGGCAATTCAGCCATAACGCTCGTAGATAAACGATGCGCTACTTCTTGGCGTTTCATGGAAAGGGCTTGTGCACATGTATCATATTCTTTTTGTGCCTCCTGCGCTTTTACTCTCAAATGCTCCAACGTGGTCTGAGCAGAATCAAAATCAGAAAGTTCAGCTTTCATTTTATCACATAACTGAGATAATTCAGCTACAGAAACATGGTATTTGCGCGCCAAACCCCGAAGTGTAAAAAGGCGCTCTTCTACTCGTTCCAATTCACTAGAATCAAAGTTCAATGCTTGCATTGCCGTTTCAATACCATCTTGCGCTACTGAAAGCGCCTGCAATGCATCATCAATAGACTTAACCACAGGCGTAATGAGTGTCTGTGCCTCAGGAATTTTTCGTTCTAAACGTCTCACCAAATTGGACAGGATAGAAATTGGTGATCTCGGACCATTGAAAAGATCATCAGCCTCTTTAATATCAGTCGCTATTTTATCTAATTTCAACATATCTGCACGACGAAGAGACAGTGTATTTTCTTCATCAATTGTAAAATCAAATTTTTCAAGTTCTTCCACACTTGCACGAAGGTAACAAGCCTCACGTGTAGCAGCTTCCACTTTGATACGCTGCTGTTGCACATGTTCCTCTAATTCATGCCATATCCGATAACATTTGCGTACATTTTCTGCCTCACTCTCAAATCCACCAAAAGCATCTAATAACTGGCGATGCGTATCAACATCAACAAGTGCACGATCATCATGCTGTCCATGAATTTCAACCAACATACGACCAACATTGCGCATTAATGCAATACTAGCCACCTGATCATTGATAAAACCGCGGCTACGACCATCATTTGATTGCACACGTCGTAAAATGATATCGCCTTCATTATCAAAACCATTCTCACGTATAAGCTGGCGTACAGGGTGTGAAATAGGCACATCAAAAACAGCTGTCACCTGCCCTTGCACTGCACCATGGCGCACAAGTGAAGCATCTCCACGCCCTCCAAGAGCTAATGACAAAGAATCAAGCAAAATAGATTTTCCAGCACCCGTTTCCCCGGTTAAAACCAATAACCCCATGGGAAAACTAATATCGAGCTTCTCGATCAAAACAATATTATGAATCGAAAGCTGTATCAGCATATGAAATCAATGCGCCTCATTTTTATCACCACTTATTTAGCACCACTTAAAGCACGTGAAATCCAAGAAGACTTATGTTCTTGCGGTGATACTCTGTTCTTCTGTAATAAATCATAGGAGAATTTATACCATTTACTTTCTGGATAATTGCGCCCTAAAACAGCTGCTGCTGTCTGCGCTTCTGCAATTAAACCAAGAGCCAGATTAACCTCAGTCAAGCGGAAAAGCGCTTCTTCAATTTGGTTTGTATCCGAATATTCTTCAACTACTGTGCGAAATCTTCTGCTTGCTGCTAGATATTGCCGACCTTCCTCATAGTAGCGGCCAACCTGCATTTCTTTACCAGCCAACTGTTCTCGACCAAAGCGTATTTTATCTTTAGCATCTTTTACATACTCAGAGTTTGGGTAGCGTTCTATTAAAAGCTGCATAGCAGCAATAGCGCGTTTGGTATCTCGTTGGTCGCGTGTAACATCACGAATCTGATGAAAAGAAGAAAGACCAACAATATAATAAGCATAAGCAGAATCACTGGCATTTGGATAAAGAGTAATATAGCGCTGTGCCATACTAATTGCATCATCATACTTGGCCAGTCGGTAACTTACAAAAGCGCCCATAACTAAAGATTTACGGCCCCATTCAGTATAGGCATATTGCTTTTCAATAATGGAAAACTTCTTCAATGCCTCATCAAATCGCCCTACATCAAGGTTAGCAAGCGCTTGATTATACAATACATCTGGTGGATCCATTATTAAAACATGCATAGCTGGATTAAAAGCATCTGTATCTTTGCTTAAACAACCCGCTAACAAACAGAGCCCCCCTCCTAAGATTCCAATCAATATTTTGCGTACAATGTTAGATTGTCTATGTGCCATACTTTTAATATACATATTAGACCTTTTCATAGTGTTCCCAGCCTCCCAAAAATATTACCTTGGAGTAAAAGCTATTTATCAAAAAGCTTTATGCCATATCATTTTAAAACTGGCTAATTGATTTAGTAGTTTTTGGTCAATCATCCCCTTAAAAATCAAAGAAGCTTAAGTAAAATTTTTCAAATTTTTCTATTCCAACTACAAAATACTTTTTTCGTAACACGATTCATCTGTCAAAACAGCCTTAACTAATTGTGAATTAAGCGCATGCCCACTACAATGTGAACGAAATAATCCAATAAAAGGCGCACCAAGCAAAGCAGTGTCACCAACTGCATCAAGAGTTTTATGCCTAACAAATTCATTTTCAAAATAAGGACCATTTGAATTAATGATTTGGTTATTAAGACCAATAATAAGAGAATTTTCTAAAGAGGCTCCTAATCCTTTCCCAGAAATCCACAATTTTTCTACATCTTTAACAAAACCAAAGGTACGCGCACGTGATAAATCATCTCGAAATGCTTGTGACGTAAGATCAAAACTTAATTGCTGCTTCCCAATAGCAGATGAAGCAAAATCGATTGTAACATCAAAACGGCGTCCTTCAAACGGCAAAAATTCTGCAAAGCCATTGGTCGTTTCAACGCGCATTGGTTTTTTTATAATAAAATAAGGACGCAATACCGCCTGCTGTACAATACCCACTTTCTCAAAGAGCTGACAATACTGCCACGCAGCACCATCTAAAATAGGTATCTCATTACTTGACACTTCAATGATAAGATTATCTAAATCATAAGCAGCAATTGCCGCCATCAAATGTTCAATTGTTTCAACCCTTACATCTCCATGGCCAAGCACTGTTGACAATTCAGTCTTTCCCGTTTGCGATACATGTGCCTGAAACGTTTGTTCTTTTCCGTCCTCCCCAAAACGTCTAAAGATAATACCACATCCAACATCGGCTGGACAAACTTTTACTACAGATAGGCACCCACTATGCACACCATATCCTTTAAACGTCACAGCATTCTTAAGAGTCGATTGATACCTTTTCATCAAACGCATAATACCATTTCTTAATTTTCTTGATGATCTTTAAAGGCCTTAACAAAATCCTCAACAAATTATTTCTGCGTAAAATAATAAACCCGCTTATTATAAAGCGGGCTTATAAAAAATATAGAATCTTATATAAAAACTCAACATATTTTACTTATAATTTATCAAGATAAAGAGTCTTCTCTTCCTATCCTTTTATCTTATTAATGTGCTTGGCGACGCAAAAATGCGGGTATTTCCAACTGATCTTCTTCACTTACCAAAGTACGCTGATCTTGTAATACGCGTGGCTGTGATTCAGTAGAGCAACGTGGAACATAAACAGAAGCATCTTGAGAAAGCATTTGATTGTTTTCATTAGAATTTTCAGATTCCTCATGCTTAGAAGATCTTACAGCAGGCTCCAACCGAGCTTCTAGTTCATCTTCCTCACGATATGTTAAGCTCTGCTTTAAACGCTGCCAAAGATTACGTGGACCTTGATCAGAAATAGAAGAATGCACATCCTGTTCAAGAGAAACAGAAGGAAAATCTTTTAATTCAGGAATATGCGCTGATGTTGAACGAGGCTGCATTTGTACTTTCTTTTCCTTCTGTTCTACAATTTCAGCCATTTCACCAAGAACATGCGCAGTCGCCTCCATACTAACTGCCGCAGCCACAGGCTGTGCAGAAACACGATTAACCTGCATACGTGGTGTATTTGATACCTGCCCATGAGAGATATTTTGCCCATAAGGAAGAGTATTTGTACTTCGTGTAGCAACTGTATCTGCAGGTCGCGTAAAAATTTGACTTTTAGGGCGGAATGGCTCTTCAACTGATTGATTCATTTCCAATTCAAGCGCTTCCATTACATCTACCATTGATTCAGAAGACGATGATGATTGAGAAGTAGTTTGTTCTAGTCCATTATCACCCCTACGTGTTGAAACTGTAGGTCGTTGAAATTTAGGACCTGAAGGTTGAACAACATCACTAACCACACGATCAATACCTGTTGCAACCACCGATACACGAATAAGACCTTCAAGTGAATCATCATCAATGGCACCAAAAATAACATTCGCATCAACATCAACTTCTTCACGAATACGATTGGCAGCCTCATCCACTTCAAATAAAGTCATATCACGGCCCCCTGTAATGGAAATCAAAAGACCACGAGCCCCACACATAGAGGTTTCATCTAACAGAGGATTTGCAATAGCAGCTTCAGCAGCTTTTAAAGCACGTCCTTCACCAGAAGCTTCACCTGTTCCCATCATCGCACGACCCATTTCATGCATAACAGAACGAACATCAGCAAAGTCAAGATTAATCAACCCTTCTTTAATCATTAAGTCCGTGATAGAAGCAACACCAGAGTAAAGCACCTGATCAGCCATAGCAAAAGCATCGGCAAATGTTGTTTTTTCATCTGCAATACGAAATAGATTTTGGTTAGGAATAACAATTAATGTATCAACAGATTTTTGTAATTCTTCTATACCAGCTTCCGCTGTTTTCATACGGCGTGCACCTTCAAATTGAAATGGCTTTGTTACAACACCTACAGTCAAAATACCTTTTTCACGCGCTGCACGAGCAACAACAGGTGCCGCCCCTGTTCCAGTGCCTCCACCCATACCTGCCGTAATGAAAACCATATGGGAATTTGCAAGATGATCCATAATCTCATCAATACATTCATTTGCAGCTGCTTGCCCAACTTCCGGCAAAGCACCGGCACCCAAACCTTCTGTAACTGCTGCACCAAGCTGGATTACACGCTCAGCCTTTGACATAGCCAAAGCTTGTGCATCCGTATTGGCAACAACAAAATCAACTCCTTGAAGGCCAGCATTAATCATATTATTGACGGCATTTCCACCACCACCACCAACACCAAAAACGGTAATGCGTGGTTTCAATTCCGCGATATCTGGCCGGTGCAGATTAATCGTCATTTTCTTTTCCTTCTCATAAAGCACCGCAAATTAAGACGGTAAAAATTAATTTCATTCCTACAAATTTACTAAAAACTCTCACGCAACCACTGACCAACACGTTTGAAATATCCACCCGTGCTTGTCGATAAATGATTCACTGCAGTTTGGACTGTTTTTTCTTCAAACCCCGCCAATTGCGGATAAATTAACAATCCAACAGCAGATGAAAATGCCGCTCCCTTAGCAAAGGAAGGAAGCCTGGAAACACCCAAAGGCCGCCCTACACGAACATTTCTTCCCAATACACTACGTGCTATTTCCGGCAAACCAACTAATTGGCTTGCTCCCCCGGTCAAAATAACACGCTTACCAATGATGTGACCAAAACCTGAACGGTTCAAACAATCACGCATCATTTCTAATATTTCTTCAACACGCGCACGAATAATACGACCAAGAACAGCGCATGGATACTGGATTTCACGACGTTCATTTCCAATTTCTGATACATTAATCATCTGACGCTCATCACAATCTGCTGAAAATGTTGAGCCATATATAACTTTTAAACGCTCAGCCTCTTCAATAGACATCGATAATCCACGAGCAACATCAAGAGTTATATGATGCCCCCCAATTGCAAGTGCATCTGCATGAACAAATTTTCCTTCAGAAAACACAGAAAATGTCGTTGTTCCACCACCAAAATCAATACACGCCGCTCCTAAACGCGCCTCATCATCAACTAAAACCGAAAGACCGCTAGCAAAAGGTGTTGCCACCATCGCTTCAACACTTAAATGAGCACGGTTAATGCATGCTTCTAAATTACGCAAAGGTGCTGTTTCTGCCGTCACAACATGCACATCAACACCAAACAACTCTCCCATCATCCCAACAGGATCAGAAATTCCTTTATCTCCATCCAATGCATAAGATACTGGAACTGAATGCATAACGTGACGTTCAGCCTTAAAAGCTTTACGCGAAACATCTGCTAATGCCATACGCATATCACGTGTAGTAACTTTACGCCCTCCCAAACGCACAACACCATTAACAAAGGCACTCCTCAATCGGCTTGAAGAAAAATTCACAATTACTGAATCTACTACTAAACCAGCCATTTTTTCTGCTGCATCAACAGCCAAACGTATAGACTGTTCTGCCGCATACATATCCATCACAACACCAGATTTAATACCCCGTGAACGTTGCACACCAAAACCCAAAATTTCCATAGAATGTGTACGAGCATGTAAATGGTGTGTATGTTTCAAAGGATGCAAACAAGCAATAAGACACACGATCTTACTTGAACCAACATCAAGAACCGTTAGAAAACGTGTTTTGCGCCCTCCAGTATGATGCGACCCAAGCAACATTATACACCCCCCGCTTTTAAGATACGCTCTTCTTCTGCCACAACAGCACGATGACGTGCCAATGCCTCATCCGATAAAGAAACTGTTATCCGATCAGAAAGGCGCAAATCAATACTTAAAACATCGCGCACAAAAAGATCTTGCACTGTACCTGTTTTAAAAAGAGAAGAGAGGCTTTCAATAGCTCTTTTTTCAGGCAACATAATACGCATTCCATTATCTAGAACAAGATCCCAACGCCGATCACCCACACGCACATAAGCGCGGACACGACTGCTCAACTGTGGATATACCGAAAGTTCTTTAATAAATAATTTTGCTGCACTTTGCGCACCTTGACCAACCACAAGAGGCAAATTCTGAACTAAACCCGCCTGAAATGGGGCAATCACACATCCTGTATGATCAACAATATCCATTATACCATCATGTTGCCAAATGGCATATGGTTCACGCTCTATCACTGAAATACGCACACGATTAGGATAAATTTTTTGAACATCAGCTGATTGAATCCAAGTCTGCTGCTCTAAAATAAAGCGCGCTTTATTAACATCAAAACTGATAATTGATGGATAAGCATCAAGCCCTAAAATTTTCAAAATATCTTGTCTTGCTATACGCTTATTGCCGTTCATATCGACATCAGTTACCACAAAACCAAAATTTAATGGCGCAGCTTTTATAATGCTATCCATCTGACCATTAGATGAAATTCCATAAAGTACCGAAAGAAAGAAAAAGGACAAAACAGCAAAAGAACCAAAATGGCGAGGCACATAAATACTGGTAACAAACTGAAATATAAAACGACAAAAACGACGATAAAGACGCGGAAAAACTGGCACTGATTGCACCATCAGAATATTTATTCTATCAACATTCAACGCATACACGACGCGTCCTCCGCTATCCATTTAACAATATCACCGTAAGTACGGCCACTCGCCTTTGCTATATCAGGAACAAGAGAAACCGGTGTCATACCAGGCTGCGTATTAATTTCAAGCCAAACCAGCTCCTCTGTCTCCTCAACAAAACGAAAATCTGAACGACTAACACCTCGACAACCTATAGCTTGATGTGCTGCCAAAGACATTCTTTGCACTTTTTGGTAAATATTTAATGAAAGTTGTGCAGGACAAATATGAAGAGAACCACCAGGCTTATATTTTGAATCATAATCATAAAATTGAAAATGTTTATCAGGCACAATTTCACAAACATCCAAAGCTTCATCCCCTAAAACTGCGCAAGTAAGTTCACGCCCAGGAATGTATTTTTCAACAATCACTTCATCTCCATAAACCCATTCAGCACTCATAATATTACGCAGTGGCAGAGTCTCATCACCACTTACAATCACCACACCAAAACTTGACCCTTCACGCACCGGCTTAACGACATAGGGCAGTTCCATAGGATGCTCTCGCCCTATAGCAAAGCGATTCATCACACAAGAAGGGGCAACATGTACACCAGCGTTAGCAGCAATAACTTTTGCACGTCCTTTATCCATTGCCAAAGCTGATGCCATCACTCCAGAGTGAGTATAAGGAATTTTTAAATATTCAAGAATACCTTGGATACAACCATCTTCACCAAATGGTCCATGCAATGCGTTAAAAACAATATCTGGCTGTAATTGCTTAAGAACAGCAGCAATTTGTTCATCAACATCTACACGAATTACATGATAACCCTGCTTTTCAAGAGCATCAGCACAAGAAGTACCTGAAGATAAGCTTACAGAGCGCTCAGATGAAAATCCGCCCATCAACACAGCTATACGCTTATCTTTCATAACAATCTATTCCTCTTGACATACTAGATATAGACTCTACCAAAACAACTCATACTATACATAAGAACAAACTAGATTTATCCTTGCGAATCAACATCCTAGCATTTTCTATAATGAATCAGAATCAGGAGCATGAAGCAAGAGTTTTTCTGTTAATTTGTTGATTTTTAATAGAAAATTTTTCTTATCTCTTTGAAATGACTCAGTTTTTTAGTGATTTAAATAAATCAATAAAACTGATCAAAAGAAGGAACAATATGGTCTTGTTCAAACTGACCAAGGCGTTGTATTTCCCATTCTAAATAATGGGCTGAATGAGCAAAAACACGAGCACGTACAGTTTCGCCCAACTGCTCAAGATCGTAGCCTGTAGCCTCACCTGTATTAATCATAAAATTACAATGCATCTTACTCATTTGAGCGCCACCGATCTGTAAACCACGACACCCTGCTTCATCAATAACGCGCCATGCAGATGTACCTTTAGGGTTACGAAAAGTTGACCCACCTGTTTTCTCGCGAACAGGTTGTACTTTTTCCCGATGCAGAACAACTTCATTCATAGCAGCATGAATATTATCTTTATTTCCCGACTTTCCTTCCAACACAGCAGCAGTAAAAATAAGCTCTTCAGAAATATTACAATGACGATATGAATAATGCATATCATTTAGACTCAAGACATGGCGCTCACCTTTACGATCAAGTGCATAGACCTCAACAACACGCTCAGCTGTCTCAATACCATTAGCCCCTGCATTCATTTTTAATGCCCCACCCAAATTACCAGGAATACCATAATAAAAATGAAAACCAGAAAGCTCAGCCTCTAGAGCCGCTGCTGCTAAATGTTTATCCGCCACAGCAGCACCAACAAGAAGACGCTTTGGAGAAATCTGCTCTAACTGTCCAAAACCTTTTACTGAAAGACGAATAACAACCCCAGGAATTCCCCCATCACGTATAAGAAGATTAGAACCAATCCCAACAATTGTTATAGGAATAGATTCTGGTAGCACTTGAAGAAACAAAGCTAAATCTGCTTCATCAGAAGGCTGATAAAAAAGCTCAGCTAATCCACCAGTACGAAACCATGTCACCTTACGCATCTCAACATTGGGAGTAAATTTACCCCGTATGTTCTTCAATGCCGGCTGTAACTGTGCCAACAGCTTTTCACCATCAATTGGCTGAAAATTAACCATTTCTATTAAGTTCCGCTAATTGTTTAGGTAGAGCATAAGCCCATTGTGTAATGCTACCTGCACCAAGAAAAACAACATAATCACCAGGCTTTGCTAATGTAGCTATAATCAAAGTAATATCTTCAAGAGTATTCACCAAGCGCACATCACGATGGCTTGCCATTTGAATATGCTCAACCAATTCTTTAGAATCAAAACCAGTAATTGGTTCTTCACCAGCTGCATAAACCGGTGCAATCATCACTGTATCAGCATCATTAAAACAAGTGATAAAATCATCAAATAAATCATGCAAACGTGAATAACGGTGCGGTTGTACAATCGCAATAACCCGCCCTTTTGCACTTTCACGAGCTGCACTTAAAACAGCTTTTATTTCAACCGGATGATGCCCATAATCATCAAATATCTCAACACCACACCAACTTCCCGTCTGTGTAAAACGCCGTTTTACCCCACAAAATTCTGCTAATCCTTTTCTAATAGATTCATTTGAAATACCAAGCTCATATGCAATAGCAATCGCCGCGGTAGCATTAGAAATATTGTGTTGCCCTGACATTGGTAAAACCAAATTCTTTAGTTCAGTTTTTTCATTTGTTTTCCGGGATCGAATAAGAACGTCAAAATGCGTTTTTTGACCTTCCATCGAAAGATTAAGAAAACGTACATCAGCTTGTGGATTAGCACCATAAGTCACTACCCAACGATCATCAATACGACTGGCCAATGTTTGAACTTCTGGATGATCAAGGCACATAACAGCAAAACCATAAAAAGGCACATTCTCTACAAATTGCCGAAAAGCCTCACGTACAGCATCAAAACTACCATAATAATCCAGATGTTCAGAGTCGATATTGGTGACAACAGCAATATCAGCAGGCAATTTTAAAAATGTACCATCACTTTCATCGGCTTCAACCACCATCCAATCTCCACAGCCCATACGTGCATTGGTTCCATAAGCATTGATAATGCCACCATTAATTACCATCGGATCAAAATTACTAGCGTCAAGAAGTGCTGCTACCATTGATGTGGTGGTTGTCTTACCGTGTGTACCACCAACAGCTATTGCCCGGCGAAAACGCATCAATTCTGCTAACATTTCTGCACGCCTAACAATTGGTAAATGCTTTTCTTTAGCAGCGATATATTCAGGATTTGTTTTTTTTATAGCAGTGGAAATAACAACAACTTTTGCACCTTCTAAATTTTCAGCACGATGACCTATATGAATGTTAATCCCTTTACCCCGTAAACGCTCCACATTTGCATTATCCGTTTGATCGGATCCTTGAACTTTATAACCAAGATTATGAAGAACCTCAGCAATTCCACTCATACCAATACCACCGATACCTATAAAGTGGAGAAGGCCAATATCAAGCGGCATTTTCATTAAAAAGCTCCCTTCTAATGTCTGATAATGACCATCCTGCAATCAAAGCTTCAGCCATATCTGCAAGAACTCTGGTTGCATGAGGTTGCCCAACCTTTTTCGCAGCAAGCGCCTGTTTTTCTAATAAGTGTGGTTCATGACAAGCTTTCGTTAAAAGCGCAGCAAGCATTTGTGCATTTAAATCTTTTTCGACAATAATTTGAGCTGCTCCCGTTGCAGCAAGCATTGCCGCATTTTCTGCTTGATCATGATCTAAAGCGTGAGGATAAGGAATCAATAAAGCTGGCCTACCAATAACGGCTATTTCACAAACCGTTGAAGCACCAGAACGTGACACAATGAAATGAGACCAAGCAATATGTTCAGCCATATTATCAAAAAAAGGAGCAACTTTTGCTTCCACCCCCATATTGCGATAAATTTGTACCAAATCCGTTACTTCACCACGAACCTGTTGAATAATACGTAAACGTTTACGGATATTATTATCAAGTAAAGCAATCGCTTCAGGGACAATTTTTGAAAAAACGGAAGCCCCTTGGCTACCACCAAAAACCAAAAGATGAAATGGCTTGTCCTCAGTAGAAGTACAATAAGGAATTTCTGCCGCTTTAAGAATAGCCTCACGAACAGGATTACCTGTAAGAAACGTTTTATAAGCGTGCACTCCATTAGTTGACAATAAACCACCTGCTATTGCACTGACCCTAGATGCTAAAACTTTATTAGCACGGCCCATAACAGCATTTTGCTCATGAATAAATGTTACATGTTTCGTTAAGGCAGCAATCAAAACAGGTGGAAAGGTAGGATAACCACCAAATCCCCCCACAAGAACAGGACGTAATTTATAAAAAAGCATCCATGACTGACATATTCCCTTTAACAAACGCCAAAATGTTTTTATAAGTGCAAAAGGATGATACCGTGTTAATGTTGCTGATGAAATAATATGAATATGTTTTTTATCAAAATGGCGCACAAAATACTTAGCTCTTTCATCCGTTGCCAAATGAACATCATATCCGCGCTGCCTTAATTCAACAGAAAGTGCTTCTGCAGGAAAAAGGTGCCCACCTGTACCTCCAGCAACCAAAATAATAACCTTTTTTTTATGCGTCATTAGGTAACATCCTAAACAGTAAGCGGAGGAAAAGCTGAAAACCGCGTTTCTGGCCAGCGGCGTGTCAAACTGAGCAAAATACCCATCGAAATAGCAATCGCCACCATAGATGAACCACCATAAGAAATAAATGGCAATGTCATACCTTTTGGAGGTATCAAATGAAGATTGACTGCCATATTAATCCCCGATTGCAAACCAATCATTATCGCCATACCAGTAATACCAAAACACGTAAATGAATCACGCGTATTCAACGCTATATAAAGTGAACGTATAACAATAAAACCAAAAAGGGCCATAATTAATAAACAGAAGATAATACCATATTCTTCAGCTGCAACAGAAAACACAAAATCTGTATGGCTATCAGGAATAATACGCTTAACTATCCCCTCACCTGGCCCTTGACCAAACCATCCCCCATTTAAAATAGCTTCACGTCCGACATCCACCTGAAATGTATCGCCTTCACCTGTCAAAAAACCATTAATACGTTCGCGCACATGGTGAACAAAAAAATAAGCTAAAAAACCTCCTAAAACCGCTAAAACAATAAAGAACAAAATAATAGTAAGAGATACACCTGCAACAAAAAACAAACCACCCCATGTTGCACTAATCAAAAGTGTTTGACCAATATCAGGCTGTAAAACAAGAAGTGTGCAACAAAGAGCATAAAGTGCAATAGACAATGTATAGCGCAACCTACCATAATGTTTCATCTGATCTGAAAACAACCAAGCTGACACGACTACAAATGCTGGCTTCATAAACTCTGAAGCTTGCAAAGAAAAACCAAACAAAGAAATCCAACGCCGTGCCCCTTTTAACTCAGAACCAAATAATAAAGTTGCGACCATAAGAATAAGTGTCGTAAATAATAAAAGAATGCATAAACGGCGAATATTATGAGGTGAAAAAAAAGAAATAGTAACCATAGTAAAAAACGCAAGGATACTAAAAATGATATGCCAACGAACAAAATAAAAACTATCCGCAATTCCTATTTTTTTTGCAACAACGGGACTAGCTGCAAAAGACAACATAACGCCAATCCCCATCAAAATCAGACAAGCAGCAAAAATAAAACGATCAACCGTCCACCACCAATTAGCAATCGGATCTTGATGTGCACGAGTAATCATTACCTTTACTTTATCCTTTTTTTATCATTCCACTCAAAGCGATATGATGTTTCTATTTTTTTGGGCAAGCATTTCAAAAACTAAATTACACTAAAAAAGATTCTGGATTGTTAATGGTAGAATAAATTTTTTACAATTCGTTTTCTTTCAACTGTTCAACCAAAGAAATAAAAGTCTCTCCACGCATTTCATAATTTTTGAATTGATCATAACTCGCACAAGCTGGTGAAAACAAAACCACAGCTTCTTTTGCATTAGCATGCGTTGCGTCAATAGCTGCTTCCCGCACTGCATTTTCCAAAGTTATGCTCATTGAAAAAGGAAAAGCAGAGCCAATAGTGCAGGCAAAATCCTTTGCAGCAGCACCAATCAAATAAGCTTTACGAATTTTATTAAAAAATCCTTTTAAAGGAGCAATGCCACCTTCTTTTGCCTGCCCTCCAACGATCCAAAAAATATCGTTAAAAGTAGCAAGTGCGCAAGCTGATGCTTCCGCATTGGTAGCTTTACTATCATTAATAAACAAAACCGATCCAATTTTGCGCACCTGCTGCATACGATGCGCAAGCCCCATATAACTTGCTAAATGTTTCTCTATATGCGGATCAGTAATTTTTAACACCTGCAATGTTGCTAAAGCTATAAGAGCATTTTGCGCATTATGGGCACCGCGTAACGAAGTTATTGTAGCAAGATCTGCAAGTAAATAACGCTGCCCATGGCTAATAGAAAAAAGCTTTGTTCCTTCTGCACAAAAACCATCATCAATACAGCGTTCCTTAGAAATTGCTTTAACTTGACGACCTTCATTTATAAGTTGCTGATATAAAACCTGGCAGGCAACATCATCAACTGAAACAAGAGCGTGAGAAGCTTTAGCAACTAAACGCCCTTTGACTTGCGCATAATGCATAAAACTACCATGTCGGTCGATATGATCAGGTGTTAGATTTAATAAAAGACCAACTGTAGGCTGAAGAGAAGGACTTAGATCAATCTGAAATGATGAACATTCAATAACATAAATACGTTTTTTAACAAATGGTTTAAGGGTTAATATCGCAGTTCCAATATTTCCTCCCATTTGCACATCATAGCCCATTTTGTCTAAAAGATGGGCAAGCAAAGTAGTAGTGGTCGATTTACCATTTGTACCTGTAATAGCAATAAATGGAACATCTTGATCACAAAAACCATGTTGACGCAAAAAATGGTTCCGTGCACGAACAAATAGTTCAATATCACCAATAATTTCTATACCTGCCTGACGTGCTTTATCAACCGTCCAATGAGGTTGAGGATGCGTTAAAGGTACCCCAGGTGCTAAAATCAATGCAACGAATTCTGACCAATCTTCATAACGAAGATCTCTCGTTGGGATATTTTCTCTACAAGCAGCTTCTACGCTAGAAGGATTCTCATCCCACCCAATCACTTCAGCTCCACCAGCAATCAGTACTCGCGCCGTAGCTATTCCCGACTGCCCTAGCCCAAATAGAGCAACTTTTTGACCTTTATAACATTCAACTGGAATCACAATCTTATCTCAACTTAAGTGTTGAAAGACCAATCAACGCTAAAACAATCGAAATAATCCAAAAGCGTACCACAACTTGGCTTTCAGTCCATCCCTTTTTCTCAAAATGATGATGAATCGGTGCCATAAGGAATACACGCTTTCTCGTCAATTTAAACCAACCTACTTGAATGATAACCGAAAGTGTTTCTAAAACAAAAAGCCCACCGACAACAGCTAAAACAATTTCATGCTTTGTCGCTACGGCAACAACACCCAACAACCCCCCAAGTGCCAACGAACCGGTGTCACCCATAAAAATAGCCGCCGGAGGTGCATTAAACCATAAAAAACCAAGACCAGCACCAACAACTGCTCCTAATAAAACAGTCAATTCCCCAGATCCAGGTACGTAATGGATTTGTAAATAATCAGCAAAATTTATATTACCAGACAGATAAGCGATTAACGCAAACGATAAAGCAGCGACCATTACAGGAACAATAGCAAGCCCATCAAGACCATCCGTTAAATTAACTGCATTACCGGTCCCTACTATAACACAAGCAGTAAAAGGAATAAAAAACCAACCTAAATTAATAAAATAGTCTTTCACAAAAGGTAAAGCCAATCCCGGTGAGCCGACCTTTACAATAATCAAAGAAGCAGTTGTCGCAATTAAAAACTCTAAACCCAACCGTGCTTTACCGGAAAACCCCTTGTCTGTTTGTTTTGTCACTTTAAGATAATCATCATAAAAACCAATCATCCCAAAAGAAAGCATAACTAACAGTGATACCCAAAGATAAATGTTCGATAAATTACACCACAAAAGCGTCGACACCACAATGCCGCTCAAAATCATTAATCCACCCATAGTAGGTGTTCCAGCTTTTTTAAAATGGGTTTGAGGACCATCAGCTCGAATTGGTTGCCCCTTTCCTTGCCGCACTTTAAGAGAGGCAATAATACTAGGGCCAAACAAAAAGACAATTAAACCTGATGTTAGCATAGCTAACACAGTACGAAAAGTAATATAACGAAAAACATTAACGCCTGGAAGCCAATCACTCAACGAAGAAAGTAACAAAATCATAGTAAAAAACCCGGTAAAATTATAAAGATGTTTTTTTATAACGATCAAGAAGAGCCTCAACAATACGTGACAGACCAACACTATGAGATGATTTAATCATAATAAGATCGCCTTCTGAAATTTCTTTTAAAATAAGTGGTAAAAGCTCTTCAAGATGTTCAGAGTAATGAACTTTGGTATAAGTAGAAAGCTCATTAGCTAAAAATTTCATTGCTTTTCCAACCAAAAAAACCGGATTGGCACCAGAAATACATATTGGCTTTACCAGATCACGATGAAGCTTTTCACTATAAACTCCTAACTCAAGCATATCACCCAAAACTGCTATTTTCCGACCACGTATACCAACTGGTCCCGTAGCAAGAAGATCAAGGGCAGCACGCATAGAAGCAGGATTGGCATTATAACTTTCATCAATTAAATGAAATTTTCCTCCATTTGGTAAAGATAGTCGATAGCGGTTACCTCTACCTTTTGGAAGAGAAAAACAACTCAAAGCAAGTGAAACACATGCTAAATCAGCACCAACAACATCACAAACCGCTAAAACACCTAAAATATTTTGTACAATGTGTCGCCCAGGAGCGCCAATTTTAATGATCATATCTTGGTCAGAAAAATGCATAGTCATGCAAGAATAATCCGTCAAAAGATGAATCTCTTTTGCCTGGTAATCAGCACTTTCCGATTCCCCAAAACTCAAGATTTTTTTACGCCACATTGTTCTGCTTTTTGAACCAAACGAGAAAAAAAATGACTATCCGCATTTAAAAGAGCTACACCCTCATCATCTAGTCCTTCAAAAATTTCAGCTTTTGCATCTGCAATTTCTTCAAGATTTTTGAAAAAACCTATATGTCCAGCAGAAATATGAGTAATCAAAGCTACATGTGGGCGAACTAATTTTACCAAAGGACGAATTTCATCTTTATGATTCATCCCAATTTCAAATATACCATAATCACTATTCGCAGGCATACGTGCTAAAGTTAAGGGAACACCCCAACAATTGTTGAAAGAACCAGGATTGGCATAAACCTTTCCAACAGTTTTAAGTGCTTGTTTAAGAGCTTCTTTTGTTGTTGTTTTTCCAACAGAACCTGTGACAGCTATAATTGTAGCTTTTGAACGCTCACGTGCTGCTTGCGCAAGTTTTTCTAACGCTTTTAAAACATCGGGAACCACAATCAATGGAGCAGCTAATGCTTTCATTTCAGCCAAACGATTTTGCGCAACCACAAGAACTCCTGCACCTTTTGCATAAGCTTGTGCAGCAAAATCATGACCGTCTAGACTATTACCCTTAATACAGAAAAAAATATCGCCCTCTATAAGAGATCTACTATCAATAGAAACCCCCGAGAAAGTCTCTGGCAAACATCCAATCGATAGACCATTCATAACAGAAAGAAGTGTCTGTTTATCCCATAAAACTGTCATTTATTTCGTTCTTTCAAAGCAGAAACTGCTCTTAAATGATCTGAAAAAGGATACGTTATCTTTCCTATAATTTGACCATTTTCATGACCTTTTCCTGCAATAATCAATGTATCTCCAGCTTCAAGTAATCTCACTGCATAATCAATAGCTTCACCACGATCTGCTATTTCCAGTGCTCCTGATGCTGCTTGTAAAATATCTTTTCGAATTTTTGCAGGATCTTCTGTGCGAGGATTATCATCAGTAACAATAACAATATCAGCTTTACTTGTCGCAATTTTTCCCATCAAAGGTCTTTTGCCCTGATCACGATCACCCCCACAACCAAAAACAAGAATTAAACGCCCTAATGTAAAGGGACGAACAGAAAGCAATACCTGCTCTAAAGCCTCTGGTTTATGAGCATAATCTACATAAACAAATGCATTATCTTTCGTATTTCCGACCAACTCTAACCGGCCAGGTGCTCCTTGTAATTTTTTCAAAGAGCGAAAAATACTACTGGGCGGTACATTTGTCGCAATTGCTAAACCTGCAGCCATAAGTGCATTAGTCACTTGAAACTCCCCCGCAAGAGGCAAATCAAATGTGTAAATATCGTTTCCCATACGACACTCAACACACTGTTTCAAGCGCTGATGCTCAATACGATTAATTGTAATAAACTGCCCCTTACGTCCAACCGTTAATACTGGGCGCCCAGCTCGTGTAACATGATCAATTACTTTTTGTGAATAAACATCATCCGCAAAAACAATAGCGGGTGCATCACATGGCAAAAGTGTATCAAACAATCTCATTTTAGCGCGCAAATAATCTTCTACACACGTGTGATAATCCATATGATCACGCCCTAAATTAGTGAAAGCTGCCGCTGCCAAACGCACTCCATCAAGTCGACTCTGATCAAGACCATGCGAAGAAGCTTCAAGTACTGCATGTGTAACACCTTCACCAGCAATTTCACACAACAAACGCTGCAACATTACCGGATCAGGTGTTGTGAGGGAACCATAATCATTACGCTTAGGTGAAACAACACCAACCGTCCCTATGCTAGCCGCACAAAACCCAACATGCTTCCAAATTTGCCTAACAAAAGACACAACCGATGTTTTTCCGCTTGTCCCCGTAACAGCTGTAACAATTTCAGGCTGAACACCATAAAAACGTGCAGCTGCAATGGCCAAACTATGGCGTACATCTACAACATGCAAAACCGGAACACATACCCCCTCAAGGGCACAATTGTAATTTGTAACTATTACTCGTGCACCACGCTCTATAGCATCGTTCACATATTGCCTGCCATCACCTTGATTTCCTTGAAGAGCCACAAAAACATAACCCGGCAACACTTGTCGAGAATCTGAACTTATTCCCGTAATTTCAATTGAGGCAAGACAATTATCTTCAATACATTCTGTAAATAATGCTCCAAGAAACATGATCGCTTATCTTTATGTTAATTTTTTACCGTTGTCTTAAATAATGCAGAATTATTAGTTGCACTTAAAGTTAGCTCATATTCTTTTTTAAAATCTGATTTTACTCCAAGAAAACTGGCTGAACGACGAATAATATTCGCAAGCATCGGTGCTGCATTCATTGCTGCCACTGCTGAGTGTTTGCCTTCTTCAGGCTGAGGTTCATCAACAATTGTTAAAACAACGTAAGAAGGATTATCCATAGGGAAAGCAGCAAGAAAACTGTTGAAATTCTTCCTCTTAGAATATTTTCCATTTTCAACTTTTTCAGCTGTTCCTGTCTTACCGCCAATACGATAACCTTCCACCTTTGCATTACGCCCAGAACCAATAACACTATTTAACTGATAAAGGTAGCGCATATCCTGACTAGTTCGGGGGTGTAGCACTTGTTTAGCATGTTGTAAAACTTGTGCTTCAGTTCGCTTTAAAAATGTAGGTTCAATCAGCCAGCCACCATTCATTAAAGCAGCTGTTCCTACCGCTGTTTGTAATGGTGTTGTTGCCATACCATGACCAAAAGAAATCGTCATAGAATCTATATCCCGCCAACGACGCGGTAAAACAGGACTAGCAACCTCAGGTAATTCTGTTGTCATACGATCAAGTAAACCAAGACGTTTAAAAAAATCACGATGTCCATCAATCCCTATTTCTAATGCTTCTCGAGCAGAGCCAATATTAGAAGAATAAACAAACACCTCCCATAGCGTTAAGAAGCGATTTTTCCCATGAAAATCACGAATAAAACGACTATGACTTACTTGAATTGGTTTTGAAGCATCAATGATACTATTTAAATGAAAAACTTCTGAATCAAGCGCCATCGCAGTAGTAAAGCTTTTGATAATTGATCCCATTTCAAAAGTTCCAGCTGTCATCCGATTAAGGCGATCACCTTTAAGAGCATCAACAGGATTCCCAGGATCAAAATCAGGCACAGATACCATAGCAACGACCTCACCGGTATGGATGTTTAAAATAACAGCTCCTGCAGCAAGCGCTTTATAGCGCTCCATCCCCTTCACAAGCTCATCACGCACAATTGCCTGAACACGTATATCAATTGAAAGTTGAACTGGTTTCAACAATGCCTCAGTCGCAAGACCAGCATCTCGAAGAACACTCAAACCCGTATCATCAATATATTTTTCTATGCCTGCTATGCCTTGATTATCAACATTAACCATACCAAGAATATGCGAAGCTATAGGCCCACCTGGATAAAAACGACGTACCTCAGTACGAAAACCAATACCTGGAATACCAAGTGCCATAATTTGTGCTTTTTGTGTTGGAGTTAACCCACGTTGGACCCAAGAAAAACGAGATTTTCTTTTTAAACGTTTATAAGTTTCTTGCCAGTTAAGCTGAGGTAAAACTGTTGAAATCAATTCTATTGTTTCATCTATATCAATAATGCGGCGTGGTTCGGCAAAAAGTGAGTAAGTTTCAATATCTGTTGCCAATAAACGCCCATTACGATCAATAATATCAGGTCGAGCAGCCAGCCGTAATGCTCCCGGTCCTTTTGCTTCTTCAATCTGGCCACCTTGAAGTCCATAAGAAATAAGGCACTTCGCCATAATACTGTACAGAATAAGAAAACACAGTAGAGAAAAAATCAATCGTGAACGGTTAAAACATGAACGATAAATAGGAAGATCTGGATTACTCAATTGGTCGTTTAATTTCTTTTTCCGTGAAAACAGGAGCAATAATCGCATTACTGCACACCTTTTTGAATAACGTTATTATTCTGAGAAACGTGATTTTTAACAAGAAGAGCCTTATCTTCATCAAAGGTATTTTGCTTAATCAATTCGTCAATTTGATCATATAAACGTGCTGGAATATCTTTCAATTCTACAATCTGACGAGGTTGTATTATCTCCAAACCTAGTTCTTTTTGATAATATTCTGCAAGTTTTTGCATACGTGATGGTTCTATCATCACAGCCCACTCAGCATGCAAAAGCCTTACCATATTTTTTTCTGCTGTAATCTCCCGTTCAAGACGGTATGTTTCACCAATTTGTTTTTGGACATCATATTTTACTTTATAAGTAATAGCTGCCATACAAATCATAATAGTCACTAAAACCACATCCAATGTACGAAAAACTGTCATTTTTTACTACCTTTAAAATTGGTAATTTCTGCCAAACCAAACAATTCCATATCCGCTTTAATGACATCTTCTTGAGTACGCACACCTACACGTAACTTTGCAGAACGTGCACGAGGATTTTTTTGTACCTCTTCTTCATTTGCAGTTTTCACACCTTTAAACAAAGGCAAAAATGTTGCTGGATTAGATTTTATTTCAGGAAAATAGCGTGACCTTCCCTCTTCTCCTGAACGAGCAGAAAAAAATCTTTTTACTATGCGATCCTCAAGAGAATGAAAACTAACAACTCCTAAACGCCCCCCTGCTTTCAAAACTTTTTCAGCAGCAAATAAACCTCGTATAAGTTCACCAAGCTCATCATTAACGTAAATACGAAGTGCTTGAAACACACGTGTTGCAGGATGAATATGATCATTTGGTTTACGACCTACTAAAACCTCAATAGCATTAGCAAGATCACATGTACGCAAAAAAGGACGAATACGACGACGCTTTTCAATCATCCGCGCAATTCGACCCGCATGACGCTCTTCACCTAATATTTTAAATATACGTGACAATTCATTGACTTTTAAACAATTAACAACATCGCTTGCTGTAAAACCAGTCTGTGCCATTCGCATATCTAGCGGACCATCTTTTTGAAAAGAAAATCCCCGTTCAGCTTCATCCAATTGCATTGAAGATACGCCAATATCAAGAATAACCGCATCCACCTTTTCTTCAACCACACAATCCAACCGTGAAAACTCCATTTGCACCAAACAAAGACGTGGAAAAAATTGATCGACAAGCAATTGCCCCTCACGGATTGCATGAGGATCACGATCAAGAGCAATAACATCTGCACCTGCATCAAGCAAAGCACGCGTATACCCCCCAGCACCAAAGGTGCCATCAATTACTTTTGCCCCAGCCAATGGTACAAGCGCAGCTAAAACTGGCTGCAACAATACTGGAATATGGCGCTCAGTTTCGTTACCCTGCCCTGTCAAAATAACCCATCTTGATTTATATTTTTCTGCATCAATAACCACCAATGGCAAATGATGTCATAATAACCAAAACCTTAACTTTCACACTTATCTCAACAAAAGAAAATGAAGTTAAAGTTATCCTAATGCACACATTAATTCATTATATTTAAAGAAATGTTATAATTTAAAAAAACATTTTTTTAGTGTGCAATTTAAACATAAATTTTTTTGAAAACTTGTGCCAATACTATAATAAAATATCAGTCGGCCTGTAAGCCGGGTTCTGTATGGTAAAGTTTACACTCTACATGGCAACCATTCATCTGGGACGGATGTTACCACCCGCCTCGTGCAACCTACCCAAATGACTCACCTGGAAACTGGCTGCAAGTTAAGGCTTGCGCGTCATTTCTATTCGGTCTTGCTCCCGGTGGGGTTTACCTTGCCACACTCATTACTGAGTGTGCGGTGGGCTCTTACCCCACCCTTTCACCCTTACCTATAAAAATAGGCGGTTTGCTTTCTGTGGCACTTTCCCTAGGGTCACCCCCGCCGGGTGTTACCCGGCACCGTTTTTCCATGGAGCCCGGACTTTCCTCACCTGCCACTTAAATACTGAGCAAGCGCGGCTGCCCAGCCGACTGACTTGATGATTTATAAAACATTTTTCACAAAGTGAAAATAGCCCTTAAAAATATTTTACATATCCTATTAAAATTGTTCATTATTATTAAAACGATAGTGTTATTTTAATGAAGCTAAATAAACTGAACTTTTGAGCAATATTTTAAACTAAAATAGAACTCATTTTTGCAGCATGACCGGCATTATATTTTAGATTGTACAGCTATTGTCACTATTTAATTTACGTATTTGTATCAAATTACGTGTTTGTATCAATAATGTACCCCGTATTCAAAATTGCCTTAAGAATGATAAAGATCTTTATACAGAGTTAATTTTGAAACTCCCCCTCACTGGTAATTTATTGTACTAAAAAAATTTTTGTATGCGTACGGCCGTTACTTTTAATACTAACAATAGCTTATGCTAAATTAATCGGAATCTTATATTAAATTGTAATTTTTGGACTAAAATTTCATAAAAAAGAACAAATATCTTAAAAGTAATAACAATTACACTGCTATTTAAACTTAAACTTTCAATATCAGTATAAGTCCTTTCACATAAAATATAAAAATAGAGAAAAGATCGCAATTTAAAAAAATTTTTAAATTGCACTCTTTCTCTTTTCATTAAAATATATCTAATCACAATTATAAAGCTTGAAGGTGTATTTCATTTAGAAAAGAGCTAAAAAGTGATACAATATATTCATTTGATAGACCTACAATACTAACTGTATGCAAAAATAATGATGAAAAACTCCATCACTTATCGCTTACAGATATTAAAAACTCCATTATTGCCAAATCTACTATTTAAAATACCAATATCGACTAAGAATGTTTTTAACGAATGCTCTTTTATTCATTAAACATATAGTATCCTTAGAAAAGATCATCAGTTTTATTTAAAGCCAACATCAATTAGCAAAACTTATGTCATGAAAACTTTTTTCCAGAGCCAACTCTCTTATAAAAAACTACACTTAAATACGTTAACAAGTCAGTTTTCCAATTGCATATTATTAACTGCTTTCAAACACAACTTAATGACCAGCTTCTATCTATTTTTCAGATAATTTTGCAAAAAAATATTGATAATTTCAATACCAACTAATAAGCAATACCTATTAACAAGCAATTTATGCTGCTGCCCCCTAAAAACATTACCTAATAAATATTTTTGGCTTACATTCATACACATGAGGGCTTACAATACACTAACCTCACGTAGCTAAAATAGATAAATAGCTTAAAATTTTATAGAAAAAACATTTTAGCAGTTTACCTATCTCATTTATCTCCAATAACGCAGCGAATAATTCAGAATGTATTTTTTACGCTTTTTATATTCTGGAGAAGGACGCAACAAAGCACTCTTAAAATAAGCTTCAAACGATTATTCTTAAATCATCATAGATAAATGATTAAAAACCAACATCAACAACAGGAGGATGAGAAATTGCTTCTAATGCAATTGCAGCTGCAATTTTTCCAAATTGTTGTGCCTGTTTATTATTCTGACCGCTCGCAAGGGCAGCAGCAATCGCATCTTGACGTGCCTGCTTAACAATGCTCTTTTCTTGCTGAGAACTTATCTTAAAAAGATTCACTGGAATATCCGGTGAAGATACCACTACCCTTCCTAGGGTGCTATCTGTTGTATCAGTCTGGCGTGAAAAGTTCGCCTCACCAAATACAAATTGGTACACAAAAAAACTCGCTACCGTAACAAACAATAAAAGAAATATTAGAATAACAAGACAACGCCAGCTAAACTTTATCATCTTTGATCCTAAACATTATAACACACTATAATTACATTATTCATATAATGTTTTTTATTTTTTTAATTTTAAATAGCTGTATATCTTATTGAAAATAAAACATAAACACCTAGAAAATACTCCAAATATTTATGTATTAAACGCCATACTATAAAGTAGCTGTTTACACTTGCTAAATGACATATGTACCAATGTAATGCTGAATTTAAGTTTAATTTAAATAAAAAAATAAAACCCGACTGAAGAATTTTTCAGTCGGGCCAGACAATCTAGGGATCCACGCGGGGGAGGGGGGAGAGGCTCCCTGATTGCCTTATTACATCAACCATTATAATCGCTAATGCAATGGTTTTACTATGAAATAAAATATTTTAAACAACAAGAAATTCTCATTGTCTTAGCTAAAAAAAGGACGAAAGATAGCTTTAGGTCTTATAAAAATGGAAAAATTTAGGCAAAAAATATTTAAAATGATCCAATTTGAAGCAAATTTACTCCAAAGTGTGTTAATAAAATTCTTTTTAGTAGTTTTAATTTTTAGTATAAGATTATAAGCAATAACTTAGTGTAGTAAAAGTTTTAAAATAGCAAACAGTTTTTATAAATCATATTCCAATAAACAGGTAAATTATATCAATTAAATTAAACAGCTTATTACAATAAAAATCTTTTAATACCCTGCTCTATTAAATTAAGCGCTTATACTTTGCCAAATAAAAACACAGGCCTTAGAATCTTCTAAAAATATTATACTGACAAATTAAGAGTATAAGTATTCATATAAGAAAAGCAGTGTTAACGGGCGAGAGGTTTATAATTGACACGTTTAAGATTAATAGCATCTGGACCAAGACGACGAAGTTTATCAGCTTCATATTCAGCAAAATTACCTTCAAACCATTCCACATGACCATTACCTTCAAACGCCAAAATATGAGTAGCCAACCGATCAAGAAACATACGATCGTGCGATATTACAACTGCACAACCAGCAAAATTTTCTAGTGCATCTTCTAACGCACCTAATGTTTCTGTATCAAGATCGTTTGTAGGTTCGTCAAGAAGAAGAACATTACCTCCATTTTTTAAAAGTTTAGCTAAATGAACACGATTACGCTGTCCTCCCGATAAATTCGCCACCTTTTGCTGCTGATCTGAACCTTTAAAGTTAAATGCACCACAATAAGCACGGCTATTCATTTCATATTTGCCTAACTTAATAATGTCATCTCCACCAGAGATTTCCTCCCAAACAGTCTTATCTCCTGCCAATGCATCACGATTCTGGTCAATATAACTCATCTGAACCGTTTCCCCGATGCGTACTGTACCTGAATCAGGCTGTTCCTGCCCTGTTAACATTTTAAATAAGGTAGACTTCCCAACACCATTGGCACCAATAACGCCCACAATTCCACCGGCAGGAAGCTTGAAAGAAAGAGAATCGATTAATACACGTTCACCATACGCTTTTGATAAACTATCAACTTCAATAACAACCTGTCCCAATCTTTCTCCAACTGGTATAATAATTTGCGCATCTCCAGGACGGCGTTCACGCGCAGCCTGAACCAATTCATCATAAGCCCTGATACGAGCTTTTGATTTTGCTTGGCGCGCTTTCGGACTGGAAGCTATCCACTCCTTTTCGCGAGACAATGCACGTTGACGAGCAGCTTCTTCACGCCCCTCTTGTGCCATACGTTTAGCTTTAGCATTCAAATAAGCAGAATAATTTCCCTCATAAGGGATACCTTTACCGCGATCTAATTCTAATATCCAACCCGTTACATTATCGAGAAAATAACGGTCATGCGTAATCAGAAGTACTGCACCTGGATACTCACGTAAATGCCTTTCAAGCCAAGCTGTAGTTTCAGCATCTAAATGATTTGTTGGTTCATCTAAAAGCAATAAATCAGGTTTTGACAAAAGTAATTTACAAAGCGCAACACGCCGTCTTTCACCACCTGAAAGTTTAGTTACACCCTCCTCCCCTGGCGGGCAACCAAGAGCAGCCATAGCCATTTCTACTTGATTGTCTAAATCCCAAAGATTCTGACTATCAATAATATCCTGAAGTTTAGCGCTTTCATCGGCTGTTTCATCACTGTAATTCATCATCAATTCATTATAGCGATCTAAAATTGCCTGCTTATCTGAAACCCCTTCCATCACATTACCCCACACATCCTTGCTTGGATCAAGAACAGGTTCTTGCGGAAGATAACCACAACGTGCTCCTTCAGAAAGCCACGCTTCTCCTGTATATTCTTTATCTAACCCACTCATAATACGTAAAATTGTGGACTTACCTGCACCATTCGGACCTAAAATACCAATCTTAGCATCTGGATAAAAAGATAAATGGATATTTTCCAAAATTTTCTTATTGCCGTAAACCTTATTGACTCCAGCCATATGATAGATAAATTGACGCGCCATAAATTTCTCTTTGATATTATGCAAAATTAAAGGATGAGAATTTCGAAAGTATTATTTCGCTTTTCTTAAATTTCACAATTAGCAACACTTAAATAATGCCCTAACAGCTTTATCTTTATATTTATATATTTTTTCTAATCCCACAAGCCCTACTTTGCGCTTCAAAGGCAGAAAAACACTATCTCAAAGTACAAAAAGCAAATATTCTTAAGTTATACTTGAATTATGCTATCAAATAGCTCCTCTCTTTTCCATACAGGATACAAAACTACACTTTTATCGTATTAAACCAATCTATTAGTGCAAAAATCATAAAAGACAGCCAATTTTCTATGCACCATTTTCTCATTTTACAGATTTTACATCATGCCACCTTCCTCCACCCCGCGTTTCATCATTTTGATATCATCAAAATAAATGATCCCCATTATATTATTTTACGTGATTAAAACTGCATTAAAAAATGAGAACACATTTATAAAATCTAACGCCCCAGCCTTATTATCATAAAAGCTTCGTATCAACAAATAGCTTATCACTAAACAGTGCACTACTTATATTGATCTAGTTACAGATTAGCACAAAATTACAAGAATTATCGTACCAACTGATCCATTCATCTCTTTTGGTTTAAATCATCAAAATAAGCACAAACATTGACCAAATCATCTCAAAACTTTAAGACGAAACACAATCTTTAAAAGGCTACAACAAAAAAAATCACCCACAGGAATAAATTTATGGAAAAAAAAGCCTTAATCGTTATTGATGTACAAAATGACTTCTTACCAGGAGGAGCACTTGCAATCCCACAAAGCGATATTATTATACCTGCCGTCAATGACCTTATAAACCGTTTTGATCATGTCATTTTAACCCAAGATTGGCACCCAAAAAACCATTGCAGCTTTGCTTCTTCCTATCCCCACAGATCTCTTTATGATACAATTAAGCTTGACTACGGATTTCAAACACTTTGGCCCGATCATTGTGTACAAGGAACACAAGGAGCACAATTTCATACGTCTCTCATGGTTGGTAAAGCACAACTTATCCTGCGAAAAGGTTATCATCCGAAAATTGACAGTTGTTCTGCTTTTTTTGAAAATGACCACAAAACGCCAACAGGCTTACAAAGTTATCTCAAAGAGCGTGGTTTTACACAATTAATTATATGTGGTTTGGCTACTGATTTCTGTGTGGGATTTTCTGCAATTCACGCCGTAAAATGCGGCTTTAAAGTGAGTGTTTCACTAAACGCTTGTGCTGGTATTGATCTAAATGGATCATTAAATACGATGCTTAAAACTATGAATGAAACCGGCATAGAGCTCTTAATGACATTATAAATCACTTCCCCGTCCTGTTTTGTAGTAATAAATAGAAGAGTTTTTATAGAATCTGTATTTCAAAACAACAGATTATTCGGAAGATAATGTTTTATGTTTAAAGCGAATGGAGGAATAAAATGCTACCCCAAGAATACATACACCAATAAGTCCTGTTAATGCTTCAGGCACCGGCATAATAATTTGTATATACATAATCACTGCAAGTACCAAGATTGCGTAAAAAGCACCATGTTCCAAATAGCGGTAATGCAACAATGTTCCTGTTTCAACCAACATGATAGTTATAGCACGTACATAAAATGCACCGATACCAAGACCAATTGCAATAATAAAAAGATTATGTGAAAAAGCAAAAGCACTCATAACACCATCAAAAGAAAAGCTAGCATCCAGAATTTCTAAATAAAGAAATGAGCCCACTCCTCCCTTAGCGATAGTGACTAAAGTATTTTTTTGGGAATCCAAAAATGAACTAACTGCTTCAACCACTAAAAATGTTAAAAGCCCATAAAGCATGGCAAGTAAAACAGTCAGCTTATTTTCTGTTGTAATTTGCCCTGAGAAAAATAATATCAGAATCAAAACAATAGCAATATCAACTCCAACAAATGAACCAACCTTTTGAGCTGGTTTTTCTATAAATTCTAGCCAATGCACTTCCTTGTTAGGATCAAAAAAATATTTTAAACCAACCATCATGAGGAAAGTTCCCCCAAAAGCAGCAATACCCACATGAGCATTTGTCAAAATTTCAGCATACTGATGTGGCTCCCATAGTGCCAATTTGACTGCTGCAATTGGACTAATCCAAGCTGCAAAAGCAACAATCAGTAATGGAAAAATAACTCTCATACCAAATACTGCTATTAAAATGCCCCATGTCAAAAAGCGACGGGACCATAGCTGGTCCATTCTTTTAAGAATACGTGCATTGATAATAGAATTATCAAAAGATAGAGAAATTTCTAAAATTCCCAAAACACAGCAAATGAAAAAATATTTTAAAAAACCAATGAGACTACCCGTCTCAAACCAACCAACAAATCCACCCCCCAAAATACCAATAATTGTGAAGAAAAAAGCCCATCTAAAATAGCCTAATAGGGCCATGATCACGCCTCAAAATTCATCTTTTTAATCTATCCTGGTACTCACTCATATTGAAAGATCACAAGATTGAAAGATTACATCTATCGATAGTACAAATAATATACATCGTAAAATTTATATGGAATCTCTCCAAGAAAAAACAAGAGAAGAATCAAAAAAGCCCACATTTCTTCCAATAAAAAGGTTATTCCTTATAATAATAAAATACAAAAAATTAAAATTTAATCCAAATATTTATTAAATATTAAAAAAAATAAGAGGAATAAAAGTCAATAAATATTGACATTAGGTAATGAGATATTCATACATTGTGTGCTTTTACCAACACAAAGCTCATACCATGATGATTTACTGAGGGAGATAATTCGTGGCACGTCCTGAAACTGAAGCAAAAACTGTATTTGGAAAACGTTTACGTCATGTACGCCTCGCTTTAGGCGATCCGTCACGTGAAACATTAGCTAAAAATTTTAGCATGACAAAAAATTCTATCGCCTTTTATGAGCGTGGAGAAAGAGAGCCTAACCTTAGCGTATTACAAGCATATCGCACGTTGTATGGAGTCAACATTAATTGGCTTTTAACTGGACAAGGAAAAATGTTTGACACCGAATGCACTAGAAGTGAATTCGATTGGAATTATTTTATTAAAAAAATTGAAGCAATTGAAGATATTCTTACCAAAAATGATCATAACGATACACTAAATCAAAAAAAGATTGAAAATTCTTATGAAAAATTACAGCAATATCTTTTGACACAAGGTATATCCAATGGCCTTAATCCAAAGGCAATTACTTCTCTGGTCAATATGAAAGCAAATATGGCCAACTCTTATGCTCTTAGTTTGTTTATCGATTTACTTATTCGAAGCATATCGCACAAAGAAACGACCGCTAGCTAGTAATATTCATTGCAAATAAAATCAGGCTTAAATTTTATTAACGTGGGCAGTAAGTAGTATTGTACTTCTACCATATTGATAAAGTTTAAGCTGTTTTATAATTTTTGCTGTAGTAAAATAATCAAACAAGTTTTGTTTGTAGTGATACAATTTTTCTTATTTTCAATACCCGTTATTGAAAACAATTAGTTTTAGAGTATGAAATAGCTCCTTGTAAAAAATGGCTGCTTTGGTCCTTCTCAGAAGGAGGAGGATATTAAGTGTTTTTTGTGGTTGCTAACGCACTTATTCACAGCCTCTACCCACACGCTTTATAAGTAATACACTTTTTGCCAAACTAATTACTAAATCACCATTAAAGTTTATCATCATCCTGCAAATAATATCGATTATTCTTAACTAAAAAATAACCTGCTTCATCCCTTGAGAAAGCAACCCTTTTTATTTTCATCTTTATAATAGCAGTTTCCAACCATATTCAAAAAAGAACGCCGCTCCTAAATATGTTGTTTCATATCCACTAAATGAATACTTATGAATTTTTCAACTTTCATTTCATTGATATCATAACTATTCATGTAATTTATTTTATAGCTTCGATAGCAAAATCTTATTCTGATGTTTTATAACACATAAAAATACATATATTAGGGATGATAAAGAAAGACTTAGTCTATTGGATATGAGCTACCTGTAAAAGTTAATAGCTTTATTTAAAATATCCTCTTTCCCTCACAAAACTTTTGAAATTTAATAAAATTCCATATTTTTGTGCGAAAATAGCAGAGGAATATATTGGGAACAATATTGTAATCAACCAATAATATATAACAAACACTTTACGTTAAAGCACTGACCAGAAAACTTGATCAAATAAATCACAAAGCTATAAAAATGTGCCCGATAGGAACCAAAAAAATCAACAAAATAAACAACTACGTAAATCTTCACTCTAAAAAGATATTTTGACTTACTAGATGACTTCTGATCCCGGAAGACATATTATAATATAATAAAATCAACTGCTTATAGGGATAAAAAAGGGAATGGTGGGCCCGGAGGGACTCGAACCCCCAACCAAGCGGTTATGAGCCGCTGGCTCTAACCAATTGAGCTACAGGCCCTACAGACTATTTTTCTCTAAACTAAAATGCTTTACGATACAAGAGACTGCTTGAATTATAATTCACTTTTTTAAGTTTCTCTCGTTTTTTATCCTTTAGTATCTTAATTCTTTACAATGATTCCCGAAAATGGAAAAGTGAAAATCTATAAATGAAAGGAGTGCAAATGAATATGATACAAATAATTTTCCAGCTAAAAAATACTAACTTAATTAAAGTTTCTATGTTAGCAGTATTAACATTACTAACTACTTCATCCTCTGTACATGCAGAAGAATGCACAATAAAAAATTCAACTATTGTAGTTACTGCAACAGGTGAAAGCCAAGCAGCACCAGATATGGCAATTATCAATCTATCTATTGTTACTTACGACAAAACCGCTCAAAAAGCATTAGCGGACAATAATAAATTTATGAACAATATTGTAGACTCTTTAAAAAAAAATAACATTCAAGAACACGACTTACAAACATCAAATTTGTCTATTTATCAGTCTAGCTCAGATAAACAGCAAGAACAAAAAAATAGCGAAAACCTCTATGAAGTTTCCAATTCTTTAACAGTGCGTATCCGTGATCTTGCTAACGTTGGTAAAATATTTGATCAAGCAATATCTTTGGGCATTAATTCTGTCCATGGCATTACCTTTACCAATGCTGATACAAAACCTTTTTATAAAGAAGCACGTCAAAAAGCTATTGCTGAAGCTATTGAAAAAGCAGAAACTTTAACACAAGCAGCTAATTTAAAATTGGGTAAAATCATTGAAATTAATGAAAATAATAATAGCTTTCATCCAACACAGCGCTTAAGCAGAAGTGCACAATTTGCAAGCTATACAGATACAAATTTTTCAAGCGGTGAATTGAACTATAATGTCAGTGTTACTGTAACATTTTCTATCGACTAAGTAAGGTGTCGTCGTTAATTCGTATATAAAACAGTACATAAAAAATTGCATCACCGGCCCTCATATAAAATGCCGGTGATATATTGAAGATAGGCCTCGTCAGATGATAATTCATTTTCGTGAACTTCAATCTTCCCGTGTGCAGAGAATTGCGCTTGATGTATTGTTTGGCGATTTCCTGATATAAGCGGATGCCACCAATGAAGGTCTTTTCCTTCATTAATTAACCGATAAGCACAATTTTTTGGCAGCCAATGAACTTTTTTCACCGTTGCAATATCTAATAATATACAATCCGGAACTATTGATTTACGATGAGCATAATCTTGACACTGACAAGTTTCCATATCTAAAAGACGGCAAGCAACGCTAGTTGTATAAATATAGCCAGTGCTTTCATCTTCTACTTTATGCAAACAACAAAAGCCACAACCATCACAGAGACTCTCCCACTCAACAATGGACATCTCTTCTAATTTTTTAACTTTCCAAAAGGGAGTCTCTTTACTCATAAATCGACTATACTCTTTTTAAAAATAAGAAAATTTACGCAAAATAAGTACAATGTTGTCCCTGTAACACTATACACCTCTAAGCTAGCTTAATACCATCCATATTCATTCTACCCCAAATCTTCCTAAAGATTAATTCAACAAACATAAAAGACATCTCTAGAAAAAATCTCATACAAAAAACACCTTATGAAGACATTTTATCACAAATGAACTTAAATTCAGAAACAACACTTAATTGTAATATCCTACAAACTACAATTACTGACAAAAATTAAATGAAATTGCTTCTACAAACTATACACTTGTATAAGCCATTTTATAAAAAAGAGATTCTTTGTGTTTACCTATGATTTGACACACTTCAACGTGAAGCATATTCAATATCATCCCCTCCTGGAATTAACTTCACCTACATGTACAAATACAAATAATAGTTTTTATGACGTCATTTATTTCTTCGCAGATCATCTCTATGATTTTACACTGCTTTTTTTCCACAGAGCACAGTAAATAAATATTTAAGTCATTATATTGCTTGAACGAAGATAAAAGAAGAGTGTATTTTTTTCAATTATTTAGCATACTTCTTTTATTTTTTTAAAAAAATTTTTCAAAAAATGACACAGTAAACTTTTCATTACAATAAACGGTACATTTTTGAAATATACTGTAAAATTATTAAGAATCAAGAAAACTGCGTAATTTCCGTGAACGGCTAGGATGCTTTAATTTCCGAAGCGCTTTTGCTTCAATTTGACGAATACGCTCACGTGTAACTGAAAACTGCTGACCAACTTCTTCCAGCGTGTGATCAGTGTTCATTCCAATACCAAAACGCATCCGTAAAACACGTTCTTCACGTGGCGTTAGTGAGGCAAGTACGCGAGTTGTTGTATCTCGTAAATTAGCTTGAATAGCTGCATCAATCGGCAACAACGCGTTTCTATCCTCAATGAAATCACCTAAATGGGAATCATCCTCATCACCAACTGGTGTTTCAAGTGAAATAGGCTCCTTTGCAATTTTAAGCACTTTTCTCACTTTTTCTAATGGCATAGAAAGTTTGCTAGATAATTCTTCCGGCGTAGGTTCACGCCCAATTTCATGCAAAATCTGACGTGATGTACGAACAATCTTATTAATAGTTTCAATCATATGAACAGGAATACGAATAGTGCGCGCTTGATCAGCAATCGAACGCGTAATTGCCTGACGAATCCACCACGTTGCATAAGTTGAAAATTTGTATCCACGCCGGTATTCAAATTTATCGACCGCTTTCATCAAGCCGATATTGCCTTCTTGGATGAGATCAAGAAACTGTAAACCACGATTAGTGTATCTTTTTGCAATTGAAATCACAAGGCGTAAATTGGCTTCTACCATTTCCTTTTTAGCGATTGTCGCTTCACGCTCACCTTTTTGTACCTGCGTAACAATCCGACGAAACTCCCCAATTGAGATAGCAGTTTCTTGCGCAAGACTTTGTATTTCACTGCGCAAACTCTGTATTACTTTAGCTTCACGAGTTGAAAATTCTTTCCAGCCAGATCCTGGCAAAGTTGCAATATAATTAATCCAATCTGCATCTAATTCACGACCTTGATATTCTTTTAAAAAATCTTCGTGCCCAACTCCATAGTTGTTAGCAAGCCGCTTCAATTTACCTTCACTATGAACCAACCGTTTATTGATATCATAAAGCTGTTCAACCAACGCCTCAATACGATTTTGGTTTAAAGAAAGAGACTTTACTGCTTGAATTAAATCAGCTTTCAATTGAGTGCATTTCTTTTTTTGAGAAGATGAAAGAGCATCCTCTTTACAATCTGCCAAACTGCTTTCAACGTGTTGATCTTGCAGCTTTCTCAGTTTTACATACGTCTCAGCAATAAAATCTAAAGTTTCCATAACCTGAGGACACAGCTCATTTTCCATCGCTGCAAGCGATAAGTTAACTTCATCCTCATCATCATCTTCAACACCAATGTCTTCTGCAAGATCGTCTACATCATGCATACTAGAACACGGCATTTCCTCTTTTATTCTTTCCACTTCACTGCGTTCAATAGCAGGAGCTTGCTTGGCTTCTGGACCAGCATAAGTCATTTCAAGATCAATAATTTCACGAAGAAGGATACGCTTCTCATTTAATTCTTCACGCCATATAATTAAGGCTTGAAATGTTAAAGGGCTTTCACATAGCCCCGCAATCATCGTTTCACGCCCTGCTTCAATACGCTTGGCAATGGCAATTTCACCCTCACGTGAAAGTAATTCAACTGCTCCCATTTCACGCAAATACATACGCACCGGATCATCAGTCCGATCTGTCGTATCACATTTCGATATTGTTGCAATTGATCGGCTGGTGGCTTCCACTAAATCACCACCTTCTATCGTAATTTCTTCCTCATAAGGTTCAGAATCGACTTCATCCTCGTCGTCTACAACATTAATCCCCATTTCAGACAGCATGGCCAATGTATCTTCAATTTGCTCAGATGTAACTGATTCAGAAGGAAGAACTGCATTCAATTCATCCATTGTCACATAACCATTTTTCTTGGCGAGTTTAATCATCTTTTTGATAGCATCATCGGAAAAATCAAGAAGAGGACTGTCCAAACTTACTTGGCCCGTTTCTGCCACGCTATCTTTTTGTTTAGCCTTTGTTGCCATACCATTAACTCCACTTGATCACTACTAGATTTTATGTGACCAGCTTTTTGCGTTTTCATTTAGCGCGTCAACAATTTCTCATATGCATTTTATCCTCGGATAAAATCCTCATTTTTAAAGACACACTTTATATACGCTTTTACCCACATAAAAACGCGGGAAAACTACAGAAGTTTCCCCGACACTTTCAGCCCTTTTGAGATAATCTCTACACTCCATAGTAAGAATCAATTTCCACTTTTTTAAAGTTCACTCGTCATTCTTCACAAAAATGCCGTCTCTTACAATAGATTTTTTTCACATTAGACTTTGGTGACTGATTCGCTTAAAAAAAGCGAATCATTTTATCTTATTTGGCTCACTCTCATCTGTTTCTTCATCAAACCAACACCCAAACCCTTCAATCAAAGCTTCCGTTGCTCGCATTTGCTCCAATTCAGTTTTCGTTTCACGCAGTAGATCAAAAACCTCATTATTAGGATTTTCCATGAGTTGTTCCTCAATATCCTGTAATCTCTTATGTAGGTGGTGTTCTCGAAGATGCAAGTAGATAGCTTGTTTTAATACAGCACGAGCATCTTCTATGGGAGCTTTAGTAAAAGTAGTACGCATACCAACGCTTTGCACAAGATTTTTCATACGTTCTAAAATAGCCTTTTGCCCTTTTTCTTCTAAAAGTGTAATCATTACTGCTTTATCATGAATCTGCTGACTTCCAAGAAGCTCTAACATTGATTGATGAAAATTTGTTAATTCAGTATTTTTTAATTCTAACTTAGAGAGAACTTCAAAATTCTCATACCAAAGATCAGGATAATGAGCTAAAATTAGTAAAATAACTGCCTCACGCAAAGGAATAGAATGCGGCATATTGCGCACCATATTAGAATTTTCCAAAGTAGAAAAAGACTGTCCTTTAAACATTTCGTTTTTTTGGTTTTTACCATATCCTGCTGCACTCTTTTTTTGTAAAAAAGGAGGACGAAAAAAATCAAAAAGTCGTTTCTTTATATCTTGAAAATAATAACGTCGTACATCTTCATCTTTGATCGTAAAGACCTCTTGTTTAAGTCTTCGTTCCAGTGCTGCTCGCGCTTCTGGTGTTTCAAAACGTTGCCCATAAGTAGCGCGCCACCATAAAAGTTCAATCAGTGGAATTGATTTTTGCAAAAAAGAATTAAAAAGAGGAGCACCACCAGCACGAACAATTTCATCTGGATCTTCACCTTGTGGCAATAAAATAAAATGTACAGATACCCCCACCCTTAAAAGGGGTAACACACGATCAGCTACACGAAAAGCAGCTTTTAAACCAGCATCGTCTCCATCAAAACAAAAAACACAATCAGATTCCATCTGCCATAAAAGTGCAATTTGTTCCTCTGTTAATGCTGTACCCAAAGGCGCTACGACTTTCTCAAAACCAGCCTTTGTCAACGCAATAACATCCATATAGCCTTCAACGACGAGAATAGAATGCGCTTTTTCCTCTTCCATGGAATGTTTGCTTTTGCGAGCAGAAGCTGCATTGTAAAGCATATTTCCCTTATGAAAAAGTACCGTTTCAGGACTATTGAGATATTTTGCTCGCACACTTTTATCTAACGTACGTCCTCCAAAAGCCACCACACGCCCACGTAAATCTTCAATAGGAAACATGATACGATTTCTAAATCGGTCGTAAGGAACTGTAACATCCTCACCCGATATAAGAAGACCACAATCTTCCATCTGTTTTATCGAAATACCACGCATGCTCAACGCTTCTTTTAAAGCTGTACGCCCTGTTGGAGCAAAACCAATCCGAAAACGTTTTATAAGCTCTGGCGTCATACCACGTTCATTAAGATAATGACGTGCCTGTTCTCCCCCCTTATCATGTAAGTTATACTGAAAAAAATCTGTAGCCATTCCCATAACATCATAAAGACTGGCTTTTTGCATTTCACGTTCATAACTTTGTGGATCAACGAGAGGTAGTTTCATACCTGCAAGATCAGCCAAACGCTCTACAGCTTCACAAAACTGCAAACCATCAAGTTCACAAAGAAAAGTGAAAATATTACCGCTCACACCACAACCAAAACAATAATAACAGCCTTTACGATCATTACAGTGAAAACTTGGAGTTTTTTCACCGTGAAATGGACAGCAAAACCAAAAATCTCCTCGTGCGGGCTTGCTTTTTCGAGGGTCAAACGTCACCCTTTGGCTAATAACCATTGAAATCGGTAATCGGCCGCGGATCTCGTCAAGGAAATCAGGTGGAAAACGCATTATTTCTCACAGAGTTTAAAATTCTTTTTTGTATGTTTAACTACTTTGAAGCATAATTCCAATACTTCTCTTAAATGGTTGACAAATTCTAAGTGATCAACCCTAAATAATTTGAGAAATTGGAGATAGAAAAGTGACCGAATTTCTTGCTCAATATCCATTACTAGAGGCTATTTCTTGGCTTATTATCCTTACTCTTATTGCTATTTTAATTAATATTTTAGCACGCAAATTGCTTATTCATAAAGCAAAACAACTTTTTTCTTTTCTTCCCGCAGATACAACTAATGATACTGAGTACACCATTCGGCACATGGCTAATACTGCTTCAGCCTTTATTTTCTCAATCGGTGTTAATTTTATCCCTACATTACCTAATCCACTTAGTACCATTATTCGTAATGTTTCCAATGCTTTTATTATTTTTGTTATTGTCTTAATAATTTCCGCACTTCTCAATATTGTTAACACCCTTTATGAACAACGACCAACATCGCGGTTAAAACCGATAAAAGGTTACATTCAAATCGCTAAAATTGCGCTTTTTACTGTTGCTACTGTTTTAATATTAGCTAAATTGATTGACCGCTCTCCTCTTATCCTTTTTTCCGGTCTTGGTGCGATGGCAGCTGTCTTGATTTTGGTCTTCCAAGACACGCTTCTTTCTCTCGTTGCAAGTATCCAAATTTCATCCACTGATATGGTACGTGTTGGTGATTGGATTGAAATCCCCAATCTCGGTGCAGATGGAGACGTAATTGAAATTGCACTTCACACTGTTAAAGTTCAAAATTTTGATAAAACGATTACCAATGTCCCTATTCGTAAACTTGTAACCGATCCTTTTAAAAATTGGCGTGGTATGCAAGAATCAGGTGGAAGGCGTATCAAACGATCTCTTTTTATTGACCAATCCAGCATCCGATTCCATAAAGAAGAAGAACAAGAATACTTGATGCAATTTAATCTGTTAGAAAACTATTTTGCACAAAAATTACCGGAAATCAATGAATGGAATGCTAAATTAGATAAAAACCGCGACATACCAGCTAATACCCGTCGCTTAACAAACATTGGAACTTTCCGCGCTTATATTTTATCTTATTTACAAAATCACCCAAATATTACAAATAATATGACTCTCATGATACGGCAATTATCCCCTACACCAAATGGTTTACCTTTAGAAATCTATTGTTTTACGAACACCACTATTTGGATAGAGTATGAACAAATTCAAGCTGATATTTTTGATCATCTTTATTCCATCCTCCCTAGTTTTGGTCTTAAGCTTTTTCAAAACCCGAGCGGTTATGATTTTGTTCATGCATTTGAAATCAAGAAAAACTGTAAATCTTAATTATATGAGTTCTTTAAATCAAACTACATTCTCAACATAAAAAGGAAAGAAAAAGTATCACGAATAGCATTAGTAATTCTTCATCTTGCAAGTGCTATTTCTCTACTTTTTAGGTTACACACGCATGGTGTAAACAGGAACTGACATGGATAAGTATTGCCATAAAACCTTTACGTGATAGCGCAATTTTGCCTAATACTACCATTATCTTTCAACAGATCTTATTTCTGTTTTTTGTTGGTGGCAGTCGTAACTTATTTTTCACATTCATTCCATTACAGGCATCGTTTTGTTAATAAATTTTGCTAATTATGATCTCACTCATACCCAACTATCGTTGTGATGGTACTTAGCATTAATTTAGGTTCTTCTTTCGCAGCAATACACAATGCCTACATTATTTTAATATATTTGCCCTTCTTGCAAAAAAAAACACGATCAAGATGAGTTTAAAAACCAACCACTAAACTTATTTATATAAGTACAAATGCAGCCTGACAAAACTCCTGACTTAATAACTAAACACCTCTTGATGATAGTGTTCTAATCGCCCAACTACAGTGTTTTCTAATGTCATATGTGAGAAGTGCTCCATATCTGTATCTTGTTGATTATAATGCTGCAAAAAATGGAATTTTATGAAAATCCAGATCATTCCACCGTTATGAGCTCAATCAATAAATATTAGTTGTTAAAAGAAATAAAAAAGTCTACAATTACTTATAATAGTTGAAATGACTCGCTTTATTCCCATGCAACTGTTTTAGCTAATGCGCATATTGCATTAATGTTTTCATCTTATACGATATCTATACTGTACATACTTATTAGCGCAAAAAAGATCAGCTCCGTAATTTAGAAAAAGAAATGAGCTTAAAAATACTTACAATGAAATTAATGTTCCAAATATAGAAATATCCAATCTGTATTTTGATAGTGTTCATCATTTGAAACAAATTAATTCTCTTCTTTCTTCCATGATCTATCCCATTTTAGAAGAACAGGAAGCGCCCCAAAGTTCTCGCCTCCATAACCCTTCTAAACAACAAGCAAGACTTGACCTTTAAAAAGCTTACCCTAACTAGAATTTACAGTTTAATTCAGGCAAAGGAGAGCGTAATGGAAGATGCAAACATCGGCTGGATTGCAGCTATTATTATTGGTGGTTTTGCAGGTTGGGCTGCACAATATTTTATGAACAGTCGAACAGGAATATTTTTAAACATTATCCTAGGAATTATTGGAGCGTCATTGGCTAGCTTTCTTTTTGGCCTTTTTGGTGTTACTTTTGTTGGTGTATTTGGTTACCTTATTTCAGGTTTCATCGGCGCCTGCATTCTTATATGGGTCGGTCGAAAAATTCGACCATAAAATGTTTAGTTTCAAAGGCACCTTTTGGTGCCTTTTTAAGCCGCCTTAAAATTCTATTTTAGTTTTGAAAATTATAATCTACCAGCTAAATACAGCAAGTAACCATTCCGCACAATGATCATCCCACTAGAATTAATATTGATTTATCAGCGACCAAAATCTTAAAAGCGTAACTAATGATAAAATCTTGATATGAAGACGAAAAATAATATTTTTAACACACTAGCTAATATTCTCTAAAAACTTTCTCTATATAGCAAATTGTTTAAATAATAACTGTGTCCAGTATGAAATAATTACTGTAATTCACATTCACATCATTAGCATTTCCTGCGTAAAATAATGTAAAATAGTATAATATCGATAATCAAAATTCTTAATTAAAATAAAATGCGCTAATCATACTACTAGATTTGTTTATCAGCAAAATACTAAAACTATAGTCATAAAGCCAATAATCCATTTCTGCCCAACCCTTATCAGCTTGCTGCTTTTGTATTTCTACATTATAATTAAAAAGCTTTATAACAGGTATTTTAACAACCTGTATTATCTAGAGCAACATGCAGTTTGAATCATGTCGAGGACTAGAACTAGAAACTCCATTTTACCACCGTTACAGTGGTTATCTGATCGAGACCCTTCAGTACCTATTACTATCAAAAATTGGTTGATGGAACAAGGCTCTATGACTCGTCGTTTGGAACGTCATTGTACTCAGATACATATTGAACCGCAACGTGAATGCTTCATTACTTATGATGAGCTAGAGGACGAGGATGAGCATTTACCTGACACCTCCCGTTATTGGCTACGCGAAATTGTATTAATGGGAGACAATCAACCCTGGCTCTTAGGGCGTACAGTGATCCCACAAGAAACTCTAAATGATCACAATCAACTAACAAACTTGGGAAATGTACCTCTAGGGCGTTATTTATTTAACAGTAAAGAACTAACCCGTGATTACATTCATATTGGACGAAAAGATGCGCTATGGGCACGCCGTTCTCGTTTGCGGTTAGCAGACAAACCACTATTGCTAACTGAACTGTTTTTAATTGCTTCACCAATATATAAAACTGACCTTATATAAATTAGAAAAATCAATCTTTTGAAAAGAAACGTAGTATACAATAAATAACAAAGACCTTATTCATTGCCCTCCATCAATGAAACCTCACTAATTTGACTACTTTTACTAATTTTCTCATAATATTTATATAAATGAGCGTTATTTATAATAACTCATTCTACTTTTTGCCAGCTTAACGTTCTACTAGTTATAAAAAACGGCTTGAGATATTCTTAGTCAATTTGACAAACTTACTTAAGCGTTTATGAAACGCTACCAACTATAACCTTAAAAAAATCTACTTATCTATGTAATCGTTTCTTTTGAACAAAATTATAACTTACCCATCCTATATAGCATAATTCTTGTTACCTAAAATACCATAAAAACCTAATCACCTTGTGTCCTATTAACTGGCAGAGAGATCGCAAACAACAACCCCTGCTACTTGCGTTTTAAGCTCCAAAATATCAGTTTATTCATAAATACGTATTGATTTCTAAAACCACCATTTTTGTTAAAATGGAATGTCTCTGACTATTATCACTTTTATTTTTCTTCACCATCATCAAACACTCTAAATACTCTGATATTCTTTATAATCACATAATATCCATTAAGTAACGTAGAGCAAAACCTGTTCTCTCTTCTTCTACAAAATCATTTGGAGCCGCTTTATTAAGCTAATCAATGCAATATAAATTTATCCAATTTTGTTCAAATGGGTACACACCCTTTTAGTACTCTTTAATATCTGACAATGCATAATAATAATAAAAGTCTCGGAAAATCTAAAAATGGGGCTTTACCTATTTATGGAATATACTTATACTTTCAAAACTAAGCAAAACATTGCAAGATAATATACAGCATCTGCTATGGCTGCGGTTTTCGTATGACGTCGAACTGTGAGCGCACACTATGACACAAACCACCCTATCTTCTAAACCTTGGTGCACAAGTAAACCTACAGCTCTTTTAGTATTAGCCGATGGAACTGTTATTGAAGGCAAAGGTGCAGGAGCCACGGGTATTGTTGAAGCAGAAATATGTTTTAACACTGCCATGACAGGTTATGAAGAAATTCTCACCGATCCATCATATACTAAACAAATCGTTAATTTTACCTTTCCTCATATAGGCAATGTAGGTATAAATAGTGAAGATATTGAAGATCTTACACCAATTAATCACCATGGTGCAGTTGGTGCTATTTTTAAGGCAGATATTACTCACCCCTCTAATTACCGTGCGAATGAAAACTTAAATCAGTGGCTTAAAATGCGTCAAATCATCGCAATTTGCGGCATTGATACACGTGCATTAACTGTTCTTATCCGTGAAAAAGGTGCGCAAAATGCCATTATTGCTCACGATTTAAATGGTAATTTTGATCTTAGTGCTCTAAAAAAACGTATGCAAAAATGGTCAGGGATCACCAATCTCGACCTCACAAAAAAAGTGACATCACACCAGTTGATGGAATGGAATGAAAAAGCGTGGACTTGGAATCAAGGTTACGGTAGAAACAGTAAATGCAATTTTCATATCGTTGCGATTGATTATGGTATTAAGCGCAATATACTCCGCCTTATGGCAACACAAGGTGCGCGTATTACTATTGTGCCAGCACATACAAACGCAGAAGAAATTCTGGCAATGAATCCTGATGGCATTTTTCTTTCCAATGGACCAGGAGATCCATCTGCCACAGCCGCATATGCAGTTCCAACTATAAAAAAATTAATTGACTGTAATATTCCACTTTTTGGCATATGCCTTGGCCATCAGCTTCTTGCCCTTTCTGTTGGAGGTAGAACCATAAAAATGCATCAAGGACATCATGGAGCAAACCACCCTGTAAAAGACCTCACCACTGGAAAAGTAGAAATTACGTCAATGAATCATAGTTTTACTGTAGATGCAGCGTCTCTACCAAAACATGTTGAAGAAACACATATTTCTCTTTTTGATGGCTCAAATTGTGGCATTCAAATTATTGGAAAGCCCGTTTTCTCTGTTCAACATCATCCTGAAGCTTCCCCTGGACCACAAGATAGCCAATATCTTTTCCAGCGTTTTCATAATCTGATTATAGAGTATAAAAAACAGCTTAATTAATTTGAATTTGCCATCAAACATTGGTGCATTCTTATTGTATTCAAATACACCAGCTCTTGAAATAACAAAATAGCTAGATTCGTTTATAGAGCACAGGAGTTATATTTTACTGAATTATTTTGGTAAAACATCTCCAGGAAGCTTTTTTAGGGACTGTCTTACCCAGAAAGCAAATACTAAAATGGCTAAAAAAAGCACACAGAAACTCCCGGCAAAAGGCGCACCAGAAAAATGAAATGCTGCATCTTTATGTGTAAACAGCTCAAAGAGAAATGTATAAAAAATGGGCCCAATTATCAAGCTTAACGAAGTAATGGATGTCATTGCTCCCTGTAATTCCCCTTGTGCATTCGCTGGTACTTGTGCTGCAGCAATAGAACGCATAGGTGCATGAACAAGATATTCAAGCACTGTACAGACAAAAACAACATAAATCATCCACCCTTGCGCTGCAAACATATAGCCAAGCATAGCAATTAATGAAAAAAGGAGTCCTACCATAGTCATGCGCCAATCGCTCCAGCGCTTAGAAAGATATGGTAAAACGAGAACCATCACAAAAATCTGACCTACACCAAAAACACTATAAGACAATCCAATAGAAAATGTGCTCCAATCATAGCGTTCTTTAGCAATAAATGCCCAAACGCTCGGCCATACAGCTTCTGCAAGCCAATAAAGAAAAAAGGCTAACAACACCCAAATAACTGCTGGATATTGTCTAAGTTGCAAAAGTGCACCTAAAGGATTAGCACGCTTAATATCAAAACGGCGCCTATCATGCATAGCAAGAGTTTCTGGGAGCATAAACCATGCAAAAATAAAATTAACAAATGAACAAGCAGCTGCAAAATAAAAAGGCAAACGCAACTCAAATTGGCCCAAAAAGCCACCAATAAGGGAGCCTATAATAAATCCTACTCCAAATGCCATTCCTATCATACCAAAATTACGTGTACGAGTTTTATCATCTGATATATCTGCTAAATACGCTGAACAAGTTGCAAAGCTAGCACCACTTATCCCCGATAAAAGACGCCCAATAAACAACATAGAATAACTCCATGCTATAGCGCATATAAAATTATCAATAGCAAAACTAATAATAGAGATAAGCAAAATAGGACGCCGACCATAACGGTCAGAAAGATTACCAATCAAGGGAGCAAATAAAAATTGCATTACTGAATAGACTGCCAGCAATATACCCCCATTTATGGAAACCTTACTAAGATCCTCTCCAGTCAAATGACGAAGATATTCAGGCAAAACAGGACTAATAATTGCAATACCAATAATATCCAATAACAGAGTAATAAAAACTAAAATGAGCCCACGACGGATAAATTTGGGATCGAGCTTTTGATCTTTCACAGCATGCATATTTCTTCGCCTCTGTTTTTTAGACCTTATTTATTTTTAGAGCCGCCCAAAAACATAACTTGAGTTTCATATATAACAATAGCAAAATAAAAAAAGGTTACGGAAAACATAAAAAATATGATATAATACTACTTATTATTAAATTTTATAACCATGTCTAAACTATTCACCACACGTAAGAAGTTTGAATAAATTTCAAAACTCCATAACCGTGTATGTTTTTTTCAAAACATTATCATTATTTTGTTGCCCACGTTTAGTATTTCTACACCATCACTTTTGAAAAATCTTTTTTAGTTGGTTAAATCAATCAAAATCTTAATGTAACAACCTTTGCAATTTTATCCATACAAGAAATATTAAAATTGCTATAAACCCATTGCATATTTATGCAGGTTATTTCTTAAAAGAACAATCAAATCCATACACAATAACATAAGTTTAGAAAATACCGCAGTGTGCGATTTTGGTATCACTATTCAGTTTGGAATGCACCATTAAAATAAAAACTACAATCAGCCAAATAATGATAAAATCAATAGCAACGATGCAATCTACAAATAAATATCAATATAAGTTCTTGCTAACACGTGTTATATCAGCAGAAAATTACAGCTAAATATCTTTCTAGCAATGTTGAACATTCATTATCGTGTTTAAAAGAGAGCTCTATTTTGAACGTCATAACTAAAGATGAACACAATACTAAAGAGAACACAATCAAAATCATCATCCAAAAATTTAATAAGGATAATCAGCATATAAGCATGCTACAGTTATTGCTGTACACAAACAGCTTAATTTCCTATCTGTCTAAATTCTATTTACGATCAACAGCTGTTTATATCTTATCAAACACACCAGTCTTCAATACACTGGATTTGAACGTGCTTTTCGATAATACATTATTACCTCTTTTATCAAAAAACACACTTTCACAGCTATATAAAGTTTATCAGCAACAAAGAAGAAAATATTGCTTTCCAATTTTTATAAAAAAAGCATGGAAAAAGCATTTTATGGATTACTTTCCTCGTTTATTAACCTATAAAGTGAGTTTAGCCTTAAAATTTTTCAATATTCTGCCTGCCACAACTGCGCACAGAAATTTGTGATAGGAAAAAATATGCCAAAACGTACAGATATAAAATCTATTCTTATCATTGGAGCAGGGCCTATTATTATTGGCCAGGCATGTGAATTTGACTATTCAGGCACACAAGCTTGTAAAGCTTTAAAGGAAGAAGGCTACCGAATTATTCTAGTCAATTCTAATCCTGCCACCATTATGACCGATCCAGATTTAGCTAACGCGACTTATATTGAACCCATCACTCCAGAAGTAGTCGCTAAAATTATTGCTTATGAACGCCCAGACGCTCTTTTACCTACCATGGGAGGACAAACAGCACTCAATACAGCTTTATCATTAAAGCGCATGGGAATTTTAGACCGCTATAACGTTGAAATGATTGGAGCTAATGCTGACGTTATTGATAAAGCCGAAGATCGTGCTTTATTTCGCAAATCAATGGCAAAGATCGGTTTAGAAACACCGCGTTCTATGTTAGCCAATGCCACAGAACTCAAGGAAGAAGATCGTCGGTTATACGAAAAAAGACGCACTGAACTGAAAACTGAACTTTCCGGTGATGCACTTGAGCAGGCATCAGAAAAACTTGATCACGATTGGTATCATACAGAAGCCGATCGTAAACAACGTTATATAGCACACGCCACAGCTAAAGCAGTTCAAGCTCTTGATATTATTGGTCTTCCAGTTATCATTCGCCCTTCATTCACGCTTGGTGGCACAGGTGGTGGTATCGCTTATAACCGCTCTGAATTTTATGAAATCATTGAACGTGGCCTTGAAGCATCTCCTACAACGGAAGTTCTGATTGAAGAAAGTGTTTTGGGATGGAAAGAATATGAAATGGAAATTGTCCGCGATAAGCAGGATAATTGTATTATCGTTTGTTCCATTGAAAATATTGATCCTATGGGTGTCCACACTGGTGATTCTATTACCGTTGCCCCTGCTCTTACTTTAACCGATAAAGAATACCAAATCATGCGTAATGCCTCAATTGCTGTATTGCGTGAAATTGGTGTCGAAACCGGTGGAGCTAATGTGCAATTTGCTGTCAATCCCGAAAATGGTCGTTTAATTGTCATTGAAATGAACCCACGTGTTTCACGCTCTTCAGCACTTGCTTCAAAAGCAACAGGTTTCCCAATTGCCAAGGTAGCGGCTAAATTAGCGGTTGGCTATACACTTGATGAATTAAAAAACGATATTACGGGTGGTATAACACCAGCGTCATTTGAGCCATCTATCGATTATATTGTCACCAAAATCCCTCGTTTTGCTTTTGAAAAATTTCCCGGTTCATCACCTGTCTTAACCACCGCAATGAAATCTGTAGGAGAAGTTATGGCAATTGGCCGTACTTTTCAAGAATCATTGCAAAAAGCGCTCCGTGGACTTGAAACAGGTCTTACCGGCCTTGATGAAATTGAACTTCCTGAATATGCTGAAGGTGATGAAAATAATTCTATACGTTCAGCCATCGCAATACCAAGCCCTAATCGTCTACGTTATGTGGCTCAAGCAATGCGCATGGGCTTGACCTTAAATGAAATCCACCAAATAAGTAAAATTGATCCGTGGTTTTTAGAACAGATAGCTTCTATCGTTGAAATGGAACAGCGTATTCGCACTCACGGTCTTCCTCAAGATGCAGACAATCTACGTATGTTAAAAGCCATGGGCTTTTCAGACGCACGTTTAGCTAACCTTACAGGACAAGAGTCAGACAGTATTACTGCTTTACGTAAATCACTTAATGTTAAACATGTGTTTAAAAGGATTGATACTTGTGCTGCTGAATTTGCTTCACCTACAGCTTATATGTATTCAACCTATGAAACACCTTTTGCAGGGGTAGCATGTTCAGAAGCACACGTTTCTAAACGCAAAAAAATTGTCATTTTGGGTGGTGGTCCAAACCGCATCGGCCAAGGAATTGAATTTGACTATTGTTGTTGTCATGCTGCTTTTGCCTTGCGTGATGCAGGCTTTGAAGCCATCATGATTAACTGCAACCCCGAAACTGTTTCAACCGACTATGATACATCTGACCGCCTTTATTTTGAACCTTTAACAATAGAAGATGTTTTAGCTGTTTTAGAAACAGAACAGGAAAAAGGTGAGTTGATTGGAATTATCGTTCAATTTGGCGGACAAACACCGTTGAAATTAGCAAGTGCATTAGAAAAAAATAACATTCCTATTTTAGGTACTTCACCTGATGCTATTGATCTAGCAGAAGATAGAGATCGCTTTCAACAATTACTATCTAAGCTTAATCTAAAACAACCCAAAAATGGCATTGCCCATTCAATTGAACAAGCACGTCTTGTCGCTCATGATTTAGGATTTCCATTAGTTGTACGCCCTTCTTATGTTTTAGGTGGACGTGCCATGCAAATTATTCGCGATGAACGTAGCCTGCAAAATTATCTGCTTGAAATAGTTCCTGAATTAGTTTCAGAAGATCTCAAAGCCTGTTATCCTAACGACACAACAAAGCAGATCAATACATTACTTAGTAAAAACCCACTTTTATTTGATACCTATCTAACACAAGCTATTGAAGTTGATGTTGATTGTTTGTGCGATGGTGAGGAAACACTGGTCGTTGGCATTATGGAACATATTGAAGAAGCAGGTATCCATTCTGGCGATTCAGCTTGTTCTTTGCCTGTAAACACACTTTCACGTGAATTGGTCCTTGAATTAGAACGTCAAACCAAAGCTTTAGCACAAGCACTTCATGTTGTGGGATTAATGAATGTACAATATGCCATCAAAGATGGAGCGATTTATGTCTTAGAAGCTAATCCCCGTGCCTCGCGTACTGTTCCATTTGTTGCAAAAACCATTGGCCGACCAATTGCTAAAATTGCTGCACGTATTATAGCAGGAGAAAAACTTCACAGTGCACTTCAAGCTTACGGTGGATTACCTTCTACGCCACAAAAACCGCATATCGCAGTCAAAGAAGCAGTTTTTCCTTTCGATCGTTTTCCAGGTGTAGATACGCTACTTGGTCCAGAAATGCGTTCAACCGGAGAAGTTATGGGGGTAGATTACGAATTTGCGCTTGCTTTTGCTAAAGCACAACTTGGAGCTGGTGTTGATCTGCCATATGAGGGAACTGTATTTGTTTCTGTGAGAGATGAAGATAAAAAACGTATCCTCAAATGCGTCAAACGCTTAACTGAGCTTGGTTTTTCTGTTTTAGCGACAAGTGGAACACAAAAATTTCTGGACTCTCATGGCGTTAAAGCCCAAAAAATTAATAAGGTGCTAGAAGGCCACCCTCATATTGAAGATGCCATTCGTAATCGGCAAATCCAATTAATTTTCAATACAACAAATACGGCCAGTGCCATTTCAGACTCTAAGTCGTTGCGCCAAGCAACACTCATGCAAAAAGTACCCTATTACACAACAATAGCTGGAGCTGAAGCCGCAGTACAAGCTATTGAGGCACTTAAATCCAAATATTTGGAAGTACGTCCGCTACAAAGCTATTTTTCTTAAGATTTGGACTGCACCTACAAAACATAATGTTTCTAACCTCTTACTCACCTTTTCTTTATATAAAATACTGATTAGACTTGTTTCTTATTCAAAAGTCTTTTATCATTATCGCGATCGGATTTTCGGTTACGTGACTTTTTTCCTGTGCAATACGCATCTTTGACAAAACTTCTCCTGCCCATAATTTCGATTTAAAGCCATATTGAAAGCTTTTAGCTTCAGTATATGATAATTTTATATATAAGGAGTTTCCTATGTCTTCTACAGGAACAGTTAAGTGGTTTAATACAACAAAAGGTTTTGGTTTTATCCAACCCAATGATGGGAGTGCAGATATATTCGTACATATTTCTGCTGTTGAACGCTCCGGTTTGAGTAACCTTAATGAAGGGCAGAAAATTTCATATGAAGTTGTTCAAGATCGTCGTTCAGGAAAACTTGCTGCTGGAAATCTCGCAGTTCTTTAAATTCAAGCTTATTTTGTTTTTTAAAATCTCGTCTTCATAGGCGAGATTTTTATTTTTTTAAAATATTTTACCTTGATAAAATAACGAATATTTGCAGAATTTTTGCACTTACCTTCAAATCTGCTCACAATTATCTATAATTTCTTTTTTGTGAAAATCTTTAAGAAAAATAATAAAAGATATGAAAAATTAACTAGAAAAAACTTCAAGTGTAAATTGCTCATCTCACCTATAAATGATAGCACTGTTTTATCAGAAAAATTCAAAGTAAACTTCTGCATTACTCCAGATAAAAGAAGACTTTCTTCACATTTGCTTTTTAGACATTCTTCCAGAATTTCAAAATAAAATTGTATAATCTGTGCTTAAAAAAATTTTTTCTAAGAGTTTTCTTGTAGTTTTTTATTGCTTACGACATAATCTTTTATTGGAGTATTATTTTCGACAATGACCCGCTTATATCATTAAGGATTTTATTATGGCTTTTATTGCTGATAAGCTTTCTCACATCAAACCTTCTGCAACAATTGCTGTTGCCCAAAAAGCGCGTAATTTAAAAGATTTAGGTCGTGATATCATTTCCTTAAGCGCTGGAGAACCAGATTTTGATACTCCAGACAATGTAAAAAAAGCCGCCATTGAAGCTATTCAACGTGGAGAAACAAAATATACGCCCATATCTGGTATTCCAGAATTGCGTAAAGCAATTTCTGCCAAATTTAAACGAGAAAATAACCTTAATTATACACCAGAACAAATCATTGTCGGTACAGGTGGAAAACAAATTCTTTTTAATGCGCTTATGGCAACTTTGAATAAAGAAGACGAAGTCATTATTCCCTCTCCCTATTGGGTGAGTTATCCTGAAATGGTTATCATCAATGATGGCACACCTGTCTTTGTAGAAAGTAAAGCAGAATTCTCTTATAAACTCCAACCGCAAGATCTAGAAGCTGCTATCACTCCAAAAACCAAATGGTTTATTTTTAACTCTCCTTCAAATCCATCAGGAGCTGCCTACACATACGATGAATTAAAAAAGCTAACAGACATTTTAGTAAAATACCCTCATGTTTATATCCTCGCCGACGATATATATGAACACCTAACATATGGAGATTTTACTTTTGTCACTCCAGCTCAAGTAGAACCAAAGCTTTACAATCGTACATTAACAATGAATGGTGTTTCTAAAGCCTATTCAATGACAGGTTGGCGAATTGGTTATGCAGGTGGGCCTCAAGAATTAATTAAAGCCATGGATACAATTCAAGGGCAACAAACCTCTGGTACAAGCTCCATTTCACAATGGGCAGCTGTCGAAGCACTCAATGGACCACAAGATTTCATTATTCAAAATAAAAGTATTTTCCAAGCGCGTCGTGATCTTGTCGTTGCCATGCTTAATCAAGCTTCTGGTATTAATTGTCCAACACCCGAAGGTGCTTTTTACGTCTACCCTTCTTGCGCAAATCTCATTGGCAAAAAGACACCCGGAGGGAAAATTATCGCAAATGATGAAGACTTTGTAACAGAACTTCTAGAATCAGAATCTGTTGCTGTAGTGCAAGGATCTGCCTTTGGGCTTGGGCCTGCATTTCGCATTTCTTACGCAACATCAGAAAAAATACTCGAAGAAGCTTGCTTGCGTATTCAGCGTTTTTGTAACAGTTTACTTTAAAAAGTTTTGAATCATTTTTTATATTTAAAAGCAAAACTGGGTATACACTCACCTAATTTGCTAAGACCTGTAGAGAAAAACAAATCTAACAGATCTTCGCAGAAAAACACAAGAAAACGTAATAGAAGTAGATATAACTAAGAAGTAATAGATTTATAGCATTTTACAAAAATGAAGAATAAAAACTTAAAGTGAGCTGCTGTACATTAAACAGCATAACTTATTAAAGCTTTTTTACTTTAATTACCCAATAATTTAAAAAACATCACTCTATTAAAAAGACCATTTACGAGCTTTTAAAAAAATATAATCTCGAAAAGCATTGAGCTTTGCCGAATTTTTCAAAGCATCAGGATAACAAAAAAAGGTATCAAAGGAAGGGATATCAATCATATCAGGAAAAAGACGTACAAGCTTCTCATTGTTATTCACGATATAATCGGGAAGAACAGCAATACCAAAATCACGCATAAGCGCATTCTTGATTGAAATAATATTATTAATTTGTAAGACTGAAACACGCAAAGAGCCATCACTTCTTCCTGCTTTTTCCAACCAATTCAAACCAGACAAATAAGAGGGGACAGGTTCACCAAATGAAATAATGCGATGTGAATCTAGCTCAGATAATTTTTCTGGCTTTCCATAAGTTGCAATATAATTTACTGAAGCATAAACATGCATATGAACCGTAAATAATTTTCTTTGTATAAGACCAGGTTGTTGGGGTTGACGTAAGCGAACTGCGCAGTCTGCATAACGTATTGTTAAATCAATCTCTTTATCATCAAGCAAGAGCTGTACTTGCATATCGGGATAAAGACTAAGAAATTCATGCACACGCTTTGCAAGCCAACCCGCCCCCATTCCAAAAGTTGATGTAACGCGTAAACGCCCTGTTGGCTTTTTGCTGCTTTCGTTTAATTGCGAACGCGCATTTTCAAGCTTCATTAAAACATCATAAGCGGTACGGTAAAGAATTTCGCCCTGCTCTGTTAAAATTAAACCACGCGCATGACGTTGAAACAAGGGAACACCAACATCCTGCTCTAAAGCAGCGACCTGTCGTGAAATTGCTGATTGAGACAAATGAAGCTTTTCAGCTGCATGCGTAAAAGAACCTGCTTCTGCTGCAGCGTGAAAAACTCTTAATTTATCCCAATCCAACGGTGAAGTCACAATTTTTCTCTAATCTCTTTTACTAATTAAATAATTGCTGTTTTAAAAATTTATGTCTGTAAATCTAAAAACCGTTCTGCCTCCAACGCAGCCATACATCCCCTTCCTGCAGCAGTCACAGCTTGACGAAATACATCATCCGCTACATCCCCTGCAGCAAAAACGCCAGAAATGCTTGTAGCTGTTGAATCTGGTGCTGTCCATAAATAGCCACCTGGTTTTTGTTTCAATTGTCCTTCAAACAAAGAAACAGCGGGGTCATGCCCAATAGCAATAAATATCCCGTCTGCATCCACTTTAAGTTCTTGACCTGTTTTAATATTTTTAAGACGCGCTCCTGTCACAACAGCACCCATTGATGAATTAGCTGGTAAACCAACAATTTCTTCTACTATATGGTCCCAAATAATACGTACATTATCGCGAGAAAATAATCTATCTTGCAAAATTTTTTCCGCACGAAAATGATCTCTCCGGTGAACTATACTAACACTTTTAGCCAAGTGTGATAAATAAAGTGCTTCTTCAACAGCTGTATTTCCACCACCGACAACAATAACATCTTTATCACGATAAAAAAAACCGTCACAAGTAGCACAAGCAGAAACACCACCGCCCATAAAGGTTTGTTCGCTTTCCAAACCAAGCCAGCGAGCTTGTGCTCCTGTTGCAATAATCAATGCATCACAACAATATTGTGTTCCTGAATCACCATATAAAGTAAAAGGACGTTTCGATAAATCAGCTTTTATAACACTATCATAAACAATTTCCGTACCCATATGCTCAGCTTGTTTTGCCATTTGTTCCATCAACCATGGCCCCTGAATTGAATTAGAAAAACCTGGGTAGTTTTCAACATCGGTTGTAATTGTCAACTGTCCACCCTGCTGCACTCCTGTAATTAAAACAGGCTTAAGCATTGCTCTTGCCGCATAGATTGCCGCTGTATAACCAGCCGGCCCCGAACCAATAATAAGAACGCGAATATGCGGTTTTGTCATAAAATCCCTTTCTCTTTTATCCTCTTATATCTATAAATTATGATGAAAAATGTAGCCTTTTTAAAATATTTCTCTTACAATTCAAGTTACGGTTCACCTGTATTTCTTTCAAGATCTACTAAAGGTTGATTGCCAATTTATCATAGCTTGCGTACTATAGAGACTAAACTGCATCTTATATAAATATATACACACTAATGAGTACAAAACCACAAACAAAATAAAAAAGAGATAGGAAACGGTCATTTTTCAGTTTATTACCAATATCTGTGCACGTTTTGCATTAACCATGGGAATAGCAATGCTTTTGCCTGCTCTTGCAGATCTGCGCGATGGAAACCACAATTGGGCAGCCTTTCTTTACTCTTGTGCTATAACTACCATGCTAGCAACGCTGATTCTTTTAGCAACCAAAGGTGCTAGCTGCCGTTTTTCAGCACGCCTTGGTTTCATGCTGACTATTTGTCTTTGGCTAACAGGTAGTATAGTGGGTGCTCTCCCTCTTTATCTTTCTCCACTCCCAATTTCCTTAGCAGGAGCAATTTTTGAATCTGTTTCTGGAATTACAACAACAGGTTCTACCGTAATCACAGGCCTTGATAATCTCTCACGAAGTATTTTGCTATGGCGTTCCCTCATCTGCTGGATAGGAGGTATTGGTTTTATTGGTTTAGCTTTATTGCTTTTGCCTTCGCTTCGTGTTGGAGGAGTACAACTTTTTCACATGGAATCATCAGATAAATCCGAAAAAATATTGCCCCGTATTAATCAAATCGCCAATGGAATTATCATTGCCTATATTGGATTAACACTTGCTTGCATGCTCTCTTATTTTGCTGCTGGTATGACTTTATTTGATGCCATCAACCATGCAATGAGTACGGTAGCAACTGCTGGATTCTCAACTCATGATGCCTCATTTGGTTATTTTTCTGATAAACCAGCTATCCTAATTGTTTCAACAATCTTCATGTTGCTTTCTGCTTTACCCTTTGTGCTTTATGTAAAACTAGTACTTCCTGGCCAATCAAAACGCTCTATTGATCCACAAGTAATCGTTTTTCTAAACATTGTTTTCTTTTTTAGCTTTGCTTTAGCTGTGTGGTTGCGATCTCAGGATCATCTTACCTTTCATTGGGCTTTTCTTGATGTGATTTTTCACGTTGTATCTATCATTAGCACTACCGGCTACAGTGCTGAAAATTATCAACTTTGGGGACCTTTTGCATTTGGTGTTTTTTTCATTGTTTCTTTTACAGGTGGGTGCGCTGGTTCTACCTCTGGTGGTATAAAAATCAACCGCTTAATTATTCTTTGGCGCATTGCACAAACAAATATGGCAAAACTTCTTTCCCCTAATGCAGTTGTAAAAGTTCGCTATGATCATTCAAATATATCTAGTGATATTGCTCAATCTGTCTTGCTGTTTGTATGCCTGTATATGTTTTGTCTTCTTATCGGCACTACACTTTTACTCATCACCGGACTTGATTTCACTTCTGCTTTTACAGGCGTTTTAACTGCACTTTCAAATATAGGTCCAGGTTTTGGAGAAATTATTGGTCCTTCTGGTAATTTCACGACAATTAATGATAATGCTTTATGGATTTTAAGCTTTCTCATGCTAGCCGGTCGTCTCGAAATTATAACTATATTCGTATTTTTTATTCCTACTTTTTGGCGTGAGTAGTGTTTATGCTTAATGCTTAATTTTGTAATAAAAGAAACTCACAAGCTAAACAAAAAGGTAAACAACACACACGTTAAGGTCACTCTTCAATCTAATCGATTGGCAAATCCTTAAAGAACTTCAAATGGATAGTTACATTAGTAATGTTAACTAACATCAACCATAATTCCTGTTTCATCTGGCTAAGATATATTTGTCAATAAGCAAGGTAACATTATTAAAAACCACTAAACATTGGTACAACAGACTTTTTATATTGAATGAGATTTGTAATATTTCGCCTTGTAGAGCTTTTTTATCAATCCAAAGCTAATCTGCACTACTTCTTTGTTATGACTTACAAATGGCTATCAGCTTATTAATATAGGAAAGTTCTGGTAAATCTGATTTTTCTATACTACGTTATACTTGATATCAAAACTTTTCAAAGCTTTGTTGTTTAAACAATCCGCCTCTATTTTTAGTATTGAATCAGTACAAAAAAGCTCTAACAATCTGCATTTCGAAAGAAGAACTATCCTATACCCCTTAAATGGAACGTTGTAGAAAAAATAACATTTTTTAAAATTCACTGACAGTAATGTAACAAAACAAAAATCTGAAATAATTATTGTTAACTATACTTCGCCCAAAAAGAATTTAACACTGTACCTTCATGCAACCCCTCTTGATATAAACAATCATTTAGGTTCTAGTGAATATACTCAGAATTATTTTGCAAACGGTATACGATATTTCTTTCAAGGTATCTGTTTTCTCTCTTCAAAATAATTATCCTAAAAACCTTGAAGTGTATTTAGAATGTTTTTTCCTCAAACATCATCTCATAGACACTCCTAATTGCAGCAGCTTCCTTTTCTAAAGGAAAATGAGTGCGAACATGAGTTAAAGCCTTTTTCCCTGTAGCCAATGTCTTTTCTAAATCAGCAAAATAAGGTTCAATTGCAGCAGTTAAAGCTAATCCATCTCCTGCTTTAACAACTGTTCCTGTTCCTTCTACTACTAATTCTTCATAAGCACCTGCATCACTGGTTACTACAGCTGTTTGCGACGCCATTGCCTCTAGTGGTGTTAAACCAAAACCTTCTAAACGAGAAGGTGCCACATAAAGCGATAGACGACGGTACCATAAAGGTACATCTAATACTTCACCAAGAATAATAATGCGATCATTCAAACCAGCATGAGCAATCTTTTGACGTAATTTCTTTTCAAAATTATAATGTTGTGTTGTAGTACGACCAGCGATAATTGCTGTCCAATCAGGATAGTGTGGCAATAATTTTAACATTGCATCCACAAATAAATCAGTACCTTTTAAATAGCGCACACGCCCAAAACACCCTACTGCATATTTTCCCGGTAGCCCTGTTGCTACAAAGCAATCATTAACAGTTTTCGGTGGTGAAAAACGCTCAAGATCCACCCCATGCATAATAACTTGATAAGGAATTTCTAGATAAGTTCCAGTACGCGCACTGGTAGCAATAACTTCATCCATACGACGAATTAACCATTTCGTAAAAGGCTTATGTTGACGCTGAGACGCTGACGTAAAAATGAGTTTAAGCTTCATGCGCAAAACATCGCGAAAAAAGATACCACAGAGCATCTCAATATTGCGTCGTGCATGCCAGATACGAAATGGTTTGCTTACTGGATTTTTCCAAAGCCCAAAAAGGTCTCTAAAAGAAAGAGCTGGCAAACTTTGCGGCAATCCCCATCCCAAAGTAGATATATGTATGCCCTGTTTTCGTTGCAATGGAATAAGTTGAATAATTGTAGACGTCACCCCTGACATACGTTTTTTAAAATGAGGAGCAATAATATCTGTCTCTTTTAAAGATACATACATAATAATTTAGATATATTGAATCTCAATAATTTCATAATTATGTGCCCCACCTGGAGCATTGACTTCAATAACATCACCCTCTTGCTTACCAATAAGTGCACGTGCAATAGGTGAAGAAATAGAAATTTTACCAGTTTTTACATCGGCTTCTTGATCACCAACGATTTGGTAAACCTTTTTTTCTTCAGTATCTTCATTCAAAAGTTTTATAGTAGCCCCAAATTTAATTCTATCACCCGAAAGGCGAGAAACATCTATAACTTCTGCCCGTGCAATGTAATCTTCAAGTTCGTTTATACGCCCTTCATTATGACTTTGCGCTTCTTTAGCGGCGTGATATTCAGCATTTTCCGACAGATCACCATGCGCACGTGCTTCAGAAATTGCTTCAATAATCCGTGGACGTTCCTGCTGTTGGCGCCAACGCAACTCCTCTTTGAGATTTTCAAAACCGGTTGTAGTCATCGGAACTTTTTCCATGATCCGTCCCTTTCTTTTACACAGAAGGCCTTATAAAAATACAAAAACGGCTTCCAAAATTGCTTTTGGAACCCGAGCATTACAACTTTCTTATTATATAGGACAAAAACCTCGTTTTCCATATAAAAAAAATAAAAACAATAAACAGCATATTGGGATTCTTTTAGATAAATTTACATTTTCGGCTTAAATACTCACCCACAACACCTATAATGATAGACACATCAAAGAACAATTATATTTTTCTATCTTATCATTAACTTAAACAAAAAAGACATTGTATAAAACTAAGAAGAATGAAACTATATAAAAATCCTATGAGGCCAATAATGAAAAAAATGATTGTTTTTTTTATGTTCGGTTTTTTTTTCCTGACCACAACAGCAAGCCAAGCCACAAATGCAATTGTAACAAGAAATCTTAATCTTAGAGCAGGACCAAGTATTCATTACACACTTCGAGGTTTCATTCCTGCAGGACAGTTAATAGCCGTCTATAGCTGTAAAAATAACTGGTGCCAAATTAATTATGACTCACAAACTGGTTGGGTATCATCTCGTTATTTATCATTTAAAAATGGAAATGACCTCTATTATACATATACGATACCATCATCTTCAATTATCTACCATCATTATTGATAACGTTGAGTGAATTTAGAAATCCCAACACTGCACATTTTTATCATTCATCCCACTCTAGCAGCTATACTTATACTGTTCTAATTTTTCTAAGCTAACTGCATTTCTATCAAAGACAATAGCTATTCGTTAAGTAGCGTAATCATACAAGAACTAAATAACAACCATCACACACAACAAATAAACAATAGGTACAAGCAACTCTAGTGTTATCAGACTAAAAATGCTAAAAACCTCTCCATAATAGGTAGAATGCAAAGCTGATGATAACATTGAAGCCTTTTTTACTATCTCTTACGATAAAAACTCATAAAATGTCCTTATAATGTCGTACCAAAAACCTAAAAGACCTGCCCCAAAATCTAATAAAACGTCCTGTAAGATAAAAACAGGCCATACTACAATTGCTAAACAATCTTCTGCTACTAACTCTAACCCAGTAATAGAGTCTGATATTTCCTTTAAAACTGCAAGTGATTTTACATCTCACAATGCAACAAAAACTGGTGTTACAGCAACAGTCGAAGCTCTTTCTACGCTTATTGCTTCGGATAATCCCCTTTTAAAAAATGGTACAGTATGGACACCTCATCGCCCCATTCGCCCTGAAAAATCTGAAGGTGGAATTCCATTCCAAATAAACACACCTTTTGAACCTGCAGGAGATCAACCAGCAGCAATTAAAGCTTTGGTTGAAGGCATCGAACGAAACGAGCGTACTCAAGTACTTTTAGGCATTACCGGCTCAGGCAAAACCTACACAATGGCTAAAATCATTGAAGAAACACAACGCCCTGCTCTAATCCTAGCACCAAATAAAACTTTAGCTGCTCAACTTTACGGAGAATTCAAAAGTTTTTTTCCCCACAATGCTGTTGAATATTTTGTTTCTTATTATGACTATTACCAACCAGAAGCCTATGTTGCACGCTCTGATACTTATATAGAAAAAGAATCCTCTATTAACGAACAAATTGACCGTATGCGCCATGCAGCAACACGTGCTGTACTTGAACGTGATGACGTCATTATTGTTGCATCTGTATCCTGTATTTACGGAATTGGCTCAGTAGAAACTTATACCGCCATGACCTTCCAAATGCAAAAAGGTGATAAGTTAAATCAACGGCAATTATTAGCTGATTTAGTTACTCAACAATATCGTCGACAAGATATAAATTTTACGCGCGGTTCTTTTCGTGTGAGAGGTGATACGATCGAAATATTTCCTTCTCACCTTGAAGATCGTGCTTGGAGAATTTCACTATTTGGTGACGAAATTGAAACAATTACTGAATTTGATCCTTTAACAGGGCAAAAAACGGGGGATCTTCAATCTATTAAAATTTATGCAAATTCACACTACGTCACACCACGACCAACATTAAATCAAGCAATAAAAGCAATCAAAATGGAATTAGCCCAACGTCTTGATGAATTAAATTCTGTTGGCCGCCTTTTAGAAGCACAACGTTTAGAACAGCGCACAATATTTGATTTAGAAATGTTAGAGACGACTGGTTCTTGTTCCGGAATTGAAAATTACTCACGCTATTTAACGGGCCGTAATCCTGGTGAACCGCCTCCAACCATGTTCGAATATATTCCCAACAATGCTCTTATTTTTATTGATGAAAGTCATGTAACTATTCCCCAAATTGGTGGGATGTATCGGGGTGATTTTCGACGAAAAGCAACTTTAGCTGAATATGGATTTCGCCTACCCTCTTGTATGGATAATCGTCCTTTACGCTTTGAGGAATGGGATGCTATGCGCCCACAAACAATTGCCGTTTCTGCAACACCTGGACGTTGGGAAATAGAACAAACATGCGGCGTTTTTGTCGAACAAATCATTCGCCCAACAGGGCTTATTGACCCACTAACACAAGTGCGCCCCGCACGCACACAAGTTGATGACGTTATGAATGAAATTCGCAAAACAATCAAAAAAGGTTATCGTACATTAGTAACTGTTTTAACCAAACGTATGGCTGAAGATTTGACAGAATATCTTCATGAACACAACATTCGTGTACGCTATATGCATTCTGACATCGATACATTAGAGCGTATTGAAATTCTTCGTGACCTACGACTTGGTACTTTTGATGTTTTGATTGGCATTAACTTATTGCGAGAAGGATTGGATATTCCAGAATGCGGTTTTGTTGCTATTTTAGATGCTGACAAAGAAGGATTTTTACGCTCAGAAACCTCTCTTATCCAAACAATTGGACGAGCTGCACGTAATGTAGATGGCCACGTTATTCTTTACGCGGACACAATCACCAACTCCATAGAACGAGCCTTGCAAGAAACAACACGACGCCGACAAAAGCAAATAGCTTACAATGAAGAACATCATATCACACCTACTAGTATCCAAAAAAATATCGGTGATGTCCTCAATTCAGTTTACGAAAATAACCATCATGCAGATATACCTGATTTTGTTAAACAAAATAATAAAGTTGATAATAATTTAGCCAACCATATTCAATATCTCGAAAAATCAATGCGTGAAGCAGCTGCTAATCTTAACTTTGAAGAAGCAGCTCAGCTTCGTGATGAAATCAAACGCCTACAGAAAATAGAATTAACAATTGCTGATGATCTTTTAACACATAATAATAGTGAATATTCCACCAATGAGACAACAATACAGTCAAGTCTTTTCTCCAAACCTGATCTTGACCATATGGGACCTACTATGGATGTCGGTCTTCTAGAAAATCACCAAATAGAAAAAAAGCTGCGTAAAAAAACTCTTAATAAAAGAAAATATAAAGGAAGCTGAAAGCTTTTCAAATAATAGTTTTAAACAAATAACTCATAGTCAAATAAATTCTAGCACTTCTAAAACTCAACTTTCATACAACTAAGAAACGGAAGCGTTTTACAAAAAATGGTCGCCCAAAACATTAGTAAGCTCAAAATTTATAATCAAAAAATTATATTTTTCTGTTTCTATAATCCAATAGTAAAAAAAAACTTGCTTTTTTAAACTTATTTTTAGCTAAAAAACGATACAAAAAGACGAATTTGTACAAATAAAACTTTTGTCAAATATTCTCTACTTAAGAAACCTTATTACATTTAAATAATGTTATAAATCTCAAAAAGTTATAAAAGAGCTACTCCCCAATTTTGAAACAAACAAAAGCTAATAAAAAGAGAGTTTTTCATATATCAGAAGCCACCTTAATATACCAATTTGTATACAATAATAAGGGTTTTTATTTAATTAACCTCAATAATGATAACATTGATATTTTTATCATATTTCTATTGTCTAAAACTCAGACTTTACTAAATTAAATGGTGTACAAAATATATTCGGTATAAAAATTGATCACCGTAGTAAAAACAAAACTTTAAATACTAACGTTTTATGTGTTAACCTAGTATAACATATTTTGTGTAATCAGATTTTTAGCGTAATTTTATGTTGTTATTTTATAATTTATTCTCAACTAAATGACTTCTTTATTCGTTCTATTAAAAAATTAAAAACCGTTCAGGTTACATTCAGTTTAATGCATATAAAATATGAATAATATAAATTTATAAAGGGAGTATGTTATGAACAAATTGACCAAATTTGCAGTATTATCAGCAATATCAACTGCAACCGTCTCAACACCACTAACCACAGCATTTGCCCGTAATGATTATGTTTACGTTCAGCAAAATGTAAACAGCATTCCTCAACACCATACTCAATACCATCGTGAGCAACGGCATATCCATCACAAGAACCCAACACGTCACTCTTATCATTACGAACAAACAACGCAGTACAATACTCATCAATATTATGTCAATCGCCCTAATAACACAAATGATGCTTTAGCAGCAGGTGTTCTCGGCCTTGCTACAGGTGCAATTCTTGGCAATGTTTTAACAAAACCTGCACAGCCACAAATTATCTATCAAGCCCCATACCCTCAAAATCAGGTGATTTATCAAGAAATACCCCAATCTCAAGTAATTTACCAAGTGCATCCAACAGTAACCTATCAACCCATTTACCAACCATGGACATCACAATGGCTTCAATATTGCACAAAAAAATACCGCTCATTTAATCCTAGAACAGGTACATTTCGGGGTTACGACGGTTTAGATCATTTCTGTCATGCTCCATTACAATAACCTTAAGCAATATCGAAAAAACCCCGTTTAAAAGCGGGGTTTTTCATATAGTTACCTTTAAATTCCTTGAAGAAAAGAATTGAAACGGCGTTCATAACCTATTGTGCTTCCTGGTCCATGGCCAGAAATAAAGCTGACATCATCACCTAAGGGTAAAACTTTTTCTTTAATGGATGTCATCAATGCCTCGTGAGAAGATAGTGGAAAATCAGTACGTCCAATAGAACCACGAAAGAGGACATCGCCCACTAAAGCCAAGCGCTCTTTTTTATTGAAATAAATAACATGCCCAGGGGTGTGACCAGGGATATGCAAAACATCAAACACATGTCCAGCACAATCAAGGCTGTCACCATCTTCCAACCATTGATCAGGCACACAAATACGCACATCAGCCATGCGATAAACTTTTGCCCTTTCGACTACGTCTTCCATAATTGGTTTATCACCACAATGTGAGCCAATGATTTTAACATTAAGCTCTTCTTTAGCTTGCATCGCTGCTCCTACATGATCAACATGACCATGTGTTATCCAAATAGCTTCAACACTAACACCTATCTCTTGAATTGCTGCTTGGATTTTAGACCAATCACCACCTGGATCAACTAAAACCCCCTTTTTACTTTTATTATCAAAAAGCAAAGTACAATTTTGTTGGAAAGATGTAACTGGAATAATATGTGCGTTAAGATTACTCATAATACCCTTTTAAAGAAATATTTATCAATTAAATAACATTTTCATGCATTTATAAAATCAAAAATTGCGTGCTCGACACCTTGACACAACTTATGTAGACTGGATCTTATTGGAAACTGGATTTTCGTCAAGGTTTTAAATAATGACCGACCACGTTCACGTTTTATGCGATGATGCACCTCATCTCCTTGTTATTGATGATGACACGCGTATTCGTAGTCTTTTATCTCAATTTCTTATTAAAAACGGATTTCGTGTTTCAGTTTCTGCTAATGCTGATGAAGCCAGGCGTCAACTCTCAAGCCTAGATTTTGATCTTCTCATTGTTGATGTAATGATGCCTGGTGAAAATGGCATTGATCTTACCCTTTCATTACGCCAAACAAAAAATGTTCCCATCTTAATGTTAACTGCTTTATCAGAAACAGATAATCGTATCCATGGGTTAGAAGCAGGAGCAGATGATTATCTATCCAAGCCATTTAATCCTCGTGAACTTTTACTTCGCATTAACGCCATTTTACGGCGTGGTTTCTCACCTAACCAGTCCAAAATCGAACAAATTGTTTTTGGACCCTATATGTTTTCAATTTCACGACGTGAACTGAAAAAAGGGGGAGAAATCATTAAACTAACAGATAAAGAACAAGAAATGATGGTTATTTTTGCCGAACATGCAGGTAATACAATTCCACGCCATAAATTCGCAACAGGTGATAGCGAGATAAGTGAACGTGCCATTGACGTACAAATTAATCGTTTACGTCGCAAAATCGAAAAAGACCCGGCAACCCCTATATGGCTTCAAACTGTGCGAGGGGTCGGTTATAAACTCTCAATTGAATAGACGTAAGTAATGATTAAACTCGCAAGACAATTTGCTCAGTGGTTAACGAGGCAAATGCCTAAACGTCTTTATGCCCGCTCTTTGATTATTATTATCGCTCCCATGGTACTCCTGCAAACAGTAATTGCCTATGTTTTTATGGAACGCCACTGGCAAATGGTAACTGAGCGTCTCTCAACTGCTATTGTCCATGATATCTCTGCCATTATTGATATAATTGAAACATATCCGCAACAACATAATTATGAAGATATCAAACGCATTGCACAACAGCGTATGGGATTAAATATTTCTATTCTACCACCTGCCCCCCTGCCCCCTCCGGGCCCTAAACCATTTTTTGCAATTCTTGACTATTTTCTTAGTGAAGAAATCACCCATCAAATTAACCGCCCCTTCTGGATTGATACAGTAGGCGATTCTAATCTTGTCGAAATCCGTATCCGTCTTGATAACAGTATTTTGCGCGTCTTTGCTGTGCGCAGTCAAGCTTATGCTTCCAATACCGGTATCTTCTTAAGCTGGATGGTAGGAACGGCTCTTGTTTTATTACTGATAGCCATTTACTTCTTACGCAATCAAATCAAACCGATCCAACAACTTGCTGAAGCAGCTGAAAGTTTTGGACGGGGACGTCCCCTACCAAAAGATTTTCAACCACAAGGAGCTGATGAAGTGCGCCGTGCTGGTATCGCCTTTCTACGCATGCGTGAACGTATTGAGCGCCAAATTGAACAACGTACTATGATGCTTTCAGGTGTAAGCCATGATTTAAGAACCATTCTTACACGTTTTAAGCTCCAACTAGCCTTAGCAAGTACAGACTTTGATATTAGCCCGCTTGAGCAAGACGTTAGCGACATGCAAAATATGTTAGAAGATTATCTCGCTTTTGCACGCGGAGAAAGCGGTGAAAATGTTAGTTCTCTTGACTTAAATGCCCTTATGCAAAAATTCTCCACCGAAGCTCATCTTCATACATGTCAATTCTCTTATACAATTGAAGGCCCTACACAGATACAAGTACGCCCTCATGCTTTTACGCGTTTGATTAGCAACCTTGTGTCAAATGCATTTCATTATGCAAACACCATCAAACTAACAGCTACATCCCAACAAGAATCGTTTATTATTATTATTGATGATAATGGACCGGGCATTCATAAAGACATGCGTACAGAAGTATTTAAACCATTTTTTAGACTTGATAAAGCACGTAATCAAGATGCAAGTGGAACAGGTCTTGGTCTTGCCATTGCCCAAGATATAGCCCGTAGCCACGGAGGGAATATTCAATTAGACGACAGCCCATTAGGAGGCTTGCGCGCTATTATTGACATTCCCCTATAAAATATATCAAAAAAACTTTGATCAAGAATTAATCAAAAAATAAATTTATTGAATAATTTTAAGCGTTTCCCACAGTTTCAAATAAAGCATATTGTAACGCCTTATAAGCACTTTCACCCATCCAAGCCACCATTTGAAAAGCAGTATAATGACTTTCACAAACCTTAAGCGCGTGGATCAACAATGTTTCAACTTGTACATGGGATGGATGCACCCCACCAGCTAAAAGAAGACCTTGCCGATAAATAACTGAATTGTCTCCTTGCCAATAATCAAAATGCCCTAGTAACAACTTTTCATTAATTGCTAATAATAAGCGGTGCATTTCCGCTGTTCGAGTACTTTCAATAGAAAGATCAAACGCACAAGCTAAATGAAGAGCTTCTTGTTCTTCCATCCATGAAAAAGCAAGACGATAATTAGCCCGTTTTCCTTCTACGCAAACATTAATTTCATCTTCTGCATTCCGCTCAAAAGACCAGTCGTACCTATAAGCAATCTGTTCGATAAAATCGACTGGATGCTCTTCTCTTTCCGCAGCGCTAAAGGCAAGCCTCATCATTAACCCTCAAAATAATCAAGAATGTTATCAATACAGCGCAAAATGCTTACAATTGTAATAACATTTGTTACAATTAAGCCCTTACACCAAACAAAATACACAGTAAAACGTAGACAATATACGATACCTAGAAACACAACAGGTGATATTTCCCATGGTATATAATAGCCTGATAAAGATAAAACGAATCATCAAGCTATTTCAGTGTATTGATACAATCTCATAGTGCCAGCCCCCTGATTCAAAAAAATGCTTTTTTATAAAAAACGCATCCAACAATAAATTAACGATTTGTCTTAACAGATTCAGAATTAAGCATTTTTTAGTTTCGTTTGTAATATTGAAAAATTGGGGATTATTTTTTTGAGAATACAATTTTTATACTAAAACTAATTTTAGTTTCCGTCACAGACTCTATTTTCTAAATCATCAAGACGTTTTGCCAAATCAGCGTTTTCCGCACGCACTTTAAGCACCATTTCCTTAACCACTTCAAATTCCTCACGTGAAACAAGATTAAGCTTATTGACTATCTTCTCAGCCTGCGAACGAAAAATTGTTTCAGCTTCATGCCGTACACCTTGCGCAGCACCAGCTGCATCTGTCATTAATTTTGCTAATTCGTCAAGAATACGGTTGGGTCCATCATGCATGAATTTTTCCTTAATTTGAGTCAATTATGTGTGCATTATAGTGCATTTTATAACATGTAGATATTGTATTTGTTTCTTTTATAAAATCCATCGTAATTTTTCTATCCTCCCCTTACATCTATAAACAATAACAATCTATTCTCTTCTTGCCTTGACCATCGTGTGTTCATCTGTCATGTTTTAACAACCTATAATTTCATAAATGTAAAGCGCTTCCTGATGAACGACTTTCCTTTTTGTCCTGCTATTAATTTTCCTACATTTCTTGATCCTGTTATTATCCATTTAGGCCCCATAGCGTTACACTGGTATGGGCTTGGTTATGTTGTAGGCATTCTTTTTTCTTGGTGGTATGCACAAAAATTATTGGCAAAAAAACTCTTGTGGCACGCAAACCAACCTCCCATGGATCAGCATAAAATAGGTGATTTTGTTATTTGGGCCACTATAGGTATTGTTATTGGTGGTCGTTTAGGACAAGTACTTGTGTGGGATCCTGCTTATTATTTTAATCATCCCAGCGCCATTATTGCAGTGTGGACTGGAGGAATGTCTTTTCATGGTGGTCTTATTGGTACCACCATTGCAATGGTCTGGTTTGCTCGTAAAAATAACATTAACATTTGGGCAATGTTTGATACAATTGCCGTAGGTGCCCCTGTTGGTATCGGCATTGTGCGGGTGTGCAACTTCATTAACCAAGAATTATGGGGTAATGTTACCACCGTTCCTTGGGCTATTTGCTTCAACTATGATCCCCAATATCTACCACGCCACCCAAGCCAACTTTATGAAGCGTTGACGGAAGGATTTCTTCTTTTCATCATATTGGCTATTGCTATTTTTGCTTTTAAAGCATTAAAACGCCCTGGAACAGCGACTGGAATATTTATTCTAGGTTATGGAATAGCGCGTAGCATTTCAGAAATTTTTCGTGTTCCTCAAGAAGACCCAGAGTGGTTTTCTTCCCTCTTTCATTCCACTGGATTTACCTATGGAATGGCACTATCTCTTCCTATGATTCTCTTTGGCTTTTATGCACTTCTTCAAGCTTTCAGGAATCATTCTATAAAATAATGACCACTCTAAAAAAGAAAATTAAAGAAATTATTGCTGTCAATGGGCCAATAACTGTTAGTCAATATATGACATTAGCCCTCACAGACTCACAATTTGGCTATTACCAAACACAAGAACCTTTTGGATCCACGGGTGATTTTATTACCGCACCTGAAATAAGTCAATTATTTGGGGAAATGATTGGTATTTGGGTTTTTGCAAGCTGGAAAGCTCAAGGCAGCCCCAATCCTTTCATTCTAGCTGAAATAGGTCCAGGACGTGGAATACTTATGGACGATGTTTTGCGTACCATTCAAAAATTATGTAAAACAGCCTTCAATGCCGCTGAAATTTTTCTCATTGAAATAAGTCAACGTCTTGCAACAGAACAAAAAAAGCATCTTTCCTCTTATCAAAAACATATTCATAGCATTGAACATTTTAATCAAATACCTTCAGGGCCTCTTTTTCTCATTGCTAATGAGCTCTTTGATGCGCTTCCTATCCACCAATATATCAAAATCAACGGAGAATGGAGAGAGCGTTGCATTACACTTGATCAAGATGGTCATTTCACCTTTATAGCTGGAATGTATCAATTTTCCTCTGATGACTTACCAATCTATTGTGCTAAAATGCCTAACGGAACAATTTGGGAGCACGCCCCCTTACGTAACCAATTAATGCAACAAATTAGTAATCGCTTAATACAAGATAAAGGTTCTGCTTTACTCATTGATTATGGTGCTTCTGATTGTGCATTTGGAGACACATTGCAAGCTATTTCAAAACATAAATTCCGCGATGTTTTTGCCAACCCAGGTAAACATGATTTAACATCACACGTTGATTTTTTCTCCTTAAAAACAATAGCCCTTCAACAAGGTTGTTTTGCTGAAATTCTAGAACAAGGAGATTTTCTTTTAAAAATGGGAATTCTTGAACGCGCAAAACAGCTTAGCATTAACAAAGACACCTTGATCCAAAATAAAATCCGTCAAGATATCGAACGGCTTGTCAGCCCAGATCAAATGGGTAAACTTTTCAAAGTTCTCCATGTTAGTGATCAATCTACTACTATCTCTAACTTTTTTGACTTTCAATAATGACAAAGAATTGACAAGTACTGTTGTCTCGGACACCATTGCTTGTTCAAACAATTATGTGGAGCTTTCGTGAAGCCTGTCCTTAAACCTATCCTTGCAAAAGATCTTTTTGCTTTACATAAAGACGGGATAAAACATGGTTTTTTTACGCGTCAAGGTGGAGTTTCACAAAACCTTTATCACAGCCTTAATGTCGGTCAAGGTTCAAATGATCATCTTAAACATATTATGCAAAATCGCACATTAATCGCGAATTATTTTGATATTGATATAAAAAATTTGATCACTGTCAATCAAGTACACTCCTGTGACGTAGTAGTAATTGATCAAGCTTTCACCGGTGAACGTCCTAAAGCTGATGCTATTGTTACAAGTACAAAAGGTTTAGCAATTGGCATCCTTACAGCCGATTGCGGACCAGTTCTTTTTGCTGATCCGCACGCAGGTGTCATCGGTGCTGCGCACGCTGGTTGGCGAGGAAGCTTGAATGGAATTTTGGAAAAAACAATTTTAGCTATGGAAGAACAAGGTGCCAAACGACAATCAATAACAGCAGTGTTAGGACCTTGTATTGGTCCCACTCACTATGAGGTAACAAACGAATTTTATAACCAATTTATGAATCGCAATAATCAATTTCAAAAATATTTTTTAAAAACGGATAAAACAAACCGTTTTCGTTTTAATCTATGGGCATTTATTATCAACCAATTAGAACAAGCAGGCCTTAATGCTTCTTGTCTAAAACTTTGCACTTATCAAGACGAACAACGTTTTTTTTCCTATCGTCGTGCAACACATCGTAATGAATCTGATTACGGGCGACAGATTTCTGCTCTTATGTTAGAAAATGAAAAATAAGTTTTTTACCTCAAAAACATATCATAATTGCAAAATAAAATTTCTTATCTCAGTGAAAAAGATACTCTCGATCATGTTTTGTTCGTTTCATGAAATAACCTATAAGTTCGTAGATTATGATAATTTAAAATCTTATTTGTGAATACTTGATTTGTCATAACCTAATGGCAAAATAATTCTTTTAACCCATGCTAGATAAAATTATAATTCTTTGGCAATTGTTCCTTTGCAATCTGATAATAAAAAGTTAAAAACTATATTAGATTCTATCATGATTATTCAGGGGTTCTATCATGAAACTTTTCTGTGGCAATTCTAACCCACATCTTGCGAAAAATATTGCAAATTATTTAAATATTTCCCTAGGTGAAGCAACAGTCAAGCGTTTTGCTGATCAAGAGATTTTTGTAGAATTGCATGAAAATGTGCGCGGAGAAGATGTATTTGTGTTGCAATCAACCTCTTATCCAGCCAATGATCATCTGATGGAATTACTCATCATGATTGATGCCCTACATCGTTCTTCAGCACGTCGTATTACTGCTGTTATACCCTATTTTGGCTACGCTCGCCAAGATCGTAAACCTGGACCACGTACTCCTATTTCTGCAAAACTTGTTGCCAACTTGATTACTCAAGCGGGTGCTCATCGCGTTTTAACATTAGATCTTCACGCAGGACAGATCCAAGGTTTTTTTGATATTCCTACTGACAATCTCTATGCTGTTCCTGTCATTTCTCGTGATGTCAAAATGCGTTATTCTCTTGAAAATGTTATTGTTGTTTCACCTGATGTTGGTGGTGTGGTACGTGCACGCTCCTTAGCCAAGCGCTTAAACAGTCTACTTGCTATTGTTGATAAACGCCGTGAACGGCCAGGTGAATCAGAAGTAATGAACATTATCGGAAATGTAGCTGGAAAAGATTGCCTCCTACTAGATGATATTGTTGATTCAGGTGGTACTCTATGCAATGCAGCAAGTGCTCTTCTTAAGCATGGAGCGAATAGTGTTACTGCTTATATTACACATGGTGTTCTTTCTGGAAACGCTATCGAACGCATTACCAACTCAGAAATGAAAGAATTAGTCATTACTGATTCGATTATGCCAACAACAAAAATTGAACAAGCGCATAATATACGCGTTTTGGCTATTGCCGACTTAATAGGAGAAGCAATCGCAAGAACAGCAGCAGAACAGTCTGTCTCAAGCTTATTTGACTAATAAAATAGTACCTAGTTTTAAATTTCCTGACAGTTTTCTAAAATTGAAACTGGGAAATATCTGAGGTGTTTACTACTAAATCAATACGGATACCGTAAAGTTTACGTTTTTTCAAATAAGTCAAAAATCAGATAAATGGGGCTTCCTACAACTCTTGCATCTCTAAAGGGTTTGAACTATAGAATAAACTTCTGCGTAGACACTCTTGGAGGCAACGTAGAATGGAGCTAATTGCTGCTTTGCAGTATATATCTTCATATTCATGCAAAAACTGCTAGTTGTTTTTGATGAATCTCCAATCATATAAGAAGGATTTAACCATGAGCAAGAGTTATACTCTTAAAGCTGAAATACGCGAGCGGGTTGGTAAGGGGTCCTCCCGTGAACTTCGCCGCAACGGTCTTATTCCAGCAGTCATCTACGGTGACAAACAACCTCCTTTGGCAATTGCAGTTTCTTATAAGGAAATTTTCTACAAAATTCATGCAGGTGGTTTTCGTACTACTGTTGCTACCATTGAAGTTGATAAAAAAAGAATTCAAGTCCTACCAAAGGATTATCAACTTGATCCAGTCCGTGATTTTCCTATGCACGTAGATTTTCTACGTGTTTCAGAGAAATCAGTTGTGCATGTGAACATTCCTGTACATTTCTTAAATGAAGATACAGCTCCAGGTATTAAACGAGGTGGTGTCTTAAACATTGTTCGCCATGAAATTGAATGTACTGCACCAGCCAATGCTATCCCTGAAGCGATTAACATTGATCTTTCTAGTTATTCTATTGGTGACTCTATCCATATTTCGGCCGTGCAATTACCAGAAGGTGTAACTCCGGTTATTCAAGATCGAGACTTTACCATTGCAACCATCGCAGCTCCTGCTGGTGCAAATGTGAACGATAACTCAGAACAAGAGAGTGATAAAAATAATTAAAACCTTATGAATTTCAGTAGGTGGGAAAACTTCCCACCTATTTTGAAATATTTTGCTAATCATTTATACTTTATTGAAAGCGTATATGTTGCTCATTGCTGGTCTTGGCAACCCCGGTTTATTGTACCAAAATAATCGCCATAATATTGGTTTCATGGCTGTTGATGCTATTCATCAGTCCTTTTCTTTTTCTCCATGGTCAAAAAAATTTCAGGCTGAAATCTCTAATGGTCTCATAAATGGTGAAAAAATTCTTCTTATCAAACCTCAAACTTTTATGAATTTATCTGGTCAAGCTATTAGCCAAACCTTGCGATTTTATAAACTAGAATTGAATAATTTTATTGTTTTTTACGATGAACTAGATTTACCCCCTGGGAAAGTGCGCGTAAAAATTGGAGGAGGAAGTGGAGGACATAACGGCATAAAATCTATTGATAATCATTGCGGTAGTAACTACTGCCGTGTTCGCTTAGGAATCGGGCATCCCGGTTCCAAAGAATTGGTTCATCAACATGTTTTAGGCAACTTTACAAAATCTGATCAAGAATGGTTACCCACTTTATTAGAAACAATCGCGAATAATATTGCTGCTCTAATAAAGGGAGATGTTAATCAATTCATGAACAAAATTTCATTGGTAATGGATAAAAAACTCACAGTAAAACATAATCTCTTTTAAGTAGATGTAATAACAAATAACTTTTTATGATCTTTATATAATACATCTCTTTCTAAGGAAAATGTGAATATTGAATTCATCATACAAAACTGCCAAATCCTATATAACCACTTGGAATTACAAAGAAGCCATTTGATGAAAACTTATAGTATATTTTACTATGGCTACAAAACCACCACACGTGAACCATTAGGAACGCGGTCATAAAGATCAATAATATCTTGATTGAGCAAACGGATACACCCACTTGAAATAGCCTGACCAATTGACCATTCTTCATATGAACCATGAATCCGGAAAAGCGTATCCTGACCATTTTTAAAGAGATATAATGCCCGTGCGCCTAATGGGTTATCAGGCCCTGGTGGCATCCCTTTCCCTAAATGACCGTATCGTTCTGGTTCGCGAGCCATCATTGCCGCAGTTGGAGCCCAAGATGGCCACCGACGTTTATATTGTACAACTGCTTCACCTTTAAATTCTAAACCTTCTTTGCCAACGCCAATGCCATAACGCATAGCTTTTCCATTTTCACCAACAAGATAAAGAAAGCACTCCTGAATATCTATAATCAACGTACCAGCCGGATAAGAAGTATTGTAATCTACTTGTTTACGTAAAAATTTTGGATCAATTTCCGCAAGATCAATTGCAGGTAATGAATAAGGTTCATTCGTTATAGGCCCATATAAAGCCTGTAGTTCCTCTGGAATGAAGCGAACTTGTTGAGAAGAAACAAAAGACTCACTTGGTTGATGTGTAGCGCAGCCAACCAATACTAGACAAACAGCCATTAAAAAAGCACGACGAGACAACAATTCCATATTCCCGCAATCATTTGATTTAATATAATTATTTGATTCTATAGTTTCCTATACTATAAAAAACTTAGCACACTGTTAACGTTAATCTATAATTTTATAATTATTAAAATAGGGAATGTTTAGGATTTGTCGATTAAAAAATGACAACTACTTGCTAAAATCGTCATAATTATTTCAGTTTATCTTTTTTATCACCACAAAAAGCTGAAGACTAGAACTAGAACTCCTCTTCAACATGCTATAAAAACGCCAATAAAGTATATCTTAGTCATTATAAATAAATCAAAAGTCTAATTAAGAGAGAGAACCCATGGGTTTTAAATGTGGTATCGTCGGGCTGCCTAATGTCGGTAAATCAACCCTTTTTAACGCGTTAACAAAAACAGCTACAGCACAAGCAGCTAACTATCCTTTTTGCACAATCGAGCCTAATACCGGTGAAGTTGCTGTGCCAGATCCACGAATGGAAAAAATCGCCTCTATTGCTGGTTCAAAAGAAATCATTCCTACACGTATTAATTTTGTTGATATTGCAGGACTCGTCCGTGGAGCTTCAAAAGGCGAAGGTTTAGGCAATAAATTTTTAGCCAATATTCGTGAAGTCGATGCTATTATTCATGTACTACGGTGTTTTAAAAATGAAGACATCACCCATGTAGAAGGAAGGATTGATCCCGTTTCTGATGCTATAACTGTTGATACAGAACTCATGCTTTCAGACCTTGAAAGTCTTGAACGGCGAATTATACAAGTCCGTAAACGTGCAATCGGAAAAGACAAAGAAGCTTTGGCAATCCTCCCTACAATGGAAACAGCGTTAGAATTATTACAGAAAGGAGATCCTGTACGGTTATTACTTAAAAATATTTCCTCTGATGAACGACGTATTCTTCATGGTTTGAATCTTTTAACTTCAAAGCCTGTGCTTTATGTTTGCAATGTTAGCGAAAATGAAATTGCTCATGGCAATGATTTTACTAAAGCGGTGGAGAAAATAGCTGCAGAGCAAAACGCGCAAAGTATTATTATTTCTGTTTCCATTGAAGCTGAAATCGCTCAACTTTCTGATGAAGAAGCTGTAGAATATCTTCATGTTTTAGGATTATCTGAGCCTAGTTTGAATAGACTCATTCATGCTGGTTATCACCTGCTTGATTTAATTACTTATTTTACTTGTGGACCTAAGGAAACACGAGCCTGGACAATCAGCCGTGGTACCAAGGCACCTCAAGCAGCTGGCGTTATTCACTCAGACTTTGAACGCGGTTTTATTCGCGCACAAACTATTAGCTACGAGGATTATATTACCTTAGGTGGAGAAACTGCAGCAAAAGAAGCAGGAAAAGCCCGTGATGAAGGTAAAGAGTATATTGTACAAGATGGTGATGTTATGTTGTTTAAACACAATACTTAAATATCATTATCTCTTTAATAACTTAAAACACTTTTTACATAAAACTGTTTCCACATTCTCAAAGAGTACTATTCAACAAAAACAGCCGCACTATAAGAGCGACTGTTTTATTCATTAAATACAGAAATACAAAAACTAGCGTATCAAATAGTCTTCATATTTAAATTTTGGAGCTTCCTTCAAAGCATTCTTTGTTACATTGACCATAAGCTTCCACTTACCATCATCACTTTTCATCTGGACTTTTTCTGGAGACACAACAACATAATGCTCACCCATACCTAAAAAACCACCAACGCTAATAACAATCCCATCAATATTATTCTGACGTAAAATAATATCTTTTACCTCACCAATTTCTTCATCTTCTATATCGTGTACATCTACACCAATAAGCTTTGAAGCAACAAAATTAGCTGTTAAAGGCGTAACATAATGTGCAACCATATCCGTCTTAACTCGTACAATACCTTCTGCCAAAATCTTTCCATTTTCAGAAGGCAATGAAAATTGGGCATAAGTACTAGAAACCATTAAAATTGACGCAAGAGCAGTGATAGCAATTTTTTTCATTTTACATTCTCCATTTTTACTTTACATGCTCTCAATGCACGATAATCTGATTTGTTCCCTATGGGCTTTTAAGATTGGCTTGTTCTATTTTTATGTGTTCCCTCAATTATGCGGTTTCTTTTTGAATTTCTTATTTCAATCACGCTAAATTTAGCTTTTATAAGATAAACAACACCTAAAATATTGAAAAGTAAAATAATATGAGAACTGGTTATCTTAAGAAGATCTACATATGGATTATCAGTTCAAATTTTAAAATAGAGATATTATGTATGATAATGTTTCGTTATTTTTAAAATTCTACTTTTTAAAAAATACCCAAGCATTTATCAAAGAAATGTATTTTCAATCAGTTGGATATACGTAATACCTTTATACTCTTTGGAATATAAATTTTACTGAATATATTAAGAATATACACTCTCTCTACTTATTGTATATAGCTAAAAGCCCGTGTAAATAATCCTCTCTAAAATTTAGAATAAACAGTTATTAAATAAAAAAACAACGGCTTTTATAAATATATTTCCATGAAGAATTGTACAGATCTTCCACAAAGAAATATGTAAAATCATATGGAACAGCGTATGCCACTTCACATCGCTCTTTTTCAACCGGATATTGCTGGTAATACTGGAACAATTTTACGCCTTAGCGCTTGTCTTGGCGTACATGTGCATATTATTGAACCAGCAGGCTTTAATTTATCAGATCGTAACCTTAAACGAGCAGGTATGGATTATCTTGAACATGCCTTGTTGGAACGTCACATTGATTGGCAACATTTTATTGAAACTATGAGGCATTTTAACCGTCGTCTTTTGCTTTTGAGCACAAAAGCAAAAACATGTTATACAGATATACGATATCAAGAAAACGATGTTTTACTTTTCGGCCGTGAATCAGCAGGCGTTCCTAATTATGTTTATGAAGCAGTTGATCATACATTAACAATCCCCATGCAGCCACACGCACGCTCTTTAAATCTCGCAATAAGTGTGGCCATAACAACCGGTGAAGCTCTTCGTCAAATTGGTTATAGATGAGATAGAAAATATCTCATAAAAAAAGAAGCAGAGAATTGTTCATAAAAACTCAGTGATTACTGCTCAATTTTTTCTAATAACTCATTACGCTCCATTAAAAATCCGCTTTTAACCCAGATTTCTTCTAGCTTTTTAAGCTTTTGACCTAAAGGTGCTCCCTGAGCTAAGCCTTTTTTCATCAAATCTCTGCCACTTATAGGAAAAGTTGGAATCTGCCATTGTTGAGCTAAGTGATAAAGTTGAAGATAATATTTTGCTTTTTCCAAAATTTCGTCTTCATCTAAAATACCAGTACAGACAGATGCCAAGGACAAGGATAATTGATCTAAAACGGGCTGTCGTCCATGAAAATAAATCAATTTTTTCACACAAATATCTGAACAGTCTGGATTGATAATCCCCAACTTTGCCCATTCTTTTAATCGCTTTTTCTCCTCATTAGATAAACGCAAACGATGAGCCATATCGTGAAGACGTACAGGGTCAGGAGGTAGTAAACTTTCTAACCGCAGCAATGGATCGACTTTCCAACCAAGAACACGTTCTACTTTCACAAGTGGGTGGATTGCATCAATACCCCATTTTTCTGTTTCAGGTAAAATGAGTGTTAAAATACCGCTTTGACGCATCCACAAAAGAGCACGTATTGGATCTGAAGCAGTAAGAAGCTTTTTCATTTCTCCCCAAATACGCTCAGGTGAAAGTTTGTGCAAACCTTGTTTCAAAGCAATGCATGCTTTTAACCCTTGCGCATCAGGACGCCCTCCCCCATACCAAGCAAAAAAACGAAAAAAACGTAAAATACGTAAATAATCTTCACAAATACGATCCTTCGCAACACCTATAAAACGTATTGTTTGGCTTTCAATATCGTTCAAACCTCCCACTTCATCATAAAGCTGACCAGATGCATCACAATAAAGAGCATTTATAGTAAAATCCCGTCGCTGAGCATCCTTTTTCCAATCGCGACAAAAAGCAACTTTTGCATAACGACCATCTGTTTCAATGTCAGAGCGAAGAGTTGTAACCTCATAGCAACATGACTCGATGACAACTGTTACTGTACCAAAATCAACGCCTGTAGGAATAGCTTTAAATCCTTCCTTTTCTACGCGTTTTATAACCTGCTGTGGCAAACAGGTCGTGGCAATATCAATATCGCTAATGGGCTGGTTTAAAAGCTGATTACGTACTGCACCACCAACAATACGTGCCTCTTCACCATCCAACGATAAAATACGAAGAAGTGTTTGAATATGGCTGTGTTGCAACCAGTCAACTTTTCTGAAATTTTGTGGTATACTCATCCACTTAACCTTTTGAACAAATTCTTAACACTTCTCTCCATCCTAAATAAATCTTATCGCACAATAATTTGTAATACATTTCTCATAAGTTATAATTCTTTCCTCATTAATGCACTTTTCCATCTGTGCACGAATTAAAAAAACAGCTTATCATGCTTCTTTTTTATTCATTTTCTGCTACAAATTATAAATATTCATTATCGTATAAAAGAAATTATTACTTTGCGACAACTGTTTTAAGGAAACAATATGAGTCAAGATGATACGTTATCTAATACCATCAAAAAGACTAGTATCAATAAAGATACCCAATCGATCGTTGATGATATTGATGCAGCGTATAAAGAATTAGCTACTCTGCAAAAAGCAATCGACAAAGTTATTTTTGGTCAAAGTCACGTGATTGAATATACCTTAACGGCCATTTTGGCCGGGGGGCACGCCCTTCTTGTTGGTGTTCCAGGGCTTGCTAAAACGCGTCTTGTTGAGACATTAAGCCTTGTTTTAGGGCTTGATGGAAAGCGCATCCAATTCACACCAGATTTAATGCCATCTGATATTATCGGTTCTGAAATTATGGACTTGGATAAAAACGGTAAACGCTTTTTTCGTTACATTCAAGGCCCTGTTTTTGCCCAACTTCTTATGGCAGATGAAATTAACCGTGCTTCACCGCGCACTCAATCAGCTCTTTTGCAAGCCATGCAAGAATATCATGTCACTATTGCCGGCACTCGTTATGACTTGCCAAAACCTTTTCATGTATTTGCAACACAAAATCCTCTCGAACAAGAAGGAACCTACCCACTTCCTGAAGCACAACTTGATCGCTTTTTGATGCAAATTGATATTGATTATCCTGATCTTACTACGGAACGGCGTATTATTTTAGAAACAACAGGTCAAAAAAGCCAAACTGTAAAACCAGTCCTCTCAACCAAAAAACTACAAAAAATTCAAACAATCGTCCGCAAAATACCTATTTCTGAAAATGTTGTTGAAGCCATTTTGAAACTAGTGCGTTCGGCTCGTCCAAATGAAGATAATTCTTTTGCAAATACTTATATTGCTTGGGGACCTGGCCCTCGGGCATCACAAGCTCTTTCACTTTGTGCTCGCGCCCGTGCTCTTTATCATGGGCGTCTATCCCCCTCACTTGATGACGTTAAAGCGTTAGCTTATCCCGTATTACAACACCGCATGGCACTTAATTTTTCTGCACGTGCTGATAATATAACCATCAAAGATATTATCGCTAAGCTTGTGAAAGATGCTCTTTAATGGCTATTGGCAAAAAAGTCTCTAAAAAAAATCCACGGTCGTTTATTGCAAAACTGCATAAAGACGTAGGAAATATGCCCCACCTTCTTTTACAAGCACGCCTTATTGCTAATACACTAATGGCCGGCTGCCATAATCAACGTAAATGTGGTAATGGAGATAATTTTTGGCAATTTCGTCTATATGTCGAAGGGGAATCTACAACACATATTGATTGGCGTCGTTCTGCACGTGATGAACACACTTACTTACGTGAGCGCGAATGGGAAACAGCCCAAACAGTTTGGATCTGGCCCGATCAAAGTGCTTCGATGCACTATTGCTCACGCTTTTCCAAAATTTCTAAAGGTAATCATGCGATTATTCTCTCCCTTGCATTGGCAACACTTCTTGCACGAGATGGCCAATATATCGCTATTCCTAATTTAATGGTTCCCACCATGACATCTAATATAGCAGAACGCATGGCAATAGCTTTAACAAATCACCAAACTGAAAATCCATTTCCAGATTTCTCGTCTATTACCCGTTTTTCACAAGTCATAATCATTAGCGATTTTCTTGATCAACCTGAACAAATCATTCAAGATTTAAAAATTTTGGTGGCAAAACAGGTCAATGCACATTTAATTGAAGTTGCTGATCCTGCAGAAGAGCGTTTTCCTTACAAAGGACGTACAGAATTTTTTGATCCTGAAACCAAACAAAAGCTTCTTTTAGGCAAAGCAGAAAACCTCCGTAAACATTATTGCAAACTCTACCAAGAAAGACGGGAAGAATTAATAAATTTCTGTTCACGACAAGGATGGAGTTACCATGTGAGTACAACTGACCGACCTTTAAAAAAAAACATCTTGCAACTTACAAATAGAATGAATGCCTTTGCACCTCATACAGGGAGGGCACTTTGAGTTTTGAAGCTCCCCTAGTTTTGCTTGGACTTTTGGCCTTACCAGTTATTTGGTGGTTGTTGCGCACAACACCTTCCACGCCTCATAAAGAGCCTTTTCCTCCTTTACGCTTCTTGCTTAAACGAACTAATCAACAAGAAACAGCCAATCATACACCTTGGTGGTTGTTATTGCTACGGCTCGCTATGATAGCATTAATTACTATCGCCTTAGCACGCCCTATATGGAACCAAAATCCTATTATTTTTTCCGGATCTCAACCATTGGCACTTATCATTGATAATGGATGGGCTTCTGCTGAAGAATGGAAAAAACGTATTACTGTTACAAAATCCTTACTTGTACAAGCAGAAAAACATAAAAAAGACATTTATTTACTTGCAACAGCTGAGAATAACACCCAAGAAATTGGTCCTTTTTCTGCAGAAGTTGTAAGACAACATTTAACGCATTTGCAACCCCAACCCTGGCCTGTCAATCGAGTACAAGCATTTAAAAAACTCATTGAAAAAACCGGCAAAAAGCCTCTTGATATTGCTTATTTAAGTGATGGCTTACAAACAAACGAAGATAAACAAGTTCTTACTTTCATTGAACAATTAAAACCTAAAACACTCTTATGGTATTCAGCTGATATTTCTCGTTTGATTGGCATAACAGGCATAGTCAATAACGATGGAAATATGGCAGCACGTATTATTCGTGCAACCACTCATGATAAGTCTATGATAACATTAAGCCTTTATGATTTCAAAAGTCAGCTTCTTGGGCATTTTACAGCACACTTTCATGAAGGAGAAACAACAGCTCTTGTCCCCCTTAATTTACCGCTTGAATTACGCAATGACATTGCATGGATAAAAATTGATAACCATGCTCAAGCTGCTGCAACTTTTTTAATTGATAGCCGCAATCAAATAAGTCGCGTTGCTCTTCTATCACCAAGCGTTAATGAAATGGTGCAGCCTTTATTGTCTCCACTTTACTATGTCATCAAAGCATTGCAGGAACATGCACAGATTATAACAGCTGGCGGAGGAGAGCTTTCAGTTGATATTGATCACTTACTCAAACAAAACCCGTCTGTTTTCATTATGGGTGACATTGCTAATATGTCAAAAGCAGCAGAAAAAAAACTATCTAATTTTGTGAATAAAGGGGGAGTACTCATTCGTTTTGCTGGGGAGAATCTGAGTTCTACAGAACAATATGACAGTTTACTACCTGTGCCACTACGTTCTGGTGAACGTTATCTTGGAAGTACTATGTCATGGGCTAAACCACAAAAATTAGCACCTTTTGCAAAAAATAGCTTTTTCTTTGACCTTCCTTTTCCAGAAGAAGTTACTGTTTCACGTCAAATCTTAGCAGAACCAAGCTCAGATCTTTTTGAAAAGACATGGCTTAGTCTTGCTGATGGTACCCCCCTTCTCACAGCTGCTAACTATGGGAAAGGCATACTCATTTTTGTCCACATTGCGCCTGATCCTACATGGTCAAATCTTCCGCTTTCTGGATTTTTTGCACAAATGTTGCAAAAGCTTACCACGCTTCGTGTACATGACCAGGAAACCCCTATACAAACACAGACAACAACGGCACAAAGCCCTTGGCGAACATTAAATGCTGATGGTCAATTACAGATACCCTCCCCTCATATCGCGCCACTTGTTATTAATGTACAAAAACCACCCCTTCTATCCTATGATACCCCACCTGGATTTTACGGTTCTAAAAATAATCTTTATGCATTGAATTTATTAAATCATTCATCACGTTTAACAAAACAATCGCCATTTCCTGCCACCTCAGGCAATGACCCATTATCCTACGATACACAAGAGAAACATTTTGCTGGACCACTTTTAGGGTTGGCCAGCCTATTCTTAGCTCTAGATAGTTTTTTAGTTTTATGGATGGGAGGAACTTTTCTTTTCAATCGACGAAGTAATACGTTCCTCTTATTTCCACTAATAGCGAGTTTCATCTTCTTATTGTCTTATCCACCAATCGCTCATGCACAAACTGTGGAAAAGCATGATGAAACCATGGTGCAAGCAGCTGGTGCCACCCACCTTGCTTATGTTGTAACTCATAATCATGAAATTGATACAACAAGTAAAAGTGGATTAGAAGCACTCAGTCAATTTATCTCAGAGCGTACAATGCTTTCACCTGGCTCTGTTGTAGCGCTTGATCTTGATAAAGATGAACTTTCTTTCTATCCTCTCATTTACTGGCCTATTGACGCTGATAGTCCCATGCCAACGCAAAAAAGTCTTGAAAAAATAAATGCTTTTATGAAACATGGTGGTACAGTTTTATTTGACACCCGTGATCAAATAAGTACCAATCTTAGCCTTGAAGAAACTGCTACCCCAGCCACGCAAAGATTGCGTGCCATTTTAAGTGAATTAAATATCCCAGCCATTGAACCAGCATCAGCTGATCACGTTATTACTCGTTCTTTTTATATTATGCCTGATTTTCCTGGACGCTATCGTGGTTCACCTTTATGGGTTGAATCATCATCAATAAATAAAAAAAATAAAAACTCTATTGCCACTGGCGATAATGTTAGTTCTCTTCTTATCACTGCCAATAACCTTGCTGGTGCTTGGGCACTAGACGAGAACGGTACATGGAAATACCCACTTGTTCCCAATGATCCTATGCAACGCCTATGGGCATTTCGCGCAGGACTGAATATTGTCATCTACATGCTCACAGGTAATTATAAAGCTGATCAGGTTCATGTTCCTGCATTGTTAGAGAGCTTTAACAGAAAAAAAAGTCAATGATACCATCGATCACTTTCCAGTCTCTCCTACCCATTTTATGGCTTCTTTTTTTAGGGGGACTTCCCGCCTTTTTTATTATTATCGGCCTCATTACGAAGCGCCCTGGAGCTTTGTTACGTCTTATAGCATTGAGTTCAATCATTCTTGCTTTGCTTAATCCAATGATAATAAAAGAACAGCGTGAACCTGTTAAAAGCACTGTGGGTATTGTGATTGACCAAAGCAAAAGTCAAATATTTGGTACACGTGGAGACGATAGTCATAAAGCGCGCATACAATTAACAAATGAGTTATCCCGCTATCCACAATTTGAGCTGCGTTTTATTGAAGCTGGAAAACTTTCTGAAAACCATTATGCACCATCAACAAATTTATTTAATGCTTTAACACAAGCTATAGCTGATATACCTCCATCTCGCTATGCAGGAACAATTTTGATCACAGACGGACAAGTGCATGATATTCCAAAATTATCAGAACTTCATGATAGTGCACCAATTAACGCTCTTATAACAGGGAGAGCCAATGAATTTGATCGTCAAATTAAGTTTATTTCTCCTCCCCGTTTTGCTCTTATCAATAAACCACAAGTACTTTCCATCTTGGTAGAAGACAAAGGTCAACCTCAAGAATCTATACCAGCGCAAGCAAATGTTTCTATAAGCGTTAATGGGCAAGAGGTTGGTCGTTATTCTGTAACTCCTGGTACTATTTTTCAAACTGAAATCACTCTTCCTCATGCTGAAAAAAATATCATTCAAGCTACAACTGATACTTACGAAGGTGAATTAAGCGTTGAAAACAATCGGGCTATTGCTGTCATTGAAGGAATTAGAGAAAATTTGCGTGTTCTTCTTATCTCGGGTGCACCTTATAATGGTGAACGTACATGGCGTGATCTTTTAAAAAGTGATTCCAATATTGATCTTGTTCATTTTACTATTTTGCGTCCACCTGAAAAAGCAGACAATACACCTTTAAGCCAATTGTCACTTGTTGTCTTTCCTACAACCCAATTATTTGTTGAAGAAATCAACAATTTTGATCTCATTATTCTCGACGGTTTTCAACATTCCAATGCGTTACCATTGATTTATTATGATTATATTACTCAATATGTACAAAAAGGTGGTGCATTACTTATAGTAACAGGACCTGAATTTGCTAATGAACTCTCACTTGCTAGAACACCTTTAATAAGTGTCCTACCAGCATTACCAAATGGTATTATTATTCAAAAGCCTTTCCGCCCGACATTAACCAAAGAAGGCAAACGCCATCCTGTTACGCGAGATCTTGCTACCCCTACCCACCCAATTTCTCAATGGGGGCGGTGGCTACGACAAATTGCAATTCAAGGCACAAATAAAAGTGTTCCTATTATGAAAGGAGCTGATGAACAACCACTTTTGTTTCTTTCTCATATTGGTAAAGGTCGAGTAGGTATGTTGCTTTCTGATGAAAGTTGGCTATGGGCTCGAGGTTTTGAAGGTGGGGGTCCCTATGCCGCTCTTTATCGTCGCATTGCTCATTGGCTCATGAAAGAACCAGAACTTGAAGAAGAAAGATTAAGTACTATAAATGATCATCATCATTTAACAATTCGTCGACAAACACTTAAAGAGCAGCCAGAGCCAGCCGAAGTAATCTTCCCCTCTGGCAAAAAACAAAAGATCATTCTTACAAAAGAACAAGAAGGTGTTTTTACAGGAACTGTAAATACTGACGAAACAGGAATCTTTACCATCCACAATGGCGATCAAACAGTGCTTTCTCCTATAGGCGCACTCGATAGTCTTGAATTTTCTGATTTAATTTCAACAGAAGAAAAACTAGCCCCTATCAGCCAACACACCGGTGGTCATGTAGTACGTTTGCATCATGAGAAAAAAGATGGCATTCACATTCCTCCCATTAAATTGATTCAAACAAAAACAAAATCAATATCTCCCCGTATTCCATCAATTGCTCTGAAAGAAGCAACAGAAACTCGTTTGATTAATGCCTCATACTTTTCAATTTTTTCTGGATTTTTAGCTCTGATCACCTGCTTTTTATTACTCAGCAGCATGTGGTATCGCGAAAATCATTAAAAAATCCTAAGCGATTTTTAATTGCTTTAAGATAACTTAAATCTCTTTTACGAAAAGAATGTATATTAACTACATGAACGATAACGTACTTTACCATGTGCTGTTTTTAACGCATCTTCTTGCAATTCTAAGACTAATAATCGTTGGGGGTTTACTGGCGCAGGCATTTGTATTTGCCCATGTTGTACATTTTTAAAATTGAAACGGCCATAATAATCTTTATCCCCAATCAAAATGACCAAAGGAATATTACAATTTTCCGCCGCTTGTAATGCCATACGTACTAACTTGCTTCCTACACCAACATTTTTATGGTCAGGCCGAACAACGAGAGGACCTAGCAGACAAGCAGTTTGTATACCAATGTATATAGGAGTCATCCTCACAGAACCAATAACATAGTCTCCCAAACAAGCAACAAAAGAGAGTTGACGATCATGCTCACCATCTTCTCGCAGTAAATAACTTGCACGTACAAAACGACCAGGACCAAAAACTATTTGATTGATTTGTTTGATTTGAACATCATGATCAATTGTTTCAAGCCAATAACTTATCGCACTGTCAGTTGCAGAAAAAGGAGCGCAAGATTGAGAAGTAGACGATAAGTTTATCATAGATCGTTCCTAAAAAATTAATATGCAAATAAAAATCAATTATTTCAGTTTAAAAAGTTTTGATTCATTATCACTATTTTTTCACACATTACCCACCCCATTTGAAAAACCTTGCTTTTAGCACTCTTTTCTAACACCGTAAATGCTTGCAAAGTTTTCTTAAAACTTTCTAGCAAGCTGCTCTTATCCTATACTCCTCTACCGCTCCTAACAATAAACCGGCTTATTTTTCTATTGCCTAAATTGTTTTCAGCATTATGCTAATATTTATGTTTTATCTTGCCCATATATCGGATGTGCACCTTTCACCTCTCCCACAACCTTCTTTATCTGAGCTTTTTGGGAAGCGTCTTACTGGCTATTTCAATTGGCAAAAAAAACGCAAAAACCAAATGACAGCAAGTGTTTTAGACACTTTAATGCATGCACTGAAAAAGGAAAAACCTGATCACCTTGTAATTTCTGGCGATCTCGTCAACCTTTCTCTAGATAAAGAATTTGAACAAGCATTCCATTGGTTGCGTGCACAAGGCCATCCTGAAAATATTTCTTTAACGCTCGGTAATCATGATGCTTATGTTCGCGGAGCATTTCAAAAAGCTTGTACCGCCTTTCAACCTTGGATCACAGGTGATCTTCCTCAAAATAATGCTTTTCCTTATATGCGCGTTCGCGATAATGTGGCTATTATCAGTGCTTCTTCGGCCATCGCTACACCACTTTTCCAAGCTGCCGGCTATTTTGATAAAATGCAAGCACAGATTTTATCCCAACTTTTAAATGAATCTGCAACGCGCAATCTTTTTCGTACCGTAATGATACATCACCCTCCTTTTCATAATGCTACTTCTTGGTATAAAAAATTATGGGGTATAGAAAAATTTCTAGACGTTATAAAACACCACGGGTGTGAACTTATTCTCCATGGCCATACCCATTTACCTACATTAAACTTCATTGAAGGAAAAATGAAAAAAGTTCCTATTGTCGGTGTTTCTTCCGCATCACAAGCCTTTGGAAGTAAGAAGCCACCTGCCAGTTTCAACTTGTTTGCTATTGAGCGCTCTCATCAGCAATGGCATTGTCAATTACAACGTCATAGTATTATTAATCAAAACAATGAAATAATGTGTACTGAAAAAATTGATCTTTAGTATTTTAAAAACTACTAACCCAAAAATATCCTGTGTCTCATACTTCTTAAAACAATATTATAATCACTACAAAACTCAGAGTTACCGATATAATTAACTATGATACCATTATCAATTATAATGCCTCATATTTTACCGATGCATTACTTTCATATAACATCTCACTATCACAGAAAATCCCCTGCGAGAATAAATATCTACAATAATCCATGATTGCTATTTCTATAGCTGTACAAAATTCGATTATGCATTGCGCATAGAAAAAACAAATAAAAAAGAAATTTCTCACAAAAAAGGAATAGTCATCGTACCAGGAGGAAACTTGGCTTCATTTTCAGGTTCTATATGAATAGTAATACGGGCATTTTTAAATTCAACTCTAATTGCTTCTTCAACTTTATTACAAATCTGATGCGCTTCTCCCACCTGCATCGCAGTTGGTACAACTAAATGAAACTCTATAAAAGTAACCCTACCAGCAATACGCGTGCGTAAATCATGTATTTCAATGGCACCACACGCATTTGCTAAAATAAGATCATTAATCCGCATGGTTTCGTTTAATTTAACTCCAACATCCATTAATCCTTGAACAGAATTATGGATCACTTTCCAACCCTGCACAAGAATATGAATAGCAACCATTATTGCCAAAATTGGATCTAAAATAGTCCATCCACTTACGAAAGCAGCAATAAGTCCTACTAAAATGCCAAAGGAAGTTAAAACATCCATCATTACATGTGCTCCATCAGCTTTAAGAGCTGGTGAATGATGAATTTTTCCTTGTCGAATAAGAATCAAACCCCAAAAATAATTTATGATACAGACTGCAAGATTAATACCAATCCATATTCCAGGCTGCTGCGGTAATTCAGCAGTCGAAAGAGCTAACCACGCTTTTCTTAAAATCATAATTGCTGCAATGATGATCAATACACCTTCAAAAATAGCAGAAAAATATTCTGCCTTATGATGCCCAAAAGGATGATTTTGATCAGCTGGCTTTAGACTTATTTTAACAGCCCACCATGTCGCTAATGCAGCAATTATATTAACAATTGATTCCAAAGCATCAGAATAAAGTGCAACCGAACCGGTAATCTGATAAGCCCAATATTTCAAAGCAAAAACGATACAAGCCACTAAAACAGACCATAGTGTCAATCTTTGTATCTTTATCTTTGTACTCATAACCACACACCATTCTCTATTAAATGAGGCACAATATTTTGAGCAGCATACCTATAAACATTATTGATATGCCTTTACACCATTCCTCAATATCAGATAGCTTTAAAATAAAACAATTATCGTGGGCCTACTGTTCGTGCAAAAATTGCCACACCACAAATCATACTATTATAATCAACTGTAACGACTCGAATTTCTCCCATAAAAAGGAGAGATAGTTCTTAAGACGATACCAGATGTATCAACCCAGCTGTTATAATTGCTTATTGAACAGACTGAACATTCTTGTTGCCTTATAATTGAGAAAAAATTTTTTTAAACATATTTTATACTTACATATTTCTTATGACCATTTTCATTCAGCATAGCTGTTACTGTATAAAATACAAAAAAGCCAGTTAATATTATTGTTGTGATTTTATTCCCAAATGCATCAAAACTTATAGTTGTTATAAATAATTCTACTTAAAGAAAAACCATAAAATGGACAGAATATTCATCACAAAATTTTTATTTTGTGGTCTATAGCGTGCAATTCAAAAAATTATTTTTAGCCATCGAAAAAAGCATTCTTATAAATACCATTCCCATAAAAAAGAATCTGGGCATTGGGGACCCAGATTCTTTTCCCCTAGAAAGGGATTACAGTCTTAGGAAATAGCGGGGACCTAAGACACTGTACCCGAATAAAACACTGTTATGTATTGCACTCGGTAATTGTGTTTTATACCTATGGTTGTATAATGTCAACATATATTCTACTTTAAATTTAAAAATAATACATCTTTTTTGTCTCCCCATTCAATCACGAAGACACAGCATTCACTACGCTGGTGATTTAGAAAAAATAATGTTAGAAGCTCTATATGACTTTGAATATCACCACAATCCACGAAACTGATGACCCACGCTTGAAAGCTTATCGTAATATTCATGAAAAAGATCTCGTTGGACGACAACATCAATTTATTGCTGAAGGCAAAGTAGTATTGTCAGCATTACTGCATTCAAAAGATTTTTCTGCCTCGTCATTGCTTATTGTAGCAGCACGCCTTCTTGGAATTATGCCTATTTTAAAAGCAACAAAACCAACCTGTCCTATTTATTGTGTTCCGCAAAAAGTCATGGACAATATTGCTGGTTTTCATGTTCATCGTGGTATGCTTGGTATCGGTGAACGTAAAACTTTACCCTCATTACAAGATTTTTTAAAAAATCTTCCAGAAAAAACCTTGGTGCCAGTTTTATGCGGTATTTCTAATCATGATAATATGGGTGCCATTTTTCGCAATGCAGCTGCTTTTGCCTGCCATGGTATTATTGTTGATAAAACTTCATGCGATCCGCTATATCGAAAAGCAATTAGAGTTTCTGTTGGTGCTGCTCTAAAAATACCTTATACACAAGGCACTGATATTGATAGCATTATTGAAGCTTTAAATGATGCGGACTTTCATCTTTATGCCCTTTCCCCTTCTGCTCCACGCTATCTCAAAGAAGCAAAATCAACAAAACGCACTGCAATTATTTTGGGAGCGGAAGGTGATGGTTTGCCAGCTCATATTCTACAAAAATCAGAGACTTTACGCATTCCTATGGCTTATGGTTTTGATAGCCTCAATGTTGCTACCGCATCAGGTATTGCATTAGCACATTTTGCTGACTTTGATAAACTCAACTAAAAGTGAAAAATATTTTAAACTGTAAATACGCATTTTATTAGCTTACTATTTTATTTGCACGCAATAGCTTCTTTAATCTGAGGAAAAGTAATAGTTTTTGTTTCTAAATTATGCAAAACTTGTTTTAACATTGCCTCAGCACCTGCAGAACGTTCTGAATGTGTAATAAACCCGCCCCCCAGAACACGCGCCTCATTACTATTCTCACTATAAAAAACACAGGCCTGCCCAGGAGCAACCCCACTCTCGCTTTCTAATAAATCAACAGAAAAGACACTATTTTGATAATGTAAACGAGCTGGGCGTGGAGGACGCGTTGAACGAATTTTGACGACTACATCAATACCATTAGAAGGAAAATTGTCCAATTGCTCATCACCAAGCCAATTTACATCACGCAAAAAAAGTTTATGCGTTTCTAACATCTCACGCGGACCAACAATAACGCGCGCATTTTCCGCGTCGAGATAAACTACATAAAGCGCTTCACCAGTTGCAATCCCAATACCGCGACGTTGCCCAACAGTATAATTAATAATTCCTGAATGTTCGCCCAGAATTTGCCCATTGATATGCATAATAATTCCAGGATTTGTAGATTCTGGGCGCAATTTTGTGATAACATCAGAATATTTTCCTTGTGGAACAAAGCAAATGTCTTGGCTATCATGCTTATCGGCAACAACAAAACCCATTTCTGCTGCTATTTCACGAACACGTGCTTTTGGAAGATCTCCAAGTGGAAAACGCAAATAATCAATTTGCTCTTGCGTTGTGGCAAAAAGGAAATAACTCTGATCACGCTCAGCATCAAGAGGACGAAACAATGCTCGGTGCACACCACAAGAACGACTACGAATATAATGACCTGTTGCCAAAGCATCTGCACCTAATTCACGTGCAGTTGCCAATAAATCAGAAAATTTAACAGTTTGATTGCAAGCCACACATGGAACAGGTGTTTCTCCATGTGTATAGCTTTCTGTAAAAGGATCAATTACAGCTTCGCGAAATCGCTCTTCATAATCAAGAACATAATGAGGTATCTTCAATGTTTCTGCTACACGACGTGCATCTTCAATATCTTGTCCCGCACAACACGACCCCACACGATGCGTTGCAATACCATGATCATAAAGTTGCAAGGTAATTCCAACCACATCATAACCTTCTTTTTTTAAGAGGCCCGCCACAACAGACGAATCAACGCCTCCAGACATTGCAACAACAATACGAGAGTTTTCGGGCTGTCCTGGCAAATCAAGGCTATTTAAAGACATATGCTCATTCTCTACTTAAAATATGCGCTAGTAAATGGATTGTTTTCATATATATACACACTATCCATTATCTCTTTATATTGTTTTTTTATCCTTCCTACAACTAATAGTATCAGATTTTTAAAGAAGTGATGCAAAATGCAAAGAGACAGATAAAAAACAAAGAAAACAGCTTTTTTTCATTTTTTTTTAATAAAAAACTTTATCGAGAATGTCATAATGTACTGTTTTATTTATCTTTTATCTGTCCCTTTGTATTTGAACCGATTTTATTAATTTTTTTTCAACGTGTTTAGTTCTTTTTTAAAGCTCACGCTTTACAAGCATCTTAGGTCCTTGAACAAAAGTAGAGAATACAATGACCGATTTGATAAAAACACAAATAAAATATGTGATTGGCCCGGATGGTAGTCCACTTACAATTACCGACCTGCCACCACCAACAACAAAGCGTTGGGTTATCCGCCGTAAAGCTGAAGTTGTTGCTGCTGTCAGAGGTGGATTGTTAAGTCTTGATGAGGCGTGTCAACGCTATACTTTGACTGTAGAAGAATTTCTCTCATGGCAAAGTTCGATTGATGAACACGGCTTAGCTGGATTACGGACAACAAGAATCCAACAATACAGGCATTAATTGCCATTGATAGTGATGGATTTTCAGGCCTTATACTTAAAAATAGCCAGATTTTAAAAATCTGGCTATTTTCTATTATGATCCACAAACTAAAAATTTATATCTAATCTACAGTTTGTATCATTCAATCATAGAGTGCGAAACCTTACAAAAACATGGTCACTACTCACCTACTGCTCTTTTATTTTCTCGCACTTCAAGAACTTGTATACGTTGCAATTCTGTTTCAACTTCATGTAAAGTAATTTCAGCATTTGCTTTTTGAAGCTGTAAATCACGAATTGAATCTGTTAAATTATTGTGCCGTTTGCGTGCTGCACGAGCAACAGTCGAATAAGCAAAATGATGAATGTCATTATTTCCAGATTTACGTTCTTCACTGGCAATTTGTGCCTCTAACTCTAGCACCATTTGTTCAAATTCTTTGATCATTATTTCAAGCTGTGCAATTTCACGACGCTTCTCACGTACTTGAAACATTTTTAATCTTATCATATTCTGCTGCGACTTCATACTCATTACTCCTTGATTGCGCTAACAAAGAACGCACATTTCCCCTCTGACACAGATTTCTAGCACCACCCTTTCAACAAAAAAAGTAAACCATTCTTTTTTAGTCGAAAAATAACTCTTTTCTGTCTTCTTTAAAACACTTAATAAACACAATGTATTTACAAAGCATCAACTACTTATTCATTTTTCATTCCTATTATAGAATCAAAGAAACTTAAAACACAATAAATAAACTTCATAATTTTGAACAAAAAAATAATTATAAATAATCTATTATAAGATTTATTTTAAGTAAAAAATTAACAAAATAAGTAACTAATTTTTCTATTTAATTAAGAAAAGTAAGATTCTTTCTAAAATATTTTATTAACCTCTTCCAAAAATGAAAATATTTTGTTAACCACTATCTCAGATAGTGGGGAGAAAATAGTGGTGATTGTTACGCGTACCACTGCATTGTTTACAAACACTTTTAACAGTTAAGTGTTTGATTTTGTTGTTTTTTATCAATGGTGGGTTCTACCAATTGTATAAATGAAGAGCTCCTCTTGATTCGGAAGGAGCAAAGTGAGGAATTTTTAAAATGCGCGTATTATTAATTGAAGACGATAAAACAACCTCTCAAAGCATTGAATTAATGCTAAAATCAGGAAATTTTAATGTATACATTACTGATTTAGGTGAAGAAGGCGTCGATTTAGGTAAGCTTTATGATTATGATATTATTTTGCTTGATTTAAATTTACCTGATATGTCAGGTTATGATGTTTTGCGGACTTTACGATTAGCAAAAATAAAAACCCCCGTTCTTATTCTTTCGGGTATGAGCAGCATTGAAGATAAAGTGCGTGGTTTTGGTTTTGGTGCTGACGATTATATGACTAAGCCTTTTCATAAAGAAGAGCTAATTGCGCGTATTCACGCTGTCGTGCGTCGTTCTAAAGGGCATGCACAATCAGTTATTGTCACAGGTGATCTTACTGTCAATCTTGACAATAAAACAGTTGAGATTGCGGGTCGTCCCGTTCATTTGACTGGCAAAGAATATCAGATGCTAGAGCTTCTTTCCCTACGCAAAGGAACCACACTCACCAAAGAAATGTTTCTCAATCATCTTTATGGTGGGATGGATGAACCAGAGCTTAAAATTATTGATGTCTTCATCTGCAAGTTGCGTAAAAAATTGGATGCTGTATCATCGGGAGTTAATTATATTGATACAGTTTGGGGACGCGGCTATGTATTACGTGATCCATCTGAAGAAAATATACGCAAAACCGCTTAAATAATAAAATGCATAAGTGCGGTTTTGGAATGTTAAGTGTGAAGTTTTATTTCTTAAATAAAGGTTTTACACAATGATTTCTTTTATACAAAAATGCTTGTGGGTTAGTTAAGAAAGGCTAAAGTCATTCTATTAACCCACAGGATTAGGGTATTTTTAGTATAGTATAAACAATCTATTTAAAGCTTCTTTGTGCTTTCCAAAATAATATGACTATCAGTTTCATGTATATTTAGTGTCATAGCTGTTAGCTCAGCCAGTAATACTGTATAGTAAAATTGAATTGCGTGAGCATCAATTGTTTCTTCCAATACTTTTTTATTGTATAATTCAATAAAACGAGGGGGAATACGTAAAATTTGGCCGCAAATTTCAAATCGGAAAGAGCGTGTATTTATATCTTGTACAATCGTCACAACTATCTCGCCACCACGGGAAATGGTTGTATTTGCAATTAATAATAAATTCAGCAAAAGCTTAACTTCATTTTTTGGTAAAAGTAAATCAGAAGCTTGCCATTTCAAAGTTGCCTTTTCTTCTGCCATATACTGTTGAGCAACTTGCTCAGCAAAACGAGTATCTACCTGACTATCTACTGATCCTGAAGCACCAAAAGCTAATCGGAAAAATTGTAAGCATGCAGAAGCTTTTGAAACAGATGAACGTACCAATTGCAAAGCATCTTCTTCAACGCCTCCTTCATCATAAAGCTCCATCGCATTTTGAATGGCACCAATAGGTGAAATTAAATCATGGCAAATACGGCTACAAAGCAGCGCAGTAAGATCGGCAAACTTCAAAGAAACAGTTGATGTCATAATTTATTGATAACTCCCGAACTTAAAAATTTAAAACTCATTTTATGCTAGAACTTTTAACATTCAGTGCATATATGAAAATTAATAACTACATTAAAAAAATTTTGTGAGACAACTTTAAGGATTTAAACAGTTTTATGCCTTATTTTCTATTTAAATTGAATAAAAACTTTAACATCCTTTTATATGACAACTAAAAAGAAAATCCCATGACTCTCTCTTTTTTATCACGCTGGACTACAAATATTGTACTTTTGATAGCTCTTTTATTTGTAACGGTAGGTTCTGCAAACGCTGAACTTCAACCAATGGAAAAAAACAAATATTATTCAATGCAAGAAATTATCGGTTCTGGCCATAATTTTTTTGGACAAACTACAAATAATCTAGCAACTGCAATTGAAAATATTTTTTCGCGATACGGTCTTCCAAATGCTTATATTTTAGGAGAAGAAGCTTCTGGTGCTTTTTTTGCTGGGTTAACTTATGGTGAAGGGCAAATCTTTACCAAAAATTATGGTCAGCATAAAGTCTTTTGGCAAGGGCCATCTGTAGGGTGGGACTTTGGCGGTCAAGGCTCTCGTTTAATGATTCTAATTTATGATCTCAATGATATAAACAATTTATGGGGACGTTATGGCGGTATTTCAGGTTCAGCCTATTTAGTTGCGGGAGTCGGTTTTCATGCTCTTAAACGTAATAATACTTTATTGATTCCAATACGTACGGGGGTTGGTGCACGTCTTGGCATTAATATGGGATATTTAAAGTTAACACCCATGCCAACATGGAACCCATTTTAAACAATGTCTTATTGAAAGTAAGAAATGATGCGAATTAACCAATTCTTCTTTTATTTTTAGCGTTTCTATTTTCTGGGTTTAAGAGGATGTGTTGTTCTTTTTATTTGGCAAAATACTCTTTGCCTCATACATCAATTTGTTTCTATAACAGTTCCGTTATCACTTAATGCAATACAAGAAAGCTCTGATTTTTTATGCTCAAGTATGCTATAAAACTGATATACAATGACAAAAATACAATTTTTCAAAGATAAAATTCGATTCAATCAAGCAAAAAGCAATTTTTCCGATTGTTTCTACCTATATAATAGGCTCTATATCCCCTTAAACAAGAGCTAAATCATATAAAAACAAGCAACATATTCTTTGTGATAAATCTCTTATAACGGAAACTAACGCTATGCGTAAAAAAATAGAAGATTTTCAACAACGCTTATTAAAAATTCAAATCGATGACCTTAACAGTGATTCTAGCAATCAACTGCTCAATGAGCTGCGTAAAGAAACAAAAGAATTAGCTGCTACATTAGCTGCCCAAATAGCCTTAAAAGAAGGTGAAGATTCACCCATCAATACATTGATCAAAAACTCCAACAGTAAAAGTGATCTTGCATCTTGTATTCGCCAAAAAATAATCCGTACTACATAAATATTTTCTACATAACTGTCTTAATATTAGCTAACGTTTATACATTAAGAAGTTACTGAAGCGGTTAAATGGTGGTTGCAATTTTCTTCTTATGTTTAAAATTATACACCTTTTAACGATAAAACCCCCAGCATAAAAAACTGCCTAAATTATAATCTTTAAAAGCTTTTATAAGCGATCTAAATTACTATAAATCTTTAGACATCTTTTGTCGCAATTACTAATAACACATAAAATGTCGAAAAATTTCTTATATATCTCTTAACCATAACCGGTTCATGTTATATTTTATTTGTTTCGCGATCGTTTTTGGAAAATGCAATCATTATCTTATTTAAGCATTTACAGTAATCTTATAATATCAACTACTTATAATCACTAAATAATTTAAACTCTAATTTCTATATTAGGATAAAAACCCTTATTATGATTATAGTGACAATTGAATTATAAACCACAACATTCATTTGGAATAATTTTGAAATTTTGTCTCTTCTTGCTTTTTATATTGATCTATAAAGCACTGCTTACTCAATTGGCAATTATCTTATCTTTTTTTAAAGCCATTATTGATATTTTTCATGATGAAAAAACATTATAACGCTTATAATATTTTTAGCTTACATATTATCAGCTTGTTATTTAAATTTTGTTTTTCAATCTACCCGTTTATTAAAAGCCGTTTATATGGTTGCTAACAAAGATAAAGATTATATCAATCAATGACCTCACTATTATAAGTATTCTCATCGTATTTTGAGAATAAAAATATACTTCTCTCTATGAGAACCTTGTTGATGAGACATGTATAATTTAAAATTCATTTGATAAAATCACAGCGTAAAAAATTCTCTTCAAAAATGATGCATTCAAAAAATGAAAAGAATATAACAGGTTAGTCTTTTAAAAGTGCAAATATTCTCTTAAGAATGATAAAAATTTCTTATGTGTTGAATAATTACATCCTGATCACTTTGCGATAAATAAGGATGCATAGGCAAGCTTAAAACACAATCTGCTAAAGATTCAGAAACAGAAAGAGAATTCTTCACGTAGGGAAAGTGTTTATAAGCTGGTTGTAAATGCAATGGAGTATTATAATAAACCATTGTAGGAATGCTGTTTTTTTGTAAATACATCTTTAATTGATCGCGATTTTTCACCTTAATAGTATATTGCGCATAAGCACAACGAATATCTCTTCCTACTTCTGGAACTGTTACAATATCTTTTAAACCATTAGAATAACGCTGAGCAATTGCCACACGCTTTTCCATCTCGTCTTCAATGATTACAAGTTTTTCTAATAAAATTGCAGCTTGAATTGTATCCAACCGTGAATTTAAACCAATACGAACATTATCATATTGTGTTTTACCTTTACCATGAAACAAAATCGAACGTAAAAGCGCTGCGAGACCATCATCATTGGTCATCATAGCACCTCCGTCACCATAACACCCTAGTGGTTTTGCTGGATAAAAGCTTGTTGCTGCAACATCACCAAAAGCCCCGCACATAACATTCCCTACTTTACCACCTATCGCTTGAGCAGTATCTTCAATAACAAAAAGATTTTCTCTCTCAGCTATTGCAGAAATTTTTGTATAATCAGCAGGCAGTCCAAACAAATCGACCGAAATAATTGCTTTTGGCTTGAACTGTCCCTCCTTCTTTATCATTTTGATTGCTTCACCAAGTTTATTAACGTCAATATTAAACGTATCTGGCAAAACATCCACAAAAACAGGTTTTGCTCCTACTAAAGCAACTACCTCAGCTGTTGCAGAAAACGTAAAGCTTGGGCAAAAAACAGCATCACCTGGACCAATATTCTTAGCCATGAGGGGCATCATTAATGCATCAGTTCCATTAGCACATGCAACCACATGTTTAACGCCAAGATAATCCGCCAATCGTTCTTCAAACTCTGTTACTTGCGGCCCTAAAACATACTGACCACTGGCTACCACACGCGCAATTGCGGCATTAATTTTTTCTTCAATGCGTGCGCGCTGCGCCCCAAGGTCGATAAATTGCATATTAACTCCATTGATAATTATAAGAATATGAAAGTACTATTTATTTTTTCATCTCCGATGATCGATATTAGCGGCGATTAAAGTTCGTAAAACAGCAAGAGCATCGTCGCCATTTGTACGAGGTACTTGACGCGTTTCAATACAATGAAGAAAATGCTGCAACTCATAAGTAAGTGGTAAACCCTCACAAATATCAATATAATTTAATTCATCAGAATGAAAAGCCCACTCTTTATTTTCCTGCCAAACAGAAAAGCGGCAAAATGCTAATTTACGGTTCCATGGTTCCATATCATCAAATACAAGCATAGCTTTTGTACCAACGACTGTTAAACGTCTTTCACGATAAGGACTAAGACGTGAAGTAAAAAGATAGCTGCGTATACCATTTGGAAACGCCATATGAATATGTGCAAAATCAGAAAGTTGGTCAATCACTGCAGCACCTTCTCCGCGAACTTCAGAAGGTTCACATCCCGTCAAAGCTAAAATCATTGAAAGATCATGAGGAGCAAGATCCCATAAAGCATCACTTTGCATATGAAATTTTCCAAAACCTAATCGGTGAGAATAAATATAACGCACATCTCCCAATTCTTTATTCACCACTAATTCACATATTTTTTCAAAAGCAGGATGAAAACGTAAAACATGGCCTACCATAAAAATCCGCCCATATTCATTAGCCATATGAACTTGGCGCTCAGCATCAGCCATATTTAAAGCAATTGGTTTTTCAACCAAAACATCTTTACCATTTTTTAGAGCACGTAGTGCATTGTCTGTATGAAATTGCGGAGGGAGTGCTAACACAATCGCATCGATATCCCCATGAGTAAAAAGATCATCAGGCGCTATAGCTTTAACGTTATGCGCGTTTGCAAAACTCATAGCCCGATTAGAATTAATATCAGAAACTGCTGCTAAAGCTCCAAGACTTTGGAGTGTTCGTATATGATTTCCACCCCAATAACCGCATCCTAAAACCGCTACACGTGGTGTCATTTTTACACCTTATTTGCCTAACTCTATGAAAATTATATTTCCATTCATTCCATATCGGGGATGAAATAGAATGACAAGAGAAAAGCTTAAAAACGATGCTTGACATCTTACTATTCTACCTCTTATATCCGCCAAAGGTAAAATTGTTTTGTAATATCTTTCTGTTTTGGCGGAGTAGCTCAGTAGGTTAGAGCAGAGGAATCATAATCCTTGTGTCGGGGGTTCGAATCCCTCCTCCGCTACCAGCGCTTTTTTATAGCACTTTTAAAAGGAATTCTGCACCATTGGTTTTTGAAGAATTCTATTAGATAATTATAAACAACTTTTTAGAGAAGAATAATAGTAAAACCTCTAAATCAACAAGCAATCATATTACTAAAATTTTAGGCATCAAGCTCATATTTATGATAATATTTTTAATAAAGGCAAAAAAATCGAAAGATAAAGAAAATTTCTCATTTTAGCCCAAGAAATCCAAAATAAAGAAAACCTCTTCCATTTTTGTAAAACTAATTATGTTTTTCTTCTTTATTAAGAAATTGGCTTAGTACTCGCTTTAAGAAACATTTTTGTATAATCATGTTGTGCACGCAAATGACGCAAATTACTATTACTTAACTCTTCCAAAATAACTCCTTGATGCATAATTCCAATACGCTCACATATATGCGCAACAACAGGAAGATCATGGGATACCATCAAGTAGGTTAATTGTTTTTCTCCTCGTAATGATTTCAATAAATTCAAAATTTCAGCCTGTACAGATACATCCAGTGCAGATGTTGGTTCATCTAGCAACAAAACTTCTGGCTCAATAATCAAAGCACGTGCAAGAGCAATACGCTGACGCTGCCCTCCTGATAACTCGTGCGGATAACGATAAAGAAATGAAGAATCTAAACCGACAGAATGCAAAACATCGTGCACTCTTTCTTTTTGATTATCCATGCCATGGATCGTAAGAGACTCCGAAAGAACCGTATGCACCATTTTCCTTGGATGAAGCGAAGCATAAGGATCCTGAAAGACCATTTGAATACGGCGTAAAAAAGTTTTGCTTTTTTTCTTTAATACTTCCTGTCCATCAAAGGTAAAATGCCCCCTATAATCGGGAATAAGCCCAACTAATGCATTCAAAATGGTTGATTTTCCGCATCCTGATTCACCAATCAAACCATAAGATTCACCACGCTTAATATGAAAATTGACTTCCTTAACAACCTTTACCGCCTTGTGCCCACGTCCAAAGGTTACAGACAAATCAAAAACCTCAATAATATTTTTACAATTGGTCATGGTAAGTTCCTTCAACGCCATTAACAATTGTTGGACCATGTAACCAATCAGGATTCCGCTCAGGGACAAATAAAACGCCAACCGGTTTATCAAGCCGTGGTAAACTTTGTAAAAGAGCCTTAGTATAGGGATGACATGCACGAGATAAATCACGTGCAGGCAACTCTTCCAATATACGACCGGCATACATCACTAAAACACGATCACAAAAATCAGCAATCAGATTTAAATCATGACTAATGAAAATAAGTCCCGCCCCAGACTTTGTTACAAGTTCATCCAATATTGCTAAAACCTGACATCTCACAGTGACATCAAGTGCAGATGTTGGCTCATCTGCAATAATCAAATCAGGTTTAGGGATAAGCATCATAGCGATCATAACACGCTGTCCCATTCCACCTGATATTTCATGAGGAAACAACCGCATAATACGTTCAGGATCGCGAATATGAACAGATTCCAACACAGAAATTGTTCTTTCCCATGCCTCTGTTTTTGAAACACGATAATGAATACGGTAAGCCTCCATGATCTGCTTCCCAATTCGCATCAATGGATTAAGTGAATATTTGGGATCTTGTAAAATCATCGAAATACGCTTTCCCCGAATAGAGCGCATCTGATGCTCACTGGCAGCCAATAAATCTATATCATTGAAGCACATTTTTTGAGCTTTGATAATTGCTGATCTTGAATTTAATTTTAAAATCGCACGCCCAGTTGTCGATTTTCCCGATCCAGATTCTCCAACAATTCCAATTTTCTCTTCTCCTACAGCAAAACTAACGCCACGTACAACTTCTAAAATTCCACGCGTTGTAGGAAATGAAATGTGTAAATCTTTTATCTCTAATAATTTTTTATCCATTGCGCGGATCCAATATATCACGAAGTCCATCACCTAAAAGATTGAAGGCAAGACTTGTAAGCAATATCGCACAACCTGGTACTGCTGCCAACCACCAACTTGTCATCATAAATTCACGACCAGTCGAAAGCATAACGCCCCATTCAGGAGTTGGTGGTTGAGCACCCAACCCCAAAAAACCAAGACCAGCAGCTGTTAAAATAATTGCAGACATATTTAACGTTAACCGTACAATCACTGAAGGAATACACATTGGTGCTATATGGAATAAAATAATTCGCCACACTGATGCACCTTGTAGAAAAACTGCTGCAACATAATCAGATGAACGTATGGTTAAAGTTTCTGCGCGCGCTAAACGTGCTATTGGTGGCCACGCTGCCATTGAAATTGCAATTGCTGCATTTTCAATACCTGGCCCTAAAGCCGCCGAAAAAGCAAGTGCTAAAATCAAACTTGGGAAAGCAAGAAAAATATCTACAATACGCATTAAAACCGTATCAACCCACCCCCCCATATAGCCAGATATAGTGCCTACAATCAGCCCTATTGGACCTACAATAATTGTCGTTAAAAAAACAATATAAAGGGTAATACGTGCACCAAAAATTAATCGACTAAAAATATCACGGCCCAACTCATCAGTCCCAAAATAATGTAGCATAGATGGTGGTTGCAATCGATGAGTAAGATCATTGCTAACAATATCATAGGTAGCAATCCAAGGCGCAAAAATCGCGCACAAAAGAATAACAAGGATAATAGCTAATCCCAATACAGCTGAAAAATTACGAAAAAAAATAGTCAATGAATAATAAAATCTTTGTATATTTGCCTGGATTGTTGACTGCGGAACAGATTCATTCAACCAACGACTCAAAGAAAATGACGACCGCGGATTATTATGATTACTTATTGTCATATCAACGTGTCCTTGGATCAAAAAGCTGATAAAGAAAATCAGAAAGTAAATTAATAGCGACAGAAAAACATCCTATAAGTAGCGTACAACCTACAACTGCGTTCATATCTCCTGCAAAAAGCGCATTAGTTAAATAACGTCCGAAACCAGGCCAAGCAAAAACTGTTTCTGTCAACACAGCGCCTTCCAACAAAAACGCATAAGAAAGGCCAACAACAGTAATAATCTGAACAGCAGAATTACGAAAAGCATGGCCCCAAACTGTTCGAGCCCATGACAATCCTTTAACACGTGCTGTAAGAATATATTCCTGATTAAGCTGTTCAATCATAAACCCACGAGTCATACGGCTAATATAAGCCATAGCACCAAAAGCTAGAATTAAAGCAGGCATAATAATGTGACTAAAAACGTTGCCAAAAACTTCCCACTGACCCTGCATAGCAGAATCCCAAAGAAATAAACCTGTTTTGGGTTCAAAAGAATATTCATAAAGAAAATCAATACGCCCTGGCCCACCAATCCAACCAAGTTTAGCGTAAAATACTAATAACGCCATCAATCCAAGCCAAAAAGCTGGTGTCGAATAACTTATCAATGTAAAAACACGAACGAAATAATCAATAAATGAATTACGATACATTGCTGCAAAGACCCCTAAAGGAATACCCAAACTTGTGCCAATAATAACAGCAACCGTTGCAAGCTCTAACGTTGCAGGAAATACACGTAAAATATCTTCCAAAACAGGACGCCCAGAAGTCAAAGCGTCCCCCAAATCGAACAGAAAAATATTTTGAAGATAACTCCAATATTGTACAATCAATGGCTGATCGAGACCTAATTTATAAAACATTGTATCATAAGCTTCCTGACTAACATTATCACCCAGGATAGCAATGACAGGGTCTAAAGGTAAAAGACGACCAATAAAAAAAGTGATTGTCACTAAACCAAATAATGTAATTAATATCGAAATTAACAGCTTAAATGACCTAAAGAAAAAAGGCCATACATGCAGATTTCTCTGCTTTTGTGTTAATGCCACATCAGCTTTTGAATCCGATAAAACCATTATGGTAATTCCCCACACATTTATAAAACCTATGCTTTGCGATCTTTTCTAGCCATATAAAAATACATCGCACTCGCACACTCATATGACTCTTATTCGTAACAGAATTGCAACTTACTTTTCTGCTTCACTATAGCGAATTTCAAAACTATTCCAAAACCATTTTTTGACCTTAGGCCCCATACCAATGATATAATAGGTCTGAAATAAATAAGCCATAGGACCATGATAAAGAATATAATGCTGCAAATTGCGATATTGTTCAAAGCGTTTATTTTGATCTTTCTCAGATAAAGCATCCATCATCATTTTATTAACCTTTACATCATAATAGCCAGCCCGCCAAGCCAAATACATGTTGTGCTTTTGAGTAAATGTTGGATCAGGATTAAAAACATGACGTATCGAAGATAAATGCCCATCGGGAATTGTTGTATGCCACCCCATTATAGCAATGTCATAATTTCCTCCACGAACGCGGCTTAACAATTGAGTTTGTGTCATTTTTTCAATTGTAAGGTCAATCCCGATTTTGCGCGCATTTTCCTGGATAGACTGTGCAACAGATGACATATAGGAAAGACTACCAATTAAAAGATTGGCTTTAAATCCATCTGGATAACCTGCTTCACTTATTAATTGTTTTGCCTTTTTTAAATCCAATTCAAATGGCATTCCTTCTTTTTCATCCAAAGCGCCTGGCATACCTAACGGCATATAACTTGCACGAGGAATTGCAATACCTTTCAAAACTGTTTTACCAAGATTGTCATAATCAACAAGATAACGCAGCGCCAATCTTACTTTTTCATGAGCCAAAATTTCTCTTTTATTATTCAACGATAGATAAACAGATTGTGGCCGCAAAATACGATTAATCTTGATAGGCCCTCCTTGTTTTTCAATGTCTAAAACATCTTCTGAAGAAAGGTCACGTGCTATATCCACATCACCCTTTTCTAAAAGTAATCTCTGGCTTGTTGATTCAGCCACATGAAGTACCAAAATTTGTTTAATTTTTGGCTCTTCTCCCCAATAATGTTGGGTAGCTTGTAAAACAACCCGCTCCCCGGGGAGCCAACTAACCAATTTATAAGGACCAACACAAGCCGAATGAGTAGCTAAATACTTATTCCCCATATCACCATTAACACTATTTATTTCAAGTGTTTTCCGATCAAGCAAAGCAGCAGTATAAGTTTGCCCAATTGTAGCCAATATAAGATGAACAGGATAAGGCTTATCAAAGTTTAACTGTAAAGTTGTATCATCAAGAGCTTGAATATTGGTTTCAACATTTTCTTTAGTAAATCCAAAATCTCCCAAAGATTGAGAAAAACCCAGATTTAATTTAATGATTCGCTGCATTGACCAAGAAAGATCTTTCGCAGTTGCCACCCTTCCATCATCAAATTTTAAATCATCACGAAGATGGAAAACAATTCTTTTTCCATTATCTAAAACATCCCAAGACCGAGCCATAGCAGGACGAATTTTTGTAGAATCATGTTTATCAAACTGGACCAAAGAACTACAAATATTACTCAATAATTCACTTGTTACAATTTCAACAGATTGAGCAGGATCAAAATTACTGATTGAATCAATGTTCCATGCCATTACTAATGTATTTTTAGGCGGCATACTCAGCGCTACTGGCATTAAACTACTAAAAAAAACGATTAATCCTAATAAAGCACCAAAACTCTTTAGCATTACTTTTAATTCCCTTTCATCCCCCTTTTTTACAGTGTTTTACTGTTTCCAAATAAAGTTATTACGATTTCTTTATTAGCTTTTTTTCTTACAAAACATTTATGTGTACGTACTCTCACTCTACTCTATTTATCCAACTTAAACTCAAAAATGCTCTTAGTCTCTTTTCACATATTTAAAGCTATAAATTACCCATAATATATGAGCAAGTGTACCAAGCAATATTACTTACTACGTGTTGTTAATATTGATCAAATACACATAATTTGAACTTTTATGAATGAGCTACCCCTTACAGTTTTGTAGTATAAATCACTAAAAGTCATTTTTATGCAAGGGGCTATTGCTCATTACTAATCTTATAACTATTCACCCTTTATATTTCTATTTGTCTAAAATACGCTTATTTTTCAATTGAACTATAGAAAACACGTGGCGCACTATTCCAAACCCATTTTTTAATAACAGGTGAAACAGCTATAGTATTATACTTTTGAAACAGAAAAGCATAAGGCCCTTTTTGCATAAGTTCACGCTGCAAATCAGCATATCGTTGTGCTCGTTTTTCTAAATCCTTTTCAAATAGAGCGTCTTCAACTTGCTGATTCATATTTGCATCAAAATATCCTTGTTGCCAACTAGGATAAGCCGTATTTTTAGCCTCAAAACGATTGTCGGGATTATAAACAATGCGCAAAGCCATCGTATGAGGATCTGCAGACTCATTAACCCATCCTAAAAAGGCTGTATCAAAAGCACGTGCAGAAACTTTTGAAAACAATTGTGCACCCGCTACACGTTCAATTTTAAGGTGCACACCCACCTTTTCTGCATTATCTTGAATAGACTGAATAATCGGTAAAGTATAAGGAGCCCCTCCCACAATGACATGTGCCTCAAACCCATTTGGATAACCTGCATCGACTAAAAGCTGTTTAGCTTTTTGAAGATCAAGCTTGAAAGGCAATCCTTCTTTTTCATCCAAAGCACCAAAAACACCTATAGGTATAAAACTAGAACGTGGAATACCAATACCTTTCAAAACTGTTTTACCAAGATTGTCATAATCAATAAGATAGCGCATGGCCAAACGCACTTTTTCATTAGCAAAAATAGGGTTTGTCATATTAAAACCCCAATACATCATAGCTGGCTGTAATATTCTTTCAATCCTGATATCTGTTGTTTTTTCAAGATCTTCCAAAGCCTCAGGCGTTAAGTCACGTGCTACATCAACATCGTTTTTTTGCAATAATAAGCGTTGCGTACCAGATTCAGAAACATGGCGAATTAAAACTTGTTTAAGCTTAGGTGCTTTCCCCCAATAATTGGAATGAGAACGTAGTAAAATAGCTTCTCCAGGGCGCCAACTGACCAACTGATAGGGCCCAACACAAGCCGCATGAGTTGCTAAATAGCGGTTTCCCATATCATTATTTTTTTCGTGTTTCATAATCGTTTCACGATCGAGCAACATAGCAACACGATTAGCAGCAATATTATTAAGAATAAGCTCCGCTGGATAAGGCTTATCAAATTTCATTACCACAGTTTGCTCATCCGGCGCGTAAATAGCAGAATCAACCGTTTGCGCTGTAATACCATATTCATTAAGTGTTGCCGCATTAGCCATATTCAACTGAATAACACGCTTCATGCTCCAAACAAGATCACCAGCACTGGCAGGTCGACCATCAGCAAACTTTAAATTATCACGCAAATGAAAAGTAATCACCGTGTTATGATCATCACTTGTAACATTCCAACTCTTTGCTAAATGTGGAACCATTTTGGTTGCATCACTTGGATCAGTATCAACCAAACTATCACAAATATTATGAATAATTTCACTGCTATAAGAATCGTTGACTTGAGCAGGATCAAATGCATTAATCGCATCAAGATTCCAAGCCATCACGACTGTATCAGCAGGTGTTTTTGCTGACACTTGTTGCAACAACATACCTACAGCCATAAGAGCAGAAACAAAAGAACAGCTCCCTTTTAACATCTTCTTTTTTATATTCATAGATCTTTCCCTTAAACTCTTATTTTATAAGTTAACTATTTTAGTTGAATTAGTAAAAGTTTATATCAAATAAATATAATGCGAACATTCTTTTAGACGATCATTTCCTTCTTTATGCACTGAATTTATTTTTCAATTACATTTAAAAACATACAGCCGTACTACTTTAACTCATTCTTTAATAATACAACGATTTTGATATTGTGATTTTAAAACGGACTATAAAAGTATGCTCTATGAATTCACACTTAAAAAATAAATATCTTGTTTTTTCTATTCTTGTAAATTCTTCTCAAACAATACTTTAATTTCAACTTAAACTGGTTATCATGGTTATCGACAATACGTGAAATTATTATATAAAATTTGCAAAGCAATTTCTCTCACATCACGGACCTTTATCAAAAGCACATGCGTAAGCTTCTAAAAATAATCATATTATTAAATACATTTAATTTTAAAAGCGCATGTCTACTTCTGTTGTGTTAGCTTGAAATAAAATTGGGTAATCAGTAAAATACAAAAAAATATTCTTGCATACTATTTTACCTTTAAGTATACCCAAACAACTTGCTCCAATGTTTCAATTTGCTTTATATTTTTAGCAGTTAAACGCTGGATTTTGATTTAAAATAGAGAAGATGAAATCTGTTAAGCTTAAAGTATTTTCCACTTAATAAGCGCACAATAAAATTGCCATTTAAAGCGTCAATATATCAATAATCAATCTCTATATAATGCATGTACCTTTTTTCTAGATACGTATTTTAGTTTGTCATGATCGTTTATAATTAAGAAACAAATAAGGTTAGCTAAAATAAATCTTCGCAGATTCACCGACAAAAACACCCTTCAAGATGATCATTAACTATGCCTACTGCCTGCATAAAAGCATAACAAGTAGTGGGACCAACAAATGTCCAACCACGTTTTTTCAAATCTGTAGAAAGACGAATAGAAGCGGCTGTTACAGGATTGTCCTGCCACATTTGAAAATCTACCTTTTTAGGACGCTCAGACAGCGGTGGTTGAAAAGACCAAAAATAGTGGGATAAACTGCTCTGTTCTGCTATAATTTCTTGTGCCCTAAAAGCATTATTAACCACCGATCGGATTTTCCCATGATGGCGAACAATACCCTTATCTTGCATTAACATTTTAATTTTGGCTTCATCATAATGAACGATCTTTTCAAAATCAAAGTTATCAAAAGCACTGCGAAAATTGGAAATTTTTTTTAAAATTGTTAACCAAGAAAGCCCCGCCTGAAAACCTTCAAGACAGATTTTTTCAAATAAACGCAGATCATCAAAAACTGGTTTTCCCCATTCATGATCATGATAAGCGCAATAAAGCGGATCAGTTCCTGCCCAAAAACAACGAACTTTTCCATCCACCCCCATCAAAAGTCCTTCATTGAGTACAGAATCTACCGCATCAGAAGAGTGTTCCTTGATCATTTTTTTGCTGTTTTATCCGTTTGTTTTTTGAAGCACGATTAAGTGTTGAAACGCTAACTTCACCATCAAAAAAACGTAAATTCATCTGACCTGTTTTAGGCAATTGCACTAATCGTTTAACCGGCTTATTATCTTGACCTAATGCCAAAACAAAACCCCGTTCTAAAATATTCTGGTAAGAAGTGCTTTTTAAAAGCCTAAATGCCATCTCTGCCTGAGCACGTTGTTTTTCAACATTGCGTGAGAAAGCACGACGAAGATGTATCGTATATCCTTTTACATTATATCGTGCTTTCTCACTATTTAGCAAACGCGGAGAAAACCGAACATTAAGAGCACTAAAATAAAAAAGTTTTTTCTCGTAGCTTATACAAAGAGCCCGTTGCAACCGGCTTGAAATTTCATCAAAACCACGACGTGGCAAAGCGAGTAATTGATCAGCAGTAAGTAAACCTCGTGAAACAGCACGCAATTTTTGTTGATGAAAACTAAAATAACGTGTCAATCCCGCACGAAGACGTGCACCAAATGACGCTAATTGTACTTCAAGATCAACTTTAACAGGAACAGCTCTTTCTGCTGCTCCCGTAGGGGTTGGTGCCCGCCAATCAGCAGCATAATCAATTAAAGTCCAGTCTGTTTCATGCCCAACTGCAGAAATAACAGGAATAGTCGATGCATGAACAGCACGAACCACCGCTTCATCATTAAAACCCCATAAATCTTCTAAACTCCCTCCCCCGCGTGCTACAATAATAAGATCAGGCTTAAATAAAACACCACCTAAAGGTAGGGCGTTAAACCCCTCAATAGCACAAGCTACTTCTCGACCACTCGTTTCTCCCTGAACTCTTACAGGCCAAACTAAAATATGCAAAGGAAAACGATCTGATATACGATGAATAATATCGTGAATAACAGCTCCCGTCGGTGATGTCACAACCCCTATAATTTGAGGCATATAAGGCAGTGGCTTCTTTTTTGCTTCATCAAACAAGCCTTCACCTGCAAGCTTTTTCTTACGATTTTCTAAAAGTGTCATTAAAGCACCAACCCCTGTTGGCTCAAGAGCATCAATGACTATTTGATATTTTGATGAACCTGGATAAGTAGTAAGTTTGCCGACAGCGATCACTTCCATCCCTTCTTCAGGAGGAAATTTAAGCTTTTCCATTACGCTTCGCCAAATAACAGCCTCTAACCGAGCTTTATCATCTTTTAAGGCAAAATACGCATGACCTGAAGCATGAACACCACGATAACCAGATATCTCCCCCCGTACCCGTATATAAGCAAATTTGTCCTCAATAATGCGCTTTAAAGCACCTGATATTTCAGAAACACTAAATTCTGCTACATTTGTTGCCACCGGTTTTGGACTAAATAAATCCATCGTATTTTTCAACTCTCTTAACCTTAAAAACACTCAACTCAAACTGTAACATAAATACATCTTTATGAAGATGAATAGTATCTCTATAAAGCGGAATCTCTTGAAACATATTCTATGCACAACATATTAACGCTTCCACAACAACATTGTATTGAGAAATGCTCACCATCATCCAAGAGGTGAAAATTATTGGTAATAATTACCAATAATGCCTGATGAAATCTAAAAATTAAATAACATCAAGCAAACAATGAGAAATTCCTATGAAAATATTACAACAATTGCCAATTAAACATGAAAGCAGTTCAAAAAAACAGCTCAAATGTTACACAAGTATTTAAGGATGTAAAATTTGAGAGCAAAACCTAAAAAACAAAGAGCAAAATAACGATAAAATCTGTCTTCCTCCCCCATTATGTGTATATCATTTACACTACATACATAGTTTAGTATTATATTTGAAGTCACGTCAAAATGAAAAATAGAAAAAAATCACACAATTCTCTTCATTCATTTCTTGGTGGTACACCAGGACGTATTGCTGTAAAACTGCTTATCCTTTCATTTTTCACTGGAATTGCGATAAACATCCTAGGGTGGACACCTATTGATCTTATTTGGGAAATAATAGACTTCCTTCAATCTCTATGGGAAACAGGGTTTATGACTTTTGTAAACCTCTTCCATGTGACCTTAGCTGGTGCAGCAATTGTTATGCCTGTTTTTCTTTTTTTACGCATCTTTCGTAGAAAATAAAACACTTTAAGGAAGCTTTCTTTTTAAAAAACAAATTTCCATAAAAGCTTTGTTACGAAAAGAAGATCTTAAAGACCTTTTTTAAAAAAGTACATATCAAGAGGTTTTAACTAAACAACTAGATAATTGAATATCAAAAAGACTTCCCCTTTTGAAAAAACTTACAGAATTTTATTAAGAAATGTTCTATAGCTTTTATTGGTAAAGAACTAAAACTGACTTTGTTAAGGTAGATTCAATTGACTATTTCCCGGAAAATTGAGTCTCTCTTGATGCCCGAAATGTTTAGTTTTCTTCACATGTCATATGAGCAAGATGACGCACAACAGAATTAATTGATTGTGCATGAGGAACATGTTGCTTCATGACAGTTTCTTGTAAACTTTTCTTTTCATGAAGCAGTTTTTGAACAAGTCTTTCTATCTGTTCCAAACGTTCAAACAGCTTTTTTTGCGCTTGATTACGTGCAGAATGCTCAGCTAAAATTGCCCGGCTAATTGTATCTAAATAAGATTTAATACTATTATCTACAAAGCTCTGCATAATTAATTGATTGGGCACTTTTTTTATCTGCATTTGTGTGTAAACGTAGCGCAACTTAGTAGCAATATCGGACATAGTTATCTCGGCATGCTTTTTCGTTTTCTGCTTTTGTTCAACAACAAAAGTAGAAAGTTGATTATGTACAACCGGGTTTATAACATGACGTTTCATATTCACAGATGTATCCCTTTTCATCTTTTTCAAGAAATCATACTTATAATAGAGAGTGTGGCTCATTTTAGTAAATAGAGCTTTAAAACGACTAAGAGAAATTGAAATAATAATATAAGAACAAAGTTAACTAATAAAATTAATAGAAATGTTACTAATTTTCACCCCATTCAATTCTAACACAACACCTAACTGACCTGTTCTTACCATTGACCAAAGGCTTATATCTTTATAGCAATGTTTTTTTAAACCAACTTGTTGGCATCAATCTTAAATGATTTGGTTTCTTGTGGTTATTATTATAAAATAGTGACTATATAAATTAAAGAGGATCATTATGAAAATAATTGTCGCTGTCAAACGTGTTGTTGATTATAATATCAAAATACGTGTTAAACCCGATGGCACAGGTGTTGATCTATCCCATGTAAAAATGTCTATGAACCCTTTTGATGAAATCGCTGTAGAAGAGGCTATTCGGCAAAAAGAAGCCGGTAAAATCTCAGAAGTTGTTCTTGTTTCAATTGGGCCAGAAGAAGCACAAGAAACCTTACGGACAGGACTTGCAATGGGTGCTGATCGTGCTATCCTTGTCAAAACTGAAGAAGTGCTTGAGCCTTTAGCAATTGCAAAAACTCTTAAAACAATCATTCTTGAAGAAAAACCAAATATGGTTTTTTTAGGCAAACAAGCAATTGATGATGAAAGTAATCAAACCGGACAAATGTTAGCAGCTCTGCTTGGTTGGGGGCAAGCAACATTTGCCTCACACCTAAACATAGAAAACCATCAAGCTATTATTACTCGCGAAGTAGATGGTGGTACGCAAACCATTTGCTTACCTCTTCCTGTTGTTATGACTACTGATTTGCGATTAAATGAGCCGCGTTATACTTCTCTTCCTAATATTATAAAAGCTAAGAAGAAACCTATTGAACAAAAAGCGCTTTCTGATCTATGCATAGATACACGAGCGCGTTTAACAGTGCTTAACATTGAAGAACCTCAATCCCGTCAAGCAGGAGTTACAGTAGCAAATGTAGCGGAGCTTGTTAGTGCACTTAAAAAAACAAGTTGTATTTAAAATACAATAATAGATAATCAAAAGTAACAATGCATAAAAAGGCAATAACTTATGGCAATTCTCTTATTGGCCGAACATAATAACCATTCCTTGTCAGAAGAGACTGCAAAAGCACTCACTGCAGCTCATTTAATTGGTAATGATGTTGATATTTTAGTCTGTGGAACAAAGGTTCAAGCGATTGCAGAAAATAGTGCCCAATTAGCTGGTGTCCGGCAAATACTTGTTGCTGAAGCTGATTACCTAGCACATCAATTAGCTGAACCTGTAGCAGCAACAATTGTTGAACTTGCCAATAACTATGATGTAATCATGGCAGCTTCTACAAGTATTGGCAAAAGTGTAATGCCGCGCGTAGCTGCTTTCCTTGACCTTATGCAAATTTCAGATATTATTGCCGTTGTCTCATCTGATACCTTTAAACGACCAATTTACGCAGGTAATGCCATTGAAACTGTGCGTGCAAATGACCGCCAAAAGGTTATAACAGTGCGTACAGCCTCTTTCACTCCAACTCTCCAAGGAAATTCCGCTCCCATTAAAACAATAACACCAGCTCCTAACCCAAACCTTTCTTCTTTCGTAACAGAAGAGGCCAACAAAAGTGATCGCCCCAACCTTACATCAGCACAAATTATTGTAGCAGGTGGACGTGGATTTGGCTCACAAGAAAAATTTATGGAACTACTTTTACCGCTCGCAAACAAATTAGGAGCTGCGGTGGGTGCTAGCCGTGCGGCAGTTGATGCAGGTTATGCTCCAAATGATTGGCAAATTGGACAAACAGGAAAAATCGTTGCTCCTCAACTCTATATTGCTATAGGCATCTCTGGTGCCATTCAGCATTTAGCAGGAATAATGGATGCACAAATCATTGTGGCTATTAATAAAGATGAAGAAGCCCCTATCATGCATATTGCTGATTACGCCCTCGTCGGTGATCTTCACCACATCATTCCTGAGTTAGAGAAAGCTTTATTATGAATGTATCTACACATCACCAACGTGAAAGTATGGAATTTGATGTAGTCATTGTAGGAGCAGGACCTGCAGGCCTTTCTGCCGCAATTCGTTTGAAACAAAACAACCCCAAGCTTTCTATTGTAATTCTCGAAAAAAGCCCCGAAATCGGTGCTCACATTTTATCAGGTGCAGTGGTTGATCCTATCGGCATAAATACACTTTTACCAGAATGGCAAAATGAACAAAATCACCCTTTCAAAACACCTGTTACTAGCGATCAATTTTTTCTACTGAAGCCAAAGAGCACTAAAGTATTACCTAATATTTTTCTCCCAAAAATCTTATCAAATGATGGTTGTTATATCATTTCACTGGGGAGTGTTTGCCGTTGGTTAAGTAAAAAAGCCGAAGCGCTTGGTGTTGAAATTTATCCCGGATTTGCTATATCTCAGGTCATTTATAATGATAAAGGAGCTGTTATTGGTGTCCTTACAGGTGATATGGGCATTGAAAAAGAGGGAACACCTGGAAAAAATTATATTCCTGGCATGGCTTTACTAGCAAAATATACCCTCATTGCAGAAGGAGCACGTGGCTCAATTGCTAAACAACTCATACAAAAATTCGATCTTAGCAAGGACCGTGAACCACAAAAATTTGGTCTTGGTCTTAAAGAACTTTGGGAAGTTGATTCCTTAAAGCATAAACCTGGTTTAGTTCAGCATTTCATCGGCTGGCCATTGGATAATAACACTGGTGGTGGAGGTTTTCTTTATCATCAAGAAGACAATTTGATTTCTGTTGGCCTTGTTGTACACTTGGATTATAAAAATCCTTATCTCTCTCCTTTTGAAGAATTTCAACGTTTCAAAACACACCCCAAACTGTATGAACTTTTAAAGGGTGCAAAGCGCCTTGCTTATGGTGCACGTGTCATCAGCGAAGGTGGCTGGCAATCTGTACCAAAACTCACCTTTCCTGGTGGTGCACTGATTGGATGTTCTGCTGGCTTTGTTAATGTACCTCGTATCAAAGGCTCACATAATGCCATATTATCCGGTATACTGGCAGCTGACAAAATAGCTGACGCCCTTGCTCAAAGTCGTGCCCATGATGAAGTCAAAGAGATCGAAGATCATTGGCGCAAAGGTCCTATTGGAAAAGATCTTTATATAGCACGTAATGTTAAGCCTCTCTGGGCAAAATATGGTACAAAATACGGAATTAAACTTGCTATATTTGATATGTGGTGGCAACAGATTTTTGGCTTTTCTTTATTTAGAACACTTCCTCATGGAAAACCAGATTATGCATATTTGGAACCAGCAGAAAAATTTCAACCTATAGCTTACTCCAAACCAGATGGTATTGTGACTTTTGATTGCCTTTCCAGTGTAGCACTTTCCAATACGCATCATACGGAAAATCAACCTTGCCATTTAAAAATAGCCTCACTGGAAAAACACAAGAACTCTGAATATGCAATCTATGGGGGACCTTCTACACGCTATTGCCCCGCTTGTGTCTATGAATGGCTAGACCATAATGATCATAAAATTTATATCATTAACGCCTCAAACTGCATCCATTGTAAAACATGTGATATTAAAGATCCTAACCAAAATATCAATTGGACTTGTCCGCAAGGAAGCGAAGGACCTTTTTACCCAAATATGTAATTAGCGTCTTATTACCTTTTTCGCCAAAAACTAAAACCCCTATATTCTAAAAAATTCAGCTAAAAATTGTGATCTACATACTGACGCTTATAAGGCACGTTTGACCTTACCCCCCTTAACCCATGTTTAAATCAGCTAAGTTAGACTGCTCTTATTAGAAAAACTAAGCGTATACTCATTATTTGAGCAGTTAATAAAAAAGGCCATGCAGGTGCGCAGCCTTTTTCACGTAAAAACTCTATAAAATTAATTACGGAACAAAGATAAGATATTCTGACTACTTTGGTTTGCAATAGAAAGAGCCTGAATACCAAGCTGTTGCTGAACTTGCAAAGCAGACAATTTTGCAGATTCTGCATTCATGTCAGCATCAACCATTGAGCCAATCCCTGCATCAACATTGTCTAGCAATCTTTTAACAAAGTCGAGCTGGATATTCACTAAGTTAACTGCAGAACCAATCTTAGCACCAGCAGTAAGAGTTACATCAACAGCATCACGCACTGTATTCTGAAGGCTACCTAGAAGGATATGCTGTGCTTCTGCAGACAATTTATCAACCCCAAACATTTCAGTGAATTCAGCTAAGGTAATCTGATCAGTTACTTCTTTAAAAGCAGCTTTCGCTTCTCCCCAAGCTTCTTCACCACCTTCTAGAGCTTCTACAGCTTCTTTTAATGTTGTCTTCTTTTCTTCATCCAAAGGATCAGCAGCCAATGCAGCTTTTGCTTCTGCAACAGCATCTTCTAACTCTTTGTAGGTTTTTTCTGCTTCATAGAAAGTCTCAAGAGCCTCATCAAATTTTGTTTTCTCTTCTCTAGAATCATCTCCTGCTGCTGGTGCTGGTCCGAAGATTCTCTGAAAAACACCGCCAGTCATATCAATGGTGCCATCCTCACCGAGAACACCAAAATTCAACTCACGACCACCAACTTCAACCATGTCAACATAAACAGCTGCACCTTCACGACGATAACCAGCAGCTATGCCAACAGTTTGACCACCACTGGAAAGCATGTTTTTACCACCAAACGAAGCAGACTGAACTGCATTCGAAATATTTGTCATATTTGCTTTCATCGACTCTTGAAGTTTAGCAATATCACCACCGCTCTTTTCATGAACAGAAATCATTGACTTTTGGATATCATCAAGTGCTTCTTTAGTCAGATCAACAGCTGTGGCAGCAATGCTTACCTGCTCTTTACCCAAGTTAATGGCATCAATAACAGCACTCATTGTGTTACTGTCGTGTCTCATCATTGATGAAATAGACCAGTAAGCTGTGTTATCAGCAGCACTGTTGATACGCAAACCTGTTGAAACACGGTCTTTTGATTTATCTAAATTAGAATCAATGGTACGCAACGTCTGCAATGCAGTCATTGCAGATCTGTTAGTAAGTATACTTGAACCCATAATCTCGTCCCTATAACGAAAAACAATTAAAAAGGGACATGCTATTTTTATAGCTAATGATAGAGCGACATCATGTCTGCCAGATAAATTTGGCCTATCACTTTTTGTAGTGCTATCAGACTAAAAAATATTGTTCAAGCATTTTTTTGGTCTGTGGATAAAACTTCAATTTTTTGCAAAGTAGTTTCAAGGGCCGTTATTAAAGCAGCCCGCCCGCCTTGGTTAGAAAAATAATTTGATAAAAGTTCATTTGTTCCTCCCTTAGTTGAGAATTCTCTCTCAAGAATTGCGAAATCAATAGGTGCTGAACGATGCGCTTTTGTTGTTTTGCGCATTTCATCAGCAAGATTTCCAAACATCGTGCTAAGGAAATTTACTGACTGAGGTTTTTCTATTCCTTGTATCACTAACCATTGGTGTACTGTTTCTATAAAATTAAAGTACACTCCCATAAGTGACCCAGCTGTCATGAAAAGATTAAACTGATCTTCACTTTCAAGCGCCAATGTGCCACCTAATTTATCAAACATAGTACGTAAAAATGGATGATCCGGATAGATTGGTGTTAAATTTTTGCATTTTGCTACAAAAGGAAGAGGAATAGCACGATAAACTTTATGGTTTATCCATTTCTCAATATCTGCTGCTCTAGCCATTGCAAGTACAGAAACAACAAGTTGTTCTGGGTGAAAACGAAGAGGGCGCAATATCTCTTCAGCAACTTGATTGCGCAGACAAAGGAAAACACAATCACTACTATCTAGCAATGCTTGGTTATTTTCAGCAATTGTGACTTTATCATAATCACGGGAAAGACGCTGTGCTATTTGTGTGTTGCGTGGTGAAACAATAATTGAATGCACCTCAAAAGTGCTAGCCATTAAACCATCAATCATTGCAGCGCTAATTGTACCCGTTCCCAAAAAGCCAATTTTCATGTCTCTCCTCATTTTCACAATTTAAAGTGGATCTCAAATCAGCTCTTAACATACTTTACTGTTATTGATTCACGAATAGTTGGTAATAAATATCCTTAAAGACTTTAGTAGGCCACCCTCAACATAAATTAAGGCCATTGTTTCTCTGTAAAATCTAGATAAAGCAAAATATGATTTCTGTATAGCATTATTCCAAAGTTAAGATATGCATCTTGCCACTTAGCGTAATTGCTTCACTCAGTTAATGGATTTTATCCGCGTATAAAAATTAATAACAAGAGCAACATATAAATAGGGAGAATAATCAATCCAAAATATTTTTAGCTGATACAATAAACGGTATAGAAAGTTTATCTATGAGACTCAATAAATGCCGGAATATGATGTGGCCAACACCACGGTAAAATTGCAATTAGGTCAAAACGTATACATAAAAGAGAGTAATCTTTTTGCTGTGCTAACCAAACATTAGCTGCCGATATAATACGTTTTTCATTTACCTGACAAACTGCAGTCATTGTTTCAGTTAATGTTGAACGTGCTTTTACCTCAACAATTAAAACAAGATTTCCACGCCGTGCAATTAAATCAATTTCACCACATTTTGTTTTGAAACGCATTTCAGCAATATGAAATCCTTTCAAACGTAACCACCAAGCTGCCCACTTTTCCGCTCGAATACCTTTATAGAAAGATTTTTGTTTATGCTTTTTTTGCATAATCCTATCCTCCCTTTAAAAGAGTTGATCGTTGGAAAAGTTCTTGTTTTTTCAAACCTGTTTTTTTTGCAACTAAAGCAGCCGCTTTCGCTGCAGGATATATACTAAGCAACTCTAGTAACATCGCATCGATTTCTTGAGTACTCATTTGCTGTAAAGATGCTGTTGCTTCTCCAACGAGTATAACAATTTCTCCACGGACACGAGTTTGTTTTTCATATTTTTCAACCAAATTTCCTAAATTGGAAACATCTATTGTTTCAAACTTTTTTGTTAATTCACGACATATTGCAGCTGACCGGTCAGCTGTGAAAATAGTAACCATATCTTGCAAAGTTTCTACAAGACGGTGAGGCGATTCATAGAACACTAAGGTCGTAGGTATCGATTTTAATTGTTCCAGTCGTTTTTGGCGTTGCATTTTCTTCGCACTTAAAAAACCTGCAAAGAAAAAACTATCTGTAGGAAACCCTGTTGTTACAATAGAAGCTAAAAGAGCTGACGCACCAGGAATTGGAACGATTTTGTAACCAGCTTTACGCGCCTCTTTTACTAATTTAAATCCTGGATCAGAAATAAGTGGTGTCCCAGCGTCTGACACAAGGGCTACTGTTTTATTTTCTGCCAAAGCTTCTAGTAATTTCACTCCTGCTTTTTGTGCGTTATACTCATGATAAAGAAATGTTTTTTTCTGAATACCGTAATGTTCTAACAGAACACGTGTTACTCGCGTATCTTCACAAGCTAAGATATCAACTTGTGCAAGGACTTGCAAAGCACGGATAGTTATATCTGCAAGATTTCCGATAGGTGTTGCCACTAAATAAAGCGCTGGTTCTATAACTGGTGCACAAAAAGCATGAGAACCTATAAAATATACTTTTTCACTCACACTCTTCTGCATATCCAGTGCTTTCTCTTCAAAACTTTAGCAATAGTCTCATGAACAATTGTCAGACATTTCTGCTAAAATTTTCTTTGTTGCAGCTAAAGGATCAATAGCTTGAATAATAGGCCGCGCCACAACAAGATGACTTGCACCAGAATCCAACGCTTTTCTTGGTGTCATGACTCGTTTTGATCATTCTTATCGCTCCCCTGAGGGCGAATCCCTGGCGTTACTAATGCCATATCACTTCCAATTACTCTTCGCAAAGCTTGCGCTTCAAGTGCTGAAGCAACAATGCCACCCATTCCTATTTCTCGCGCTTGCTCAGCTCTTTTGAGCACTAATTTTTGGGGAGTGTCTTTATAACCAGCATTTTTTAAATCGACTTCATCCATTGATGTTAAAACTGTTACCCCCAGTAAACATAAATCACTTCCTTTAGCCACTGCAACAGCTGCTTTCATTGCTGTTGGATATGCATGAATCGTCAGCATTGAAACACCTAATTTTGCAATATTTTCTACAGCTCTAGCAACTGTATGATCGATATCTAACAATTTCATATCGAAAAATACTTTTTTTTGCGCTTGAATAAGGTCTTTGGCTAATTCCATTCCACCGGAAAAAAACAACTGATAACCGATTTTATACCAGCTAACACAATCACCCAATTGCGTAATCAATTTTTCTGCTTGTTTAATATCCGGAACGTCTAACCCCACAATCAAACGTTCACGCATCGTACTTACCATTAAAACACTCCCTTATATTTTAGGATTACTTCACCTTAAGCGAGACTTTACTCAAAAACAATGAAATTAAGAAAATCTTCCTTTTATTTGATGAACAATTGCACGGTAAAGATTGGCATGCCGACCTTCCGGTTCAGCGATAAAAATTGGCACTCCGTCATCTGAAGAAAATCGAAAAGTTGCATCGAGTGGCACTTCTGCCAAGAAAGGAATATCTCGGTTTTCTGCTTCTGTACGCACAGTGCCATGACCAAAAATATCATAGCGTTTTCCTGTATCAGGTGCAATAAAGTAGCTCATATTTTCAATAAGCCCCAGAATACAAACCTTGACTTTTGTAAACATTTCCACAGCTTTGCGTGCATCAACTAAAGCAAGATCTTGCGGAGTAGAAACAATCAACGCACCTGTTAACGGCACTTGTTGAGCTAGTGTTAATTGTGCATCTCCTGTTCCAGGTGGCATATCAACTACCAAAACATCGAGAGGCCCCCATAAAACATCCCTTAGTAATTGGGTTACAGCTGCCATCACCATAGGACCACGCCATACGATTGGTTTTTCCTCTTCAACTAAAAAGCCCATCGACATTAATTTAAGGCCAAACTTTTCAAGAGGTTGAATTTTTTTGCCATCAATCAATTGTGGTTTTTGATTTACAAGCCCTGTCAAACGTGGCAAAGATGGACCATAGATATCTGCATCCATCAAACCTGTTTTAAAACCAGCATCCTGTAAGGCTAAAGCAATATTTATTGCCATTGTGGATTTGCCAACTCCTCCCTTTCCAGAGGCAACAGCAATGATATGCCGTACATTTTCTATTGGCATTTTCATAGGTAATGTATTTGCTTTACGTTTCTGTGCAGAAAAAGCTGCATTTTTGTGTGTTTGAGAAAGTGTTGGTGATTGTTTTTCTTCCGTAAGCGTGACAACAACTGCTTCAACTCCATCCATAGCATATACCACTTTTTCAGCAGCGCGGCGTAATGGTTCTAATTCTTGTGCACGTTCACGGGGAACCGTAATGGAAAAGAAAACCTTACCACCTGTAATGAATATTTCTGAAAGCAACCCAAGCGATACAATATCGCTTTCAAAATTTGGTCCTTTAACTTTACGCAGTTCTTCACGAATAGCTTCACGTGTGACAGGGACCACACTCTTTCCTCTCTATACAAATGCTAGATAATGTAGCAATAAAGAGAAAAAATATTCACGTCAATCATCTTAGTATTTTCTTTGTTAAAAGTTATAAAGTTGCGGTGTAATAATTGTGTTTTTTCAAAATGCTAATTCAAGGTGTAAAACTAATTTTATACAAAAATTTTGGAAAAAAATGCATTGTAGAATTTCGTTACAAATACTTATTTTAAATCATTGTACGAATTTTGCTACAATTCTCTGAAAAATAATCCAAAATTTGAAAACCTTATTGATATTGTAAAGTGATGCATCATTTTCTACTTTATTTCAATTTTTTGATCATTCATTTGCAGTACAACAAAATAACTACAAATTATCCTATGTGCACCACTTTCTTTAACATGGTCATCAATAAGAACTACACTTAATTCCTGATAAGAGAAGTTTAGTTCTGTTAGTTAGAGCATACATTAGGGAAATAACGTCAAATGTATCTATACTTTAAAAGCTGTATAAAACAAAAGAATCAGTGGTGTAGATCACGATTTTTACCTGAATAAAATTATATTTATTAGAATATCGGGGGTAGTTTTGTGAAGAAAAATAATAATTTTACTTACAATGTATTTGAGAGCAAAAAATTGAAGCTTTATCCACAGACCAAAAAAATGCTTGAACAATATTTTTTAGTCTGATAGCACTACAAAAAGTGATAGGCCAAATTTATCTGGCAGACATGATGTCGCTCTATCATTAGCTATAAAAATAGCATGTCCCTTTTTAATTGTTTTTCGTTATAGGGACGAGATTATGGGTTCAAGTATACTTACTAACAGATCTGCAATGACTGCATTGCAGACGTTGCGTACCATTGATTCTAATTTAGATAAATCAAAAGACCGTGTTTCAACAGGTTTGCGTATCAACAGTGCTGCTGATAACACAGCTTACTGGTCTATTTCATCAATGATGAGACACGACAGTAACACAATGAGTGCTGTTATTGATGCCATTAACTTGGGTAAAGAGCAGGTAAGCATTGCTGCCACAGCTGTTGATCTGACTAAAGAAGCACTTGATGATATCCAAAAGTCAATGATTTCTGTTCATGAAAAGAGCGGTGGTGATATTGCTAAACTTCAAGAGTCGATGAAAGCAAATATGACAAATATTTCGAATGCAGTTCAGTCTGCTTCGTTTGGTGGTAAAAACATGCTTTCCAGTGGTGGTCAAACTGTTGGCATAGCTGCTGGTTATCGTCGTGAAGGTGCAGCTGTTTATGTTGACATGGTTGAAGTTGGTGGTCGTGAGTTGAATTTTGGTGTTCTCGGTGAAGATGGCACCATTGATATGACTGGGGGTGTTTTTCAGAGAATCTTCGGACCAGCACCAGCAGCAGGAGATGATTCTAGAGAAGAGAAAACAAAATTTGATGAGGCTCTTGAGACTTTCTATGAAGCAGAAAAAACCTACAAAGAGTTAGAAGATGCTGTTGCAGAAGCAAAAGCTGCATTGGCTGCTGATCCTTTGGATGAAGAAAAGAAGACAACATTAAAAGAAGCTGTAGAAGCTCTAGAAGGTGGTGAAGAAGCTTGGGGAGAAGCGAAAGCTGCTTTTAAAGAAGTAACTGATCAGATTACCTTAGCTGAATTCACTGAAATGTTTGGGGTTGATAAATTGTCTGCAGAAGCACAGCATATCCTTCTAGGTAGCCTTCAGAATACAGTGCGTGATGCTGTTGATGTAACTCTTACTGCTGGTGCTAAGATTGGTTCTGCAGTTAACTTAGTGAATATCCAGCTCGACTTTGTTAAAAGATTGCTAGACAATGTTGATGCAGGGATTGGCTCAATGGTTGATGCTGACATGAATGCAGAATCTGCAAAATTGTCTGCTTTGCAAGTTCAGCAACAGCTTGGTATTCAGGCTCTTTCTATTGCAAACCAAAGTAGTCAGAATATCTTATCTTTGTTCCGTAATTAATTCCATAGAGTTTTTACGTGAAAAAGGCTGCGCATTCGCGTGGCCTTTTTTATTAACTGCCCGAATGATAAATATATTGCTTAAATTAATAAACTTCTTGTATATTTTTAAAATACGAAAAAATAATCTAAGATTGACTTTTTTATGCTTTTCCTTATAGGGTAGCATTTACCTTAGAATTATCTGATGGAATAGGATTATTCATCGAGCATATTATTGTGCTATAGAACTAAGAAGGGCCGCACAACGGTATTTGAATAAATGAAACGTACTTATCAACCCTCTAAACTTGTTCGTAAACGCCGCCATGGATTCCGTGCCCGTATGGCAACAGCTAGTGGGCGTAAAATCATTTCAGCTCGGCGTAATCGCGGACGGAAGCGGTTATCTGCTTGATTCTTTGAATTTTTATAACAAACTAAATGTCGTTAGTTATTTTTTCGTTATGAACCTTTGATGCCTGTCTTTTCTGTAAAAGGCAGGCATTTAGTAAAGCTACGAAGCATCTTTCATGAAGCAAAAACACCCCTGTCGCATTCGTAAAAGAGCAGATTTCTTGGCTGTACGCACAGGAGAAAAACGACGTGGTCCTCTATTTCTACTTGAAATTAAACCCCGCGAACAAACAGCAGAAGTAAAACATCCTCTTGTTGCACGTGTAGGCTTTACTGTAACGCGTAAAAATGGCAATGCCGTCAAACGTAATCGCATTAAAAGACGTTTACGTGAAGCAGTTCGAGTTGGACTAAAAGATAATATAGAAGCAGGAACTGATTATGTCATTGTTGCTCATCCCGATGCACTTCACGCACCGTTTTCATCTCTGATCAATGAATTAAATCGACGAATAAAGCCAAAAATTAAAAACCAGCAACGGCAATAGGATAAGTACAAATGGAATATAATCGTAATTTTTTTATCGCCATTGGATTGTCTCTTATTATTTTTGTTGCATGGCACTTTTTTTATGTTGCTCCCCAACAAGCAAAACTACAAGAAATGCAAATAATGGCACAACAATTGTCAAAACAAAGTTCAGAACTTCCCTCAGCTGACATGCATTTCTCTGATGCTGATCAAACAAGTGGATCGGGATCTGTATTTGATCGTCCTATGACACCCGAAAACCGTAGTGCAGAATTGACTAAAACAAATCGTATTGCAATTAAAACTGATGAATTGGAAGGTTCCATTAATCTTGTTGGTGCACAATTTGATGACCTTTTTCTTAAGAAATATCGCTTAACTGTAGATAAGGGGTCACCGGAAATTGCCTTGCTCAATCCTAATGGATTTAATACAACCTATCTTGCTGAATTTGGTTTTACGAGTTCATCTCTACCAGCAACAGCATTGCCACAATCTCATACACAGTGGAAGATAGAAGGTGAAAATACAACTCTAACTCCTTCAACGCCCGTCACTTTAATTTACGATAATGGACAAGGACAAATTTTCCGTCGTACTCTTTCAATCGACAATCATTACATGTTCACCATTGAAGATTCTATCAAAAATGAAAGTGCTAACCCCGTATATCTTTCGCCTTATGCCCGAGTTGCACGTGCCGCTCCACCAGAACATACAAATGCAACTTATTTACTCCATGAAGGTATGATTGGCATCGCGGGTGATTCACTCAAAACAGAAACATATAAAAATCTAGAAGAGCTCAACCCAAATCCTGAAAATGGTCAGAAAAGTATGATCTTCTCTAAAGTTACAGGAGGTTGGATTGGTATTACCGATAAATATTGGGCTGTAGTGGTTATTCCCCCACAAGATCAAGAATATACAAGTCGTTTTATTTATTTTAATCAACTAAATACCCACTATCAATCCGACTTGCAAAGTTCTCTTTTAACAGTTGCCCCCAATGAAACAAAAACTATTACAAATCATCTCTTTGCGGGTGCAAAACAAGTTGAAATCATTAATCGTTATCAAAACCAATTAAAGATTAAGAAATTTGGCCTTTTAATTGATTGGGGTTGGTTTGATTTCATCACTAAACCAATGTTTGCTCTTATTGATATTTTTTATAAGCAAACAGGAAATTTTGGTATTGCCATTCTTCTTGTTACAGTGCTCCTGAAAGTACTTCTGTTCCCGCTTGCTAACAAATCTTATAAATCTATGGCACGCATGAAGTTAGTGCAACCAATGATGCAAGAAATAAAAGAAAAATATGCAGATGACCGAGTTAAACAGCAACAAGCAGTGATAGAATTGTACAAAATTCAAAAAATCAATCCCCTTGCCGGCTGTTGGCCAATGCTAGTTCAATTTCCAATATTTTTTGCTCTTTATAAGGTTCTTTATATTACCATTGAAATGCGACATGCACCTTTCTTTGGCTGGATTCAAGATTTAGCAGCGCCTGATCCAACTTCTATTTTTAACCTATTTGGCTTATTGCCCTATGAAGTGCCAACGTTCCTTATCCTTGGTGCGTGGCCTTTAATCATGGGGATAACAATGTTTCTACAGATGCATATGAACCCAACTCCCCCAGATCCAACACAAGCTATGATTTTTACATGGATGCCAGTTATTTTTACTTTTATGCTAGCTTCCTTCCCAGCTGGTCTTGTTATTTATTGGGCTTGGAATAATACATTGTCAATTATTCAGCAAGGCATCATGATGAAACGTCAAGGTGTGAAAATTGAGCTTTTTGATAATCTTAAAGCTATGTTCCATAAGAAATCTAAAAAAAAAGGACATAAATGACAAAATGTCTTACAACTTCTGGGATTTTTTTTCGCAATTGGATTTTCATTCGCAGTGTGCCTACAATACAATGTCTTCCACCTGAAGGTCCCCCAGAAATTGCATTTGTAGGACGCTCTAACGTTGGAAAATCTTCCCTAATCAATGCATTGGTACAACAAAAAGGTTTAGCACGCACTTCAAATACACCAGGACGTACTCAGGAACTTAATTATTTTATACCTGAAAGCTTAAGTGATCGGAAAGAAGACTTTCCCCCTATAGCGCTTGTCGATATGCCGGGTTATGGTTTTGCCAAAGCTCCCCCAAATTGTGTTGAAGCGTGGACACGTCTGATCTTTGATTACTTGCGAGGTCGTACAACACTCAAACGTGCTTACGTTTTAATTGACTCACGTCATGGAATTAAAAAAAATGATACAGATGTTTTAGATCTTCTGGATAAAGCAGCAGTCTCTTATCAAATTGTTTTAACAAAAAGTGATAAAATCAAACCAAATGCACTTGAAACCTTAGTAACTGCTACAAAAAAAATATTTTAAAACATCCGGCTGCTTATCCAGAGTTGCTCATCACCTCTTCACAAAAAGCTTTAGGTTTAGAAGAATTGCGTACAGCTATCTTGCAAGCAGTTACGCAATAAAATGATATTTTTATTAATAGATTATTAAACATAACTGTTAGCAATTACTAATGATCTTGTTCTTTCAACAAAGCGCCTTTATAAAAATCTTTTTATCTTAAAGATTTATTGGCACGTAAATTATGCTCACACTTTTTCATCATCCCCTATCTTCTGCCTCTCGTTTTATACGTCTTATTCTCGAAGAATATGGTATAGCAACCCACCTTATTGAAGAGAATGAATGGGCAAGAAAACCTGAATTTCTCGCACTTAACCCAGCGGGACATTTACCTGTTTTTCTTGCAGAACATGAAATACCACTATCAGGCGCTACTGTGATTTATGAATATTTAGATGAAACGCGTGGTAGCTTACGACCAGGTAAACAATTTTTTCCAGCAAACCCTTTAGAACGCGCTGAAGTACGCCGCCTTAATGATTGGTTCTTAAACAAACTTGAAAATGAAGTTACGCGTCATATTGTGCGAGAGCGAATTTATAAACGTGAAATGCCATTAACGATTGGTGGTGGAGCTCCTAATTCGCAAATTTTACGCAATGCACGTGCTAATATTCCACCACATATGAATTACTTGAATTGGCTTTGCACATCTCGTGATTGGTTAGCTGGGTCTATACTGTCTTATGCAGATTTAGCAGCTGCAGCTTCTATTTCTATACTTGATCTTTTGGGAGAAATTGATTGGGAGCAATTCCCTTCTATTCGAGAATGGTATATGCGGATCAAATCTCGCCCTTCTTTTCGCCCTCTTTTAAATGACCGGATCCGTGGAGTTACGCCTAGTTCCCATTACGCTGATCTGGACTTCTAATTTGTCAATGAATACTATAACTTTTAGAATAATCTTATATTGACCAATAAATAGTGATCTTAGTTAGAATTTTTATCAAATTGTAAAAAAACAATTCCTGTATATTATTAATACCAAAGGAAGTATTAAACTTTTTTCATATAACAACAAGAAATAATATTATTAAAATAATTTATATATAAAATAAAGTGTATATTAAAATTTATAATTAATATACTATGTATAGAATTAATTTATTATTCATTGTAATTAAATATAATAAAATTATACTAAACTTCAAAATATACTTTTGAAATATTTTACATACATTCGCAATAGTCATTGCTATAATGATAAAATATATTGCTTATACAAGCTTTATATAAATAAGTCATCAGTTTAAACATTTTAAATATACTAAATTTAGATTTATATGGAAAAAGAATAGTTGGCAAAAAGAAAATAATTTGCCTATAATCAAGGAGTAAAGTGTTACAAGGAGAAAAACATGCGCCTTGCAGTTGTTGGTGCCAATGGGAGAATGGGGCGTGCGTTAATTACAGCTCTCCAACATAGAAAAGGTGTAGAACTTTGTGGTGTGCTTGTGCGTAAAGGATCACCTTTTGTAGGAAAAGACGCCAGCGTATTAATTGGCTCAAATCTTCTTGGAATCTCAATTACTGATGATCCTGAAAAAGCCTTCTCTGACGCTGAAGGTATTTTAGACTTTTCCCAGCCACAAGCTACTATTATCTACGCTGATTATGCAGCCCAAAAAGGCATTGTTCACATTATAGGAACTACAGGGTTTAGTAAAGAAGAGGAAGCACAAATTGCAACTTCTGCGATGCATACAACCATTGTTAAATCTGGGAATATGAGCCTTGGAATTAATCTTTTGGCAAGCCTTGTAAAGAAAGCAGCTAAAACATTAACATTTGAAGACTTTGATATTGAAATTTCTGAAATGCACCATTCTGGCAAAGTTGATGCTCCTTCTGGAACAGCTCTTCTTCTTGGAAATGCAGCAGCAGAAGGTCGCAATGTTCAACTCCAAGATGTCTACGTTAGCGAACGTAAAGGCCATACAGGCGAACGTAAAAAAGGCACTATTGGTTTTGCTTGTTTACGGGGTGGAACAGTTGTTGGGGACCATAGCGTTATCTTTGCAGGTGCAAATGAACACATTGTTCTTTCACATTCAGCACAAGAACGTTCTATTTTTGCCAACGGTGCATTAAAAGCAGCTCTGTGGGCGAGAAATCATAAAAATGGTCTTTACTCAATGCTGGATGTTTTAGATCTGAACGATTAACATTAATCAATCAATTGCAGGAAATTTATAATGGGACGTACACTTGTATTAATCCGTCATGGACAAAGTGAATGGAACCTTAAAAACCTTTTCACTGGCTGGAAAGATCCAGATTTGACAGAAAAAGGTCATACAGAAGCAATAAAAGCAGGAAAAAAACTAAAAGAATCTGGCTTAAAATTTGATGTTGCTTATACATCAGCCTTACAGCGAGCACAAAAAACTGCTCAGCATATTTTAGAACAAACAGAACAAACAGATTTGCAATTGATAAAAAATCCAGCATTGAATGAACGCGATTATGGTGATTTATCTGGCTTAAATAAAGATGATGCTTGTCAAAAATGGGGGCAAGAACAAGTGCATATATGGCGCCGTTCTTATGCCATTGCCCCACCTAATGGAGAAAGCCTGCGCGATACAGGTGCACGTGTCTGGCCTTATTATTTTTACCATATCCAGCCCCATATTTTACGCTCCCAAACTGTTTTAATTGTAGCACATGGTAATTCTCTTCGTGCTCTTATTATGGCACTTGAAGGTCTAAGCACTGAAGAAATCGTATCTCAAGAATTAGCAACTGGTGTCCCTATTATTTATGACTTCAATTCTGATTCAACAATTTTATCAAAAAAATCATTACGCCTTAAATTATTATAATTGCAATTTATAGAGATAAGCCTCTTAATTCTAATATTTTAATGAACTAATGATCATTGACAGAGTTACTTCCCAAGCTTAGATAAATTCTATTGCCCAGATGGCGGAATTGGTAGACGCGCAGGTTTCAGGTACCTGTACTGCAAGGTGTGGAGGTTCGAGTCCTCTTCTGGGCACCATTTTTTGTTTTTAATGTATCGGAATATATAGATTTTTACTTAATTAGATAATTTTTAGACCACCCTTCCCACTTTATATAATTTTACCTAAATTGTTGTTATTTGCAGCTTATTTTTTTGGTATGAATGCCAAGATTTTTTTTTCATCTTACTCATTTACCCAGCTTATATGGTTGGAGAAAAGTTCCTTATATCACCCAATTCGAATTGGTGTTAATATATTGAAAAGCCATGTATACTCACGTGTTATGACATATCTATCACCATCATTAATATCATCTTATTGCCTCTCTCTTTAATGAATGGGAGCGCTTAAGGAGACATGTAAGTAACAGAGCACCCCCATAAGATTTAAGAAGCTTGTATAAAGATTTGCATTTCTTGTTCTATTTCTTCTAAAAATTTTTTGACAGCTTTATTTAAGCGTTCAATCTGTTCATTATCGCGTGAAATGCGTTGAATTTTGATATATAAATGAGCGTATTGGCTTTTAAGCTGAGGATTATAGCTGACAAAATCACACCATTTTCGTCCTGTGCAAGCCATTTGGAATTGCATTTGTAAGATATATTCAGGTTTGATTTTACCATCTTGTAAAAAACATACATGCGTTGTTGATTGAGAATATTTAACTTTTATAAGGCCTTCATCCCCAATGAGACCATCAGGAATAGTGCCTGCCATTTCAATTGTCGGATGGGGAATAAATCCACATCGGATGACAGCAATCTCACGTTTGAGGCTGTTTTTTAATCACCCTCTCTTTGCGTTTATTTCCCCATTTTATAGCTGGCATTTCATAAGATGATTTTATTTTACCTCCTAAGCATTTTGTGATAAATTTGAGTTTGTACTCCTCATATTTACTTGTCAGCAAACTTTTAGCTGTTCTACTGATAATGCTATCAATGTTTGAAGCTATAACTTTTCTTAAACGCGCCTGAAACCACTCTATTTGTGTTTGTTTTTTAACTGTTTGATTTGCGTAAGCAATTCACCAGATACCCTTTCGTTTTGGGGATTATAATTAGTCTTATTTGCAGCAAATAATCTTGTGAATAAGATCGGCTACACCTTCTTCTTTATAAAAAGCTTCATCTTCTTCATAAAAAAAAGACCAACAGAACCGAGAGCATAACGTGCACATTGTTTAATTGCTTCATTCTGCAACATGCGAACAGGATATTTTCGCCAATATTCTGTATCCTGTTCGCATTCTTTTAAATATTCGGATATTCTTACTGGGTGTTTCACGTTTTTCAAATACATAGCACCTGTAACAGAAAGCAGATTATCTTCACTATCGGTGTTTTTCTGAAGTTTTATATCATCGAGGTTAGGACTTGATTTGATCATCTTGATCCACCCAGCAGTTGTAGCAACTGGGATGATGCCATTTTTTTAGGAACAGCGTATATTTCCTTTTCTAAAGGATTTAATCCATGCCCATCGGCAAGATAAACAAAGTCTTCAAAATCTTCTTCAGAAATATTGAAATTGATACAGGTTTTGAAGAGTGCTTCACGAAATTCTTGTTCTGATAAATTATATTTCTGCGCTACTTTTGCTATGGTGAAAGTTGTCATCTTATTTTCCTTAATTTTGGATGCACCTTACCTGTGGTGTGAAAAACGCGTATGTTGAAAGACTCATGCTTTAATGTGATATCTTTTATATGCGCACTATCTTTTGAATTTACCTCCCTCAAGCACGCTAATTCTTTGTTCGTGATTTTTGCACTAGAAACGGTCTTTTCTATTGCGCTGAGTATTTGAATAATGCGGATTATACAATCCATTAGTTTTTTATTGATTTTACTCTAATAATGATAATAAAAAACCACTTGGAACACAACAATAAACCCAATAAAAATAACTAGAAAATTTGGGCTCTAGCTCTAACATTTTTGCCGCTTGGTTTAAACTAAACAGCCCACAAGATCGTTTTAAATATTCAAGTATTTCTGACTTTGAGTTAGACCAGTAATAATATGATCCTTGCGTTCATTTGCATTGGCAAATGTTTGTTTCTAAATTATGGAATAGACATAATATGCTTTAGTGTTATTTTAATTAATGTAGTAACACAAATAAAGAATTCTAAGAATTTAGAAGTAATTTTGCCTATAATATTGTTGTAAGGTAGGATATTCTACCTACAACACAAAAAACAAGAAATATTAAAGGTAGTAAAAAATATTACTTATACCGTTCCATCAACAAAGCATTTAAAGCTTCAAGCTTTTTCCTATTTCCAAATGAAGCACACGTTATAAGTTTTATATTTTCTTCGAAAATATTGAGCCAATTATTATTGTTATATGACATTTGTATTTCTAAATGCATTAAAAATAGCTATTAATTTATCCACAGAAAATCTTTTTCCTCCTTTGTGCAACCTGTGATCTATACACCAAAAAACAGGGACAATCTTTTCATATCACAGCTATTTATAGCATTAAGTATTATTGAGTCAGAAGCTGGGAAAAGAGTAAGAACAACACTCCCACGAAAATAACTTGATGTCTACATTAATGATATTGGAAAAATTTGCTGAATTAGGTGATTGTATTGTTCTGCTTGCTCCTAAAAAACCTAAAAAAACAAAATGATTTATTGCTAAAATCACTTTGTTTATTATATGTAAAGATACCGAAAGTAAGCACATATAAGCTTATTCTCACATAAAAGTCCTGGAATATGCCATAAAGCATTGTCTTTAAGACAAAGAAAAAATCAATATTTTGTAAATTTTTTGATGCAAAAATAACATTACGTATTTAAAATATTACCTTTGGAGAAAATTATGAATACAAAATGTTTAATAGCTACATCTATTTTCACTTTAGCTGCAATTTCTTTAGTACAAGCAGCAGATAGTATAGTCCCTAAAGAAAATTATAAAATGGGTGTTTCACCAATTGTTAGATACCCTACCTTTTCTTGGAATGGTTTTTATATTGGGGGGCAGGTTGGTGGCTTTTCAAGCAAGATTTCTGCAATGAGTCATGATGATGATATTCCTTTACTACCTACTACGAGTAGAAGACCTACAAAATGGGTTTCAGTTAGTGAAAAATTTTTGCCTAAACTTTCTGGTTTCATAGGTGGTCTTTATGCAGGTTCCAATGTTGATCTTAGTAATGGCCTTATCCTAGGCATTGATACAGATATAATTTTATCTGCACGAAAAAATACAAAAACTATCGTAATTACCCCTCCATCTAGTGGGAGTGATATTCCAGAAGAAAATAACTTAACAACAAACAATGAGAATAGCCAACAGAACGAACGGTTCAGAAGAGCTGTCCAATTAAGAGAAAATACAATTAATACAGAAGAGGCAGAGAAAAAAATAACATTTGAGTATACCTTAAACCAAAAATGGACTGGTGCTACACGGATACGTATTGGTTTTGCTGTGGATCGTATTATGCCTTATATTGCTGGTGGGATTGCTTATGGACAATTCCAAAATATTATATCGCTATCAAGCACAGCAATAGAAGATAAAGAACTTAATAGTATGGTGGATGAAACAAAAACAATGATTGGTTATACTCTTGGTGCTGGTATTGATTTTGCAATGACCGACAATATTATTTTGCGGGCAGAGTATCGTTATTCAGATTTCGGAAAAAAGAAATTTGCTAAAGATAGCTTTGAACTTCATTACAAGACTAATGATTTTCGTGCTGGAGTATCTTATAAATTCTAATTTCTTGTATATTGTATAACCTAATCACTAAAAAGCCTTGTTTCTAACAAGGCTTTTTTATTTGTTACATTTTTTCTCTAAAAAATTATCATACAGTATAATTAAACTTGGCATAAAAAACATCTTCCCACATATCGCAATAAATCAAACTTTGGAAAACAATAAATAATTTCAGTTGTTTAATCCGCTATATTGATAGATTCAAAATATTTTTGAAACACTTATATTAAAGCTAATAGCTAAAATCTATCAAGCTACTCCTAATATAAACATCGCATATCATTCTAATAAGATAGAATATTGTTTTAAAAAATTCTTCACATATAATTTTTTGCTACTGAATTATTCATATTGAACAAGTAAAAAATAATTTTAACAATCTCAAATAGTATTGATGTTATTTTTGCATCCAGTGTAGTAAGTTTAAGCCAAAATCATAATGGCAATAAGCTAAATTACTAAGCTTTTATATTTCGCCATGCATTACTTACTCCAATCAGTAGTTCTCCTCTCTATTAAGTAACACTATTTTTGAGCATCTTTTTCCCCTAATTTTTCTTTATAACCTGTAACACTAGTTACTGACGTTTTTCTTCAAATAAATGAACGTCATTAATAGAGCTTTTTTATTTTTAGTGTGTATTTTTATCACATTTGACCTATTGTGAGCACTCTTTCTAAGACAGTGTAATTCTTATCTGCTCTATCAGCAAAAGCATCAATATGCTCAAAAAATAACAAGAAACAATATCATCGTTCATTGTTTTATAACTTTGATCAGCATCAGCAATCTATTTATAACCCCACAAAGCAGCCATAACACAAGTTGCTCAATGCGGCCGCCAATAAAGAAAATAATAATATATTCCTAGCACACCATAATACTATAATATGCTCTCATCATTCATTGCAGTAAGAACAGTGCAACCATTCACAAGAGCCCATCTTACAAAAGTTCCCGCACCTAAAAATCACAATAAGAAACCCCATTACACCGCTATAACACTGTACTACTCTCTAAAGAGCATCACATCATTGATCCCTTTAGTAAATAGATTATTATAAATGATCATGACAGTGAGACACTTTATTTTCAAGGTTTATTTAAACGGAATATAGCTCTCTAAAGACCTGGCATCATTAGGCGTACCCTTTCCTTCTATCAATATCTCCCTAGATTGAAACATAGACGCAGATCATGCGTTGTATATCAATACTCATAGAAGGAGATAAACAAATGGAAACGCGCATTCCAACAGACACATCATTAAATCCACATTTTCATGGAGAAAAAATTGTGGAACCTCAGCGTCCAATATTTCATAGGCCTCTTTCTTGGTCAGCTCTTTTTGCAGGATTGATCACAGCTATTGCTACTTCAATTTGCTTTTCTTTTTTGCTCGCAGCTTTAGGTTTAGGACAAATTGACCTCTATTCTTCTGCACCTTTTGGAGGAGTTTTGATGTCTGTTGGCATCGGTTCCATTATTGTGATGTTCCTCAGTCTTGCTATTGGTGGTTTCGTTGCTGGACATTTTGCAAAACAAGCAGGAGCAGCACATGGCTTCTTAACCTGGGCTCTTCTCATGCTTCTTATAACACTTCAGACAACTCTGTTCGTTTCCGGAGCAGCGCACATGGGGGTTCAAACCCTCTCAAGCGTTGCATCTAGCTCCAAAAACGCCATTTCTAGCCTAGGAAAAGGGATAGGTACCCTCTTCTCATCTTCAGACTACGACTATTTTAACAAACTGTTGAGTGATAAAAACAGCCATAAAATTGATTTTGACAAACTAGGCAAGGATTTACGAACAGTGCTTAACGAAAGCAACATTCCAGCTCTTGACCCTAAACGTTTGAATAGTGTTTATAAAGAGAGCGTAGATGATATACAGTCTGTCATCACAGCTTTGATGCACAATCCTGCTGGTTATCCTGTCTATCTTAAGAAGCTAGGCAATCGTTTATCTAGCCGCCTTGAAACGATTACAGATAATATTGATCGCAGTGATGTCATCCGCGCTCTTATGAGCAATGGCATGACCCAGGCTGAAGCTGAACACACTGCAGATCGTGCAATCACTCTTTATCAATCAGCACGAGTAAAAACTGAACAGGCAATCAAAAATTTCAACCAACAAGTTGACACACTGTCTCATCACCTTGAAGAAACAGCAAAAAAGCTCAAAGCTTTGCAGATAAAGCTATTGGAACAGCTTCCACAATTGGGTGGTGGAGCTTTTTAGGTAGCCTTATCGGTGCTGTTATTGCGACTGTATGTGGCTATTATGGCTCCAAAAGCCGTAAACATTGCTACCTACTTACAAGCTTTGCCTAAAAAGCACTGCTGCAATGGATCATAATTGATCATTACAACAAGAAAGCTGCTAACTCATGGCAGCTTTCTTTCTTAAAAGGAGAAACAATTACCTCTAGCATTTCGAAAGATGGACAAGTGCATGCTTAAAACATCTACCAACATATAAAAATATCCCCTTTTCTGTTAGCATATAGGTGATTTTATAATCTAATTTTTAGTTTGCTAGCTTAGTGTTTAGCATATTTAGAGTGTTTGTAGCATTATTATGCAATAGCGTAGCCCTACTTTTTTTCCAGATGAAAGAAGCAAATAAGATCTGACAAGAAAGCCTTTTCCCTTTTTTATCAGTGCTTTTATTGCCTTGATGAAATACGCACGATGGCTAAAATGACAAAAACTTAAATACAAACACGACCTTTGCAAAGTATATGACACTTTTAAAAAGCTGAAGAAACACCGCAAGTTTAAAGCTTGATACCTATATCAACATTCACAAGAAACACCATAATCATTCTTTTTTATAAAAAGCCAAGAGTGACCTTTCTAACCTTGAACCCAAACAAGATTATTGAGCACTGCAACGACACCTTTTACAGCGCTATATCTCATAAAAAAAAGAACAAATGCTTTGTATCCCTATCATTTATGCACCCTACCATTTAAACAAAACAGATACACCCATTTACCCGTTTGTAGTAGATAAAAAGGAGTGCAGAAGAAATAACCTCTCGCCCCTCTTTGAAGAGGCAACAAACATATAAGCGGCCACGCAAATATATAAGAACTATGTATTTGTATTATGAAGACGAGAAGAGAGTTGCAGAGAAACGGTCAGATAAGAATTTTACAGCAGATATAAAAAAAGATGAACGAAAGCAATAAGAAGCAATTATTGATTTCCCACAGTGATGTTTTTTTGAGAAGAGAGTACAGATATTGTTAGGATTTTTGTTGGTTGCGGGGGCAGGATTTGAACCTGCGGCCTTCAGGTTATGAGCCTGACGAGCTACCGGGCTGCTCCACCCCGCGCCATTGCAGAGATCCCACAGTTATTGTGACGATGATATTTTTTGTAACAAAATCACTTGACTGCTGACCTCTATTGAAGACTTGTTTGAGAAGACCCTTGTATGTTTTTAACAGACCTGGCAGTGACTTACTCTCCCGTGCCTTAAGACACAGTACCATCAGCGCTGGAACGTTTCACGGCCGAGTTCGGGATGGGGATCGGGTGCAGGCATTCCGCCATAACCACCAAGTCAGCTAAGAACATATAAAGGAACGAGAACTGGTTTTTTTGCTTAGTTTTTTGTTTATTGAAAATACAATAAACAAAAATAGGGAATGAATATAGGGAATGGGAACGATCAAGCCTATCGAACGATTAGTATCAGTAAGCTTCATATGTTACCACACTTCCACACCTGACCTATCAACGTGGTGATCTTCCACGGTTCTCAGGGAATACTCGTTTTCAGGTGGGTTTCCCGCTTAGATGCTTTCAGCGGTTATCCCGTCCGTATATAGCTACCCTGCTATGCGGCTGGCGCCACAACAGGTCCACCAGAGATACGTCCATCCCGGTCCTCTCGTACTAGGGACAGATCCTGTCAATATTCCTACACCCACGGCAGATAGGGACCGAACTGTCTCACGACGTTCTGAACCCAACTCACGTACCGCTTTAAATGGCGAACAGCCATACCCTTGGGACCTGCTCCAGCCCCAGGATGCGATGAGTCGACATCGAGGTGCCAAACAACCCCGTCGATATGAACTCTTGGGGGTCATCAGCCTGTTATCCCCGGCGTACCTTTTATCCGTTGAGCGATGGCCCTTCCACACGGGACCACCGGATCACTATGACCGTCTTTCGACTCTGTTCGACTTGTCAGTCTCACAGTCAGGCAGGCTTATGCCATTGCACTCAACGAACGATTTCCGACCGTTCTGAGCCTACCTTCGCGCGCCTCCGTTACTCTTTAGGAGGCGACCGCCCCAGTCAAACTACCCACCATACACTGTCTTGAATCCGGATAACGGACTGCAGTTAGACATCCATATCCATAAGGGTGGTATTTCAAGGATGACTCCACAAGAGCTGACGCCCCTGCTTCAAAGTCTACCACCTATCCTACACAGATAGACACAAATGCCAGTGTAAAGCTATAGTAAAGGTGCACGGGGTCTTTCCGTCTAACCGCAGGAACCCCGCATCTTCACGGGGAATTCAATTTCACTGAGTCTACGTTGGAGACAGCGGGGAAGTCGTTACGCCATTCGTGCAGGTCGGAACTTACCCGACAAGGAATTTCGCTACCTTAGGACCGTTATAGTTACGGCCGCCGTTTACTGGGGCTTCAATTCGATGCTTGCACATCTCCTCTTAACCTTCCAGCACCGGGCAGGCGTCAGACCCTATACATCGTCTTGCGACTTCGCAGAGCCCTGTGTTTTTGGTAAACAGTCGCTACCCCCTGGTCTGTGCCACCCTTTAACGGTTGCCCGAAAAAGGGTCACGCTTCTTCCGAAGTTACGCGTGCAATTTGCCGAGTTCCTTCAACGTAGTTCTCTCAAGCGCCTTGGTATTCTCTACCTGTCCACCTGTGTCGGTTTCGGGTACGGTCTATACGTGGGAGCTATTTCCTGGGACTACTTCACTGCAAGATCAATCCAATAAGACCTTACAATATACGCAATCCGTCACTTCCCACAGGTCCACGAATATTAACGTGGTTCCCATCGACTACGCCTTTCGGCCTCGCCTTAGGGGCCGACTCACCCTGCTCAGATTAACTTTAAGCAGGAACCCTTGGACTTTCGGCGAGGGAGTCTCTCACTCCCTTTATCGTTACTCATGTCAGCATTCTCACTTCCGATACCTCCAGGAGCTCTCACGAGTCTCCCTTCACAGGCTTACGGAACGCTCCGCTACCACTTACTCATAAGAGTAAATCCACAGCTTCGGTGTATGGCTTGAGCCCCGTTACATTTTCGGCGCAAAGACCCTTATTTAGACCAGTGAGCTGTTACGCTTTCTTTAAATGATGGCTGCTTCTAAGCCAACATCCTGGTTGTTTTGGGATCCTCACATCCTTTCCCACTTAGCCATAACTTAGGGACCTTAGATGGTGGTTAGGGTTGTTGCCCTTTCCACGACGGACGTTAGCACCCGCCGTGTGTCTGCCAGTGAGTTCTTCCAGGTATTCGGAGTTTGGTTAGGTTTGGTAATCCGGTGAGGACCCCTAGCCCATCCAGTGCTCTACCCCCTGGAGAATTACACTAACGCTCTACCTAAATAGATTTCGCGGAGAACCAGCTATTTCCGAGTTTGATTGGCCTTTCACCCCTAGCCACAAGTCATCCCAATCTATTGCAACAGATACGGGTTCGGCCCTCCAGTAAGTGTTACCTTACCTTCAGCCTGCTCATGGCTAGATCACTCGGTTTCGGGTCTAATCCAACGAACTGAACGCCCTATTCAGACTCGCTTTCGCTACGCCTACACCTATCGGCTTAAGCTTGCTCGTTAGACTAAGTCGCTGACCCATTATACAAAAGGTACGCCGTCACCCAGAACGTATCTTGGGCTCCGACTGTTT